>AFUS01000001.1 GCA_000223315.2 Parvimonas sp. oral taxon 393 str. F0440 | reverse complement strand
TTCACAGTTAAATTATACCAAAAATCAAAAAAAAACTCAAATTTATTACATTTAATACGTAAATTGGAAATATTTTAAATATTATCAAGATTTAAACAAAAAATTGCATTAAAAAATTTTTATGCACAAAAAAATCCACTTTCAAAATGCAAATGGATTATTGATTACAAATTTGGATTTTTTTCTCTTGCAAGTTTACAAGCTATATTACCTAAAACATTCGCCTGATTTTTAATATCTTGCAAATCAGGATTTTGCAAAGATATTTGATATTTTAATATTTCCATCGAACGAGCCATATTATAAACTATAGATATATACTGTTCAGGTATTTCATCACGAGATAATTTGTTAAATAATGATTCAGTAGAAATATATCTCTCTGGATATTTACTAGAAATTGGATTTTCCTCTAAATCACGAGCCCAATCTCTAACTTGATACATTAATTCATTAAAAGAATCCCACTGTTTATTTTGTTTTTTATTTCTTCCTTTTTTATTTTATAATTCTCATATTTTATTGAAATAAATACACCTATAATTGATGAAAGAAAAGAAAAAAATGGAAATTCCTAATTCAAAGGGTTTAAACATTATTAAGACCTCCTATTGCATTATATGTAAACTATAAAACACAAGCGATAAGATAAAAATTAAATATAGTATTCTAAATATTTTTTTAGAATTATTCATAACAGTCTCCTTTAACATTCTATTAACTAAATTTTACTAAATATCTTTACTACTACTTTAATTTAATGATATCATCATTTTTGTTTAGTGTAAAGACTTATATTCTGAATTAAAAATTTCGCTCTGAATCTGTATAAAAATTTATAATTTTTTTTGTATTTTTACTTGACAATTATACTTAAAATAGCTTATAATCTATGGTAGTGTTTTATTAAATAACCTAAAGGTGATTATAATAAGGAGGTGTCATCTATATTATGAAAAGAACTTATCAACCAAATAGAAGAAAAAGAAGTAAAATTCATGGTTTTAGAAAGAGAATGAGTACAAAAGCAGGTAGAGCTGTATTAAAGAGAAGAAGACTTAAAAATAGAAAAGTTTTATCAGCATAGGCCAACATTAGTGTGGCCTTTTCTAAAATTCAGCTTTTTATTTTTTGTGTTTGAAGTTATTATACTTGCTAATTTAGATATTTTTTGTTGTAAGTATGAAGAATAGAAAGATGATATATGAATAAGGAAATTAGATTAAGAAAAAATAGAGAGTTTCAAACTGTTTATAGACGTGGAAAAAATTTTTGGAATAAAGATTTTACCATTTTCATCCGACCGACAAATAGAAAAAAAGTTAAGTTCGGAGTTTCTATTACTAAAAAGTTTGGAAAGGCAAATAAACGTAATTTGATTAAGAGAAGAATAAAAGAAATAATAAGACTTAATGTTTGTGATTTAGGATTAGGTTATGAAATGGTAATTTTACCGAAAAAAACACTTTAGAAATTGATTACATTGAACTTGAGAGGTCTTTATTAGGACTTATAAATTTTGCTTTAAAGAAGGTTTTAAATTGAGAAAATTAATGATTTTGTTGATTAGATTTTATAGAAGATATATTTCCTGCCTTTGGGGACATGGAAAATGTAAATTTACTCCGACATGTTCTGAGTACGCTATTTTGGCATATCAGAAATACAATTTTTTTAAGGCAAGTTATTTAGTTATTTGGAGAATTTTAAGATGTAATCCTTTTGGAAAAGGTGGATATGATCCACTAAAGTAGGAGGAATAAATGGCATTTTTAAGAAATTTAATGGGATCTGTATTGAAATTTATTTATGAAGGGGTTGCTTCAATTTTACCTAATGAACCTTCAAGTATTTCATATTTAGCGATTAGTATTATTATAATTTCAATAATTTTTAAAGTTGTACTTTTCCCAATATTTTTAAGTAGTATAAAAAATCAAAAGATTCAAGCGAAGTTTGCTAAAGAGCAACAAAAGATAAGAGAAAAATATAAGCATGATCCTCAAGCAATGAATCTTAAACTTATGGAGTTTAATAAAGAACATGGAATTAAACAACTTGGTGGTTGTTTACCAATGATTTTTAACTTTATTTTAGTTATAGCGATGTTTGCGGTAATGGGAGAGCCATTATTATATATTTTTGGGGATAAGAATGCGGATGTTATGAAAAACTTCCTTTGGATTAAGGATTTATCAGTTCCGGATCCACTTATATATGGACTTCCTTTGATAAATGCGATTACTCAATATATTTATTTTGACTTGAGTAATAGGGATCAACAAGATAATCCTGCTGCAAAATCAATGGAAACTATGAAATATATATTCCCATTGATAATATTTATTTCAGCTAAGAGATTCTCTGCAGGTCTTGCACTTTATTGGGCTATGACAAATATAGTAGAAATTTTATTGAGATTGGCTTTAACTGCTTACGAAAATAGAAAAATGAGTAAGGAGTAGAAAGGAGCAAAAGAATGAGTGTTGTAAAATCAGCAAAGACTGTTGATGAAGCTGTTAAACTTGCATTGGAAGAATTATCAGCTGACATTGCAGATGTTGATGTTAAAGTAATAGAAAAACCTAAGAGCGGTTTCTTGGGCTTTGGAGCAAGAGATGCTTTGGTTGAAGTTTCTTTAAAAGAAGAAAAAGAAGAAGATTTTAATGGTTTTATAGAAGAAGTTGTTGAAGAAGTTATTGAAGAAACTTGTTGTATAAAAGAAATTCCTGCTAAAAGTGAAGATGTAGAAAAGATTGAAGAATTTTTAAAGGAATTAATTTCAAAAATGGGTGTTGAATGTGAAGTAACTTCTGATGAAGATGAAGAAGCTCTTAATATATATATCAATGAATCTGATGATTTTAAGGCTTTGATTGGAAAATCAGGAGAAACTTTAGAAAGTATTCAATATATTTTAAGCATTTTTGCAAGAAGAAATACTTCTTTAGAAAAGAGAGTTTTCTTGGATATAAATGGATATAAGAAGAGAAAAGAAGAATCAATCAGAGAAATGGCGATGACTTTTGCTAAAAAATCTGTTAGATACAAAAAAGTTATGAGACTTAGACCTATGAATGCTTATGAAAGAAGAATAGTTCATTCAACTTTGCATAATATGAAGGGTGTATTTACAGTGAGTGAAGGTGAAGAGCCACATAGAAAGGTTGTTATCAAACCTAAATTTTAATATGCAATTAAAAAGAACGTTTAGGCGTTCTTTTGCTTTATTGTGGAACAACAAGGAGAAAATATGGAAAATACTATTGTTGCTATTGCTACTGCTACTGGAGAATCAGGGATAGGAATTGTAAGACTTAGTGGTGAAAAGTCGATAGATATTGTAAAAAATTTTTTAAGCCTTATGATAAAAAGAAATAGATGAAAAATCCAATAGAATGATGAAATATGGCCATATTTACGATAAAGATGAACTCATTGACGAAGTTATGGTATGTTTTATGTTTGCACCTCATACATATACAAGAGAGCATGTCGTTGAAATTTTTACTCATGGGGGCATTGTTTGTCTTAAAAGGGTTTTAAATTTATGTCTTGAAAATGGAGCGGATCTTGCAGAAAAGGGAGAATTTACGAAGAGAGCTTTTTTAAATGGTCGTCTTGATTTATCCCAAGCCGAAGGAGTTATTGACTTAATTAAGGCGAAAACGGAATTTTCTCATAAGAGTGCGATTAATCAACTTGAAGGACATTTGAGTAAAAAGATTAAAGAGTTTAGAGAACAGCTTTTGGATATTTTAAGTTTTGTAGAGTATTCTATCAATTTTACAGAAGATATGCAGGAGGAATTGCCTTTTGATAATGTAATTTTAAAAACTGAAAAATTGATGGCTGATATGGAAGAATTACTTGGAGAGTCTAATAAAGGAAAAATTTTAAAAGACGGAATAAATGTTTCAATCATCGGTAAGCCTAATGTTGGTAAGTCTTCCCTACTAAATAGAATTTTAAGACAAGAAAGAGCGATTGTAACTGATATTGCTGGAACTACGAGGGATTTGATTAAAGAAGACATCGAGCTTTCAGGAATCAAATTAAATATAAATGATACTGCAGGAATTAGAGAAACTGCCGATGTCGTTGAAAAAATCGGAGTTCAAAAATCTATTGAAGCAAGTGAAACTTCCGACTTAAACTTGGTACTATTCGATATTTCAAGAGAGCTTGACGAAGAAGACGAAAAGATAATAAATCTTGCTAATACAACTAAATCCATAGGAATTTTAAATAAGGTAGATTTGGATAAAAAATTGAATGAAGAAAAATTAAAAGAAAAGATAAATTTTGAATTAATAGAAATATCCGCTCTGAAAAATGAAGGTATTTCAAAACTTGAACAGGCAATTATAGATATGTTTTTCGACGGAAAAATAGAGATTAAGGATAAGGCTCTAATTACAAATGTAAGACATGAAAATAGTCTAAAGAGCTCATTGGAATATTTAAAATCTTTCTATGCGGATTTAAAAAATATGGTTCCTATTGACTGTTGTGAAGTGGATTTAAGAAGAGCCTATGAAGTGCTTGGAGAAATAATCGGAGAAAATATTTCCGAAAACATTTTAGACAATATCTTTTCAAATTTCTGTATAGGAAAATAAAGACGGTGAGAACCGTCTTTTTTGTGGAATGGATTAGTTTGCTGTAATTTATGTATCTTCGATACATTCACTTATGCTTGAACACAAGCATAAGTGTGAGATCTTCGCAGTCGATTGTACTCAAATCAAAGATTTGAACAATCTTTGCGTCAGACCTACTATTACTTGTAAACAAGTAAAGTTAGGGCTAGATTGACTACACTTCGCTATACTACGTTTCGCTCAAGATGACGTATAAAGGAAATATCTTCGTTTGATAGCTTAACGTTAAAAGTAAATAAACTTCAAAAAAACTATATTTGATAAAATTTAAAACAGTTTAATAAAATTGAAGTTACTAAAAGTTGTATAAAATATAATAGTTCACGTCATGGTACTTTGAAGTTAAATGCTCCCAACACGTCATCTCGAGCATAGTCAATCTAGCCCTAACTTTTGTTGTTTATTCATAAACAACAAAAAGTAGGTCTGACGGTGTCGTTGTATCTTTGATACAATGACTCAGGAGATCTCATTACAATTATTTGTTTACAAATAATTGTAAGTCCTGTAAAGGACTCGTATAAAAAATCACCATTCTTCTGATAAATCTCTTAATTCTGGATTTATAGATTTAATCAAGTCAAATTTTTCTTTCTACTCCATTTTTTTAATTGCTTTTCTCTAGCAATTGCATCTAAAGCATATTCTGTTGTTTCATAAAATAATAATACATTTAAATTGTATTTTTTAGAAAAACCATCTAGTAATTTATTCTTATGTTCATATAATCTTCTTTCAATATTTCTAGTAACTCCAATATATAGGACATTTCTGAAATTATTAGAAATTATGTAAACATAAAACATATAATCCTCCTTATGTTTTAATTATAATAAAATATATAACTTACTAAAATATTCTATCAAAAATTATATTTATATTCAATTTTTTATGTATCTGCGATACATTTACTTTTGCTAAAGCAAAAGTATGAGATCTTCGCAGTCGATTGTACTCAAATCAAAGATTTGAACAATCTTTGCGTCAGACCTACTATTGCTTGTAAACAAGCAAAGTTAGGGCTAGATTCGCTACACCCTACTTCGCTTCGTTACAGTCGAGATGACGTATAAGTGAAACAACTTCGTTTAGTAGCCAGACGTTAAAAGTAAACAAACTTCAAATTGTCTTTACATATAAAATATAAAAAATATAATAATATAAGAAAAAAATTTTTATTTATTTTATTATAATAAAAAAAACAAAATAATTCACGTCATAGCACTTTGAAAAGAAATACTCCCAACACGTCATCTCGACTGGAGCGTTAGCAGAACGGAGAGATCTCATAAAGCTCTATGCTTATGAAAAATTTTTTCGTAGTCGGATTTAAACAAAAGTAGGTCTGACGGGGTCGTTGTATCTTTGATACAATGACTCTGGAAATCTCATTACAATTACCAAT
>AFUS01000002.1 GCA_000223315.2 Parvimonas sp. oral taxon 393 str. F0440 | reverse complement strand
AACCCGCTACAGCTTCTTCTTCTATAGAATAAGTTATTTCTGTACCTTTTTCATATCTTGGTAAACCTTTGAATTCATATGTCCACTTCTTATCAGCACCTTCTCTGACTTCTTTTGTTTCTACAACTTCAGGTGCTTTATCTCCAACCTTTTTAATTAACTTAACAGTTATTTTTTCAGGTCTCTTTCCGTCTTGGTTGTTGTTATCATTCCAAGTCTTTTCCCCTTTTACATCTACTGTCTCCGGTGTATGTTTATTTGTTAAATTGTAGTCTGGACCATTTGTTGTTCTTGATTTAACTTTATCATAACCATCTACTTTAGCTTCATCTATACTATATTCAATTGGTTTTCCACCTTCATATAATGGTAAGTCTGCAAACTCATATTTCCATTTGCCATCAGTATCCGGTGTAACATCTTTTCGTGTTACTTCACTTGTTTTTCCATCTACCGTTTTCTTCAAGATTACAGTTATTTTTTCAGGTCTCTTTCCATCTTGGTTATCATTGTCATCCCAAGTCTTTTCTCCTGATACTTTTGTTTTTCCAGGTGTATATGAATTCTTAATATTATTTCCATCTATAGTTTTTGTATATCCAGGTACTTCTTCTTCATCTATAGAATAAGTTATTAATTTACCATCTTCATATTTTGGTAAATCATTGAATTCATATTTCCACTTCTTATCAGTTCCTTCTTTAACTTCTTTTGTTTCTACAACTTCAGGTGCTTTATCTCCAACTTTCTTAATCAATTGAACTTTTATTGTTGTTGGACGTTTTCCGTCTTGGTTATTCGCATCGTCCCAAGTCTTTTCTCCTGAAATATTTACTTTTCCAGGTGTATATGAATTCTTGATGTTAGTTCCATCTATAGTTTTTGTATAGCCTGTTACTTCTTCTTCATCTATAGTGTATTTGATTTCCTTACCATTTTCATATTTGTAAATTCTTGAATTCATATGTCCACTTCTTATCAGTACCTTCTTTAACTTCTTTTCTTTGTACCTCTACAGGCTGTCCGTTTTCAACTTGTTTGATTAATTTAACTGTAATTGATTTTGGACGCTTTCCATCTTGGTTGTTTGCATCATCCCAAGTCTTTTCACCTTTTACATCTACTGTCTCCGGTGTATGAGTATTAGTAAGATTATAACCTGATAATGCTCCTACATAACCTGCTACAGCTTCTTCTTCTATAGAATAAGTGATTTCTGTACCTTTTTCATATTTTGGTAAATTCTTGAATTCATAAGTCCACTTCTTGTCAGCACCTTCTCTGACTTCTTGTGTTTGTGCAACTACAGCTTCTGCATTTCCAACTTTTTTCATTAACTTAACAGTTATTTTTTCAGGTCTCTTTCCGTCTTGGTTGTTATTATCATTCCAAGTCTTTTCCCTTTTACATCTACTGTCTCTGGTGTATGTTTGTTTATTAAATTGTAGTCTGGACCATTTGTTGTTCTTGATTTAACTTTATCATAACCATCTACTTTAACTTCATCTATACTATATTCAATTGGTTTTCCACCTTCATATAATGGTAAGTCTGCAAACTCATATTTCCATTTGCCATCAGTATCCGGTGTAACATCTTTTCGTGTTACTTCACTTGTTTTTCCATCTACCGTTTTCTTCAAGATTACAGTTATTTTTTCAGGTCTCTTTCCATCTTGGTTATCATTGTCATCCCAAGTCTTTTCTCCTGATACTTTTGTTTTTCCAGGTGTATATGAATTCTTAATATTATTTCCATCTATAGTTTTTGTATATCCCGGTACTTCTTCTTCATCTATAGAATAAGTTATTAATTTACCATTTTCATATTTTGGTAAATCATTGAATTCATATTTCCATTTATCATCTGCACCTTTTGTAACTACTTTATCAGTTACTTTACTTGTTACTCCATCTACAGTTTTATTTAGAATAACTTTGATACTATCAGGTCTTTTTCCATCTTGGTTATTTGCATCATCCCAAGTTTTTTCTCCTGATACTTTTATCTTTTCTTCAGGTTCATTTTTGATATTTTTTATTGCAACTTTAGTAGTTCCAAAATCATCAGGCTTAACAGTGATAGGATCCTTTAATTTTTGATAACCTTTTGGAGCTTCAGTTTCAACTAGTTGATACTCATCTCTAAGTAGTTTTCCAATTTCACCGCTTCCATCCTGTCCTGTTATAATTTCTCCAACCTTTTGCTTGTTACGAACACGAATAACATCAAATTTTGCACCGGCTAATGGAGCATTGTCCTTGCCTGTCTTTTGTACTTTAATTTTAAATACATAGCCTTCGCCAATACCACCGGCATCTCTAATTTTATAAGTACTTTCTTGACTATAATTATCTTCGCCATATGTTAATTTTGCTTTGTTTTTAATTTCTTCTCCTGCTACCGGGTCATAATTTAACTTAACTTTATATAGAATTTGAAAGCCTCTTTTTTCATTTGATTCCGGATAATCTCCAATATCAATCGTAAGTTTTTTACCGTCAAATTTAATTTTACCGGCATCCTTAAAATCTTTAGTAACATTTTTTTTACCTATAAGAGCTACAGAAGTTACATTGTTTACCCATTTTCCATTCCATATTTCAAGACTATCTTCAATGAATGAAACACCCTCAGATTGAATTGTATCTTCAAACTTAGCTTTAACAAGAATTACATTGTCTTGGTTAATTCTTATATCGTACTTTCCTTCAGTTTTATCATTTGTCATCCAGCCACCTTTAGTAAATTGAGAATTAACAAAATGTGGTGGATTATAGTCAACTTTCCCTGCAGGAATAATCTTTCCATTCACAGTTAAAGTTACAGGAAGCTCCCCTGATCCGGTTTGTGTTTCAGCATTAACAGAAACATTAAAATAAAATTTCCCTTTAACACCTGAATGAGTTTCTGCATATTTAGTATATGTAAGTACTATTTTTGCAGGATTTTGATTATACAATTTTGCATGTGCAATGACTTCATCCCCATCCTTTATATCAAAGTGGTCAGGCGATGAAGTGTTAAATCCAACCGGCAAGGTCATTGTAGTAGTATCATTTTCTTTTACAACATTATCAGGCAATTCGAATTCTGCATATATCCTGAACGGTTGCCATGCTCCAATTTTTTGCCCCGGCTTAAAAGGATTACCGTCTGCATCTGTAACTGATGCTTTTTTAATTACATCTCCTTCTACTTCTTTTGCGTTTGATCTATTGCTAAAAGGCAATAAAACCGAACAAATCATAGCAAATACTAAAAGAAAACTTAATCTTCTTTTCGTTAAGCTTTTCATAAATGTTCCTCCTTTTATGTTTCTTTATAATTCGATATTATGATGTTGAAATATATTTTTTATTTACAATCTCCCCAAAAGATATATAAACAAAAATAATAAATTTCAAATCAATTATAGTGCATTATATTATACCACAAAACAAAAAAAATGACAAAAAAACAGATAGCTTTTATTGCTATCTGTTTTTATTGTACCATTTAATTTATAATCAGGTTATTTGCAGATTATATTATACATTATTTTGTATATTTATTACGCCTATAAGCAATTAGTCCTAATAGTGTTACTGATGTTAATATACAGTAAATGTATAGAGATAAGTCATTTGAACTTCCTGTTTTAGGTAATTTTGTACTAGGTTTAAGAGGTTTTGGAATTTCTACATTTTTGTTAGTAATTGTAAAACCGCCTTTCATACTTCCGCTGTAACTTACATTGTATGAATTACTACCAAATTTAATTGCATTTTCACTTTCTCCAACTTCTTTAACTGTGTATTGATAGTAATTTGTGCTTCCAAGTCCGTCTGCCACTTCAAGTTTTTCAAAAGTTGCTGTCCAATTATTTGCTTTTGTAAGTTCTACTTTCTTTCCTGTAGCTACTCCATCTTTGTACAATTCTACCTCTATCTTTTCAACAGGTGCTTCAATAACATTACCTTTAATATCTTTCCACTCTTTTGTTACTTTGATATCTCTTGTCGGCGATATCATCGGTGTCCAAGGTGTTTTTTCCTTATTAGTTATTGTAAAGCCGTCTTTCATTGTACCGGCATAAGCAACTCCGTACCATTTGTTATTTAGTTGAATTGCTGAACCATTTTCTCCAACTTCTTTAACTGTATAGTTGTGATTTGCTCCGCCTAAAGTTGCTGATACAGGTAATTTTTCAAAAGTTGCTGTCCAATTATTCGCTTCATTTAAAGTAAGTTTTTTACCGGTTGAAACATTATCTTTAAATAATTCAACTTCAATTTCATTGACAGGCATTGTATGTCCTTCAAGCAAATCCCAAGTCTTTGTTACCTTTAAATCTCTTGTAGGAATTTCCATCGGTGTCCATGGCATTTTTTCCTTATTAGTTATTGTAAAGCCATCTTTCATTGTTCCGCCATAACTAACTCCATACCATTTGTTATTTAGTTGAATTGCTGAACCATTTTCTCCAACTTCTTTAACTGTGTATTGATAGTAGTTTGTACTTCCGAGTCCGTCTGCTACTTCAAGTTTTTCAAATGTAGCTGTCCAATTATTTGCTTTTGTAAGTTCTGCTTTCTTTCCTGTAGCTACTCCGTCTTTGTACAATTCCACTTCTATCTTTTCAACCGGAGCTTCTGCATCAGTTCCTAAAAAGTTTTTCCACTCTTTTATTACTTTGATATCTCTTGTTGGCGGTATCATCGGTGCCCACGGCATTTTTCTTTATTAGTTACTGTAAGACCATCTTTCATTGTTCCGCCATAAGCAACTCCATACCATTTGTTATTTAGTTGAATTGCATTTTTATCTTCTCCAACTTCTTTAACTGTGTATTGATAGTAATTTGTACTTCCAAGTTTATCTGCCACTTCAAGTTTTTCAAAAGTTGCTGTCCAGTTATTTTCATTTGTTAGTTCTGCTTTCTTTCCTGTAGCTTCTCCGTCTCTATACAATTCTACTTCTATCTTTTCAACAGATGCTTCTGCATCAGTTCCTAAAAAGTTTTTCCACACTTTTGTTACTTTGATATCTCTTGTTGGCGGTATCATCGGTGCCCATGGCATTTTTTCCTTATTAGTTATTGTAAAGCCATCTTTCATTGTTCCGCCATAACTAACTCCATACCATTTGTCATTTAGTTGAATTGCTGAACCATTTTCTCCAACTTCTTTAACTGTGTATTGATAGTAGTTTGTACTTCCAAGTTTATCTGCCACTTCAAGTTTTTCAAAAGTTACTGTCCAGTTATTGTCCTTTGTTAGTTCTAATTTCTTTCCTGTAGCTTCTCCGTCTTTGTATAATTCTACTTCTATTTTTTCAACAGGTGATTCAATAGTATTTCCTTTAATGTCTTTCCACTCTTTTGTTACTTTAATATCTCTTGTTGGCGGTATCATCGGTGTCCAAGGTAGTTTTTCTTTATTAGTTACTGTAAGACCGTCTTTCATTGTTCCGCCATAACTAACTCCAAACCATCTATTATCTAATTTAGTTGCTGAACCACTTTCGCCAACTTCCTTAACTGTATAGTTGTGATTTGTTCCACCTAAAGTTGATGATACTGGTAATTTTTCAAAAGTAACTGTCCAATTATTTGCTTCATTTAAAGTAAGTTTTTTACCGGTTGAAACATTATCTTTAAATAATTCTACTTGAATTTCATTAACAGGTATTGTATGTCCTTCAAGCAATTCCCAAGTCTTTGTTACCTTTAAATCTCTTGTAGGAATTTCCATCGGAGTCCATATTAAAGACCAAATCGCATATAACTCAATATCTTTATCAAGAATTCCTGTTTTAAATGTATCTCCTATAGAATACATAGTTCCTTTGCCGTCAGCTTGTGTATTCCACCCTTTGAAGATATATCCTGCTCTTTTCATCGTACCGGCATTTAAAACAGTCACTTTATCAGTATCAGCATCATTTCCGTCTGCTTTAACGGATGGATAGTATTCGTTATTATCCTTTGGTGCTTCTCCCTTTACATCAGCGTGATTTTTATTATAATTTACTTTTCCATAAACAATAATATCGTACTCCGCTTTTACAGTATCTTCAGGTATTGCTTGATTAGTACTTGCCAATGTGTTGGTTGTTGTAACTTCGGCTTTAATTTTACCTGTAGTCTTTCCACTAACTTTTCCCTGACTATCAACATCCGCTACATCATTTTGTAGTTCAAGATATTTCAATTCAGGAGTTACAGTAGGATGGTCACTTGTTGCCACAGCTTTACCTGCTCCTTCATTTGACTCTTCTCCAACATGAAGATTAACTGTTTCAGTTTTTATCTTTGGAATTTTGATAAGTCCACAACCGATAGTATCAAGTGCTTTTTCTCTTACCAATTCCGGTAATTCAGCCGTTTTATAGCTTGTTCTGTCAAAATCAGAGTTCTTTGATTTTAACATATCCGAATCTTCTGCCTTCAATGTAAGTTTAGTTTCACCATTTGGCATAGTAACCTTTATCCATTGACCGGCATCAAGCATAAAGCTCTTTAATTCATATCCTCCATTTTCATCCGTTGTTGTACTATGAATCAAAGTATTAGCAGGAATTAACTTATTATTAATAGTTATGTCATGATTTGGAGAATATAGTTCAAGTTTAATATCTTTTGCTTTTGTTTCTCCATCATCAAGTTTTCCGTTTTCGTTTTTATCCCACCAAACATCTGATGAAATAATTGCAAAATTTCCATAAATATACTTTGCAGGATTTATATATCCACTCGTTTTAAATCCTGTATAGTCAGTTGCTTCAAAACTTCCCCCAATGTATGCTTGAAGCTCATCAGTTGTAGTTTTAGCATGAGTTTTTAGTGGCAATTTAATATTTACCTGACTACCTTTTGGAAGTTCTCCTAAATCAAGTTTAACATGAGTTACCTTTGACCAATCAGTTATATTTTCTGCTGAAACAAATGTATTTCCACCGTCTATACTATAACTGAATTCCTGTTTGCCAGGACGACTATCTCCCATTACAGCAACTTCACCTGTCAAATACATATTAACCTCTGTTTTCGGAGTTTGAACCGTTTCATTTTGTTGTGTATAGGACACAGATTTACCTTTTTTAGGAATTTCAATAATAGCCTTAAAATCCTTAAATCCATCTGAATCCGGAGCTTGAACGAAGAAATCTCCTCGTAAATTATCTATTTCATCAGGATAGAAAGTCTGTGTTGGGAATTTACTTCCCGCTGTTCCATATACGATATTATCATATTTTCCGGGAAATATATTTGATCCTACCGCTGTATTCTTGGATACAATAACTTCCACCTTGCTCAAATCTATTCCAAATAATTTCTTTTCTTTAGTAGCTTGAAGAGCTTTTGATGCATTTTCAGTTAGCTTAAACAAATCTCCCTCAATCTTTGCATAACTATAATATTCTTTTTTACTACCGTCAAGTTTACTCTCAAGTTTACTCATATCATAGTAAACCATTCCGTATGGATGATGTTCATTTTCTCCGGGAGAAGTAACACTAGTATATCTAAAACTCTTTAGTGCAATTACAATAGGATCTTCCATAAATTTAAGTGCACTATCATTATAGTAATAATAGTAAGAAAATGCCTTATTCTTGGTAATTTCTCTAATTTGTCTATTTAAAGCCTTTATTCCGGCATCTGTGATAGACATTTTAATCCATACTCTTCCATCAGCATCTTTGATTTGCTTAATTATTACATTACCGGATGCATTATCATATCCTAAGAATTTACATTTATCTACATCTGCTGAAAACTGTTTATCTGTAATTTCTACATAAGCGGATTCAGGAATTCCATAAGGCATTTTGCCAGCTTCAGGCATATCTGAATTCATTGCATAAGCATAAGCTTTTGTATTAAATCTAACCTTTTACAAACTTGTTCCGGACTGTGAAATAGAATTATTCGTTTCATTTCCAGCAGGTTCAATTACATTATCTGCAGTCTTATTTGTAACAATATATGTTCTTGTTAGAAGTCCATAACGTTGTGGTAATTTTACAGCATTCCATGCCCTACCACCAAAGGTTTGTCCTTTTCCGGCATCGTGAATATGATTACCATCACTACAATTTTCATTATAATATCTACCTTCTAAATTTTGAATAAAGTAATTAGGTCCATACCAAGCAAGTCCCTTATCCTTCTCTATAGTCAATGGATTACCTTTAAAATCAGTATTTCTAAGTTCATATTCAATATTGGAAAATAAAACAGCTTCTCCTGTTTCTTTATTGACAAATGGTTCAATATTATATACTCCATCATAAGTTAAAACAATACTTGATAAATGCTCAATATCTCTATTAATACCAAGATCTATTTTTGTTCCATCTTCAATATCTCCAATATTATATACTTTTTCTGCACCTTCTACTCCAAACATATTGTCTGCAGTTTTATAAATTATTTTCCATCCGCTTAAGGATTTATTAGCTGTGAATTTCCCGGTCATAAGCCCTGTTTTCTCAGCCTTAGTATCCAATCCCTTAAGATTTAATGTTCCTACTGTCAAATCAATTCTAGGATTTTTTGTTACAGGAGAAAATTCTTTCTTAGTTCCATAATTAAAGAATAATTTCCAAGTATCATAAAAAGTTCCATTTTCCGCTTGATTAGGATATAGCACATTTTCTTTTAGTCTGTCTCCAGTGCTTTCCGCCTTCAAAGGTGTACATTTTTTTTGAATTACTGTTGTCCAAAAGAAATCATCCTTTGCTGTTCCGCTAACATTATTAACAGGATTTTTTACAGCCTTATTAGCCTCATAATCAAAATTATCATTTGTATCCGCATTTGAATCAGTTGATTTTGCAGAATATTTTACCTGTAAATGCCCTGTGGCTGTAGGTGTTACATAATAATCGAACTTACTTTGAGCATATGATAATCTATGAGTATTTGCATTATATCTTCCTGCATAATGTGTACTTGCATTAAAAGCATCATTATTTAAATGTTCCCAATAAACCTCGACTTTAGTTACTCTTCCACCGGAAGTATCAAATTTAACTTCAGGGAAATTATGAACTTTATTTGCTAAATGAACAGGTGAGTTTACTTCTGCTGTATGTTGATTACCATCTGCAGTAGTATAAACTACTTTTGCTACTTTATAAGAAGTTTTATCCCATATCTGTGCAGTCCCTTTCCACACAGTAGGTTGAATTTCTTCCGGAAATTCAAAAGTTTCAGTTGTAGCTCCGGTTTTGTTCTTCGGAAAATACTCATTCCAAGCTCCATTTGCATCCTTTAGAATATAATATTCATTACTTAAACGAGTATAACCCACATCTGTATAATTTGCATCAGGAGAAACTGCATTTGCAGTAAAAAATCCTCCGGCATTTTTATAAAGTTGATATCCCGGTCCTGAGAATGTATGAATCTCATATCCATCTACAGTATTAGCTTTCATAGTTTTAATCTTTACACCTTGTCCGTCAGCACTAATAACAACTTCCTTTTTGCCGTCTATTCCATTTGGTGTTTCAAAGACAAATTCAGGGGTTGTAGCTTCATATAAAGTGTCAGAGCCAATATTTTCTATTCCATCAGGAACTTGCCATACAGGTGAAAATCCCTTTGTAAATGCATCTTTCCATTTGTGATCGCTTCCATTATTATATAGAGCTTTTTTTGGTGTTATAAGATAGTAATTTCCCTTACCATCACCATCATTTTTCATTTCACTTACTTTAACATAATAAGTAAGATCTGAATCATATAATCCGTTTCTGTTTTGTAATTTTTGTAAAATGAAATTTCCTTCAACACTTCCATTTTTCGGAACATAAACCTTGATATGTTTCAAGCTCATTAAAGGAGTATTCCCATCATGAATTGTTCCTTGATTATAATAATAGTAATCTCTGTTACCGGTAAATGGACCGCTTGTAGGATCTGTATCATAAAAGTTTATAAATCCTGAATTTGCTATCTTCGCCATACTGCTTGCATTTAAATGACGATTTCCTTTTACTGTAGTTTTAGTATCTTCATAATTAATTGGAGACATTTTCCATTTGTATGTTGACGGATTGCCTGTACTGTTAATCGGTGCGTTGTTTTCTCCTTCACAGGCTGAAACATTAAGATTTGTTTCAAGTTTTCCTTCATCAATCCACTTTTTACATTCTTCATCTGTTAAACTACGTCTATTAAAGGCGATATTAAATACTAAACTTGATCCTCCACCTAAAGAGCCAAGAAATTTATCATTAATATCATATATAATTTTTGTAACTTTATCATAATTCTTTTGTGAAACCGCATCCAATGGAATTACTTTGCCCTTTGCATCTAGCATTGTAATTTTTTCAAATTGTACTCCTTCAATTCCAGGATTAGCAAGTTTGAATCCATAGGTTGGTATATCTACAACAATTCTTTGATCACCAAACTCAGTATTACCATCGTCTTTTACTTGATAGAAAGGAGTATAATTTATGGTGAACAATGTATTTGTCATAGTTGCCAAATTATATTTATTTACTGATGTTCCATCTCCATTTGATGCATCATTAATCTTATGGCTGTCATCATATACCACAAGTTTACCATTTTCCATTGGAATTCCCCTATTGAGAGAAGCAGATTTAATTAAAGATTTATTAAATATAGACTTAACTTTGTCTTCTTTTTCTTCTTTTCCTTCTGACTTATCGTCTTTGACTTCAGTTTTATTGTCCTTTTTATCTTCTTGTTCTTTAGAATTTATCTTTTCGTCAGTTTCCTTATCAGTTTTTTTAAAATCTGTAATTGTATCTTTATTCAATTTTCCTTCTGCAAAAACAACAGTATTCGGAACAATTATCCCTAATAGCATTATAAAAACTAAGAAAAAAGCTGTTAATTTTTGTAATGTCGTCCTTTTATTCATATAATTTTTCCCCTTCCTAATCTATATTAAGATATTTGATATTTCAATATTAAAAATAAAATCTCATTTTTTGATAATAATTAAAATTCTATAAATATAGTATATTTATGTAATACAAACTACTTTATATCTATATTATTTTTAGTAATAACTCCATTCGATTATTATACCAAAAACAGTATAAAAAATCCACTTTTTTGTCAAAATTTTAGCATTTTAATTGAAATTTTTAATCATTTATAGCAATTTTATCTTTATTATGATTTTAAGTCTTATTTATTATTTTATATTAACTATATATGATTACCAATGCCACAAATTCTCTTCAAATGTATTTTCCGTATAAGTCAAGTTTTAATCTATACCAAATATTAATATATTTCTCATTTTTACAGAATAAACAAATCAATTTTAATCAGATATCTCAACAAATAAAATATCTTCTTTTTCCAATTCTAAACTCTTTTCAATTTTTCCGTTTTTAAAATAATATGCCCCGCCAACACTTATTGGCTCGTTTTTTGTGATAGAATTTACTAAAAGCACATTATCTGATGCAGATTTGGATTGAACTGCATAATCATATTGTTCAGTATTTTTCCATTCATCTTTTGTGAAATTACAATAAACCGGCCAAAGTAAAATTCCATTTGTTTTAAATTTTTCAGGGCAAATCCACATATCTCCGCATAGTGCAATTTTAAATTTTCTATTCTTATAGATAAAAGTTTCTGAGATTTCTCCTTCACAATAATGTTCATCGGTAATTGAATATTCTTTCCAATTTTTTGTAATTCTTCTATAGTTATGAATTATTTTTCCTTTTTCTATTACTACAAAAGAAGAATAAATCTTTTCTTTTTCTCTTTCAATATATCCGATACCAAGGTCAATTTTATACTTTTCACTAAGTTTTTTAATTTTTCCATTATTGCAGAATCCTTTGTAATTGCAACATCTTTGTCTGTTTCATACTTCCAAGAAAGAGAGTCGAATCCTTGCAAAAAAGTTTCTCCAAAACAAAGTAAATCCGCATTTCCGTTAGCAGAGATAATCGCCTTTTCTATTTTTTCAATATTATATTCAATTTCCCCATTCTTAAACTCATAAGAAACCAATCCTATTTTCATATTCCCTCCATTTTTTAAGTTTCATTTAATATAAATATTTTATCATATAAGTAGTATTTATAAAAATAAATTTTGTGTTTTTTTGTTTTTGTAGTATAATCAAATTGCAAGGTATTTTCATTAGAAAAATTAAAACAATGAAAATTATTGTGAATTTTTGTTTAAGGAGGCAATATGAAAAGTATAAAAATTGATGAATTTAAAAACTTTAAGTTTTTAGGAAATTTACATTTAAGTAAAGATGAAAAAAATCTATTCTACACAGTTTCTAATATGAATTTAGAAAAGAATTCTTATGAGCATAGAATTTATAAAATGGATTTAGAAACTAAAAAATCTTTCGTTTTTACTAATGGTGCTAGGGAAAGTTCTTTTATTGAGCTTTTAGACGGTTCTATTCTTTTTGCAAGTGATAGAGAAGGCAAAAAAGACGATTCGGATTCAACTAAATTTTATAAAATATGTACTTCCGGTGGCGAAGCTGTTTTAGACTTTACTATTCCTGCTTTAGTAAATACAATAAAACAAATTAATGAGGATGAATTTTTAGTTTTAGCTAATTTTAACAGAACAAAAGAATTGGAAAAAATAGAAAAAGAATCAAAAAAGGAAGATAGTAAAGAAGAAAACAAAGAAAAATTATATGATGATTCTAAAGATTATCTTGTTGCAACTGAAATTCCTTTCTGGGGAAATAATATAGGTTTTACAAATGAAGACAGAAGCAGACTTTATCTTTTCAACAAAAAGACTTCCGAATTTATTCCGTTAAGTGATGATATTACCGATATTTACGGTTTAGAATTAAATGAAGATAAAACTAAGGCTGTATTTATCACAACATCTTATACAGGAAAAATGCCACTTGTAAATGAGGTTAAAATTTTAGATATTAAAACTAAAGTGGTTGATATTTTAGCAAAAGATTATGCTTTTGAATATGTAAACTTTATAGATAATGAAAATATCATAGCTAAAGCCACAGATATGAAAGAATATGGTTTGAATGAAAATTCAAATATCTATATTATAAACATTGCGGAAAAATCTTTCGAAAAAATTGTAAATGACAATTTTGATATGTGTATGAACAACTCTGTTGGAACTGATATGAGATTAACAGGTGGCAAAAGCACTTTAGTTAAAGATGGATTTATGTATTTCATAAATACCGAAGTAAACAGTTCATATCTATATAAAATAGATAAGAATGGAAATCTTGAAAGATTAAACGAAAAATCAGGTTCAATTGACTGTTTTGATGTTTCCGAAGGCGGAAAAATTTATGCTATCGCACTAAAAGAATCTAATTTACAAGATATTTACGAAATTTCAACAGAAGAAGAAAATAGAATTTCATTCCATAATGATACGACAGAATATTCACTTTCTGAAATTGAGGAAATTTCATTTACAAATGATGGAATAGGCTTTATCGGATATGTTATGAAGCCTGTTGACTATGATCCGGAGAAAAAATATCCGGGTGTACTCCATGTTCACGGTGGTCCTAAAACAGTTTTTGGAAAAGTATTCCATCACGAAATGCAATTTTTAGCAAATAACGGATATTTTGTATTTTTCACAAATCCTAGAGGTTCAGATGGTAGAGGAAAAGAATTTGCGGATATTCGTGGAAAATATGGAGAAATTGACTTTGATGACTTAATGAAATTTACAGATGCTGTAATTAAAAACTATCCTGCACTTGATGAAGAAAAACTTGCAATCATGGGTGGAAGTTACGGCGGTTTTATGACTAATTGGGCAATCGGACATACAAACAGATTTAAAGCTGCTTGTTCACAACGTTCAATTTCTAATATGACTTCTGAATTTTTACTTACAGATATAGGATATTATTTCATTGATGATCAAATCTCTGCAACTCCTTGGAATAATTACGAAAAATTATGGTATCATTCCCCACTTAAATATGCAAATAAGGCACAAACACCTACACTTTTCATCCATTCAGATGAAGATTACAGATGTTGGATACCGGAGGGAATTCAAATGTTCTCTGCTTTAAAATATCACGATGTACCTGCAAGACTTGTAATGTTTAAAGGTGAAAATCACGAGCTTTCAAGAAGTGGTAAACCAATGCATAGAATAAGAAGATTAAAAGAAATATTCGATTGGTTTGAAAATTATTTAAAATAATTTAAAAATTAAACAAAAAGAGCTATGTTCAGTTTTCATAACATAGCTCTTTTTTTAATTATAATTTAATTTAAAGTCCAATTTTTTTCAAATTTTCAATGGAAATAGTATCCATTTTGTAATCAAAATCTGTAGTCATATCAAAAAACTCTCCATTAGTTAAAGGTTCATAAACTAAAACTGTTTTTATTTCCCTTTTCTTTGCGGTTTTTAAAGGTGCTTCAGTATCATCAAAGAATATAATTTCTTTCACATCTTCATTATGCTTTTTTATTGCCCAATCATAATATCTTTCATCATCTTTTAGATATCCGCAATCATCACAAGTTTGAATATAATCAAAATACTTCATAAGTCCCGTTCTTTCTAAACAATTTTTACAAAGACCGATATTTGTAGCGGTATTTAAAGAAATTTTATAACCTTTGTCCTTTAAATAATCCATAGCTTCTATTACATTCTCTTTTGCGCCATAAATTTCATCATATCCTTCTTTTACATATTTTAAATTTCTTGCATAAATTTCGTCCGGAGTTAAATCAAGATTAAAATAATTTTTTATTGCTATTCCCCTTGCATAAAGTTTCTTTCCTTTAAACAACTCCTTTAGTTCATCAGTCTCTTCTAAATTCATCTCTTTAAGAAAATAAGAACAGCTTCCAAACCAACCCCCAATGGAATCTATCAAAGTCCCGTCCATATCAAACATTACACACTTCATAATTTCCTCCTGATAAATATAATATTATGGTAAAATTTTTTGCCATAAAAAATAAAGTTGCTTATATTTTATCATATTTTAATTAATATCTCAAATAAGCAATTATTATATTGACTATATATTAACTATTTTCTTGTATTAAAATATTTTTTAACAAAATTATTTAAAAAGTGTTGACATTAAAATTCCATTATGCTATAATTTAGCAACAATATTAAATAACACTTATCCAGAGTGGCGGAGGGACTGGCCCTATGAAGCCCGGCAACCTGTTTTTAAAAATAAGGTGCTAATTCCAGCGAGTATTCGGAAGATAAGAAATTAGTTTCAAAATCTCTTATCAGAGATTTTTTTTATACCTTGAAACAATAATAATTTTTCGAAAATATAGAAAAGGAGGTTTGTATGATTAAAATTGAGAATTTAGTCAAGATTTATGACAATGGATTTAAGGCTGTTACTAATATTAATTTAGAAATCAAAAAGGGAGAAATATTCGGTATAATCGGTATGAGCGGTGCCGGTAAATCATCTTTAATCAGATGTATTAATCGACTTGAAGAGCCAACTCAAGGAAATATTTTTATAGACGGTAAAGATATTGTAAAGATGAATAGCAAAGAACTTAAGGAAGCTAGGAAAAACATGGCTATGATTTTTCAATCTTTCAATCTTTTTTATCAAAAAAATGTTTTTGAGAACATTGCTTATCCACTAAGAATAAATAAGTGGAAGAAAAAAGATATTGAAGAAAGAGTAAATACTCTTTTGGAATATGTTAATTTGAAAGAAAAGATATATGAATATCCTGCAAATCTTTCCGGTGGTCAAAAACAAAGAGTAGCCATTGCAAGAGCTTTGGCGGTTCAACCAAAAATTTTACTATGTGATGAGGCAACTTCTGCCCTAGATCCGCAAAGTACAAAGTCAATTTTAGAATTACTTTTAAAAATCAGAGATGAATTTAATCTTACAATTGTTTTAATTACTCATCAAATGGAGGTTGTTAAGGCAATATGTGATAGAGCGGCGGTTATAGAAAATGGAGAAATTATAGAACAAGATACTGTTTTAAAACTATTTACTTCTCCGAAAACTGCAACTACAAAGAAATTCATTGAAACTCTTCCACAATTTGAAGATTATGATGAATTACCGGTAGCAGATTATAAAGGTTGTATTCTAAGACTTGGTTTTACAAAGGAAACTACAACAAAACCTATTATATCAGAACTTATACGTCAAAAAAATCTTGATATAAATATAATAAGTGGAAATATCGATAAGATTAAAGAAGGTAAGGTAGGACATTTAATAGTAGAAATCTTTGAGAAAGACAGAGTTGATGAAATTAAAAACTTCCTTGAAGATAAAAAAGTTTTAGTTGAGGAGGTAAATTAGAATGACAAATTCATTGATAAAAGCGAGTTTTCAGACAATTTATATGGTATTCTTCTCATCATTACTTTCAACTATAATTGGAGGATTTTTAGGAGTTATTTTAGTTATTACAGATAAAAATGGAATAAAGAGCAACAAATTTGTTTATTCTATCTTAAGTTTTATTGTAAATATCTTTAGATCTGTTCCATTTCTTATATTGATAGTTTATATTTTACCGGTTTCTAAAGTTTTGACAGGAAAAATGATTGGTCCAACTGCTGCTATAATTCCATTGACAGTTTCAGCAATACCTTTTGTAGCAAGAATTTTTGAAAATGCTTTAAAGGAAGTTGATTATGGAACTATTGAAGCAAGTATTTCAATCGGTTCAAGTGATTTTGAAATTATTAAAATTATGCTTTCCGAATCCTTGCCAACTTTAGTAAATGGAATTACCTTAACGATTATAAACTTAATTGGTTATTCAGCAATGGCAGGAACTATAGGTGCACAAGGTCTTGGAGACTTGGCTATAACTTACGGTTATCACAGATTTAAGTATTTAGAGATGACAATTCCCGTTATAATAATAATACTATTAGTACAAATTGTTCAAATCTTAGGAAATTTGATTCCCAAAAAAATAAATAAAAAATTAAATGTATAGGAGAAAAAATATGAGAAAAAAATTATTAGCATTAGCCCTTGGATTAGTTGTAGTTTTAACTACAGCTTGTGGAGCAAAGAGTTCAGATAATAAAAATACAGAAAATAAAGAAACAAAAGTAGAAACTAAGGTTGTAAAAATCGGAGTTTCTCCGGAACCACATCAAAAATTAGTTGAATTAGTTAAAGAAGATTTAGAAAAAGAAGGAATTAAGCTTGAAATTGTAACTTTTACAGACTATGTTCAACCTAATTTAGCTTTAGACGGAAAAGAATTAGATATTAATTTTTTCCAACATAAGCCATATTTAGACAAATTTAATTCTGAAAAAAATACTAAGATTTCAGCACTTGGAAATGTTCACATTGAACCAATGGGATTATACTTAAATGGAAAAACTGAAATTAAAGATGGTGCTGAAATTGCTATTCCAAATGATGCTTCAAACGGAGCAAGGGCTTTAATTTTACTTGATAAAAATGGTTTAATCAAATTAAAAGACAATACAAATATTCTATCAAGTGTAAAAGATATTGTTGAAAATCCAAAGAAAATTAAATTTACTGAAGTTGAAGCTGCTCAATTACCAAGAGTTATTAAAGACGTTGATGGTGCTGTAATAAATGGAAACTATGCAATTGAAGCCGGACTTAACCCAACAAAAGATGCTAAATTCATCGAAGGAAAAGACTCTCCTTATGCAAATATACTTGCGGTTAGAACTGTAGAAGAAAATAACGAAATTTACAAAAAAGTTTTAAAAGCCCTACAAAGCGAAAAAGTTAAAGAATTTATAAATAAAACTTATAACGGAGCTGTTGTTCCTGCATTCTAAGCTTTTTTCATAACATTCCACCAAAAAGTGTAGACATTATATCTACACTTTTTGCTTTTTATTATTTTAATATAGGATTTACAACCTTGAAAAAATAGTCTGCCATTTCTTCAGGACTTTCCTTCATCTGATCATTTATCCACCATTTAACAGTTTCAACAAATGAACAACAGATATGATTTTTTAGGAATTTTTTAAATTTTTCATCATCAGTATTGTCAATAACAATATATTCATCTATCATCTTAAATAGATAAGTTTTAAAATATTCTAAAAATAAATCATTGCTTTCGCAACTTAAAACTTTTATAAATTTTTCCTTATTTTCCTTTAGATGATATAGTATATGTGTAATTAAAATTTTAGGATTTCTCTTTGAGTTTTCAAAAACCTTTGAACATTCCCTACTCAAATCATTGGAAAAAATATGTTCAAATAATTCTCTACAAATTTCTTTTAATAAATCATCCTTTGTTTCAAAATGAGAATAAAATGTACTCCTACCTATATCTGCAAGGTCTATTATTTCCTGAACTGTTATTTTGTTATAATTTTTCCTTGATAAAAGCTCTGTAAAAGCCATAAAAATTGCTTTTCTGGTTTTAATTTGTTGTCTATTCATAAAATCCCCCATACATTTTTTAAAAAATGTTCAAAGTATTACTATTTTGATTAATTGCTTATTGATATGTAATATCTATAGTGGTACAATTAAATCAAACAAAGTGTTCGTTATTAAATTAATTGTAGCATTATAGACAGAAAAAATCAAGGAGGATTATATGATAAACAAAATTTCAAAACTTTTTAGCGGTTTAAACTTTACTCTAATTTCAATAGCATTTTTTGTACTAAATGTAGTTTTAAATCTCTTAAAGATAGAAACTGTGTTTAAGCCCGTTTGGATAAGTATTTTTATTTCTGCTTTTCCTTTCTTTGTAGGTGCTGTTAAAAATTTAATAAAATTTAAAATTAAAAATTCGCTTTTAATCTCAATTGCGGTAATTGCATCGGTATTTGTTGGTGAATACTTCGCAGCAGGCGAAATTGCAATTCTTATGGCAATTGGAGAGCTTTTGGAAGACTATACGGTTGACAGAGCCAAAAAAGGTCTTAATGATTTAATTTCTTCCGCTCCAAAAAAAGCAAAGAAACTTATTAAAACTAATGATTCTTATACTGTTAAAGAAGTTCCGATTGAAGAAATTGAAAACGGAGATTTAATCAGAGTTATGCCCGGAGAAATAATTTCAGTTGATGGAATTATAAAAGAGGGTTTTTCTTCTATTGACCAATCAATTCTAACAGGAGAAAGTTTACCGGTTGACAAAACCGTTGGAGATGAAGTTTTCTGTGGTTCTATGAACTGTTTCGGAAGTATCGACATTATAGCAAAAGATGTTGAAAATTCTTCCTTGCAAAAATTTATCGACTTGGTTGAAAGAGCTGAAAAAGAACAAACTCCTATGCAAACAGTAATTGACAGACTTGCAGTTAAACTCGTTCCTACTGCGCTTTTAATTGCAATTGCAACTTTTGTAATAATGGTGCTATCTAAATTTGATTTATACACTTCAATAAATAGAGCAGTTACAGTTTTAGTTGTATTTTGTCCTTGTGCCCTATTTTTATCAACTCCGACAGCAGTTATGGCTTCAATCGGTCAAGCAAGTAAGCATGGTGTAATAATAAAAACTTTTAATGCCCTTGAAAAACTTGCAAAAGTTAATAAAATAGCCTTTGATAAAACCGGAACTTTAACTTATGGAAAATTAAATGTAAATGATATAGAAAATTTTTCAGACTTATCCGACGAAAAAATAATGTCCTTGATTTCAAGTTTAGAATCAAAAAGTGAACATCCTATCGCAAAGTCTGTAACAGAATATCTAGATGAAAAAAATATTAAAAAAGAAGTTGTTGAAAACTTTAAAATGAAAATTGCAAGAGGTGTTGAAGGAGAGATTTTAGGAAATAAATATTTCTGTGGAAATGAAAAATACTTTAGAGAAAATAATATAAATATAAAAGACAATGTAAAAGAAAAAATCGAAAAATACTCAAGTGAATCTAAAAATATAATTCTTTTCGGAGACGAAAAAGAAGTTTTATCAATCGTAACTCTATCAGACACTCTAAGAGAAAATGCTAAAGAAATGGTTGAAAAGTTAAAAAGCTTTGAAATTGAACCATTACTTTTAACCGGAGACAATCTTTCAACCGCAAAATATTTTTCAGAAAAAGTTGGAATTACAAATGTTAAAGCTGAGCTTTCTCCTGAAGAAAAATTTGAAAATATAAAAAGTCTAAAAGAAAATAATGTCGTTTGTATGATTGGAGACGGAATAAACGACGCTCCTGCTCTTAAACTATCTGATGTTTCGGTCGCAATGGGAAAAACAGGTAGCGACATTTCAATTGAGAGTGCAAATATTGTACTAATGGGACATGATGTTTCAAAAATAGTTTATCTGAAAAAACTTGCAAATGCAACAGTTAAGACGATAAAATTCAATATTGTAGCATCTCTTTTAATTAACTTTGTAGCTGTAATTTTATCAGTTCTTGGAGTTTTAAATCCATTGGTTGGTGCAATAGTTCACAATCTTGGCTCAATACTCGTAATTTTAAATGCATCATTACTATACGATAGAAAATTTAATTAATTATTTTACAAAATACTTAAATGTAATTTTAACAAAATTGCATAAAAGGGACTTAAATGTAATCTAAACAAAAATGAATAACTCGAATGTAGTAAAAGATTCATTCCGATAAAAAGTTGATTAAATATAAAAGTAAATAGTCTTATAAATATTCCTAAAGTCGATTATATCCAAATTAAAGACTTGGGAATATTTTTTATGTGGATATTTTTATGTAGTAAAGAAGATTATTGATTATAATAAAATTATCATTACAACAAACTACTTATTGTAAATGGGTAAAATTATCATAATATATGATATTAAATTATATCCCATATGAGCAAATATACAGGAAAGTATTGAACCTGTATATAAATAAATCAAACCTAATATTATTCCACAAATAAATGAAGGAATTATTTGAGCAATATTAAAGTGTAATAATGCAAACAGTATCGAAGATATAAGTAAAGCAACAATAATTCCATAATTTGCGTATAAACCGTTGAGTATAAATCCCCTCATTAAAAATTCTTCAAGAATAGGTGCAAATATACAAAAATCAATTAGGCTTACAATAGGTGAGGAAATTATTGATTGAATTGTCTGTTGATAATTTTCTTTACTCGATGGAAAAATACTTTCAAATATAGGATCTAATCCTTTATCTAAAAGAAGATAGAATAATACTGAACAACATATAGCTATTACTATTCCTTGAATAGAAATATTTTCTAGTAAATTAAGTTTGAAATTCTCTTTTCTTTCCAATAAAACAAAAAATACAACCATGCTCAATGCAACAGTTATTATATTCAAAATTCTACTGTAATTCGGAGCAATTTTTCTCCATATCACAATATCAAGAGCAGTATATATAAACATAAATCCAAACCAAACTAATACCCATAAAATGCCTTTACCGATAGATATTCCACTATTCATAATATATTCTCCTTATAAAACTCCTATCAATTTTTTAATTTAGTATTGTAATAATTATAATACTATGAGCATTTCTAATTATCATATAACTATCAACAATTATGTACTATTTCTACTTTTCTATTCTTTTTTATTATATCACTTTCATTAATTTTTTTCTATTTATATATGTGAAACAATATAGTTTTATCATATGGCTTATTAAATAAAAAACTTAATATCACATATGTACTTCATATAGACTGAAAACACAAATTTTCCAACGAAATCTAATTCATATATTAAATTGATTATAATTGAATATCAAAAATATACACTAAATTAAATACAAAAAAATAACTCGATATTTTTTATTGCAAAACTTTTGAATATATGTTATGATTTTAGAATAATTTTAGATATTTTTACGGAGGATATAATGGTTAAAAGCAATGAAATAGATATGATAAATGGAAAGACCTTGAAAAAAATGGTATTCTTTTCAATTCCAATTATTTTTACAAGTGTCTTTCAATTACTTTTTAATACAATAGACATAATAGTTGTCGGACGATATTCCGGAAGCACAGCACTTGCAGGAGTTGGAGCGACTTCATCACTAATTAATTTACTTGTGAGTTTATTAATCGGAATTTCTATGGGAATAAGTGTAACAATGGGAAAATATTGTGGTGCAAGAGATTATAAAAACGCATCCGATACTGTTCACAATGCAATTGCTCTTGCAATTATTTCCGGAACAATTTTACTTTTTGTTGGAATTATTGCCTCAAGACCTATGTTACATCTTATGGGAACTCCTGATGAAATTATAGATTTATCCGTGCTTTATATGAAAATAATCTTCTTGGGAAGTCCCGCTGCAGCCATATATAATTTTGGAGCGGCACTTTTAAGATCCATTGGAGATACAAAAAGACCCTTATTCTTTTTAATAGTTTCCGGTATCTTAAATGTTATATTGAATCTATTTTTTGTTATAATTTTAAAAATGAGTGTTGACGGAGTTGCAATAGCGACAATAATTTCTCAATATGTTTCAGCAATTATGATGATATCATTCTTATCAAAAACTGTAGGATATATGCATCTTAATTTAAGAAAAATAAAATTACAAAAAGATAAAGTTATTAGTATTTTAAGAATAGGACTTCCAGCTGGACTTCAAGGTATTGTATTCAGTATATCAAATGTGTTAATTCAATCTTCTATAAATACCTTTGGAAAGTTAGTAATTGCAGGAAATACAGCAGCAATAAATATTGAAGGCTTTGTATATATGTCAATGAATTCAATTTATCAATCAACATTGAGTTTTACAAGTCAAAATATGGGAGCAAAAAATATCATAGAATAGATAAAATTTTATTACAAGGTCTTGGAATTGTTACAGTTGTTGGACTTGTACTTGGAGTCGGTGCATATTCTTTAGGAAATATACTTCTTGGAATTTTCACGGATAATCCTGAAGTAATTATGTACGGACTTAACAGAATGAAAATTGTATCAGCAACATATCTACTATGTGGACTAATGGACGTAACAGTCGGATCTCTAAGAGGAATGGGTTATTCCATTTTGCCGATGATTGTTTCCTTGACAGGTGCTTGTCTGTTCAGAGTAATTTGGATATTTACTATATTTCAAATTTATAGGACACAGGAATCACTCTACATTTCATATCCGATTTCTTGGGCTTTGACAACGACAGCACATATCTGTTGCTATTTATTGATAAGAAAAAAATTATTAAAACAAAATGATGAAAACAAAAAAAGAGCTATCGCTCCTTAAGAGTACAGATATTGTCTGTACTTTTTTTGTGTAATAATTCACATCATAATTTTAAACGAAAATTAATTAATATATCTTAGTAGTTGATGTATCTACGATACATTTTACTTTTGATTGTTTACAATCAAAAGTATGAGATTTCTCCACTACACTCAGCTATGCTTCGTTTCGGTCGAAATGACGTATAAAGAGAAATCTTCGATTAATAGCTAGACGTTAAAAGTAAATAAACTTCAATTGTTTAAAAACTTCTAAGAAGTAAAATAATTCACGTCATAGCAACAAGCAAAGAAAATCCCCCAACACGTCATCTCGACTGGAGCAACGCGAAATGAATCTAGCCCTAACTTTGTTTGTTAGCAAACAAAAGTAGGTCTGACGGGGCAATTGTATCTAAAGATACAGTTGTCCTGGAGATCTCATAAAGCTCCTTTATTATGAAACAAAAATTTATTTATCCATATTGCCTGATAATTCTATCAAAAATACAATTCCCGTTTTGCTTTTTTCTACTTTGTATTTTATTCCATAGTTCAATAAAATATTTTTAACAATATATAAACCCAGACCATTACTGTTTTCTTTATTTAAGCTGAAACTAATTTCAAATATTTTATTTACATCCAAATCTTTATTATCCTTATAGGAATTTTCGATATAAAGCCAATCATCTTTTGTTCCAATGTTAATTAAACCATTTTCGTCGGAATATTTAACTGCATTGTTTATTAAATTAGAAAGTACAATTTTAAGTGCCGTCATTCCTATATAGATTTTTTCATTTTTCAGATTATTATTGATTTTTATATTTTTATGATTTGCAAGTAACATATATTGCTTCAAGACATCTTCTAATATATCATTGACAACTATTATTTCTTCATCATTTTTCAAATGTTCAAACGAAGAAACTGACAGCATTTGTGAAATACTTCTTGTCAAATGATCGACTATGTCAATACAATTTTCGATATACAAATCTCTATTTTTATATTTTCCAATATTGTATTTCATATTTTCCAATATTATTTTTAGACTTGCTAGTGGAGTTTTTAATTCATGTGATGTTCCCCTAAAAAATCATATTTTAATTTTTCTAATTTTACTATTTCTTCATTTTTAAGCTCTAAATCGTCTATCAGCTTTAAAAGAGTACTATACAAATCATTAATCTGTTCCTTTAATTCTCCAACTTCATTTGTAGAATTAATTTTTAAATAAGCAGTTCTATCCAAACGCATCATTTTTTTCGTAACATTTTTTATTTCTTTTATATTATTAGTTATCGCCTTTGCATAAATAAGTGAAACTATGATTGAAAAAATAAAAGATATAGCCAATGAATATGGCAAGAATTTAAAGCTGAGTTCTTTAGCATCCTTTTTCATATCTGCGGTAGAAATAAATTGTATGGAGATTTTTTTACCACCTTTTAATTCTACTTCCCTTTCTTCAATAATTAAAGAATTATCTCCGCTCTTTAAATTCACATTGATATCATCGCCTATTTGGACTTCGTCATCTCCGTTTTCTCCTTTTATAAATGCCTTTATATCACTACTTTTAGAAAAAATTCCAAAGACTGTTCTACAAATTTTAAATCCTTTCCCATAATATTATTTGAGATTTCATCGGCTTTTGAATAAAGTTCCTGCTTTCTAGTTTCCAAGTAAGTTCTCGGAAAAATAAAAAATACCAATAAATGTATTAACACAATTACAGTTCCGAGAATTCCAAATGTCTGCAAAAACATTTTTGGAAATATTTTTAAATTCTTCATTTTCTCTCCAATTTATAACCAACATTTCTAATTGTTACAATACAATCCAAACCAAGTTTTTTTCTCAACTCTTTTATATAGACATCTATAACTCTGTCAAAAGGAATTTCATCCGTTTCTTTCCACACATTATCTATTATCTGTGCTCTTGTCAAAGCATGTCCTTCGTTTTCCAATAAATATTTTAATATCTCAAGTTCTTTTGCATTTATATCCACATCTTCGCCATTGTATTTCGCTGTGTAACTTGTGAAATTAACTTCGGCATTATTATATTCAAATTTTTCATGACTTCCATAATGCCTTTTAACTAAAGAATCTATTCTAACTTTTAAAACAGGAAGTGAAAACGGCTTTTCCATATAACCGTCCGCCAAACTTGAAAAAGCATTTATCTTATATTCCTCATCATTAAATGCTGTAAGCATCAGCACAGGCAAATTACTTTTTTTCTGATTTCTTTTAAGACTTCCAATCCATTTAGGAAAGGAATTTGTATATCTAAAATTACTAAATTAATCTCATTCTTATTAAATTTTATTAAGGCTTCCTGTCCGTCTTTCGCTTCAATAATGTCATAACCGAATGCAGATAAATACTCACAGATTCCCTCTCTGATTATTTGATCGTCTTCGACAACTAATATTCTCATAAGCCCTCCTTTTATAAAAAAATTTACTAATAATATTTTACCATAAAAACAAAATTATCGATGTATATACACCGATAATTTTTGCTATCGTATTAGAATATTACGAAGTACCCCCTATGATAAAAACTATTTTGTATCAATTAATAATTCTTTTGGTTTCTTTCTTAAAATATTTGAAGAAGAGATTACCAATGCAATTGCAAGTACAATTGACATGAACAATACTACATAAAGAAGGGCTTTTGGATTAATGCTAACATCTAAACTTGTTAATGTCTTATTAAATCCGTCAACTTCAGCTCCGCCTCCTAATTTAGTTGATGCTGACTGTCTTGCGATTTGTTTTGCAATACTTCCTGTAACTTTTTGTAAAATACTGTTTCCAAGCATTTTTCCTGTATAACCTGCCAAGAAATATGAACCTATGAATGCCGGGATTGCAACGAAAAGTAATTCAATGGCAAATTGTCCAAATATCTTAGTTTTAGAAATTCCTATTGATAACAATACTGCAATTTCTTTCTTTCTGGCATTCATCCACAAGAATAATAGTAATGTAACTACTAAACCTGCAAATATTAGAGAACCTGCAAATAATTGATTTGCAATTGAATATATTCCTGAAATTGATTTTTGTAATGCAGGGAAGTTTGAAGAACTCTTAATTAAATTATAAGATCTCCAGTTAATATCCAATTTTTTAAGATCTTTTATTACTTGATCTAAATTTCTATTACCTTTTACAAAGAATGTTGCATCTTGGTATGTTGCTGTATCTTCAGTATTTCCATAAACTTTGGCAGCTGTATGAACATCTGTAATTAAAGTATTTTCATAAAGTTCTTGATTATAAGTTACAGCGCTTTTTCCATGTCCATCAAAAAGACCTTTAATTTCTACTTCTACAGTTTCATTTGCTCTCTTTTCATTATCTGCATCATATAAATTGGATTTTAATTTAATCTTATCTCCAACTTTTAAATTATTTTTTGCAGCTAAATCTTTATGCATTAAAATTTTATTTTTATCTTCGCTATTTAAATGTTCCCCTTCAACTAATTTATATGCTCCGGAAACAAATTTTGTTTCTTTTTGAGAACTGTTTACACCTGTTAACATAACTGCTCTTTTGAAGTTTTTAGCTCTTTCTGCAGATTCGTTTTGACCAGCACCCGGCGCTTGAACTATATCTAAATTATCGTCAAGATTGGCAACACTGTTGATTCTTTTAACAAAATTATCCACATGTCCTGAATCAACAATTTTCTTGATGTCTTGACCTCTTACATTACCACCACCTCTGGCAGTACCTTGATTTACTCTTCTATTTATTTCCATTGTAAAACTGTTTGTAATATTTCCAAAAGTTTCTTCTGATGCCTTATTTGTAGCATCTTTTATAGATAAACTTATCAAGCTAAGTGCTGACATTGATAAGATAATTAATAATATAATTAATGATTTTAAACTCTTTCTGGTTACGTACGCAAAAGCATTTTTAAACATTGCTTACCTCCTAATTACTTTTTGTTACTTCTTTTAATCTTTTATTATTAAGCTCAAGTATCGTATCAGCTGCACTTGCAACTTCTTTACTATGAGTTACTACTATTACACATTTATTTCTCTCTTTTGCAAGTTTTTTCAATACTTCTATTATTTCTCCTGCAGTAGTTTCATCCAAGTTACCTGTAGGTTCGTCTGCCAAAATAACCGGTGCTTCTGATACTAAAGCTCTTGCAATAGCAACTCTTTGTTGTTGTCCACCTGATAGTTTCATTACATTTCTTCTAACTTGAGTTCTATCAAGTCCCAATTCAAGCAAGATATCTTCAGATGCTTTACTATTTACCAATCTGATATTTTCTAATGGTGATAGATAATCTATAAGATTGTAGTTTTGGAATACTAAAGATATATTGTTCTTTCTGTGATTACTATAACCTGCTTTTTCTATATTTTCGTTATTGAACAAAATTTCTCCGCTGTTCGGTTTATCTAAACCTGCTAAAAGTGAAAGCAAAGTTGACTTTCCTGTTCCTGATTTACCGATAATCGCATAAAATTTTCCAAGTTCAAATCCTTGATTTATTAATGATAAAACTTTTTCTTTTGAATTCGCATAACTATATGTTACATTTTTAATTTCTAATGTGTTCATTTATTTCCTCCTAGCTAATTTGTGATAATATTTCTTTTGGTTTCTTAATTAAAATCAATCCTGATGCAAAAACTACTGATAAAACAATAATTAGCAATAAAACTCCATAACTTTGTGCAAAAGTTATTAAACTGTTCATATTATATCCATTACTTACGAAATTGGATGTAATTGATGTAGTATCATCGGAACTAATCAGTCCTCCGATAATTTGATTTACTACCAAATTTCCAAATATCAAAGATACCAGAATTGCCGGAATTGATATAAATATTAATTCCATAATAAATTGACCTATAATTTTTAATTTACTTACACCTATGGACAATAATATTCCGATTTCATAAATTCTTTCTCTTAACCATAATATCAATATCAATGAAAGAACTACAGAACCACCAATCATAATTGCAAAAGTCATTATTCTTATAATATGCTTAACTCCGCTTAATGACTCTAAAGCTTCTTTAAATGAGTTTGAATCCTTATCAACAGTATAAGTTTTTTCCCAATCTACATTAAGCTTTTTAACTTTATTTATTGCCTCGTCCATCTTTTCAGGAGTGCTTGTAAAAAATGTCATCTTATTTACAAGTTCTTTGTTTCCTTCAGCATTTAAAGCCTTTTGTGCTGAATCATAATCCGTAAACATCATATTTTCACTCAAATCTGAAGATAATCCTGTTTGTGTCTCCTGTTTCTTTCCTGAAAAAATTCCAACAATTTCAAATTCAGTTTGCTTGTTGCTTTTATCATTTTTATTTGGATCTACAAATTCTAAACTAATTTTATCTCCTAATTTTAATTTGTTCTTTTCAGCAAACTCCTCATGAACTAAAATCTTATTTTTATCATTTTTTTCAATATTTCTTCCCTCTTTTATTGTAAAAACTCCACTACTAAACAAAACATTTCTTTTTACATTGCTTGTAGCTTGAATTGATACAATATTTTTTAAGTAACTTGGAATATCATCTCTTGTGATTTGTTGCCCGCTGTCAACTGCATTGGTATTTGACAATCTTGCCAAGCCTTCATATTGAGTAATTATCTCTTCAATTTCCTTTATATCATTTATACCTTTTAACTCATTTCTATCAAAATATCCCTGACTGTCCTTTCTGGCTATGGATGAAGATGAATTTGAAGACTTATACAAAGACTTCTCCAAACTAGCTCCTGATTTCAAAATATTTAGACAAGCGTATAAACATGAAAGAACTACTGTCAAAATAATAAAAACTATCAGAGTTCTATTCTTTTTCTTAAAACATATGCTATCGCATTTTTTACCACTGTCCTATTCAGCTCCCCTCTCTCAAATTTATTTTAATTTCAAAGTATTTTCTTTACAGTAGCTATTTTAAACCAGATTTATGAAATATTTATGAAATGAAAATGAAATATTTATGAAATGAAAAATTTTTGATGCCTTTTATATTTTTTAAAATATTTCTTTTGAAATTTGAAGATTATTTTCTTTTAACGTTAAGCTCCTAAACGAAGATTCTTCTTCATACGTCATTTCGACCGAAACGAAGCATAGCTGAGTGTAGTGGAGAAATCTTATAACTTAGATTATTTACTTGTAAATAATCTATAGTAGGTCTGACGCATATTGTCCAAATCTTTAATTTGGGTACAATCGACTGTGGAAATCTCACATTTTTGTTGCAAACAAAAATGAATGTATCGGAGATACATAAAAAATAAAATTTTCTTAACTTTAATTACAATACAATCTACTAAAAATATTTCATTCACAATTACAGGGATTTATGAGATCTCTCGATTGCGTTACACTTCACTCGAGATGACGTGTTGGGGGATTCACTTTGCTTGTTGCTATGACGTGCATTGTTTATTTTTTAAATATTATTTACACAAAAAAGAATACTCTTAAAAAGAATATTCTTTAATAAAACTTTTATTTATTATTCCATAATTTTCTTTAGTATTTCTCCAATATCTCCGTCAATACAAATGCTTCTGTCTTTTATTTGTTCAGGGTAAAATGCTTCTTTATAATTAATACAGGCATAAATTGAATTTTTATTTTCCATAGTCATTTGCCAAAAAGGATATTTTATTATTACAGGAGTATTATTTCCAACACCCAACTCTAAAAAGAGTATATGTTTATCTTTATACTTTTCAAGGAAATTATAATATTCTTTCGATGCTTTATACCAACCTTCATCTTCGACAAAGGAAGTATCAGCACGAAGATTCATTGTAACATCGGAGTCATCATCAGGACATTTTGGAATCATATCTGTAGGAATTTTCATTGATATTTCCATATTTTCAGGTATATCAAAAACGCCCTCTTCATTTTTCTTAAATCCTTGAACTTCTATCGCTCTCATAACCCATTCTTCATTATCATAGGTCTTTTGATTTTGTGAATTCACGCTTTGAAATAATCCATAATCACCTTGAGTATAGAAAAGACGTTTTTTATCAAATCCCGCTCTTTGAAATTGATGATCTACATTTGTCGTTATAACAAAATATTCTTTATCCTTTATAATGGAAAACAAATCTCTGTAAACCGGTTTTGGTGGTTCGATATATCTATTAAAATATATATGTCTTGCCCACCAAGCCCAAAGTGTTTCTCTATCCGGAAAAGGGTAAAATCCACCTGAATACATATCAGTTATACCGAATTTTTTTGAAAAATCAAAGAAATATTTTTCGAATCTCTCACCACTATAAGTCAAACCTGCTGAAGTTGAAAGCCCCGCTCCAGCACCTATTACAATCGCATCTGCATTTTCTATTTCTTTTTTAAAAATTCAATCTTTTCCTTATTTAACTCACTTTCAGAAGTTATATTTTTCCCAGCAGTCTTTAATCCCTTAAGTCCCATTTCAATATTTTCTCTATATCCATCTGTTTTATTATAATTTTCTTTCATATTTTACCTACAAATCTATAATTCTTTTATATTCTCTTATATCAGGCTCTTTTCTATCTATGCACCATTCTTTTATAACTTTTATAAGTTCAGATTTATCTTCTATAAATGTTTGATATACCCCGCCGTTTTTTTCTATTTCAAAAATATAAGAATCTATTTCATTTGAAATTTTCTTACTAAATAATGATGAAAAAAATCCCTTATTTTTATAACAAGGAGTACATTGTATAAAATTACCTTGTTTTCCATCAGTTTCATACCAAATGGTAATGAATGTTAGTCCTCCATTTTCATTTACTCGGTCAATATCATTAAATTTTTCAATAAAGTTTTCAATATTTTCCCAATCACATTCGAAGTCGTCCGTGCTTTCTGTTCTACATTTTAATATGTCAATCCCTTTACAAAAAATTGCATCATTGCTTTGAAGATTATAAATTCCTACACCATATTCATCTGCAATACTTTTTACAAATTCCAATGCATCATCTTCAACATTGTATGAGAATGCACAATATACTCCATTCTTTCCTAAGCTATAATCAGTCAAATGATTTTCTGAATCCTCTGTTGCATAGGCAATCTCATCAGGCAAAGCATACTTCCCACTTATTGGTGGAAATTTTTCAAACATCTTTTTAGCCCAACAGGATATTACATCAGAACAGCCATCCAAAGATTCATAATCTTTATTTTCTTTATATTCTGTGAACTCCTCCTGATATGCAAATACATCCAAAGAAGTTTTTATTTCTTCTCTTTTTTCAAAGACAAATAAATCAAAACTCATAATTATCTCCTTTTTAAAATAGTATAATCATTAATATTATATCATTTTTTCATAATATTTTTTATCTTCATCTTTGAAAACATTAAAAATGATCCTATCCATAGCTAAAGGGTGTTCTAAAACCCACTTTTTAGTTGTATCAATTGCAATCTCTGCTGCTCTTTCCTTTGGAAATCTAAATTCACCTGTTGATATACAACAAAATGCTACACTTTTTAGTCCATTTTCCAAACACATATCCAAAGTTTTTTCGTAACAGTCAGCTAATTCTTTTTCAAGCTCTTTAGTAAGCTCTCCATAAACAATTGGACCAACTATATGAATTACTTTTTTTGAAGGTAGATTATAGGCACCTGTAAGCATCGGAACAGCAGTAGGCTGTTCATAATCTTGACCATATTTTTTCTTAAGTTCCTGCATTTTTTCGTTACATTCTGCCCTTAGTTGAATTCCTGCAAAAGTATGTATTTGATTATCAATACATAGATGCATTGGAACCCAACATCCAAGCATTATTGAATTCGCCGCATTAACTATAGCATCAACCTTAAGTCTTGTAATATCTCCTTGCCAAATAGAAAAATATCTTTTACAACAGGAATATCCTTAATCTCTACTATTCTCTTTTCTTCTGCGCAAAGTTTTAAATATTCATCTTGAACTTCTAAAACTTTATCATCCATTTTTCTTGGTATACGGATATTCATAAGAGAACGTAAAACTACCTTTTTTTGAGTTTCATCTTCAGGAATTTCCATATTTTTATAGTTATCCGAATCAGCTATAAATGCTTTTACTAAAAAATCCAACATTTGTTCTTTGTTTCTATTCATATAATCACCCTCTTTTTACTATATTACCCAAATGAAATATTTATAATTCTATTTTTACATCCTAAACTAGATATATGAAATATTTTTGTAAATTTAATAGTTAAGGGGCTTTAGAAAATCCACAGATTCATTGTTTCAAATAATACAATAACTCCGTCAGACCTACTTTTGTTTACTAGCATAGAGCCTTAGGAGATTTCTCCACTACACTCAGCTATGCTTCGTTTCGGTCGAAATGACGTATAAAGAAGAATGCTTTGTTTAGTTGATAGACATTAAAAGAAAATAAACTTCAAATTAAAAAAATATTTTAAAAATATAAAAGGTATCAAAAAAATTATTGAAAATTTTATATATAAAAATAAAACAATTCACGTCATAGTATGTTGCATATGAAAGTCCCCCAACACGTCATTTTGAGCGAAGCCGAGAAATCTCATAGTTTTACTTGTTTACAAGTAAAACTAAATGTATCGTAGATACATACAATATAAAATTTTATTAACTTTAATTACAATACAAACTACTAAAAACATTTCTTTCACAATTGCGGGGCTTTAGGAGATCTCCAGAGTCATTGTATCAAATGATACAACGACCCCGTCAGACCTACTTTTGTTTACAAGTAAACAAAGTTAGGGCTAGATTGACTCCGTTACACTACGCTCAAGATGACGTGTTGGAGACATTACTTTAATAGTTACTATGACGTGCAACATTTTACTTCTTATAAATTTTTAAACAATTGAAGTTTATTTACTTTTAACGTCAGAGTACTAAACGAAAATTATTATCTTATACGTCATTTCGACCGAAACGAAGCATAGCTGAGTGTAGTGGAGAAATCTCATAACTTAGATTATTTACTTGTATTTTATCTATTGTAGGTCTGACACAAAGATTGTTCAAATCTTTAATTTGACTACAATCGACTGCAAAAAATCTCACACTTTTGTTGCAAACAAAAGTGAATGTATCGTAGATACATACACAAAAATATAATAACTTTACTTCTTATTTCAACAAAAAAGAATACTCTAAAAAAGAATATTCTTTCATAAAATCTATCGAATTATTTATTTTTTATTACAAATCAAAAATACTTAGTTGTTTTGATATTTCTTTTTCTTCAAATGTATTTAAATAGCTAAAAATTTTATTATAATCATGCATAATTTTTTCGTTTTCACAGAAGTCTCGAAAAATTTTCATTAATCTATAATTATTTTTACTGTTAATAACATAAGAATTACCAAACTCTCTAATATATTTATCTTTAAGATATGGGAAGTGTTTATCCAGTTTAGAATAAAAGTATTCCCTATTTCCCTCTCGCAAGGTAAGTCCCATTCCAAAGCAGAGAATTCCTTTTACTTTCGCCTCTTTGCAATAATTCAAAATACCTCTAATATTTTCTTCTGTATCATTAATATATGGTAAAATCGGAGTCATCCATACTACCGTAGGTATTCCTGCTTCTCTTAATTTAATCAAGGTTTCAACTCTTTCCTTTGTAGTAGAAACATTTGGTTCAATTATCCTACATAATCTTTCATCATAGGTTGTGAGTGTCATTTGAACAACACATTTTGTCTTGGAGTTAATCTCTTTTAACAAATCCAAATCCCTGATTATATTTGATGACTTTGTAATGAGTGTAAGTCCAAAACCATATTTATTTATTATTTCTATTGCTTGTCTTGTATAATTCAGTTTTAATTCCTCATTAATGTAGGGGTCAGTCATTGACCCCATACCAATCATACATTTTTTTCTTTTTCTTTTAAGTCTATCTTCCAAAAGCTCTATTGAATTTTCTTTTACTTCAATATCTTCAAAACTATGATTCATCTGATAACATTTACTTCTTGAATCGCAATAAATACAACCATGTGTGCAACCACGAAATAAATTCATTCCGTTTTTTGAAGATAATATTCCCTTTACTTTTACAAAATGCATATTAATCCCTTTTCTATTTAGAATTAATTTTTACAATTCTTTTGATGTGCTTTAAGTTTCTTAATCGCCCAATCATAATGACTTGAAGTGGCACTTACAAAATATGAACCTAATGTACTCCCTCCAACCCATTTAAAAACATTTTTAGAAAACAATTCCTCATTTGAAAACTTTTCAGCTAAAACTAAAACATCCTTATGAGATTTATTAAGCATTTTCTTTGCCTCTTCTAAAGGTGTATTTTGATGTTTTTTCCAAAATTCTACATTCATATCTCCATAAGTTTTCCAATTATAAGGCTTTGGTATAAATGGCTTTTCTTCGCCATTTTGATTGGAATTTACCCAATTTAAAATTAACATATGCCATTCATAAAGATGAATTAAAATATCCCTTAAATTCTTATCTCTTTTCCAATGTGCCTCTTTCTTTTTTACATCAGCCGAAAAGTCAAAAGGAGTATTCAGCTCTTTTTCTGACAATTTAGAAATCAATTCATTTAACTTTCCATAATTTTCTTTTGCACTAATAAGCAAATCTTCTTTAGTAGTTGGTCTAGCCATAATAAGCCTCCTTATTTCACATTGTATCTTAATATTGTTTTAAGTTTATCTTCTGCAGTTCGATTTTTATTATTTAAGTATATTTCTGTATGAAGTTTTTCACTTCTCTCTAAATTCATTTCATTTGCAAAATTATCCAATTTTTCAAAGGACTCAATCTCTGTATCAAAACTACCAATATGCAAAATCTGAATTGCCTTTTTACTTTCAATACAATCAAAACTTACTTCATCATATAATTCGTTTGGCTTTTTCTTTTTCACTTTTTCAAAAGCTAACTCAAAAATTTCCTTTGTAATAAAATAAGGTTGTTTAATCATAATTGTATATTTTAGTTTGCTCTTATCAAATTCTTCATCATCTGATTTCTCCCAAATCCCCTCAAGTGGGAATACAGCAAAATCAGAGTATTCGTTTTTCTTGTCATTCATATTTTTAAATAACATCTTTATTCCATATGCAAGAGAGTACAAAGCAGAAACCCTATTGGAAAAGTCGCTCTCATTTGGATTACCCTCTCCCTTAATCATAATATAATATGCACTTGGAATTTCAATTAACTGTGGTTTTTGTTTAACACCATATAAATTTTTTTCGTTTTTCTTCCATTCGTATTTCATAACAAACCTCCTTTGTATCTTATATATTAATTATACAAAAGATTACCTGACACCTCTTGTCATATTATATATTCTAGACATTTTATTTATCATATCTCTAATATTATTTATAATTTCTATCGGCTCTAAAACTTCTACGGATTCTCCAAAAGAAAAAATATAATTATAAAGATTATAATCATTTGGTAGCTCTATTTCTGCATATAAATTACCTTCTTCATCTTCTTTAATATCTCCCATTTCATCATAAACTCTAAAAGCTACTTTTCTGTCAAATTTTAACTTAACATGGACAGTATCCTTATACTCCATTTTTTTTATTAGAACAACATCTTCATAACTATCTTCAAAATTTTCATCAAGAATTTTTAAATCCCTAATCCTTGATAATTTAAAATATCGAAATTCGTTTCGAAGTAAACAAAAGGTATAAACATACCAATCCCAACCCTTAAATAAGAGTCTAATCGGCTTTACTTCTCTACTTGTCTCTTTTTCATTGCTTGAAAAATATGTAAATCTAATAATATTTTTATTTATAATTGCTGATTTTATATCATTAAACAATTCGTCATATTCATTACCTCTTTTCCAATTTGTAAAATCAACTTCAATCCAATTTGTATTTTTAATTTTGAAAAAGGCAGACAATTTTGTTAAAAGCTCATTTTCATATTGTTTATTTATTCCCTCTAAACCTTTTAATGCAACTAAAATCTGTTCCTGCTCTTTTTCAGAAAGCAAAGATTTTTTTAATACAAAATCATCTGCTATCTCTATTCCTCCACCTTTTCCCTGTGTGGCATAAATCGGGATTCCAGCAGAGCTAATCACATCAATATCTCGATATATTGTCCTCACTGATACTTCAAATTTTTCAGAAAGTTCATTTGCTGTAACTTTTCCCTTTTCCAAAACATAATATAATATTCTAAATAATCTACTATCTCTCATTTCTTAACATCACCTATGTCTATTATATCACAACCTGACATTTTTTGTCATATTATAAAATTTCAAAGACAAAAAAACAGTAAACTTTTTTGGTTTACTGTCCCTGTATTAGTTATATTTAGTTATTGTTGTGACAACCGGGATTTAGGAATTTCTTATGTTCTTTACATTCCAATTCATCAAATGTCTTCCCAAATGTCTGTATAAAAAAGTCTTGATGCCTGATAACTCCTGATGATGATTTTTCAATAATTCATCCGGAGAATCATATACTCCAAAATCCTTAGTTATTCCCTCGCTTTGTATATATGTGTTGTTTCTGTCAAAATCAATTATTGGATGCTGAAAATCCTTTACCGCAACACCATATCCACAAAAAAATCCTGTGCAGTTTGCAAATCGTTTCTGCAACTTGTATAAATATTTTTTATCCAGTATAAAAGCCTCCAGTTCATACCATTTATCTTCAAAATACACTTCAACCCAACTGTGAAATATATTCTTTGGTGCATTTTTATAAACAAATCCACTCATTGCACCTTTTTGTAGTTGTTTATCTATGGTAAACCCATGAATTCTGCAAGGAATTTTGCAGGCACGAAGCAATGCCATAAAAAGAGTTCCTTTTGTATTGCATTGACCATATCCATCCTTAAGAACTTTAGAAGCAGGAATATTGTCATCCACATTGTATCCAAATACTATATCATCTCTTACGAAATTATAAATAGCTTTAATACAATCAAACTTATTTTTTTCTTTCCAACATTTCATCTCTATTAATTTTTGAATACTCGGATTTGAAAAATCCAGCATTTTAGTTTCTTTCAAGTATTGATTCATTTTAGTTTCCTTCTCAAACTTTTTGTTTTATCTCATTTTTGTCTTATATTATACCAGTTTTAAGCTATGTTTCTATATCGGCTTTATGACACTTGTAGTTTCATATAAAGTTAAAAAAACACATCGACAAATTCCTTTTAAATTTCTCTTATCATTTCTTTAGGAAAAAGATCAAAAAGTTTTTCCATAAATAATTCTAAGTCTTCTATATCATTACTTTTTACAATAATTTTGCTATTGTCTTTAAATTTAAATATATACCCAAAGTATTTACCATTTACAAAAAATGAATTAATAAGCATTGGCTCTATCTCATTTATTTCAGAAAAATATAACTTCTCTTCCTTATTATTTCTTTTAAATACAATGCCATTTTCAAAAAGAACAATTTCAGTCCATAGGTCAAATTCTGTCGGCAAAATAAATTTTCTACTACTTTTTGCTACAAATAGCTCTTTTCCAAGTGCTTCTGTATATAAATTATTATTTTTAAAAGTTAGACTTTTTAAATTATATTTTTTCTTTTTGGCGGATTAAACATTAAATATAAAAATACTAATCCAAGTAAAATTAATATCCCTAAAATAATAAACTTGTCCATAACTTCTCCATTAATTTAATTTCAAATGAATAACCTTTGTCCTATTCCACTTATCAGAAAAATACATAAATAATTTAGTTATTAATTTTGCATTTGAACAGATTTTCAATGCTTTTTCGTAGAAACCTTGAACTTCAATTAATTTTGTTCCGGTAATATCTGCAAATTCTTTTACATTGTCAATACTAAAATACATTTGTGCATTTGCATTACCGGTTTTCTTAACATATTTATTTGCAATTTTAAGTCCTTTTGTGTTAGTCGCATCAAAGACCAACTCTCCTTTAGGAAAAAAAGATTTCATTTTTTTAATCATTTCTACAATTTTTCTTTATAAAAATATTGATAAACTCCAGAAACTGCAATCATAGTTGGCAATTCGGTATCTATTTCTTTTATCCATTCAAGAGTAAACATATCCCCTGAAATTAGCTTTTCATTTTCCGCATTACCAAGCACTTTTTTTCTAATTTCTATAACATCAGGCAAATCCACTTGATAAAAATTAGCTGTTTTATTATTAATACGATTATAGGCAGTTTCAAGCCCGGCACCTAAAAACACAACATTACAATTTTCATTTTCTTCAAGAAACTTTATTATCTTTTTATCTATTACATCTTGTCTGCATACACTTGCCATATGAAAATACTCACTGGCATTCTTTTCTATAAGATTTGCAGGAATATATGCTTTTAATGACAAGGCTTTTTCATCATAGAAAAATTCCGGAAATTTTTCAGATATACATATTCTTGCAACAAGAGGAATATATAAAGTATCTTCTACACCATTAAGTAAATTTTCCACACTCATACCTCCTTCTTAACTCTTATCCTTTATTATATTTTACTACAATTTGATATTATCTTTCAAGTATAACTGAAGAATATCACTTATAGTAAAAATATTAGCAAGGATTTGATTCGGAAAGCGATATAATTGATTTTTTATACAAAAAAGGAGAACATCTCAAAAGATGTCCTCCGATTAACAACAATCAATATTGTATTTTTTATCTCTTGTTATTTAAAAGTTTTTGAAATCTTATAATTCTTCTTTTCTCTTTCTTCTAAATACTGAGAATAATGCTGTTCCTGATAATCCCAATAATACTGTGTATAGTGCTGAATTACTTCCTGCTCCTGTCTTTGGTATTCTTGGTTTTGGTGTTCTTACATTTGTTACTACAAATCCTTCTTTTGCATTTCCTGTAATTACACTCTTATATCCATTTCCTACCGCTTTTTCCTTAACTGTATATTCTATTTTCTTTCCGTCTTTATATTCGTCAAGGTCTGTGAAACTTCCTGTCCAGTTATTTTCTTTTGTTAATACAACTTTCTTTCCTGTTTCTTTTCCGTCAGCCAGTAATTCTATTGTTACACTATCAGGTCTCTTCTTATCTTGATCATTATTATCTTTCCAAGCCTTTGTTACTTGTACTGATGTCTTTCCCGGTGTGTATGAGTTCTTAACATTATGTCCTTCTACTTCTGTTGTATAACCTTCTACCTTTTCTTCTACGATTGTGTAGTTGATTAATTCTCCATTTTCATATTTGTCAAGATTTTCAAATCTCCATTTCCAGCCATCTTTTTCAGTAACTTTCTTTGTAGCTACTTTTGTTCCGTTCTTTAATAGATTTACTGTTATTTCTGTTGGTCTCTTTCCGTCTTGGTTATTTGCATCGTCCCAAGTCTTACTTCCTTCTACAAATGTCTTTTCAGGTTCTCTTGTATTTGTTACTGTAAAGTTATTTTCTCCTGTTTTTGTTACTACACTTGTATATCCGTTTCCAACATTTTCTTCTCTTACAGTATATTCTATTTTCTTTCCGTCTTTGTATTCATCAAGGTCTGTGAAACTTCCTGTCCAGTTATTATCTTTTGTTAAAGTTACTGTCTTATCTGTTTCTACTCCATCAGCTATCAATCTAACTGTTACTATTCCAGGTCTTACTCCGTCTTGGTTATTATTATCTTTCCAAGCCTTTGTTACTTGTACTGATGTCTTTCCCGGTGTATGTGTATTTACAACATCGTTTCCTTTTACTTCTGTTGTATATTCTTCAACCTTTTCTTCAGTTATTGTATAGTTGATTAATTGTCCGGCTTCAAATTTATCAAGATTTTCAAATTTCCATTTCCAACCGTCTTTTTCTGTTACTGTCTTTGTTTCTACTACAGTTCCGTTCTTTAACAGATTAATCTTAATTTCTTTTGGTCTCTTTCCGTCTTGGTTATTATTGTCTTTCCAAGTCTTACTTCCTTCTACTTCTGTCTTTTCAGGTTCTCTTGTGTTTGTTACTGTAAAGCCGTCTTTAGCACTTCCTGTAATTACACTTGTATAGTCATTTCCTACAGCTTCTTCTTTTACAGTATATTCTATTTTCTTTCCGGCTTTGTATTCATCAAGATCTGTGAAACTTCCTGTCCAGTTATTTGCTTCTGTTAAAGTAAGAGTTTTATCTGTTGGTTGTCCGTCAGCTAATAATCTAACTGTTACACTTGCAGGTCTTACTCCGTCTTGGTTA
>AFUS01000003.1 GCA_000223315.2 Parvimonas sp. oral taxon 393 str. F0440 | reverse complement strand
TATTTTGTCTTTTATTATTGGACTTTTGATTTTAAAAAAGACGGAATCTGCTTTAAATTTCGGCATTTCTCAAATTATAGGACCTTTAGTTGCCCTTGTTTTACTTCCTTTTGTTGGAGGAGTTGTAGATAAATATAATAAAAAAATTGTAATTGTAATTGCTCAAATTTTTAGTATTGTAAGTTTGATTTTATATGCTTTAAGTTTAAATTCTAATGCTGAAACAAATTTAATTAATACCTATATGTTGTTAATTTGTTTAAAAGTTGCAGATCAATTTTTAAATAATGCTTTTGCATCTTCTGTAAGAAAAGTTGTATGTGAAGAGTATATTCAAAAGGTAAAATCCTTTCAACAGATTGCATCTTCAGGAGTTTATATAATTTCTCCGGTTTTAGCAGTTTTTCTACTTTCAAAATTAGAATTAATTCATTTTGTACTTTTGGAAGCTGTTATTGAGTTTATAACTATTTTAATTGTACTTTTTATTAATTTTAATCTTATTAAGACTGAAGGAATAGAAAATAATGAAGAAAAGAAAGTTTTAAGACTATTCGTTGAAGGAATCAAATATATGAAAGACAAAAAGGTTTTAGTTTTTATTATTTCCTTTGCAATGTTTATAAATTTCCTTTTCGCATCAGTTTCAGTTGGACTTCCTTATGTTTTGATTAATGAGATTAAGATTTCAGATTATCTCTATGGTATTATAAATTCCGCTTTTCCTGTAGCTATAATAGTTTCTTCAATAATATTATCAATGATGAAGGATATTGAAGCTCCTTTGGAATTTTCTTTTAAGTGGATTGGAGGAACTGCGGTAGTTTTATTGTTTTTGGGAATTGCTTTATTATTTAAACATGGCAATATTTCATATTTTATAATATTTATGATATTTGCATTTGGAGTTAATTTTGTTGGAAATTTTGTAAATACACCGTTATTTGTTTGGTTTACAAAGGCCATTCCTGTTGAATATCAGGGAAGAATTTTCAGTATTATAGAAACGGGTTGTCAACTTCTAGTGCCACTTGGAATATTGTTCTATTCTATCTTATTTGATAAATTTAAAAGTTCATATATATTTATCTTTTCAGGGTTAGTTTTAATGGTATTTACATTTTTACCATATATATTAAAAATAGATTTAAAGACAAATAAGCTTTAAAAGGTCTCCCCCTTTTAAATTAAGTATAAAAAAATGAGAGTTTTATTAACTCTCATTTTTTAACTTTATTAAGATATATCTTTTAATTTTCCAAATATTTTGTATTCAACTTTTTTAAGTTCTTCAATATTTTTTACTCCAAGAAGCAACATAATCATCTTAGTTTGATAGATTAGAGATTTTAAATAATCTTCAGCAAACTTGTATCCGCCGTGAATTAAATATCTTAAAACTTCACCTGCAATTGCAGTCATATCGCTACCAAGTATTATCGCCTTTGCAATATCTTCTCCTGTTTTTATTCCACCGGAGCCGATTAGAGTAAAGTCTTTTGAAATGCTTCTACAATCTATTATACATTTTGCAGTTGGAATTCCCCAACCGTATATATTTGTAAAATCTAAATCCGTTCTTCTTAAATTTTCGATTTCAATGAAATTTGTTCCGCCAAAACCGCTGATGTCAATGTATTTTACACCTACATTCAGAAGTTTTTCACAAGTTTTTTTAGAAATACCGCAACCTGTTTCTTTTATAATAACGGGAACACTCGAGTTTTTAACGATATTTTCAATATTTTCTAAAATTCCTTTGAAATTTCTATCTCCTTCAAACTGAACAATCTCAAGAGCGGGATTTAGATGGAGAGAAATTGCATCGGAATTTAACATTTCAAGAGCTTTTTTAACATTTTCAGGGCTTGATAATGCAGAAAGATTTGAAATGATTATATTTTTTTCATCTAAAATATCTTTTACTCACCGTAAAAGTTTCTACAAGTTCTTCATCTTGTAAGGCAACTTTTTGACTTCCACTTTCAAATGCTATATTAAAATTTTTACAAAGTCTTGCTAAATCTTCATTTACATCGTAAGAAGTTTCCGCCCCACCAGTCATTGCATTTATGAGAAGTGGAAAGGACATTTTTTTTCCTAAAAAGTTTACGGAAGTATCAATTTCATCAAAATTCAAATCAGTTAATGCAAAATGTTCAACATATACATCTTCAAATAGAGTACTGGATTTGAAATTGCTCTTTAAAAAGTTTTCTAAATGTTCTTTTTTTCTCTCGTTTTCCATATTCACCTAAATTATCTGTTGTTATTTTTGTTATTAGTATTGTTATTATTTTTATTAGTATTTGAATTATTCTTGTTATTCTTGTCTGTATCTACTTGAGTGCTTCCATTTTGTTTTAATAAATAATCTCCAAACATCTCTTTAACAAGAGCATTCAATTTTGAACGATTTGGAACGAAATAACTTATATTATTTATATATGCAGACTCTCCCGGAACAATTTCAGTATGCATCTTATCTACACTTAAGTTCTTTGTTTTTAAAGCTAATTTTGCAATTGTAGAGAAAGGAATATTAGTATTTACAGTCTTTTTTACAACTTCTAAAATTTGTGGAATTTTTGCGATATTTTTAGCCTTAGTTAACTCAGTAACCAATGCTTTTATAAGTAATTGTTGAGCTTTAACACGACCAACATCACCTTCAGCATATCCTGCTCTAAATCTTGCGAATTGAAGAGCTTGCTTTCCATTTAAAATTTGTTTACCCGGTTCCAAATGAACATTATCTTCAGCAACGTCAACTTGAACAGGTACATCGACTTCAACACCACCAAGAGCATCTACTATATCCTTGACAGAGAAGAAATTAACTCTTACATAATAATCTATATCCAAATTTAAGAAATCTCTTGTAGTTTTCATAGCTAGTTTAAGACCGCCAAAGTGGTGAGCATGATTTATTTTATCTAATTTTCCTCTAACCATAACTCTTGAATCACGAGGAATTGATAGTATATCAATTTTTCCGGTTTCAAAATTAACTTTACATAAAATCATAGTGTCTGTTCTATTTTGTTCAGTTGTAGCTCCGCTGAAGTCATCGCTATCCAAACCTAAAACTAAAAACAAAAGTTCATTTTCTACAACTTGTTCAATATTATTTCCTTCACCTAAATCACTACCTACAAATTCTACTTTTGAAGTAACTTCCATAATATCTAAAACTCTATTTGCTACCCAAAAAATTCCACCAAATAGACATAAAGATATAATAAAAGTTATAATAAATTTCTTTTTCATATAAAACTCCTTACTTTATTAATTTACTAATTGCTTTGAAACTAGGATGTTCTGATGTCTTAATCAAATCGAATAAAATAGTTTCAACATTAGTAATACTTGTTCCCATTTCTCTAATTAAATCTAAACCGTTTTTATAATTTTCCCGATTTCTTGACCCGACTGTTTCAAAAGGAAGCAGAATTTCAAAATCATTTTTTAAATCCTTGATTGTCTGATAAACACAAATATGTGTTTCCACACCTGTAATAATTATTGATGTTTTTCCTTCATCTTTCAGTTTTAAAACTTCATCTTTGATTATAGGATAAGCTGAAAAACTGTTTTTTGAAAAATACTTTGCATCTGCTTTATTTAAAGACTCCTTAATTTCCGAAATTGTTTCGCCAAGTCCTTTTGGATATTGCTCAGTATAAATTATCGGAATATTAAGTTCATTACAGGCATTAATCAAAATATTCGTGTATTTTATAATACTTTCATTATTTTGTATAACCGGTATCAGCTTTTCTTGAATATCTAATACCAGTAAAATTGTATTTTCAATTTTCATAAAAATCTCCAAATTCAAACGTAACTAAAAAATTAAATTATTTTCCGCGATACAATAAATGATGTTTTACATCAGTTGATTGATTAAAAACTTTATTGTTATACAACAAATGCAGTTTTATTATAAGTAATAAAACTGCATTTATTATACATTATATATGTTTTTTTTTCAACTAAAAAACTGAAAAATATTAATTTATGAGACATATTATATTTTTTATCTTATAATCTTATAATAAACTCTTGAAGTTATTGAGTAGATTATAAAATATATTACTGAAAAGCTAAGTACAATTGTGGCAAAACTCATTGTAAAAATTCTTATACTTTGGAATCCAAGTCCTTTAAGTATATTGTGTAGGATTGGAAAGGCGAATAATGAGTGAATTGTTGCTACAACAAGTGGTAGGAAGAATATCCACAGTATTTGTACTCTTAAACTTTTTTTGATGATTGAGTCCGGAAGCCCTACATTTTTCATTATCTGATAATTTTGTTTATCTTCAAAGCCCTCGGAAATTTGTTTATAATATGTAATTAAAACTGTTCCTGTTATGAATATTAATGCAACTATCATTCCGAAAAATAATAGCCCGCCATTTACTTCATAAGCAAAAGCTTCAGCATCATGTTTTGCACCGTATGAATATGAAGATATTTTTTTCAGGTGAGTATATACTTCATAATCTATTTTAAATCTTGTGTAAAATGCTTTTTTATCGGCTGATTCTAAATCAAAATTAAATTCTAATTTATATTCTCCATCATATTCATTATATTTTGGAGTATATTCAGATACCATTTTTAAAAAAGTTACATCATCTTTTACTATAATTCTAATTTCACCATAATACAAATTTTTAGAAAATAAATTTTTATCCTTTACTAATTTGTATTTTTCTCCTGCCAATTCCAGATAATCGTAGTTACTAGGAACTTTTAAGTTCTCTGAATAAAAAACTTCTCCATCATTAAGAGTATAATTTGTTTTATTAATTCTATTAAAATCTTCTAAGGTTTCAACAACTAAAAATTTAACACCAGTTTCTGTATTATCCGAAGGACGAATTATACCATCATTAATTATTACATCATATACTCCTACTTTCTTGATAGTTAAATTTTTATTTTTTCATCATCTTTTAAAATATTGTCTAATAGTTTTAAAATTTCCTTTTCTCTTTTTTCACCATTTTTTAATAATTCATTAGTATTTCCCTCTATACCGGTAGATACAACAAAGTCATTAGGATTTGATTCATCCAATATACTTTTAATACTTGAATTAATAGTAAAAGTTGTAGATAAAGTAACTATAATGGAAGTTGAAAGAAGTGCAATACTTGCAAGAGAAACTGCATTTGACTTCATTCTGTATAACATTCCTGAAATTGAAAGGAAATGTTTTGATTTGTAGTATAAATTTCTATTTCTTTTTAATAATTTTAAAACTAAAATGCTAAAAGCTATAAATACAAGATAAGTTCCAATTATTACAGCAAAAACTGCAGGAAAAAATCTACCAAAACTTTTAATACTTCCTTTTGATGTAATCGAAAGATAGTACCCTACACATAGAATTATAAATCCTAGAGTGCCAATGATAAATTTACTTTTCGGTTCTCCCTCTGCCTTTTTTTGCTTTGAAAGGAGTTCTATAGGTGTTGATTTTCCAATTCTAAATATCATTGTTAAATATATCAATATAAATATTATAGCTAAGAATATTAAAGTCAATATTGCAGAAGAAGTTGAAAAATTATAGTCTATTATTTTTGCCGTCATATTTTTTGTTATTCTATTAAGAATTACAAATGCTAATTTCCCAAGGACAAAACCACCTGCAATAGAAAAGAAACTAACAGTTAAAAAATTTAAAATATATTCTATTGAAATAATTTTAGCAATATGTTTTTTCTCCAAGCCCAGTATTCCATAGAGTGCAAATTCCTTATTTCTCCTCTTTGTCAAAAAACTGTTAGCATATAGTATAAATACAAATGTAAAAATTCCAACTATAACAATTCCAATTTTAATAAGTGTTGATACATACATATGATTTGCTTCAATATATTTATTTTGTCCAAGAGATGCCATTATGAAAAATAGAGTTCCCATAACACTACTTGCAATTAGAAATGGAGTTAAAAGTAAGGAGTTTGCCCTCATATTTCTAAAAGCAAATTTTGAAGCCATTTTACTTTTCATAGTTATTCACCTCATTTAGCATAATTTGTGACTGATTGATTCTCTCTGAAAATGTTAAATTATCATCACTACCTTTATAGATTTCGTGATAAACTCTACCATCTTTTATGAAAATTACTCTTTTTGCAAAAGAAGCACATTTTACAGAGTGAGTAACCATTAAAACTGTTTGTCCGTTATTATTTATATCGCAGAAAGTTTTCATAACCACTTCTGCAGACTTTGAATCCAAAGAACCTGTAGGCTCATCTGCAAGAAGTAAATCAGGTTTAGTTATAATTGCTCTTGCAATTGCAACTCTTTGTTTTTGACCACCTGAAATTTGATAAGGATATTTATCCAAAATATCGCTAATCTTTAAAATTGGAGCAATCTCGCCTACTTTTTCATTCATCACTGCCGGTTTAACATCTGATAAAACAAGTGGAAGATAAATATTGTCCCTATTTGAAAAAGAGTCCAACAAATTAAAATCTTGGAAAACAAAACCCAATTTTTCACGTCTAAAACTTGAAATTTCTGAATTGTTTAGTGAATTTACATCTTTTCCTGAAATAAAAACTGATCCTTCAGTTGCCTTATCCAATGTTGCTATTATATTTAAAAGAGTTGTTTTACCGCTACCCGATTCTCCCATAACGGCAATAAATTCTCCTTTTTCTACAGAAAAATTTACATCCTTAAGAGCCTCAATTTTTTACACGTCCCATTCCTCCGTAAATCTTTTTTAAATTTCTAACATCTAATATATTCATAATTACCTCCATAAAATACTATTTTCGTTTACAATAATATTTTAGCAAAAATTTTTATGCCTAACATTTATCTAATATTACAAAAATAAAATAACCTTACAATTTTGTAAGGTTATTGAAATGTTTGATAAAAATCCTTTTTTTGAAGTATCTACTATACATTTACTTNTGCTAAAGCAAAAGTATGTAGATCTTTGGAGTTCGTTACACTCCGCTCGAGATGAGGTATATAGAGAAAGCTTAGTTTGGTAGCGGGACGTTAAAAGTAGATGATCTTTAATTTTCTTATAAAATATTAAATAAAAAATTCTTTATATTCTTTAATATGATATATAATTTAAATTTATAGTAATAATTCACGTCATAGCACTATGTAAAGAAATCTTCCTGACACGTCATCTCGACCGAAATGAGTGAAACGAATGAAGCGGAGAGATCTCACACAATTATTTGTTTACAAATAATTGTAAGTCCTGTAAAGGACTTCTATAAAATAATTAAATACAATTACTATGTAAATCTCCTAAAGCCCATTAAATAATGAAATTCCTAGTATTCATACATTATTTTTCAACTAATTTAAAACTCTCGTCAATTAAGCTCTTGACCAAATTCACATCTGTATCTGAATCCAATAATATTGTAATCCAGTATTTTTTATTCATATGGTAGGCAGGGAAAAATGCTTTTTATCAATTAGACTTTCTATAAGTTCCGGATTAAGTTTTACATTCAAAACATCAATCTTTCCACTTTTATCAAGTCCCAAAGTCTTGTATGGAATGGACATAAAAATTCCATACCATTTTTTACTATTTGAAGTCTTTATCGTCGCATGATTATTATCTTCCCAAGGCTCTTCAGGAATAGTTCCGTATGTTTCCTTTACATAGTCCAGTAATATTTTTCTATAATCTAAAGATGTAAAACAGTTTTTTACAATATCTTCAATAAGTTCATTAACATTTCTTCTAATTTTTGAAACAAATTTACCCTTGCTGTCAAGAACATTGAATAAAATATATTCTTCATTAAAAGGTAATTCAATAACATTTACCTCAAAAGAGTCCTTGCCTATTTTAACAATCACATTAAAGTTTTCCATATCAATATCTGATTGTAAAATATAATAATCTCCAACCTTTGAAAAACCATATGCAATTGCAAGTTTAGAATTAAAAATATTTTTGTCAAATATTTCATTATAAAACATAATTTTCTCCTAATTAGTAAATAAACTTCAAAAATTTTTTAAATTGCATAGAAAACAAAATAATTCACGTCATAGTACTTTGAAAAGTAAAGCTCCTGACACGTCATCTCGACCGAAATGAGTGAAACGAATGAAGCGGAGAGATCTCAACTATTGCTTGTTTACAAGCAATAGTAAGTCATGTAAAGGACTTATATATACATAAAACATAAAATTCTCCTAATCTATATTAAAATAGCTATCACAAAAGTTTAACCACAATTTTTTATAATCGCTGTGAGATACAAGTTTTAAGTCTTTTATAGTAAAGATATTTCTTTTCTTTACTTGAGAAACAAAGTAGTTGGTATCGTCATCAAATTCAGTTTCTATGGCATGAACAGTTTTAAAATTCTTTAAAAAAGCAATAAATAGCCTCGTATGACCATCAACACAGATATATCCCTCATCGGATTTTACAACTTGAATTACAATATCCTTTGAATTTTTAATAAAACCCTTAAGGGCATTTGCTTTATCTTCATCAATGTAAAATTGAGATGGTTGAATTTTATCAACTTCTAAAGTTAAAACCGGCTTCTTTTCAAAAGAAATAATTTTTTTATTATTCTCATCAAAAAATTATTTATATGTGGGGAATAATATCTAAAATATTCAATGAGTTTTTTAAAATTTTCTCCATTTTTTCCTTTCACCAAAGCACTGTCACTCGAAATTATTTCAATTTTATAAGGTTCCTCGTCAATTAAAAAGGCTCCTCTTTGATTTAAAACAATCTGTGAAAATAAAGGATTATTGTATTCTGTAACTCTTTTAATTTCCATTTGTTTTTCCTATATATGCAAATCTCTATTTTTTAATATATTTTTTCACCAAGTAATAAATTTCTTAAAAATTTTTCTAAAAATTCTGTAGTCTCAAAAACTCCATTTTTTAAATCATTGTAATTTGCTCTGACCAATGCATTTCTAAAATACCAAGAGTTTTCTGAAAATAATTCATTTCCAACTTCAAAGCCAAGAGTTTTAAGATATTTTATAAAGAAAACAGCAGTTGTTCTTGTATTCCCCTCTGCAAAAACATGTATTTGCCATAGCCTTGACACAAAAAGAGCTAAATGCTTTATTATATCATCCATATTCAAATTTTTGTAATTAAAACTTTTTTCTTGAGATAAATCATATTCCAGAGTTTTAAAAAGTTCGCTAAAACTTCCATAAGTTACACTTTTTTCATTTAAAATCCATTCTTTTTTCGTGATATTATATTTTCTTATTTGTCCTGCATGAGAGTAAATCCCTTTAAATAGTCTGTAGTGAATGGATAAATATTCATTTGGTGTAAAAGAAAAAGCAGGTTCTGTAATAATTCTTGTAATTCGTAAAGCTACTTCGTCAGCTTCCTTATTTCTATCCTCGTTTCTGCTAGGTTTTTCCTCATAATAAGCAGTAATCATTTTTTCAGCTTGATCTAATGATATTTCTCCCTCAATATTTTGTTTCGCAGTTTCAATTAAATATTTTGAAGGCTTAATTCCGTCAACATCTTGAAGTCCGATACCTATACTCCAAGCATAAGCTTTTTCTTTCTTTTCAGGTTCTGTATGTTTAATATATTCTTCAAAAATATCTTTTTCCATAATTTTCTCCTAATTAGTAAATAAATTAAAAACAATAAGATGTTTATATCGAATGTATCTACGATACATTCACTTATGCTTGTATACAAGCATAAGTATGAGATCTCCGCAGTCGATTGTACTCAAATCAAAGATTTGAACAATCTTTGTGTCAGACCTACTATTGCTTGTAAACAAGCAAAGTTAGGGCTAGATTCACTTCATTCGTTTCACTCATTTCGGTCGAGATGACGTATAAGGGAAATATCTTCGTTTGATAGTTTAACGTAAATGGTAAATAAACTTCAAAAATTTTTTAAAATTGCATAGAAAACAAAACAATTCACGTCATAGTACCTTGCATAGAAGTACACCCAACACGTCATCTCTACTGTAGCACGAGTGTAATGAAATTATACCTAACTTTATTTAAAAGTTGAATAGAAAACAAACTAAATTTACGTCATATTACTTTGAAGAGAAACACTCCCCAACACGTCATCTCGACCAACGTGGAGAGATCTCATACAATTATTTGTTTACAAATAATTGTATGTCCTGTAAAGGACTCGTATAAATATCACCAATCGTCTGATAAATCTCTTAATTCAGGATTTATAGATTTAATTAAGGCAAATTTTTTATCTCTATTCCACTTCTTCAACTGTTTTTCTCTTGCAATAGCATCTAAAGCATATTCTGTAGTTTCATAAAATAATAATACATTCAAATTGTATTTTTTAGAAAATCCCTCAAGTAATTTGTTTTTATGTTCATATAATCTTCTTTCAAGATTTCTTGTAACACCAATATACAAAACATTTCTAAAATTATTAGAAAGTATATATACATAAAACATAATTTTCTCCTAATCTATATTAAAATAGACTTTTACACTTGTTCCTTCGCCTAATTTTGACTCCAATTTAACTTTTTGTCCTAGTTTATCCAAAATTTGTTTAACTAAAAATAGCCCTATTCCTGTTGATTTCTGATTTTGTCTTCCATTAAAGCCGGAATATCCCTTGTCAAAAATTTTCGGAAGATCTGAATCCTTAATTCCAATTCCATTGTCTTTTATTTCAAGATATTTTTCTTTTTCGTTAAAAGATATTGAAACAATCCCATTCTTTGTATATTTTATTGCATTTGACAAAAGTTGTTCAATTACTACCATACACCATTTGCTATCCGTAATTACTTTTACATTAAGCTTTTCATATTCAAGTTTTATATTGTTTGAAATAAATAGAATTGCGTATTTTTTGATTAAAGGCTTAATAATATCGTCTAAATTCACAAGTGATATGTCCATATCCGTATTGTGATTAGCCATTTTAAGATAGCTTAAAGCCATATTGGTATAGTCTTCAATATAAATCAACTCTTTTTTTATATTTTTTACATTTTCTTTTTCAATATCACTGTCGCAGATTAATTTTCCTGCAGTTATTGGAGTTTTAATCTGATGAATCCAAATTAAAAAATACTCTTGTAATTCTTTTTCTTTTGCCAAAAAGTCATTTCTTAAATTTAAATTAGCTTCTTCAAGTTCTTGTATCTGATTTTTTAGTTTTTCCTCTTTTTTATTTAAAAATGCCATAAATACAAGATATACCATATAGAAAAAAAGCACTATTTCGAAAGCTAAAAAGTAACTTTCAAAGCTTAAATTCATAAGTAAAAAAACAACCCAAAATACTAATAGTATAAAAAAAGTTGTTACCGTAATAGGTAAAATTTTTGAAATATAATTTTTAAATTTATCCATTTTTACTCCATTTTAGAATTTAGATAATATCCGCTTCCCTTTTTGGTTTGGATAAAATCATTAAGTTTAATATCTGCAAATTTCTTTCTAAGTCTTGTTATATTGACTGCTAAAGTATTATCGTCAATATAATCGTCTCCATGCCAACATTTTTCCATAATTGACTCCCTTGAAGCAACTCCGCCTTTAGCTTTAAAAAGAGTTTCCAAAATCATTGTTTCCGTATTTGTAAGGGAAACCTTGTTGTCATTATATTTAATGATATTCTTATCCATATATAGAAACACATTTACAAAACTTAGAAATTCAAAGTCTTTTGTAAAATCATAGCTTCTCCTCAAAATTGCTTTGATTTTTGCCAAAGTTACATTCAAATCTATTGGCTTAGTTATATAGTCGTCAGCTCCGAATTGAATACCCATTACAATATCGATATTTTCACTCTTTGAAGAAATGAAAATAATTGGAACATTTGAATGTTTACGAATTTCCTCACACCAAAAATAGCCATTATTATATGGCAACATAATATCCATTAAAACCAAATGTGGTTGGTATTCGACAAATTCTTCGACTATTTGATTGAAATTTGAAATTCCTTTTACTTCATAATTCCAAAGCAAAAGTTCCCTTTTCAACATTTCAAATATATTTTCATCATCTTCGACAATTAAAATTTTCAAAAATATCACTCCTTTGAGTATTTTTTAAAATTAAATTTCTTTAAATAAGTATAGCATAATTATTATTTTAGTTAAAGTAAAATATAGTCATCTAAAAGCAAATATGATAGAATTATTATAATAAAATTAAATTAGAAATAGGAGTAAAAAATGAAAAATAAATTTGGAATATATTTAATGATAGGAATAATTTTTATATTGTTTTTGTGCTCAGGCTTTTATATAGCCTATACTGTCTTATCTTATAATGATTTATACATTGGTACATATATATTTTTTTCTTTATCAATTTTAGGTTATTTCATTTTAGCATATATTATTCTTACTAGAATTCTATTTAGATTAAAATTTCGTAATGAAATGATTTGTTATTTTAATGGGGATAAATTGTATACTTCAAATCATTTATTTCCAATTGATACAGATAGAATAGAAACTGTTATGATTAAATATACATCTAAATATAGAAGCAATCGTGCTTATAAGGTTTCTATTAAAATAAAAGATAGATTTTTCAGATATACTTTTGGAATTGGGCATATTTCAACAGATAAAGAGCAAAAAAATATGACTATTTTTTAAAAGAATTAAAAAACGTCATATTGATTATGAAATAAAATAAAATTTTTTATTAATATTTTTAAAAAAGTTTTTATAATTGTATTTATCAAAGCCTAACATCTCTTTAAAAATAATATCTATTGCAATAAGATAAAGAAGTCTGGTTCTTAAAAAATCCATTGAATATTGATATTTGATATTGTTTTCCTTTTTTGATTTTTAGACAATTATTTCTTATATAATAGCCAGAGTGAACATAATGATTTCTTAATTTAACTATTTCTAATGCTGTTTGTTCTAAAAACTCATTTAATTTTGATTTGTCTAAAAAATCTTCTAAAGTTTCTTGTTCTAAAAATTCATCTTTTATTAAAGTTTCTATTGAAGAATAGTGGTCTGTTAGACCTTTTATAATTGAATTGCTACCTTTTTTATAATAACATTCTATAAATTTATAGAACATTAAAAAATTATCTTCGAGACTTTTTGTAGTACTATTTACTATATAAGGAATATTTCTGAATTTAGATCCACTATCTCTATATGGTATATTTTTATAACAAATTTCTAAAAATTCTATTAATGGAGTAGAAATAGATGGATTGATGTTTCTTTCTTTATAAATTACCTGATTTGAGTAGGTAGAAAATTTAAAATATGTTTTATCAATTTCTACATCCAATTTATCTATTAAGAATTTGTTTGGGATATAAATTTGCATAAATGTTATTAACTCATTAATATAGCTTGATATTTTATCATAATCAACTCTTTTAGAAAATTGAATTTCGAGATATCCATCGAAGTTTATTGAAATATTATGGTCTTTTCTATTGAAAGTGGTTTTCCAAGAATCACCTAATATTAAATTTTTATATTTTTTTATTAATAGATTTTAGTATTTCTTTTTGTTTTTTGATAAGCTAATAGAATAAAGTTCATCAGTATCAATCATTTGTAAATTTGGATAGTCTATAAGATAATTTATTATTTTACTATATATTTTAATTTTTGAAATTTTTGGCTTGATTTTTAATTCTGTAAGTTTATTATAATCGATGTGACTAAAATATACATTTGATTGAAATATTGTTGTTGAATTTTTATCAGGGTTACCTAATATTGTGGTACCTCCTGAATAAAATGCATTTTTTAGAAGATAATTTTTTTGTTGTCATAATCTATAATTAGAATATCTCGATTATCATATTCTGTATTAATAGTAAAGCATTTAACTCCATCTATATATGGTATTTCATCATGTATATCATATTCAACTTCAACATTAAAATCATCATTAGTAATTGAATATTCACATCTATATTTATTTTCATAATCTTGATTAAAATAGCATACAGGCATAGTTTCCTCCATTTAGTATTATTTCTTACAACACAAATTTATAGATGCATTTATGAGTTTCGTTGTCATTTATTCTCATATCATTATCTTTGGGCAATTCAAAGATGCCTAAAAATTCACCATTTAGATATTCACATATCTTATTTGAAGCTTGGTTATCGGGATTAGCTGTTATATACAAATATTCCATATCATGCTTTTTTGCTAGTTCAAAAAGGAGTTTACAGGCTTTTGCTGAATAGTGATTACCTCTGTATTTTTCGTCAATTGTATAACCTATATTTCCACCATAATATAGACCTTCACTATGTCCAATTCTCAAATCACATTTTCCTAATTTTTGTCCTTTTAAGTCGCATATATAAAAACTATAGGCAGGAACCCAATTAATTGCTAAATTTCCAGAATAAAATTTATCTAAAACTAATTTTATTTCATCATTTTGTAAAAAAGAAGTATCTAAAAATTCCATAAGCACCTCCAAATTGTTTTATTACATTTTACCAAATTTTAAAGAAAAACTCTACTTGTTAATATAAGTATTTTATTTATATTTATGAGTTCAATTTTAATGTATCTACGATACATTTACTTTTGCTAAAGCAAAAGTATGAGATCTCTCCGTTTCGCTAACGCTACAGTCGAGATGACGTATAAAGAAGAATGCTTTGTTTAGGAGCTATACGTTAAAAGTAAATAAACATCAAAAATACTTTATACATAATAAAAAATTTACATAATTATATTAATACATGTCATATCAAATAAACTAATTCACGTCATAGTACTTTGAAAAGCAAAACTTCTCAGCACGTCATCTCGAGCGTAGTCGAGAGATCTCAACTATTGCTTGTTTACAAGCAATAGTATTTCTGAAAGAAATAAAAAATTTCTATATGTATCTACGGCACATTAAATAATTAAATCTTCAATACTAATTCACCCATAAAAAAACAAAACCCTGTCGGTTTTGTTTTTCAAAAATTTATTATAGACTTTGTGCAGCGGTAATTACTGCAAGTTTGTAAACATCTTCTTCGTTACAACCTCTTGAAAGGTCTGATATAGGTTTGTTAAGTCCTTGTAGGATTGGTCCTATTGCCTCAAAATCACCAAGTCTTTGTGCAATTTTGTATCCGATATTTCCTGATTGTAAGTCAGGGAAGATAAATACATTTGCGTGTCCTGCAACTTTTGAGCCCTTTGCTTTTTGTTCCCCAACTGATGGGACTATTGCAGCATCGAATTGTAATTCTCCGTCTAATGATAAATCAGGTGCCAATTCTTTAGCCATTTGTGTAGCATCAGCAATTTTTTGTGAAAGCTCGTGTTTTGCAGAACCCTTTGTAGAGAAACTAAGCATTGCAACTTTCGGATCTATTCCGAAAATTTTAGCAGTTTTGGCAGTTTCAACAGCGATTTCAGCTAATTCTTTTGCTTCTAAAGTAATATTGATAGCAATGTCAGCAAATACATATCTTTCTCCATTTTTTCCAAGCATAACCATTGCTCCACTTGTTCTTGAAACATTTGGTTTAGTCTTTACAATTTGAAGTGCAGGTCTTACGGTATCTCCTGTTGAGTGAACAGCACCACTAACCATTCCGTCAGCTTTTCCCACTTGTACCATCATAGTTCCATAGTAATTTACATCTTTTAAAAGCACTTCAGCTTCTTCTTTTGTGTTTTTGCCTTTTCTACGTTCAACAAATTTTTCAACTAATTCATCAAAATCTTCCGCTTTTAAAGGATCAATTATTTCAATATCATCAATACAAACATTTAATTCCTTTGCAGTTTTTTTGATTTCTTCAACATTTCCTAAAACTATTGGAGTTACTAAACCGTCTTTTTTAATCTCACACAAGCACCTAAAACTCTCTTATCTTCTCCTTCAGGAAATACAATTCTCTTATTTGTTCCCTTAATTTTTCCTGTTAATTCTTCAAAAATATTCATAATACCCCCTACATTATTAATTTCACTTTTTTATCATTTACTATAAATTCAACTTCATCAACTCCGGACATATATTCTCCATCAAAATTAATTTCAATATTCTTTGAAATAATTTTGATTTTCTTTGCTTTGAAGCAAGAAGTTATATCCTCATTGACATGAGTTGCATTTACAAGTGTTTTTATTTTTTAATAATATCAAATTTTGATTTATATCTAATAGCACAAATGTCAAGAAGTCCGTCTTTCATATCTGCATATGGTAATATATTTATTTTTCCACCATATTTACTTCCAATGCCCACAGCTATTAAAAAATAGTCATCTTCATATTCAACATCGTCAATTATCATCTTGTATCTTTTTCTCTTGTGATGAAATAAAGCTAAAGCTATTGCTATTTTATAAGCTAGTCCATTTTTAATAAATTTTTTTACTTTTAAAGCATATTTATTAACTTCTGCGTCAAAACCTACAGATGCAATATTGAAAAATGATTTATCTAAAAATGAGCCATAATCGACAAGTATTGTATTTCCCTTTATAATTCTTTCCATACAGATTATAAAACTGCAGGATTCTTGTAGACTGTTCATATAGTCATTTCCTGTACCTGCAGGAATTACACCCAGCTTTATATTATTTTTAACAGCAATATCTCCTACTTCATTTATAGTTCCGTCTCCACCTACTGCAATTAATTCATTAAAACCATTTTTAACAGCATCTTCTGCTATTATAATTGATTCACCCTCTTGTGTGGAGCACTTGATTTCATATTCAAAATTTAAGTTCTTTCCCCTAAGATATTCTTCAATACCTTCTTTAAAGTCAAATTTTTTGAAACCTGAGGCATGAGGATTTAAAACAAACATTAATTTTCTCATTATTTTGCTAATGCCATCCTTAGTGCTTCTATTTCTTCATTTGATAATTCTTGGTTTACTGTTCCGGATTTTACTTCTTTTGCATAAGTTATACAGCTTTCTCTACCATAAATAGTAGTTAATAGTAATCCATTATTAAATCCGTCCAATAGTGCTATTGTATAAGATAATTTATTTTTCAAATCATGAAAAGCATCATATTTTACAAAACCAATTTTTTGTATTGTAAAAGCAAATTGACTTTTTGCTGTTCTAATTTGTGTTTCAAGTTCATTTACTTTTTTATCCATTTCAAAAATATCATTTGAGTGAGCATGAATAAGTTCTCCCATATTCAAGTCTCCTCTGCCCCTTAAAAGCATATCATACTTTTTCTTTTGAAGACTTAGCTTTTTATTAACTTGGTTAAATTGATATAGGATAAAAATTAAGACAAATAGCACTAATATTAAAAATATTCCTGAATATGCATTTAAAAATTCTAATACTGTATTCACTATTATTTATTCCTTTCTATTATACTAATTAAGGCATTTGCACATTCCTCAACCTCTTCAATGGTATTATAATACCCAAAACTGAATCTAATTGCACCAAGTTCATCAGTTCCTAAACTCTTATGAGCAAGTGGTGCACAATGGAAGCCGGGTCTTGTATAAATGTCGAATTCATCACTTAAGATATAGGAAACTTCAGAACTATCCATATCTTTTATATTTAAGCTCACAACAGCCCCCTGTCTATCATCTAAAGTTCCGTATAAAATAATTTCTTCATTATCCTTTAATAAATCTATGAAATGATTTTTTAAAGTTATTTCATGATTTCTAATATTTTCAATACCTACTTCGTTGATAAAATCTATTCCCTTACTTAAAGCTATAATACCAACACCATTAGGAGTTCCGCTCTCTAAACTGTCAGGATATAAATCAGGCTGATCTATACTATAAGAATAGCTTCCCGTTCCCCCTTGTTTTAAAGGTTTAACAGTAATTCCTTCCTTTATATATAGAGCACCTGTTCCCATTGGTCCAAAAAGAGCTTTATGACCCGGAAAAGCAAGTAAATCAATATTCATATCTTGAACGTCAATATCCAAAACTCCTATTGATTGAGCGGCATCCACAAGATATAGTATATTATTTTCCTTACAGAATTCTCCGATACTCTTTATATCTATAATAGTTCCAAAAACATTGGACATATGAGTAGTTACAATCATCTTCGTATTAGGAGCCACTGATTCGAATATTTTTTGAGGATCTATATAGCCTTTTTTATCCGCATAGACAATACTTAAATCAATTATTCCATCTTTTTTTAACTGATTAAGAGGTCTTAAAACGGAATTATGCTCCATCGATGTAGTAATAACATGATCCCCTTCCTTCAAAACTCCTTTTATAGCTAAATTTAAACTGTCTGTAGCATTAAAAGTAAAAATTACATTAAGAGGATCTGTTCCATTTATTAAGCTACAAATTTTCTCTCTAGTTTCGTAAATTTCCAAATCCATCTTCATAGCGAGTTTATGACCGCTACGTCCGGGATTCCCTGCATAACCTAAATAACATTCCATAATTTTATCGGTTACAATTTTAGGCTTTGGAAAAGTTGTTGCTCCATTATCCACATAAATCATAATATCACTCCAAATTATAAATATTCATCAAAGAATCAATTATTCTTTGTAAATCCGCCTCGTTGAGATAGCTTATCTCTATTTGTCCGCCTTTTTTCTTTTCGTGAATCTTAACCTTTGCATCTAAAACTTCAGTTAATCTTTCACAAATATCCTTTATAAAAATATCTTCAGTCTTATTTTTGTTCTGTTTAGCCTTTTTTTCGACATCTCTGATATTTACTTCCTTAACTAATAATTTTTCAAGATATTTTTTTCTCTCTTCTTCAGTCTCTAAAGAAAGTAAAGTTCTTCCTTGACTTGGACTTAAATCCCCCCTTATTAAATATTCTTTTATATAATCTGATAGATTTAAAAGTCTTAAATTATTTGCAATATAGGATCTGCTCTTCCCTATTATATCAGAAAGCTCTTGTTGTGTAAGTTTATATTCTTCCATCAATGTCTTTAGAGAAATAGCTTCTTCAATTGGATTTAAGTCTTCTCTTTGAATATTTTCAACGAGGGCAAGTTCTCTAGCTTTTCTGTCACTAACATTTTTAACCACAACCGGTACTTTTTCCAGTCCTGCCAATTTAGAAGCTCTAAATCTACGTTCTCCGGCAATAATTTCATATTTATCTTCTACTTTTCTAACAACTATTGGTTGAATAACTCCGTCTGCCTTAATAGAATTTGCCAGTTCTTCCAAACTGTCATCATCAAAATTTTTTCTAGGTTGATCTTCTCTAGCAACTAACTTTTCCAAGTCAACGGTTAATAAATTTTCATCAGTAATAAAATCTTCTTCTCTTAAAAGGGAACCCAGCCCCCTACCTAGACCTTTTTTCTTCATTATTTTCTCCTATTCTTAATTAATTCTTTAGCTAAAGATAAATAAGCAATAGCACCTTTAGAATTCTTATCATAATATATTATGCTCTCTCCAAAACTTGGAGCTTCAGCAAGTCTTATATTTCTAGGAATAACTGTATCAAATAATTTATCTTTGAAATAATTTTCAGTTTCTCTCTTTACATCCTCAGATAAGTTATTTCTCGAATCATACATTGTAAGCAATACACCTTCAATTTCAAGCTCAGTATTCAATCCCTTCCTTATTATATTAACTGTATTCATAAGTTGGCTTACACCCTCAAGGGCATAATATTCGCATTGTATTGGAATTAGTACACTATGAGATGAAACTAAAGCATTAATACTCATAATCCCCAAAGATGGTGGACAGTCAATAATAATGAAATCATAATTTTGAGGTATCTTTCCAATCTCTTCCTTTAATAAGTATTCTTTTTTTTCTACACTCAACAATTCAATTTCTAAACCACATAAATCTGAATTTGCAGGTATTATATCAACATTTTTAGATTTTGTCTTTTGAATAGCATTATTAATGTCTTGTTCATGAGTTAAAACATCATAAACAGTAATATCTGGCTCTTCAATACCAAGTCCCGAAGTTGAATTACCTTGCGGATCCATATCTATAACCAAAACCTTCTTTTTATTAAAACCTAAAGCTGATGCCAGATTCACTACAGTTGTTGTCTTTCCAACACCACCCTTTTGATTAAATATTGATATTACTCTCATTTCTCTTTTCTTTTTAAAAGCATCAAAAATTTTCATAATATTTCCTTTGTTTTTATATTCTTCTATTATATACTACTATTAAATATCAGTTCTTTTTTATATCTTTAAGATAATTTTGTAATATTAATAGTAGCCTTATCATAAATTATAATATTACTATTATTATACCATAAATTAATCATTAATTTTTAAGTTAAACATATTTTTTTACATTTCTAAAAAATAAATGTTTCACGTGAAACAACCTTAAAAACAAAACATATATGTTTCACGTGAAACATTTACGCTTTGTAACTAATTTGTAACTTTTTGTAATTTTTTTGTAACTTTTTGTTGACTTTTTGCAATACTTGGTGTAAAATATGTCTATAAGTTAGGAGGTAATTATGAAAATTAAAAAAGTTTTGACAACTTCAATGTTATGTGCATTAGTTTGTACAACATTGCCAGTAGCAAAATCTTTTGCTGATGAAACAGAAAAAGTTAAAGTTCATAGTACAAGTATTGAAGAAGTAAACAATTCATTAATTAGTGAGTCAAATAAGGTCTTGGAAACTCCTTCTGTTGCACAATTAAAAAAAGTTACAAGTGAAAATGAAATATATTCTTTAGTTACAGAAGAAGATACTAAAATGCCGGAATTAGAAGAAAATTCTTATTATGTAAAAGAATCTCTTGATTTAAAACCGGTTTTAAGTGAAAACGAAGACGAAACTGTTAAAGTTGCTAAGGGTTCAATTGTTAAAGTTGAAATGAGTGGAGATAAAATGGCTACTGTTACAGTAGATGGAAAAGTAGTAAGTATTGACATTTCAATGTTATCAAAAGAAGTAGTTGAACCGGAAAAATCTGAAACTGAAATTAAAGCAGAAGAAGAAAAGAAGGCAGAAGAAGCAAAGAAAGCAGAAGAAGCTAAGAAGGCTGAAGAAGCGAAAAAAGCAGAAGAGGCTAAGAAAGCAGAAGAAGCTAAGAAAGCAGAAGAAGCTAAGAAAAAAGCTGCTGCTAAAAAAGTAACTCTTTATGCTACAGAAAACTTAAATGTAAGATCTGAACAATCTGCTACTTCATCTAAACTTGGGATTTTATCAAAAGGTGAAAAAGTAAGCGGAATAGATAGAGGAGAATGGGTAGAATTTGAATTCAACGGAAAGACTGCTTATGTTATAAAATCATATCTTTCTGAAACAAAACCTGTAGTTGAACAACCTAAGAAAGAAGAAAAATCTAAGAAGAAAAACAACTCAGAATCAAAACCTAAAGCTCCTGCTAAAAATGAAAGCGAAACTTACAATGCAGATATAGATACTGTTGTAGATTTAGCATTAGCACAAGTTGGTAAACCATATATTTGGGGAACTTCTAATCCAAATATCGGATTTGACTGTTCCGGTTTAGTATATTATGTATATAAACAAGTTGGAATCAACTTAAGCAGAACATCATATACTCAAATTAATCATGGTACAAGAGTTTCAGCATCAGAATTAAGAAAAGGTGATTTAGTATTCTTTAACAATGGTGGTGGAAGAATTAGTCACGTTGGTATTTACATTGGAAACAATAAATTTGTTCACGCTTCAAGTCCGGGAACAGGTGTTATTGTAAGTAAACTTTTCGGAAGTTACTTTGGAAATACTTTTGTTGGAGCAACAAGACTTATAAAATAATTTCTATGAATTAAGAATTAAAGACGGTTATAAACCGTCTTTTTTTGTTTTTCAAGTTATTTCTGTATGTTTTTTATCATAATCAAAAATGTTTTACTTTTTTATGGTATAAGACATTGTTTCTTGTGTTTTTTATTTAAGTTGTAGACTTTTATTAATAAATTTGTTATAATTATGAGTAATAATGCTCAGATGCTTTTATGGAAAAATACCATTGCATACAGGAAAAATTAATAACGATATTAAAAAATACTTATAACTTTTTTCTTAGAAAAGCTATACTTACTTTCTAAATGGAAAACTATAATAACTTAACAATACAATCTTAATACATGTTTTTTGACATATATACATATAGTTTTATATGTGTATATGTTTTAAAATATAATAAAAATCAAATTATTTTTTAAGTATTCGATAGTTTGGTTTGATTAGTTTTAATTAAAAAAAGGAGGAAATATGAAACAAAGATCTAAAAGTTTTTTAGTATTTTTTTGATTTTATCAATGGTATTACAAACAATTGGAGCATCTTTTGTTCATGCAAATGGTGAAGTTAAACCAAATGTTACAGTTACACGCTTTAATATTTATAAACATAAGCATAAAGAAGGGGATCCCCCACTTACTAAACTGTATTCAACTGATCAGTTTGATTTAGAGCTTGATTGGGATGCTTCAAGTTATGGCAATACTATTAAAGAAAAAGATTATTTTGAAGTACAATTACCAACAGAAATGCAATTTCCATTATCCGGTTCAGCTACACAGTTTGACTTAGTAAATACTGACGGAACTGTTGTAGCCAAAGGAAAAATCAATGCAGTTAATGGCGGTGGAGGAAAAATTGTTGTAACCTTTACTAAATCAGTAGAAAATTTGTATAATGTTAAAGGTACAATGAAATTAGAGGCTTCATTTGTCAGGAGTAAAATAAAAATTGATTCTGATAATACTTTTACAATTTCTGTAAATGGAAAGCCTATTACTCATACAATCCATGTAGACAAACCAGGCTCAGTAGAAGGTGAAGACTTAGCTAAATATGCATATGACCCTGATAATGCTGAACAAAGAGTTCAATGGGTTGTTAGAATCAATTTATCTAAAAATCTTAATTTACAACATAGTATTGTATCAGATGAACTTTCTCCGGCTGGGGCAAAGTATCTGGATGGAACAATAATACTTAAAGAAGTGGAATTTGATAATACCGGAAAGGTAACGAAAGTCATTAAGGAATATTCTCAAGCTGAACTTAATTCAATGATTAAGTTTAATGGGGATAAGTCATCCTTTACACTAAATATAGGAAGTCCGGGAAAAAAGAGTTTTCAATTACGTTATCAAACCACTTATCCAGATGATAAAATTGTCAATAAGGTCATTTTGAAAGGTGATGGAGTTAATAAAGTATATAATGGTGGATTTAATTCAGCCAGTTCTTCAGGAACCGGTGAAGGAAATAAGGGGAAAGTTAAGATTGTAAAAGTGGATGCAATTGACCCTAATATTAAACTTCCTAAAGCAAAATTTGAAATTAGAGTTAAAGGTACAAATGACTTAATTGAAACAATGGTTACAGGAAGTAATGGTGAAGCTATTTCTAAAAAAACATTAGATCCCACTAAGAAATATGTATTAAAAGAAGTAAGTACACCACCGGGATATGAAGTTGAATCAACAAGTGAAAATTTGGAATTCACACCTGATTTAAATAAGTTAACAGAAGTAAAAGTTAAGAATAAACGTGTTTTAACTAATGTTTCCGGAGAAAAGACTTGGGTTAATGATGAAGGTCATAATGTTCGTCCAGCACAAATTACAGTTCAATTACTTGCCGACGGAAAGGAACTAGCAGGAAAAACTCAAGTTGTAACACCTGATAACAATGGTCACTGGAAATATGAATTTAAGAATTTACCTAAATACAGAACAGATAAACATGATGAACAAGGAAAGAATATTCCTATAGTTTATACTGTAAAAGAAGTACAAGTCCCTGAAGGTTATACTTCAGAAGTAACAGGCATGAATATAAAGAATACTTACAAGCCTAAGGAATTTACTTTTAAATTTAGCAAAACTGATGTTGCCGGGTCAGAATTAGCCGGAGCTACAATTAAATTAAGTTCAGATGACGGCAGACCATTAATCAATAATAATGGAACAAAAGTATCATCTGTTGAATGGGTATCAGATGGTACTTCTAAAGAATTTAAGCTTGCACCGGGAAATTATACTTTTGAGGAAAAAGCAGCACCGGAAGGATTTACTTTAGCTACAACAATTAAGTTTACATTAAAGGATGATGGAACTGTAACGGGAACTACTGTAAAAGTAGATGGATCTACAACTATTATAGCAATGGTAGACGATTACAAATATCATGATGTTAAAGTAAGCAAGGTTGATTTAGGCGGAACAGAATTAGCCGGAGCAAAAATTACTGTAAAATCAGCTGACGGTTCAGACTTAATCAGCAATAATGGTACAAGAGTTAATTCAGTTACTTGGGTATCAACTAATACTCCTAAGGAATTAAAATTAAGAGCAGGTAAATATATATTCCATGAAGAATCAGCACCTGAAGGATATTTAAAAGTAACAGATATTGAATTTGAAGTTGATAAAGACGGAAAAGTAAAAGTAACAAAAGTAGCTCAAGATGACAAAGTTGAAGTTGATGGCGGAAAGATTACAATTACAGACCGTAAAGGAATTTCAATCAAGACAGAAGCTAAAGTTAATGGACAAAAAGAAGCAAAAGCTAAAAATCAATTAACTTTAACTGATAAAGTAAGCTATAAGAATTTAATAGTTGGAAAACTTATACAGTTAGGTTAGTATGGATGGATAAGGAAACTAAACAACCATTCTTAGCTGAAGGAAATCCTATTAAAGCTGAAACTACATTCGTTGCTGATAAAGCGGATGGTGAAGTAGAGTTAAATGTAACTGTAGATTCAGATTATTTCACTAAAGAAACTAAATTAGTAGCATTTGAAAAAATGTTTGAAAATAACGTACAAGTAGCTGCTCATGAGGACATTAATGATGAAGCTCAAACTGTTGTAATTAAAGAAAACTTTAATCCTGTAAAAGTTAGTAAGGTTGATTTAGGGGGAACAGAATTACCTGGAGCAAAGATTACAGTTAAGTCAGCAGACGGAACTAATTTAATCAAAGATAATGATACAAAGGTTAATACAATTACTTGGGTATCAACTAATACTCCTAAGGAGTTAAATCTATTACCTGGAAAATATGTATTCCACGAAGAATCAGCACCTGAAGGATATTTAACAGTAACAGATATTGAGTTTGAAGTTGATAATGACGGAAAAGTAACAGTAACAAAAGTAGCTGAAGATGATATAGTTAAAGCTGAAGGCGGAAAAATTACAATTACAGACCGTAAAAAACCTACTGTAGAAACAGAAGCAAAGGTTAATGATAAAAAAGAAGATGCACCAACTGATAAAGTTGTTCTAACAGATGTTGTTAAGTACAAGAATTTAATTGTTGGAAAGAAATATACAGCTAAGTTGGTATGGATGGATAAAGCAACAGGAGAACCATTCAAAGTTAATGGAAACCCTGTTACAGCAGAAAAAGAATTCGTAGCTAACGAAGCAGATGGTCAAGTTGAATTGAGTGTAACTTTAGATGCTAAAGATTTTAAAGAAGATACAACATTAGTAGCTTTTGAAGAAGTTTATAAAGGCGATAAATTAGTTGCAACTCACAAAGATCTTGAAGACGAAGGCCAAACTGTAAAAGTGAAACAACCAAAACCGGACTTAAAGACAGAAGCTAAAGTTAATGGAGAAAAAGAAGTAAAAGCTAAAGATGAATTAACTTTAACAGATAAAGTAAGCTATAAGAATTTGGTAATTGGAAAAGAATATACAGTTAAACTTGTTTGGATGGATAAAGCAACAGGACAACCATTCCTAGTTGAAGGAAATCAGCTTACAGCTGAAAAGACATTCGTTGCTGATAAAGCGGATGGTGAAGTTGAATTAACTGTAAAAGTAGATTCAAAACACTTCACAAAAGATACAACATTAGTAGCTTTTGAAGAAATGTTCCACAATGGCGTAAAAGTAGGAGCTCATGAAGATATTAATGATGAAGCTCAATCTGTTTTAATCAAAGAAAACTTCAATCCTGTAAAAGTTAGCAAGGTTGATTTAGGCGGAACAGAATTACCTGGAGCAAAGATTACAGTTAAATCAGCAGATGGAACTGATTTAATCTTAGATAATAGAACAAAGGTTAATACAATTACTTGGGTATCAGCAGAAACTGAAAAAGAATTGAACTTATTACCTGGAAAATATATATTCCACGAAGAATCAGCACCTGAAGGATATTTAACAGTAACAGATATTGAATTTGAAGTTGATAAAGACGGAAATGTAACTGTAACAAAAGTAGCTGAAGATGATATAGTAAAAGCTAATGGTGGAAAAATTACAATTACAGACCGTAAAAAACCTACTGTAGAAACAGAAGCAAAGGTTAATGGAGAAAAAGAAGATGCACCAACTGATAAAGTTGTTTTAACAGATGTTGTTAAGTATAAGAATTTAATCGTTGGAAAGACATATACAGCTAAGTTGGTATGGATGGATAAGGCAACAGGACAACCATTCCTAGTTGACGGAAATCCTGTTACAGCTGAAAAAGAATTTGTAGCTGAACAAGAAAATGGCGAAGTTGAATTAAGTGTAACTGTGGATGCTAAACATTTTGAAAAAGATACAACATTAGTAGCTTTTGAAGAAGTTTATAAAGACAACAAATTAGTTGCAGCTCATAAAGACCTTAAAGATGAAGACCAAACTGTAAAGGTAAAACAACCTGAACCTGAATTAAAAACAGAAGCTAAAGTTAATGGAGAAAAAGAAGTAAAAGCTAAAGATCAATTAACTTTGACTGACACTGTTAAGTATAAGAAATTAGTAATAGGAAAGACTTATACAGCTAAATTAGTATGGATGGATAAGGAAACAGGAAATCCATTCTTAGTTGACGGGAATCCTGTTACAGCTGAAAAAGAATTTGTAGCTGAAAGTAGTGAAGGAGAAATTACATTAAGTACAACTGTAGATTCAAAACACTTCAATAAGGATACAAAATTGGTAGCATTCGAAAAATTGTTTGAAAATAATAAAGAAGTTGCTGCCCATGAAGACATCAATGATGAAGATCAATCTGTTGTAATCAAAGAAAACTTCAATCCTGTTAAAGTAAGCAAGGTTGATTTAGGTGGAACAGAATTACCTGGAGCAAAGATTACAGTTAAGTCAGCAGACGGAACTAATTTAATCAAAGATAATGATACAAAGGTTAATACAATTACTTGGGTATCAGCAGAAACTGAAAAAGAATTGAACTTATTACCTGGAAAATATATATTCCACGAAGAATCAGCACCTGAAGGATATTTAACAGTAACAGATATTGAATTTGAAGTTGATAAAGATGGAAATGTAACAGTAACAAAAGTAGCTGAAGACGATATAGTTAAAGCTGAAGGTGGAAAGATTACAATTACAGACCGTAAAATACCAAAAGTTACTACAGAAGCAAAAGTAAATGATAAAAAAGAAGATGCACCAACTGACAAAGTTGTTTTAACAGACGTTGTTAAATATAGCAATTTAATAGTTGGAAAGACTTATACAGCTAAGTTGGTATGGATGGATAAGGCAACAGGACAACCATTCCTAGTTGATGGAAAACCTGTTACAGCTGAAAAAACATTTGTAGCTGAACAAGAAAATGGTGAAGTTGAATTAAGTGTAACTGTGGATGCTAAACATTTTGAAAAAGATACAACATTAGTAGCTTTTGAAGAAGTTTATAAAGATAATGTATTAGTTGCAGCACACAAGGACATTAATGATGAAGACCAAACTGTAAAAGTAAGACAACCTGAACCTAAATTAAGAACTGAAGCAAAAGTTAATGGTAAGAAAGAAGCTGCTCTTGAAAAAACATTGACACTAACAGATTATGTTTATTATACTAATTTAGTTATAGGAAAAGAATATACAGTTAAACTTGTTTGGATGGATAAGGCAACAGGAAAAGAAATCTTGGTAGATGGAAAACCATTAACTGTAGAAAAAACTTTTGTTGCTGAAAAGAGCGATGGTAAAATTGAGTTAAGTACAGTTGTTGAAGCTAAATATTTGAAACAAGGTAAACTTGTAGCTTTTGAAACAATGTATGAAAAAGGTAAAGAAATAGCTTCTCATAGAGATATTAATGATGCAGATCAAACAATCTTGTTGAAGAAACCTATATTACCTAAGACAAATGTAAGCTCAAACTTAGCTTTATATGCAAATATGTTAATAGGATCAGGAGCATTAGTTGCTTTAATAGATTCTAAACGTAGAAAAAGATCAAAATAATCGAAAGATTAAACAATAAAAAATGAGGGTCAATAATGACCTTCATTTTTTGTATTTAAACAGAAATAACTAACGTCATAGTGCTTTGCAGATATACCCCAATACGTAATCTCGAGCGTAGTCAATCTAGCCCTAACTTTTTTTACTTGTAAACAAGCAAAGTTAGGACTAGATTCACTATATTTCACTTTGCTTCACTCCGGTCGAAATGACGTATAAGGAAAGACCTTTGTTTAGTGGCTAGGCATTAGTAGTAAAAAACTTCAAAATATCTTTATAAATATGGTAGAAAAATAAAAATCTACATCATAGGATTTTAAAATTATATAAAAAATAAAATAACTCACATTATGGAACTTTGTAAAGAGAAGCTCCCAACACGTCATCTCGACCGAAGTGTAACGGAGCGGAGATATCTCACACTATTATTTGCTTGCAAATAATAGTAAGTCCTACAAAGGACTTAAAAAATAAAAATGTTAACTATAATTACTATGTAAATTTTCTAGAGTTTCATTTAGTATGAAAATTTCATATTGATGTATCTACGATACATTTACTTTTGCTAAAGCAAAAGTATGAGATTTTCGCAGTCGATTGTACTCAAATCAAAGATTTGAACAATCTTTGCGTCAGACCTACTATTGATTGTTTACAAGTAAACAAAGTTAGGGCTAGATTCGTTTCGCTTACGCTACAGTCGAAATGACGTATAAGGGAATATACTTTGTCCAATAGCTAGACGTTAACAGGAAATAAACTTTATATATTATTAAAAAGTATATAAAAAGTATATAAAAAGTAAATTGTTTCACTTCGTAGTAAACACAAAAAAAGAAGGTATTTCAACCTTCTTTTACTCTTTTATAACGGTTTTTTCTTTATTTGTCCCATATTTCTAGGAAAATTATCCGGTGTTTTTCCTATCTTTTTAATAATCAAAATATTTCTTTCTGAAATCTCTCCGTTTTGCTCGATTTTAAAATTCAATACATTCTCCAATTTGCAGTTTAATTTTTTAAATGCATTTTTTGAAATTTCAACTTCTTCAAGATATGAAGGTCCTTTCATTGCGAGAAATAGACCATTTACTTTTAAAAATGGAATTGTAAATTCCAAAAGTAAAGATAGGGAAGCGACTGCTCTTGAACTCACTATATCAAAACTTTCTCTAAAGCCCTCTTTTCTTCCGACTTCTTCAGCACGCCCGTGAATTGCTTTTATGTTTTTTAAATTCAAATCTTCGATTACGATATTTAAGAACTTAATCCTTTTATTTAAGCTATCCAACATTGTTACTTTTAAATTTTCATTATATAGTTTAAGTGGAATTGCAGGGAAACCTGCACCTGTTCCCACATCTAAAATACTTTTATCATCATCAAAAAGTCCTGTTTTTGTAAGTAATAGACAATCTAAAAAATGTTTTGTATTCATAGCTTCTTCATCTGTAATAGCTGTTAAATTAATTTTTTTATTCCATTCGAGAATTAATTTTCTGTAAATTTCAAATTTTTCTAAAGCTATATTACTTAAAATAATATTTTCTTTTTGAGTTAAACTTTTTAAATTATCCATTTTTTCTCCTTTGAGTTTCAAGATGAATAAGCAAAACATTTATATCTGCAGGGCTTACTCCTGAAATTCTACTCGCTTGTCCTACTGTTTCAGGTCTAAATTTTGCAAGTTTTTGAACTGCTTCAATTCTAAGACCTGATAGGGAATTATAGTCAATATTTTCAAGTTTTTTATTTTCAAGTTTTTTAAATGCCTCTATTTGTTGGCTTTGTTTTTCGATATAACCCTCATATTTAATCATAGTTTGAACTTGCATTTTTATTTCTCTATCCAAAGGTTCACGAGTTGTATCTAAATCCTTAATTATCTCATAGTCTAATTCAGGTCTTTTTATTAAATCATAAAGGCTTACTGCAGTTTTAAGTTTCATACTTCCCAAATCTTCTAAAGCCTTATTTGTATTTTCCTTTGGAGTTAATATAGAAGATTTTAGTCTATTTATTTCATTTTCAATTAAAGTCTTTTTGTTTAGGCATTTTTCGTAACGTTCTTTAGTTGCCAAACCTATATTATAGCTCATTTCCGTAAGTCTTAAATCTGCATTATCTTGTCTTAAAGAAAGTCTGTATTCAGTTCTTGAAGTCATCATTCTATAAGGCTCGTCAGTTCCTTTTGTAATTAAATCGTCAATTAAAACTCCTATATAGGCATCACTTCTGGTAAGAACAAAAGGCTCTTTTCCTAAAATATTCATTGCTGAATTTATCCCTGCGATAATACCTTGACTTGCAGCTTCTTCATAACCGGAGCTTCCGTTAATTTGACCGGCAAAGAACAGATTTTTAATATCCTTATGCTCTAAAGTAGCCCTTAAAATAGTCGGATCAATACAATCATATTCAATTCCATAAGCAGGACGCATTATCTTAACATTTTCAAGTCCCAAAATGCTTTTATACATTTGTTTTTGAACGTCAAGGGGAAGTGTACTGCTTACACCTTGCACATACATTTCCAAAGTATCTAAACCTTCAGGTTCAATAAAAACTTGATGTTCATCTTTTTCGTTAAAACGTACTATTTTATCCTCAATCGATGGGCAATATCTAGGTCCTACACCATTTACAATTCCCGCATACATCGGACTTCTATGAAGATTATCTTGAATGATTTTTTTAGTTTCTAAAGTTGTATAAGTTAAGTAACAATCTTCTTTATGGTTTCCAATATCTTTTCCCTCATTCATAAAGGAAAATGGAATTATATTGTCATCTCCCTTTTGAATATCCATTTTTGAATAGTCAATAGAATCTCTATGAACTCTTGCAGGAGTTCCGGTTTTAAAACGTCTAAGCGGAATACCTAAATTTTTTAAACTATCACTTAATAAAGTGGAGCATTTCCAGTTATTAGGACCACTTTCATAACAATTTTCTCCAATTAAAATCATAGATTTAAGATAAGTTCCCGTACAGATGATAACTGCCTTTGCAGGAAAGATTTCATTTGAAGTTGTTAAAACTCCTGTTATTTCATTGTTTTCAGTTAGAATTTCCTTAACTTCTGCTTGAATTAAATCTATATTTTTTCTTTTTCCAAAACTTTTTTCATTTCAGTATGGTACATCTTTTTATCTGCTTGAACACGTAAACTGTGAACTGCAGGACCCTTTGAAGTATTTAACATTCTGGATTGAATAAAAGTTTTATCTATATTTATCGCCATTTCTCCGCCTAGAGCGTCTATTTCACGAACCAAATGGCCTTTTCCTGTTCCACCTATATTTGGATTGCAGGGCATATCGGCAACTGAATCCATGCTTATTGTAAGAATTGCTGTCTTAAGTCCAAGTCTAGCGCTTGCAAGACCTGCTTCACAACCGGCGTGACCTGCACCGATTACAACAACATCATATTTTTCATCTATAAAATTTGTCATTTTTTCTCCTTATAAAAATCTACATAAATATACATATTATATTTTACCACAAAATTGTAAAAATTTCATAAAAATATACAAAAAAAGAACTCAAAGAGTCCTTTTTTTGTATATTGGGAAATAGGGAGGAGAATAAATATAAAGGATATAAGGTAAAATATTTCACGTCAAATTACTTTGCATAGAAAACATACTTTACACGTCATCTCGACTGTAACGAAGCGAAGCTGAGTGCAATGGAGAGATCTCATTAAGCTATATGCTCTTGATTGAAATTTTTATAGTTGATGTGTCTTAGATACATAATATTTTTAGATTTCTTTAAGAAATACTATTGCTTGTAAACAAGCAATAGTTGAGATCTTTCGACTACACTACGTTTCGCTCAAGATGACGTGTTGAGGACATTTCTTTGTTGGGGTTTTATGACGTGAAACATTTTGTTTTTATACAAAATATTTAAATATTTTGTAAATTTTATTTACTATTAACGTTAAGCTATAAAACGAAGTATTCTCCTTACACGTCATCTCGACCGAAACGGAACGTAGTGAAGTGTAACGAATCTAGCCCTAACTTTGTTTGTTTACTCTAAACAAACAAAAGTAGGTCTGACGGGGTAATTGTATCGTTAGATACAATTGCTCTGGAGATCTCCTAAAGCTCCCTTACAATGAGATTTCTGTATTTGATGTATCTACGATACATCCCATTGGTAGCAAAATACTACAACTCCTTTAAGTCTATCTCATTTTTAATAAACTTCGTTTTAAGTTTTTTCTTTGCTATTTTGTAATACTCCTTAACTGTGTCTTCCTTTATTTTCATTTTCTCAGCAATTTCTTTATTTTTTAAATTTTCATAAAATTTGAATTCTATAACCTCTCTTTGCTTTTGGGGGAGAGTGGACACAATTTCTCTTATCTTTTTATTCAATTCACTTGTTTCAATCTCTTTTTGTGTATCTGCATTTTCATCAACAATAAGCTCCAAAACTTCAATTGTTTCATCATCTTTTGTCTGATATATTTTTGTAAATGTCTTTTCAGTTTCTTTTTTCTTTTAAAAAATTTTTGCATATAAAAAATTTTAATTGATATTTTAAATAACATTCAAGTGAAACTTTTCCACCGCCTTTATAGCTTTCCAAAAGCTCCAAAATTTTTACAACTCCGTCTTGATATGCATCTTCATAGCTTATGTAATTGGCAAAATACTTTTTTATACTCGCTTTTATCAAAGGGCTAAAATCTTCTATAATCTTCTCTTTATCGTACATTTTTCCTCCTGATATGACTAGATATGACGGTATTTTCAGTTGTTGGGTTAAGTTTACTAATTCTTGATATAATTATACTACTTTTTTAACTTCAAGTCAATTATAAAGTTACTAAAATTAGAATTATATTCAAAAGGTATCTTAATAAGTTACTCAAAAACTTGACTATAATTCATAAATATATTATTATTAGTTATATTAAATATCATATAAGGAGAGTTTTATGAAGATAATAATAGGTAATGATCACTCAGCAGTTGAGATGAAAAACGAACTTGTAAAATTTTTAGAAGAATTGGGACATGAAGTTATAAATGTAGGAACAGATGAAACTAAAAGCGTGGATTATCCGCTTTTTGGAAAAGCTGTTTGTAAAAAAGTTTTAGAAAATGAAAATTCTTTAGGAATTGCAATTTGTGGAACAGGCATCGGAATTTCAATAGCTTGTAATAAGGTTAAAGGAATTCGTGCAGGTCTTTGTAGTGAAAGTTTTTCAGCTAGAATGACTAGAAAACATAATAATGCAAATGTTCTTTGCTTGGGTGCGAGAGTTACCGGAATTGAACTTGCAAAAGATATTGTAAAAACTTTTATTGAAGAGGACTTTGAAGGCGGTCGTCATCAAAAGAGAATTGATATGTTGGAAGAAAATTAGGAGATTTTATGAAAATTGCTGTTATAGGTTGTGGAAGATGGGGAAGTTTCATAGCTTGGTATTTAGATAAAATAGGAAATGAAGTTACTCTATACGGAAGAGAAACTTCTGAAAAGATGAAAAACTTTTTAGAGAATAGGAAAAATAATTTTCTTGAATTACAAAAGTCCATTACTTTGACAACTGATATAAATGATGTTTTTAATAAAGATTTAATCATTATTTCAGTTGGAACACAGGGCTTAAGGGATTTGTTAAATAAAAATAAAGCTAATTTTAAAGAGAAAAATATTCCTATTATCCTTTGTATGAAAGGAATTGAAATAAAGACAGGTTTTACACCTACAAAAATTGTAAAGGATATTCTAGGAGAAAATTATTCTTGTGGTGCTTGGATTGGACCCGGACATGTTCAGGACTTTACAAATGGAATTCCGAATTGTATGGTAATTGACTCAGATGATAGGGAATTGGTTAAGAAATTAGTTGACGCTTTTTCAAGCAATTTAATCAGATTTTACTATGGAACAAATCTTTTGGGAAATGAAATCGGAGCTGCTTCAAAAAATGTTATAGGTATTGCTGCAGGAATGCTTGACGGAATGAATTTAAGCTCATTAAAGGGAGCTTTGATGTCAAGAGGAACGAGAGAAATTGCAAGGCTTATAGAAAAAATGGGGGGAGATAAAAGCTGTGCATACGGACTTTGTCATCTTGGAGACTATGAAGCTACTGTTTTTTCCGAATTTAGTAATAATAGAAAATTTGGCGAAAAATTTGTAAAGGGCGAGAGTTTTGAAAAACTTGCAGAGGGATATTTCACAACAAAGGCATTAATGGATTTATCCGAAATATACGATGTTGAATTGCCTATAACAAATGCAGTTTATGAAATAATATATAATAAGAAGAATCCGAAAGAAATTTTGGATAATCTTTTTAAAAGAAGTATAAAAATGGAATTTTAAGGAGAATTTATGTTACCGTTGATATTAATTCCTTTGCTTTTGTGTGTCTTTAATATTTATAGAAGATTAACATGTTTCATAAAAGTAAAGTTTACAAAATATACATTCATATCTCTTGTATTCGCACTAGCTCTTTTACTATTTGCAGGATATAGATTGAAAAATGACTTAGTTGGATATCTAATAGCATTATCCTGGTGGCTTGCATTTTTTACAAGTATGATGAGTGCAGGGATAAGTGAAAGAGGAATTATTCACCCTTGGCAATTAGTTGCAAAGCTATACAGATGGGATAGAATAAGAAGTTTTTCAATTGAAAACAAGGGAAAGACCATAATGATAAATTTTAAAATTTTTAGAGACTTGAGACAAGAATATGATAAAAGCGACTTGGATAAAATCAAAAAAATCGCTAAAAAGAATAAATTAATATAAAAAATGTCAAAAAGTTGAAAATATTTATATAAATATCTATAAATTAGCAAATAATAAGACAAATATCACTTGAGTTTAATAAGAAAATATTTTATTATTTTACTTGGAGTATGGGGATTGAGCTTATACTAATAATTAATTATTTATTCGTGGATAAACCTTTAATTATTTTAAGCTCATTTTTTATATAAAAAATTTTTAAGGAGTAGAGTTACAATTTATGAAAAAATCAAAATTATTAGTCTTTATTTTACTGTTTAGTTTTGTAATCAATTTTTTACCTAAACAATCTTTGGCAGATGAAGGAAATTTGTCAAAGAATAAAGTTGTAGAAGAAAAAAAGGAACTTGTGGTAAAAAAAGAAGGAACTGATAAAGAAATATCTGATAAGGACAAAAATGTAAAGAGAAGAGATGTTGAAGAGACAAAATTGTTCGATATTGAAAAATCAGCGGTTGTTGAAAAAGATAAGTCTGTAACAGTTACAACAAAAATTACATCTAAACAAATTCATAACGGTTCAGATGTTATTATCCTTTTAGACGTTTCTAAAAAGATGACTGAAGAGTCTAAGAATAAAGCAAAAGAAAGCATTAAGAAAATAGTTAAGACTCTTTTAGAAGATGATGAACATAAAAATCTTAATTCAGTTCGTTTAATCAGTTTTTATCGTCAAGTTAAAGATTCAGTTGAATTAAAACCTTCAAATGTTGAACAAATGATAAATAAAGCATTTGAAGAAGCCAAAAATAATTACAATTACGGTGTAAGTATGCAAGAGGCTATATATAAAGCTGAAAAGATTTTTGACAATGAGCAAAAATCAGGGAAGCGTCAACATATTGTACTTTTATCTCAAGGAGAAGCAACTTTCAGTTATGATATAAAAGACAAGGAAAATGCAAAAACTACAACAATCAAAGGGGATACTGTTGTGGGTGAGAGTCCATTTTTTCCATGGCCTTTTTACGTTGAAAAAACATTTAAAAAATCCAATATGATTAAAGATTTTAATGCTTTTATAACTATGTTGAATAGACTTGGAATTCATAATTTTGACAATATAAAAGATAAACTTGGATTAGCTGATTATTTAAAATTTTTTGGCTTAGATTTCGCTTTTGACTATATAAAACTGAAAGAATTTGAAAGTAACAAATTGGATTCTTCAAAGTTTGATTATTCAAAAACTGTTGGAGAAGGATATCATAATCACAGTTATCAAAGAATTAATGTTGTAAGTAAGGAATTTCCATTTAAAAAGACTATTATGGCAGCTTTGAGGAGCAAAATAGAAAAAGAAAATGCGGGAGAAGTAGAAAAATTGCTTAATAAAGCAACTGTAAAAGTGATTGAAACTGCGTTAGATACTATTTTCTACCAAAGAGAATATGTATTCTATAATCACAATTTATCAGCACAAGGCGAAGCGAAAATTGCTAAAAATAAAAATATAAATTTTTATTCTATAAATGTTACTGATAAAAGTGATAAGAAAAAAGCAGAATTAGAAAAATATTTAAAAGATATGTCTGAAAATAGAAACTTTTTAAACACTAATGATAGTAAATTAGCTGATAAATTTAAGGACGTATTAAAAGAAATTTCCATAGAAGATAGACTTCATAAAGATTATGAAGCTGAAATCCTTGAAAAAGACGGTAATGCTACATTCAGTAAAGCCGGAGGGTTTTTTATTTCAGTTCCACCTAAAGTTAATTGGACTTTAAGTGCAGAAGATATAAAAAATGCTTTTGAACAAAATAAATCTTTAAAATTGGTTTACAAGTTAAAAGCTAAACAAGATGTCGGCACAGCTGATATCACATTAGCGGAATCTACTGCAAAATATAAGATAAATGACAATAGACAAAAGACTGAAGATGCAGGAAAATTATTGTTAAAACTTCAAGATGTTGTTGTAGAATCAAATATAGTTGATACAGATGAAAATTCTGCAAACGGAACAAATGGATCTTATCCAAACGGAACTGATTTATCAACTGTTGAGGACACTAAGCCGGAAGACAATAACAAACCGGATAATAACAAACCGGACGATAAAGAAAACAACAAACCGGATAATAACAAACCGGACGATAAAGAAAACAACAAACCAGATAATAATAAACCGGACAACAAAGAAGACAATAAAGAGAATAATAAACAAAATAACAAAGAAGATGATAAACAAAAACCTGAAAATGCAGATAAAAATAAAAAACCTGAAATTAATAAAGAAAAGGGAACAAAAATACCAAAAACTGCAATCGCAGGGTCTTCTACATTACTATTAGCAGTTGGACTTTTAGGAATGTATATTTCTAAAAGAAAAAATGGTAAATAGGGATAAATAAATATAGAAACAAATAAAGGAGTGAAATTCACTCCTTTATTTGATATTGTTTTGAAATAATACTTCTAATTCTTTTAATAGTTTTTCAATTTGTTCTCTTTGTGTAATATGAGTATTAGAAGCTATTTCTTTACAATTATCAATAATTTTATTGTTATCTTCTCTGTTAGTTTCTAATTTATTACAAAAGTAATTAAAATTATTTATATCATTAAATTTTATAGAAAATTGCTTTAGAGAAAAGAACTCTTTAGAATTTAAAACTGAAATAAAAAGTTCTCTTATTTGCTCATAATATTCTTGAAAAACTTCTGAAAGTTCATTATAAATGTTATTATCTATTTCTTTAGCTGATTTTTTTAGTTCGAAACTATAAGTTTTTTCTAAATTTAGCTTATACTCATTAAATAATTTATTGATAATTAATTTTAAAAAATATATAATTAAAAATAGTTTAGAAAGTAATATTTCGTTGGTGCTTTTAATTTTTTTAATTCTGAAATATAAATTAAAAGGAAAGCCATATAGGTATCATTCAAATATTTTTTATTTTCATCAAAGAAAAGTGTTGTATTCTCATAGCTAATACTATTAAGTATAAAAAATTTTTAATTTCTATATAGTATTTAGTATAATTATTGAAAGTAAAATAATTATCAAAGGAGAATGAGTTGCAAATATAATTTCTATTTTTAAAATCTATATTATCATCATAAAATATTGAGTTTTCTTTTAAATTTTTAACAATTTTAAAATTTGAATGATTATGTGATAATAGCTGTAATAAATCAAAGAAATCACTAGATTCCACTTCTTCATAAAATTGTTTATCTTTTTCGGTTAAATCTTTTTCTTCTTTTATTATTTTAGTAATAAAATCTTTATTTTTATATATTTTTTGATATAATTCATAATCTAAAAATTGTATCGTCTTCATAATCAAAAAGTCATTTCTATCTAAATATACTACTAGAAAAGAATAGTTTATATCATAAGATATAAAATTTATAAATCTTATAAAATCTCTGATATTATAAAATTTTGAAGCAATTTTCTTGAAAACAGTATTGTTAATCTCATCAACTATTTGATTAATTTTTATAGAAAAAATCTCGTCATTTTCTTTTAAGAAATTTTTTAAACAATTATAAAATATATATTGTTTATCAGAATTGTGTATTTTAGGGATTAGAATTTCTTTGTTTATTAGTTTTTCAATATATTTTGGGTTTATTTCATTTGGGTCAAGTATTTTATTTAATCTTTCTTTATCATAAGCTACAATATAAGTTATATTTGGTAATTTGAATAAAGTACCTGTAAGAGTAAGCAAAAACAGTAAATTTTTTTTTAGACATTCTATCTAAATTATCTATAATAAAAACTAAACGTTTTTTTGATTTTTTTAACTTTTCTTCTAAATCAGCTTTAATTTCTTTATATTCAGAGTAATCGTCAATTCTGATTTTGAAAAAATTTCCCAATCCTTTGCCAATATAAGGAATATCTGTGGTTACATTAAGAAGCGCGTTTTGAACTTTTTTTCTTTTAAAATAACTGATGTTTTTTCCTAAATTTTCAATTATTGTATTATACATTGCTAAAATTAAAGCATCTTCTGAATTTATTGTCCAAGGATCAAAATCGTCAATTATAATTAAATCTTTTTTATTCGTTAGCTCTTGTTTTGCAAAATTTATAATAGTACTTTTTCCGCTTCCCCATTCTCCGATAACACCTATTGTAAAACAATCATTATTGATTTTAGACATAATAATAGAACTGCATAAATTCTCAATTATTAGTTTTCGCCCAAATAAATCATATCTAATTTTATCACTATCTTTAATTAATACATTTTTTAGTAAATCGCTATCAAATTTTCCTATGTAAAAGTCTTCTAAAGTAAAATTAGGATTACTTGGTTTGAGATTAACAATATTATATAATAAAAATCTTATTATTAATAATATAAATACAATTAAAATAAAAATAAAAATACTTTATTGTTTGTTCTAATTACTAATAAGGAGACTAATGAAAAAATAATAGCATATATAAAAATTTTATCAAGTATGTTTATCCTTTTGGAAGAAATAAATTTTATATAAAAATAGAAATAATATATTACTAATATTATATATAATGTATTAGGAACATTTTTCAACAATTCAAAATGTAATAGTAGGTCATACTTATTATTAAAATAGGTTAGAATATTGTTTAGAATAAAATCTTTAAATAGGTAATAAAATAATAGTATTGAAACTGATATAATAATAATAAAATGAATATTAACTTTTTTTCTAACTTCTCTATAATAGTTAGTAGGATTAATTAAATGTTTGATAAATTCAAATACATTCTTAATAGAAGTAATTTTTTCCTTATCCATAACTCTCTCTCCCTTACAATAATATTTAATATTTAAACATATGATTATTATATCATAATTCCATTTTGATAATTATATTTAGGTTATTATGATGAAATAATTATAGCTTTATCATAAGGCATAAACCCATAATTATTATATCATAAAGGATAGTTTTGTTAAATTTAAATTTAGGCATAAAAAAGGTAGCATTTTAAATGCTACCAAAATTTTTTATTTATTTATTAAAACATATGGAACAACATATATAGAATATGTGCTGCAAAACCTGCTACTAATCCACCGATTGTATGGCTGATTAATGCTTTTCCTGTTGCTTCTTTTGTTCCAAGTGCATCCATCATTGCAATGTGAGTTGAAATATATCCACTCCAGCACATACAGATTGCAGTGAATACTGCTATGTCATTTCCTGAAACTTTTCCTACTGCTGCCATTTTTGCAACTGTTCCGATTGCTGCTCCTGTTGAGCCCAATGCAGTTATAGGAACTGCGATTGCTTCCGGAGAACTGAAACCGAATAATGGGTTAAGGATGAAAGATAATTTTCCTCCAATCCATGGAAGAATTCCAACTCCTTCATTTGCTGATCCTGTATAAACACCTTCAGCTCCGGGTCCGTTTGTAAGTATAATAACTAATGTACAGATGATTACAACACCTGGAATAATTGAAAGTCCCATATCAACACCAACTTTTCCACCGTCAAGGATAGCTTGGATAAATCTTGAACCTGCACTTCCTTCTCTAACTACTCTTGAGTTTTCCGGAATTTTAACAGTTGATTTTACTTCAACATATTCAGTAGTTCCATACATTTTTTTAGTAGCATGCATCATAAGTCTAACAGATACGACACTACCTATAACGGCTCCCAAGTTACCGATTAAAGCACTTGTTACAGCACCTTCAACATTAAGTCCCATCATTGTAGTTGTAGTGATAAGTCCCATACCAAAAGCTGTTCCAAGGTTTGTAAGAGCCGGCATTTGGTATTTTTTGAAATAACGTCTAAAGTTATCATCATGTGCTAATGTTAAGATAGCAGGGTTATCTGAAAGATAACAGTTTAACATACCTAGAGAAGAAGCTCCGGGTAAGTCATAAATTGGTTTCATAACTTTTGACAGAAGTTTATTTACAAGAGCTATTACTCCAAATTCAGAGAATAGACCTGAAATTGCTCCAGCCAATACGGCAATCGCCATCAAATAAAGACATACATTCATAAGTAAATCAAAACCGGTATTCATCATAGTTTTGATCATATTTATTCCGCCCATTGTTCTACCAATTAAGATAAAAAATGCTAGGAATAAACCAAGACAAAGGAAGTTTTCGAGTCCAATATCTTTTTTGAATCTTCCAATATTTTTTCTTCCAATTCAATATACCTCCAAAAATAAATACTATGGTTATTCTATCATAAAAGATATAAAAAAACAATGGAAAAAATGCATTTTTATTAAAGATTTTAAATAAATATTTTTTATTTGAAAAGTATCTGAAAATCTGATTTTTTCAACGATAATTCACTTTGATATCGTGTGATATTTTTATTTTTGAATGAGTTTCGTTCTTTGTGTAAGATTTTCTTTTTAAAGTATATAATGTGAACAATAATGTTATCTATTTTTTATAACTAATATAAAAATATCATAATCTCCAATAAAAAAACGACTGAAGTCAGTCGTTATATTAATAGCCCAAAGCCTATCATCAAAAGCAGTTTTGCAATTGCATAAGTCAATGTTAGGCATAGATTAAAAAATCTGTTGTTTTTTATAAATACTACAAATAAGAAGAGTGAGCTTGAAAGTAAGAATAGATTACTTCCAAAGATTAAATACCATACTCCACTTCTATAATTTGAAAATGCATTTAAAATCGCCATAATACAAAGTGTTGCATTTACAAAAGCAAAAATATAAAGGTAAATTATATCACCTTTAAAGTATTCAGTTGCATATTCATAGGATATTATAATTTCAAAGAAAACAAGTCCGAAATACAATAGCATTATCACTATTGTAAGTAGGTAGTTCAATTCTGAAATTTTAATAAATGTTGCAAGTTTTACTATATATAAGGCTATACCGATGATAAAAAGCGGTAAGCCGATGATTATATTTTTTTATTTCTTTTTGTACATAATATATCACCAATCCAAAAGGAAAAAATTGAAAGATATATTAAAATATTATGGTTTTTAAATTTTAAAAAGTAGAATAACGCCAATAGGGGCATTAATAAGACATTGAAAAAACTTCTTTCTGTATCTTTTTTTTGTAAAATCATATATAAATTACCAATGGTAAATAATGTATAAATTAATAATATTATGTACGAAAAAATTCCGAGTACTTCTTTATTCATATTGCCTCCAAATCTCTTAGTATCAATTATTTTAACATAAATTAGTGCTTCTAACAAGTTAAAGGAATAAGAGATAAACCTTATCCCCCCTTTTTTTGAAAAATTTTTATTATATAAGTGTAAGGCTTACAAAATAAATTAAAAGGAGAAAAGATATGGCTAAAAAGTATTTAAAGGTTAGTTTTAATCTTGCTAATTCTAAAAAGAGAAGTGTAACTGTAAAGAATGTTCAAAGTGATTGTTCCGATGAAAATTTAAAGAAACTCGGAGAATTCGTTGAAAAATTTATTGACGGTACAAAAAAAGAAGCAATTAAAGTCGTAGAAACAACTTTAGAGTAGGAGGTAAAAAATGAAGAAGACATTGAGTATGACTCTAACATTAGAGGACGGAAAAAATATGGCATTTACAATTTCAAATATTAAAAATATGTCAGCTGATGAAGCGGGTGATATAATAAAAACTTTTGATTATAAGTCAGTTTTGGCTAAAGATGATTTAAAAGTTACAGGAGTTAAAAAGGCTAATATTATTTCAACAAGTTATGAAGAAATTACATTAATCTAGTAGAAAAAGACCTTTTGGTCTTTTTTTACTATAGAATGGAGGAAAAAATGGAAAATATTGAAAATATAATTACAAGTATTTCAAATGTAGGCTTTCCGGTTGTCCTTTCCATTTTCTTATTATTAAGATTTGAAAAGAAGATAGATGAACTTACAAAGGCTATAAACGAATTGGTTGTTAAACTTAAATAGGAGTTTTTATGATAGATATTGAAAAGGCAATAAAGTGGTTTGAAAACAGAAAAGGTAAGGTTTCGTATTCTATGCAAAATAGAAATGGAACTTCCAGTTATGACTGTTCCTCTTCCTTATATTATGCACTTAGAAGTGCGGGGGCGAATAGTAATGGTTGGACTATTGACACTAAACACGAACATTTTTGGCTTGAAAAGAACGGCTTTGAAAAGATAACTGACAATGTTCCTTGGAAAGCAAAAAGAGGAGACATTTTTATCTGGGGGAAAAGGGAAAATAACAGTTCAAGTTATGGGCATACGGGAATTTTTATTGATGAAAACAGAATTATTCATTGTAACTATTCTGCAAATGGAATTTCTGTGGATAATCACGATAGATTGTGGGTTTATGCAGGTAGACCACATTATTTTGTATATAGATTAAAAGAATTTCAAGATGAAGGAGAATATATGGAGCTTTTGAATATAAAGAGCAAAATTAAAGGCTATTATTCAATCGACAGTTTGCCTTGGTTTTGTGAAGATAAAAGTATGATTGGAACGACACAAAATCATCAAGGAGAAGAAGTGACTTTAACTAGAAAATGGGGAAGTTATTACTATGTAAAGGAATTAAAGGGTTGGGTTGATTACAGAGCTTTTATAAATGAAAAGGCAATAAGAGAAGTAGCCAAAGAAGTCATTCAAGGAAACTGGGGTAACGGAGAATTAAGACGTGCAAGGCTTGAAAATGCAGGTTACAATTATGAGGAAGTACAAAAGGAAGTCAACAGATTATTAAAAAGCAAATAGTATTTACATTATAAAAGACAATTAATGGATAGTTACCGTTAATTGTTTTTTTGTGATAAATTTTTAAGTTTATTTACTGTTAACGTCCAGCCATTAAACGAAGTATTATTCCATTATACGTCATCTAGAACGTAGTCAATCTAGCCCTAACTTTGCTTGTAAACAAGTAAAAGTAAATGTATCGCAGATACATCGGTATGAAATTTTCATATTAAATGGAGCTTTAGAAAATTTACATAGTAGTTATATTTAACATTTTTATTTTTTTAAGTCCTTTGCAGGACTTACTATTATTTGCAAGCAAATAATGGTGTGAGATTTCCAGAGTTATTGTATCAAATGATACAATAACCCCGTCAGACCTACTTTTGTTTACAAGTAAACAAAGTTAGAGCTAGATCCACTTCACTTCACTACGTTCCGTTTCGGTCGAAATGACGTGTTAGGGGTATTTAATTTCAAAGTTCTATGACGTGAGTTATTTCTTTATAATATACAATTTTTACATTTTATTGAAGTTTATTTACTATTAACGTCCGGCTATTGGACAAAGATATTCTCTTTATACGTCATCTTGAGCGAAGTGTAACGAAGTCGAAAGATCTCATACTTTTGCTTGTAAACAAGTAAAAGTAAATGTATCGCAGATACATAATAAATCTTGTTTAGATTTCTTTCGGGAATACTATTGATTGTAAACAAACAAATAGTCGAGATGACGTATTGGGGGCGTTTCTCTACAAAGTACTATGACGTGAAGCATTTTGTTTTTCATTATATCCATAATTTCAAATACAAAAGTAGATTAAGTTTTTTGTGAAACAATAAAAAATATTTTTACTTTTTGTTAATTTGAGTTATAATATAATTGTAGTTAATAATAATTATTATTTAGAAAGAGAGGTTTGTTATGTGTACTACAATTCTTATAGGTAAAAAAGCAAGTTATGACGGTTCAACTTTGGTTGCTCGTATTGAAGATTCTTCAGCGGGAATGTTTAAATCAAAAAAATTTATCGTTGTTGAGCCTAAGGATCAACCGATTCATTATAAATCTGTTCGTACAGATTGTAAAATTGAATTGCCTAAAAATCCAATGCGTTATACTTGTCTTCCAAATGTAAAAAAATGGCGTGGAGTTTGGGGAGCATGTGGAGTTAATGAAAAAAATGTTTCAATGACTGCAACAGAAACTATTACTACAAATGAAAGAGTTTTGGGAGCAGATCCTTTAGTAGAATTTGAACCCGACATTATAAAAAAGGGTGGAATAGGAGAGGAAGATTTTGTTGTAATTACTCTTCCTTATATAAATAGTGCTAAAGAGGGTGTTGAAAGACTTGGTGCATTAATAGAGAAATATGGGACTTATGAAAGTAACGGAATTGCTTTTCAAGATGTTGATTCTATTTGGTGGTTTGAAACAATTGGCGGTCATCACTGGATAGCAAGAAGAGTTCCTGACGAGGTTTATGTTGTAATGCCAAATCAATTCGGACTTGATCATTTTGATTTTGAAGATGCTTATGGAGCAAAAGAAGAATTTATGTGTTCATCAGATTTGAAAGAATTTGTTGAAGAAAATTTCCTTGACCTATCTACTGATATGTCTCTTGAAAAACTTCTTGATGATTTTGAAGAAGGTTTTGATTATGATGAAGATGAAGACTATAAAGAGCCTTTCAATCCAAGAGTTGCTTTTGGAAGTCATTCAGATGCTGATCATACTTACAATACACCTCGTGCTTGGGTAATGCTAAGATATTTCAATCCAAATACTTTTGATTGGGATGGCGAAGACGCTGAGTTTAAACCACATAGTGATAATCTTCCTTGGTGCATGATTCCTGAAAAGAAGATTACAATAGAAGATGTTAAATATATTATGTCTAATCACTATCAAGGAACTCCTTATGACCCATATCTAAAGAATGGAGATTTATCACAAAAGGGTAAATTTAGACCTATAGGCATAAATCGTAATGATGTTTTGGCTCTAGTTCAAATAAGACCTTATATGCCTGAAGAAATCAGAAGTATTGAGTGGCTATCTTTCGGTTCAAATGTATTTAATGCAATAATCCCATATTATGCAAATATTACAAAAACACCTGAATATTTAGAAAATACGACTCTAACTCCTTCAACAGATAATTTCTATTGGGTAAATCGTATCATCGGAGCACTTTGCGATGCGCATTTTCCATCAACTGCTTCTCATGTTGAAAGATATCAAAATGCAGTTCAATCAAAATGTCGTACATTCTTGAATAAATATGATAAAGAATTTTTGAAAAACAAATCAAAGATAAAGAATGTTCACGAATTTTTAGAAAAAGCAAATGATGAGATAACAGATTTTGTAAAAGACCAAACAAATGATTTGCTTGACAAAACACTTTTCACAGCAAGTTGTGAAATGAAAAACGGATTTTCAAGATCAGATGCTTAAAAGACTTTAATAAAAGATTAAATTGCCGTCAGAAATGACGGCTTTTTTGTTTAAATATATGTCCTTTTAAATCAGTTGTTTAAATTTTTACTTAAATTGAAAAATATGGTAAAATATGTAGAGCTATACTAAAAGGAGAAGAAATGAGTATTTTAACTGTAAAAAATTTGAGCCACAGCTTTGGTGGTCGTCAAATACTTAAAGATGTAAATTTTAGACTTTTAAAAGGTGAACATATAGGACTTGTTGGACCAAATGGAGAGGGTAAGAGTACCTTTTTAAATCTGGTTACAGGAAAACTTGAAGCTGAAGAGGGAAATATCGAATGGGCAAAGAGAGTAAGAATTGGCTACCTTGACCAACATTCCGTAATCGGTGCTGATATGACTGTTCGAGATGTTTTAAAATCAGCCTTTTCATATCTTTTTGAAGTTGAAAGTGAATTAAATGATATTTATATGAAAATGGGTGAATTATCAGGTCAAGAACTTGATAATATAATGCTGGATGCAGCGGAGCTTCAAGAATTACTTGAAACGAATGACTTTTATATGATTGATTCCAAGATTGATGAAATTGCTCATAATATGGGAATTAAAGATTGGCTTGATAGACCTGCTTTTGACCTTTCGGGTGGACAACGTTCAAAGATTTTACTTGCAAAATTGCTTTTAGAAAAGCCGGATATTTTACTTCTTGACGAGCCTACTAACTATTTGGACGAGGAGCATATAAATTGGCTTAGAAGATATTTACAAAATTATGAAAATGCCTTTATTTTAATTTCTCATGATATTTCATTTTTAAATTCTGTAATAAATTTGATTTATCATGTTGAAAATTGTGAAGTAAATAGATATGTTGGAGATTATGACGAATTTTTAAGACTGAAAGAGTTGAAACAAAGACAAATTGAAGCTGCTTATAAAAAACAACAACAGGAAATTCAAGAACTTGAAGATTTTGTGCAAAGAAATAAGGCTAGAGTTGCTACTAGAAATATGGCGATGTCAAGACAGAAAAAACTTGATAAAATGGAAAAGATTGAGCTTGTAAGGGAAAAGCCAAAGCCTGAATTCTATTTTGAAACAGCTCCTTCCACAAGTAGATTAATTTTTGAAACAGAAGATTTGGTAATAGGTTATGATAAGCCGATTAGTAAGCCTTTAAATCTTCGTATGGAAAGAGGAGATAGAATTGCTATCGTAGGAGCGAACGGACTTGGTAAGACAACTCTTGTAAATACAATTCTTGGAAATATTAAAGCTATTTCAGGTTCTGTTTCTTTCGGTCAAAACTTAGCAATAGGATATTTTAAACAAGAAGAGCATTACGACAATAACAATACACCCATTGATGAGATGTGGGAGAAATTTCCAAGTTGGGAACAATTTAAAATTCGTGCTGCTCTTGCAAAATGTTCTCTTACAAATGTGCATATAGAATCACAGATGAAAGTTTTAAGTGGTGGAGAACAGGCAAAGGTAAGACTTTGTAAAATTTTAAATGAAAAGACAAATATTCTAATGCTTGATGAACCTACAAACCATCTTGATCCGGAGTCAAAGGAGGAATTGAAAAGAGCCTTAAAGGAATACAAGGGCGGAATCTTTTTAATCTCTCACGAAAAGGACTTTTATACAGATATAGCGACAGAAATTTGGAATATGGAAGACTTTTCGCTATTATAATTAATATTTGGATAAAAGATTGGGAAAGCCCAATCTTTTTTTGTGAAAACTTTTAAACTTTAGGCACAAAAAATAAAAAAACAGATAAAAAACATATACAAAATCATTGCGAATTTATATTTATAATATAGAATTTTTAGCGGTGTTACTAGTTGACAATGTAGCCTTTTTATAGTATATTTATTATGGTTATTCTCTAAAAAGAATAACAATATTTATAAGGAGTAGATTTATGAAAAAGAAATTAGTAATGCTGATGCTTGCTTCTCTGATTTTACCGAATATGTTGTTTTTCGGTAAGCCAAATCATGAAGTTAGAGCAGAACAAAAGAAAGAAACAGTTAATTTGAATATCGTTCCATATGTAAACGGATATAAGTTGAACGGTTTTGACAAAATTGATGCAGAAGCATTAAAAGTAGGAGTTTTCTATTATGATTACTCCACAATGGAATCAGTTAGATTATATTCCGAAGCAAACGGAAAAAATTTAATTGTAAAACAAATACAAAAAAATATTCAAGGAGCTTTGCTTGATGTTACTAATGAGGAAGAATCTAATGAGTATGGAATTAGAGTTAGAGGTGCTGACTTTAAATACTATGAAGGAAAGCAAGTTCCAATATTCACAAATCTTGAAGCTACATACCCTCAAGAACCTAATTATTTAAAAACTAAAGAAGATAGTATTTTGGCTATTAATTACGAATTAAAATATGATTTAAAACTTAATTTTGAAAATGAAGATTTTGCAAAAAATGTTGAAATAAAACTTTTAGATCATGATAACAGAACTGTAGAAATTGAAAAAGAAGTTCAAGGAAATTCCGTAATTATCAAAAATATTGAATATAATCCTGTTAAGTCTTCTTTAAAATTAAAATTGGATAAAAAATATTTAAGCTTAAATCAAATGAAAATGCATCCGCTAATGAACAAGAGTCTAATGTTTTTATGTTAACTCCCGGTTTTAAAAATAAAAAAGTTAATGATGCAGGACGTTTAGAAATATCTATAGATGTAGAAGAATTTATAAAGGAAGTTACACAACCTTTAAATATTCCTGACAAGGCTTTGAGACAAGAAGTATATAAACAAAATCCGGAAGTTCTTAACCATATACCTGCAGATGTTAATCAGGAAGAAGCAAAATCTAATTTTAATATCTATGAATCACAAGTGGAATATATTAAAAAGTTAAAAATTTCAGAAAATGTTGATACAACAGGGGTTGAACAATTAACTAATGTATATCTTTTAGAAGTGAAAGGTGAAAAACACAAAGACCTCAATTTTTCAGCATTTAAAAAACTTCAATATCTAGATATAGATAAAGTTGGAATTGAAACTTTAGATGTAAGTGAATTGGAAGTTTTAAAATCTATAAAAGCAAATGACAATAATCTTAAAGAAATTAAATTCAATGAAAATAATAAAGTTGAATGGTTAGATTTAAAGGGAAATAATTTTACAAATGGATTAGATTTTACAAAATTAACTTCTCTTAAACACCTTGATTTGTCAGATCAAAAAGAAAGTTAAAAAATATTGATATTACGCCACTTGTAAATCTTACTGAACTTAAACTTGAAAGACATAATTTGAAGAAGTTGGATCTTTCTAAAAATACAGAACTTTTATCTTTATCTTTAGATAACAATCAAGAAGATAATATGGGACTTACTGAACTTGATTTGAGTAATAATACTAAATTAACAGCAATTTATTTAAAAGAAAATAAATTATCTGAATTAAAAATTGAAAACTTAAAATTATTCGGATTAAATATTCATGGAAACAGATTAACTACTTTAGATTTATCTAAAATTGAATTTAATAGTGAATCTTCATACTTTGATTCAATCCAAAGAGTTAAATTTACAACAAAAAGTCTTACAAAGATTGATATGAGCAAACTTATAGGAGCGGATAATTTAGATAAAGTTAAATTTGATGAAAAAGATACAAATCTTTCTTATGATAAAAACACAGGAATCTTAACTATAAATTCAGAAAATGCAAAAAAATTCACTTATTATTATAATACTCAAAATACAGGAGTATTTAGCATAATGGTTGTTGAAGTTGAATTGGAATTGGATGAAATAGCTCCTGAAGTAAATAAAGAAGCATTGCAACAAGCGATAGATAAGGCAAAAAAACCTGAAACAACAAAGGGTAAAACTGATGAATCAATAGAAGCGATGAATAAAGCATTGGCAAAAGCTGAAGAAATTTTGGCAAAAGAAGATGCGACACAAGAAGAAGTTGATAAGGCTGAAAAAGACCTAACAGATGCAATAAATGCATTAGTAGATAAGCCACAAGAACCTGAAGTTGAAAAAGTTGAACTTAAAAACGAAGACGGTTCAATAGTTGTAAGCGGAGATACTAATACTTTAGACAAAAACTGGAAAGTCTTGACAAAGGCTGTTAATCCTAAAGAATTGGCAGGAAAAGAATATGATGCTTATGATATAAGTTTAAAAGATGCAAATAACGGAGAAGCTCAACCAAAAGGCGAAGTTACTGTTAAAATTAAAGTAAAAGCAAAAGTAGAAAAAATATATCATATAGATGGAGGATTAACAGAAATTCCATTCACTTACGAAAATGGAGAAGTAACATTTAAAACTGATCATTTCAGCATTTATGCAGTAGTTTATGGAGATAAACAAGACGATAACAACAAACCTGGAGATGATAACAATAAGCCGGGTAATGACAATAAAAAACCGGTTCAAGATGTTAAACCGGAAAATAATTCTAAAAAGAATAGAAAAACAAATAAACTTCCAAGAACAAATATAACTAATGCAAGTTATGTTTTAACATCAATATTAGCTTTAGGGGTAGCCGGAGCTATTGGTTATAAGAAAAAATATAAATAATATTGAAAAATCTTATTGAAAGACTAGGTAAATCCTAGTCTTTTTTGTCTAAAAATTGCACAAAAAATAAGTTTATGTTATAATATAACTTGCTATTATAACAATTTCTTATATTAGATGAATTTTATCTTAATCATCTAAAATTAATTAATTTTCAATAGCAAAAATAATTTTAACAAAAATGGGGAAAAATGAAGAAGATTATTTCAAAAATTCTTATTCTTACAATGTTAGTTGCAATATTGCCTAAAGTTAGTTTTGCAGAGAGAGAAAAGGTTGAAAAAAACCATAATGTTGCTCCAATGGCTACTCAAGGATATTCCGTAAATCCTGATTTTGTATCAGGAACTAAAGGTAAAAATTTACCGGATGGAGTATTAAATCAATTACCACAATCAGCTATTGATGTTCCAAAAGGTTTTAAATATCCACTTAAGACTGATTTTAAAGATGTAAAGGTTGAAGGTGGAACTTGGAAGTTCAAAAGATGGGAAAAAGTTAATGCAGGTGGAACTACAACAGTAGTAACCAATGAAGTTCAAGTTACAAATGAAGATATTAATTTAAACGGAGTTTGGGAATTTGAAAAAGATGCCCCTGCAAATAAATTTAAGGTATTATATAGATTTATTGCAGTACCTGATGATATGGATTTGCCGGAAGCGGTTAAAAATAAAAAACCTGCAGATAAACATGATGTTCCAAATGGTACAAAAGTAAATCTTCCAAAATTTGATGATGTAAAAGTAGAAGATGGAACTTGGAAGTTTATAACTTGGAAGGTTCCTAAAAATAATCAAGTTGAGCCTATAGAAAATGAAGCAATAGTTGAAAATGAAGATTTAAGATTACAAGGTGAATGGAAATTTGAAAAAGATAAAAAACCCGAACCACAACCTAAAAAGTATAATGTAACTTTCGAATTTAAATCAATAACAGACGGTAAAGAATTACCTGATGAAATAAAAGCTAAAGTACCTGCAAATAAATCTGATGTTGAAAGTGGTACAAAAATAAATCTTCCAAAATTTGATGATGTAAAAGTAGAAGGGGGAACTTGGAAGTTTATAACTTGGAAGGCTCCTAAAAATAATCAAGTTGAACCTATAGAAAATGAAGCAATAGTTGAAAATGAAGATTTAAGATTACAAGGCGAGTGGAAATTTGAAGAAGATAAAAAAACGGGAACACCAAAACCGGAAATATCAAAACCTGAATCACAAAAGCCTAAAGTGCAAAAAGGTAGAATGCTTCCAAAGACAAATATAGAAAGTGCATTTAGTTATGTAATACTTGCATTAGCAGGAATAGGTGGAGCATATATTACAAAGAAAAAAGATGAAGAATAAAAATTATAAAAATAGAGAGTTTTTACACTCTCTATTTTTATGTTAAAATAATATTTTGTTTTTAGTAATTTTTAATTTGTTTTAAAATTGCTTGATTTTAATTTTTCCAATGTGTTTCTTACAACCGGAATTAAAAGTAATAATACAGTTATAATTCCTTCTGTTCCAATATATGAAAAATTATACCAGATTGAGTAAAACAATGGATTCCAACCTTTTGGAGCGTAGGTCCCGAAGAATACATATCCGGAGAATACTGCAAAGATAAATCTTCCTGTAATTGCAAGAATATAAGCGAAAATTAATTTATCTTTCTTTTTTGCAAATAGTCCACCGAGTCCAAGAGAGCCAAATGCTAAAATATAGTCAATAATCGCTTGAACAGGTGTATATACTTCTGGCTTAATCAATAAATTTAAAAGTCCGAAAGTTATTCCTGCTATAAGTCCTACTCTAAGTCCGAACATATAACCTATAAAAACTACAAAAATCATTGAAAATAAAGTTATGCTTCCACCTTGTGGCAGGCTAAAAAACTTTATTTGATTTGCACTAATTCCAAGTGCCAATAAGATGGCAGAGTAAGTTAGCGCTTTTGTAGAAAATATTTTTTCATCTCTTCTAAAATAAAGACAAAAAATAAAAATGCAAAGGAAATCAACAATATAATAGTTGTTTTTCCTGTCGTACTTGAGAAAAATTTTCCAAAATTTTCCATAAAAAAAACCTCCTATGATATTCACTAGAAAGTCCACAAAAAAGACTATTCAGCTTCCCTACGTCAGTATTAACTGAATCAGGTACAAAGGGTATTTCTCAGCTTAGTAGCACCCCTAGCGAATAAAAAATATTTGTATTTGCATACTTTAAATTTTTACCCCCTTACAAATTTATTAAACATTGACTTATTGAGTAAATATTATAAAAGTGATATACTTTAAATATATTTTAAATTAGATAAGGAGATATTATGAAAAAGATATTGAATTTAGCACATAGAGGTTTTTCAGGTAAATATCCTGAAAATACTAAAATTGCTTTTTTAAAAGCGATTGAACACGGAAATTGTGACGGTTTTGAAACTGATGTACATATGACAAAGGATAAAAAACTTGTAATAATTCACGATGATAATGTTGATAGAACTTGCTCAAACGGAAGCGGTTTTATAAAGGACTTGACTTCAAAAGAGCTTTTACAAATGGAATTCGGCTCACATAAGGGAATTGAATTTTTAGGAGAAAAGATTATTTTCTTGGATGAACTTTTACAAATAGTAAAGGATAATAAACTTTTTGTAAATTTAGAACTTAAGAATAATTATGTCTTTTATTATGGACTTGAAGAGGCTGTTATAAATATTGTTAAAGAGTTCAAACTTAAAGATGATGTTATTTTATCATCTTTTAATCACGAGTCAATGGAGCTTTGTAAACAAATTGACCCTACTTTTAAGACAGGATTACTATTTGAAAGTCCAATGATGAATACAGTTGAGTATATGAGAGGAATTAAGCACGAAGCTGTTCATCCCGGATATTATATGCTACTTCAAAAGCCGTCTTGGGCTGTGGAATTCAAAAAAATGGGACTTGAAATAAATACATGGACAGTTAATGACGAAAAAGCTATGAAGTATTTAATTGAAATGGGAGTAGATGCTCTAATTGGAAATTATCCGGATTTAACAGCAAAAGTTTTAAATAATTTATAAAAAAATCTTTAAAAGTATTGCAATTAGTATATATATATGATATAATACCAAGGTATCACTTTTGGATACATGATATTTAAAAAGCCTTGTCTTTTTACAATATCAATCGCATAGCAGTCGAGGTTGCGATTAATAAGTCCTCGCCTACAAAATCGCTGGGTAGCGATGTCTAAATAACCCAATATTGTAAAAAGAATTAAGGAGGAATGAAATGAAAAGTTACGTAGCAAAGCCTTGCGATGTTAATCGTAAATGGTATGTAGTTGATGCAAAAGACGTTGTTTTAGGTAGACTTGCAACTGAAGTTGCTTCAATTTTAAGAGGAAAGAAAAATGTTAGATTCCAACCATCATTCGATATGGGAGATTATGTTATTGTTGTTAATGCTGAAAAAGTTAAATTAACTGGAAACAAATTACAACAAAAAGAACATAGATACTATACTGGATACTCAAATGGTTTAAAGGCTATTTCTTATGAAAAAATGTTACAAACTAAACCTGAAAAAGTTATTGAATTAGCTGTTAAGGGAATGCTTCCAAAGAATGTTTTAGGAAGACAAATGTTCAAGAAATTAAAGGTTTATGCTGGTCCGGAACATAATCACGAAGCTCAACAACCGGAAGTTTTAACATTAAATAAATAGGAATAGAAAGGAGATTAACATATATGGCAACTCAATTTGTAGGAACAGGAAGAAGAAAAACTTCTGTAGCTAGAGTTTTCTTAACACCTGGAAACGGAAAATTTGTTATTAACAAACAAGATATAGATGAATATTTTGATTATGATACTTTAAAGGTTACTGCAAAATCACCTTTAGAAGTAACTGAAAGTCTTGGTAAATTCGACGTTTATGTAAATGTAAAAGGTGGCGGATTTACAGGACAAGCTGGAGCAATCAGACATGGTGTTGCAAGAGCTTTATTAGAAGTTTCTGCTGAATTAAGACCTGTATTAAAAAGAGCCGGTTTCTTAACAAGAGACCCTCGTAAGAAAGAAAGAAAGAAATATGGTCTTAAAAAGGCAAGAAGAAGCCCACAATTTTCAAAGAGATAGTAAAAATGAATTTAAAACGTTGGAAATTTTTTCCAACGTTTTTTTATTGTTTTAAGTTTATTTACCTTTAACGTCTATCTCTTAAACAAAGTGAATTACTTTATACGTCATCTTGAGCGGAGTGTAACGGAGTCGAAAGATCTCCTAAAGCTCATAGAATATAAAAGCACTTTGTATTTAGTAATTTTTTTAAGAATGAGATTTTTAGTTTTTCATGTATCTACGATACATTTACTTTTGCTAAAGCAAAAGTATGAGATCTCTCCGCTACATTCGTTTCACTCGTTTTGGTCGAGATGACGTGTTTGGAGAATTTCTTTGCAAAATTGTAAGACGTGAATTTTTATTGTGAAATAATAAAGTTATTAATTTTTTACTAAGAAGTAAGTTTAAAAAATTGTATATTAATTTGAGTATATGAATATGAAGCAGTTGTAAACTATAACAAAAAATTGTTATTTTATTATTTACTAACAAAAAATTAACAAAACATCCAATATTGTGGTATAATTAATATGGTTTTACGCCCAGTGGTAAAAACATATTAATTTCACCATAATTACATTAAATTAGTTATTAAATAGGAATTATGGTATAATTAATATAGTTTTATGCCCAATGGTAAAAGTATATTAATTTCACCATAATTACCATAAATAATAATCAAAAAGGAATTATGATATAATAGTATAGGATGAGTAATTTTATATTTTTAATGAATTTTAATATAAAAAATGTTTAAATATAGGAGGGTTCTTGATGAGTTATAAGGTTTATAAAGACTCTATCGGAGAAATTAAGGTAGAAAGTGATAAACTTTGGGGTGCAACTACACAGAGAAGTTTTGAAAATTTCAAAATTGGAAATTACAAGATGCCACCTGAAGTTATAAGAGCAATGGCTACTGTTAAGTATGCTTGTGCAATGGCTAATTACGAGCTTGGCGACTTGAACAAGGAAAAATTTTCTGCAATAGAAAATGCTGTTGAGGAAATTTTTAGTGGAAAACTTGATGAACATTTCCCGCTTGTTGTTTATCAAACTGGTAGCGGTACACAAACAAATATGAATTTGAATGAGGTTATTGCAAATTTTTCAAATCAAAAGGCGGGTAAGACTTTAATTCACCCAAATGATGATGTAAATAAATCTCAAAGTTCAAATGATACTTTTCCAACAGCTTTGCATATAGCTTGTTTAGATGTTATTGACAGAAAACTTATTCCGTCAATGAAAACATTGATTTCAGCTTTTAAGGCTTTTGAAGAAGCAAATAGCGATGTTATAAAGATTGGTAGAACACATTTACAAGATGCTGTGCCTATTAAGATTTCTCAAGAGTTCAGCGGTTATAGACATTCTATAGAAAAATGTTTGGAATATATTGAATATACAAGAAAGGGACTTTTAGAAATTTCACTTGGAGCAACTGCAGTTGGTACAGGTATTAATACTAAAGAAAACTTTAAGAATATTGTTGCAAAATATGTTTCAAAGATAACAGGAAAAGAATTCAAACCTGCTGAAAATTTCTTCCATTCATTGACAATGAAAGATGCAGTTGTCGTTTCTCACGGAGCAATTAAAGCATTAGCAATGGATTTATTAAAGATTGGAAATGATATAAGATTTTTAGCTTGTGGACCACGTTGCGGTTTTTCAGAAATTGAAATTCCTGCAAATGAACCTGGAAGTTCAATTATGCCGGGAAAGGTAAATCCTACTCAAATAGAAGCATTGACAATGGTTTGTGCAAGAGTTTTAGGAAATGATACTACGATAAGTTTTTCCGCATCTCAAGGAAATTTTGAGCTTAATGTTTATATGCCGGTTATTATATACAGTTTTGTAGAATCTGTAAATTTACTTTCAGATGCTATGGAATCTTTTGTTAAAAACTGTGTAAGAGGAATAAAAGTAAATAGAGAAGTTGTAGAAAAATATTTGAATGAGTCTTTAATGCTTGTAACTTCACTTAATCCATATATTGGTTATGATAAGGCAAGTCAATGTGCAAAGTATGCCTTTAAGGAAAATACAACATTAAAAGAAGCAGTTTTGCATTTCGGTTATTTAACAGAGTCAGAATTTGATCAAATTGTTGACCCTAAAAAAATGGTTTAGATTATATTTTATAAAGGAGATAGAAAAAATATTATGGAAACAAAACAAGGATACAGAGTTGAACATGATTGTATTGGAGAAAGTTTAATTCCGGAAAATGCTTATTATGGAATTCATACTCAAAGAGCAACAGAAAACTTCAAGATTACAAGAAGAAAAACAAATCCTGAAATGATTAAATCAGTTGCTGAAATCAAAAAAGCTTGTGCTATCACAAACTTTGAGGCTGGAGTTTTAAGCGAAAAGAAAAAAGATGCAATAGTTTATGCTTGTGATGAAATTATCTGGGGAAGATATTTAGATCAATTCATTGTTGACCCAATTCAAGGGGGAGCAGGAACAAGCCATAATATGAATGCAAATGAAGTAATTGCAAATATTGCTATTGAACATTTAGGCGGAAAACTTGGAGATTATTCAATCATCCACCCAAATGATGATGTAAATATGGGACAATCTACAAATGACGTTTATCCTACAAGCGGTAAAATCGCTCTTATAAGACTTTTAGGCGAAACAATTGAAAGTTTAAATGAATTAGAAAAAGCATTACTTGTAAAAGCTGAAGAGTTTGATGATGTTATTAAAATGGGTAGAACTCAAATGCAAGATGCTATTCCTATCAGACTTGGACAAGAATTCAGAGCTTATGCAACAGGAATTTCCAGAAATATTAAATTATTCAAAACTGCATGTACAGTTTTAAAAACTGTAAATATGGGTGCAACTGCAATTGGTACAGGACTTAATGCCGATGTAAGCTATATGGATAAGATTGTAAAAAATCTTGCTCAAGTTACAGATTTGGAATTAGTACAAGCTGAAGACTTAATTGACGGAACACAAAATATCGACGTTTTTGTTCATGTTTCAGGTCTTGTAAAGAGTTGTGCAATCAGTATGTCTAAAATCGCTAATGACTTAAGACTTATGTCTTCAGGTCCAACTTGTGGTTTTGCAGAAATCAACTTACCTGCAAGACAAGCGGGAAGTTCAATTATGCCGGGAAAAGTAAATCCTGTAATTCCTGAAGTTGTATCACAAGTTGCTTTTAACTGTGCAGGAAACGACTTTGCAGTTACAATGGCGGCAGAAGCGGGACAACTTGAACTTAACGCTTTTGAACCGGTAATTTTCTACAACTTATTTGAATCAGTTGAAACTATCGGTAAAGCGGCAAATACATTTGTTCATAACTGTATTTTAGGAATTACTGCAAATGCAGAAAGAACTAAGAATATGGTTCACAATAGCTACGGAATCGTAACAGCTTTCGCTCCACATATCGGATATGAAAAATCAGTTGAAGTAATTCATAAAGCTATTGAAAAGAATTTACCTGTAAAGGCAGTTTTAATCTCAGAAAAGATTATGACTGAAGAAGAAATTGACAATATCTTGGATGTATTCTCAATGACTACACCGGGAATTGCAAAAAGAAACTAAAAAATAAAGTTCAGTAACTAAGGTTGGGGAGTAAAAATCCTCAACCTTTTAATTTGTATGTTTTTATTAAATTATTTGACTATAGTCTAATTATTATATTACTTATTCTCTTTTTCTCCGTTAAAAAAGTGTCAACAATTGCTCGTTGATACTTTGTCATCAGTCTGGGATGTATTTACGATACATTTACTTTATTCATTCCGCTCGAGATGACGTGTTAATTGATATTTCTTTGCATAGCTCTATGATGCTAATTATTTTGTTTTTATATAATTTTAATTTATTTCGTAAGTTTATCTTCAATTAACGTTTAGCTCTTAAACGAAAAATTTTCCTTTTTACGTCATCTCGAGCGTAGTCGAGAGATCTCATAAAGCTCTATGATAATGAATTTACTACTCATAGTTGATATGTTTAAGATAAAAACTTGAATAGTATAGATTAGAACTTCTTTTATTTGTGTATAAAATTGCAAGATTAATATAACTTATATCTATGATATATAAGTTATGTAAGATTTACTTTTGTTTGCCTATAAACAAAAGTAAACCTTACGAAGTAATTGTATTACTATCGAATAACATAGGTGGCAAAAAGTTTAATTTTATGTTAAAATGTTTTTGATTGCATTGAATATTATATAACAATTATTTGGGGGGTAATATGAGTTATATGATTTATGCTATTGTTATAGCTGTTTTTATAATTAGATTATTTTTTCTCAAGATTTCAATTAAAAACGAGAAAAAAATACTAAAAGACGGCGGGAGAGAATATGGAGTAGAAAATTCTAAAAGAATTACTATCTTACATATATTATTTTATTTATTTTGTCTTATCGAGGCGATTATTAGAAAACCAAAATTTGATAAAATCAGTTTTATTGGTTTGCTTCTGATAATCTTTTCAATCTTTATGCTTTACACAGTTACAAGATTGTTAAAAGATATTTGGACAGTTAAACTTATGATTTTAAATGACCATAAGTTTGTCAATCACTGGTTGTTTGTAAATGTAAAACATCCTAATTATTTTTTAAATATTTTACCCGAATTGACAGGGCTTGCATTGCTTTGTCACGCTTTATATACGGCTTTAGTAATTTCTCCTCTATACATTTTTGTGATGTATGTTAGAATAAAAGAAGAGGAAAAATTACTAAAAGAAATTATAATTCCGAACGGGTTAAGAGAAAACTAAAAAAATATAATATTCAGTGCAATTTAAAGGGCATTTCGTTTGAAATGCCCTTTGTTTTTTCTATTGAGTAATATTTTTATATAATAAATTTTAATCGTTTTTAAAAAATACTTTACTTTTTCTTGGATACTTCATAATATAAAATTAATATCGTAATTAACATTGAAAGATATATTAAAAATGTATATGGGAAGTCTAAATAATGTCCACAAAATGGGATATACATCAAAATATTTGTTATATACGGTATCAATAATAACCAGATTAAAAGAAGTATCTTTATTGTTTTTTATTCATAAGCCCTCCGATTGATATTACTCTGCAATTATAATAACATAATAAAGTAACAAAGTTAAATTTTACAAAAATCAAATTCTAATTTCGTTTAAGTTTAATTATATGAAGTTCTGCTTCTTTTGATTCTAAATTATCACTAAATAAATAAGAAATAATATCGTTCGTAACTGCCATTTTAGATATAATTTTTTCTTTGTATTGATAATTTATTTGAAGTAACAATTTTGCATCGCTATTATAAGCATATATACTCCTATTGTTGTTTAATATATATAAATCTTTTATTCTATAGATATCAGTAATATCATATGGACTTTCGATATTTGGAATTTCTGTACTTGACATAGTTTCTAAATTGAAAACTTTACCGGTATTGTAAGTAGATTCAACCATTAAAAATTCACTTATAAATAATAACTTATTATCTCCTGAAACGAAAGCAGCTTTTCTGTTTTTTACTTCTGTTGGAGAATTTATCTTATTCAATTCTAAAATTTTTTTAGATTCTTCTGTAGATATATATTTGAAAATATCTGAAGATCCTTCTGCAAGGCTATCTTCGTTATTGTAAGTTACCACTTGGTAATACAGATTGTTTTCAAAACTACCGGCAAACATAATATACTTACCATTATACTTATCATTTTTGATACTTAATTCTTCTTCTTTAAGTAAAGTTAACTGTCCATCGTCAATATTGAATTTTAGTAGATAGCTTTTTAGTATATCATTATTAATCATATTTTCACAAGTTAAAATTAAATTATGACCATCAACACTAACTGATGGGCTTATTGTATATGCTTGATTATCGCCTGACATTGAATCTTCATCTTCATTAAAATATTTCTGGATATTTTTGTTTTTATCTACAACGATAAAATTGTATTCAAAAAGTGTCTCTTCAATATCTTTCTCTTTATTTTCAATATTTTTGTGATTGACCTTTACTATGAATAATTTTTCATCAATAACACCATCTATTGCAATACCGAACATTCTTTCCTTTTCTTTACCTTTAATTTCATAAAGTATATCGGTAGTTCCATCTTTTAAATTTTTAGATGCATAAACTAAATTATTATCAATTGTATAATTAAAATATAATTTATTATTTTCCGGATTATAATTTAAAAAACGCAAATCAGAAATTTTTTGTGGAAGTTCAACTTTTTTAATCTCTTTTTCAAAAGATATTTTATCTACAGTTTCCTTTTCAGCTTCTTCTTTGTTTTTAACTTCTTCCTTATTTTCAACATTGGATTTATCCTTTGGTGTAGGTGAGCAGGAAGTTAGAAAAAGGGAAAAAGAAAATAAACAAATAAATAATTTTCTAAATTTCATAAAGCAACTCCTTTATTTATTTAAAACATTTTTTAACTAAACTCTTCTATCATTTATAGCTTATCACAATAAAACAATGAAGTCAATACTTTATTTAAAAAGGATATTATGATTGAATATAACAAAATTTAAAACAAAAAATGGCGATTAAAAAATCGCCATTAATATTTTAACTATTTACTTGTCAATTCTATAAATTCGTCTATTTCTTCTTTTATGCTTTCTAATGATTTTAACCAGAAATCTTTTTTAGTTAAATCGATATTCATAACTTTTGCAACATCTTCACAATTATTAATTGTAGTCGCTTTTAAAAGCTCTTGATATTTTTCTACAAAGCCATTTGGATTTTCTTTATAGATTGCATAAAGTCCTCTTGAGAAAAGTCCACCAAATGAGTAAGGATAATTGTAGAATGAGAAACCTGCTGAATAGTAATGAGGTTTACAAGCCCACATAAATGGATGGTAAGTTTCAGGATCAAGTCCATCTCCATAAGTTTGTTTTTGAGCATTTCTCATAATTTCTTCAAGTTCTTCAGTCATCATAAAGTGGTCAAGTTTTCTTTCAAAAACTTCTTTTTCAAATAAAAATCTTGAATAGATGTCAACAGTTATTTGAGCACAGTCAGAAATTTGAGATTCCATTAAAGTAATCTTTTCTTTTTCAGATGCATCATTTAATGCTGCAGACATAATTAAGTTTTCATTGAAAATTGATGCTGTTTCAGCAACCGGCATTGGATAATCCCAATTTAAAGGTAGATGATTTTCAACATGAAGTCCATGATATGCATGACCTAACTCATGAGCAAGAGTTAAAACAGAAGAAAGACTTCCGTCAAAATTCATCATTACTCTTGATTGTTTTATAAATGGAAGATTACTACAGAAAGCTCCACCAACTTTTCCTTTTTTAGGGAAGTAGTCAACATAATTGTTTTCAAAAGCATCTTTAACCATTTTTACCATATCATCTGAGAAAGTCGCAAAATGCTTTAATAAAAATTCTTGAGCTTCTTCAACTGTGAAAGTTCTGTCACTTTCTCCAATACTTGCAAAAAGGTCATAGAATTTCAAACCGCCTTCATATCCTAGAAGTTTAGCTTTATGTTTAAAGTATTTTCTAAAATGAGGTAGGTAATCGTCAATACTTGACCAAAGAGCATTTAAAGTTTCTCTCTTTAATCTTGCATTTTCTAAAGATTCATCAAGTGCAGTTTCAAAACCTCTCATCTTTGAAGTTGTATTAACTTCTTGTTTGATATTATTTAATGAAAAAGCGATAGAATCCTTTATGCTATCATAAAGTTTCAATTCACTATAAAATGCTTCTTTTCTTGTTTCTGCATCGGAAGAATAAGCTAAGTTTCTAATTTCACTTAAAGTTTTTTCTTCTCCTCTAAATTCGATTGATGCCTTTGAAGTCAAGAAATTAAACATAAATTCCCAAGCGTTTGAGCTTGAAAGTTTCATTTTTGCGATAACTTCTTCAATATCTTCAGGTAATACATGTTTTAAAGCTTGTTTCTTATTTTTAAAGAAGAATTCATATTCTTTTAAATATTCATCCTTTGTAATATCAACAGTAATTGAACCAAGGAATTTATCAACTTTTGTAAAAGTCTTTGCATAATTTGAAAGTTTTGCATTCAAATTATTGCTATAATAAGTTGATTTTTCATCAGTTGTATTTATAGCTTGATTAAGTTCAATAAATGAAAAAACTCTATAAATTGTAGTATTAACTTCTTCCAAAATTTTTATAACTGCTTTAACACTTTCTAAATTATCTTCTAAATTAAGTTTTCCTAAATCAGTTAATAAAGTATCTATTTTTTGAAATCATTTTGAAATTCATCGCTATCATATGAAGGATAAATTTCAACTAATGAATATTGTTGTTCCATTTCTTCCTCCTTTATATCTTATTTATCAATTAAAACATTCCAGTCATTTTCCTTAAAACCTATAAGGAAAATTTTGTTTTCTTCGTCAATTAAGACAGGTCTTTTTACAAGAGAACCATCTTTTACTAATAACTTAATAGCTTCATCAGCAGAAAGATCTTCAAAATTTTCTTTTAAATTCAAATCTCTATAAGTCTTACCGCTTGTATTAAAAAGTCTTTTTAGTCCCATCCGACCTTGAACAGCTTTAATTTGAGCTTTAGTTGGAGTTTTATCTTTAAGGCTTACTTCTTCAAACTCAATTCCGTTTTCTTTTAGGAATTTCTTTGCCCTTTTACAAGTTGTACAATTGGGATATTCGAAAAAAAGTTTCATTATAACACCTCCCATACAGAATTATTATATAATCAAATTTATTAATTCATACTACTTATCCGTTTAAGATAAGTTTTTTTTGTAAAAATAAATAAAATGAAATTTATATGCTTTATTAACATACCCATTTTATTACAATAACCTTAAATAAAGTTTAAAAGAAATTATATTAAAATGTATTTTCAAATTTTTAAGTCAAAACATTAAAGTAAAATCTCTATATATAATTATTTTATTAATTTAATTCTATCACTTATTGCTGATAAAATCAACAAAGGTTTAGTTTCTCTAAATAAAATACGAAAAAAACATAAAATTTTTTTAAAAATATAAAAAATATTAAAAAAATGTAAAAAATATAATAAAAGGTATTGTGTAATATATAGTAGTGTGATAGAATATATATAAGGAATAGGAAAATATAAATTTTCTATTTATAAACTAAAATTATAAAAATTTGATAGTCGAAAATTTTAACATAAAATTTAATAAAGGAGGTAAAAATGGATACTCAAATAAAAAAAGGACTTTTGGATCTTTGTGTCTTGAGCTTTTTAATGGAGAAAGATATGTATGGATATGAAATTGTTCAAAGCATTTCGAAATCTGTTGAAGTAAGTGAAGGAACTATATATCCAATACTCAGGCGACTAAGCAAAGAAGGTTTTTTTGAAACCTATATTGTTGAGTCAAATGAGGGACCTGCAAGAAAGTATTACAGAATTACAGTTTCCGGAATGGAACATTATAAAAATCAGTTGGAATTATGGGAAAAATTGAAAAATGGAATGGATAGTATTTTGAAGAGAGGTGAAAATAATGATAAATAAAGTAGAATATTTGGATGTCTTAAAGGATTACCTTTTAGAAATTTATTCAGAAGAGGAGAGCTTGGATATTTTAAGAGATTATGAAGAATACTTTTTAAATGGTAAATTGGACGGAAAAACTGAACAAGAAATAATTTTAGAACTTGGTTCTCCCAAAAAAATCGTTCAAGATCTTAGAGCTGAAGAGAGAAATGTTTTAAAGAAAGAAGGATTTTTTACAAATATAAGCAAAAAGTTTGACGGATGGTTTGAAAAAGGACTTTCAGACAGGTATTCAAGTGGTGAAATTGAAATAATGGAAAATAAATGTGATAAAATAATTGAAAAATATGGAATATTTGCATTTATGTTCCTTGCCATATTTTCCGTTATAGAGATGGTTTTGGGCTTAAGATTTTTAGTGGGTTTTACAGAAATGCTAGGAATATATATAATTTCAATGTCATTTTTAGTTAGGACAAATAAAGGAGTACAAACAAAGTCAGGAAAATTTTTAAGCTTAGTTAATATTTTGATTATACTATTCTACTTTGCTTTGGCTTTTAGAGGAGTTAGTGATATTTTAGAAATTGGATTTGATTTAGCTTTCTTTATGGCTGTTATCAATCTGATTTTAGTATTCTTCTTTTCAAAGGGAATGTTTTTCCTTATATTAATTTCTCTATTATTCGCTATAATTTTCATAATTCTAGGTGGAATTTGGTTTTTCTTTGTAGGAATAACTATATTTGGAGTTGGACTTGCATTTTTCTTAACTCCAATCACTTTAACGGCACTATCAACACTATCACTTAGTTTTTTGTGGATAGTATTTCCGATAATGCTTGCGATTGGGCTTTTTATAGCTATGAGTATATTAATTAAATACTACTCCCTAGCCATTTATAGATTGGTATTGAAATATAATGACTGGATTAAAATAAAATTTATGTACTCAAGAGTTTATGGACAAAAAACAAAGGAGGACTAATATGAGAGGAAAATATTTTAAACTTAAAGTTTTGACAATTACTTCTTTTTCCTTAATTGCAATTGGTTTTACAGGTTCTTATAAAATGGTCTGTGAAGTTCAAAAAAAGGTTGATGAAGAAGTCGATAAAAAGTTGACTTATAGCTATAAAGAAATTTTGAAAACTGAAAGGGAAATAAAATATATAGATTTAAGTAAGTATGAGGGTTATAATGTAGAAATTAAGAACAGTAAAGACAATTTTAATCGTATAACTGTAACATATAAAGATAAATATTTTGAAAATGAAGCTAATTTTGATGAAAAAAATGAAAATAAGATTGATATTATTACAAGAAGAATAGACAATGAAAAAAATTCAAGATTTGATTATATAAGTAAATTTATTGATAATTCAGTAATGTATGGTAAATTTATAGGTTCACCTAAAAAAGAAGATAAGACTAAAATTGTTTTAGAAGTTAAAAATCCAATTGAAATTATGGGAACAGCAAAGGGAAACGAAGATAATGAATTATTGAAAAAAGAATTGACTTACAATGTATATAATAAAAATTTATTTTCAGGAAGTTTTTTTAAAAGCATACTTAATCAATTTACTGAATTTACTATCAAAGATGTAAATGACGAAATAATTGAAATTCCAAAGATAAACTTAAAAACATTGAATTATACTACTACAGATATTGAAAAATTACTAATAGCAGGTCGTAGGGGTTCCGGTAATGGAGATTGTGATGATGTTTTGCCAATGGTTAATGTAGATACTAAAAATGTTAAGAACTTTGTTGAAGTTGATTTGAATGCTTTAAAGACTAACTTAAATATTACAGGAGCAAAGAAAGTTATCCTTGAAGGAATGCCAAGTGCCGGAGAGATAGTAGTAAAATATAAAGTTAATGGAGAAGAAAAGAGCTTTATAATAAATGAATCCAGCAAAAATGAAAATACCACAAGAAAGGTTATAAATGTTGAAAGTGAAAAAATATTCAGAACAGCGATGGATAGCTCAAATATTAAAAGTAAATTAAATAAAATTGCCGATTTAAAAGAGATTAAATAGAAAAAGAAGAACGCCTGCGCTTTTGCGATACTTCGCATCAAGCAGATAATCGGGTACCCACCGATGCGAAGCATCGAGGAAGGGAGGGGTTTTTATTGCGAAGCAACAAGGTTCCCGGGTACCCACCCGATGCGAAGCATCGAGGAAGGGTGGGGTTCTTATTATGATTAAGTGAAATTAACTAAAAAAATCAAGTAAAAAAATACTTGCTGTGCTGATGGCTGTTATTTTAAAAATATACATACGTTTTCTTATAATGAAAATATTTTCTTAATAAATTTTATTAAAATTTTAATAATAATAAATTCGCTAGGATTTTACAGCTTTTTAATTAATAATTAAAAATAAAATTGAAAAAAATACAATTTTTAACAAAAAAGGTATTGCAAAAAGGTTTTTTATATAGTATAATATGATAAAGTTAAGTAGAAAAACGAGAAAGGAAGTGGAAGGGACACTTCTTAATTTTGTATTTTTTATCTAACACAATGAAGTGAACGGCTAGTAACGTAACTAATCTTTCACGATACGATTATGCTTCGTGCAAATACATAAAGGGGGATTTAAATATGAAGAAATCATCAAAAATCGTTGCTTTATTATTAGCAACAACATTTTTATTCTCCGCTTGTAGCGGCGGTAATAGTGGAAACAAAGAAAAAACTAAGAAAGAAACCGGAGTTCAAGATAATTTAGTTATCGAAAACGAAGGAAAAGCAGTTGATAATGCTACACTTAAAATTGCTTATATTAGTGACTCTCCATTTACAGGTATTTTCCACCAAGCTTTTGCAAGTGGTAATCCGGATATGGAAATTTTGGGATATTCCACAAATGGTACATTCAAAGTTGATTCCAGCTATAAGTTGGTAAAAGGCGGTGGAGCTGACATTGAATTTAAACCGGAAGAAAAGAAAGCGATTGTTACTATCCATGAAAAATATACTTGGAATGACGGTACTCCTGTTACTTCTGCTGACTTTTTAGAATATTATAAAATCGTAGCTCATAAAGACTACACAGGTGTTCGTTTTGATGACGACATGAGAAATGTAGTAGGTATAGATGAATATAACAAAGGTGAAACTAAAGAAATTTCAGGTTTCAAAACTATAAGTGATAAAAAATTTGAAATTAACTTCAAAGAATTCAATCCTGGTATCCTTTGGGGTGGTGGAATTCCTTTTGAACCGGTTCCAAGTCATAAATTAAAAGACATTCCTATTAAGGAACAAGAAGCTCATGACGTAACTAGAAAGAATCCATTATCACCTGGACCATACTATATTAAAGAAATAGTTCCTGGACAACAAGTTGTATTTGAAGCTAACCCACATTACTACAAGGGAGCTCCAAAAGTTAAAACTGTTATTTGGAAGATTGTTCCATCAGCACAAATCGTTGCAGCTTTACAATCCGGTGAATATGACTTAACTGTTGGTTTAAACTCAGACCTTTATAGTAAAGTTAAAGCATTAAAGAATGTTAAAATAGGTATTAAAGATGAGTTATCTTATACTTATATAGGATTTAAACTTGGTAAATGGGATAAAGAAAAAGGCGAAGCTGTAATGGATCCAAATGCTAAAATGGCAGATGTTAAATTACGTCAAGCTATGGCTTATGCTATAGACAATAACCAAGTTGGTGAAAAGTTCTATGAAGGTTTAAGAAGAAATGCAACTCAACTTATGATTCCTGCATTTAAAGATTTTTATGATGATTCATTAAAAGGATATACTTACGATTTAGAAAAAGCTAAGAAACTTCTTGATGAAGCTGGATATAAAGATACAAATGGTGATGGAATAAGAGAAGATAAAAATGGTAAACCATTTAAGATTAAATTTGCTTCAATGTCAGGTGGAGCTATTGCTGAACCTATAGCTCAATACTATATCCAACAATGGAAACAAATTGGTTTAGATGTTGAACTTACAACAGGAAGACTTATAGAATTTAACTCATTCTATGACAAAGTACAAGCTGACGATCCTGAAATTGATGTTTATCAAGCAGCTTGGGGAACTGGATCTAACCCTAATCCAACAGGTCTTTACGGAAGAAAAGCTCAATTTAACTTCTCAAGATTTGCAACTCCTGAACTAGATGCTATATTAAATAAGATTAATTCTATTAAAGCAGTAGATGAAGAATACAGATCAAAAGCATACAAAGAATTTGCAAACTATATGTTTGAAAATGTACCGGTTGTACCAACTCTATTTAGAAAAGGTATAGTTGCTGTAAATAACAGAGTTAAGAAATGGGATATAACTCCTGGTTCTGATTTTGGTCTATTTGATGTTGAATTAACAGCTACTGAACCTATTAAATAATAATTAAATTAGTATTTGAGAAACCACGAAAGTGGTTTCTTTTTTTGGTTATGTATCTAAATCTTGATTCAAATAACAAAATGTATAAATTATTAAAAAATTGTAACTTTTTTTAAAAAATGAAAAAGCAATATTTTTTTGTTATAAATTATATAAAATTATTTATAAAACCGTATGTAAATGTTTTTAAAGTTGAAAACAAGCCATTATTACTCAAAGAATTTTTTTTGCTTAAAACAAAAACTTAAATAATTAATTTAAGTGATAACACTTTAGTTAATATCGAAACAATGATTATTTTTAATTTATCTAAAAAAATATTTTATTTTAACATCTCTTATGCTATAATCTTTAATGTAAAGATAAGATATGTTTCTTTGAAAATGGGTTTTACTCAGATGAAATTGCATTTTCTCGGATTTTAAAGGGATTTTTGGGGATATGCTTATTAGAAAACGATTTATCTTGAAAAATATTAATTTTTTTCTCAAGGAGGACTTAAGATGAAAAAAGCGTCAAAGTTAACAGCATTAGCTTTAGCGAGTTTGATGATACTTTCAGGCTGTGGTGCTAAGGGTAATAAAGGCGGACAAGACAGCGGAAAGAAAGAAGATGCAGGATTTAAACCAAATCCAGTAGTTGAAAATGAAGGAAAGGCTATTGAAAATGGAACTTTAAAAGTTGGTATAATTGGGGAATCACCTTTTAAAGGGGTATTTCACGAAGCATTCGCTCAAGACAGTTTTGATATGGGTATTATGAACTGGGTTGGAATGGGTGGCTTCTTTGATGGAGACCCTGATCAAAAGTTAGGAAATACAGGTTTAGGTAAAGTTGAATTTAAACCGGAAGAAAAGAAAGCAATCATTACAATTCATGAAAAAGCTACTTGGAGTGATGGAGTTCCTGTTACTGCAAAAGACTTTTTAAGATATTATTTAATAATTGGACATAAAGATTATGAAGGTGTTCGTTTTGGTGGGGATTACCTTAATGTTGTAGGTATGAAAGAATACCACGAAGGAAAATCTGATACAGTTTCAGGTGTTAAAGTTCTAACTGATAAGACTTTAGAAATTAACTTTAAAGAATTTGACCATTCAATTTACTGGGGTAAGGGAATTCCTTACAATCCTGTACCAGATCATGTTTATAAAGACATTCCTGTTAAAGAACAAGAATCACATGATGCTACAAGAAAACATCCATTATCATGTGGTGCTTATGTAATTAAGGAAATTGTTCCTGGACAACAAGTTATAGCAGAAGCTAACCCACACTATGCATTTGGTAAGCCAAAGACTCCAAGAATGGAAATTAAATTAGTTCCATCTGCACAAGTTGTTGCTGCAGCTAAATCCGGAGAATATGATATCATTGATACATTCGGTTCAGATTTATATGAAAAATTCAAAGCATTAAAGAATGGTAAAATCGCTAGTAACTATACTGGTGGATATAGCTATATCTCATTCAAATTAGGTAAGTACGATAAAGAAAAAGGTGAAGTTGTAACTGATCCTAATGCAAAAATGGCTGATAAGAATTTAAGAAAAGCAATGGCTATGGCTGTTGATAGAGATACTGTAAACAAAAAATTACAACAAGGTTTAAGTGTTCCTCTATATCAAATAATTCCACCAATGTTCTCAACAATTTATGATAAAGACTTTGAAGGAATTAAATACAATTTAGAAGAAGCTAAAAAACTTCTTGATGAAGCTGGATACAAAGATACTAATGGTGACGGAATAAGAGAAGATAAAAATGGTAAACCATTAAAGATTAACTTTGCTGCAATGCAAGGTGGAGCTACTCAAGAACCTACTGTTTCATTCTATATACAACAATGGAAAGCAATAGGACTTGATGTTCAACTTGTAACTGGAAGATTAATTGAATTTAACAATTTCTACGAAAAACTTGGTGCTGATGATCCTGAAATAGATGTTTACCAAGGTGGTTGGAACACAGGTTCAAACCCTGACCCAAGTGGTTTCTACGGAAAACATGAACAATTCAACTTCCAAAGATTTACTTCTCCGGAATTAGATAAATTATTAGCTGACATCGTAACTCTTGACAATACTGATCCTAAAGTTAGATTAAAACATTACACTGACTTAAGTAAGTATTTAGTTACTGAACAAGCTATAGTAATTCCTACATTCTCAAGTACAACTAAATCATTCGTAAACAACAGAGTTAAGAAATATGATATTTCATTACCTAAAGAAGGAGTAGCTCCTTTCAGAAACTCTGATATAGAATTAACTAAAGAATCACCGGAAGTAGATAAATAGAAATAATTAAAAATATAAAAAGTGTGGAAGATTTCCACACTTTTTTTGTGAAACAACAAGGTTCCCGGGCACCCACCCGATGCGAAGCATCGTGGAAGGGTGGGGTTTTTATTGTGAAACAACAAGGTTCCCGGGCACCCACCCGATGCGAAGCATCGTGGAAGGGTGGGGTTCTTATAAAAATTTTTAGAAAACTTTAAAAAACGGGGAAAACTCCCTTTTTTATAATGTTAGGGTGTGATATAATTATTATAGATTTAAACTTTGTTTAAATCTATAATAATTTCATCATAATCGTCCTTATAAAAATAATTAAAAAGGAGATTATGATATAATAAAGGTCAAAAAATAAAGTTTTAATCTATAAATATTTCATCACAATCATCCTTAAAAAATAATTAGAAATAAGATTGGGATTCTAGTGTTTTGTTAAAAATAAAAAAATTATGTCTCAATAAATACATCTTTAGTATTATTAAAGATATTTTTATTAAGTCATAATTTTATAAGGAATTATAAAAAAATTATTTTAATTTAAGTAAATTGCTATTAAAATTAGATTTACTCTTAAATGGTAAATCTAATTTTAATCAATTTTATTACTTTTAGTTTAGTATCTTTACTTTTGAAGCAAAGATTTTTTTACACTTAATTATTAAAAAGGGATTTGTGTAATGGGTTTTATGCCCGCATACTTTTACATTTTTTGGGGAATTATGTTAAGTATGAATTAATTAGCTTATAAAAATAATAAGACTAATTTCAAAAATATTTTTTCTCTTGGTTAAGATATATATATTTTGCCATAGAAACCTTAAATAAAATTAAAAAATTTTAAGTTTAAAAATTTTTTGTTTTTTATAAATTTTAAAAGTAAAATATATTTAAATTGGATTTCTTCCTTGAAATCTTTTATAAATAAAAAATATAGGGGTGGTTGTATGATAGGTATTATAAGTGCTCTTGATGAAGAGCTAATGGAAATTATAGATAAAATTGAAACAAAAAAGTAACAAGGGGTTGTTTTACTTTTTATCTTGCAAATATTTCTAACAAGGAAGTTGTACTTGGTATTTGTGGAGTTGGCAAGGTTAATTCTGCGATTTATACTCAAAGTATGATAGACAACTTTTCTCCTGAGATTATTATCAATATAGGAGTTGCCGGTTCTACTGATGATAATGTAAAGATTGGTGACTTAGTTATAGGAACAGAATATTTTTATCACGATTTTGATTGTACTGAAGCCGGCTATGTAATGGGACAAATTCCTGCTCTTCGTGATGTTAAATTTATTGCTGATAAAAAACTGGTAGATATTTCTTATGAAAAGGCTAAAAAGGTCTTATCTGAAAACAGGATTTTTAAAGGAATTATTGCGACAGGAGATATTTTTGTAGCTAAAAAGGAAATTAAAGAAAAAATAAAAGAAAATTTTGATTCCCTTTGCTGTGAAATGGAAAGTTGTTCAATAGTACACACTTGTCACTTAAATAATGTTGGGTATTTAGCGCTACGTTCAATATCCGATAATGCAAATGAAGAAGCTGACTGTGACTTTGAGACTTTTGTTTTGGAGTCAGCAAAGGTTGTTAAGAGTATTATTTTAGATATTATTGAGGAAATATAAGATGATTGAAATTAAGAATTTAAAGAAAAATTATGGAAAATTTGTTGCGATTGAAGATTTTAATTTAGAGATTGAAGAGGGAAAAACATACGGGATTTTAGGTAGAATTAACTCAGGTGGAACTACAATTTTTAATATACTATGCAATTATACTTTTAAAGAAGATGGAATTGTTCTAATTGATGAAAAAGCTCCTGAAGATGCAAGAGATTTAATTTATATGTGTCCGAAAATGGAGTTTTATGAGGGATATACTTTAAGACAGGTTTTAAAAAATATAGCTGATTTTAATTCAGATTTCGATTTACCTTATGCATTAGAGCTTTGTGAGTCTTTTAAATTAGATTTGGATAAGAAGTTCAAGGCTGAAGAGAATGTTCAAAATTGCACAGTTTTTAAAACAATAGTTACTATTTGTATGAATAAAAAATATCTTCTTTTTAATAAGCCGGAAATTGGACTTTCAAGTTTGGATATTAGAAAATTAAGTGATATTCTGATGGGAAATTATAGAAGAAAGGGATATACTCCGATTATTCATAGTAAAAATGTAAATTATTTTTTTGATTATCTTGACTATATAATTATTATTAAGGACAAAAAGGTAGTACTTTTTGAAAGTAGGGAAAAACTGGAAAAAATGGTTTATTCCGTTTCCGGTTCGGTTGATTTAATCAGTGCAGTAGTTAAAGACAGAAATGTTTTGGCTATTAGAAATCTTAAAAATTTCTCCAAGCTAAAAATTGCCTATATTTTAGCGAAAGATGAGGACGAGATAAGAGCGCATGGAAGTAGAACTGTACCTTTAAAAGAAATTTATGAGGCAATAACTGCATCTGAAGGGGGTCATTAAAATGAGAAGTGGATTAAAATTTTCTTTAAAATCATTATTTGATACTTTCTTGATTGCGATTTTATTTTCGGTTTTGAGTGAATTTGTGTTTTTGGGAATCTCCAAGTTTTTAAATCTTGAAATATTTTTGACTACAGAAGTTTTTATGTCTATTTTGATTGCAAGTTTTTTAACTTTAATTTTTTCAAGAAAAAATATAGTTAATCAACTTTTTATAAATGGACTTAGTAGAAAGAAAATAGCAAAAATAATATATTTGAGTTGTATAATATATAGCTTAGTTTATTTTATATTATTTATTATATATGAATTTGTGTATGCAGAACTAATTATAAATATCTATGAATTAAATACAATTTTACATTTGATAGTAGTATATTTTTCAATCATTTTTATTATAGAACTTGCGACTTTTTTAGCTTTGCTATATAAAAATATTTCTATGAAGAAAGGAAAAGGTGTAAATAAAACTTTCTATAGATATGTTTACTCTTTTGTAATTATATTATTTACTTATGTTTATAGATTTTTTTATCCAAATATTTATGAATTATATACAGATTTGGTATTAGCACTTATAGCGGTATTGCTTTGTGTATTGCAATTTATACTTGCATTTATTAATAACAAATGGATATTAAATATAGATATAAGAGCTTAGGAGGTTTTATGGACGGATACATTTTAGCATTAGATCAAGGAACTACAAGCTCAAGAGCGATTTTATTTGACCATAATGGAAATATAAAGGGCGTATCTCAAAAGGAATTCAAGCAAATTTTTCCAAAAGCCGGTTGGGTAGAACATGATGCTATGGATATTTGGGCTACTCAGTCCGGAGTTTGTAGAGAAGTTTTAGAAAGAAATTTCGTAAGACCTACAGAAGTAAAAGCCATAGGAATTACAAATCAAAGAGAAACTACAATTGTCTGGGAAAAAACCACAGGAAAGCCTATATATAATGCAATTGTTTGGCAATGTAGAAGAACTGCTGAAATTTGTGAACAAATAAGAAAAGATGGATATGAAGATTTAATCTTTGAAAAAACAGGATTGAAACTTGATGCATATTTTTCAGCTACAAAAATAAAATGGATATTGGATAATGTTGAGGGAGCTAGAGAAAAGGCAGAAAGAGGAGAACTGTTATTTGGAACTGTAGATACTTGGATAGTTTGGAATTTGACTAGGGGAAAGGTGCATATAACTGACTATTCAAATGCATCAAGGACAATGTTGTTTAATATAAATACTCTACAATGGGATGAAGAACTTTTGAAAATTTTGGATATTCCAAAATCCATACTACCTGAAGTTAGAGATTCAAGCGAAATTTATGGTTACACTGATGAATACACATTTGGTGGAGCTAAAATTCCTATTGCTTCTGTAATTGGAGACCAACAATCTGCACTTTTTGGACAAAATTGTTTTGAAAAAGCTGAAGCTAAAATTACTTATGGAACCGGAGCTTTCCTTTTAATGAACATAGGAAAAGAAGTTTTGAAATCTAAAAATGGACTTTTAACCACAATTGCATGGGGACTTAATGGGGAAGTCACTTATGCTCTAGAGGGAAGTATATTTATAGCCGGAGCGGGAATACAATGGCTTAGAGATGAATTAAGGCTTCTTTATGATGCCAGTCTTTCAGAACAATATGCAAAATTAGTAGACGACACTGACGGAGTTTATATTGTTCCTGCTTTTACAGGACTGGGAGCACCGTACTGGGATATGAATGCCAAAGGAGCTATATTCGGACTAACCAGAGGAACTAAAAGAGAACATATCATTCGGGCGATGCTGGAATCAATAGCTTATCAATGTGTAGATGTATTTAATTGTATTGAAGAAGACACAAATATAAAAATCCAAAACTTAAAAGTTGATGGCGGAGCAAGTGCGAACGGCTTTTTATTACAATTTCAATCCGATATGTTAAATACAGAAGTTACAAGACCTGAAATCTTAGAAACAACAGCAATGGGTTGTGCATTCCTAGCCGGACTTGCAGTAGGTTTTTGGGAAAGCACAGACGAAATAAAAAATATTTGGAAAAAAGATAAAACTTTTTGTCCTGCATTAAGTGAAGAAAGTAGAAATAAAAAACTTAAAGGTTGGAAAAAAGCTGTAAAAAGAACTTTTGATTGGGATAAAGATGAAGAATAAAATATTACAAAAAATAGCTTAGATATAAAAACTAAGCTTTTTTTGTAAAAAGATTTTGTAATAAGAAAATTTATTATATAAAGATAAAAAATATGTCAAAAGAGTATTGACTATACAAAAAAATATTGGTATAATATTAAAACACTTATGCAAAAACTTAATAATATAACACAAAATAAATTTTGAAATATTTTTTGAAAATTTTTAAAAAAAGTGTTGACAAATAAAAATAATAGTGATATAATATTAAGGTCGCAGATAGTGACATGAACCAAGAAAAGTAAACAGTGATAAAAACTTTGAGAGTACAAAGAAAAACAATAATTTGGTGTAACAAAAAGTCAGCGAGAGCAGACGAACTTTTAATAGAGAGTTTGATCCTGGCTCAGGACGAACGCTGGCGGCGTGCTTAACACATGCAAGTCGAACGTGATTTTTGTGGAAATTCTTTCGGGAATGGAAGCGAAATGAAAGTGGCGAACGGGTGAGTAACACGTGAGCAACCTACCTTACACAGGGGGATAGCCGTTGGAAACGACGATTAATACCGCATGAGACCACAGTATCGCATGATATAGGGGTCAAAGATTTATCGGTGTAAGATGGGCTCGCGTCTGATTAGCTAGTTGGAAGGGTAAAGGCCTACCAAGGCGACGATCAGTAGCCGGTCTGAGAGGATGAACGGCCACATTGGAACTGAGACACGGTCCAAACTCCTACGGGAGGCAGCAGTGGGGAATATTGCACAATGGGGGGAACCCTGATGCAGCGACGCCGCGTGAGCGAAGAAGGTTTTCGAATCGTAAAGCTCTGTCCTATGAGAAGATAATGACGGTATCATAGGAGGAAGCCCCGGCTAAATACGTGCCAGCAGCCGCGGTAATACGTATGGGGCGAGCGTTGTCCGGAATTATTGGGCGTAAAGGGTACGTAGGCGGCCTTTTAAGTCAGGTGTGAAAGCGTGAGGCTTAACCTCATTAAGCACTTGAAACTGGAAGGCTTGAGTGAAGGAGAGGAAAGTGGAATTCCTAGTGTAGCGGTGAAATGCGTAGATATTAGGAGGAATACCGGTGGCGAAGGCGACTTTCTGGACTTTTACTGACGCTCAGGTACGAAAGCGTGGGGAGCAAACAGGATTAGATACCCTGGTAGTCCACGCCGTAAACGATGAATGCTAGGTGTTGGGAGTCAAATCTCGGTGCCGAAGTTAACACATTAAGCATTCCGCCTGGGGAGTACGGTGGCAACACTGAAACTCAAAGGAATTGACGGGGACCCGCACAAGCAGCGGAGCATGTGGTTTAATTCGAAGCAACGCGAAGAACCTTACCAAGGCTTGACATATAGTTGAGTTATTGAGAAATTGATAAGTCCCTCGGGACAGCTATACAGGTGGTGCATGGTTGTCGTCAGCTCGTGTCGTGAGATGTTGGGTTAAGTCCCGCAACGAGCGCAACCCTTATCTTCAGTTACCAGCATGTAATGATGGGGACTCTGGAGAGACTGCCGATGATAAATCGGAGGAAGGTGGGGATGACGTCAAATCATCATGCCCTTTATGTCTTGGGCTACACACGTGCTACAATGGTTGGTACAACGAGAAGCAAGATAGTGATGTCAAGCAAAACTCTAAAAGCCAATCTCAGTTCGGATTGTAGGCTGCAACTCGCCTACATGAAGTCGGAGTTGCTAGTAATCGCAAATCAGAATGTTGCGGTGAATGCGTTCCCGGGTCTTGTACACACCGCCCGTCACACCATGGGAGTTGGCAATACCCGAAGCCGCCGATCTAACCGCAAGGAGGAAGGCGTCGAAGGTAGGGTTAATGACTGGGGTGAAGTCGTAACAAGGTAGCCGTATCGGAAGGTGCGGCTGGATCACCTCCTTTCTAAGGAGTACTAAGAACGACAGTTCAAAATAAATTCTTAGTTTTATCACTGTTTTTTGGTTCGATTTTTTTAATTTTAAACCAAAAGCTGTAAGGCTAACTAAAAGAAAATACCAAAATGATAGTATAAAAGAAAAAGGGGTACGCAAAACCCCCAAAAATTTATACTGTCGTAAAAAACATTTTGGGGGTGTAGCTCAGTTGGGAGAGCACCTGCCTTGCAAGCAGGGGGTCAGGAGTTCGAATCTCCTCATCTCCACCAAGAAACCTGACAATTAAAGAGAAATATATTTCTGGTCAAGCGACCAAGGGCATAAGGTGAATGCCTTGGCACTGAGAGCCGAAGAAGGACGTGACAAGCTGCGAAAAGTCTCGGGGAGGAGCAAATATCCATTGATCCGGGAATGTCCGAATGGGGAAACCCACTTGAGCAAACCTCAAGTATCTTGTTGTGAATACATAGCAACAAGAGGGAATAGTTGGTGAACTGAAACATCTAAGTAGCCAGACGAAAAGAAAGAAAAAATTCGATTTTCAAAGTAGCGGCGAGCGAAATGGAAAGAGCCCAAATTAAGTTAAGGAAGAGGAAAGATAGTTGAATGGTCTGGGAAGATCAACCGAAGAAAGTGAAAGTCTTGTAAACGAAATCTGACTGAATCTGACTTTAAAAGAGTAGCATGGGACACGAGAAATCCTGTGTGAATATAGGGGGACCACCCCCTAAGGCTAAATACTACTCAGTGACCGATAGAGAATAGTACCGTGAGGGAAAGGTGAAAAGAACCCCGGGAGGGGAGTGAAATAGAACCTGAAACCTTATGCCTACAAGCAGATAGAGTCTTAAGAGAGATGATATCGTACTTTTTGTAGAACGGGCCAGCGAGTTATGGTGTGCGGCGAGGTTAAGTAATGAAGTTACGGAGCCGTAGGGAAACCGAGTCTGAATAGGGCGGAAAGTCGTATGCCATAGACCCGAAACCAGGTGATCTATCCATGAGCAGGTTGAAGTGAAAGTAAAATTTCATGGAGGACCGAACCGGATAGCGTTTAAAAGCTATCGGATGACTTGTGGATAGGGGTGAAAAGCCAATCGAACTTGGAGATAGCTGGTTCTCCTCGAAATAGCTTTAGGGCTAGCCTCAATTTAGTTTACAGGGGGTAGAGCACTGAATACCGTAGGGGTGTTAGACATTACCGAAAGTTATCAAACTGCGAATACCTGATAAATGATGATTGGGAGTCAGACTATGTGGGATAAGCTTCATAGTCGAAAGGGAAAGAGCCCAGACCACCAGCTAAGGTCCCTAAATATAGATTAAGTGGGAAAGGATGTTTTACTACTTAGACAACCAGGATGTTGGCTTAGAAGCAGCCATACATTTAAAGAGTGCGTAATAGCTCACTGGTCAAGTGGTAGAGCGCCGAAAATGAACGGGGCTAAAATCTAATACCGAAGCTGTGGACTAATTAAATTAGTGGTAGAGGAGCATTGTGTAAGGGACGAAGCTAAGTTGTAAGACGAAGTGGACTTTACAGAAGAGAGAATGCTGGCATGAGTAGCGAAAAGGAGGGTGAGAATCCCTCCCGTCGAAAGCCTAAGGATTCCTGAGGAAGGCTCGTCCTCTCAGGGTAAGTCGGGACCTAAGCCCAGGCTGAAAAGCGTAAGCGATGGACAACAGGTTGAGATTCCTGTACTATCTTTGAATGTTTGAGAGAAGTACTGACGCAGGAGGATATGTTGAGCGTGTGAATGGTAGAGCACGTCTAAGCAAGTAGGTAGAGAGTAGAGGCAAATCCCTATTCTTAATATCGAGATGCGATGGGGAGCGAAAAATAAGTAGTGAAGCAACAGATTCCAAACTGCCAAGAAAAGGTACTATTGAGTGAGAAGATACCCGTACCAAAACCGACACAGGTAGGCAAGGAGAGAATCCTAAGACGCGCGGAAGAACCTTTGTTAAGGAACTCGGCAAAATGACCCCGTAACTTCGGGAGAAGGGGTACCATTAGATGTGAGATACTTGCGTATGGAGCATAGAGTGGTCGCAGAGAATAGGCCCAAGCAACTGTTTACCAAAAACACAAGTCTCTGCTAAATCGAAAGATGAAGTATAGGGGCTGACACCTGCCCGGTGCTGGAAGGTTAAGGGGAAATGTAAGAGCAATCGAAGCATAGAACTTAAGCCCCAGTAAACGGCGGCCGTAACTATAACGGTCCTAAGGTAGCGAAATTCCTTGTCGGGTAAGTTCCGACCCGCACGAAAGGTGTAATGATTTGGGCACTGTCTCAACAAAGGATCCGGTGAAATTGTAGTAGTCGTGAAGATGCGACTTACCCACGATAGGACGGAAAGACCCCGTGGAGCTTTACTGTAGGCTGGCATTGGAATTTGGTATTAAATGTACAGGATAGGTGGGAGACGAAGAAGCGAGAGCGCCAGTTTTCGTGGAGTCGCTGTTGGGATACCACTCTTTTGATACTAAATTTCTAACTTGATACTCTGAAGCGAGTATAAGGACACTGTCAGTTGGGCAGTTTGACTGGGGCGGTCGCCTCCTAAAGAGTAACGGAGGCGTTCAAAGGTTCCCTCAGAATGGATGGAAATCATTCTAAGAGTGCAAAGGCAAAAGGGAGCTTAACTGCGACACCAACAAGTGGAGCAGATAGGAAACTAGGACTTAGTGATCCGGTGGTACCGAGTGGAAGGGCCATCGCTCAACGGATAAAAGCTACCCCGGGGATAACAGGCTTATCTCCCCCAAGAGTTCACATCGACGGGGAGGTTTGGCACCTCGATGTCGGCTCGTCTCATCCTGGGGCTGGAGTAGGTCCCAAGGGTTGGGCTGTTCGCCCATTAAAGAGGCACGCGAGCTGGGTTCAGAACGTCGTGAGACAGTTCGGTCCCTATCCATCGTGGGCGAAGGAAATTTGAGAGGAGCTGTCCTTAGTACGAGAGGACCGGGATGGACAGACCGCTGGTGTATCAGTTATCATGCCAATGGTAATGCTGAATAGCTAAGTCTGGAAGGGATAAGTGCTGAAGGCATCTAAGCACGAAGCCCCCCTCAAGATGAGATTTCCTGTTGCAGAAATGCAAGAGAGATTCGATACAGAAAATGTCGTAGATAGGTCAGAGGTGTAAAGGTGGCAACATCAAAGCTAACTGATACTAATAAATCGAAAGCTTGACCAGAAATATATACTCTTTAGTTGGAAGGGTATTAAACAGAAATATATTGAAAAAGAAAAGTAAACAAGTATGGCTGTAAGGCTTAAGAGGCTACTCTGTTCCCATCTCGAACACAGAAGTTCATGACCTAACAGCAATCTATGATTGCGTCGTAGGTCAGATGCTAAGAAACTCCATTTGTGAAACAAATGGCAAGTTTCGACAGTGAAAGCTCAGAGCTTAACGGCAAAGAAAAGTAAATAAATAAGTATGGCTGTGATGGCTAGGAGGATACACCTGTTCCCATCTCGAACACAGAAGTTAAGCTCTTAAACGTCGAAGGTACTAGTACATCTCGTATTGGGAGAATAGAAAACAGCCAAACAAAGCATAAATCACTCGAAAGAGTGATTTTTTGTTTTAATAAGAATATAGTGAAAGCTCATAGCTTAACAGCAAACAAACAAGTATGGCTGTGAGGCTTAAAAGGAACACCTGTTCTATCTCGAATATAGAAGTTCATGACCTAACAGCAATCTATGATTGCGTCGTAGGTCAGATGCTAAGAAACTCCATTTGTGAAACAAATGGCAAGTTTCGACAGCGAAAGCTCTTAAACGTCGAAGGTACTAGTACATCTCGTACTGGGAGAATAGAAAACAGCCAAACAAAAAAATCATCCCAATGAATGGATGATTTTTTGTTTTAACAACTAAAGTTGAAGAGTAAAAACTCTTCGACTTTTTTTATAAAAGTCGAAATATAAAACTGATGGAAACAGTTTTTAAATTTTTTATTCTCAGTTGTCAAATATTTAAGCAGGTTTCTTTTCAAAAAGTGTTTCTTTCGGATTGCCTGTTTTATAAAATAATACAATCAAAAATATTACTGTTATAGAAATGAAAGCAAAACAATAACTTCTGCTAATTCCGAATTCCTTTATTATAAATGTAACTAACGGATCACTTAGTATAAATGCAATTTGTACAATTACATTTTTTATTGATAATATTGTAGATTTGTAGTGTAAATCAGTTTTTGAATTTATATACATTGAAAACAGTAAGTAAAAGTAGCCTGTTATAAATCTATATATTGCATAAAAAAACATGGAAACAAAAAAATTTTTCGAAATCCACATCACAAATGTAGAAATCATTAAAAATAAAAAACAGTATTTAAGTTTTACCATGGGATTATATTTTTTTAAATAAATTTGATGAAATTTTGTTCCGAACATACTAATTATATTTGCAATCATATACATAATTCCGATATATTTTGAATTTATTTTGAAAAAGTCCAGATACTCGGGAAAATAAATTGCAACTTGCGGTATGGAAATATATGAAAGTAATAATATTAGAAATATGAAAACTTGTTTTTTAAAAATAAAAAAGCAGTTTTAAAATTTACATTTTCTATTTGAACTTTTTCTTTTTCAGTATTTATATGTTTCTCAGATATTGATAGATACAAAAATAAATTCAATATTGATAAAACCATCGAAATTAAAAATGGAAGTCGTATATTGATATTGTATATAAAGCCTATTATGAGTCCACCGAGAATGTTTGAAATTCCACTTGATATTGATGAAATTTCAAACACTTCTTCTTCTCTTTCAAGTAAGTTCATTAACAAAACACTATTTGCTCCGGACATTCCGGCATCTCCAACAGCCATAAAAATTGCACATATTAAAAATTGGAAAAAACTCGTACTGAAAAATAATCCGACTAGAGAGAGAGTTATCATAACAGAACCGATGCATACACTTAATTTCGGAGATTTTTTATCTGCAAACAGTCCAAAAGGAATTTCAAAAATTATATTACTTATACTGGTTACTGAAAAAATAATACCTATTTTGAATATGTCTATTCCAAAATTTTTATAAAATAAAAAATTATTGGAGAATAGAATAAAATAAAATTAGAAATGAAAGTAATTAAATAAACTTTAAATTTATTAGTATTATTTATTTTAAGAAATTTATATTCTAAAACTGACATCTATCATCTCTCCTGTTTTCTATATTCAACGTTTTTTGCTGTTTTATTCTTTCAGCAGGACATCCTCCATTACAAAAAAAGTTTAATTTACAATTATCACAACAAGGATCTTTGTTTTTTAAATTTCTATAATACTCTAAATCTTTATTGTTATTCCATACATATTTTATTGTTTTTTTAAAAACATTATTTGTGTTTTTATCTAAATGTGTATGTGCAGGGCATCCAGAAATCACACCATTACTCAGAATTTCTAACTTTGTTTGACCAACTTCACATCCATATTCTAATTTTTGTATATTAGAAACTTTTATATCATTATATGCTAAATAATCATATGCAAAATACAACATACAACCCTCTATCTTTAAGTTTATTTTTAAATTATTTTTAACAATAAATTTATAAAGATCTTCTTTCAAATTTTTTATTTTTAAAAAATCTTCTTTTACAGAATTATATTTACTTTTAGTTTTAACAAATACAGCAATCGTAAATTTTTTAATATTGTATTTTTCTAAAAAAATAAGCATGTTTTCTAAATCTTTGTAACTTTGGTTTATGTTTTATAATACTAGCATTGTATTTTAAGTATATTGTATCATAATTCGAATAAAAAATCTAAATTATTTATAATATATTTCAAATAATTTTTTGTACAAAATATTAAACTAAAATATAAATTTAATTTATAAAAAGAACTATATTCAAACTAATTTGAATTTTCATTTTATTTTAAGTATAATATACATTATATATAAATTTAATAAAATTATTATAGAAAAAAAGGAGTAAATATGTTCGATGTTTATAAATTTTATGATTCGATTTTAAGTCAAAATGCTTTGGAGATTAAAAAATTTTTTAATGAAGATGCTTATATTGATTGGCATAATACTAATGAAAGATTTACTGTTGATGAGTTTATTGAAGTTAATTGCACTTATCCTGATAAATGGGGTGGAGAAGTTGAAAGGGTTGAACAAATCGGAAATTTAATTATTGCAGTTGCAAAAGTAATAAATGTTTTTGAAAAATCTTCATTTTATGTTAATTCCTTTATACTACTAGAAAATGGGAAAATTTCAAAACTTGATGAATATTGGGGAGATAATGGAGAAATTCCTCAATGGAGAATGATAAAAAATATAGGAGTTAAAATAAAGTAATGAATTCATTTTGCAAAAATAAAAATTTATCTAATTATCTTAAATTAATTTTTTAGTTATTATGTTTATATTTGGGCTTTCATTTAAAGCCTCTACTGGAGATTACATTTTACTTGTTGTTTTAGTATTAATTGAATTTGCTTTTAAGATTGGTTTTAAGTATATTAATTCTATAAATTATACAATTTCAGATAAATTTTATAAGAAAATTTTAAAAATGTTGAATATTATAAATTTTGAATTTGATTTCTTATTTGTATATTTGTTTTTTGATTCGATTTTTGAGTTTAATATAAAGTATCTTGTTGGAATGATCTTTGGTATTTTAGTTATGAGTATAATTTTCTTTTCTTTATTTGTTTCTTTAAATTTAAAATATGAAGTTTTGACATTTAGAATGGCTAATGAGTCAGATAGAGAAAGTATTTTAGAAATATATCTTGAAGGAGCAGAATCACTAAAAAATGATGGAGTTGATCAATGGCAAGGGCAATATGTTCCAAGTTTTAAAGATATTGATGAACATTTGGGGATAGACCTATATGTTTTAGAATATCATAAAAGGATAGTTTCCACAGCTTGTTTGGTTGAAGGAATAGATGAAGATTATGAGAATATAAATGGAAAATGGAATACTTCACTTCCTTATATTAGCATTCATAAGGTAGCGACTTCAAATGAATATAAAAAGCAAAGTTTTGGGAGAAAAATGATGAGCTATATTGAAAATTTTGCAAAAAGGAAGAGAATGGATTTAAGAATTGATACTCATAAAGACAATAAAAAGATGAGAAATTTCATTATCTCCTGTGGTTATAAATATACCGGAGAAGTAATTTTGCAAGGAGAACTTGAAAGACTTGCCTATGATAAAGTTATTGTAAAGTAAATATATAATTAAAAGTAAAAAAGGTTAGAGTTTTTAGTTTCTCTAACCTTTTTGTTTTTTAATGTGTTGCTCCGCCTTCTACCTTAATGTCTTCTTTGTTTTCAACGATAGCTTCGATTGCATATTCTAATCCTTTTGCAATCAATTCTAATGGCATTGATGGCATATTTCTTTTATCTACAACTTGTTCTGGTAAAAATGGAATATGAACAAAGCCTGTTCTCATATTCGGATATTTTGTACTTGCAAGATGTGCCATTCCGTAGCAAACATGGTTACAAACGAAAGTTCCAGCTGTATTTGAAACAGAAGCAGGAATTTTGTTTTCAATCATTTTTTGAACCATAGCTTTTATAGGAATAGTTACAAGATATGCATCAGGACCATCTTTAGCGATTTTTTCATCAATCGGTTGATTTCCTTCATTATCTTTGATTCTAAAATCATCCATATTAATTCCAACTCTTTCTACTGAAATATCTGTTCTACCACCTGCTTGTCCTATACTTAAAACTACATCCGGTTTTTCAATTTCAATAACTTCTTCAAGTTTCTTTAAACTCTTTCTTGCTACTGTTGGAATTTCTACTTTAATTATTTTTGCCCCTTTAATTTCGTCTGGTAATAATTTTACAGACTCAATTGCAGGATTAATTTTTTCTCCACCAAATGGGTCAAATCCACTAACTAATATTTTCATTAAATCATCTCCTAAAATGCTAGTACTAACATAAGCACGATATGAACTAAAATCATTGCAAGAGCCATAGGTGCCTGTGTCTTTATTATCGTGTATTTATCTTTAGTTTCTAGAATTGCAGCAGGAACAATGTTAAAGTTTGCGGCCATTGGAGTTAATAGAGTTCCGCAGTAACCAGAAGTCATACCTAAAGCTCCAACTACAGCAGGATTTCCACCTTGTGCGATTACAAAAGGAATACCAACACCGATTGTGATTACAGTAAATGCAGCAAAGGCATTACCCATAATCATAGTAAAGATTACCATACCTAAACAGTAAGCAACAACTCCGGCAACTCTTCCGCCACCGCCTACAATGCCACCAGCAAATTCTCCTATTACATTACCTACACCTGCAGCTGTAAATACAATTCCAAGTGCTCCTAAAAGTTGAGGTAATAAACTTGATGAACCAACTTGCATCAAAAGTCTAGAAGTATCTTCTTTCATATCTTCAACTTTAGGTTTAGCAATTATAATAGCTAGAATTAAAGCAATTATTGCCGAAATTCCTAAAACTTGTGCAGTTGAAAATCCAAAAATTAAATCTTTACCCTTAGCATCTGTTCCGATTACAATTTTAAATGATTTAAATTGTGACATAAAAAATCCGAGTCCTGCCATAATCAATGCTGGAATAAAAATTTTCCAACCAACTTTATCTGCATTTTTTCTTCTTTCTTCTTCAGATGGAGGGTTGAATTCTCCAATTTTAACTTGTTTTGTAAGAGTAAGAAATCCACAAGCAACAAGCATAGCACCAACTATGATTCCACCTTGATCAGGAAGATATTTTATTAAGAATCCTCCAAAAGCAAATATAATTCCAACTAAAAACCAAAAAATAAATGTACCAATTCTTGATTCTTTATTCTTTAAGGCTCTAAATGCTGTTAAAATTGAAATTAACCCACAAAGAATATAAATGAATTCATCAATAAAAAATGTATTACTACTTATCCACTTTAACATTTTTTACACCATCCTTTCTAAGTTTCATTTCAAATAAGAAACATTGAATAACTGATAATATAATCATTGCAATACCAACAAATAGAGAATAGTATGCTATATCAGAACCTTCGACAGCATATCCTTTATCTTTAAGTGTTGAAGCAATAAGCAAAACACCTGAAGCAACAGGGAATACATTTTGTCCAAAGAAATTACCATAATTTTCAACAGCACCAGCTAAACCTTTTAAGTCTTCTAGTTTAGTTTCAGTAAGGTCAACTGTCTTAGTAGCAGCACCTTCTGCCATTGGTAAAATTAAAGGTCTTACAAATTGAACATGTCCGCCTAGACGTAAAGAAAATATTGCAGCTAACCAACGTATGAATAAATATAACCAAATAACCAAACCTGCACTAGCACCCTTGATTTTTCGTATTCCGTCAGCAGCCTTTTCTTTAAGACCGTTTCTTTCCATAATACCTATTACGATAAGTGTTGTAAAGAATAAACTCATATATCTGTTTTCGACAAATCCTTTACCTATAATATTCAAAATTTCTAGAATTCCTTTTCCACCGGCAAGACCTGTTGCGAAACCTGCGATTAAAACTACAGAAATTACATCAAGTTTTAAAACAAAACCCACAACAATAATTACAATACCGATTAAAACTAAATAATTTTGCATATCTTCCTCCTATAAATTTATTTTTATTACTTACTATTAAAAAGATTTTCTTTAATACTATAAAGAAACTGTTCTTAATAATATATAAGTAATTAATTATAGTATATCATAAATGTTTATATTTTTAAATAGTGCTTTGTTAAAGTTATAAGTAGATGTTAAAAGAAAATTGATAAACAATCTTTATATAATTATTTAAAAAGAAAAATGTTGTGGATTTATAATTCAGTATTTTCAATATATTCAAGAATATTTATTGTTCTTTATCAATAATTATTAAGAAACATAATCGATATAGATATTTTTATTGAAAATTATCTAAAATTTGACAATATTGTAATATTGATATATAATAGTAATAGGTTTATGCCCTATGATAAAGCTATTACTATTTCATCAAAACAACAATATAACAATAATCAAAATGAAGTTTTGATATAATAGTAATAGGTTTATGCCTTATGATAAACCTATTACTATTTCATCATAACTACCTAAAAAAATAATCAAAAAGGAGTTATGATATAATCATAATATGTTTATGCCTTGTGGTAAACATATTAGAAGATTGTTTTCGTTATGATAAATTTAAGAAGTATTATTTTTAAATATTTGATATGTAAAAATTTTTTCACGAAGGAGGGTTTATAGTGATTTATTTTGATAATTCAGCGACTACAAAAAACAAACCTGCAGAAGTTATTGATGCGGTTGTAAATGCATTGAAAAATTTTGGAAATTCTTCTCGTGGAGTTCATGAAGAAAGCTTAAGTGCAGATAGGATTGTTTTTGAAACCAGAAAAAAATAGCAAAGATGTTTAATGTTGGAAATTCTCGTCAGGTAGTTTTTACAAAAAATGCAACTGAAAGTTTAAATATTGCAATAAATGGTCTATTTTCAGAAAATGATCATATAATCACTTCCGTAGCAGAACATAATTCCGTTTTAAGACCTATACATTATTTGAAAGAAAAGGGTGTTGAAGTAAGTTACATAGGAGTTTTAGAAAATGGAGTTATTAATTTTGATGAGATTCCATCTTTAATTAAAGCGAATACTAAAGCTATAGTTATAACTCATGCATCAAATGTTACAGGAAATATTACAGATTTAAAAAAGTATGGAGATTTTTGTAGAAATAATAATCTTCTTTTTGTTGTAGATGCATCTCAAACCGCAGGAGCTTTTAATATAGATATGAAAGAGATGAATATTGATGTACTTTGTTTTACAGGTCACAAATCAATGCTTGGACCTCAAGGAACAGGTGCATTATGTGTTAGAGAAGAAGTTTATATAAGACCTTTTATGGTTGGAGGAAGTGGAACTCACAGCTATGATGAGTTTCAACCTGATAAGATGCCGACTAGACTTGAAGCAGGGACTTTAAATTCGCATGGAATTGCAGGGCTTCATGCATCTATTGACTATATTTTAAGAAATAAAATGGAAAATTTAACTAATAAATCTATGGAGCTTGCAAGGAAATTTTATGATGGAGTAACTAAATTTCCTGAAGTTAAGGTTTATGGAGATTTTGAAACAGACCTAAGAGCACCAATAGTTTCATTAAATATTTCAGATATGGACTCTTCTGAAGTTAGTAATATTTTATATGAAGAGTATAAAATTTCAACAAGACCCGGAGCTCACTGTGCTCCTCTAATACACAAAGCACTTGGAACTGTTGAACAGGGTATGGTTAGATTTAGCTTTTCTCATTCAAATACATTTGATGAGGTAGAGCTTGCTATAAACGCAATTAAAAAAATTATAGACGATAGGAGGTAATAAAATGCGTTTTTTTAACACAAAAAAGGGATTGTTGACTTTGGGAATTATCGCAGGTCTTGGAGCAGCTTTGCTTGCATATTTAGGCAATCCTAAAAATATGGCCTTTTGTATAGCTTGTTTTATTAGAGATACTGCAGGAGCTATGAAGTTCCATAATGCAGAAGTGGTTCAATATTTTAGACCGGAAATTGTAGGTATTATTTTAGGTGCATTTTTAGTTTCATTATTTACAAAAGAATATAGATCAACAGCCGGTTCATCACCTGTTATCAGATTTTTCTTAGGTGTAATAATGATGGTTTGTGCTCTTGTATTCTTGGGATGTCCTTTAAGAATGATTTTAAGAATGGCAGCCGGAGATATAAGTTCTTATGTAGGATTTGTTGGTTTTGCAGCCGGTGTTGCGACAGGAGCATTCTTCTTAAGAAAAGGCTTCAGTTTAGGAAGAGCTTATCCGATAAAGAAAGAAAATGGATATGTTTTACCAATAGTTGTAGCAGGATTATTCGCTCTTGCTATTGCTGTTCCATCTCTTTATGTTTTCAGTAAAAAAGGACCTGGAAGTATGCATGCAGTATGGTATGCGGCACTTGCAGTAGGACTTGTATTTGGTGTAATTGCACAAAGAAGCAGAATGTGTTTTGCAGGATCACTTAGAGATATAATCTTAGTAAAAGATTTTAGATTATTCTCAGTTATAGCTGGAATTTTTATCGTAATGTTAGGTTATAATTTAGCTACAAACAACTTTAAATTTGTTGCTTTCGGACCGATAGCTCATGCTCAAACAATTTGGAATTTACTATCTATGTATGCTGTAGGTTTTTGTGCAGTATTACTTGGAGGTTGTCCTTTAAGACAATTAGTTCTTGCAGGAACAGGATCATCAGATTCAGTTATAACTGTACTTGGAATGTTCGTAGGTGCAGCCTTTGCTCATAATTTCAAATTAGCGGCAGGTGCAGCAGCAGTTGAAAATGTAGAAAAAGGAATTAAAGCAGCAGCAGGTGGTCCCGGAATAAATGGACAAGTATTTGTCATTATTTCAATAGTTGCACTATTTATAATAGCTTATTGCGGATTGAGAAAAGAAAAAATAAATAAGAATTAAGGAGATAGATATGAAAGAATTAGACGTTAGAGGATTGTCTTGTCCGGAACCGGTTTTAATTTTACAAGATGCCCTTAAAGAAAATAAAAATGAAACTTACAAAGTCTTAGCCAGTGAAGCTCATGTTGTAAAAAATATAACTCATTTTGCAAACAGTCAAGGCAAAAAAACTTCTGTAAAAGAAGTTGGATTGGATTTTGAAATTATTGTAGAATAATGAAAGATACTAAGCTGTATACAACATTCTATACGACGGCAGAGGCAATGGCAACTGAAAGCGTATGTAAAGAAAATAACCTTTCAGGAAAACTTGTCCCTGTACCAAGAGTTTTATCAGCCGGTTGCGGAATTGCTTGGGAATGTAGTCCGGATTTAAAAGCTAGTCTTTTAGAACTTTTGGAAAAAGAAGACATAGAATGGGAAGAATGTGAAGAATTATAGATTTAACAAGTTTTTTTAAAACTTCTGAAAATCTTTAAATTAAATATTGATGTGAAAGGTCATCTTGAGTTTCAGGATGACTTTTTTGCTTAAAAAAATTTAAACTGTAAATATATTTAGTAAAAATAATCTTCATTTGACATTTTTGTTTAAATATTATATAATCGCCAATAGATTTATTATATTTTTAGGAGGATTGAATGAAAGCATTTAAAAAAATATCTTTAATGATTTTTTCTTTATTATTAATTTTTAATTTGGGATTTAGTAATAAACTTTTTGCTGAAAATATAAATGAAAATGAGAAAAAATTAGTTTATGTAGAAAATATTTTTTATGATGAAAACGGAAAACTTGCAAATGGTTGGTATAATGACGGAGATGATTTATACTATTTCCAAAGCGGAAAGAAATTTACAGGACTTGCAATTGATAAAGGGGGATCTAAATACTTTTTAAATGGCAAGTATGGTAGCGGAATTTACAAAGATGTCCTTTATGAAAATGGAGCAAAATCAAAGGGAAGAGTCTATGTGGATGAAATTTTCTATGGCGATGATGCAAAACCTGCAAACTGGTGGTACAATGATGGAACAGCATGGTATTTTTCCAAAACGGTAAAAAATATACCGGTCTTGGAGTAGATGGCAATGGAAAAAGATATTTTTAAATGGGAAATATGGAAGTGGCATTTACGAAGACATGCTATATAAAAATGGACTAAAGTCAGAAGGAAGAGTCTATGTAGATGGAATTTTCTATGGAGAAGATTTAAAGCCTGCAAACTGGTGGTATGACGACGGAACTTCTTGGTATTTTTTCCAAAACGGTAAAAAACATAATGGCTATGGAGTAGATGGCAATGGGAAAAGGTATTTTGTAAATGGAAAGTATGTAAATGGTTATGTAAATAAACTTTTTTATGAAAATGGAAAACTTGCAAATTGGTGGTATGATGACGGAACTGCATGGTATTTTTTTAAAGAAGGTAAAAAACATAACGGAAAAGCAGTAGATGGCAATGGCGAAATGCAATTTGTAAATGGGAAATATGCAAATACTTATATAGATGAAATATTTTACAGAGAAGGGAAAATAGCTAATTGGTGGTGCGATGACGGAAGTGCTTGGTATTTTTCCAAAATGGGAAAAAATATACCGGATATGGAATTGATCTTAGTGGGAAAAAATATTTTGTAGACGGAAAATATGCTAACGGAGAATATGAAGGAATACTTTATAAGGAAGGTTTAAAGTCAGAAGGACAAACTTATATTAATGAAATTTATTATGATGAGAATAAGCTTCCTGCAAATGGTTGGTACGATGACGGAAGTGCTTGGTATTTCTTTAGAGATGGTAAAAAATTTACCGGAAAAGCTGTTGACGACAACGGAGAAATGCAATTTGTAAATGGTAAATACGCAAATACTTATATAGATGAAATATTTTACAGAGAAGGGAAAATAGCCAATTGGTGGTGCGATGACGGAAGTGCTTGGTATTTTTTCCAAAATGGGAAAAAATATACCGGATATGGAATTGATCTTAGTGGGAAAAAATATTTTGTAGACGGAAAATATGCTAACGGAGAATATGAAGGAATACTATATAAGGAAGGTTTAAAGTCAAAAGGACAAACTTATATAAAAGGAATTTATTATGATGAAAATAAACTTCCTGCAAATGGTTGGTATGATGACGGAAGTACTTGGTATTTCTTTAGAGATGGTAAAAAACTTACCGGAAAAGCTGTTGATGGTAATGGAGAAATGCAATTTGCAAATGGAAAATACGCAAATTGTTATATAGATGAAATATTTTACAGAGAAGGAAAAATTGCTAATTGGTGGTGCGACGACGGAAGTGCTTGGTATTTCTTTAAAGATGGAAAAAAATTTACAGGACACGGAATTGACGGCAATGGAAAAAGATATTTTGTAGAAGGAAAATACGCCAATGGAATATATGAAGAAAAATTATATAAAGAAGGATTAGAGTCCAACGGAAAGACTTATATAAACGGAATTTATTATAATGAAAATAAACTTCCCGCAAATGGTTGGTATGATGATGGATATGACTGGTTTTTCTTTAGAAATGGTAAAAAATATACCGGAAAAGCCGTTGATGGAAACGGCGAAATGGATTTTGTAAACGGGAAATACAAAAATAATAGAAAATATTATATGGCTTCTGAAGAAGTTCAAATGAGAATTTTAAATGCGGCATATAATACAAGTTCTCCAGGCCGAAATTTATGTGCAAAATGGGTTTCAAGAGTTTATCAAAATGCCGGACTAGGATATTTAGGTGGGAATGCCAATGATATGTATAGAAACTATACTTTTACTTCAGATATTGGTAAATTAAAAATAGGAATGATTGTAGCTGTTGAAAGCAGTAGTAGTGGAAGTAGAATGGGACGTATCTATGGACATGTCGGAATTTATATCGGAGACGGAAAAGTAATGGAAAGTGTTGGATACAAGAGGGTTATCACTTTGGACAATTGGATTTCAACATATTGTCAACATCATCCTGTTGGTTTCGGTTATCCACCTTCTGTAGAAAAATAAAAAACAAAAATAGAGTTAAAAATATATTAAAGTTCATCTTGGAATTCAAGATGAACTTTTTGAATGTTTAAAATTATTATAACAATCTAATAACTAATGAAATTAATAATAAATTTTGACAATTTTTACTAATTATTATATAACTAACTTTAGTTTATTATTATTTTAGGAGGAAAATAGGATGTATATTTATTGATTATTTTAGAGAAAAATTATTTAAAAAATTAGAATTAAAAAAGAGATTAAGTTTTATTGATAAAAATTAGGTGAAAGCCTAATTTTTTTATGGAAAATTTTGGATTTTTGTCAAAAATATGATAAAATAAAGCTTGTATGAATGGAGGAAATATGGGCTTAAGATTTTGTCCGCTTTTTAGCGGGAGCGACGGTAATTGTTGCTTTTTAGAAGTTGATAACAAAAGATATTTAATAGATGCAGGTTTTAGTGGAAAGAAAATTGAATGTAATTTAAAACAATTGGGAGTTGATCCAAGTACGATTGATTTGATATTTTTAACTCATGAACATATTGATCATATAAGAGGTGCCGGAGTGCTCTCCAGACGTTATGATATCAAGATTTGTTCTAATGTTGAAACACTAACTGCCGGTGCATCTAAACTGGGAAAAATTAAAGATGAAAATATTGTGGTTATCGGCACCGAAAAGAAGCACAGATTTTCTCTTTTTGATTTATATACCTTGGAAATTTCACACGATTGTGCAAGAGGAATGGGTTTTGTCTTTAATACAGATTATGGAAAAGTCAGCCTTTTAACTGATACGGGAATTATTACAAATCATATGAAAGAAAAGATTAAGGGTTCAAAGATTTTTTATTTTGAGGCAAATCACGATTTGGAAATGCTTAAAAATGGACCTTATGACTACAATTTAAAACAGAGAATTTTGGGGGATTTTGGTCATATTTCAAATGTTACAAGTGGAAATGTACTCTCCGAAGTTGTAACGGATAAATGCAAAAAGGTATATCTTGGACATTTAAGTGAAACGAATAATAAAGAAAAACTTGCTTATGACGAAGTTTTTGGAATTTTAGATAAAGAAAATGTAATTAAATATACGAATTTAGAAGTTGCAAGAAGATTTGAAAACAGCAGTATAACGGAAGTGTAATATGAATATAAAAATTTTATGTGTAGGAAAGCTATCCGAAAAATTTTTTAAAGATGCCTGTGATGAATATAAAAAGAGAATTTCGGCTTTTTCAAAAATTGAAATCATTGAAATTCCTGAAGAAAAAATCTTGACACAAACACCGAGTAAATTGGAAATTGAAAATGTATTAAAAAAAGAAGAGGGAAGAATTTTAAATAAAATTTCAGATTCCGATTTTGTTATAACCCTTGAAATTTTAGGAAAAACAATAGGCAGTGAAGACTTTTCAAAATTTTTAGAAGATAAAATGAATGACGGAAACTCAAAATTTATATTCGTAATCGGTGGAAGTTTCGGACTAGGAGATGAAATAAAGAAAAGAAGTAATTTTAAACTTTCTTTTTCAAAATTTACACTCCCACACCAACTATTTAGAGTTGTTTTATTAGAACAAATCTACAGAGCTTTTAAAATTATGAATAATCAAATATATCATAAATAGGAGAAATATGGAAAATAAGGAAATAAAAGATATAATGGAAAATAGAGAAAATAACTTACAGGCGACTTGTCCTGTTCTTTTTCCTGAAAACGAAAGAGCCGAGCTTAAAGATATTGAAAGGTCGCTGATAAAAAGATATAGAAAACATATTTGGTCAAAATTTGTAAAGGCGATTAAAGAATACAATTTAATAGAAGACGGAGATAAGATTGCGGTTGCAATTTCAGGCGGAAAAGACAGCTTGATTATGGCAAAACTTTTTCAAGAGCTTAAAAAGAATGGAAAAGATAATTTTGAACTTGAATTTATAGCAATGGATCCGGGTTATCATCCGTCCATAAAAGAGTTGCTTTTAGAAAATGCAAGTTATCTTGAAATTCCTCTTACATATTATCCTGCTGATATTTTTGCAGTTGCAGACAAAATTGCAGGGGATTACCCTTGCTATATGTGTGCAAGAATGAGAAGAGGTTCGCTCTATGCAAAAGCTAAAGAGCTTGGCTGTAACAAATTGGCATTAGGTCATCATTTTAATGATGTAATTGAAACAACAATGCTTAACTTATTATGTGCTGGAAGTTTTAAGACAATGCCACCTAAACTAAAGGCGAAAAATTTTGAAGATATGGAAATAATAAGGCCTCTATATCTTATAGAAGAAGAATATATAATAAGGTGGATGAAGTCAACAGGACTTATGCCTTTAAATTGTGCTTGTATGGTTGCAGCTAAAAAAATCGGAAACAAAAGATATCAAATAAAAGACTTAATCGAAAACTTGAAAAAAGACTTTAAAAATGTCGACAGTTCAATCTTTAGAGCAGCAGAAAATGTAAACATAAATTTACTATTGGGCTACGAAATAAATGGACATAAAGTAGATTTCAACGAAAAATACGAAAACGACAATCCATTTTATGAGTAAATAAATACAAAAAATGTAAACAGTGAATTTTTGAATTCGCTGTTTTTTATATAATAATATTGATTATTGAATTAAATAGTGATAAGATATATTTGATAAATAATATCAAATGAGTTGGAGGTCTTTATGTTTAAAAAATTTTTTGAAAATGTTATAAAACCAAAAGAAAATTTGGGTGGAAAGATTATGGTTAAAGGAATGAATAAAGGACATGAAAAGTTGGCATCATGGGCGAGGTCATTTTTAGATATAAAAGAAGGAGATAAAATAATAGACTTAGGTTGTGGTGGCGGAAGAAATGTTCAGTATTTTTTAACTAAGGCAAAATATGTATATGGACTAGATTACTCAAAGATGAGTGTTCAAGTTTCAAGGGAATTAAATGAAAAAGAAATTAAAGATGGAAGATGTAAGATTTTTGAAGGGGATGTATCTGAAATTCCATTTGAAGATGAAAGTTTAGATATTGTAACAGCATTTGAAACTATATATTTTTGGCAAGATATTGAAAAAGCATTTAAAGAAATTCATAGAATTCTTGTTGTGGGAGGAACATTTCTAATTTGTAATGAAGGAAGTGCAAGAGAAAATATAAATATAAAAAAATGGGCTGATATGTTAGATTTTAATGTCTATACAGGAGATAAATTGATTGAAATTCTAGAAAAAATAGGATTTTCTGCTGAATATCATCTAGATGAAAAAAGCATATAGTGGTAATTGCAAAAAAATTGTAAAAACTAAGAAGCGTTTTAAGATGCTTCTTTTTTTATCTATGTATCTACGACACATTCACTTTTGTTTGCAACAAAAGTGTGAGATTTCTCCACTTCGCTATCGCTACGGTCGAAATGACGTATAAGGGAAAAGTCGCTGTTTTAGTGCTAGACGTTAATGGGAAATAAACTTTAAAAAATATTTAAAAAATTTCAATAATATTTAACTATTTATTTTACTTTGTTTTGCTCAAAATAACGTGTAAGGAAAACAAAGTTGTTTAAGAAATAGACGTTAGTAGTAAATAAGTTTCAAAAATATATAAAAATAATATTGAAAAATAAAAATTAGTTGAAATTATATAGAAATAAAATAATTCACGTCATATTACTTTGCAAAGAAAAGCCCCTAATACGTCATCTTGAGCGAAGTGAAACGAAGTCGAAAGATCTCAATTATTGTTTGTTTACAAACAATAATATTTCTGAAAGAAATCTAAAAAGAATTAGAAATTAGTTTTTTATTAAATTTGAAAATCAAATCGATTACTGTAAGATTTTTTGATTTCTGTAATCTATGTATCTACGATACATTTTAGTTTTACTTACTCGTAAGCAAAACTATGAGATTTCTCCACTACACTCAGCTACGCCTTGTTTCGGTCGAAATGACATATAAGTGGAATAACTAATTTAGTGGCTAGACGTTAAAAGAAAATAAAAGTCGAAAGATTTTAAAAAATTTTTAGAAACAGCAAAACAAAAAAATCCCAAAAAATATATTGACTTTATATACTATACGTTATATAATATAAGTAAGTTAATAATGTTTTGAGAAAGGAGTGCTTATGTTTTCAATTCAGGGAGAAATTTTAGACTTTTGTGTTCTGGCGATAGTTAATCGAAGTGATACTTATGGTTATGAGATTACTCAAAAACTTATGGCTACCATTGAGATTTCAGAGTCAACTCTCTATCCGGTTTTGAGAAGACTTCTAAAAAATGGTCTCTTGGATAGTTATGATGTCGCTTTTGACGGTAGAAATAGAAGATATTATCGTATAACCGGGGCAGGTCGAGATGTTTTAAATTTTAATAAAGAAAAATGGAATATATATGTTAAGCAAGTAAATCAGATAGTTGGAGGTAATGATGAATAGAAGGACTTTTATGAGAAAGCTGATGTCTTATTTAAAAAATATTTCTAAAGAAGAAAGACGAAATATAGAAAGTTTTTACAATGAGATGTTTGATGAGCAGGGAATTGACTTTGATGATGAAGTTCCTGAAAGTTTTGGGAATCCGAGAAAAGTTGCAATGGAAATTTTGGCTGAAGATATTGAAATGGAAGAAGAGGATAGCGAAAGAAGCGGTAAAAAGAAAAGAAGTTTTTGGAAAAAACTATCTCTTGTCGGACTTGGAATTTTTTCTTTTCCATTGTTGGTTCCAATTTTTATTATAGCAATTCTTTGTTTCGTAATTTGGATTGTATTTTCCGTTGTGGGATTAATAATTTCTTTACTTACTTTGCCTTTTTCAATTATTTTTAGACCGGACTTAATTATTACTTGGGGCGGAAGATTAGTATTATTTATCATTTTATTATATGTTTTCGGATGGTTAATAAAATGGTTATATAGAATGTTGGTTAATGATATTTCAAAAAATCCGGGTAAATATACAAAAAAATATGTTAGAGTTAAATATCAACCTAGTGAAGATGAAGATTATGAAATTTATGATGAGGATGAAATGGACTATTCAAATGAAAATATGGATACCTTTTTTGAGGGTATTGATTATATAGATGTTGACTTAAATGCATTAAATGTAAAATTTGAGAGAAGCGATGATAAGCTTGTCAGAGTAAAGGCAAGAAATGTAAAGAGAACAAAATTATATTGCGATAAGAATCTAAATAGATTAAAGATTTACAATAAAGGCTTGGTTGGGAAACTTGATAGAAACGGAATTATGGTAGATGATGATTTCATTAAGGATTCTTCCCTTACAATTTATATTCCGGAGAATATTTCAATTTCAGGGGAAATCAATGCTACAAATCTCAGAATCAACGAATTGGAACTTGAAAATTTCAATTTACAAGTAAATGCAGGAAATGTAAATTTATTTGATTTTGAAGTTAAGAATTTTAATGTAGAAGTCAATGCCGGAAATATTAAAGGTGAAGTAGAATACCAAGAGATGTTTAAACTTGATGTTAATGCAGGTAATGCAACTTTAGAAGTTGAAAAATTATATGGAGAAATAGAATACGAATACAGTGTTGGAATGGGAAGTGTGAGAATTTTCGGAGAATCTTTTTCAGGCTTTGGGAAACATGGAAGAAAAAATAAAAATTCAGAAGTGAATATGAAGATAAAATGTGAAGCGGGTAAAGTTAGTATAAGATAAGTTTTAGAGCTTTAATTGTAAACTTAATTATGTTATAATGGTCTTGTGAAAAAAATGTATTATAATAGGAGGCATGTTATGGAAAATAAGAGTGCATGGTTGCAAATTGAAGATGCAGAAAAAGATTTAGTTTTTGATTTTTGTAATGATTATAAAAAGTTTTTATCAGTATCAAAAACTGAAAGACTTGCTTGTGCAGAAATTATTCGTCAAGCAAAGGAAAAGGGCTTTAGAGATTTGGAAGAACTTTATAAATCAGGAGAAAAATTTAAAGCTGGAGATAAGTTTTATCTAAATCATAAAAACAAGTCAGTTGCTCTTTTTGTAATGGGAACTGAACCTTTGGAAAATGGACTAAATATCGTTGGGGCACATATTGACAGTCCACGTTTGGATGTTAAACAAAATCCTTTGTATGAAGCAAATAATTTAACAAAAATGAAAACTCATTATTATGGTGGAGTTAAATTATATCAATATGCAACTATTCCTTTAGCAATTCACGGAGTTGTTTACAATTCAGCCGGAGAAAAAATAGAAGTTCACATTGGAGAAGATAAGGATGATCCAGTATTTTGTGTAACAGATTTATTAATTCACTTATCTAAAAATCAATTAGCTAAAACTGCTCGTGAAGCATTGGTTGGAGAACAAATGAATATTTTAGTTGGAAATATTCCACTAAAAGATACTGAAAAAGATGCTGTTAAAGAAAATGTTCTAAAATTAATAAAAGAAAAATATAATTTTGAAGAAGAAGATTTCAGAATTGCAGAATTGGAAATTGTACCTGCAGGGGAAGCTAGAGATTTAGGTCTTGACAGATCAATGGTTATTGGATATGGACAAGATGATAGAGTTTGTGCTTTTACAACAATGCGTGCTATTTTTGAAATTGAAAATCCAAAGAGAACAGCTTGCGGATTATTTATGGATAAAGAAGAAATAGGCTCAATGGGTAATACAGGTATGGCATCATATTTCTGGGAAAATACAATGACTGAACTTGTAAATCTTGAAGGAGATTTTTGCCAATTAAAAGTTAATCGTTCATTAAAGAATTCTAAAGTGTTATCAGCTGACGTTGCAGCGGGATTAGACCCTGATTTTGCAGATACTTGTGAAGCTATGAACTCTGCCGTAATCGGTTCAGGAATTACAATTTGCAAATACACAGGAAGCGGTGGAAAATTCGGTTCAAGTGATGCAAATGCTGAATTTTTAGCAGAAGTTAGAAAAGTATTCAAAGAAAATAATGTTGTATGGCAAACAGCGGAACTTGGCAAAGTAGATCAAGGCGGTGGCGGAACAATAGCATTACTTCTTGCAAAATACGGTGCGGAAGTTTTAGATGCAGGTCCTGCTACATTGAGTATGCACTCACCATACGAAGTTACAAGCAAAATAGATGTTTATATGAGTTACAAAGCATATAAGGCATTTATGTTATAAGAAATATTTTTTAAAATTTACACCTACAAGATATTTACATCGAGTAGGTGTTTTTTTATTAAATAGCAAGTATATATTTTTTAAAATTATGAAAAAACACATATTAAATCATAGTATTATAAAAAATTTTTAGTCCAAAAACTTTATTGTAATATAGTAATTTTGTTAAAAATATTAATATGTTTTACACTTCTGTGAAAACGATTAGAAAATTTATTAGTTACAAACTATTTAGTATTTTAAATATATTTTCGCGATATTAATAAATTTTTTAAAAATTTTATGAAAATGTTTGAAAAAATATAAAAATAATCAAAAAAATATATATTTTTGTGATTACAATCACAGACGAAAGTATTTGTTGGGTATATACTATATGTACGAAAATAAATTTAGATAATGAATATAAATAGGAGATGATTTTATGGACGCATGGAGAGGTTTTAAAAAAGGAAATTGGAGTGAAAATATTGACACAAGAGATTTCATTCAATTAAACTATACACCTTATGAAGGAGATGAAAGTTTTTTAGCTGAACCAACTGAAAGAACAAAAAATTTATGGAAAAAAGCTGAAGACTTAATCTTAGAAGAAGTTAGAACAAAAACTGTAAAAGTTGATACTACAAGAGTTTCAGGAATTAACAATTTTCCTGCTGGTTATTTAGACAAAGAAAATGAATTGATTGTAGGTTTCCAAACTGATGAACCAATGAAGAGAATCGTAAATCCTTATGGCGGATACAGAATGGTTACAAATTCTTTAGACGCTTATGGATTAAAGATGGATCCAACTATTGAAAAATATTTTAATCAATTCAGAAAAACTCATAATCAAGGAGTATTCGATGCTTATACTTCTCAAATGAGAAAAGCAAGAACTGTAGGTCTTTTAACAGGTCTTCCTGATGCTTATGGACGTGGAAGAATCATCGGAGATTACAGAAGAGTTGCTCTTTACGGAATTGACAGATTAAGAGAAGATAAATTAAATGAATATAGAAAATTAGAAAGTGAATTAGCTTCAGAAGATATAATCAGACTTAGAGAAGAACTTTCTGAACAATACAGAGCTTTAGACGAAATGAAGAAAATGGCTTTGGAATATGGATATGATATTTCTGTTCCTGCTACAAATGCAAAAGAAGCTATTCAATGGTTATACTTTGCTTATTTAGCAGCGGTTAAAGAAAATAACGGAGCTGCAATGAGTCTTGGTAGAAATGGTGGTTTCTTAGATATTTACATCAAGAGAGATATTGATGAAGGAACTTTAACAGAAAGTGAAGCTCAAGAATTAATCGACCAATTCGTTATGAAACTTAGAATGATGAGACATTTAAGAACTCCTGAATATGATGATTTATTCGCAGGAGATCCTACTTGGGTTACTGAATCATTAGGTGGTATGGGAGTTGATGGAAGAACATTAGTTACTAAAACTGCTTTTAGAATTTTACACACTTTAACTAATTTAGATTCTTCACCGGAACCAAATATGACTGTTCTTTGGAGTTTAGATTTACCGGAAGCTTGGAAAAATTATTGCTCAAAAATGAGTATTCAAACAGGTTCATTACAATATGAAAATGATGATGCAATGAGACCGGTTCACGGAGATGACTATGCAATTGCTTGTTGTGTATCTTCAATGGTAATTGGTAAACAAATGCAATTCTTCGGAGCTAGAGCAAATCTTGCAAAATCACTTCTTTATGCTATTAACGGTGGCGTTGATGAAATGAAGAGAGCAAAAGACGGTTCTTTAATCAAAGTATTAGATGGTATTGAACCAATTAAAGATGAAGTTTTAGATTTTGACAAAGTTTATGCTAACTACAAATTAGTTTTAGAAAAAGTTGCAAAACTTTATGTAAATACAATGAATACAATTCACTATATGCACGATAAATATGCTTATGAAGCCGGACAAATGGCTCTACACGATACTTTTGTTCATAGATATATGGCATTCGGTGTAGCAGGTATTTCAATTGTAGCAGACTCATTAAGTGCTATTAAATATGCAAAAGTTAAACCTATAAGAGATGAAAACGGATTAGCTATTGACTTTGAAATTGAAGGAGATTTCCCAACTTACGGAAATGATGATGACAGAGTTGACTCAATAGCAGTAGAAGTTATCGAAGGATTTATGGAAGAACTTAGAAAAACTCCTACTTACAGAAATTCTGAACATACTCTTTCAATCTTAACTATAACTTCAAATGTAGTTTATGGTAAGAAGACAGGAACAACTCCTGACGGAAGAAAGAAAGGCGAACCATTTGCACCGGGTGCTAACCCAATGCATGGAAGAGATAAGACAGGTGCAATTGCATCACTTAACTCTGTTGCAAAAATTCCTTTTGCAGGATGTTGTCAAGACGGTATTTCAAATACATTCTCAATAGTTCCTACAGCATTAGGAAAGAGTGAAGATGAAAGAAAAGTTAATTTAACAAACTTAATGGACGGTTATTTTGAACAATTGGCATTCCATTTGAATGTTAATGTACTTGATAGAGCAACTTTAATGGATGCTTATGAACATCCTGAAAAATATCCAAACTTAACAATTCGTGTTTCAGGATATGCTGTTAGATTTAATAGACTTACAAAAGAACAACAAATGGAAGTAATTCACAGAACTTTCCACGAAAGTCGTTAAGAAGATGATAATACAAAACAAAGCAGGTTGTCCTGCTTTGTTTTTTCTACATATTTTTTGTTAAGGAGATTTTATGGTAATAGGCAGGTTACATTCGATTGAAACAATGGGGCTTGTTGATGGACCGGGCATAAGGACAATTTTCTTTTTACAAGGCTGCCCCCTTAGATGCCTTTACTGTCACAACCCGGATACTCAGGCATTGCAAGGTGGTACGGAGATAACACCTGATTTTGTGCTGTCTAAAGCCAAAAGATACAAGACATATTATAGAGATAATGGCGGAGTAACTTTTTCAGGTGGAGAGCCTCTTTTACAAGGTGAATTTCTTGCTGAAACTCTAAAGCTTTTAAAAGAAAATGGATATAATACTTGTATTGACACAAGCGGTTATGGAAATGAAAAGTATTTTAAAGAAATTTTAGAAAATACAGATACAATTCTTTTGGATGTAAAAAGTTTTTCAAACCAAGGCTATATAGAAATGGTAAAGCAAAAGATGGACGGCTTTTATAAATTTTTGGAATATATTGAAAAATATTATAAAGGTAAAATTTGGTTCAGACATGTTATGGTTCCCGGTTTTACAGATAATAAGGAATCAATGGATAAATTTATTGAAATAATTAAGCCTTATCGAGATAAAATAGAGAGAGTTGAAATACTACCTTATCATATAATGGGAGTTGAAAAGTATAAAGAACTTGGAAGAGATTACAAACTGAAAGGTGTTCCACCTATGAATAAAGAGAAAGCTTCAATGCTTGAAAGTTATGTAAGAAGTAAATTAAATCTAATTTAAGCCATCGCTTAGGGTGGCTTTTTTCTTGCAAAAAATTACAAAATTTTAGAAAATAGAAATTATGTTTTTATTATTATTATTATTTTACAGTGATTTTCTTTTAAAATAGTAAAAACATTGAAAAAATCTTGATTTTATGCTACAATAATATGAATATTTATTTAATATATTTAGGAGGAATGATAATGAATAAACAAATAGAAGGCAAAAATGTAGGAAGAAAAGTTTTTTTGATTATAAATTGGGTTCTTTTTGCGGTTTTGTCGTTTTTTACGATAGCAGACTTATTTATAATGTTTAAATATAATCTGTTAAATTTCAAAAAAATTAATTACATAATTTTAGCTTTTATGGCAGGAGTTTTAATATTGGTGTTGGTTTTAAATATAATTCGTAAAGGAAAAATATTTACAACTATCTGTTCAGTATTTTTTATAATTATAACAATTTTTGCATTTAATTATATGAATAAAGGTCTTAATTTATTTAACAAATTAAATGAAAATGCAAAAATAACAGAAAAGACTATGGTTGTCGTAGTTCGTGCAGATAGTGACATGAACAGTATCAATGATATTAAGAGTAAAGTTCTTGCTCCGACTGAAATGGATAAAGAAAATATTGATAAATTAGTTAAAGAAGTTCAGAATAAAGCTAATGTAAAATTAAGTATTCAAGGTACTAAATCATATTTACAGGCATATGAAGATTTAATTTCAGGGAAATCTCAAGTTATGGTTTTAAATGCCGCTTATGGAGATTTAATTGCAAATGCTCATCCTGATTATCTTGAAAAGATTAAAAAGATTTATGAATACAAAATAGTTGAAGAAGTAAAAGAAGACAAAACGGAAAAAGATAAAGACTTGACAAATAAAGACAGTTTTAATATCTATGTAAGCGGTATAGACACTTACGGCCCGATAACTACAGTATCAAGAAGCGATGTAAATGTTCTTATTACAGTTAATAAAAAGACTCATAAGATTGTTTTAACTACAACACCTAGAGATTCTTATGTAAAAATTCCAAATGGAGGAAATAATCAATATGATAAATTGACTCATTCAGGAATTTACGGAATAAAAACATCTCTTAAAACTTTAGAAAATTTATATGGAATAAAAATTGAACATTATGCAAGAGTTAATTTTACCACTTTTATGAAGTTGATAGATTTAGTTGGCGGAATTGATGTTTACAATGATCAGGATTTTGTTTCTTATCATGGAAAATATCATTTCCCTGTTGGAACTGTACATTTAGATTCTAAAAAAGCTTTAGGATTTGTTCGTGAAAGATATGGACTTGCTGATGGAGATAGAGATAGAGGTAAAAACCATGAAAAAGTTATAGCTGCGATAATAAAGAAAATGACTTCAAAAGCGGCTTTAAGTAATTTCAGTTCAATCTTAGATGAATTGTCTTCTTCAGTACAAACTGATATGCCGGTTAGTGAAATTATGGAATTGGTAAATCAACAACTTGATTCCGGAGAAGATTTCAAGATAGAATCTCAAGCTCTTAACGGAGTAGGTAAGATGGGATTGCCATCTTATGCTATGCCTGGATATAAACTATATATGATGGAAATTAATAAACAAAGTTTAGAAAGTTGTAAAAGTAAAATACAAAGTATATTAGAGGGAAAATAATTTAAAAAGGAGTACTATGGAACAATACAATAATGGAGACTATTTCTCTGTAGATTTAGTTAGATTAATTAAGATTATATGGAAAAACAAATTAAAAATTATAATTTTTTCACTGATGATTTCATTATTGGTTGGATTGTATACCATGGAATTTGTGCCTTATAAATATAAATCTTCGACAACAATATATTTATCTAATTATAATGAGAAATATCAATTTAATAATCAGATAACCAGTGAAGTAAAGAACAAGGATTCCATAAAATCTGTTATAGAAAGTCAAAAACTGAATATCTCAACAGAGGAATTACTGAAAAATTTAAAGGTTAATTTTGATGACCAAAATAAATCTATAACTATGACATATTCAAGTACAGATTCGGGGAAAGCATTTGACATAGTTGTTGCAGTTAGAGATAAATTTATAGAAAGAGTAAAAGAACTTGTCAAAGTTTCCGATGTTACGATATTGGAAAAAGCGGAGGAAAGTACAACACCTTACTCACCAAATATAACGAAGACAGTCGTAATAGCTTTCCTAGGTAGTTTATCATTAGGGGTTATATATTTGTTTTTAAGAGAAATTTTAAATAATAAGATAGTTACTCCGAGTGATATAAAATATGATTTAGGAATAAATTTGCTTGGAATAGTTCCAAAAAATTTAGGAACAGTTCAAAAAAACGAATCAAAAAAAGGTAGAAATAAAAATGCAAAATATTGATCTTTTTAAAAACAAGAGAATTTTTAATTCTGATAATGTTGAATATTATAATGAAACAAGTACAAATGTTAGACTCGGACTAAATGATAAATCATCAATATTAGTAACAACTTGCGGAAAAAACGAAGGAGAAATTCCTGTCATAATTAATCTTGCTTATTATTTAACTAAACTTGAAAAGAGAGTTTTAATTATAGATGCTGATTTTAGAAGAAGTTTGTTATATAAAATTGTTAAACCTTCAGAAGAAAATATTGGTTTGGCTAATTACTTAACAGGAAATGTAAATATGGAAAGTATATTATACAATACAGGTATAAAGGGATTTAATATTTTGTTTTCAGGTATAAAAACCAAAAATATTATAGAATTGTTAAAAATTGGAAGATTTGAAGAATTAATAAATTTATTTAAAAAATATTATGATTATATATTCATATTATCACCACCGATTTCTGACAGTATAGATTCAATAGTAATATCAGAGTACTGTGATTCAAGTATGATAGTTGTAAAATCAAATTCTATAAAAAGAAAAGTTTTGATCGATAGTGTAAATAGACTAAAAAAGTAAATAATAATTTTTTAGGAATTATTTTGAATGATGTTGATATGAGTATTATGAACTATGGTTCCTATGGACATTATGTGAATTTTGGAAAACAATAGGGGGATTTTATGAAATTAATAGTAACAGGTGGTGCCGGATTTATTGGTTCCAATTTTATTTTTTATATTATGAATAAATATGAGGATTATAAGATTATTTGCATTGACAAATTGACTTATGCAGGAAATTTAAAAACCCTAAAAATTGTTGAAAATAACCCTAACTTTATTTTTATAAAAGAGGATATTTGTAATAGAGAAGAAATTTATAAAATTTTTGAAGAGTATAAACCGGATATAGTTGTAAATTTTGCTGCGGAAAGTCATGTTGACCGTTCAATCGAAAGTCCGGAAGAATTTTTAACTACAAATATTTTGGGAACTTCAGTTTTGATGGATGCTTGTAAAAAATATGGGATTAAAAGATTTCATCAAGTTTCAACAGATGAAGTTTATGGAGATTTGCCTTTAGATAGACCTGACTTATTATTTACAGAAGAAACTCCTATTAATACAAGTTCACCATATAGTTCCTCAAAAGCTGCCGCAGATTTATTAGTTTCAGCATATCATAGGACTTATGGCTTACCGGTTAGCATAAGCAGATGCAGTAATAATTATGGACCTTATCAATTTCCGGAAAAACTTATTCCACTGATGATTGCAAATGCATTGTCGGATAAAGATTTACCTGTTTATGGAGAAGGACTTAATGTTAGAGATTGGCTTTATGTTGATGATCATTGTAAAGCGATAGACTTAATTATTCATAAAGGAAAAGTTGGAGAAGTTTATAATATTGGTGGTCATAACGAAATGAAGAACATTGATATTGTAAAACTTATATGTAAAGAATTGAATAAATCTGAAGATTTAATAAAATTTGTTAAAGATAGAAAAGGTCATGATATGAGATATGCTATTGACCCTACTAAAATTCATAATGAGTTGGGTTGGTTTCCTGAAACTATGTTTGAAGATGGAATTATCAAGACTATTAATTGGTATTTAGAAAATAAAGAATGGTGGGAAGATATCATCTCGGGAGAATATCAAAATTATTATGAAAAGATGTATGGAGATAAATAATGGGACAAATTAAAGTAACTAAATGTGATATTGAGGGGCTTTATGTGATTGAACCGACAGTTATAGGCGATAATCGTGGAAATTTTATGGAAGTTTACAATAAAAGAGATTTAAAAGAACAGGGGATAGATGCTGTATTTGTTCAGGAAAATCAAAGTACATCTACAAAAGGTGTGCTTAGAGGTTTGCATTTTCAAAAACAACATCCACAAGCTAAACTTGCCAGAGTTTTATCAGGAAGAGTTTTTGATGTAGCGGTTGACTTAAGAAAAAACAGTAAAACTTATGGTAAATGGTTCGGAGTTGAACTTTCAGAAGAAAACAAGAAACAATTTTTTGTTCCTGAAGGCTTCGCCCATGGACTTTTAGTTTTATCCGATACGGCTGTTTTTTGTTACAAATGTACGGATTTTTATCACCCCGGAGATGAAGGCGGAATACTTTGGAATGACGAAAGCATTGGAATTGAATGGCCGGAGCTTGTAAAAAAGGTTGATAAAGTTTCAGGTAACTTAAAATACTGTTTAGAAGACGGAACGGAAATATTGTTAAGTGAAAAAGATAAAAAATGGGAAACATTTAAAGCGATTTAATTTTTATTAATATATTTATTATTTTTTAGGAGAATTTATGGAAAAATCAAGAATTAATGTAACAAAATCTTCAATGCCTACATTTGAAGAATATTGTGAAGAAATTAAACCGTTATGGGAAAGTAGATGGCTTTCAAACAGGGGAGTTGAATCTATAAAATTTGAAGAAGAATTAAAAAAATATTTGAATGTTGAAGAAGTATATTGTTTTGCAAATGGTCATGTTGCTTTAGAGGTAGCTATTAATGGATTAAAGTTGGAAGGAGAAGTCATTACAACTGCTTATACTCATATTTCTACAACACATTCAATAGTTAGAAATGGGCTAACACCTGTTTTTGTGGATATTAAGGAAGATAATTACACTATTGATCCGGATTTGGTTGAAAAAGCAATAACTGATAAAACAGTGGCTATTGTGGCAACTCATGTTTATGGATTTATTTGTGATGTGGAAAAAATCGAAAAAATCGCCAAAAAATATAATTTATATGTAATATATGATGCAGCTCATGCTTTTGGGGTTACTTACAAAGGAATAGGAGTTGGGAATTTTGGCGATATTTCTATGTTTAGTACACATGCTACAAAGGTATTCCATACAATTGAAGGTGGAATAGTATCTTATAAAACTAAAGATAATGAAAAATTTCTTCCAATGAGAGAAATTGTAAACTTTGGATTTAGAGGACATGAAGAAGTTTGCCATATAGGAACAAATGCACGCATGAATGAGTTTGAAGCGGCAATGGGAGTCTGCAATCTTAGACATATAGATGAAGAAATCGCAAAACGAAAAGTTGTTGCTGAACATTACTATAAAAGATTAGACGGAATTGATGGAATAAAAATTCCAAAACCGGATAAAGATACAAAATGGAATTATTCATATTTTCCGGTGATTTTTGACGGATATAAATTAAATAGGAATGAAGTTCAAGAAAAATTGGGAAATTCCAATATTTATGCAAGAAAATATTTCTTTCCTATTACAAATAAAGTTGAATGCTACAAAGAAAAGTATGGCTTAGTTGATTTACCTATTTCAAATCGCATTTCAGATACAGTGCTTACATTGCCTCTGTATGCCGATATGACAATAGATGATGTAGATAGAGTCTGTGATGAGATATTAAATGATTAAGAAAATACAGATGAAAAAAACGAAAAAAGAAAAAATATATTCTTACAATGCCCTTAAGGGAATAGGAGCTCTATTTATTCTTTTTTCTCATATGTCTTATTTATCAGATGCAAAAAATCCTTTTTGGTATATTATTTGGAAAAATTTTATGCAATATGGGTCTAGATTTACAACTTTATTTTTTTTGATTTCCGGATTTTTTTTGGCATATACTTGGAAAGACAGAAATTTTAAAGATTATATTGTATCAAAACTTAAAAGAATTTATCCTTTAGTTATTGTGGTTTTTATTTTAGCTTTAGGAATAAGTATTTTATTTTCTAAAAATGCTGAAATTAATAAAAATGTTATTATAGGCAGTTCAACTTGGATTTTTAATATATTTGCAAATATATTTTTAATAAAGGCTTTTATACCTTATGAGGTCACATTTTATTCATTTCATGGACCTTCTTGGTATATATCAGTTTTATTTGCTTTTTATATTTTTGGATATATTTTTTTGAAAAAGATAAATAGTGGAGATATAGAAGTTAAAAAAATTTGGTTAAAAAAATCTTTAAATATTTGCATTATAACTTATGGAATAGAACTTTTAATCTGTCTAATTATGGCTATAATAGGTAAGGGGTCATTATATTTACGTTATGTTAATCCTTGGTTTAGAATATTTGGGGAAGGTTTAGCGGGGATTTTGCTATGTGAATATATGCCGAAAATTCAAAAGAAAGTTAGATTTTTTAAAGCTAATATTGTTGAAATTTTTGCGGTAGCTTTATTTTTTATTGTATATATTTTTAATAATTTTAATAAACTAAATATATACAGCGCCTGGATATGGACATTTCCTTTTGTGTTTTTATTAATTGCTTTTAAAAATGATAAAGGTTGTGTATCTAAAATTTTAAAGAAAAAACCGTTCCAATTTCTAGGAGATATTTCATTTGAATTATATATGACTCATGCATTTGTCTATGAAGGATTACCTATAATAGTTGGGCTAGTGAGTAAATCATTAAAAGAAACTTTAATTTACTATTCAGGGACTAGATTTATAATTACTTTAATATTATCAATAATTTTTGCTTGGATTGTAAATAATCTTATGAATAAAGCATATAAATTGAAAATTTTTGGATAATATATTTGTTTTAGGAGTTTTTATGAAAAAATTATTACTTTTAGGAGGATCAAGTTATTTGATTCCTGCTATAAAAGCAGCACAGAATTTAGGGGTATATGTAATAACTTGTGATTATTTACCGGATAATATTGCTCATAAATATTCAAATGAGTATCACAATGTTAGTATTGTAGATAAAGAAGCTGTTTTAAAATTAGCTAGGAAGCTTAAAATTGATGGTATAATGTCATTTGCTACCGATCCGGGTGTAGTTGTTGCAAGTTATGTTGCAACTGAATTGGGTCTTTCTACAAGTCCTTATGAATCTATTGAAATATTGCAAAACAAGGGGAAATTTAGAAAATTTTTAGAAAAAAATAATTTCAATGTTCCAAAATCAGAAACTTATAAAAATTATGAAGAGGCCATTAATAATATAGAGAAATTTGAACTTCCTATAATTGTAAAACCTGTGGATTCTGCAGGCAGTAAAGGAGTTATAAGAGTTAATAATTTAGAAGATTTTAAAGAGGCTTTTGAATATGCATTTAAATATTCAGCATCAGGAGAAATTATAGTTGAAGAATTTATAGAAAAATTAGGATTTTCAAGTGATACAGATAGTTTTTCCGTTGATGGAAATTTGGTTTTTTGCTCGTTCAACGATCAATTGTTTGATGAGAAGGCAGATAATCCATATACTCCTTCAGCTTATATTTGGCCATCCAGTATGACTATTGAAATGCAGAAAGAATTAGAATTCGAATTACAAAGATTGATGAAACTTTTGAATCTGAAATCATCAATTTATAATATTGAAACTCGCATTGGTAAAAATGGAAAACCATATATAATGGAATGTACTCCAAGAGCGGGTGGAAACAGATTGGCGGAAATTCTTAAATTATCAACTGGACAAGATATCATTACAGCATCAGTTAAAGCATCTTTAGGAATGAAAATTGAAGGATTGACTAAACCAAAATATGATGGATTTTGGGGAGAACTAATTTTACACAGTAACGAAAGTGGTATTTTTCAAGAGTTGATTATTGATAAAGTTGTAAAAGAAGCCATTGTAGAAGTTGATTTGTGGATTTCTAAAGGCGACTTTGTAAATTCTTTCACAGGAGCAAATGAAACTATCGGTACTGTTATAATAAATTGTAAAACTAAGGAAGAATTGGAAAGAATTGTCAGAAATTCACAAAATCTTATAAAAATATCGGTAAAGTAATTTAGGAGTTTTTATGGAAAAGGAAAAGATTATATTGATTTGGGTGACGTAGAAGGGATACCCCATCAATTATTATTTGATGCTGTTGCTAAAGTTATTTCTGAAGATACTATTAATATTGTAAATAAAAATGATAAAATAGTAATTTCAAAAGATACCTTTTATACAAGGTATATAAAACGTGTGTTAGATATAATAGTTTCAGGAACGGTTCTTTTGCTTGTTTTACCAATAAATTTTATTTTAATGATATTAACTTATTTTGATGTAGGTTTACCTATAATTTTTAAACAGGTAAGAATAGGAAAAGATGGAAAATTATTTAATTTGGTTAAATTTCGTAATATGACTAATGAAAAAAATGAGTTAGGAGAGTTGTTACCACCTGATCAAAGAGTTACCAAATTAGGAAAATTTGTTAGGAAAACTTCGTTGGATGAATTAATTAATTTTTGGAGTGTCTTTAAAGGGGATATGTCCATAATTGGCCCCAGACCTTTGGCTATTCAATATAATAGTCGTTATAGCGAGAGACATAAAAAAAGAACTGCCGTTAAGCCTGGTCTAGAATGTCCTAGAATACATAATACAAAATATGGGAATACTTGGACAGGACAATTTGAAAATGATATTTACTATGTTGAAAATGTAAGTTTTATGCTTGATTTAAAAATGTGTTTTGCACTTATTTCTATGGTTTTTAATAAGAAAAATAGTAATATGAGAGGGGCTGCCAATAGAGGAAGTTTTATTGGTTATAATAAAGATGGAAGTAGTATAAATTCTAGAAAAGTTTCAAGATATTATTTCGATTTAGCTATTAAAGAAATCAATGAAAATCTTAACATATAGGAGATAGATAAAATTGGAAAATATATATAAAAATTTAGATGGGAAAAAATTACTTATTTTAGGAGCTACAAGACAACATAGTGAGATAGTAAAAGAATCACAAAGCTTAGGAATTAAGACTTATGTTGCAGATTATTACGAAAACTCCCCGGCAAAAAAAATTGCAGATAAAAGTTTTTTAGTCAGTGCAATAGATGTTGAAAAACTGGTTTCTATATGTAAAGAAGAAAATATAGACGGAATATTTACCGGATATAATGATATGTTGCTTCCTTATAATCAGGAAATATGTAATATCCTGAATAAACCGTTTTGTGGAAATAAAGAAAATATAAATACTTGTATAGATAAAGAATTATTCAAGAAATCTTGTGTAAAATCAGGGGTTCCGATAGTTCCTTGGATTTCTGTAAATAAAGAAAATTATTTAGAAAAGATTGATGAAATAGAACTTCCTGTTGTTGTAAAGCCGGCGGATTATAGCGGTTCTAAAGGTGTTTACAAATGTTTTAAAAAAGAGGACTTAAAATCTAATATTGAAGAAGCTTTTACTTATTCTAAAGTTGGAAAAGTTTTAATAGAAAAGTTAATGGAAGTTGATAAAGAATTCAGTGTGTATTATATGATATATAATGGTGTTGCCTATTTAAGTGCAATGGGTGATAGATATGTAAAAGTTACCGACCCTAATATTGCACCTTCCGGACTTGGGATGTTATATCCGTCAGTATATTTGGATGAATGGATTGAGAATATGGACAAACATATTAGAAAATTCATTTCAGATAATAATATGAAGGATGGTTTTGTTTTTTTCAAGGATTTTACGATAATGGAAAATTTTATATTCACGAAACGGGTTATAGATTAAATGGTGGATATACTTATGGAATTATTGAGCATTTTTCAGGATATAATCAAATGCATCAACTAATTAAATATTCTTTAACAGGAGAAATGGATGTTGAATTACTTGAAAAGAGCAATCCGTATTTTGAGGGATTTGGAATGATTGTTACAATTTCCCTAACAAATGGGAAAATTTCACATATAGGCGGAATTGATGAAATCGAAAAAAACAGCGGACTTTTGAAGTTTAATTTGCTCCATACAATAGGCGATGAAATAAATGTTAGAGGAACAACTGAACAAGTTTTAGCTTATGTTTTATGTGCTACTGAGAATAAAGAAAAATTGGATGAAGTAATAAATTTAATGAAAGAAAAACTTGTAGTTTTAGATGAAAATGGTAATAATATGATTATGGAAATTATCAATCCGATGAAGCTAAAAATTAAGGAGAAAATTAATGGATAATGGTAGAATAGATTTTTTATATTTAAATGAAGACGATATGATAAAAGCCGGAGTTCGTGATATGAAAGGCTGTATTGAAACTATGGATGAAACTTTTAGATTGCTTCACAAAGGTGATTACAGAATGGGTGGAGATGATGCCAATGAACATGGCATAAGAGTTTCATTTCCTAAAGAATCTGAGATAGAAGGAATGCCGCTTAGTGCTCCCGATTATAGATTTATGGCTATGCCCGCATATTTAGGTGGTAAATATCATATGTTCGGAATTAAGTCTTACGGTTCAAATCCTAATAATAGAAATTTGGATTTACCACGTTCTATTTTGATGATGTCTTTAATGGATGTTGTTACAGGAGCGCCCATTGCGTATATGTCTGCAAATATTTTAAGTTCTATGAGAACCGGAGCAGTTGCAGGACTGGGAGTAAAATATTTAAGTAAAAAAGATCCGAAAATTTTGAGTATTATCGGACCGGGAACTATGAGTATTTACTCTTTAGATGCATTTCTTGAGGTTAAACCAAGTATTTCTACAATTAAAATTAAAGGTAGAGGAAAAGAAAAATAGAGTCATTTATAAATTATGTTAAAGAAAAATATCCCAATATAAAGGAATTTATTGTTTGTAATTCTATTGAAGAGGCTTGTAAAGATTCCGATATTATATATTTTGGAACTACCAATGCAAAGAATTTTAACGATAATCCATATATAAATGAAAGTTGGATAAAAAAAGGTGCATTGATAATAAGTGCATCTGCTCTTTTGGTAGATTCGGATTTTATTTCAAACAAGCCGGCTGTTAGAGCTGTTGCGGATAATTATAAGATGTATTCCGGTTGGGGTTCAGGCAGAGAACTTCCAACACAAAAGACAGTTTCTACATTATTGGGAATGGCTTTTTATGATGCTGTTTGTGAAAATAAAATTTTAAGAGAAGATATTATTGATCTTGGTGCTATAATTTGTGGAGAAGAAGTTGGTCGTGAAAATGAAGATCAAATTTTAATTTATGCCGTTGGAGGAATGCCGATAGAAGATGTTGCTTGGGGATATGAATGTTATCAAAAAGCTATAGAAAATAATATAGGAACTAAGTTAAATCTTTGGGATTCATTGAATTCAATGAGATAAAATTATTTTTAAAGGAGAAAATTTTGAATAAAGGTGAATTATGTAATATAGTTCGTAAGTGTTATCCTAAAGTCTTTGGGATTAGAAAAGCACTTCAAAGACTGAAAATAAAAAGATTGGATAATAAACTTTTATCTAAAGATATAATAAAAAAGTGTGAAGAAGATGAAAACTTCAAAAAAATTACAGTAGAAAAATATCTTAAAGAATGTGGCAGTTCATTTAAACATATAATTGATGAAATGGAAATTATGATAAAAAAAGTTTCTGATTATAAAGATATTGAAGATAAAGAATCTTTAAGGAATGATATGATTTTTTGCAGATTAGCCTATGGTTTTTTGCCTTCCGAATATGTCGGTTTTAGATTGGAAGGGAAGAGTTATGGTGAAAAAAAGGAGTTTGTTTCTGATATAGATACTTTTAAGTTTGGATATTCAGTAAATGATATTACCAAACTTCAATATGTGATTAATAAAGCAGATAGTTTTAAACAATTTTCAAAGTATTTTAAAAGGGATATTTTAATTTTTAATAGACATACAAAATTGGAAGATTTTAAAAATTTTATAGATAAGCATAAAATTTTTGTAAAGAAGAAAATAAATTCTGCTCAAGGAAATAATATTGAATTAATAAATATGGAAAATATTAACATTGAAGAATATTTTAATAAAGAGAAGAATACCGGCAAATTTTTGTTGGAAGAATTGGTTGTTCAATCAGAAGAAATGGCAAGATTTAATGCTTCAAGTGTGAATACTATAAGATGTATGACTATGGTAATGAAAGATGGGACTGTAGAAGTTCCATATTGTTTTATGAGAACAGGAAGAGATGGTTCTTTTGTTGATAATGGAGGTGCCGGCGGGATTATTATTGGTGTTGATGAAAAAACAGGGATAGTAAATACTGACGGTTTTGATGAATATAAAAATGTTTATACTGAGCATCCCGATACCAAAATTAAATTTAAAGGTAGTGAAATTCCAAAATGGAAAGAAATGTTGGATATTTGTAAAAGCATTGCTAAAGATGTACAAGGTATGGGTTTTTTGTCTTGGGATATGGCTTATACATCTAAGGGTTGGGTTGTAATTGAAGTCAATGGAATTGGACAACTTATAGGTCCGCAAATTGTAATGCAAAGAGGAATAAAATCTGAAATTGATGAACTTGTAAAAAGAATGAATTTAGTAATTTAAGGATATTTGGAAAAGGAGGAAATTATGATAAATAAAAAGCTTGTTTATATAAGTGATGAAAACTTAATTAATTTTTCATTTATTGTATATTTTGCTAATCCTTTTTTTATATCATTTTTTCTTTTTTAAAGATACCGAATACGATAAGTGTTTTTTTACACTTTTGATGATTTATGTTCCGATATTTATATTGTTTTTTGTAGATTCAAAAAAATATTTAAAAGCAGATTTTGCTATATTATATATATTTTTAATATTATTTTTTGGAATTACATGGCTATTTCATCCTGAATATACACCATACTATTTAAAAAGAGAATACGGTATTTGGGATACAGTTTTTTTTCCTACACATGGAATTTATACTTATTTATTTGTTAGAATGGTCAATAATCCAAATAAAATGTTAAGGAATATAAAGATTTCAGGTTGTTTAATGTTTTTTTATTTTTTAAATGAAATTTATTTATATACTCAAAGAGGTTTCTGGTATGGAGTTGTCGGTAGTAACGGACAGGCTAAGATGAGCTATAGTGTTTCATTTGGATATCAATTGTTATTTTTTTAATAGCTTTTTTATATTCTTCCTTTAAATATAAGAAAACATCGGATATCCTTATAACTATGGGATTTGTAGTAATGTTATTTATTGGGGGCTCCAGAGGACCTTTTATATTTATAATAACTTTTATTATTATGTATTGGCTTTTAGAATTTTCAAATCGTAATAATTTTTTAAAATATAAAAATAAGTTAATTGTATTTTTTCAATTGGATCTGTTTTGTATTATTTTAGAAATAATATTTTAGTTTTTATTTCAAATCAAATAAATATGATCGGTTTTTCGTCGAGATTTATAGATAAAATTTTACTTGGAACAATATCGAGCGATAGTGGAAGGTCTATAATTTGGGGAAGAACAATTGAAATGATAAAACAAAATCCGCTTGGATATGGAGGCATGGGAACTAGACATATTATTACTGATATAATTTTTGCAGGATATCCTCATTCAGTTATATTGGAAATTTTAGTTGATTTTGGAGTTTTTTTGGTTTAATAATATTGAGTTTATTTTTATAAATATTTTAATTATGTTTTTTAACAAAAATAGAAAAGAGTGGAGAGGAATATTTTTAATATTTCTGTCTTCTTCATTCTGTTTATTTTTATCTTTAAGTTATTGGAATAATAATGCCTTTTGGGGAACTATAGGTATAATGGTTGGTTGTTATCTGGAAACAAGAAAAAAGCGTAATTATAAACATTTCAGTTTACAGTTAGGGGAATAGTCTTGGAAGAAAATAAAGGAAAGAGTGGGAATATAGTAGCAAAAGCAGGAATATGGTACACTATATGCAATTTTATATTTAGAGGGATGGCTTTTATTACTACTCCTATTTTTACAAGATTGCTTACAAAGTCTGAAGTTGGAAGTTTCAGTAATATGACATCTTGGATTAGTATATTAAGCGTACTTACTGCATTAGATTTACATTCTTCAATAATACGTTCAAAATTGGAACATGAAGATGATATAGATAGTTATATTTGGTCTATTTTATCAATGACTACATTTGTTACCATAATTTTATATATTATTGTTTTTGTATTTCAAGGTTTTTTTATAAACTTATTTCAAATGGAAATGAAATATATAAATATTATGTTTATATATTTATTGGTTTATCCTGCATACTTAATGTTAATTACAAAACAAAGAGCATTTTTTAAATATAAATTTTTTGTTGTACTAACAGGGATTTCCATAGTAGTTTCAACTTTTTTGTCTTTAGTGTTGGTTTTATTTATGAATGACAAATTGTTGGGAAGATTTGTTGGAACATATATTCCACAAATTATTATCGGAATAATAATTTATATTTATTTGGTATATATTGGTAAAAAGATAAAATTTAAGTATTGGAAATATGCAACGGTTATTTGTTTGCCTCTTGTTCCACATGTATTGTCAATTTATCTTTTAAGTGCATCTGATAAAGTTATAATAACCAAAATTAGCGGAGCTGAATATACGGCTATTTATAGTATTGCCTATAGTTGTTATAATATAGTTACAATTTTATATGATTCTATGAATAAAGCATGGGCTCCATGGTTACTTGAATCCTTGCATTATGAAAAATATTCAGAAATTAAAAAAGTTTCAAAAATATATATAGGAATATTTTTTATTATAAGTACAGGGGTGCTTATGGTAGTTCCTGAACTTATTTATATTTTAGGAGGAAAGCAGTATATGGCAGCAGTTTACTGTCTACCACCTCTTATAACCAGTTGTGTTTTTGAATTCATTTATACAATGTATGTAAATATAGAGTTTTATAAAAAGAGAACAATTAGTGTTGCAGTAGCTACTATCATTGCAACGATTTTAAATATAATACTTAATTTTATATTTATTCCAATGTTGCCTGAATATGGATATATCATTGCCGCATATACAACATTGGTAGGATATGCTGTTTTGTTTGTTTTACATTATTATTTGGTAAAATTTATGAAAATGCAATTTGTTTATGATATAAAATATATACTTGTTGTATTAATTACATTTACAACTCTTTCATTTATATTTAATTTGGTTTATAAAATGCTATTTATTAGATATTTTATAATTATTTTTTACGGAATTGGCATATTATATTTCGCATATAAAAATAAATCAAAAGTATTAGAGATTTTGAAAAGATAGAAAATTTTTAGGAGGGTATATGAAAGAAATCGGTGGATATTTAGAATTTGAACATTTTAAAAGTTTTGATTTTCACAAAGCACCTAAAAATTTAAATGTTGTAAAATTAAATAGCGGTCGTTCTGCACTTGCTTATTTGATTAGGGCTAGATGGATAAAAAAATATTATTACCATATTTTAATTGTGATTCTATAACAAAAATTTGCAAAGAGTATAATGTAAAAATGAGGTTTTATAATATTAATAAAAATTTTTTACCATTGAATATAGAGTTACAAGATGGAGAGTATTTTTATCTTATTAATTTTTATGGGCAGATATCTTTGAAAAATATTGAATTTTTTATTGAAAAATATAAAAATAGAATTATTATTGACAATGCTCAAGCATTTTTTAATGAACCTTTGGAAAATTCAGATACTATATATACCTTTAGAAAATTTTTTGGAGTATCCGACGGAGCTGTTTTGTATACAGATACTGTGTTGGAAGAAGATTTAGAAATTGATAAATCTTATGATAAAATGAATTTTTTACTCGGAAGATTTGAGAATTCAAGTACGGAATTTTATTCGGATTTTGTCAAAAATAATGAAAGATTTGAAACTGAAGGAATAAAATATATATCAAAATTAACTGAGAATATACTTTATTCTTTAAATTTTAGAGAGATAGAAAATATTAGAACGGATAATTTTAAATATATACATAGTAAACTATCAAGCATAAATGAGTTGGATATTAGATTAGTAAAGGGAGCTTTTTCTTATCCCTTATTGATTGATAATAAAAAGTATAAATTATCTTCAGAAAATTTAAAAAAAGAATTAATAAAAGAAAAATTTTTATTCCAACTCTTTGGCCTAATGTTTTGCAGGAATGTAGCGAGGAAATGTTGGAATTTGTATTTGCAAGAGATATTTTGCCAATACCTGTTGATCAACGTTATAATTTTGATGATATGGATTATATTTTTAATAATATAAAATTTTTATTAGCTTTATAATATATTATTTTAGGAGGATTTATGAAAGGAATAATTTTAGCAGGGGGAGCGGGAACTAGGCTATATCCTATAACTAAATCAATATCAAAGCAGATATTGCCTATTTATGATAAACCTATGATTTACTATCCCTTATCAACATTGATGTTAGCCGGAATTAAAGAAATTTTGATAATTTCAACTGAAAGAGATTTACCTTTTTATCAAGAACTTTTAGAGGACGGTTCAGATTATGGTTTGTCTATAAGCTATATGGTTCAAAAAGAACCGAATGGAATTGCAGAAGCATTTATATTGGGAGAGGAATTTATCGGAGATGATAAAGTTTGTCTTGTTCTAGGGGATAATGTATTTTATGGAAGAGGTTTTTCTTATGTTTTACAAAAATCAGCTTCATTAGATGAAGGTGCAGAAATTTTTGGATACTATGTAAAAAATCCTAGCGAATTTGGGGTTGTTGAGTTTGATGAAAATCATAAAGTTGTCGGATTGGAAGAAAAACCTAAAGATCCAAAATCAAATTATGCTATTCCGGGTTTATATTTCTATGATAATGATGTAATTGAAATTGCAAAGAAAATTAAACCTTCAAAAAGAGGAGAGTTGGAAATAACTTCAGTTAATGAGGAATACTTAAAAAGAGGAAAACTAAAAGTAAACCTTTTAGGAAGGGGGATGTCTTGGCTTGATACAGGAACTCACGAAGGGTTAATTGAGGCAGGTAATTTTGTTCATACTGTACAAAAAAGAGCCGGTTTATATATATCTTGCATAGAGGAAATAGCTTTTAGAATGGGCTATATAGATAAAGAACAGCTTTTAAAATTGGCACAACAACTTTTGAAAAGTGATTATGGAGAATATTTAATCAGAATTGCAAATGAAAAATAAAAATTCATTTTATTCATTTGACAATTAGTCATATTACTTGACTGGATATTATATAAAAACAGGATACAGAAGAGTAAAAAGATAAAAGTGAGATGTTAAATCTCATTTTTTTGTACTTGATTTTAAGTTGTTTTAAGGTTATACTGTTATAGTATAAATATGTTATAGTATATAAATACGGGGTGATTTTATGAGAATTTTAATTTGTGAAGATGAAATTGATTTAGCAGATGGACTTTCTGCTATTTTGAAAGGAAATAAATATTCAGTTGATGTTGTTTATGACGGCGAGGAAGCACTTACTTATTTGGAAGCTGAAAATTATGATGCCGTTGTTTTAGATATTATGATGCCAAAGGTTGATGGAATTACAGTTTTAAAAACTATAAGGGAACAGGGAAACAGTATTCCGGTTATTATGCTTACTGCAAAGTCAGAACTTGATGATAAGATTGTTGGACTTGATAGTGGTGCGGATGATTATCTTACTAAGCCTTTTGAAGTTAAAGAGCTTCTTGCAAGACTTAGAGCTATAACTAGAAGAAAAGAAAATATTACGGATAATGTTTTGACATTTGGAAATATTACTTTGAATAGAACGACTTTTGAATTATCTTCTGCAAAAGGTAGTTATAAACTTACAAATAAGGAATTTCAAATGCTTGAAATGCTTATGTCAACACCTTCAAATATAATTTCTGCAGATACTTTTATGGATAAAATCTGGGGTTATGATACGGATTCCGACATAAGTGTTGTTTGGGTTTATATTTCATATTTAAGAAAAAAACTTGCAAAGTTGGAAGCCAATGCAGAAATTAAAGTAACCAGAAATGTAGGCTATTCTTTGGAGGCTATAAATGGAAATTAAACTTAGAAAAAAGTTTATCTATTTTTCAGTTGGAATTATATCGATTGTAGTTTTGTCAATAATGGCTTTTGTCAATATTGCAAACTTTTATAATATTAATCACAGCTCTGACGAATTGCTTAAGACATTGGTAGAAAACAATGGAGTTATGCCAAGTTTTGCAGTAATTAATGAAAATTCGGATGAAAAAAAGACACTCTATCTTAAAAACTTTTCTAACAGATTTTTTACTGTTAAGACTGACAATAAGAAAAATGTAGTAACAGTTAATACTGATGATGTTTTTTTACAAGTGCATCTGAAGCGGTTGAATATGCCAAAACTGTCTTGGCAAAGGGAAAACAAGTGGATATTATAAGGGCTTTAAATATATGGTTGAAAATACGGACAAGGGAAAATTAATTGCCTTTGTAGATGTTGTAAAGGATTATGACGTCTTTTATTCAAATCTTGGAAACAGTGTTGTAATCAGTGTTTTCGTTTTAGGATTTGTTGCTCTTTTTTCATTTGTTCTATCTAAAAAGGCGGTCGCACCGATGGTTCAGGCTTATGAAAAGCAAAATGCTTTTATCACCGATGCAAGTCATGAGTTAAAAACTCCACTAGCCATAATAAAGACAAGTGCCGATGTACTTGAAATGGAAAGTGGAGAAAGTAAATGGACGGGTAATATTCACAAGCAGGTAAATAGATTAAATGGTCTTATTGGAAATTTAATCTCTCTTACAAAACTTGAAGAGTCCGATAATCTTGAAAAGATGGATTTTCCTTTTCAGATGTATTAACCGATTGTGTTACGGATGTTAAAGACTATGCTTTAAGTATGGATAAAGATATTATTACAGATATTGAATCAGGAATTTCGTTTAAGGGAAATGAAAAGTTAATTAGACAGGTTATAGGAATTTTACTCGACAACGCTATAAAATATGCAAGAGAAAAAAGTGATATAAATGTAAAACTTATAAAACAAAACAAAAGAATTGTATTTACAGTTGAAAATGAAGCGGATAATTTAGAAGTCAAGAATTATAATGTATTATTCGAAAGATTTTACAGAGCAGATAGTTCAAGAAATAGTAAAACCGGTGGATATGGAATAGGTCTTTCCATAGCCCAATCAATAGTTTTAAAACATAAGGGAAAAATTTCTGCAGACAGTTTTGACGGAGAAAGAATTATTTTTACAGTTAAATTTTAAAAATTAAAGAATATAAGAGCTGTTATTAAATTAATAGCTCTTTTTTGTGTTTTATTTTATATAATTTTAAATAATTTTTAAATTTTTCGAATTTTTAATACTTTTTGAAGTTTTATTTAATTTTAACGTCTAGCTCTTAAACAAAGGTATTTTCTGTATACGTCATCTTGAGCGAAGTGCAACGGAGTCGAAAGATCTCATACTTTTGCTTTAGCAAAAGTAAATGTATCGTAGATACATAAAAAAAGTATATTTTTATTTCTTTCAGAAATATTATTGTTTGCGAACAAACAATAATTGAGATCTCCAGAGTCATTGTACACAATGACTCCGTCAGCCCTACTTTTGTTTACAAGTAAACAAAGTTAGGGCTAGATTGACTTCGTTGCACTTCGCTCGAGATGACGTGTTGGGGGTATTTCTCTTCAAAGTGCTAAGACGTGAAACATTTTGTTTTCTATGAAATTTTAATAATAATCTTTGAATTTTTTTACTTTTAACGTCTAGCTCTTAATCGAAGATTTCTCCAAATACGTCATTTCGACCGAAACGAAGCATAGCTGAGTGTGGTGGAGAAATCTCATTTGATTGTTTACTTGTAAACAATCAACAATCTACTGTGGAGATCTCACACTTTTGCTTATGTAAAAGCAAAAGTGAAATGTATCGTAGATACATCCGCTATGTAAATCTTTTTAATCGTTTTTTATTTTTATTTTACTCAAAAAATTCTAAAACAAAAATATATTTAAGGTTAATCAAAGGTTTCTTTTGTAAAATATAATTACAAAATAAGTAAAAAGTTTAATTGTATTGAAATAGAATTAAGGAGGACATATGAAAGCTAATAAATTGGTAGTTGAATTATTCAGCTTGGCGATATTGTCCGGTTGTTTGATATCTTGTAGTAAAACTACTAAAGAAGCCAATACACAGTCGATGCAAAATATGAAGATTAATAAAACGAATTCAAATGCTAAGTCAAATATTTTTTCAGATGATGATTACGATGCAATGGTTGATGAAAATAATAGTACAGTTTTGAATTTAAGTGATATTTCAAATATAAAAGGGAAAATATTAGTGTTTCAGGAAATGTTGTAACAATTTCTTCAGGTGGAACTTATATTTTAACCGGTAAACTTGATGAAGGACAGATTGTAGTTAATGCAAAAAGTGATGATAAAGTTAGACTTGTTTTTAAGGGAGTGGAGATTTCTTCTTCAAAGGGAAATTTAATTTTAGTTGAAAATGCAAAAAAGACTATTATTACTCTTGCTTCTGATAGTAATAATAAATTAGAACTAAAGGGAAACTTTAGTAAAGATGACAATAATGATTCAGTTATTTTTTCAAAAAGTGATTTGAGTTTTAATGGTACGGGAATTTTAAATCTCCTTTCACCTTATGGTAGAGGAATTGTATCTCAAGATAAAGTTGTATTTGTAGATGGAAAATATACGATGGATACTGCAGGAAATACTATAAGTGCAAAAAATTCTGTAGCAATAGCTGATGGTAAATACGATATCAAAGCGGGAGAAAAAGGTACAGGCTTAAAAGTGCGAGGTAATGAAAAAAAAGGCACAGTATTTATTGCAAATGGAAAATTAGATATTTCAGCGGGTAAAGACGGTATAAATTCAAACTCAAATGTTACAATAAATAATGGGAAAATAAATATTAAGAGTGAAGAAAATGGTATTGAAAGCGAAAATATAGACATAAGAGGCGGAAACACAAGGGTTGTTTCGAAAGATGATGGCATAATTACAAGTAGCGAGAAAAATACCGAAATGGATTCTCTTTTTATACGAATAGTAGGAGGAAAGGTTAGTATTCACTCTAAAAATAATGGACTTAACTCTAAAGGAGATATTTCCATTTCCGGAGGAGAAACTTTTGTTGAGAGCTCAAATAATGATGATAAATCAGCAATAAATTATGGAGGCTCTGCAAAAATAACCGGAGGAACATTTATCGCAACCGGTAATGGTTCAACGACCAAGACTTTTGGAGATTCTTCAACTCAAGGAAGTATTTTAATGAGTTTTTCTAAAAAAACTAAAGAAAATCTTAAAGTTTTAGATGAAAACGGAAAAACTCTAGCGGAATATAAACCAAAATCAGAATATAAGTCCGTTATAGTAAGTACAAAAGATATTAAAGAATATAAAAATATAAATTGGTGGCAGGAGAACAGACTTTGGATCTTTTATTAGATAAAATTAACTATAAATCTGCCGAACTTGTTGAAAAATAATTGAAATAGATGGAAAGAGTAACTGATGAATATAAAAGCTGTGAGAAAATCACAGCTTTTATATTGAAAAAATTATCTGATATAAGAAATTATATCTTTTTCTTCAATTTTTATCATTCCCACAGATTTATAAAATTCATTATCTCTAATATCATGAATATCTGTAAAAAGACAAAAACTCCTAACATCTTTATATTTTTCAGAAACCGCCTTAAACAGCTTTGTTCCAATTCCCTGTCTATAATAATTGGAATCTACAATTAAGTCTTGAATAAGAAGTATATGTTCGCCATCTCCTACACAACGGATAAAGCCGACTAATTTACTGTTATCGAAAGCACCTAAAAGATAAATTGAATTTTCAAAAGCTCTTTTTAGTTTTTCGTCATCTTTTAGGTAGGCTGACCAGTTTGCAGATTTAAAGATTCTCTTAATATCTTCAAAGTATTCATTAAAATCAAATTCTCTTAATTCCATATATCCTCCTAAATCTCTAAAAATAATTTTACTCCTTCTTTCAGTTTTTCTTCACTAAGTGTTGCAAAACCTAATAAAATAGAAGGAATTTCTCTTTTTGTTCCATAAGAGCCAAATCCATAGACTTTTATCTTTTTTCTTTCGCTTTTTTTACAATATATTCTTCCGAGTAATTTTTAGGATATTCTAAAACTATATGAAGTCCGGCATCCGCCCCTCTTATTGTGATATCTTTTCTTTCACTTAACATATCAATTAATAATTGTCTTTTTTTAGAATAAATTTTTCTCATTCTGTTTAAATGTTTTTCAAATTCTCCAGTCTCTATAAAAACGGTAAGCATTTTTTGAACCATAATTGAAACAGGACAGATAAAGAATTTAAAAATTTTATTGTATTTTTCAACCAAGTTAAAAGGGAGAACCATAAAGCTCACTCTAAAACTAGGAGAGATTGACTTTGAAAAAGAGCCGATATAAATTACCTTATCATTTACATCGATTGATTTTAATGCGGGAACAGGTCTTTTTGAGTATTTGAATTCGCTGTCGTAGTCGTCCTCAATTACATATTTTATCTTTTTCATATTCAAAAGCTCAACACGCCTTTGCATATTCATTATAACTCCGGTTGGAAATTGATGTGCAGGAGTTATAACACAAAAATCCGATTTTGACTTTTTTAATTTTTTAAATCCATTCCATTTTCGTCAACTGAAATAAATTCGTATTTTATATCATTTGTATCCATTATATTGGAAAGCATACTGTATCCCGGGTCTTCGATTCCGAATTTTCCTGAAATTAATTTAAAAATAATTTGAAAAAGATATTCGGATCCGCTTGAAATGACAATTTGTGAAGGTTCTGCCTTAAAACCTCTTGACTTATTTAGATATTCCGATATCTGTGTTCGAAGTGGAAGATATCCCTGATAATCAACTTTCTCTAAAATATCTTTATTATCAAAAATATTGGAAGAAATTTTTTTAAATACCTTATAGGGAAATTCATCACTTACACCGCTGTATGAAAAGTCGTATTCAATATTTTCTTCTTCCTTTGTTATGTGGATTGGTTTGTTATTTAGAACATAAAGCTCTCCAACGTCTGAAACGAAAAAGCCCTGTCTTTCTTTTGAATAAATAAAGCCTTCTTCCAAAAGTTTTGAATAGGCATTGTCAACAGTATTTAAGGAAATTTTATATTCCTTTGCCAAATTTCTTTTGCTCGGAAGTTTTGTATTTGCCTTGTAAGTACCATTTATTATTTCGTTTTTGAAATATTCATATATTTGCATATAAAGTATGCCGTTATTTAATACTAACATTCTGACACCATAAAAAAATATTATTTTGATACTACAAACAGTATCAATAGATGTATTATACTATATTTAATTAAATTAATCAAAGGAGCATTTATATGGAAAGGAAATTAAGTATTAAAAAAATAACTTTAATAGGAGTAATGGCGGCAGTTGTTTTTGTTGCATCACAAATTCAAATTCAAATACCGCTTGGAGCAAGTGCAACTAGAGTACATATCGGAAACGGATTTTGTCTGTTATGTGGTTTACTATTAGGGCCTCTTGCAGGCGGACTTTCAGCAGGTTTGGGATCAGCAATTTTTGACCTTATTAATCCTATTTATTTACCATCTGCACCATTTACATTTACATTCAAGTTCTTAATGGCTTTTATCTGTGGAAAAATCGCTTATTCTAATGGAGCAAATGCCGAAAACTTTAAGAAAAACTTAATCGGTTCAATTACAGGAGCAGTTACTTATGTAATTTTATATTTAACAAAAAGTTATATAACGGATATATATGTTAAGGGATTGCCTCAAGCGGGAGCAATTGCAAAAGGAGTACAAAGGCTTTGGGCTTCAACAACTAATGCGGTTGTAGGTGTAATAATTGCTGTATTATTGGTAAAGGCTTTAAAACCAATTTTAAAAAAGGCTATAAGATAGATGAAAATTTTAGTTTTTAATGACTACTGTGTTGTTGGAAATATGGCATTAAAGGCAAATATTTCTGTATTATCACAAAATGGTCACGAGGTTTTTGGGCTTCCAACAAAAATATTTTCTTCAAATATGAGTTATAAAGATTATATAAGTTTTGCTATGCCAAATTTTTCTGAAATTGCTAAAAAAATCTTTGAAATTAAAAAAGTTGATGCTATTTATATCGGATTTATTGACAATGAAGAAACTTTTAGAATAATAAAAGATATTTTACAAAAATTTAAAGGAAAAGTAATTTTAGACACAATACTTGGGGATAATGGTGTAAAGTATTCCGGAACAACAACTGAACAAATAACTTTTTACAAAGAACTTTTGAAATTTGCAGATGTTGTAACTCCAAATTTAACGGAAGCAATGTTGCTTACCAATTATAACAAAAATTTCTCTGAAATCGAAAGAGAAGATGTGGAAAAAATAGCAAAAAATCTTCTTGAAATGGGAGTAAAACGAATTATTATAAAAAGTTTTGAAAAAATAATATACTTAATACCTTATATTTTTCTGAAAATACAATAAAATGGTTTGAAAGTAAAAAATAGATATAAAAATATGTGGAACGGGAGATGTATTTTCTTCACTTGTAACATCTGAGTTAGTAAAGGGAGAAAAATTAGAAAACTCCATACAAAAAATTCAAACTCTATTATTTGAAAATATCATAAAACAAGAAAAACAAGATGGATTAAATGAAATACAATTAGAAAACTTTAAAATAGGCGTATAGCCTATTTTTTGTTGTAAAAATCACAAAATTTTAATTAAATTTAGGTTTTTTACAGTGTATGTATCTGCGATACATTTACTTTTTCTAAAGAAAAAGTATGAGATTTCTCCACTTCACTCAGCACACTTCGTTTCGGTCGAAATGACGTATAAGGCAAATAGCTTTGTTTCAGAGCTTGACGTTAAAAGTAAACAAACTTCAAATTTTAAAAGAAATATTTTAAAAAATATAAAATGTATCAAAAAATTATTGAAAATATTATATAAAAATAAAATACTTCACGTCATAGCACAATGTAGAGAAAAGCCCCCAACACGTCATCTCGACTGAAATGAGTGAAACGAATGAAGTGGAGAGATCTCCTAAGGCTCCGTGCTAGCAAATAAAAGTAGTTCTAAAGAAGTACTCGTATCATTTAATATAAATATTTTAGAAATCTTCTAAAGCTTGGAAATGACGATATTTATCATTTTATGTATCTGCGATACATTTACTTTTTCTAAAGAAAAAGTATGAGATTTCTCCACTTCACTCAGCACGCTTCGTTTCGGTCGAAATGACGTATAAGGCAAATAGCTTTGTTTCAGAGCAAGACGTTAACAGTAAACAAACTTCAAATTATCTTTATAAATATATTAGAAAAAATAAAAATCTACATCATAGTATTTTAAAATTATATAAAAAACAAAATAACTCACGTCATAGTACTTTGCGAAGAGATATCCCCAATACGTCATCTCGACCGAAATGAGTGAAACGAATGAAGTGGAGAGATCTCATAAAGCTCGGTGATTATATATGTAATGATTGTAGTTGACTATACTTTAATCAAAAGAATAAGATTTTCAGAGTAATTGTATCAATACTACAATGACTCTGGAGATCTCCTAAGGCTCTGTGCTAGCAAATAAAAGTAGTTCTAAATAAGTACTTGTATCATTTGATATAAATATTTTAGAAATCTTCTAAAGCTTGGAAATGACAATATTTATCATTTTATGTATCTGCGATACATTTACTTTTTCTAAAGAAAAAGTATGAGATTTCTCCACTTCACTCAGCACGCTTCGTTTCGGTCGAAATGACATATAAGGCAAATAGCTTTGTTTCAGAGCTTGACGTTAAAAGTAAATAAACTTCAAATTATCTTTATAAATATATTAGAAAAATAAAAATCTACATCATAGTATTTTAAAATTATATAAAAAACAAAATAACTCACGTCATAGTACTTTGCGAAGAGATATCCCCAATACGTCATCTCGACCGAAATGAGTGAAACGAATGAAGTGGAGAGATCTCATAAAGCTCGGTGATTATATATGTAATGATTGTAGTTGACTATACTTTAATAAAAAAATGAGATTTCCAGAGTAATTGTATCTAAACATACATTACCCCATCAGACCTACTATTGCTCGTAAACAAGCAAAGTTAGGGCTAGATTCATCTCGCTAACGCTTCAGTCAAAACGACGTATCAAAGAAGAATCTTTGTTTAATGGCTAGATGTTAAAAGGAAATAAACTTTAAAAATAAAAAATGACTAAAAAACAATAAAATTTCTACAGTCAAATGTACTAATTTTAAAGAAAATAGAAATTTATTTACCACGCTTCTTATTGATTATGATTATTTATTTTTATTATAGGGTATAATTCTATCAAAATCTATAAGGAGAGAGAATTATGAAAAAGAAAATTATTGCACTGGGTTCAGTCTTAATATTAGTTTTTGGAATTTTCATTTTTAAAAATTTTTATGTAAAATCCAAAAATAATGAAAATGAAAAATCCAAAAATAATACAATTACTGAAAACAAGTCTAAAGATACAGATTCAAAAAAAGAATCTAATAATAAAGAAGACTCAAATAAGAATAAAGAATCTTCAAAAGATTCAAATTCAGACGAAAAATTAACTTTAGAAAGTCTAAAAAGTCAAAAAAAGGTTATGGTTTTGGATTTCAGCCAAAACGGCTGAGGCGCTTGTGCTGTTCAGCACCCGGTTTTGGAAAAACTGAGAGAAGAATATAAAGATAGGGTAATCATAAAAACTATTGACATTAGAAAACAAAGAGAATTTGCTTCACAATTTCCTATAAGAGCAACACCTACATTGTTCTACTTTAATGCAGATGGAACTCCTTTTGAAGCTTCAGAAACTCTGGCAAAAAAAATAAGCTATGTTGCCTATGAAGATAAAAAGTCCGGTGAATTAAAATTTGGTGGTTCTGAAGGTGTGGTTAAATATGATGAGTTAAAAGAAGTAATTGAGGAGATGTTAAAAAATGTTAAATAATTTAGAGAGCGTAATTGGGGAAAGCTTAAAATCATTTAGTATTTTTGCTCCTATTCTAGCGTTACTTGGGGGAATATTAACTTCAATTTCACCTTGTTCACTAGCTTCTATTCCTTTAATCATAGGTTTTATGACCGGAACTAAAGAAGATGATACTAAAAGAGCTTTTAAAATTTCAGTTGTTTTTGCCATCGGAATGGCAATAACTTATACTACACTTGGGGTTTTAGCTGCTCTACTTAGTAAAATTTTTAATCAATCCGGACAACTTTGGAATATATTTTTAGGGATTGTAATGATTTTAATGGCATTACAAACTTGGGAAGTAATAAATGTAGTCCCAAGTAAAATCTTGACTAATAAAAGCAAAAAGACAGGATATATAGGAGCTTTAATTGTCGGAATAATGGCAGGACTGTTTTCAAGTCCCTGTTCAACACCGATTTTAGTTGCATTACTTGCAATTGTTGCCTCAAAGGGAAGTTTACTTTGGGGAGTATTACTATTTTTACTTTATTCAATAGGAAATAGTATTTTAGTAATTGTTGCAGGAACAAGCACGGGATTTGTAGGCAAAGTGATGTCAAATAAATCTTATGGAAAAATTTCAGATATTGTAAAAATTGCATTTGGAATAATAATTTTACTTATAGGATTATATTTCCTATATCTTGGATTTTAAAAAGAAAATTTTAAACAAATATAAAGATAGAAGAACCTAATAATAAAATAGGTTCTTTTTTATGTAAGGTCTAATATTAAAGATTTTTCAAGGAAATTAAACTATTGTTGATAAAATTATTGGACAATTAGTCATAATTATGGTATAATAAAGTACAAAAAATAAAATTTCTGAGTTTTTAATTATTTTAATTATTTTAAATATTTTAAAAATTTTAAAATTTACAAAATTTTATAGGAGGGAAAAATCAGATGAGAAAAAAAGAAATTATTCACAGAGCTTTATCCTTATTTTTAGCCTGTGTAATATTTTTTGGAACAATATTTAGTAGTGGAAATTTGTTTGCGGAAGGGGTTGACCGTGTACAAACAAAAATTACAAGATTTGAAATTAAGGATAAAGATGGTAATACTATACCTTCAGGAACACCGCTTGGATATTGGAGCAAGTTTCGTTTGGAAATGGATTGGGATGCAAGTGTTTATGGGAAGACGTTAAAAGAAGGGGATTACTTTACTATTCAACTTCCTAAACAGTTTAAATTTCCTACAGAACCTGCATCAGTAGTTGATTTCCCACTTTATGCACCGGATGGTCATACTGTAATTGCTAATGCACATGTTGATTCAAAAGGCGAAGCAGGTGGTGGCACTGTAAAGGTAACTTTTACAAAATATGTAGAAAATAGAGAAAATATAAAAGGCAATATATTTTTAGAAGCCACATTTGCACATCATCATATAAATGCAGGACAGAACAATCAAATTACTGTATCGATTGGTGGGGTTCCTTTTACTATAACAGTTCCAATAGCGCCAAAACCGGGACTTAATAATGAATTATTTGTTAAATGGGGTGAAAAAGTACCCGGAGATGTAAACAAAGCAAAATGGACTCTTCGTATAAATCACAAAAAAGGACATTTCTCAAATGTGTTAATAAAAGATGAGCTCTTTGTCGATTCCGGAAATCTTCCTCCGGGAATTCATTATTTGAAAGAGACATTTGTTTTAAATGAAGTAGAGTTTGATGAATATGGTGCTATTAAGAAGTTTATAAAAACTTATAATTATGAGCAACTAAAAAATTATATAAAATTCTTAGATAATGATACTAAATTTGAGTTTAATATTAGTGGTCTTCTTGGAAACACTTCAGGAAGACAATTTTCTATGACTTATAATTCTACTTATATTCCTCAGCTTAAATTGAAAAATAAAGGTAGTTTTACAAGTACAGAAGAGAATGGTTCATCTAGTAGTTACTTTTTAAGTGCACAAGCCGGTGGTGGCGGTCAAGGTGACTTAAATCAAAAAATCAAAATTATTAAAATTGATGAAGAAGATAACACAAAAAAATTAGCTAATGCGAAATTTAGAATTACAAAAGTTGCTGATGGTACAACTTTTGATTTGACTACAGATGCTAACGGTGAAGCTGTTTCTCCAAAACTTGATCCCGGTAAGTATAAGATTAAAGAAATAGGAGCTCCTACAGGTTATATTCCTGACGGAAAAGAGTATGACTTAACTATAGTTGGAGGAGAAGCTATATTCTATACAGTTAAGAATAAAAGATCAAAAGTAAAAATTAATGTTGAGAAAGCTTGGCAAGATGCAAATGACCAAGATGGTAAAAGACCAAAAGAAATAACAGTTAAGTTACTTGCAGATGATGTAGAAACAGATAAACAACTTACTTTAAAAGCATCAGAAGGCTGGAAGGGTAGCTTTGACAATCTTGATGAATATAAAGATGGAAAGAAAATAAAATATACAATAAAGGAACTTTCAGTTGGAGAAGGTTATACTAGTGTTATTTCAGGTTCAGCTGAAAACGGGTTCAAAGTAACAAATACGAGAGAACCTGAAAAAGTAAATATTTCAGGGGAAAAGACTTGGGAAGATAACAATGACCAAGACGGAAAGAGACCAACAAAAATAACTGTTAAGTTAATGAAAAAAGTTGGAAACGGACAACCTGTAGAAGCACAAAGACAAGAAGTCACAAAAGGTGCAGATGATAAATGGAAATATGAATTTAAGGATTTACCAAAATATGAAAATGGTAAAGAAATCACATACTCTATAGATGAAGAAGCTGTAGCAGGTTATGATAAAGTTATAACAGGAAATAACATTAAGAATACACATAAACCGGAGACTGTAGATATCTCAGGAGAAAAGACTTGGGATGATAAAGATAACCAAGATGGAAAGCGTCCAACAACAATAAAAGTTAAGTTAATGAAAAAAGTTGGAGATGCAAATCCTGTAGTTGAAAAAACAGTAGAAGTTAAAGAAGGTCCTGATAAGAAGTGGACATATGAATTTAAAAATTTACCGAAATATGAAAATGGTAAAGAAATCACTTACACTATAGATGAAGAAGATGTACCGGGTTATGACAAAGCTATAACAGGAAACAACATTAAGAATTCACATACACCGGAGACAGTAGATGTAAAAGGTGAAAAGACTTGGGATGATGCAAACAACCAAGATGGAAAGCGTCCAAAATCAATTACAGTTAAATTAATCAAACAAGTTGAAAACGGACAGCCTGTAGAGGTACAAAGAAAAGAAGTTAAAGAAGGTACTGATAAGAAGTGGACATATGAATTCAAGAATTTACCAAAATATGAAAATGGTAAGGAAATCAAATACACTATAGATGAAGAAGAAGTAACAGGCTATACAAAAACTATAGATGGAACTAACATCAAGAATTCATATACACCTGGAAAAGTAAATATTTCAGGAGAAAAGACTTGGGACGATGCGAATAACCAAGACGGAAAACGTCCAACAACAATAAAAGTTCAATTGATTAAGAAAGTTGGAGATAAAGCACCTGAAGTTGTAGAAACAAAAGAAGTTAAAGAAGGAACTGATAAGAAGTGGAAATATGAATTCAATGATTTACCAAAATATGAAGATGGTAAATTAATAACTTATTCTATAGATGAAGAAGAAGTACCTGGATATACAAAAACTATAGATGGAAATAATATTAAGAATTCATATACACCTGGAAAAACAAAAGTATCAGGAGAAAAGACTTGGGATGACAATGATAACCAAGATGGAAAGAGACCTGAAAAAATAACTGTAATCTTGAAGAAAACGGTAGATGGAAAAACAAGTGAAGTAACACGAAAAGATGTTACACCGGATACTGATGGCAAATGGAAATATGAGTTTGCAGACTTACCGTTATATGAAGGTGGAAAACCAATTGAATATAGTATAGATGAAGTTAAAGTAGATGGTTATGATAAAGTTAAATCAAGAACAACAAATGGTCCAGACTACAATTTAACAAATAAACATACACCGGAGACAGTAGATGTAAAAGGGGAAAAGACTTGGAATGATAACAACAACCAAGACGGAAAGAGACCTGAAAAAATAACTGTTAAGTTAATTAAAAAGGTTGGAGATAAAGCACCTGAAGTTGTAGAAACAAAAGAAGTCAGAGAAGGTGCTGATAAGAAGTGGACATATGAATTCAAAGGTTTACCAAGATATGAAAAAGGTACAGAAATAACTTATTCTATAGAAGAAGAAGCTGTAGCGGGTTATGTAGGAGCATTATCAGGTTATAATCTTACTAATACACATACACCGGAAACAGTAGATATCTCAGGAGAAAAGACTTGGGACGATGCAAATAACCAAGACGGAAAGAGACCAACATCAATTAAAGTTAAATTAATTAAAAAAGTTGGAGATAAAGATCCTGAAGTTGTAGAAACAAAAGAAGTTACAAAAGGTGCAGATGATAAGTGGAAGTATGAATTCAAAGGATTACCAAAATACGAAAATGGTAAAGAAATCACTTACTCTATAGATGAAGAAAAAGTAGAAGGTTATGAAAAAGAAATAACAGGCTATAACCTAAAGAACAAATACACACCCGGAAAGACATCAGTAAAAGTAACAAAGGCTTGGGAAGATAAGGATAACCAAGATGGAAAGAGACCTACAAGTGTAACAATTAAGTTATTTGCAAACGGACAACCAACTAATAAAACTATTACTTTAACAAAAGAAAATGGTTGGAAGGGAAGTTTTGACAATCTTGATGAATACAAAGACGGTAAAAAGATTGATTATTCAATTGAAGAAGAAGATATTGGAAACGGATATGCAGGTTTTATCACACAAACTTCAGAAACTGAATTCAATGTAGTTAACAAAAGAGAACCTGAAAAGACAGAAGTAGAAGGATCTAAGACTTGGGATGATAAAAATGACCAAGACGGAAAGAGACCGAAAGAAATTAAGATTAATCTGTTAAAGAATGGTAAAGTATTAGAAACAAAGACAGTAACAGAAAAAGATGGATGGAAATGGAAATTTGAAGATCTTGACAAGTATGAAAAGGGAGAAGTAATCAACTACACAATTACAGAAGAACAAGTAGAAGGTTACACAACAGAAGTAACAGGACATAATGTTAAGAATTCATACACACCTGGAAAGACATCAGTACAAGTAACAAAGGCTTGGGAAGATTAAAAATAACCAAGACGGAGTAAGACCTGCAAGTGTAACAGTTAGATTATTAGCTGACAGACAACCAACAGATAAAACTCTTACTTTAACAGAAGCAAATAACTGGACAGGAAGTTTCACAGATCTTGACGAATATAAAGCCGGAAAGAAAATAGAATATACTGTAAAAGAAGAAGCTGTAGGAAACGGATATGAAAGTAAAGTTACAGGAAGTGCAAAAGAAGGCTTTACAGTAACAAATACAAGAGAACCTGAAAAGACAGAAGTAGAAGGAAGTAAGACTTGGAAAGACAATAATAACCAAGACGGAAAGAGACCAAAAGAAATTAAGATTAATCTGTTAAAGAACGGAACTGTAGTAGAAACAAAGACAGTAACAGAAAAAGACGGTTGGAAATGGAA
>AFUS01000004.1 GCA_000223315.2 Parvimonas sp. oral taxon 393 str. F0440 | reverse complement strand
CAGTTATTCCAACTACGTTTAATGTTTCATCTCCAACCATAAAGTCAACGTGAACTAAACTATCATTAGCTCCTCTTTCTTTAAGTTCTTCATCAGTCATCTTTTCTCCATCCTTTAAACAAGTTGGATATGCTCTACCTAAAGCTAAATGACAAGATGCATTTTCGTCATAAAGAGTTTCAAAAAACATTGTATTTGTATTCGAAATTGGAGAATCAAAAGGTACTAAAGCAACTTCTCCTAAAGATAAAGCTCCTTCATCAGTTTCTAATAAAGATTTCAAAACTTCATAACCTTTTTTAGCTTCATACTTGACAACTTTTCCATTTTCAAATTCTAACTTAAATTCATCTATTATATTTCCATTATAATTCAAAGCTTTTGTACTATATACAACACCATTTATTCCATCTTTATGTGGAAGAGTAAATACTTCTTCTGTAGGCATATTTGCTGTAAAGCTTATTCCTTTAGCATTAAATCCGCTACCTGCCGCATTCCAAATATGGTTCTTTGGTAATTCAATAGTTAAATCAGTACCTTTTTTACTGGAATATTTTAAATATTTGAATTGCTTTTCATTTAAATACTTAGCCCTTCTACTTAATTCACTAATATGTTCTTCCCAACCTTTAATTGAATCTCCTTCTCCTATTCTTGAAGTATAGAAAATCAATTCCCATAGTTTTTCTACTGCTTCTTTTTCAGTAAGTTCAGGAAAAACAACCTTAGCCCAAGCAGGAGTAGCAGCTCCTACAACACACCAAGAATTTCTATCTGACATAAGAGAGGTTGAAAAATATTTCATTGCTTTTGAATTTGCAATACTACTTGCTTTAATTTTTGCAATATCTAATCCGTCTAAATTATTTGGATCATCCCCAACAACAGAAATAAACACAGCATCACTATCAATATAATCTGTATATTGATCAACAGTCCATTGTTTAACCTCTGATAACGTTTCAATACTTGCATATTCAAATTTACGTCTAGTTATAATATCATCTCTCCATACAACATTAACGTTTCCTGCACCTGCTTTATACGCTTCTTCAGCTAAAGAACGAACCAATTCTTTTGCTTCAATATTTGCTCTTATAACAACTACTTGATCTTTTTGAACATTAGTCCCAACTTTAATAATAGTTTCAGAATATTTCTTTAATTTTTCTTTAAAATCCATAACCTTCTCCTTAAATTATTTTATAAATTTATTATACACTATTTTAATAAAAATGCAAATATATAATAAAAAATCGATTTTTTTCAACAAAAAAGGGACAACTTAAGAAAAAATTTGTCATCCCTTTAGTAAATATTGTTTATTTATAAATTTTTTAAAATATATTTGCTTATTACAACTTAATATTTTCTGGAGTTTCAATAACCATACCTGATGATTCAATTTTTGCAATCGGATCAAAATTTGTTAGATTACCAAAATCAAGTCCTGTAATTTCTTCTATTCGAGAAACGGGAACTTGATAAGTCTTATACTCACCATATGCAAATTCAAGATTTTCAATCATATTTTTCTGAGTTTGAAGGTAAGCAGTAGCAGACATATTTCCATCATCTTTAATAATAACTGCAACTTTCCAAAATTCAGCAGGAATCTTAAATTTTCCACGATATATCATATCATCACTTCTAAATACAGGACCTGTAAAAACAGAAACTTTCAAGTTATGATTTTGAGAATTTTTTAAAATATAATTCTCTAAATCCAACCAAATTTTTTGATTTAAGTTTTTATGTTGAGGAGAGCTGTTTGTAAAATGAAAAGTATCATTATTTGCCTGCATAGCTTTTTCTCCCCAAACCGGATCTAATCTTCTTACCAAGTGACCGCGATCTAAATCATTTTTTGCGTATAACTCATCACCATATTGAGCATCTTTAGGAATTCTTGAATCAAAATTCCAAGTATCTCCACTTCTTTTGATATTTTGAGCCTGATTCCCATCAATATTTACTGCAGTGAAATATGCAAGGCAACGAGAACGACACATTACAATTGAAAAATGTGTATAATCCAAAACATAGTTTCCATCATCCATACAAGAAACATCTTTTTTCATATCTTCAGACAGTTTTGGAAGATCAACATTATACTCTAAGCCAAGAAATGCACTATTGTATCCGTCTTCTTTTTGAGACACATTTGATTGATGAAAATCATACTTACTAAAAATATCCATATTCGGAAATACTTCCTTGATAAATATCTTTTCTTCCGTAGTAAAATCGTTGTATCTTTTCACAAAATAACTTGAAATAGAACTGATACGAATTCCCTCATTTGCAATCCATTCATTCTTTTTATTAGGATTAGGAACTCCTGAATGATGGAGTGCTACAACAACCCACTGATCATTAAAAACTGGAGATCCTGATGATCCGGGTTCAGTATCAGTTAAATAGTGAACATAGTCGTCAAAAATGGATTTAACCATATTTTCTCTAACTGTTACCGCCTTTGGACCTCCATTTGGATGTTGAATTATAGAAACATATTCTCCTTCAAGAATTTTTCCCTCATCAGGAATTAGGTTAAGATGACCAAAATCTTTAGGATGTTTTTCACTTAAAGGATTATCTTTAATTGCAACCAATGTAAAATCAAGTTCTTCATCAGTAACAAAAAATCTTTCAGGATCAAGTCGGAAAGTGTATATAGGACAAGGCATAAAGTTTGTATCATCTTGATAATTAAATTCTACTATAGAATTTAAAGCCGTCCTCATATTATCAATAACATGATTATTAGTCATAAGTACATTTTCTGAAACTAAAAATCCTGTTCCACAACCAATAAAACTTCCCCTATCATTACGAATCTGTATTCGACAAATAGAGTTTCCGGAATTAAATCCCATCTGTAGATATGAGATTGGAAATAAATCATTTCCATCTAAGATTCTTTCCCTAGCATTAGAATCATATTCATTTATAACCTTTATTCTTGATTCCATAGTATTATTTCTAATAATCTTTCTTGGTACAATCACATCTTTTTCAGATTCGTTTTTAATGAAACGTTTCAATGCTTGTTCTCTAATTTTATACTGTTTTTCGTAAAAAACCTCTTTCGAAATTTCATTTTGTTCAATGATATTTTTCAACATAAAATCACTCCTTTACATCTCAATCCTAATTAAATACAGCATATTTAAACTATACTTTAAAATCATATATATTCTATTAGAATATTCGTCATATAAACATTATAGTTGCTCAAAACATCTTAAACATTATAATTTTTGTGTATTTTTTATTGTTTTAATATTTTTTAATATGATTTTTAAATACCAATCAAACCATAAATTACAACTATAATAGTTTACTTCATTATAGCATAGACATAGTATATATTCAATAAATTTTATGTTGTTTAAATATTTTTATAAAATTATTGCTTAAATATATTTTTTCTATTTTTATAAGTATATTACACCTATAAGTCCCAATAAAAACATACATAAGCTAATTACATATATATCTTTAAATTCTTTTATAGTGACTACTTCAGGATTATTCTCTTTAAAAAATACAGTTACTTTTCTATAATAATTTTTTTCAGAAAATACTCCATAATAACTTCCAAGGGCGCTCTCTATACTCTTAGCTATATACTCTTGATTGTTATATTCAAATTTTACAAGATATGGATATGTAGAAAATCCCTTTGTTCCTCTGACAACACTACCAAAACCAATGATAGTCCCTATAGCAGATTTTCCATAAATCATCAATATAAATTTCTTATAAACTAAAGCTATTGAAAGTATAAAAAACATAACCCCAATAATCTTCAATATTCCATCCTCCTTTATCTCTAAAAATTAATTTCTATATAATTCCAAGAAAAATTATCTTAAAAAAGTAAATAAAATGAAATTAATTTGTTACTATGCATTCTAATTATTTTTCAAAATACGTTTGTAAAGACTAAATTATTATTATGATATTAATATTATTTATTATTTGTAGTATAAATTTGTATACTATTAAATGTAATACTAATTTTTAAATTATTACTAATAGTATATCATATTAATTACAAATAATTTAATAAAATATTAGAAATATTATTGATTGAAAATATAGCATTTATAGATATAACCTAATTATAATTAATATAAAAAATAATGGAGATAAACTCTCCATTATTCAAATTAATCTAAATTTTAATTACATTATTTAACACCGGTTAATGCCACTCCATTAACATATAAAGTATATCCATTACTTATTACATTTTCAGGATTTCCATTAAATTCTGTAACATAACTATCTTCAGTTAATATCCATGTACTAGAACTATCAAGTGTTACAGACACTTTTCCTACATCTGTTGATACAGAACTACCTTCTGCATTTGTAATTTTTCCATCTATATAACCTTCAAAAGTAGAATTATCAGATATTTCTAATGTAAGACTTGAATCGCTACCAACCTTAATTGCTCCTGTAAGTGTTTGTGAAGAGACTTTTAATGTTGCAATATTACTTCCACCGCTCCAACCATCAGCACACACGGATAATAAAATATTTTCTGAATCTTGATTATCAATTGTTACATCTTTTAATGATATAACTGCATTAGTATTAGTTACATGGAAAACATGTCCATTTTTACTAGTTAGACTTCCACCATTCATTGTAAATTGACTTGTACCACTTGCTGCATCACCAGACATTGATTGGTAAATCATTATACTATCTAAAAACTTTGCATTTCCATTTCTTTTAGTATTATTCGCAGTTAAATTAGAATTATTCAAAGTAATTGAATTTAATCCTTCAATACAAACTCCTTCTGAAAGATTTGAAGTTAAAGTTGAATTTGATACTGTAATATCAGCTGTTGAATAAATTGCTGGAGAACCTAAACCATTAGAAATATATGTTCCTCCATCAACAACTACTGTTCCACCACCTCTGTCAGTTCTTATTGCAGCTGATGATTGACCGCTTGTAGTAATATCTAAATCATAAGCATAAGTTGTACCACCACCTGTAGTCATAATACCACCGGATCCTCCACCAGTTGTTACTATCTTGGTATTACGAATAGTTACTGTAGTTCCATCACCTTCAGCACCATTATTTCCACCATTTCCTCCATAACTGAAAACTCCATTAGCTCCATTTGCACTAGTATTAATAGTACCACCTGTTATAGTTGTCTTAGAACCATCTTTAACTAAAATACCTGCATTCAATCCATAGAAATTACTATTATCTCCACCATCAGAATCTCCAGATTTTGTAACTGTTGGATTATTAATTGTAACTTCCTCTGATGTTTTTATAAGCAGAGCATTCTCACCACTACTTGTACTTGCGTAAGTTTTATCTGTTTGAGTTTCACTTGAAGAAATTTCTACTGCTCCAGTATAAGTAATATCTGAGCTACTTTGTCCTGGAGGACCACCTCCTGGTCCTCTACCACCATCAGGTGGAGTGCCATTTTCATTTTTTACTGCCTCTTCAGTGTTATTTGTTGATGTTTTTATATTATAGGCGTATAACCCAAAGCCACAAGCTGTTGCTAATAAAATCGCAACTATACTTATTAATTTCTTATTTCTAAACTTTTTCATAATATTTACCTCCTTATCTTTTATGAGTTTTATTATAAAGCAGTTTTATTGAAATAAGATTGAAATTTTTAATTTTTTATAAAAAATTTAATAATAAGTTTAAATTTCCCATTTTTTGTTAAAACCTCTATATTTCCGCCATGTTTTTCTACAATAGCTTTGGCGATAGAAAGACCTATCCCATAATGTGAATCTTCACTATTTCTAACTTCATCAACTCTATAGAATCGGTCAAAGATGTGATTAAGTTTTTCTTGTGGAATTTCATTACTATCATTTATTAAATTTAACTCAATAGTATTATTTTTCTTTTTAAATTTATATTAATATTTTTTCCTGAAGAATGCCTAATCGCATTATCTAATAAGATAGATACAAGCTGTTTAAGTTGTATTTGATTTCCAATTAAATATACATCTTCGTCAATATCTATTATAAATTCTTTTCCTTTCTCAAAAGCAAAACTTTCAAAGGATAATATTTCTCCAAAAACAATCCTAGATAAATTTATATTTTCCATAGAAACAATCACATCTTCTGCGTGTGATAAATCAAGAAGTTGTTTTATAAGAATACCCATTCGCTCATTTTCATATTTAATATTTACAAGCCATTCATTATTACCAATTTCTCGAGAAAGTAATTCTGTATTTGTACCTATAATTGCAACTGGAGTTTTTAGTTCGTGACTTGCATCAGATATAAATTGTTTCTGTTTTCGATCATTTTCTTCAAGTGGTTTTATAATACATTTTGACAATGGTAATGATAATAAAAACATTCCTATAATTGAAATAAATCCTACAATCAAAACATATCGTAGCATAGTTCTTAATCCAGCTTCCGAAACAGTATTATCCATAAATGCAACAAGAGTATATCCATTCTTATCTTTTACCACATAAGATAAGTTACTAGTTCTTCCTGAATGTTTTTTATCATCTAAAATGCGCTTTGCAATCTGTGTCAGTTCATCATTGTTATACAACTCTTTATTTCCATTATCTACAGCAAGTACTGAACCATTGTTTGAAATAGCAACCGAATAAAAAGTTGATAATTGATAATCTGAGATTTTATTAGGATTTTTTTCTAACTCTAAATCTTTATTATTTCTATTTTTTCTTTATTATCTATGGAATAATCCTCAACATATCGTTCTAACATATCTAAATTCTTTTGTCTAATCTCTCTAAAACTAGCCAATAAAATTACTGACAAAGTTACTGCAAATAAGATAATAATTGAACCCATAATTGATAATATTATCTTTTTTCTAGATTTACTATACATCTTTTTCCCTCAATTCATATCCTAACCCACGAACAGCTTTAATTTCTACTTTTGAGCCTACAAATGCAAGTTTCTTTCTTGTAAATGACATGTATACTTCGACATTATTATATTCAGTTTCACTTTCAAATCCCCATATTTTCACTGCAAGTTGCTCTCTAGTCATAATTTGACCATTATTATTAAACATATACTCTAAAATTCTCAACTCTTTTTCGCTTAATCTAACATTTTGACCTGTAGTATCACAATTTAACATTGCAGTTGCTTTATCTATAGTAAGATCTCCGTAATTTAAAATATCTTCTTGAAATGAAGAAGAACGTCTCCCCAATGCACGAATCCTAGCTAATAATTCTTTAGTTTGAAATGGTTTTGTTAAATAATCATCAGCACCACTATCAAGCCCTTCAACTTTATCATCCAACTGACTCTTTGCTGTTAACATTAGAATTGGAGTTTTAATCCCATTTTTTCTCGCTCTTCTTGCAACTTCAAATCCATTCATTTCTGGCATCATAACATCAAGTACGGCAATATCATATATTCCACTTTCTAGAGCCATAAGTGCAGAATCACCGTCCTCCATATAATCTACATCATATTTCTCTTGCTTCAACAATTCTACAAGTGCCCTTGCCATCCTTTTTTCATCCTCAGCTAAAAGTATTCTCATTCTATCACCGCCTTTTATAGACTCTTAAAATAAACATAAATAAAATAAAAAATTTTTATTTTATCTATTCCGTTTTTATCTATATTATTATCTATATTTACATAGTACATTAAAATTTAAAAATAGTTATTAAAATTTTATTTTATTAATTCATAACCAATAGTAAGTAATATAATACTCTACATTATAATCTGGAATTTGATAAAAATCAATTTCATTAGTTTAGATTCTAATCTTTTATTATCTATTCTTTTAGTTTCATTATAACTATACATATTTGTTCTGTCAATAACAATTATAAAATTTATTTTTTTGTGACTTTGTTTATTTTAATTTTATTGTAATTAGTGTGATTTTATGATAAAATATACTAAAAGATTATACAATAAACTATCATTCCCTTAAACCACTGCACTACTATTTCATAATCTGCATTTTAATGATTTTTTAGTTTAATGGAATCAAATGAGAAAGAAACGCTACAACGGGAAAAGTACAGATGAGGAGTTTGAAGAATAGAAGTTATCTTTTGCTAAGAAATCACGATTTTTAAAGAAATTTAGATAAAGTAAGATTTATATGCAAAACAAGGAAGGATTATAGAATTATGACTATGAAAAATTTTATATAATAAATAAAGATATACAAATTAGGATTTGTAAGAAAAAGGTGTATTGAATTTAGACAGGTACATTCATATTGGAGCTTTCTCCAAATATTCATAAACAGAACTTTACATATCTTGCAAATGTATATCTTGGTGTGAAAAGTTCCAGTTATGGCTATTCGGCAGACACATTTATGGTTGTCGGTATTAATTGGATATCCGAATTTGTTTTACTGTTAAAGAATCTCTATGAAACACTGTAAACAGATGCAAGACTGGAAGAGGCATAAAGTGTTCATAATTACATCAAGTTTACTGCTGACACTAATAGTCATATAAGAGTCATAGAACGGCTGAAGAATAAGAGTGCTTTTGGTTCTACATAAAATAAACTTTGAAAATGAAATTAGTCAGACCTATCTGAGAGAGTTTGTTAACCAATTACTCGCTGACTTAAGTAAATATACCAATGACAAATTAGAATTTTAAGGATAATATGATGGCAATAGATTGGCTAGATGGATTAATTATTAAAGTGAAAGCTGATTGCTATAAAATCACTATTCAAGCAAACAAAGAAGGTTTGGTTTCTTTGTAAAATCAACTTTTGTAATTAACGAGATCTTCTCCTGGAAGTCATATTCACTATGATGAATACAATTCACTGGAAGAGAGATTTCTGGAAATAAATATAAAAAACACTGTAAGACCTAATTGAATTTAAATAAGCTAAAACTCGTAAGTTTGGGAGGATTATATGAGCAAAGAGTTTGATATATATTATGGAGAAGAGGAGTTCAAAACTGTTGATGGCGGAATAGAAGACATACAGGCTGTATTAATGGGAGAAGATATTCACGCTAAGGAAAGACTTTTATTCTATCTCGATTGGTATATGGATCCATACTATAACAAAGATTTGTCTGTTATCAAAGAACCCCTGAAGGAGTTATTGCAGAAAATTGTAATAACTGACAATAATACGGATATCATTGAAGAAGCTCTACATCTGCTTGAATCGTATACGGATGGACCGTATGCCATTCTGGAGACGAACAAAGACAACATTTCTAAAGAATTTCAGCATAAGATTTTCTATTTGCTAAGCGACAATATATGAAGACAACTTATAGTTTGCCTAAACAATATTTTCCCAGAATACCCACTTTCAAATAACCTCAAAAAGACCGTAACAACTAAGCTACGGTCTCATTTTCTATATTTATTTGTAAAGCCATTTTTAAATATTATCAGATTTATTCTTTTTAAAATCTTTACCTAATTTTGTCTCTGTTACTTATCATAATAGGCTATAGCCCTTGAAAACAAGGAATTTTCTAAGAAATCTGTTCTACTCCCACTCAATAATTACCATAGCATATTTGTTTCTTTATTTTTATATTAGTATATTTTTCGCTTCTGTTTTGAGTGGTTTTTATACCTATTCTTTATAGTTTTAAAGTTTTTTAGTATCAAAACAGTATCAGAAGTGATATTAATATGCCTATTTTTATAAAAATTTTAAATATTTAATAAGTATAAATCATCAAATTATATACGCTATCCATAAATTTTCTCTTTAACATTGAAAGACTGTCCTATTTTATTATATTTATAAAATTTATATAGAATGTAATTCTCTTTATCTATTTCGTGTGTTGATAATATTATCTGCTTATCAGCGAAATCATTTCTAAGCACTTCAATTAAAGAAGAAATATTTATATCATCCATGGTTTGTACTGGATCATCAATAAGTATAAATCCTATGTCATCAGAAGAAGGTTTAATATATTGCTTATTCATATCTCGTATGATTTTATAGGCTTTTTGCTGCGATATATTTAGTAAATCTGCAACTTCATTTGAAGTAAGAAATAATTTCTCCATCGTACTTTCCTCCTGTCTGTTTTAGAAACATATTTGTTTCTGTTTCTATTTTAGATCATAAGTAGCTTTTTTGTTTCTGTCAATACTTTTTTCTTAATTTTATTTTTCTATTGAATTTTTTCCTATTTTCGATTATATTATTAAAGAGAAACAAATTTGCTCCTAAGGAGGTGTTAAGATTGAGTTTGGGTAAATTGATAAAGAAATTCCGTGAATTAAGAAGAATTATGCAAAAGGCCTTAGGAGATAGAATACATTTAGATGATGTAAGGATAAGGCAATATGAACTTGATATTCGTACTCCTAAAGATGATATCTTAGAAAATATTTCTGCTACACTACATATAAATAAGGATTATTTGAAAGAACCTGATTATCCCTATATGGAACATGATTTAATGCGGTTTTTATTTAAACTGGATGACAGTATTGAAGTGAATATATGACCTGTTATCCTGAATGATGAAGATTCCGAATACACTACCACAGGTATCTATTTCGGCAGTGAAGCCATTCTTAGAATTAGAGTCATGCTTGAACAATGGCAAAAAATGAAGGAAAAATATGAGAATAATGAGATTACAAAAGAAGCATTGGAAGATTGGAAGGCAAATTTTCCCGACAGTCTTAAAAAAGATTATGTTCCTTTTGAAGAAAGTAATCTCAAACGCTTTAATAACTCTATGTCAGTCAAAGTCCCACCGGAAATAAAATAGGCACAGAAAAAGCACATAGCTAAAAGATTTTTAGGTCTTAAAGTTATGTGCTTTTACTTAAATTCTTATTTTATAAATAACCGCAAACTAATCAGGAATATATTCTTTCCATTTGCCATTTTCAAGAATTTCCAAATTACCCCACTGAGGCTCGCCGATATCACGTCCCTTTACTCTTATCGGTAGAAAAGCATCATGCTGACAATAAGGCAACGGATCATCTATATAAATCCAACCTTTTTCATCAATAAGTTCATTCCAATCCTCATAGACATCTTCAACCGTTTTATACCAATAGTCAAACGAACATTGAACAGCATCCTTTTTACAATACATAAACAAACATACTCCTTCTTTTTTCGTTTGGTACAGCATAATTTTATATAGATAATCTTTTTTGTTTATTTTTACCGGTTCTTTTAAATACGCATATCTTCTAATTTGTCTTCCTCCTTATAAATATTAATTTATCACCCACTATTTCCACAAAAGCCTCCCACCAAAATTATGAAAGGCTTTCTTAAATTTTTTACATACCTTATTTCCCTTAGGTCAATAAGTATCGCTCGTAAAACTCGCTTAATTCAACAACTCCCTTTTGAACCTACTATTTCAGCTTTTAAGTATAAAAATAGTATCACTCAAGAGTTTTTTGCTTCTACATATCGCTAAATCCCAGTGTTTTCAATTGCTTTATAACAGTAACATATCTGCTTTAGTTATTCCCACTCGATATATCCATTGATGTTGTTTTGTATAAATAGCATAAAATCAAGGTTTTTGTTATCAGCTTTAGCCTTATTATCCGTTTTATTTCTGTTTATCCGATTTTTTGCAAGCATATTGCAAGCATGGATATTTTATTGAAACACATTCATGACAGTCAACAAAAGCACACGGTAATCATAATATAAACAACTACTTATTTATTTCTATAGATAGAGAATATGAGCTTTATTCCAAATTTTTTATATTTTGATATAGTTTATGTAACTCAATAATATCCATATCTAATAATGGTTCGTACATAAAAGAATTTAAATGAATATTCTCTGGAGTCATTATATTTACTTCATCAAGTATTTTAACTATGTCCTTTTTTGCAAATTGTTTTATACCATTATATAATTCTCTAGTTTGATTTCCTGAATTATTTATATGAGTTATAAACTCACTTACCGTTCCAATTTTCATATTTCTTTTTATTGACCATGTTAATTGTCCGGTATGTTTACCAATTTCAGAAAACATATACTGTTCTGCTTTATGCCTTATAGCCATCGCCATAATAATTTTATGTTCTAATTCCGCATTTTCTAAGTTTATTGCTTCCGCTTGTTTAATTAACTCTTCTAAGACTATGGTATTTCCATCGACTTCTTCTTTAAATTCTATTGACTTCAGATATTTTTTATAAATATCTTCAATGTCAGAAAATGTAATCAAAGTATTTCCATCCTTTTTATGCAGTAGACTAGTCAATGTCATATAATCTTCATCTTTGTTCAATTCAGATTCCTTGCTTCTATACTCTATTATATTTCTCACAAATGGAATAAGAGCAAGGATATTAATATAACCTAAATTATTTTTCCAAAATTTAAACGGTTGATTTTGATATTTTTCTTCCTTAAGTATTATTTCTCCATTGCTATGTTCAGCACATAATCTTGCTTCTCTTTTTAGTGAAAGTCTACTGGCAACGGTTCTATAAAAATCAAAATTGTGTGATAAAATCAAAAGTCTAAAATTATCAATCGTAGACATTTCATATAAATATTCGACTATAGCATATTTGTTTTTATAGTCAAACGAATCTGCAATATCGTCTACAATAAATAGAATATCGTTGTTAGAGTCCTTTAGTTTTTCAACATCGAAAATAATATTCAGTAAATATAATGCTCTTTTTTCGCCTTGACTTAAAACATCTTTATCCTCCAACTCTCCTCTTTCCAATGTAACAATTTCTCCATTTTTTTCAAAGTAAAAACTAACCCTTGGCACACTCTCTCCAATGATTGCACTCTTTATGTTTGAAATTTTCATTTTATATGGAACGGTAAATCTTTCTTCAAATATTTCTAGCGCATTATTCCATTGTGTATCATCAAAATCTATATTATCAATTTCATTTTCCAATAGACAATATTGTTTCTGTAATTCTTCAAAAGCTTCTTTGTTTTTTTGAATATAAGATATCCATATTTGTTCCTTTAATGTGTCAAGTTTATCAATTTTTAAATATGGTATTATATCAGAATTATTCTCAATTATATCTCTTAGAACTATCCCTTTTGCATCGCTTAATAATTTTTCAATTTCCTGAAATACAGGAACCTCTTTAATTTTTTCTTCTATTTCTTTAATCTTATTAGATAAAGAATTCAAGTCTTTTATTTCAAATCAGCCATCTAAATATATAAAGTTTTCTTTTACAAAAAATCTATCATTCTCTAGTGATTTTGCAATATTTTTCAATTTCGGTAATGTAAACTTTCCTTTATCCAGAAAATCGTACGCTTTATATATTTCATCACTTGCTTTGCAAAACTCTGTTATTTTATTTTGGAATTCATCCGTTTTAATTTTTCTAATAATAGAACTGTCAAATATGCTGCTATATCTAATATGACTACAATCATACTCAACTTTAATATCATTGATTTTATTTATATTTAATAAAAAGCTATCCTCAGGGAACTTCAAATCTTTAACTAAAGTTGGCTCTAATTCATAAATTTTCTTACCGGATGATGTTTTAGATATCTTTAATCCAGAATTTTTTTCAAGTTCTTTCAAAAATCTATCACGTAATTTTAATACATTTTTAATTTGTGTTTTGATATTATCATTTACTAATAAATCAGTTATACTATTTGATTCATAATAACTCTCAAAACTTTTTATAACAAAAATCGAACTTGAATCAAGCGCATTACCGTCTTCCAATATATTTGCGACTCCAGGTTTATTAAATATTTCATCTCTAATTTCACTATTTTTGTTATCTTGAATTTTTTTTAATGTTTTTGAAAATGATGTTTTCATTAAACCATTTCTTGCATAAATTGCTATAGCATTATTCTCTGAAAAATCAAATTCATATTCCATCTTTTCAATGCCATAACAATTTGCTAACTTTACATTTAACTTATTCATTTACTCTATACTCCTTTACGTTTTATTTTATTATTAAACAGATATCTAAATACGATTTGATTGCAAGAAATTATTATAGTTCAAATCATTTACATCGCTATATAGACATTATCAAATAAACTCCTTGTTATTTTTAGGTTTTTTAGCCTATTGAACGGCATTGATACTTCGTCATTTTTATTATAACTTGATAATCTCATGTACAAGATTATCTACTTTCTTCGTAGCAATTACTTCATCTTTCATCATCTGTTTAATTTCACATCCCCAAACTACTATTACTTTAATTCCGATACTTTCAAGCTGAGCATAATTTTTCTTGTCCCTTTTAACATTTCCTTCGAGTTTATTTTTCCAAAAATCATAATTACTCTTAGGGATAGATGAATATTTGCAGTTTTTGTGCATATGCCAGAAACATCCGTTTACAAAAACAGCCGTCTTATATTTAGGCAAATAGATATCGGGGCTTCCCGGTAAATTCTTATAATTCACCCTATATCTGAACCCCTTATGCCATAAAAGTTTTCTCAAAAAAATTTCAGGCTTTGTGTTTTTGCTTTTAACTCTTGCCATGTTTTCACTTCTGGTCATAGGCTTATTTTTCTTCATTATCTGAATCTCACCTGCAAATTAAGTTTTATAAATTCTTCTCCGTTTTCACTGTATACTTCCCCGAAATCATGCCTTGATGTGGATGCCGTTTCATATTTTGTATTCTTCAACAAATATTCTTCAAAGTAGTTTCTGTTATATATATGATATGCAAGAACATTGCCTTCCTTTGTAACTACAATGTATCCTCCTGTAGCCTCATCTAAACCGTCCCAAACCGTAGCAGGCTTCATGCCCAATGCTACAGCTGTCAGGAATTTCTTGAACTTATACTTATAAGCATTTACATTACCGTAGTTCATAGGATTTTCCCGTTCAAGTTTTTCAACCATCTCATCGCAGTTAGTGATTCCGTCTTTATAAAAATATAAAAGAGTTTCGGCGATAATTTTATCCATATTACTGTCAATCAATACCAAATTGTCCTTAAAAATTTGATTGTTCATTTTCCAATATTTAAGAATTCCATTTTCTTCAATTATTTTATTTATACGTCCTCTAACATCTGTATGACTTTTGCCGCCAGCTACTTTATATATTTCATTCGCTTCTCTAACCAAATCAGGATAGCTATGACTTATTTTATAAATAAAGTTTGTAGTTTTTCCTGCATTCAACAAAGTGGGAGATGAGCCTAATTCCGATTTTATTGAAAATCCCACGGTCGGACTATACCCGGTGTTTATGTCAATTATTTTTACTGTGATATCACTTTTATCCGTTGCAGGTGCAGAAAGCTTATAACACAAAATTTTATCCATAAAATTCTGTGTGCTTTCTACTGAAAATGCACCTTTTGAAGCTTTACTGTTAATTTCGTTCAATAGATATTCAGATTCTATTTCAAATTCTGTTGCAAGCAACTCTTTAACTTTTGATCCGTTAATATATATTGATATTATTTCTCCGGCGGCATATTCTTTAATTTCACCTTTGTTTTCTTCTCTAATTATTTTAATAATAGGGAAATATACATCCTCCAATTTATTCAATTCACTGTCGGCTGCATATATCTTTCCGTCAGCCAAAAGTCTTAACAAAACATATATTTCCGACCATTCTCCTTTATTTCCTGTAAGCATAATTACCTCCATGCAACAGCGACCTGTTCAAATATTTCTTCTCTTTTTATTGTTTCCGTCTTTCCCTTTTCAAGTTGTACCTTTATCTGTTCGGCAATTGCACGTATAACCGGTACGGTTACCGAATTACCGAATTGTTTATACAAATGTGTATCGGCAACTACCAACTTAAAATCATTTGGGAATCCCTGAAGTCTTGCCCATTCTCTCGGAGTCATCTTTCGAATATACTCTCTATTAACCTCGCCTTTTATATGAGTAACAGGTGTAAAATCAGTTAAACGTTTATCAATTATAAGATTTCTTTCTCTTCCCATACCTCCACAGACAATAGCACCTGCCACGGAATCAAGTTCTCTAATTTCATATCCGAATCCGTTTCCCTTTGAAACATGTCTCTCTTTGTGCCTTTTTAACGAAGTTAAATAAGCGGTAGATAAATAATATTTTGAAGACACTTCCTTTTCTTCAACAATATCTTTTATAACTTTTGTATCATCGGTTTTTTGAGGGAATACAAAATCCGAAGGTGCTATATCATTCCTGAATGCTACAATATATATCCTTTCTCTGTTTTGTGGAACTCCGAAATCCTTACTGTTTAAAACTTGATAAAACACCGCATATCCCAATTCTTCCAAAGTATTTCTAATCACCTGAAATGTACGCCCTCTATCATGGTTGACAAGGTTTTTGACATTCTCACAAAATACAATTTTCGGTTTATGTTCCTTTATAATCCTTGCAACATCAAAAAACAATGTCCCTCTCGCATCCTCAAACCCTCTTTTATGTCCTGCAAGAGAAAACGCCTGACAAGGAAAGCCGGCAAGTAATATATCGTGATCTGGAATATCTTTTTCATCAACTTTTGTAATATCTCCAACTACATCGATACTGTCATTAAAATTTGCTTTATAAGTTTCTACCGCTTTTTCATCCCATTCGCTTATAAAAACGGTCTTGATATTTTTTCCGAATGCCTGGTCAAATCCAAGCCTGATTCCTCCAATCCCTGCAAATAAATCAATCGATTTATACATCTTTTCTTCCTCTTTCATATTCAATAATGTCTTCTATATTGCAATCCAACTTCTCACATATTCTACCTAAAATTTCAAGTCTTACAGGCTCATTACGTCCCATTCTTGAAATTGTAGACGGTCCTGTTTCTATCAATTTTTGTAAATCTCCTTTATTCATATCCCTATCAATTAACAACTTCCATAGTTTATTATATGAAAATTTCATAACACTCCTCTTTCCTATTTGTTCGCATAGAAATTCTACACAATATTATAGCATATTTTCTTTTAAAATAAAATCCAGTTTTATCTTTAAAGCTTCCCTCATATTCTGATACAATTAATATGAGACCAGGGTACAAAAACCCCCAAATTCTTTGTCCAAATTTAGGGGTTCAAATCAAAATTAAAATTCAACTTTTGATTCAATTAGTTACTTTTCATGTTGTTTAGTTAATTATAATTATTCCCACTCGATTGTTGCTGGTGGTTTGCTTGTTATGTCATAGACAATTCTGTTAATATTTTCTACTTCGTTTACTATTCTTACGGAAACTCTGTCCAATACTTCGTAAGGAATTCTTGCCCAGTCGGCTGTCATAAAGTCTGTTGTTGTAACTCCTCTTAATGCTAGAGTGTAATCATATGTTCTAAAGTCCCCCATTACTCCAACTGTTTTGTTGTTTGTAATAACTGCAAAATATTGACTTATATTTTTATCTTCTCCTGCTTTTGCTATTTCTTCTCTAAATATTGCATCGGCATTTCTTAAGATTTCCAATTTTTCTTCTGTTACTTCTCCCATTACTCTTATTCCTAAGCCAGGTCCCGGGAATGGTTGTCTGAAAACTAAGTATTCAGGCATTTTAAGTTCTAAACCTAATCTTCTAACTTCATCTTTGAATAAATCTCTTAAAGGTTCTATCAAATCTTTAAAATCTACAACATCCGGAAGTCCACCTACATTGTGATGTGATTTTATAACTTTTGCATCTCCAAGTCCTGATTCAATAACATCCGGATATATTGTTCCTTGTGCTAGGTAATCTACTTGACCTATCTTTTTAGCTTCATCTTCGAAAACTCTAATAAATTCTTCTCCGATTATTTTTCTTTTTTGCTCAGGATCTGTTATTCCTTTTAACTTTTCTAAAAATCTGTCTTTTGCATTTACTCTTACAAAATTTAATTCATCATTTTTAAAAGCTTCTTCTACCTCATCACCTTCATTTTTTCTCATAAGTCCAGTATCCACAAAAACACAAGTCAATTGGCTTCCTATGGCTTTTGAAAGTAATGATGCACAAACAGAAGAGTCAACTCCACCTGAAAGAGCTAATAAAACTTTTTTATCTCCAACAGTTTGTTTTATTTTTTGTATTTGTTCATTCATAAAGTTTTGCATTGTCCAATCACCACTTGCATTACAAATATCATAAAGGAATGATTTTATTAATTCTTTTCCTTCTTCTGAGTGATTAACTTCGGGGTGATATTGAACGGCATAAATTTTCTTTTCTTCATTTTCTATTCCGGCATAAGGACATGTATCAGTATGTTGAATACAATCAAATCCTTCTGGAAGTTTTACAACTTGGTCTTGATGACTCATCCAAACTGTTGTTTCAGATTTCATATTTGAAATAAGTTTTGAATTTTTATCTTTGATACATAAAGTTTTTCCAAATTCTTTTTTATCAGCTTTTTCTACTACACCTCCAAATATTTGAGATATTAATTGCATACCATAGCATAATCCTAAGATTGGTATGTTAAATTCAAAAATTTCTTTTTCAATTTTTGGTGCATTTTCGTCATAAACACTATTTGGTCCACCAGTAAATATTATACCAATTGGTTTTTTATTTTTATTTCATTAACTGCTTTATTGTAAGGAATAACTTCACAATATACATTAAGATCTCTTACTCTTCTGGCAATTAATTGATTATATTGTCCTCCAAAATCAACAACAAGAATTAATTCATTTTTCATTTGATAATCTCCTTAATTTTATTTAATAATAATATTATATAATATTAGTAACAAAAGGTAAATATCAATAAAGTTATTTTAAATGAAAAAGGAAGCTTTCGCTTCCTTTTAATTAATAATTTATTTTACTTCTGTTGGTACTGTAATTTTACCTTCAGCAATACTCTTCTTTAATTCTTCAATTTTTTGTTTTAATTCATTTGGAATTTTAATCTTTAATTGATCTTCTTTTCCATATGCAACATCAACACCATTTGTTTTAAGTGAAAATTCAATAGTTTCTCCACCTCTGAATTTTCCTTCATATAAATCTTTACCAACGCTCTTAATAGCTTCATTTACTTTTTTGATTGTAGAAGCTACAACATATTCCGGTGCTAAGTAAGATTGATCTCTATCTACACCGAATACAAATTTTTTATTTTCTTTTGCTGATTCGATAACACCATTACCTGTACCACCTGATGCGTGGAAAATCATATCAACCCCTGAAGAGTACATACTATTTGCAATAGCTTTACCTTTAGTTGCATCTCCAAAACTTTCAGCATATTGAGCAACAACTTCTACTTTTTTATTGTTGTCTTTTGCTGCTTGTTCAACACCGGCTCTAAAACCTGCTTCAAATTTTTTGATTAATGGAGATGTAATACCACCAATAAAACCAACTTTGTTTGAAGTAGTTAATGCTCCAGCTAAATATCCAACTAAAAATGAGTTTTCATTATCTGCAAAAATTGTTCCAATTAAGTTCTTTGGAGTATTTTCAAAAGCAGAGTCAATAATTACATACTTTTGATCCGGATTAGCTTTTGCTGCCGCTTCAATATCTTTTTTTAATGCAAAACCTATACCTGCAATTAAATCATGTTTAGCATCAAGTAAAGTTTCTAAATTTGTTTTGTAATCAGAAGCTTGTTTACTTTCAACATAAATAGGTTTTTCAATTATACCTTCTTTTTGTAATTCTTTTAATCCTTCATAAGCAGATTGGTTAAATGATTGGTCATTAACACCACCAGTGTCAGTTACCATTGCATATTTGATTGGTTTTTTAGTATTTCCCTTATTTTCTTCTGTTTTTTCACTAGGTTTAGAAGAACAACCTGTTAAAATCATAGCACCAACTAAAAGTGCTGCGAAAGCCTTTTTAAATTTCATATAAAACCTCCTAAATTATTTAGTCTAGTACATTATATATCATAATAACTAAAATTTCAATAGTTTTTATGCTAATCTCCTATTAAATTATCATTATTTTCTGAATTATTGTCATTTTGTTTATCTGATTGAATATTTTGACCTGATTCAGCTTTATTATCAATATATTGTCCAACAATATCTCTTACTATAGGTCCACAAAAAGCACCAGCTCCACCTTGAAATATTACTGTCGCTATAGCAATTTCAGGATTATTATAAGGTGCAAATGAAACATTCCAAGCATAGTTATCATACGCTTGACCAGTAACCGGATTAGTTCCACTTTTTTGTGCAGTACCTGTTTTTATACCGATTTCTATTGGTAAATTTTTAAAGATTTTAGCATTTTCTGAAGTTTTAGAAGCCATATTCATTCCTTCTAAAATATATTTCAAATTTTTAGGATTAAAAGTTGATTTTTCAGTTTCAGGATTGTTTTGAAATGAAACAGTTTTATTATCATAACTTACAATCTTTTCAATTACTGAAGTTTTTACTTTTTGACCACCATTAGAAATCATCGCCATATATCTTGCCATTTGAATTGGAGTATAGGCATTTTGACCTTGTCCAATTACAGTATTTAATGAATCCGCATTAGACCAAGAAGCTTGATTTAAATAGTCGAATTTTATCATATCAGCTAAAGAAACTTTTGAATTACCAATTGGTTCTTCAGCATTTAATTCCATTTGTTTTAATCTTTTAATTACTTCTGTTCTTGATGGAACTGATTCTTCTTCAGTCCAATTTACTATAGTATCAATTATTTTATTAAAGTCATAATCTTCCTTGTTTTTATCATCTAAAATATACTTTTCGATTTCTTTTTCCAATTTATTTTTTAACATAATTTTCGTTAAAGATTTTTTTGTATTAGAATCTGGTACAACCCCTTTGCTTTCTCTAGGTACATTAATTTCTATACCTGTTCTTTCTCCAAGACCTAATTCCTTTACAGTTTTGGATAAATCTTCAATAGTTATTTTTGTTCCAGTTTTCTTATTTGATTTAGGATTTTCTCCTAAAGCCAAAGCATAGAAATAATAGTTACAACTATCTCTTAATGCCGTTCTCAGATTTTCATTACCATGTGTTCTTTGATACTGATTCCATATCCAACATCCAAATTTAGTATCTCCAACATCCATAATCCCTTGACAATTAATATTTTCATTAGGATTTAATCCTTTTTCAAGGGCTGTTAATGCACTTGCGAGCTTGAATGTAGAACCAGGTTGAGAAACACTTTGTGTTGCGATATTATACAGCGGTCTAGGAGCAAGAAAATCTCTTGGATCTTCAGGAAATAAACTTATCCAATCGCTGTTTGAAATACCTGTTACAAAAAGATTTGGATCATAAGACGGATAACTTGCAAGTGCTAAAACTTTTCCAGTTTTAACATCAAGAACTACTACCGCCCCACTTGTTGCATTTCTATGTCTTTCATGCGGTGTATAGCTTCCCCATTTACTCTTGTACTCACTTCCATTTCTTATAGATTCCAAAGTATTCTTTAAAGACTCTTCAGCAACTTTTTGTAAATTCGAATCGATAGACAAATAGACATTTTTTCCCGGAACTGCCTGAGTTTCCGAAATTGTTTCAGTCCTATTTCCTCTATTATCCACCATTACTTTTTTAAAGCCATCTTTTCCTTTTAGTGAAACTTCTTGACTTTCTTCAACTCCAGTTTTTCCAATAAAACTATCTGATGAGTATCCTTTATCTTTTGTATATTTATCAATTTCATCCTGTTGTGAAATTTTCCCTATATATCCTAAGATATGTGATGCTAATTCACCATTAGGATAGTATCTTATGGGCTCCATAGAAACAGTAAATCCATTATTATTTTCAAATTTTTCTTTTATATGAGATATACAAGGTTCAGATATTCCATAAGTTAGAGTAATAGGAATATATGCCTTATCACCTTGCAACTCAACTTTTCTATTTAAAACTAAATAACTATATGCAATATAATCATCTAAATTATCAATAGAATATGTCTTTTTTAATGTTGAAAATAAGCTCTCAGCTGTATAATCTTCTTTTATTTTATATCTATTTTTTATTTCTGTCCTATTGATATTATAAACATAGTCAAATGATTTACTCGTTATAGAAATTCTTAAAATAATATTATTTTCAGTATTTACTTCTTGAGCAACAAACTTAATATCATCAGATAGAACAAAATCATAAAGTAGATTATTTTCTTCTGCAATAGAAATTAAATGAGTTAAAGGTTCAATATCTTTTTTCTCATTATCTTTATAATTAAATTGTACTGTTTCTTTGTCTTTTTCATCTTTAACTAAAGTATATTCAACATTTGCATCTATATTCTTTTCTTCTAATTTTTTTAATAAAACCTCTGCCGGAATTACTTTATTTCCATTTTTATCAACTTTAACATAACTCAATAATTTATCCATAGTAAATTTTCTTACCATATTATAAAAATCATCTTTTGCATCAGTTTCCAAAGTTACTTTTGAATTCTGTTTATTTAATTCCGACTTTATTAACAACAAATTATATCTATTTAAATCTACTAATGGTCTTAATTCAATATTTTTCAAAAGGTTTCTACTTTTCAATTCCTCATAAACCAATTTTCTAGCCAAAGGTTGATCTAATATTTTTCTTATTATTGACTTATCGTCTTTTACTAAATTTGCGACATGTGAATAAATCCCTTTAGAAAGATCTTTATCCTTTGCGTATTCATTATATTTATCTCCTTTAGTAAAGGTGATGTCTCCACTATCTACATCAAAGAAATCACTTGGAACATATATTCCTTTAAGTTGTAAATCTCTTATAACTTTTTTTATGATATAGTAGGAAAATTAGAAGAAGAATTTTTTTCAATTCTTAGTTTTAAAATATCTTCGACTAATTTGTTTTCCAAAATTATATCCAAAACTTTTTCTTTAGGAGATTTTAATTCTGTGAAATAATCAACATCTGAAGAATATACAAAGTAATTAATTCCTAAAAAATAATCATCAGTATCCCAACTCGCTCCATCTTTATTAAGTATTTTAGTTAATTCTTCAATTTTTTCAATCTTTTCATCTTTACTCAATCTATTAAACTCATCTTTTAAAATTTGAACAGCCGGACTTGTTTTTACTCCCGCTAATAATTTACCGTTTCTATCATAAATATTACCTCTCGGAGCAGTTATTTTTACATCTTTAAGTCTATTATTATCTGCTTTATTTCTATAATCATCTCCATTTATTATTGTTAAATGGAATAATTTTAGAACAAGTGCACCCATCAAAAAAAATAAAATAGAATAAACTATCTTATATCTCAATTGTCTATCATTAATTTTCTCTAATTTATTCTTATCAAAAATTTTCATATAATTACCTACTAAAATCTAAATTTTCTCTTTTTAAATACTTTTTTCAAAGCATAATTACATACCAAATATAATAAAACATTTAAAATCAACTCTATAACTATTGGACCTTTTAAATATTTTATAAGAACATTTACAGAAGAATTTTCCAAAAACATATAAATTATTGTATTCATAATCCAATAAAATAATGTTGCTACAATAGTAATTATAGAACCTGAACGTATATCTCCTTTATTTATAGAATCTTCACTATACCCGACTATGAAGCCTATCATATAATATATCAACGCTCTTATTCCAATTACTCTAGAAAATAGAATATCTTCAAAAAATCCAAGTACAATTCCACAATATCCAGAAACATAAGATCCAAAATTCATAGCTATCGCTACAACAAGTGCTATACTCATATTAGCTTTAGAGTTAAATATACTAAAATTTGGCAATATAGCTGTTTGTATCATTATACTTGCAAAAAACATCAATACAACTTTTAATCTATTCATTAGCTCCACCATTTCCTTTTAAGACAAATACTCTGAATAAAGTTGTAAAATCAACAGGAGATTTAACACTAACCTTTTTTTCCAAATTATTATCTGAAGATTTTACTTCTGTAACTTCTCCAATATATAAATTTCCGGGAAAAACTCCGCCTCTACCGGAAGTAACCAACTTATCTCCGACTACAACATCTGCATCCGATTTGTACATAAAACCTGATAAAAAATTGTTTTCTTGACCATTTATAGCTCCATATGATTGGGTTCTCACGACATTAAAAGAAACATTACTCGTTGAATCCAGTAAACTTGAAACTTTACTCCAATTATAACCAACCTCTACAACTTTTCCTACAACAGCAGTTATATAAGTATTTTCTTTATCACCAACAGTTCCCTGTACTATAATATCTCCAACTTTTACACCATCTTTACTTCCTTTATTAATATTAAATCTTATTAACAAATTATTATTATCTAAAGCAATAACATTAGCACTCAACAAATTTTCTTTGTTTTTTAAATACAAATTATATTCATTTTTCAAAAAATCTTCTTTTGCTATTATATTTTCCATACTTACATTCTTTTCTTTTAGTTCTGCATTTTCAATTTTTAATTTTTCATTCTCTTCTCTAATAGTTCTTGATCCAAAAATGTTTTTAAAAACTTCTTTTGAACTTGCAATAGAAGAATATACAATCCTTGAAATTGAACTTGTAACAGTCCCTATCGCATTTTCTCCTATATTCATAATAGAAGAATTGTTACTGAAAAAAATTATAGAACTTAAAATTATTACTGTTGTAAAAAAAGAGATTTTCTTTTTACGGGATTTAATATTTCTAAATCTATTCATTATTCTTTCTCCTATTACTTTTACCTTTCATATTATTAGTTAAAATACTTGCTCCTTCACAGGTACAAGTCAGTGGACTTTCGGACACATTAATCCCTATTCTTAACTCATTTTGTAAATATTCAACACAACCATTTATTTTTGAGCAACCTCCAGTTAAAAATATTCCATTTCTTAAAACATTTCCTGCCATTGAAGGTGGTGTTTTCTCCAAAATAACTTTTATTGCATCAGATACAGCATTAAAAAGTGGAAATAATGAAGATGTTATATCTTTACCATATATCATAGCATTTCTTGGCATTCCACTGTTTATATCTCTGCCAAAAATTGATAGATTATTACTGATATTACTACTAATAAATGAAGATAAATTTATTTTTATAAATTCGGCAGTTTCTTTATCAATCATTAACTCATATTTATTTTTAACAATATTTACGATATCATAATCAATAGAATCTCCCCCAATATCTACAAATTTAGATGCAACGACCCCACCTAAACTAACCAATGAAACATCTACAGTTCCTCCACCTATATTTACAACAATATTTCCTGAAGGATCTAAAGCAGGAAGTCCCATTCCTATTGCAGATGCAACTGCACTGGGAATAAATTCAACACTTCTAGCTCCAGAATATATTACACAATCTTCAATAGCCCTTCTATCAACTTCAGAAATTCCACTTGATATTGCAATATGCACCTTTGGATGAAAAATTGAAAAACTTGACTTTGCTTTTTTTAATAAATTTGTAAGCATTACTTGAGCAATCTCAAAGTTTATTATTTTTCCTCCCTTAATAGGTGCTAATGTTATTATATTATCAGGAGTTTTTCCCTCCATACTTTTTGCCTTTTCCCCAACTGCAACTATTTCATAATTATTCAAATCGACAGCAACAACAGAAGGTTCAATAACTTTACCGTCTTTTCTTTTTGAGTATATCAGAGTGTTAGATGTACCTAAATCTAAAGTTAAATCTTCCCCTAAAATCCACGAAAAACCCATTTTTCTACCTCTCTTATCTCATTAATCCCTTTTCTTTTAAACTTATATATTTATTATATCCGATTATAATATGATCCAACAATCTTATTCCTACCAAATCTCCGACCTCTTCCAATCTTTTTGTTATATCTATATCTTGAGAACTTGGAGTTGGATCTCCACTTGGATGATTATGCAAACAAATAATACTGTTTGCACTGTATTTCAAAGCATATTTAAAAACTTCTCTAGGATGAACTATTGATGAATTTAAATCACCTTTTGATATTTCGTCCCAAGAAATTATTTTATTCTTAGTATCTAGCAAAAGAACATAAAAATGTTCTTTCATTTCATCCCTTAATATATTCATAAAAATATCTGCAACACTTTTTGGAGAACAAAATGAAAAATTATCAACACATTCTCTCATATTCAGTCTTTTAGAAAGCTCCAATGCAGAAATTATAGAACATGCCTTAGACAATCCTATTCCGTCTATTTTCATCAAATCATTAATTGTAATTTCACTTATCCTATGAAATTTATTCATATATTGCCATAATTTCTTTGAAAGAGTTAAAACATCCTCTTTTTTTGATCCGCTACGAATTAAAATTGCTATAAGCTCGTATTCACTTAATTTTTCAGATCCGAATTTATAAAGTTTTTCTCTTGGTTTATCAGTTTCTTGTAATTCTTTTATAGAAATAGTAAAAGTATCTATATCTTTATATTCTATATTTTTTACACTATTAACTTCATTTACAGTTTTATCTACAAAAGACAACCCTTCTTCTTTGATTTCTTTTTCAAATATTTTTTTATCTTTTAGTTTCTCATCATTCAAAAATATTTTTAAATCTTTTAAAAAATCTTCATAATTATAGCTTGACATAATTACCTCTTAAAATTTTATACATATAATTAGAAATAATCCCAACTAAAATTCCGGTAAAAATTCCTATTATACCTAGGAAAGGAATAAAATTAACCAAAGTATTTGTATTTAAAAGTATCATAGAAACTAATATTTGAACCATAACATGAGAAACAGACCCTAAAACACTTATTCCTATTAAACTTAAAAATCTACTACAAAACTTATTTGATATATACATAGTAACAATGCTTGTAAATCCCGCTGAAAAATTGTATATAAAACTTACCGGATTACCTAATATTATTACCAATAAAACCGCCTTTAAAAACGAAATAAAAAATGTTTCTTTAAAACCGAAAAGTATAATTGAGTTTATAATTATTACATTTGATAAGCCCAATCTTACATTTGGAATGGGTATTGGAATATAATACTCAAGCAAAGATACAACTAAAGCAATTGAAACAAACAAAGAAATTAAAATAACTTTTTTTACATTCATTAATTTACCACATCCAAATCATTATTTTGTCTTGATTTAATTTGTATAACCAATCTATTAGGCATACAAATAATTGCCTGTCCAACTTTACTAATTTTACCAAACTTAACATCCAGTTTATCAGGACAATTTGCCTCAATAACTCTAACCCCGTCATTGTCAACTTCTAAAACATTAATTCCAAAAGATGTTCTTATAGGGTAAACTTTCTTTTCGTTGCCAAATGTTATCTGTTTAATTTCCTCTCCGTTTACTTGAACACTTATATATTTATCTTCAGTTGTTATAAAACTTTTATTTATATATACAAATGAAAAGAAAAAATAATAATCAAACTAAAAATAACAATAATATCTCCTTTTTTCATATACACTTCCCTATTTTTATTATAAAATCACAAAATTCTTTAATTACATACTTTATAAAACATATCTTAAAAAGGTATACTTTTCACCTTGACATTAATTTTATCAAAAATTTATCCATTTTTCAATGTTTTAAAAATTTTTTCATAAAACATAGTCCATTTTTATTAAAATATTACTTTTTACTTAATACCGGTTTTCCATATTATAAGTAACTAATTGTTTTGTTATCATTCAATAAAAAAAGTAGTATTTAAAATTTTAAAAATACTACCTTTGTATTAGTTAACTGAATTTATATAATGGCCTTTAAAAGCATTTGTATCTTTTATTTTTTTGAATATTTTATACATTCAATACATTCTTTTAAAATTTTATAGAGCATATCAGAATCTTCATAAGTAAAATCAAGTCTTACTCTGTCAACTCCCAATTCAAATATTTCTTTTATATTTTCTCTTAAATCCAGCGCAATATGATTTCTTATTTCAGTTCTGCAAAACATATCTTGAAATAGTCTAAATTTTCTATTCTCCATATCTTTTAAAACATAATCACTTCTTGCACATTCAGCACAACGTCTATCTTTATGACAATCTTTTGTCAAAACTCCCATTGCACAATATTCTGTAAGCATTGATCTTGTATGTCCATAAATAATCATATCGACATTTGAATTTCTTTCTTTTGACTTATCCAACAAGTTTTTTATTTCAAATTTATTTATTTCTTGTGAAATTGTTATATCTTCAGCATCAAAATATTTTTCAAAAAATTTCAATGAATATGAATTATAGATATTAAAATATGTGTCTATATTAAATTTTTTAGTACCAAATTTTGATTTAAAAAAGTTTTTTGAACCCCAAGTTGATATTTGAACTTTATTAAAAATTTCATCATTTATTTTGGATAAATATTTTTCTAATAGAGAATACTCTTCGTTTCTTATAACACCTGGAGCACTGTAAATTATATTTATCCCCATAGTTTTAAATTTATTATAATATTTTTCAAGCAAAGTAAAATCTTCAGTGTAAATTTCTTTTATAAATTCTGATATATTTGGATTTTCAATAATTTTTTCCAGTTGAGTATTTTTACGTACTTTTAATGTAATCTTTTTATTAAATACCTTTTTACCATTTTGATAACTAAAATTTTGAGAAGGACATATAATTCTTTTTGTTGAAAAATTCAGTTTATATTCCTCATATTTTTCAACTGCTTTTCTTCTCATATTATTTAATACTGAAACCGGAATAAAGGCATCTTTATCGATACAAATATTCTTAAAAACAAAAATATAAGGTGTTCCTCCAGTTTTAGATAATTTTTCAATAATCTTATCTATTTCAACTTCTTTATTCTTTGATTTTTCTATTTTTTCATCTGAATAAACTTCGATATTTTCTAAAACAAACCTTGCTTTTTCACCAACTTTTATAAAAATTTCACATTTTAAATTTATTTTTTTATTTTCAATTCCTTCTCTAAATGATTTATTAGCACTATCTACTAGTAATTTATCGGAAGTTTTGTAAACTGGAGTTTTTGGCTTTATATCTTTTAAGAAATCAATTTCTATTATTTCTCCAGCTACTCCAAAGTCAAAACTTTCTCCATTTTTAATTATTCTACCAATATTTCCTCCACCTAAATTAATGCCGTCTCCCTTTGAAAGTTTACCGGATAATATTATTTTCAATTTCTTTTTTTGGTATTGAAATTTAAAACTTCTCCTACTTTAACTCCAACATTATTAGGCTTATCTAAATTAATAATATCAGAACCGTTTTTACTCATAAGGTATCCTGATGTGAATTTTCTATTAAAAATAGCTTCTAAATCTTCTTTTAAAGCCTTTTTATCATCTGTAATTTTATTATTTATGTAATTGTCTATAGTTTTTCTGTATCTTGATGTAACAACTGCTACATATTCTGGTCTTTTCATTCTTCCTTCAATTTTTAAAGATTTAACACCCGTATCTAATATTTTTTCGATATTTTCTATACTACATAAATCTTTTGGACTCAATAAGTAACTTCCATTTACATCAATTGCCTTTCCTGTTGTTTTGTTAATCAATTTATAACTTTGTCTACAAGGTTGAGCACAACGACCTCTGTTTCCTGAACGATCTCCAATCATTGAGCTCATAAGACATTGTCCTGAGTAACTTACACAGATAGCTCCGTGAATAAATACCTCAATATCTATATCAACATTATCACAGATTTCCTTAATCTCTTCTATACTAAGTTCTCTTGCAAGAACTACTCTATCAAATCCAACTTTTTTTAATTCTAAAACGTCATTTAATGAATGTGCAGATATTTGAGTTGATGCATGAAGTTCCATATTTGGATATCTTTTTCTTAAAACTTCTGCAACTCCAATATCGGATAAAATTATTGCATCCACACCAATTTTATATAAAAAATCTGTATAAGAAATCAATTCTTCAACTTCAGTTTCTTTAATAGATGTATTAACAGTAACAAATATATATACATTCCTAAGTTTTGCATATTTTACAGCTTCTATAAGCTCATCATTGTCAAAATTTGTTGCAGAAGCTCTTGCTCCAAAACTGCTACCACCTAGATAAATAGCATCTGCTCCATTTTGAATTCCGGCTTTCAAGGATTCCATAGAACCCGCCGGAGATAAAAGTTCAAACATAAAATCCCTCACAATAAAAAATATATCTTCATAAAATGTGTAAAGATATGATTATTATACCACATTTTTTGCAATATAAAAGGAGAAATTAAAATTCCTCCTTTTAAAATATTCAATCATAATTAAATTTTATAAGAAATGTATTAATAAAAATCAAAATAAAATGAATTATTATTATAATTATAAACAAGAATATTGATTTAGAGCCTAATAATTCGACTTTCCCGAATACAACTGGATACAATATTACTAATAATTGAAATATTAAATAGCATAAATTTATAATTAAAAATTTATAATTTATCTTATACAAAATTGAAAATGTCATATATAATAAGAGTATGACAATGAATGTCCCTCCATTAAGTTCATCAATTATCGGCAAAACCATTAGAAATAAATATTTATCAACACTGTATATATACTCATTATTTAAATCGACATAATCCAGCATAAACATCAGAACAATAAATATAACAAAATTTACAATCCATAAATATTTTATAAAAAATTTTTAGCAATATTCATAACCAACACCTCAATATAAAATCTGTTATTTATTAAAACTTAATTTTTAAGATGTTTAAATTGGTATAAATTAATAAGATGTAGCAAAATTATTATCAATATATTTGTAAAAAAATACATCATTGAAATATTATCTTCAAAACCGGCACGTCCTATAGTTATTGGATATATATTGAGAATAAAATATATACTCAAAAATATTTGATTTATAATTAAATATATTTTGTTTGAACAGAAAATTAAATTTAAAATCGAATAAAGTAATATGCTGTAAAAAATATATGAGTCAAACCATATTCAGGTGGTGACAATATCTTATTCACTCTAAAAATATTAATTAATATATATCTATAATAATTAAATGTAAACTCTTGATTTAACATTATATTTTCTAAAAGAAAAAATGATATTATAAACAAAAATATGCTTAAAACAGAAATTGTTCTCGATTTCATAATAATTTCCTCCTATTTCACTGTACAATGTATACTTTATAAAAGTATTATAATACAGCAAATTAAAAAAGTCAATCATTTAGAATTTATTTTAAAATTGGAAAGTGAGTTGCCATATCTTAATTCTTTTCTTAAATCTTGAATAACATTATCCATTTTTTCAAGTTCTAAAAGTAATTCCTTTTCTTTTTCAGTTGTTTTATGTATCGCAACTATAGCTCCATTATTTATTACAATTCTCTTATCAGCAATCAAAGCTAATATCGGGTCATGTGTTGCCATTAAAACAATTTTATTTTCACTTACTAGTAAATCTAAAGCTTTTTTCCTATCAATTCCTGCATTTTCAATCTCATCAATCAAAACAATCGGAGATGAACTTAAAATTGCTGTATCTGCAATCATTAATGCCCTTGACTGCCCACCACTTAATGAAGTAATAGGAGTATTTAAGTCAAATTTTTCTCCTGCTAATTTATTCGCCTCTACAATGATTTTATTAATAACTTCTTCTTCATTTTCAACCATTCTACTTTTAGCGTGAAGTTCTATAAATTCATAAGCGGATAAATCCATAACAAAATTCATATTTTGAGAAAGTTGAGATACTAATTTATTATTAGCACTTAATCTCCATTTCTTATCAGCGTCTTTCCCATTTATTAAAATTTTTCTATTAGTGGGAGTATCTCTATCTGCTACCCATTCAATATCTCCTAATAGTCTTGATTTTCCACTTCCTGTTGGTCCAACTATTGAAACTATTTCTGATTTATTAATTTTAAATTCATCATAGTTTTCTCTATTACCGAACTTATCTGTACCGGCAAGTAGAGTTATTGAATTTACTTCATCATCTTCTAGTCCTAAAAAACTTTTCATTTGATTTATATATATTTCTAATGAATCACAAAGCAGTTCTTCGTCTATCGCAAGTTCTTCTTTTTCTTCTTCAGAAAATGAATGTAAATACTCTGCAAATGATAAATGTTTACTATTTGAAATATCAAAGTTATTTTCTTCAAAAAAAACTTCAACAAAAGGATATTTTTCAATTAATTTTTCAATTTTTAGATTACGCATTTTTATCCTCCAATTTCATTTTTTTGATATTTCCCATTTGATATTTTGCTCCTATTTTCTTCTCTCCCAAGCAGTAAGAACACAATGCAGTCGGCATCGCAAATTTTAATTCCATACCATTAACTGTATTTATTGAATTCTTTTCATCATACAATAAAGTACTTAATTCATAAGTTCCTTGTCCTGTAAGTCCATTTATATTCATAACTATAGAACTTGGATTAACAGAAGCAACTCTTGAAGAAAAAACTTCTCTTTCAGCCTGGGAAACAATATCTCCTTTTGTTATAACAACATAATCCGCACTTTTTAACATTGGACCAATTTTTTTAGGTGTATTTATACCAGATAAATTATCAATAACACAAACAGCTTTTATATTTTTAATATATGGTGAACATCTATTGCAAAGTCCAGCTGATTCTGTTATTAAAATGTCCAATTCATTACTAATTCCCCATTGAACAACCTCTTCAATATTTGAAACAAAGAAGTGATCCGGACATAAGGCGCCCGAAAGACCTTTTCTAACTAAAATATTATTTTTTTTATAAATTAAATCGTCATCAGTATATAAACAGTCAAACTTAACTACTCCTGCTTTAATACCTCTATTTTTTAAGTTTTCAATTGTCTTTACTATTACACTGGTCTTCCCTGATGAAGGAGGACCTGAAAATACTACTAAATTCATATAAACCTCTATTTTAATATTTCTTCATTAAAAATCCTTTCAGATTCTTCCATAACCTTTACTATATCATTATTATGAATATAATCCCAACCACAGAATAAAAATCCATAGTCTTTATTCATCATATTATCTACACCATAAACTGTAGTAGGAAATTTTCCATTTGAAGAAAGTAATTTTCCAACATCTTCATTTCTAAAAAATTCAACAACTTTTTGAGCTTTTTCATTATCCTTTTTAGCCATTATAAACACAGGGCTGACAATTGCACCATCTTTTGGCCAAACAACTTTTAGTGCAGAACTTCTTGATACCATTTGTGTAAAAAAATATGGTGTTATACTAACAAGTGGATTATTTTTTGAATCTCCTTTTTTCTTAACCATTTCTGCAGGATGTAAACTTTTCTTATATATTTTTGCCAATGCCTTGATTCCTTTAATTCCCCATTTTGCATAAATGTTTACAACTAAAGCATTAAACATATCTAAATCAGATAACGGTATCGCTACACTATCAATATAATCTCCGCTAAAAAGTAAATCTTCCCAAGAAGTAGGAATTTTTCTTCCATTAAGATTATTTTCATTCACTAAAAATACACAAGGAACTACTGCAATAATATTGTAGATATTTTTTGGATCTCTTAAACAGATTTTTTCATTATCAAAGTCTTTATTCATCTGCTTATTTTCTATATAAAATTTATCCTCTTCAAAAAATTTCCCAAATTTATCTTTATCAAAAAATAACTCAAAACCTGCTGAAATCATAATATCTGCAACCTTATTAATATCTCCGGAATCAATATCATTTTCAATCCAATCTAAACCTAAATTTGCTGACTTTAGTTCATATCCAATTGTTAAATCTTTCGTCTTTTCATCTTCAACAAATTTATCAAGAGCATCTAGAATAGGAATTTTTAAAGGACATGGTAAAACACCTTTTACAATAACATCCCCTGTTAATGAGTTTTCTTCTTCAAGTGATTTATCAACAGAACTATGTTCGTCATTCAAAAACAAATCTAGCTTTTCTTCGAAAGCAGCTTTATTAATTCCTCTAACTTTTAAAGCCATATTTAAAGAAACCATTTTACCCATTGTTTTTAACATTTTTTCATTTTTTAATTGATCAAAACCATTATTAATAAAAAATTGTAAAAGTTTTTCATTTCCATTTAAAATATTATATAATTTATCATCAAAATTTATTTTATTCATATTTACCTCCTTATAATATATTTATATTACTATATTTTTTACTTATTTTATGTTGCAAATGCAATAAAAAGAAAAAAAATCGAAAATGAATTTCGATTTTATCTTTTTCTTCTATTAATTTTTTATCTTTAAAATACATATTCTTTAAATACAAAACTCCAACCACTTCAGAAATTCCTAATATGATTAATGCATAATTAGTATAAGATTTTGCATCTTTTTCACTAATTCCTTTTACATATTTTTCCTTATAAATTAAGTTTGTAATAAGTTCTAAATTAGACTTTTTTAATGTTATTTCTGAACCGTTTTTAGTATTAATATATTTTGTATTTGAATTTATAATATACTTGTAATCATCATTACCTAAAAATTTATATTTAAAACTTTTAAAATTATCAAAAGTAGAAAGTGAAGAACTTTCTAAATTTAATTTCATTACATTAATATTATTTACAGTTGTAAGAGTCGCTGAAATTGGATATTCAACACTTAATTTTTTTTCAACTTTAGGTTCAATTGAAGTTTCAAAAGTTACAACAATTTGTTTATCTGCAGTTGATTTCAAAACTCCTAAACTGTCATATCCACTACCACCTAAAATTTTATCAAAATTTTCAACAAATATTTCATATAAATTATCCTCTGAAAATCTTTGTCGAACATTTTCAGGAACTTCTCCTAAAAAAATAGTCTTTAAAAAATTTTCAACATTAATTGTTGATTTTTCAATATTTTCTTTATATCCTGAGTTAACTTGTTTATCTCCTAAAAATACCTTTGTTGTTATATTTACATCATTTCCAATTGTATATAAAATAGGAGTTTTGCTTTTACCGCTAAACTCATGCGTTAATATTAAAGTTTTATTATTTTTATTTTCTTCAACTTTGACATCTTCACCACCTGACAAAAACAACTTTGTTTTATCAGTTGAATATTTAATAGTAATCTCATATTTTAAATTTTCTGCATTGCTTGACTCTAAATTAAATTTTCTAAGAGTTCCAACATCTTCTTTTTTAAAATTAACAGGTTCATAAATTGGAGAATCTATATTACTAACTATTTCTTTATAAAATTCACTTCCTGTTGGCGTCTTAAATTTATCATTTAAAAATTTAAAAGAATATGGTACCTCTGCTCCATCTATTTTAATTGAAAAATTACTTAGCTTTTCGATGCTACTATTAAATGTTAATCCCATTTTTAAAGTTGAATTTCCATTATTTGTACTTTTAAGAGTATAATTTGCTTTATATATTCCATCTAATTTATTTTCATTTGAATTTGCATTTGAAAAATCTATTATTGAATCTCCAGTTAATTCTAAATTTTTAGTATCAGATAAATTAAAGGGTTCATAAATTCTATAGTTATCAGTTAAATTACTTCCTTCAGCTTTAGTTATGTAAGAATTGCTCAATAAAAAGCAAAGTAACGTTATCATGAGTAAAAATTTATTTTTCATATTTTCCTCCAGTCCTATATACGAGTATTATACCATTAATAAATACTATTGTAAAGATTAAAACATCTTATAAAAAAATCACAGAATATTTTATCTGTGATTTTTAAATTTATAATAATTCAATTGTATGAAACTGTTTTATATTCTTATCAACAGCTAAATTTACGGTGCATATTTTATTTGCAAGATTAATTACTCTATCAAGTTGATCGATGCTTGCATCTGTTTTCAAAGAATATTTTGTTCTTATTTCTGAATATTCTTGATTTTTAAATGGAGTATCTCCTATATTATCAGTACTTACAACATAAGCTTCAACTTCAATATTTAAATCTTCAAATTTAATTTTATAATACTTTGCAGATTTCATAAAAGTTAAAACCTTACAGCCTGCAAGGGCTCCCATAAACATAGCACCCGGTGACATATATCCGGAATTTATTTCTTTACATTTTAAACTATGTGTTATTATCTCCTGTCCATTACTGGATAAAATCATCTCTCCATTTTTATCTAATCCTATATTACAAATCATAACTAGAACAACTTCAATATGTTACCAATAAATACACCGTAATAGTTACCGATAACATATCCTAAAATACCAACTAACATTGCAGGAACAACTAATTGATTCCAGCCTCTCGCTATAGCAAGTGCAGCAGCTGTTGTTGGGCCACCAATATTAGCATTTGATGCAATACAAACTTCCTCAATTGAAAATTTGAAAATCTTACCGAAAATAAATGAAACAAGCATATTTATAACTACAATAAGAATACAGAATACTAATAACCAAGGTGCTTTCTTTAAAATAATTTCAATTGAAGCAGGTGCTCCGATAGCTCCAAAGAAAATATGAATTAAAAATGTTCCAATTTCTTCGGCACCGGATACCTTAGCTAGAACTTTAGTATAAGTAGCTAAAAGAACAGTAATTGTAGTCATTAACAGATATTTACTACCTATTAAACCAAAGAATAAATCAACTATAAATTTCAATCCTGTACCCATACTATTAGTATCAGGCTTAAATCCTGAAATATATGCACCTAATTCTGTAGAAATTGCAACTATTGCAAATGAAAAAGATACTACTTTTGCAACATCCAACAAAGAAACATCCTTTTTTGACCAAAATTGAGCTGCCTTGTTTTCTCCGGCTGAGCCTAATTTTTCCATTTCATCTTCATAAGGATGAGAATAGTGTTTTCTAAAAAATTTCATTGTAGGAATAATTGTTAAACTCACAAAGTAAATTCCCATAAACAAGTTATCAGCTACAACTGCAGAACCAAGTAATCCTTTATCATCTAAAGGAAATGCATCTGCCATAGCAGTTAAGTTCATACTACCACCGGTATAAGTACCAACCATCATTGCACTTAATTTATAAAGTTCCGGAATAAAGTTTTTTAATAGGAAAAATGCAGCAAATGCTCCTAAAATTGTTCCAAGACCACTAAGTAAATAAATCCATATAAGTCTTCCGGATTCTTTCCAAACTTTCTTCAAGTCCGCTTTAAATAGCAACATAGGAATTGCAAGCGGAACTACCCAACCCCATACTATATCGTATGCTTTTGTATCTTCTGCCGGAATAATTTTAGCATTTGATAAAACCATTGTAAAAGCTAATGCCAAAATACAACCTGTAATTTTACCAGCCCAGCTGTAAGTTTGTTCAAGATAAATACTGAAAGCGGCTATTGCACATAAAATAGCTAATAACACCAATGTATTATCTGTCTTAATAAGTGACCAATATTGTTGTTTTGTCACTTCTTGAGCAAAATATAACATATAAATACCTCCTTAAAAATATATGGAATGCTTTTCACATCCTTCTTTATTATATACTCATCTATTATATTTGTCAAACTCAAATTTTTAAGATATATAGTATTCTATAAGTGTTTTTTCTCTTATTTTTAAAGGTTTCAAAATCTAAAATATCTGAAATTTTAAAATTATTTTTCTCAATTAATTTTAATATATCATTTTCTGAATGGATGTACTGTCTTTGTCTTTCTTTAATTTTTTCATAGATATTTTTTCTTTTTTATAAAAAATCAATTTCAAAATTTATATATTTTTTATAAAGAGAATTTCTCCAAACATAATAAATATCATCTTCTTCAACTACAAATGTATTGTTTCCTAAATATTCTCTAAGTTTATATTCTGAATTCACATCAAACATTAAAATAGAATTCTCATTCATCTGTTTTTTTGCATTTTGTAAGAATAACTCAATTTCATCCAGATTTTTTATATAATTTAAAACATCAAAAAACAACATATTAAATTATATTTTTTATTAGATACAAAGGTTCTTATATCCCCCTTCAGAATATTAACATTATTATAATCTATCAATTTGTTATAAGCGATGGATAACATATTATCTGAAATATCAAATCCATCAACATCAATTTTTCTTTCTAAAAATTGTTCAGTTAAATTCCCGCTACCCATTCCGCATTCTAAAATATTTTTTACATCAATATTATTATCATTACATATTTGTATAACATTAGAGGCAAGTAGATTATAATCTACTTGCCTTTTCATAAGCTCATCATAAATATAAGAAAATTTATCGTACATATTTAATCCTCATAAGAAAAAATGTAAGGAATATTCCTATACTTATTTCCATAGTTAAGACCGTATCCAACTATAAACCAATCTTCAATTTCAAATCCAAAATAATCCGGAACTATATCTACTTCTCTTCTACAAGGTTTATCAAGCATTACACAAGTTTTAACACTTTTTGGATTTTTCTTTAATAGATATTCTTTAATATTTTTTAAAGTATTTCCTGAATCCATAATATCATCCACAATAAGAACATCTTTTCCCTCAATATCTTCTCTAAGATCAGAAATAATATTAACTGTACCTGTTGAAATTTCAGAATGTTCGTAAGATGAAGTTGTTATAAAATCAACTACTATCGGATTGTCTATCTCTCTGACTAAATCCGCAAGAAAAACGAAACTACCCCTCAAAAGACCTATTGCAACTAACTCTTTTTCAGCATAATCTTTAGAAATTTGTTTTCCAAGTTCTTTCACCCTATTTGCAATTTCTTCTCTTGTAAATCTAGTAACCTCTCTTTTGTTCATCAAAATAGTCCCCCTTAGCAATTTTTTTATTATTTTTATTTTTTTCAAATTCTATTTTTTCTTTTCAGTATCCTTAATTTCCTTTAAAATTATCAATATTTTATTTAAAGTATATTGAATACTAACAAGTATTACAATTAAAAAAGTCATAAATATAACATTAAAATCTATATTCATAAAATCACCTAATTATTCTTTATTTTTTCAATACTTGACAATATTTCATCATAAATATTTTGATATTTTTTCAGTTTTTCTCTTTCTTCATTTACAACCTTTTCAGGAGCATTATTAACAAATTTTTCATTTGAAAGCTTAGAAGATGCTCTTTTTATTTCTGATTCATATTTTTGTAAATCTAAATTTAGTTTTTCTAATTCTTTTTCATAATCTACAAGCCCATCTAATGGAATATAAATTTTTTGATTATTACAAATCACAACCATAGAATTTGTAATTTCTTCATCTTTATCCATTACTATAACTTTAGAACAAGAAGCCAAAAATCTATATAAATGTTCTAATGATGAAGTATATTTTTTTGTTACTTCGCTACTTGAAACAAAATACAAGTCGGATTTCTTTGAAGGTGGAATATTTTTTTCGCTTCTCTTATTTCTAATTGCAGTAATTGTTTCTATTAAGTTTTCAACTTCTGTTTCTTCTTCTATAAACATACTATTTTCATTATATACAGGAAAACTTGCATTAATCAATTTTTCATTTACATTAGGCATAAAAGAATAAATTTCTTCTGTTATAAATGGCATAAATGGATGTAATAGTTTTAAAATATTATTTAAAACATAAACTAAAACAGATTTCGCAACTGTTTTTTTGTCAATATTATCTCCATATAATCTAGTTTTAGAAAACTCAATATACCAGTCACAGAACTCATTCCAGATAAAATCATAAATTTTTGCAGAAGCTAATCCAAATTCAAATTTTGTAAGATTCTCTGTTAATTCTTTGATTGTTCTATTCAATCTTGTCAAAATCCATTTATCTTCTATTTCTATCTTACTAAAATCAATTTCATAAGACTCATCATCATTTAAATTCATAAGAACAAATCTAGATGCATTCCACAATTTATTTGCAAAGTTTCTATTAGATTCCACTCTCTTTTCATAGAATCTCATATCATTTCCTGGAGTATTACCGCCAACTAATGTAAATCTTAAAGCATCTGCACCATATTTATCTATTATTTCAATCGGATCAATTCCATTGCCTAAAGACTTACTCATCTTTCTTCCAAGTTCGTCTCTAATTAATCCTGTAAAGTAAACATTCTCAAAAGGAACTTCTTTAAGATTATATAAACTTGAAAATATCATTCTAATAACCCAGAAAAATAAAATATCATAACCAGTAACCAAAGTATTAGTTGGGAAAAAATATTTTAAGTCTTCTGTTTCACTAGGCCATCCTAATGTTGAAAAAGGCCATAAAGCTGAAGAAAACCAAGTATCTAATGTATCTTCATCTCTAACAAAAGTTTTGCCTTCTACTTTTGGTTCTGTTCTACTTACAACAACTTCTCCTGTTTCTCTACAGTAATACACAGGAAGTCTATGTCCCCACCATAATTGACGTGAAATACACCAATCTTTTATATTATCTAACCAATTTATATAAACTTTTCCAAATCGTTCTGGAATAATATTTAACTTTCCATCTAAATAGGCTTGTTTAGCAGGTTTTGCTAAATCTTCCATTTTTACAAACCATTGTTTTGAAATAATTGGCTCTATGATTGTCTTACATCTTTCGCAATGTCCAACAGCATGATTATGTGGTTCTATTTTAATTAAATATCCATTTTCTTGAAGTTCTTTTATGATTTCTTTTCTTGCAATATTTCTATCTAAACCAGAAAACTTACCAAAGCCATCAGCAATCTTACCATCATAATCCATAATTAACTTTTGACCTAAATTATGTCTACTTCCAACTTCAAAGTCATTTGGATCATGAGAAGGTGTAATCTTAACACAACCTGTACCAAATTCCATATCTACATATTCATCTGATATCAAAGGAATTTCAATATTTAAAATAGGTAAAATTAAAGTTTTTCCTACCTTGTCTTTATATCTCTCGTCATCAGGATGAACAGCAACTGCAAGGTCACCTAACATTGTTTCAGGTCTTGTAGTTGCAATCGTTAGATATTCTTCACTATCTTTAAAAAAGTATTTAATATGATAGAAATTTCCATCTTCATCATTATGTTCAACCTCAGCATCAGAAATAGCTGTACCACAATTACAACACCAATTAACTATTCTATCTCCTCTGTAAATTAATCCATCATTATACATTTTTATAAAAACTTCCTCAACTGCTTTAGATAAATTTTCATCTAAAGTAAAAGCATCTCTTGTCCAATCACAAGAAACTCCTAAAGTTTTTAATTGATTTTTAATATTTCCACCATATTTAGCAGTCCAATCCCATGCTTCTTTTAAAAATCCATCTCTACCAAGTATTTCTTTAGAATTTCCATCTTTTTTTATTTTTTCAACAACTTTCGCCTCTGTAGAAATAGATGCATGATCAGTGCCAGGCACCCAAAGTGCTTCAAAACCACACATTCTTTTCCAACGAATTAAGATATCTTGAATCGTATTATTAAGAGCATGACCTAAATGTAAATTACCTGTTACATTTGGAGGTGGCATAACAATTGTATATGGTATTTTATTTGGATTTACTTTAGCAACAAAGTCTTTATCATTTAACCAACTATCATAGATTTTTTTTCAAAATCTTTTGGATTATAATTTTTTCTAAATTTTTCATAATACCTCCTATAAAATAATAATATAGATATAATCATTTTATTTTTATAACAATATTTCATAGTAATAAAAAAACTTCATCCAATAAATAGGACGAAGTTATCGCGGTACCACCTAATTTTCATAAAATGACTCTCTAAATTTATAACGAAATTACCCGTTTTTCAAAGCTAAAAAGCTACCTTCACAAAAAACAAACTGAATTTTTACACCAAACAAATTCTCTCTTAAAATTCCTTTTAAGTTACTCCTCTTTTATATGCCTATATTTAATTTTTTATATTCATAAAAATATTAGATATATTATAACACGAAAATAATTAAATTTCAATAAAATAGTGTCATTAATTTGAATGTTTTCGTATAATTATAATCAAACTATTTCTAAAAAATTAGTATTATATAATAAGAACCCCACCCTTCCATGATGCTTCGCATCAGGTGAGTACCCGGGAACCTTGTTGCTTCGCAATAAAAAAGATCGAAATTAAATTCCGATCTAAAGTAATTTATAATTATAATTTACCTACTAAGTCTAATCCTGGAGTTAAAGTTTCATCACCTGGTTCCCATCTTGCAGGACACACTTTATCACCATGTTTAGCAACAAATTGTGCAGCTTGAACTTTTCTTAATAATTCTTTTGCATTTCTTCCAATACCATTAGCATTTACTTCATAAAGAACTATTTCTCCTTGAGGATTTACAACGAAAGTTCCTCTTAAAGCTTGTCCTTCGCCTTCAATTAATACGCCAAATTGTTCTGAAAGAGCTAAAGCTCTATCTGAAATCATTGGATATTGAATTTTTCTAATAGTTTCAGAAGCATCCCACCAAGCTTTATGAACAAATTCAGAGTCAGTAGATACTGAATAAATTTCACAACCTATTGCTTTAAATTTATCATAGCTTAATGCTAAATCTTCTAATTCAGTTGGACATACAAATGTAAAATCTCCTGGATAAAAGAAGAAAAGACTCCATTTGCCTTCTAAATCTTTGTTTGATACTGTTATTATATCCCCATCATAATATGCAGGAACTTGAAATTCTTCAATTTTTTTTCCAATTAAACTCATTTTAATACCTCCTATATTTGTCTTTTTTACTAAGACATATTTATTATACCACTTTTAAATATTTTCAAACAAAAAAGAGAGTAAAAACTCTCTTTTTATTTTTTATTAAGCAATATAACCTTCTTTTGTTAAGATTTCTTTGGCTTTTTCAAGATTTGCATCATTAACCATTACAACTGGTCCAGTACAACCCATTCCAGTTTTTGCAAATATATTATTTTTCCATAAAGCAACCTTAGCATCTTCAAGTTTAAGAATGTCAATACCACCAATTGTAGCAGTAGCTTGTTCTTCAGCAGGACATTTAACTTCTTCTTCTGGTTCAGCTTTTTTAGCACCAGCAGAAGTTATTTTTTCTAAAATAGCCTTTAAACCAGCTTTGTTTGCTTTTTCAAACTCTTTCTTTGAAACTTCTTTGATATTACCTTTAACTAATTGTCCGGCATAAGTCATTGCGTTAGCAATTACTGGGAAACCTGAAGCTCTTGATACTATAAGAACTAATCTTTCGTATCCTTCACCAATTCCAGGTCCATATCCATAACCCATAGCTTCAAATCCACCACCAGTAGTGTATGATGAGAATACTTTCATCAATAGATTTCCTGTTAAAGTATCATTAACCATAACATCAGGAACTCCTTGTAATAAGTCATTTCCTCTCATTAAAACTCCACCGTCAGCTCTATTAGATTCAGCAAAGTTCATATCATATCCATTTTCTTTTAATTCTTTAAATGCTCTTTCAACTGAAACTGCATTATCAACATTCAAAATTCCAACTGTTGGATTTTGAATTCCTAATGCTTTAGCAACTATAATTCCATAAATACCATTTTTAACCATACCTTCTACTCTATGTGCAGAAGAAGTACCAGTAGTAGTTGCAATAATCATTTCTTTCGCAGCAGCCGGAGTAACAACTCTACCTACAGTAGAAACTCCAATTGGAAAACTATAATGCATTGTAACGCAGCCATCAATTTCTCCACTATCTAAAAGTGATTCCATTTTTTTGTAACCTTCTTCTTCATTTGCAACAACATATTGTTTTAATGAAGTATTAACTTCAGGTCCAATTATACAATATTCAACACTTTTATCTCTTGATTGAGCTAATTCAGCTCCTTTAACAACATTATCTAATCCATGTTCACTGCCTAAAGTTGTAACAGCAATTCTTGGTCTTTTTCCAAATGCTCCAGTTTCTAAACCAGTAGCTATTTCTTCAAAGACATTACCAATTACTTTTTTAATATCAGACATGAAATCACCTCTATTCTTCAATTAAAGAAGATGCAAAATTTCTCATTGCTTCAGCAACTAATTTCTTAACTTCTTCCTTAGAAACTCCAGAGTTGTCTTCTAATTTACCTGAATTTCTTTCTAAAACAATTGATACACCGTCAAATAAGTTAGTCATTCTTCCTAAGAATAAAGAACCTTTACCAATAATCATAGCTCTATTTAGTTCTCCTGTAGTTAAGTCTTCACGACAGAATCCTAAATAAGGAACTCCTGAAGGAATATGTCCTTGTGTTGGAGCCCATCCTTCCATACCATGATTTTCAATAAAACTTGCAATTTCAGCTTTTTCTAATTGTTTTTTCATTACTCCTAATGCACCAATCATCTTGAAGTTTGCGTTTGGAACATCTCCTGCTCCTGCAGGTTTAGTAATATCAGGATTTTGCATTTCTGCTGAATATTTATCAACATCTTTAACTGTTAAATTAGCTTTTTCTAATGGTGCAGTAACTAAAGCAGACATTACAGCTTGTGGTGATGAACCAGTTCCTACTGTATGTCTTCCAACTATATCTGTTCTTAATACAGGGTTAACTCCATCGTTTTCAGAAATTAATGCAGCAAATCCTCCGATACAATCTTCTAGTATTGGTAATCCTTTTTTAAGATGGTCTTTACCATTCATACCCAACTTAGCTGTACATCCTCCAGCAACAATAACAACATTCTTAAATGTTCCAGCATGAACATGGGAAGATGCAGCAATTAAAGTATGAGTTGGAGCAGCACAGAATCCTCTTAAATCAGAACCTGAAGCACTATTAAATCCAGCTAATTCAGCTATAGATTTTGCAAAGTTACCACCACCTCTTTGGTTCATATCTCCGCATGCTTCTTCTGAACATTCAATAATATATTCAACATCATTAGGATCTAAATCATTTTTATCTACTAAATGTAAAGCAGCTAATAATCCAGATGCTTTAGTAACTAAATTTTCTAACATAACATGTGCTGACAAGTTAACATCAACATCATGTGCTCTAGTAACTACACCTACTAATTTATCTTCAAAATATAAACCTTCAGCATGGTTATCCATATGTCCTTCAAGTACAGATTGTTCAACACCTTCTTTTAATCTAGCTACTAATGCTTCACTTACTAATGGGTGTTTTTCCAAATCAGCTTTTACAGATTCAGTAAATTCTTTGTTAAGATAGACCAAATCAAAAGCATCACAAATCTTCATAAGGCCAATGAATTCATTTTCAGGCATTATTTCACCATATTTACCAACTCTTGGAGAATCAGTCAAATATTTTTCTTTATCTGACCAAGGTTGTGGTACAGCCTTTAAATCTTCAGGTCTTTTATTTCCAATATAAACTTGATTTGGTAAATAATTTAATACTTCTTCATATTTTCTAATATGTTTTGGTATTTCTTTTAGATATTCTGAATTAGGATTTAAAGCCTTTTCAGTAGTTTGAGTTGTTCCATTTTGAATTATCATGTCTGGCGCATGAACTAATACGTAAGAAGTTCCTTTTAATACAGGAAAATTCATCTTAATTACCTCCTTTAATATAAAAAACAGATAGCACAGTATGTATTGCATATAAGCCAACTACCCTTACATAATAGAATACCACTAAATTAAAAAGGTGTCAATACCTGACACCTTTTTTTACTTAAAAATTATTCAAATATTGTTTGTCCATCAACTTCAGTTGATAAAGCTTTTAATGCTTTTTTAACAATACCCATTCTTAATGCATATTCTTCTTCATGGCTCAATTTAGGATTACCTAATGGATGAGGAATTGCTATAGCAGGAACAATTCTGTTAGCTCCTACTGTTAATGAAATTGGAGTTACAGTACATACATGTACTACTGGAATTCCAGCTCTCTCAATTTCTTTTACCATCGTTGCACCGCAACGTGTACAAGTACCTCAAGTAGATGTTAATATAACTGCATCTACTCCATCAGCAACCAATTCTTTGCTGTATTTTTCTGCAAATGCTTTTGCAGAAGCTACAGCTGTACCATTTCCTACTGTAGTATAGAAATATCTATGAAGACTTCCAATTTCACCCTTCTTTTCAAGTTCTCTTAAAACATCAACAGGTAAAACTCTATCTGCATCTTGGTTAGCATAAACAGGGTCATAACCACCATGTGCTGTTTCCCATTCGCCTTCTTTAAGATCCATTACACCTTCAATATCATATTTACCATATTTTGAAGCTGATGAAGACTCAATATGATCCGGATTTCCATGTGGAACAATACCACCTGATGTTACCAAAGCAATCTTAGCTTTTGTAATATCTTTAACAGCTGGATTTGGATCTACTCTGTCAAAGTGTGGCATTGGAAATTCTGTTTCGAATTCCTCACCTTTTAACTTTTTAATCATCATATTTACAGCTCTCTTACCACCAAAATCTTCTCTAAATATGTTCTTTCTAACTCCTCTTTCAATGTAACCTTCTTCAGCTGGAGAACCAATTTCTTCTCCTTTAACAAGTTTCATTGCAAGTGGAACCATTTTGCTTACAGCATCTTTCATACCTGCAGCACTATTTTTAGTTGAAACTATATATATGCTCTTTTTGAACATATCTGCACCTGGGTTTTCAATATACATACCAGTTAAAGCCGGAATACCCAATTCATTTTGAACAGCTTCAGTAATTGTACCAGCAGCAACTCCATAACGACCAGCATTAAATGCAGGACCTGCTATGAATAAATCTGGATTATACTTTTTAACCATTTCTAAAACTTCTGCTTTAGCTTGGTCCATATTTTCACCAAAATAGCTGTCTCCGCAGATAACTGTAGCAACTATTTCAGCTTCACCCTTAAAACCGGCATTTAATGCTAAACCAGGTCCAATTTTTTCTTCTCTGACTTCTGGTTTATAATCTGCCTTTTCTTCTCCACCTATACCAGCAAAGAATTGGTTTATATAGTGAACTACTCTTAATTTTTCCACACTAATCACCTCTCTATCATATATTTATATATGATTTTTTTCTTAATTACAAATTATAATGAATTTCTAATTTCACTTACAGCTTCAATGATAGCATCACAGTCAAGAACCATTTCCATCATACCAATTTGGTCATCATAAACTGATTCATCAACTTCTGCTTTAAATTCAGGTTCAACTGCGTGATATACTTTAAGTCCTAACTGAACTCCTGCTAATGGACCTGCAAAAGTAGGGTCTCCTGTAGTTACAGTTTCAGCTGCTAATGCTGCTGATTCTGCTTCAGATGCTCCTAAAAGAACTAAACAATTTTCTGCACCGTATTTTTCTGCTAATTCTTTTACCCTTCTTTGATTTTCTAAGTCCATTGCTCCTGCTGCAGTTCAGACAAAACATTCAGTTGCTGAAAATACTATTTCTGCAGGAGTTGTAGCGACACATTCTTCCATAGCTGGTCCTGGTATACCATCTCTATCACCGATTATGATTACTTTTGTATTTTCTGTAAAAAGTGCCATATCGCTAACACATCCTTTCTATATATTTTATTTTCGTTTAATTTTATATAATATTCCGTGTATTTAATAAATTTTAATAGCCAGTAGCTGATAATCTATTAAATCCTAATTCATTAGTTGCTCCAGTTATTGCTTGTAATTCAACCATGATTGAACCATCTTCTCTTAATGATCCATCAAATCCACCAGCAATAATGTCAACATAGTCTAAAGTTCCGATAACTTTATCCATCTTAGGTAATACGATAGTTTCGTTAGCATTACCACCTGTTACTACTGCATTTGCAGCTACGTCAGCATCAGCTAATGATTGGCTAGCACCGTCTCTTCCTGCATATTCGTCAGTGATAATAACAGTTTTAACGCCCTTACCTTCAATTTTCTTACAGTTCATTATTAAGTCTGTATCTGGGTTACCGAATCCTTCTTGAGATACGATAGCTCCATCAAGATTTAAAAATTCACATAATTTAGCAGTCCAGTTTGATGATCTTTCTTTATCTGCTAAATATACATTTTCGTTAGTGATAATAACACCAACAAAGTTAATTTCTTTTCCATGTTGTTCATACATTGCTCTAACAACAGGGTTATTTAAGTGATGATATGTTGTATTCTTATCACAAGCAGATACACAATTACCACTTAAGATAGCTCCATCCATTAATTCTGTTGGATATAATATTGTTGGAACTATTTGTTTTGCATCTACACCGTAAACATATGTATCATGTAATAATCCTTGTGATTGTAACATTTGTACATAAGCTACTTTTGGTAAATGTTTTAATTCTTCAGCTTGTTCAAATAATGGTTTAGTTTCAAATACTTCTACTTCATCCGGTTCAACTTCTTTTCCAGCTAATCCTAAATAAGTAGCAGCCTTTAATCCAGCCATTCTAACAGCCTTTTCATAAGCATGAGTTGCAACTCCTTCAGCTGGTTCCACAATCAATACTATATTATTAGTTTTTGAGAATGGTGTATATTCAGCCCCCGGTCCTTGCATATCAACAATACCTTCTTGGAAACCAACTATTTTACCAACTGTCATTACTGCTGCTCCCTTAAGAACATGAGTTCTTCCTGAACCAACTACATCAACTTTTGAAATCATTCCAGGGAATACTCCACCTGCTCCGTTAACCTTTACTCTTGGTTCTACAACATCCTTAATTGGAGTAATTCTTACACTTTCACCTGGTTTTGCAAGATCTACGTCTACTGATTTTAAGTGTTCATCATCCATTAAATGAGCTATTAACTCTTCTTTATTAATGTATAAAACACCTTTGTCAACTTTTGTTTCTGAACAAAATTTAACATCGTTAATTAAGATTTTTCCTAATTCTAGACGCATATACTCACCTCCTTAAAATTTATATATTTAATCCTTTCGGAATTAAATTCAATTATTCTAAACTCTCGACATATTTTCTAGCATTAATTGCTGCTATCGCTCCATCATTAACCGCTGTAACAACTTGTCTTAGTTCTTTAACTCTAACATCGCCAGCGACGAATACACCTTCAACACTAGTTTTCATTGTTTCATCTGATATAATATAATTTCTATCAGTATCAATCTTTCCGCTGAAAATTGTACTTTCTGGAATGTAACCTACAAAAATAAATACACCGAATATCATGTCACCTTCTCTAGGAACAATTTTAGTCTTTTCACCAGTTTTATTATTCACTATGTTCATAGCTCCCAACAAACCAGTCCCCTCAAAACTTTCAACTTCAACATTCCACATGATATTTAATTTTTCACATTTTAATGCTTTTTCTTCAATTGATTTAGCAACAGATAATTTATCTTTTCTAGCCAACAAAGTAACAGTTCTTCCGAATTTTGTAAGATACATTGCTTCCTCAACAGCTGCTTCTCCAGCACCAACAACATAAATATCTAAATCTTGAAAAAATGGTGCATCACAAGTTGCACAATAAGCTATACCTTTACCTGTAAACTCCTTTTCTCCAGGAACATTTAATAATCTTGGATTAGATCCAGTAGCAATAATTACTGATTTTCCTTCATAAGTTTTATTTTCACCATAAACCACTTTATTAGTTCCCGAAAAATCAACATCTATAACAGTATCAGTAATAAATTCAGCTCCAAAAGATTTTGCTTGTTTAACCATTCTTTCAATTAACTCTGGTCCTGTTGGTACGTCTTCTGCTCCGGGATAATTAGCTATCTCATCAGTTTTAGCAATTAAACCACCCGGTGTACCTCTCTCTATTATTATAGTCTTCATACTAGCCCTTGCTGCATATATTCCAGCACTAATTCCTGCAGGGCCTGCACCGATTATTATACAATCGTACATAATTTACCTCCAATTACAGTATAAAAATAATAAACTGTAATGAAACCATATCCGTTTATTATTATATATTATGTTTACCCAATTGTAAAGCATTTTTTGGTAAAATCATAATAAAACTTTTTTATAACTTTAAGTATTTGTATATAAATTTAACAATCTTTTATAATTCCTTTCCTAATGTGTAATTTGCAATATTTACACCGTGGTCTGCAATTCTTTCTAAGTTAGATAATATATCCAAAAATTTTACACCTGAATTTGTATCACATATACCTCTATTAATTCTATCCATATGATTTCTTCTATAACTTTCTTCCAAGATATCCACTTCTTCCTCTATATTTATACAATTTTTTGCCAATTCAAGATCATTATCTTTATATGCATTTGTTGTATCAACAACTATTTTCATTACATCTGATGATATTTTATCATATTCATCAAAAGCGGTCTTACTGAATACTGAATTTTCATCTTTTATTTCCTGAATCAACTCAATAATATTCTCACAGTGATCTCCAATTCTTTCATAATCATTTATTGAATACATCATCACAAAGACTTTATGCTTTTCTTCATCAGATAAATTTTTATCTGCTAATGGAACTAAATAATCAATAATTTCTTTTTCAAGTCCATTTATCATCTTTTCCCTATTGAGAACAAACTCTATATTCTTACTACTCTTAGTTTTAAATGCATCTATAGTTTTTTCAAGAGATTCTATTACAATTTCACCCATTCTTATAACTTCTTTTTGTGCTTGAATAATTGCAATACTTGGTGTTTCAAAAAATCTCTTGTCCAAATGTTCAGAATAGCGTTCTTCAACTATATCATCACCCTTAATAACTAATTGAGAAATTTTAACTAAAAAATTTGAAAAAGGCAATTGAATTAAAACATTAATTATATTAAAAAATGTATGAGCATTAGCAATCTGTCTTTGAACATTTCCTGGCGAGATATATTCCACTAAATATTGAACAGGTATTCTTAATACAGTCATAAATATTAAAGTTCCAATTAAGTTAAATAGAAAATGTATAAACGCAGCCCTTTTAGCATTTTTGCTAGCTCCTATACTTGAAATCATAGCGGTTGTAGTTGTTCCTATGTTATCTCCAAATAGAATACCAAATGCCTGATTTATATTTATTGCTCCCTGCATTCCTAACGCTTCCAATAAACCTATTGAAGCTGATGAAGATTGTAATATTGTAGTTAACATCAGACCGGCTAACACTCCTACAAAAGGATTATTCAATTTCATAAGTATCTCTTTAAACCATTCTTCTTGAGCAAGTGGTGCTAAACCATTACTCATAATGGACATACCTAAAAATAAAATACCAAATCCAATTAAAATTTCAGATATATCTTTTTTTCTATCGTTTTTAGCTCTCATCCATAGAAAAACTCCTATGGCTATAACCAACGGTGCATATTTTGCAATATCAAATGCAATAATTTGCGCAGTAATAGTTGTCCCTACATTTGCACCTATTATTATTCCAACAGATTGAGCTAAAGTCATAAACCCTGCATTTACAAAACCAATTGTCATTATTGTAGTTGCTGAACTTGATTGAATAATCATTGTAACAAAAATACCAACCAAAACAGCATAAATTCTATTTTTAGTTATTGCAGCAATTATTCCTTTTAATCTTTCACCACAAGACTTTTGTAGTCCTGATCCCATTAGATTCATTCCATACAAGAACAAACCTAAACCTCCTAAAACAGAAATGAAAATAGACATATTTCCTCCATAATTGTTAAAAATAATCAAAATATTAGCTCATATATTTTATATAAACATATCAATAATAGTATACCATAAAACCAATTAAATTTATTATTTATTTAAAATAATTTTATGAAATAATCCTAGCATTTATATAAATAATGAGCTAAATAAAGTTTATTATTTTCTATCAATATTATAGAATGCAGACAATCCCAAAAATTTAGAATTTTCCCCTAATCTATCTTCAATTCTCAATAGTTGATTATATTTACAAATTCTATCGGTTCTAGATGCTGAACCAGTTTTTATTTGTCCTGCATTTACAGCAACAGCTAAATCTGCGATAGTAGTATCTTCTGTTTCTCCAGATCTATGTGAAATTACACAAGTATAACCATGAGTCTTAGCAAGTTCTATTGCATCTAATGTTTCAGTTATTGTTCCTATTTGATTTAATTTTATTAAAATTGAATTAGCAATTCCTTTTTCAATTCCCATATTTAATCTTGAATAATTAGTAACAAATAAATCATCACCAACTAATTGTACTTTATTTCCAATTTTTTCAGTTAAAAGTTTCCATCCATTCCAATCATCTTCTGATAATCCATCTTCGATAGAAATAATAGGATATTTTTCAACCAAATCACAATAATAATTTACTAATTCTTCTGAAGAATAAATTTTTCCTTCTCCTTTAAAATTATATTTTCCATTTTCATACATTTCACTTGATGCCACATCTAAAGCTAAAAATATGTCTTTTCCTGCAATATATCCTGCTTTTTCAATAGCTTCCATAATTGTTTTTAAAGCTTCTTCATTAGAATTTAAATTAGGAGCAAATCCACCTTCATCACCAACAGCTGTATTATATCCCTTTGATTTCAAAACAGATTTTAGATTATGAAAAACTTCAGTTCCCATTCTTAGAGCTTCTTTAAATGAGCAAGCTCCTGCAGGCATAACCATGAATTCTTGAATATCAACATTATTATCAGCATGTTCTCCACCATTTAAAATATTCATCATTGGAACAGGTAAAGTTTTTGCATTAACTCCACCTATATATTCATAAAGAGGAGTATCTGATTCAATAGCTGCCGCTCTTGCAACTGCCATAGAAACTCCTAAAATAGCATTTGCACCTAATTTTGATTTATTATCTGTTCCATCAATTTGAATCAAAGCTCTATCAATTCCAACTTGATCAAAAACATCAAATCCAATCAATTCTTCAGCTATAATTTCATTAACATTATTAACTGCATTTAAAGTTCCTTTTCCTAAATATCTTGTTTTATCACCATCTCTAAGTTCAACAGCTTCATGAACTCCTGTTGATGCTCCTGAAGGAACTATTGCACTTCCAACCGTACCATTTTCAGTTGTAACCTCAACTTCAACAGTAGGATTTCCTCTTGAATCTAAAACTTCTCTTGCATAAATTTCAACTATTAAGCTCATAATCTTCTCCTTATAAATTATAATTTATTAGTGCACAAAAACTTGTACTTTCTAAACATGCTCCACCAACCAAAGCTCCATCTACATTTTCTTTTTGCATTAAATCTTTTATATTATTCGGTTTAACACTGCCTCCATATTGAATTCTTACATTATCAGATACTTTTCCATAAATATCAAATAAAATTTCTCTTATAAATTTAATCATATTTTCGGCATCGTCAGAAGATGCAGTTAGACCAGTACCTATTGCCCATATTGGTTCATAAGCAATTATTACTTTTTCAATGTCAGTTTCACTGATACCCTCTAGAGTATTTCTTATTTGTTTTTCAACAACATCCTTTTCTACTCCTGAATTTCTTTCTTCAAGAGTTTCTCCGCAACACAATATTGGAATTAATTTATTTTGTAATGCAGATTTTACTTTTTTGTTTATAATTTCATCAGTTTCGTTAAAAATAGTTCTTCTTTCGGAATGTCCTAATATTACATATGACACTCCACAACTTTTCAACATTACAGGAGAAATTTCACCTGTAAATGCGCCTTTAGTTTCAAAGTACATATTTTGAACTCCTAAGCCTACGTCTGTACCTTCTAATAATTTTCTAACTTCAGTAACATAAACAAAAGGAACACATACTACTTTCTCAACATTATTATCTAACTTTTCTGATATAATTTCTTTTACTAAAATTTTGGCTTCTTCCAAATCTTTATTCATCTTCCAATTTCCAATAATAACAGGTTTTCTCATATTACCTCCAACTATTTATTATCTATAGAATCAATTCCAGGTAAAATCTTTCCTTCTAGAAATTCTAAAGATGCACCCCCTCCGGTTGAAATATGAGTAATTTTATCTTTATAACCGGATTTTTCTGCAGCGGATGCACTATCTCCTCCACCAATAATACTAATTGCATCAGTTTCTGCAATAGCCTTTGCAATTTCAAATGTACCCTTTGCAAAATTTGACATTTCAAAAACTCCCATAGGACCATTCCAAACAACAGTTTTTGCATTATAAATTTCATCTGAAAATAGTTTAACTGTTTTTTCACCAATATCAAGACCCATATAATCATCTCCAATTGAATCCATACTAACCGTTTTAAATTCAGAATCATTAGAAAATTCCTTACTAACAACCACATCTATTGGTAATAATATCTTAACACTTTTACTTTTTGCTTTTTCAATCAACTCTTTTGCCAAATCAACTTTATCTTCTTCCAATAAACTTTTACCTACTGAATAACCTAAAGATTTTAAGAATGTAAATGCCATTCCTCCTCCGATTATTATACTGTCAACTTTTTCAATTAAATTTTCAATTACAGTAATTTTATCAGATACTTTTGCTCCTCCTAAAATTGCTATAAAAGGTCTTTCTGGATTAGAAAGAGCTTTTCCCATTATAGAAATTTCCTTTTCTACTAAAAATCCCACAGCTGATGGTAAAAATTTGCAAAGTCCAACATTTGAACAATGTGCTCTATGGCTTGTTCCAAAAGCATCATTAATATATAAATCACCAAGTTCAGCCAATTCTTTAGAAAAATCATCGATATTTTTTGTTTCTTCGTTTCTAAATCTTGTATTTTCTAATAGAGCAACTTCTCCATCTTTTAATTTTAAAACTTCCGTTTTTACATTATCATCTACTACTAAATTACTTTGTAAAAATTTAACATCTTTATTTAAAAGTTTAGATAATTCTTTAGCTACAGGTGCTAATGAAAATTCTTTCTTAGCTTCTCCCTTTGGTCTCCCCAAATGAGATAATAATATTACTTTTGCATTGTTTTCAATTAAATATTTAATAGTTGGCAATGCTGCTACTATCCTAGCATTATCAGTAATTTTACCTTCTTCTGTTTTTGACATTGGAACGTTAAAATCAACTCTTACAATAACTCTTTTTGAGTTTACATCTAAATCAGTAATAACTTTTTTATTCATAATTACTCCTTACTATACAATATGAGGTGAAAATCTCCACCTCATATTATTATGAAATAATAAGATTCCAAAGCATCATTGGATGCAAAAATAATTAAATTTTGGAAATTCTTATTTATAAACTATTTTGAAAGATTAACTAAATATTGGAAAGTACGAATTAGGTTAGCAGTATAAGACATTTCATTATCATACCATGCAACTGTTTTAACTAATTGTTTACCGTCAACTTCAACTATTCTAGTTTGAGTAGCATCAAATAAAGAACCGTATTTTATTCCGATTACATCTGTAGAAACTATAGGATCTTCAGTATATCCAAATGACTCACTTGATGCTTCTTTCATCGCATTATTAATTTCTTCAACTGTAACAGGTTTTTCTAAAACTGTTACCAATTCAGTCAATGAGCCTGTAGCAACAGGTACTCTTTGAGCAGAACCATCTAATTTTCCTTTTAATTCAGGAATAACAAGTCCAATAGCTTTAGCTGCCCCTGTTGTATTAGGAACTATATTTATTGCTGCTGATCTTGCTCTTCTCATATCACCTTTTCTATGTGGAGCATCTAAAGTATTTTGATCTCCTGTATAAGCATGAATAGTAGTCATAATACCTTGAACAATACCAAATTTATCTTGTAACACCTTAGCCATTGGAGCTAAACAGTTAGTTGTACATGATGCTCCTGATAAAATTTGTTCTGTTCCATCCAATATATCATGATTTACACCATAAACTACAGTTTTCATATCGCCTTTTCCTGGAGCAGATATAATAACTCTTTTAGCACCGGCATCAATATGGAATTGTGCTTTTTCCTTTGCAACAAAGAAACCTGTACATTCCAATACTACATCTATATTCAATTCTTTCCAAGGTAAATTCTTAGGATCTGCATCTGAGAAAACTTTAATTTCTTTTCCATCTATAGAAAAGCATCCTTCTTTTACAATTACTTCCTTTTCAAATCTTCCTTGAGTTGAATCATATTTTAACAAATGAGCTAACATATTTACATCTGTTAAATCATTTATAGCTACAACTTCAACTCCTTCTAAATCATGCATTAGTCTAAATGCCAATCTTCCTATTCTTCCAAATCCGTTAATCGCAACTTTCATTTCGATTCCTCCTTAAAATTTTATAAAAAGCTTTCGCTTATAATATATTTAAAATCTTTTTAGCTGTTTCTTTATCTGTAACTAAAGTCATATCTTTTCTGATATTACAAATAGAAACTATCGCCTTATACTTTTCTCCATAACCTGCTATTGCAATTACTTCTTTGATTTTTAAATATTGTTCCATATCTAATCCTATAGTATTTGAACTATATACTATATTTCCATCAATATCAAAGTAATTTCCAAACGCCTCGCTTACCGCATTTTTTTCATTTAATATATTTATTTCATCTTCAGTTAAAGAACGTCGTTTTGCCATAGCATCAGCTCTTCCTATCCCAAAAACTAATATATTTATTTTATTTAAATACTCAATTAATGTTTTTACTTCTTCTAAATCCTTTAATCTATCAAATGTTAAATCATCTAAATAATCTGGTAAAAAAGTTCCAAAAAAATTCGCACCAAGCTTTTTTGATAAATTATTAGCCACAACATTTGACTGATATTCCAATCCATTACCTAGACTTCCTCTAGCTGGAATAACAGAAATATTTTTAAAGAATTTTTTTACATTCATTATATCGACAAAAGATTTAACTGTAGTTCCTCCTGATATTCCAATAACGTCATTTTCAGAAATGATATTTAAGAAATATTCAGATGCAACTTTAGCAATTTGTTCTTTTCCAAGAAATTCGTCCTCATAGGAATCACAAATTATAACTTTCTTTATTTCTAATTTTTTTCTTAAATCATCTGCAATAGCTTGATTTTCATTGAAAATATTAATTATTTCTCTAAGTTCTTCTAGCATAGATAATCCAAGATTAGTTATAAATGTTCCTGATTTTATTACTTCAACAATTTTTTCATCAGTAAAAAAATCCAGCTCATTTCTAACTATACGTTCTCCAACTCCTAAATAGGCTGATATATTTCTTCTCCCGACAGGGGCGTTTAGTGAAATATATTCTAAAATTTTATATCTAAAAATAAATTTATCTACTAAGTCAGGAGCAAACTTTTTTATATAATCTATATCTTTTTGTCCCATCATTTTTTTTGTCCCTATATTATATTTTTCATTAATTTTACAATATCTATAATATGATTATACTCCTATTTTTTAAAAAATGCAATAATAAATAATATTTTTATATATATTACTAAATATTTATCATACTATTCATACAATGATTGATCTGTTAAAATTAAAGGACCATTTTTTGTAATAACAAATGTATGTTCATATTGACAAGAAAGACCACCATCAATCGTTCTTGCTGTCCAACCATCATCATCAATAGTACATCTCCAATCACCTGTATTAATCATAGGTTCAACAGTTATCACCATACCTTCAACAAGTCTAACTCCTCTTGTAGCAGTAATATAATGAGGAACTTGGGGATCCTCGTGCATTTCTACTCCTATTCCATGTCCACAAAAATCTCTAACTATTGAATATCCTTTAGGCTCAACAAAACTTTGAATCGCTTTTCCTATATCAACAATCCTATTACCAATTACAGCAGCTTCAATTCCTCTATACATTGCCTCCTTTGTAACATCCATAAGATTTTTAACTTCATCAGACACTTCTCCAACTGCATAACTCCATGCACTATCTGATAAATAACCATTTAAATCTACAACCATATCTACAGTAACTAAATCTCCCGATCTCAAAACTTGTTTACTTGGAAACCCATGACATATTACGTCATTAACAGATGTACAAGTTGCATAAGGATATCCGTGATATCCTATTTGTTTAGGCTTGGCTCCATGTTTTAACATAAAATCATGGCAAAATTTATTTATTTCTAAAGTTGTAATACCAGGTTTTATTATATCTCTTAGACCAATATGAATTTTTGACAAAATTTCACCTGATTTTTTCATACCTTCTATTTCATGTTTACTTTTTATTGTTATCATAATTATCTCCTTGTTTTTATAAACTATATATAATTTTTATTAAATACAAATTTTATATAAATATAAACATTTATATTTCACAACAAAAAGACATACCGAACAGTATGCCTTTCTTAATTAATCTTCCAATTTTATATATGGAACTCCCGCTGAAGAAGGTCCTTTTGACTTTCCAACGAAGAAAATAAGTACCAATAATGTACTGATATATGGAACCATTGGTAAAATCGGCTCCGGAATATTAATATTTAATCCAGGCAATAAAATCGCCAATTCTTGAGCTGCACCAAAAAACAGGCATGCTCCTAAAACACCATATGGTTTCCATTTCCCAAAAATAACAGCAACTAATGCTATAAATCCATGTCCTGAAACAAGTGACTGTGAAAAGTTTGAAACAGTAGCCAAACTCATAGTTGCACCACCAAATCCAGCTAATAGTCCAGAAATTATTACGGCAAAATATCTATACAAATAAACATTAACATTTAATGTTTCTGCAGCTTTTGGATGTTCTCCAACTGCGATTAATCTCAAGCCGAATTTTGTCTTATATAAATATATTGATATTAATACAACCAATCCTAAAGCTATATAAGTAGTAACATATTGTCCTAATATTTTATCTATAAAGTCAACACCTGTTAAATTATCAAATATTTTTAGCATTTTTCCTTCACCTTCAGCTACAGGAATAGTTTGCTTTGCCCCATCAAATAGAAGTGAACAAATAAATAATGCAACTCCTGGACCAATGAAGTTTATAGCAATCCCCGAAACTACTTGATCTGCACCAAATGTTATACTAACAATAGCATGAATAAGAGCAACTAATGATGCTGCAATTCCACCTGCCAAAAATCCTAATAATGCACTTTTTGTGAAATATCCAACCGCAGCTCCAGCAAAAGCCCCTATCGTCATCATACCTTCCAAACCGATATTAGTAACACCTGCTTTTTCTGTAAACATTCCACCTAAAGCAGTAAATAATAATGGAGTTGCAAATAATAATGTATCAGATATAAATAAAGCTATTTTTAATAAACTCATTACTTTTTACCTCCAATTTTTTTAAATTTACTTGATATAATTTTTATAACTAAAGGCATTGAAATGAATAAAACAATAATACCTATAATAATTTGAACAATTTCATAAGGAACACCTAATAATTGTTGAACCCTGAATCCCCCTCTTTTCAAAACGCTAAAGAAGAAGCCTGAGAATACTGATCCTATCGGATGACTATTTGCTAAAAGAGCAACTGACATTGCATCAAAACCATTACCTTCAGCAACAGTCAATCTTGCAACATTTCCCGCAAATCCAAGTACTTTAACCGCTCCCGCTATGGCACATAATGCTCCAGATAACCCCATTGATAAAACTAAATTGCTTCCAACATTTATACCACCAAATTCTGCAGCATTTGGATTTAAGCCTACAGCTTTTAATTCATAACCTTTCGAAGTTTTATTTAATAGATAATAAACTGCAAAAGCTAAAATAATAGCTAATATAATTCCAAAATTTATATCAGCTGAAAAGAAATCTTTTATAAACGGAATAGAAGAATTCTTTAAACCTTGAAACATTTTTATACTTGCAGTTGATTGAATATCATTTGAAGTTTGTCCTGTTTCATTATAAAACTTCCCAAAAGTTACAACTAAATTAGAAAAATATAATGCTATCCAATTCAACATAATTGTAGTTATTACTTCATGAACTCCAAATTTTGATTTAACCCAACCAGCAAATCCACCCCAAGCCATACCTGCTAAACCAGCTAATATAATACATACTATAGGATGAATAATTGGAGGTAATTTCAAAAAGTAACCAAAGAATGCAGCTGTTAAAGAACCAATTATAAATTGACCTTCTGCACCGATATTAAAGGCACCAGTCTTAAATGCCAATGAAACACCTATACTACCAATTATTATAGGTACAGCATCTACTAATGTTCTAGCAAAAAATTTTGGTCTTGAAAAAGTTGTTTCTATCATTATTTTATAATATTCAATAGGATTAAATCCGGCTATCATAATAACAATAGATCCTACAACAAATCCAATCAATACGGAAAATAAAAGCATTAATATCTTTTTTCTACTGTTCATTATTAATAACACCTCCAGCCATCATAAGTCCTAATTCATTTTCGTTGGCATCTTTTGCTAATCTTTCTCCAACTATTTTTCCCTTGTAGATAACAGCGATTCTATCTGATAAGTCCATAACTTCATCCAATTCAAATGAAATTAATAGAACAGCCTTACCTTTATCTCTTTGTTCTACAATATATTTATGAATTATTTCAATAGCTCCAACATCAAGACCTCTTGTAGGTTGTGCAGCTATTAATAAGTCGGGATTGTTATCAATTTCTCTTGCTAAAATTACTTTCTGTTGATTACCACCAGATAGTCCTCTTGCAGTAGCATGAATATCATTCGGTCTTATATCAAATTTATCAATCATTTTTTGAGTATATGATTCAATTTCTTTAAAATTTAAAATTCCTTTTTTAGAAAAAGGAGCTTTACCTCTTTTTTCTAAAATCATATTTTCAGAAACAGAAAAATCTAATACTAAGCCATGTTTATGTCTATCCTCAGGAATTGTACTAATTCCACTTTCAATAATATCATAAACAGATTTGTTTGTTATATCTTTTCCAAGAATAAAAATATTCCCAGACTCTACTTTTCTTAAACCAGTTATAGCTTCAATAAGTTCTGATTGACCATTTCCATCAACCCCCGCTATTCCTAAAATTTCACCTTTTCTTACATTTAAACTCAATCCACTTAAAGCTGGTAAATCTCTATTGTTAAGAACATTAATATCTTTAACATCTAAGACAACTTCCCCTATTTCAGTTTCTTTTTTATTTACACTGAAACTAACTTCTCTACCAACCATTTTTTCAGCAAGTTCTTTTTGTGAAGATTCAGAAACAGTAACTTTATCGATAAACTTTCCACGACGAATAATTGTACAATAATCTGCCATCTTTTTAATTTCGTCCAACTTATGTGTAATTATTATAATAGATTTTCCTTCATTTCTTAAATTATTACAGATATTTATAAATTCCTCAATTTCTTGTGGTGTAAGAACAGCTGTAGGTTCATCAAAAATAATAATTTCAGCACCTTTATAAAGAGCTTTTAAAATTTCAACTTTTTGTTGAGAACCAACTGTAATATCCTGAATTTTAGAATCTAAATCTATATTAAAACCATATTTTTCAATTATAGAAAGAACTTTTTTACGTGATTTTTCAAGGTCAATAAACAAACCTTTAGTATCCTCTGTTCCTAAAACGATATTTTGGATAACAGTAAAAGGCTCTATTAGCATAAAATGTTGATGAACCATTCCAATACCATTTTCAACTGCAATCTTCGGTGTCATATTGGTATATTTGTTTGACTTAATATAAATTTCTCCAGAATTTGGTGAATATAAGCCATAAAGAATATTCATTAAAGTAGTTTTACCGGCACCATTTTCTCCTAGAAGAGCATGAATCTCTCCTTTTTTTAATTCAAAATCAACTTCATCTAAAACTTTGTTCTTGCCAAAAATTTTAGTAATGCCTTTCATAACTACAATGTTGTCATTTGTTTTGTTATCAGACAAGTCAAAACCCTCCTCAAAATAATATTCAAATTTTATATCATTACTAGATATTATACAATAAAAGTTATTTTAATACAAGGAATAATAATGTAAATCTTATTAAATAATATATAACCAAACACTTGTTTAATCAACTTGTAAAATATTTATATATAATTAGATAAAAACTGAGCCATAACTTTCTCCATTAATCTTTATAATACAATTGTCCGATGTTTCATTAGTAATAATATTTTTTAACCTTTTAAAATTTTCTTTTTTAACCGACAAATTGATTTTAACTTGTTCAAGGTATTCAATATTTATAATTTCAAGTCCGAAATTTTTTAAAATATTTTCAATTTTCCCCCAAAAAACATAATCTAAAATTATGTCTATATTATAAAAAAGTTCTTTTTTTACAATTATTGATTCTTCCAGTGCCCCAACAGTGGATTTAGTATATGCTCTAACAAGACCTCCTGCACCAAGTAAAATTCCACCAAAATATCTTGTAGAAATTACCAAACAATTAGTTAGGTCTTTTTTTCTTAAAACTTCCAGCATTGGAATCCCTGCTGTTCCTGATGGCTCTCCATCATCAGAATATTTTTGTATTAACTTATCAACTCCAATTATATATGCAAAACAATTATGAGTTGCATCTTTATATTTATCTCTTATTTCAGAAATATACTTTTCTGCCTCATCAACACTTTCAACATAAAAAGCATGTCCGATAAATTCTGATTTATTTACTATAAAACTATATGATTGATTACTATAAATACTTAAAAAAGTTTCGTTATTTTCCATTTACTTCATATCCTTTATAAATTGAATAGTCTTCCGCTTTTAAAAACACTTCTAAAAAACTACCATTTTCCCCATGCTCAACAAACTCCGGTGTATAAACATTTAAAATATTACTCATAATTTTTTGCTTATCATAAGGAATCAACAATCTTGTTTTAACTAATGATGAAAACAAATTTTTCTCGATTTCTTTTAGAAGCAAAACAATATCTTGTTCTTTTTTTGCACTTATAAATACCTTATTTTCAATATTCGCATATTGTAGTTTAATATTTTCATCTATTAATTTATCTACTTTATTAAAAACATAAATTACATTTTTATCTTCACATTCAAGTTTTTTTATCATATCATTGGTTATTTTAATTTGCTCATCCACATTAACATTTGAAATATCAACAACATGCAAAATCAAATCTGAATATTTTATCTCTTCAAGTGTTCCTTTAAAACTTTCAACTAAATTATGTGGAATATCTGAAACAAATCCTACAGTATCTACATACATTACTCTTGAACCATTTAAAAGTGAACCTTCTCTAACAAAAGTATCCAGTGTTGCAAACAACATATCCTTAACAAAAACTTCTTTAATTTCAGAATTTTCATCTTTACCATATGAAATCAACTTATTTATCAAAGTTGACTTTCCAGCATTTGTATATCCTACTAGAGAAATAATCGGCTCTTTTGAATTAATTCTTTTTTTTCTAATTTCATTTCTATTTTTCTCAATCTCTTTAAGTTGCGAAGTGATACTTGAAATTTCTCTATTTATAGTTCTTCTATCCAATTCTATTTGTTGCTCGCCTATACCCTTACCACCAATTCCACCTTGTTGTCTTGAAAAGCCACTTCTAAGTGCAGATAATCTAGGTAAAGTATATTTTAATTTTGCAAGTTTAACTTGAAGTTTAGCCTCTTTAGTCCTTGCTCTTTCACTAAAAATATCTAAAATTAAATTAGTTCTATCAATAACTCTAATCCCTATAATTTCTTCAAGATTTTTTACTTGAGAACCTGTTAATTCATTATTAAAGACTACAAATTCTGCCTCTAATTTTTCGCAATAGTCTTTAATCTCTTCTACTTTTCCTTTTCCAATATAAAAAGCCTTATCTACATAGGATTTATTTTGAGTCAAACTTAAAACCACTTCCCCATCTAACGCTTCAACTAATTTTTCAAGTTCAATGACTTTATCTTCTAAAGTCTTTTCATTCATATCTATATTTACAGTAACAGTAATAACTTTTTGATTCATAAAAACTCCTTAATTTATACTAGTTTAATTGTATCATAAAATAATATATAAAAACAAATATAATCTAAGCTATTTATCAGAGACACTTTAAAAATTATTATTATATAAAAAATACACTCATGCGAGTGTACTTTAGTTAAAATATTTTACAATCAATATTGAAGAAGAAAACCTCTCCAAATTTTTTATTTAATGCAGTAGATATGGTAAGAGCAAGTCTTATGTCAGGAATTAAACTTCCATTTTCTATTGAAACGATAATATCAGTTGAAACTCCAATCAAATTAGCTAATTCCCTTTGTGAAAATTCCTTTTCAACTCTAAATTTTTCAACATTATTCTTTACGGATAATTTATTATTCATAAGCTCACCTCTTTCTCAATAAGCATATTATCAAATTAAAGTCTTATTATACATTCATTTTATCATTAATAGTTTTAAAAGTCAATTGATTTAAATATCAATATATTTATAAGCTAAAAATAAAAATGAAATTCCGCTTAGTGATAGTGCAAATCCTAATCCTGTATAGAAGAATTCAAAGAAAAAATTTGGTAACAAACCACTAAATCTTAATACCATTCCAAAAGTCATCATTGAGATCATCAAAATATAACTTGTTTTATCAAAAAACTCCCAAATTTTCATTAGTTCTCTTTTATCATTTAAAATCCTATTTTTGTGCTTATGTACATATTTTGAAAATATCATTATGTAAAATATTAAAAATATAGCTATTGCTCCCAATAATCCAAATATGAACATTTTATCATCACTAACTAAAAAAGGTATTCCAACTTTCATAACCATTATTCCTGCAAATAACCATAATAGTCCTGCAATAATAAATAAATTTCTTTTTTTCGTATTCATAACTTCTCCTAATAATATTAAGTGCCATTATCACAATAAAAAAGGGAGACTTCATCTCCCCTTAATATCTATTATTCTGCACTATATGGTAATAGCGCAACTTGTCTAGCTTTTTTTATAGCTGCTGTAATTTCTCTTTGTTGTTTAGCAGTAGCACCAGTCACTCTTCTTGGTAAAATCTTACCTCTTTCGCTAATAAATTTCTTTAGAGTGTTTACATCTTTATAATCAAGTGGTTTACTGTTATCTGAGAAATATGCAACAACTTTTTTTCTTGGTCTAAATTTTCTTTGCATATTTTTGTCTCCTTTAAAAATTAAAATGGAATTTCTTCATCTGATGCATCTTGAAAAGGTAAATCGAATCCATCATCCATACCTGTATCAAATGAACCAAATCCTTGTGTTGTAGCAGATTTTTGAACTCTATCTCCCCAGTCAATAAACTGAACTCTTTCAGCCCAAACTTCTGTAACAAATCTTCTAGTTCCATCTTGAGCAGTAAAACTTCCAGATTGAAGTCTACCTTGAATTGCTACATTTCTACCTTTTTGCAGATATTTTTGGCAATTTTCAGCTTGTTTTCCCCAAACTACTATATTTATAAAATCAGCAGTTTGTTGACCTTTAGCTTCTAATTCTTGTTTTTTTCTTTAGACATTCCCTTATCTACTGCAATGGTAAATCTAGCATAACTGCTACTAGATGTTTGAGTATATCTTAATTCTGGATCCTTAATTAATCTACCTATTAAAATTACACTATTCATAAAGTTCCTCCACTAAGCTTCTTGCTTAACAACCATATATCTAATGACAGCATCAGATATTCTTGATCTTCTTTCTACTTCAGCAACTACTTCAGCAGCAGCTTCAAAATTAACTATAATATAATATCCTTCTCTAATGTAGTTAATTTCATAAGCAAGTTTTCTATTTCCCCATTCGTTAATTTCTGTAATAGTTCCATTAGCTTCAATAGCAGCTTTAATTCTATCAAATGCTTGGTTTCTTACTTCATCTTCTAAATTTGGTTTGAAAATAAAAACTCCTTCATATTTTCTCATTACATTCACCTCCTTATGGTCTCTGGCTCTTTTTATCGAGCAAGGATTTACCGATATATTATATCACAAAAAAAATATATGTAAAGTTTTTACTTAAAAAATCACATATATTTTTTAGAGATTTATAGAATGCTACATTTTTCCGATATCTTTTCTATATTGTTTTGTTTCAAATGATATTTTTTCAATGTTTTTATAAACTTTTTCTCTGATTTCATCATAGCTGTTACCAAGCGCAGTAACTGATAAAACTCTACCTCCATCAGTCAATATTTTACTTCCATTAACCTTAGTATTATTATGATAAACATAAATATCTTTGTCAACTAAATCTATTCCAGATATCTCTTTTCCTTTTTCATAATTTTTAGGATAACCTCTAGAAGTTAAAATAACTGTTAAGCATTTTTCTTTTTTCCATTTTAAATCTTCTTTTTCTAAACTGCCATCTAAAGATTTTTCTATAGCTAAGAGTAAATCACTTTCCATTCTAGGTAAAACTACTTCCGTTTCAGGATCTCCAAACCTTACATTAAATTCCAATACTTTAGCATCTTCATCAATCATAAATCCAATAAAAAGTATTCCTGAATATTCTAAATGCTCGTTTTTTAATCCATTTGAAATTTTTTCTAAAGTTTTTTCAATTTTTAATTTTAATTCTTCATTAAATAACTCACTTGGCGAATAACAGCCTACACCTCCTGTATTTTCACCTTCATCATTATCAAAAATTCTCTTATAGTCTCTTGCACTTTCCATAGGAATTAAATTTCCTTTAGATACAAAACAAAGTAAAGAAGCTTCTTTCCCTTTTAAAAATTCTTCAATAACAACTGTGGTTCCTTCTTTTCCAAAAATCTTATCTTCAAAAAGTTCTTTGAAATAATCTAAAACTTCGTCTTTAGTATTACAAATTCTAACACCTTTTCCTGCACAAAGTCCATCAGCCTTTATAACTATTGGATATGAAAAATTCTCAATAGCTTTTTTTCCTTCTTCTATCGATTTTATAGTTTCATATTTTGCAGTTGGAACATCATATTTTTTCATAAATTCTTTTGCAAAATCTTTACTACCTTCAAGTCTTGCACTTTTTTTATCAGCTCCAAAAACTCTTATATTACTACCTTTAAAAAAATCAACAATACCTTCACAAAGCGGAGCTTCCGGTCCTACAACTACTAAATCAATATCATTATTCTTTGAAAATTCAAAAATTTCTTCATTTGTATTTAATTCGACATTTTTAGCATATCTAAGAGTTCCTGCATTACCTTTTGAACAAAAGAGTTCAGTACATTTATTACTTTCAGATATTTTTTTACAAATAGCATCTTCTCTTCCACCATTACCAATAACTAAAACTTTCATGACTTCCTCCTAATGTCTAAAATGCCTTGTAGATGTAAGTACCATTGCTATGCCGTATTCATCACATAATTTTATTACGTTCTCATCCTTTATAGAACCCCCCGGTTGAATTACTGCTTTAATTCCATTCTCTTTTAATAATTCAACAGTATCTTCGAAAAAGAATGCATCTGATGCTAAAACTGCATCTTTAAGATTTTCTTTTGATCTTTCCAATCCTTCTTCAACAGCCCAAGAACGTCTAACTTCTCCTTGTCCTATTCCAATAGTAGCATTATTTTTTACTATTACTATTCCATTTGAAGAAACTGTTTTACAAGCTTTAAAACCGAAAATTAAATTTTTTAACTCTTCTTCAGTTGGTTTTCTCTTTGTAACAACTTTTAAATTTTCTTTAAATAAAATATTATCATAGTCTTGAACAACAATACCATTTAAAACTTCTTTTATTGTTGTTTTTGGAAGTTTGAAATCTGAAATATTTCCTACTTCAATTAATCTAATATTTTTCTTTTGAGTTAAAATTTCTATAGCTTCTTTAGAAAATTTATTTGCAATTACAATTTCTACAAAAAAACTATTAATCTTTTCTGCTATATATTTAGTCACTTCTCTATTTAAAGCAATAATTCCTCCAAAAATCGAAACTGAATCACAAGCATAAGCCTTATCGTAAGCATCATCAATATTATCTGAAATTGCAAGTCCACAAGGATTGTTATGTTTGACCGCAACTACACAAGGTTCATCAAATTCTTTAACAATTTTAATAGCTGAGTACATATCAGTTAAGTTATTATATGACAATTCTTTTCCATGTAATTGCTTGAAATCAGCTTTTTCATCATCCTTAACATATACTTTTTCGTAAAAAGAAGCATTTTGATGCGGGTTTTCCCCATATCTCAAATCATTAACTTTTTTATAAGTCATTGTTAATTTTTCTGGAAAATCAATATTCAATAAATCATTGAAATAAGATGAAATCAAAGCATCATAGTATGCAGTATAATTAAAAGCCTTACAAGATAGATACAATCTAAAATCTTTATCCAATTTATCTTCCTTCAATCTTTCAATAATCTCAGAATAATCTTTAGGATCAACAACAATAGATACATCGTTATAGTTTTTAGCAGCAGCTCTAATCATTGACGGTCCACCTATATCAATATTCTCAATTAAATCTTCATGTGTTTTATTTTCACTATTTAAAACTTTTTCAAAAGGATATAAATTGTTTACAACCATATCTATTGAAGAAATACCAAGATTATCAACCGTTTCAACATGACTTTGTTCATTACGTTTATATAAAATTCCACCATGTATAAATGGATGTAAAGTCTTAACACGACCATTTAAAATTTCCTTGAAATTAGTTACTTCATCAACTTCAATAACATTAAGTCCACTTTCTTTTAAAATTTTATAAGTTCCTCCAGTTGAAATAATTTCCCATCCTAATTTTACAAGTTCACTTGCAAATTCAACAATATTTTCTTTTTCAAAAACACTTATTAACACTCTTTTTGACATCTTATTCCTCCACTATGAATGCTCTATTATCTTTAAAAACAATCTTATTATCACAAAATGCCTTTACTGTCTTCACCAATATTTCATGTTCTATTTCTAAAACCCTTTTAGCAACAGTTTCAAAGTCATCATTTATAAAAACCGGAACAACATCTTGCAATATTATAGCTCCGGTGTCTACATTTTCATCAACAAAATGTGTTGTAGCTCCGGTAAATTTAACACCTGATTTTATAACTGCCTTATGAACATTTTCTCCATAAAATCCGTCTCCGCAAAAAGAAGGAATCAAAGATGGATGAATATTTATAATTCTATTTGAATACTTTGAAACCAACTTTGAAGATAAAATATTCAAATAACCTGCAAGTACAATCAAATCAATGTTATTTATTTCTAGCTCTTCAAGTATTCTTTCATCATATTCTTCATTACTAAAAAAGTTCTTTCTATTCAAATAAAATGTATAGATACTTTCACTTTGTGCTCTTATTAGCCCATAAGCATTTTTTCTGTTTGAAAAAACCAATTTTATCTTTCCATTAATTTTATTTTCTTTGACAGCATCAATTATGGCTTGTAAATTTGTTCCTCCACCGGAAATAAAAACAGCTATATTCAACATAATTTACCTTTCCTTAAATTATTTAAAATTATTTATTTTTTCTTTCTAAAATTCTTCTTTGAATATCAGTTAAAGAATTATTAAAATCCTCTTCATAATCGTACAATCCTGCAGGATAGTCTCCATTAAAGCAATCCATACATAATCCATTATATGGAGCATCAAATTTAAGACCTATTGAATCTACAAGTCCTTGCTCACTCAAATACCCTAATGAATCAGCTCCTATTATTTCTTTTATTTCTTCCAATGTTTTATTAGCTGCAATAAGTTCTCTTGAAGTAGAAATATCTATTCCATAAAAACTAGGAAATGCAAAAGGAGGAGATGCAATTCTAACATGAACTTCAGATGCTCCTGCATCTTTTAAAAGTTTAACAATTCTTTTACATGTTGTACCTCTAACTATTGAATCATCAACCATAACAACTCTTTTTCCTTTAACAACCCCTTTAACCGCAGATAATTTCATTCTTACACCTTGCTCTCTAAGCTCCTGAGTAGGCTGAATAAAAGTTCTTGCAATATATTGATTTTTAATCAATCCCATTTCATAAGGCAAACCACTTTCTTCTGCAAATCCACTTGCTGCAGAAAGTGAAGAATTAGGTACACCAACAACTATATCTGCATCTGCAGGGCATTCTCTTGCAAGAGTTCTTCCTGTATTTTTTCTTGCAGTATGAACATTAATTCCTGCAATATTAGAATCCGGTCTTGCAAAATAAACATATTCCATAGCAGCAATTGAAATTCTATCAGGAGTAGTGTAATTTTCTATTCTAAGACCATCTTTATTTATAATAGCCAATTGTCCTGCTTTTACATTGCAGACAAATTCAACACCAATATTATCAATAGCACAAGTTTCGCTCGTCATAACATAAGTTCCATTTTCTGTTTTACCAATAACTAGAGGTCTTAAAGAATTTGGATCAACTGCTCCATATAAAGTATCCTTAACTAGAACTAAATAAGTAAAACCACCTTTAATTTTACTCAAACTTTCTTTTAGTTTTTCTTCGAAAGATTCTTTTTTACTCCTTCTGATTAAGTGAATTAACACTTCAGTATCTGATGAAGAATGAAAAATTGCTCCTTTTTTTTCTAACTCTACTCTCAAGCTCTTAGCGTTTACTAAATTTCCATTATGACAAATAGCAACACTCATATCATAAAAATCAAATAGAAATGGTTGAACATTTCTTACACTATTATCTCCCGCTGTTGCATATCTTACATGTCCTATCGCAGATGTCCCAACTAAACTATATAAAAGCTCTTTATCTTTAAAAACTTCAGAAACCAATCCTAAATTCCTATAACTATATAATTTTTCTCCATCAGAACTAATTATTCCTGCCCCTTCTTGTCCTCGATGTTGTAAACTATGAAGTCCAAAATATGTTAACTTTGAAGCATCTTTATGATTCCAGACACCAAAAACTCCACATTCTTCATTTATTCCACGCACTTGTTATTCTCCTTAAAAATCTTTTTTATTATCAATATTTTTATATAAAAATATTAATTTTATGCTAATATATATTATTTATTTCCTTTAAAATAGTTTACACCATTTTCAAATATATTTTGAATTTCTTTTATAGTTTTATTTTTATATAAACCGGTTCCATAACGCTCACTATGTCCCATTTTCCCTAAAACCAATCCGTCTTCACTTATCATACCTTCAATGGCATATAATGAACCATTAGGATTAAATTTTCCATTGCTACTTGCATTACCTTCAAAATCACAGTATTGGAAGGCACATAAATCCTTAAATTTCTCAATATTGTTTCCAACAAGTTTTCCTTCACCATGACTAAACATAATTTCATGCAATTGTCCAATTTCAAAATCTTGAGTCCAAGGAGAATTCACATTTGCAACACAAGTTATAGCACTTGTTGAAATATGATGATAACTGTCATTTCTGTATAATGTCAAGTCATCTTCAGTTAAAGACTTTATTCTTCCGTAAGGTATAAGTCCTGACTTAATTAATGCTTGAAATCCGTTACAAATACCCAAAATTAATTTTTATCATCTAAATGTTTATGAATTGCATCTTTAACTTTTTCGTTTTTTAAAACATTTACTATGAACTTTGCACTTCCATCAGGCTCATCTCCACTTGAAAATCCGCCTGGTATCATAATAATGTGTGCATCTTTTATTCCATTTACCAATTCATCAATTGACTTTTCAATATCATCTTCCTTTTTGTTTCTAAATATAACAGTTTTTGTTGTAGCACCTACGTCAATAAATGCTTTTTCTACGTCATATTCACAATTAGTTCCAGGAAATACAGGAATTAAGACATTTACATTTTCAATATATTCTTTAAAATATTTTTTTTCAATTTTATAATTAGATAAATTTTCACAATTTCCACAGTCTAAATTTTGATATAAAGGATAGATTTTATCTAATGTTTTTGTATATGCATTATATATTTCATCATAATCAAATTTAATTCCATTTATAGATATTTCTTCACTAACCATTCCAATTTTTTCAAAATGTAATTCACAATTTGATTCTACAACAATTGATGCAGGATCAAAATTTAAAATATTTTCCTTATTAACTGTAAAACCTAAACCATTTCCAACTGCCATTTTTACTAGAGAACTTACTACACTACCTTCTTCCTGAACATATGCTGATAAAATTTTACCTGATTTTATAAGTTCATTTATCAGTTCATAGCTTTTTAATGTTTCCTTAATTTCAGGATATCCTTTCGAATTTTTTACAATAGGAACATAATATATATAATTTCCAATTGTTTTTAATTCCGGAGAAATTACATTCTTAATTTTAACAGGAGTACATGCAAAAGATATCAATGTTTCAACGACATTTAATTCGTTAAATGTTCCAGACATACTATCTTTTCCTCCGATACTTGGACATCCTATCTCATTTTGAGCATAGATAGTTCCTAGTAAGCTTTGAGTAACTTTTCCCCATTTTTTACTGTCTTTTCCAAGTTTTTCAAAATATTCTTGGAAAGAAAAATATAAATTACTTTTATCTCCACCAACAGCATAAACTTTGGCAACAGATTCTAAAACAGCATAAATAGCTGATAAGAATGGTGAGTAATGAGATATCTTTGGAATAAATCCATAACTCAAAATTGTAGCTGTATCACTTGTTGAATGAATTGTAGGTAATGCCTGAATACCAGCTTGAACAGGAGTTAATTGATTTTTACCTGAGAAGGGCATTAATACGGTTGTTGCACCTATTGAAGCATCAAATCTTTGAGCAATTCCTTTTTGACAAGCTACATTTAATGATGATAATTCATTTAATACATTTTCTTTAGAAATAAGCTTATTTTCAAAAGGATTGCTTCCATTATTATCGCATAATAATGCTTTTGAGTGTTGTCTTACTCCACTTGTTGCCAAAAAGTCTGCGCTTAAATCCATAACCTTATCATCATAATAATACATCTCTAGTCTTCTTCTATCGGTTATAGTTGCTACTTTAGAATATTCTATATTTTCTTTTTCACATTCTTTTATAAAAATTTCATAATCATTTGGTGATATTACAATTGCCATACGTTCTTGTGACTCACTTGTGGCAATTTCTGTCGGATTTAACCCTTCATATTTCAATAAAACTTTATCTAAATGAATTTCAATTCCATCAGATAATTCTCCGATTGCAACACAAACACCACCCGCACCAAAATCATTACATTTTTTAATCAATTTTGTAACTTCAGGTTTTCTAAATAATCTTTGAATTTTTCTCTCTTCAATGGCATTTCCTTTTTGCACTTGACTTGATGCTGTTTCAAGAGAATCATTTGTATGAATTAAACTTGAACCGCTTGCTCCTTGAATACCGTCTCTACCTGTTCTTCCTCCAATTAAGATTACAATATCATCTTTAACAGGAGTTTCTCTTTTGAAATCTCCGTATTTGACTGCTCCAACAACCGCTCCAACTTCCATATGTTTAGCAACATAAGAGTCATCATAGAGTTCCTTTACATAAGTTGTTGCAAGTCCAATTTGATTACCATAAGATGAGTAGCCACTTGTGGCTTTTGTAGAAATATCAACTTGAGGTAACTTATGCTTCAAAGTTTCTTCTCTTTTTTGTAAAATATTACCACAACCTGTTACTCTCATTGCTTGATAAACATAACTTCTTCCGGACAATGGATCTCTAATTGCTCCTCCAACACAAGTACTCGCTCCACCAAAAGGTTCAATCTCTGTAGGGTGATTATGTGTTTCGTTTTTAAATTGAATTAACCATTTTTCTGTTTCTCCATTATTTTCAATATCAGTAAAAAATGAACAAGCATTAATTTCTTCACTAACCTCTATATTTTGATCATTTAATACTCTTTTATGATATTTACCGAATATACTTGCCATATCCATTAGAGTTATAGGCTTAGTAATATTTAATTCTTTTCTAATATTTAAATAAATATCAAAAGCATTTTGCATTTCTTTTTGGAAAAGCTCAGATTCAATTTTAATATTATCTAACACAGTTTCAAAAGTTGTATGTCTACAATGATCACTCCAATAGCAGTCTAAAACGTAGATTTCAGTTTCAGTAGGTATTCTTCCTTCATTCCTAAAATAATCTTGAATGAAAATTAAATCCTCAATATTCATCGCTAGAGACATTTCTTTTTTAAATCAATTAATTCATCTTTTGAAAAAGAAGAAAAGCCTTTTAAGTCTTTCATTTTTTTCATTTCTGAACTCATTGAAAAACTCAAAATATTCATATCTTTAACTCTTGATTCAATAGGATTAACCAAATATTTTTTACTTTATCCATTTCATCTTGATTTAAAACTCTATCAAAAATTATAAGTTTTCCGCTTCTTACAGTAATTTTTGAATTATTATCTAAAAGAGATACACATTGAACTGCACTATCAGCTCTTTGATCATATTGAGCAGGTAATGTTTCATAAGCAAAATATCTTCCATCTTGTAGTATTATGTTTTCAACTACTTCATCAATCATTACTTCTGAAAAACTGAATTTTTAGCTAATTCATATGTTTTTCATTGATATTGTAAATGTCATATATAATATAAAGTTCTAAATCTTTTATTCCTAAATTATATTCTATATTTAAATTGTTTTTAAGATCTAAAGCTTCCTTATTATATCCATCTCTCTTCTTAACAAAAATTCTCTTATCCATAATTCCTCCAAAATTTACTAACATAAAATTACTTTAGAATTTCCTTCTACAACTTCTCCAACTTCGTAAATTTCCTCATTCATTTCTTTAAATAAGCCTTTTATTCCTTCAACATCTTCTCTTTCTACAAAAATTAACATTCCTATTCCCATATTAAAAGTGCCATACATTTCTTCTTTTGAAATCTCTCCCCATTTTTGAAGAAGTGAAAAAATTTCTTTTTGCGGAATATTTTTTTCAATAATTTTGGCATCAACATCATCACCTAAAACTCTTGGTACATTTTCATAAATTCCTCCACCTGTTATATGACAAAGACCATTTACCTTAAATTTTTCTAACAAATTAACTATTGATTTCGCATAAATTTTAGTTGGAGTCAAAAGTTCTTCCCCTAAAGTTTTTCCTGTTTCTATCATATCGTTTAATGAAAAGTTTTTATAATCAAAAATTATCTTTCTGACTAAAGAAAAACCGTTACTATGAACCCCTGAAGATGGTAATGCTAAAATAACATTTCCTTTTTTACATTTTTCTTACCATCAATTATTTTATCTTTTTCGACAACACCTACACAGAAACCTGCAATATCATAATCTTCTTCTTTATATATTCCTGGCATCTCAGCAGTTTCTCCGCCAATTAAAGCACTTCCTGATTGAATACATCCTTCTGCAACACCTTCAACAATACTTGCCATTTTTTCTGCAACAAGTTTTCCGGTAGCAATATAATCTAAGAAGAATAAAGGTTTAGCACCTTGACATAAAATATCATTAACACACATTGCAACACAATCTATTCCAACTGTATTATGAACATCCATCATTTGAGCCAATTTTACTTTCGTTCCAACCCCATCAGTTCCGGAAACCAAAACAGGATTTTTAAAATCTTTTCCAAGTTCAAAAAGTCCTGAAAAACCGCCTAAATCAGAAAGAACACCTTTTGTATATGTGTTTTTAATAAATTTTTTTATTAAATTTACTTCATTATATCCTTCATGTTTATTTACTCCTGCAGATTTATATGTTAATGCCATTAAAATATCCTCCATTTATATATCTAAATCATTATCCATTTTTTTTACTTGTTCTTTCATCTCAAGCTTATATTCTTTAAGTTTAACTTTTAACTCATCATATTTTAATGATAAAATTTGTGTTGCTAAAATACCGGCGTTTTCAGCTCCATCTATTGCTACAGTTGCAACAGGCACTCCTTTAGGCATTTGAACAGTTGAAAGTAGAGCATCTAATCCATCAAGTGTTGAAGCTTTAACTGGAACACCTATAACAGGTGCCGTTGAAATTCCAGCTAAAACACCTGCTAGATGAGCTGCTTTACCTGCAAATGCTATAATTAATTCAATCTTATTTTCTTCCATTTTATTAACAAAATCTATTGCAAATTCTAAAGAACGATGAGCAGAGATAACTCTTGCATCATATTCTATCCCAAATTTTTTTAAAATATCACAAGTTTTTTTAGCAATATCTTTATCAGAAATACTGCCCATAATAACTGCCACTTTCATAATTACCTCCAAATTATTTTAAATATTAATCCCTTTCTCAATTCTTATCACCTGGTTGGCATCTAAAAGCCTTGTAGTTTCACAATATAAAAAGCCGGAATATTCTCCGGCTATGATTATTTAAGCAAAAAGAATATAAATCAGTTGGTGCAACAATTTTATCTCCATTATAGACTCTCATATTGCCACCAGATATTTCGTCAATTAATACAACTTCTCCATCAACTTTACCAAATTCCAACTTAATATCGTATAAAGTAAGTCCCTTTTCTTTTAAAACATCTCTAATAATAGTACAAATTTCTTTAGTAAGTGCTACTAAGTCTTCATATTCCTTTTCAGTTAATATATTTAACATAATAAGTGCATCCTTAGTAATTAAAGGATCACATCTTTCATCATCTTTTAATGTAATTTCAACATAAGTATCTAAATCATCATTAGGTTTTGCATATAAACCATATCTTCTTATAAAACTTCCTGCAGCTTTAAATCTACAAATTACCTCTATACCTTTACCAAAAACTTTGCAAGGTTTTACGGTCATAGTATTCTCTTTTAAATCACAATCTATATAATGAGTTCTAATTCCCTTTTCCTTTAAAATTTCGAAGAAATATTTAGTAATCTTTAAACCTTCATGTCCTACACCTTCAATTGATAAACCAACAGTGTTAGCACCAGGATCAAATACTCCATTTTCTCCTGTAACATCATCCTTAAACTTTAAAACGTAATTTCCATCTTCGCTCTTGTAAATATCTTTTGTCTTTCCAGTGTAAATTTTTTCCATAAAATACCTCCTAAAATTAAACATAAGAAATAAATAAGCCCAGCAAGTAGGCTTCAAGCGAAACCTACCTCCTGGGCTTTTCTCCCTTAGGTGTAATACTTAAAAAGTATTCGTATCGCTCGGACCAGCAAATAGATTCGGAACCCTAGATACTCTTTCTCTCATTAATTTTATTTCATTTAAGTTATCATAATTAACTTACAACTAAATGATAGCAAGAAAATTGTATTTTGTCAATATGATTTTTAAAAATAATTTTATCATAAATTGTTCTACATAATTTATTATTTATAATACTTTAAATAAAATATACTTTCTTCAAATTCAGATAAAATTAGTTTAAATCCACATTCTTTTGCATGATTTTTTATCATATCAATCGTTTGTATTTCATTTCTTATTACTCCATAAGTTGTATGAACTTCATTATTTTCAAAACGAATATCCAATTCAACTAAAAATGGTTTAGGATAAATATTTTCTATCTCTGTATCCCATATACATAAAATACCACCTGTTTTTAATACACGGAAGGATTCAAATATAGCTTTTTTCTTAGTTTCTTCATTCATATACATCAATGAATAAAAAAATGTTACAACATCAAATGAATTTTCTTTAAAATTTAAATTGGTAGCATCCATCAAAATTTTATTACAAAAATCAGGAGCTTCATCAAGCTCTTCTTTTCTATTGTCTATTGAAATAACCTGATTGGTATATAGACGTCCTATTATTCCTTCTCCTCCACCACCAATATCTAAAATATCACCTTCTAATTCTTTTTTTAAATTAATTCTCATAGCATCCTCCAAATCAATTATACCATAAATAAATTCTTAAAACATTATTTACTTTATAATTATCTCTATTTATGGTATTATTATCTATATATTTTTTAGAAAGGAGATAATATGTTTAAACTGTTAAAAAAGAAAAGTTTTAGAAATTTATTAGTTTTTGACTTATTATATCAACTTGCTTTTATTGTTATTTTATTACCTTTTGCAAAAGAATTTTTTTCATATATTTTAAAATTAACTAAATTTGGCTTTTTCTATATAGAAAGTCCTAGTATTTTCGCAAAATCTCCGGCAAAAATATGGTCTGTTTTAATAATTATTTTTTCATTTTCTATAGTTAAATTATTTGAAGTAAGTAGTTTTATATTTACTGCAAATCAAATAAGACTAGATAATGAAGTTTCAATTTTAGAAATTTTTAATAATTCATATAAACAAATAAAATCAAAAATAAGTTATATACAAAATTATTTGATTCTAATATTGGTGTCCATAAACATACCTGTATCAACTTCAATTCACAAAGGAATAAAACTTCCTAATTTTGTTACAGATTATATTTTAAATTCAACTGCAGGAATAATATTTTTTATTATAGTAATACTATTAGCAATTGTTTTTTCAATACTTTTATTATTTATTTACCATATATTTTTTTAGAAGATAAAAATTTTTTTGAAAGTATAAAGATAAGTTTTAGTAGGATTAGAAAGAATATTTTTAAAAGTATAAAAGTATTAATTATATTAGGAATAAAGAATTTACTAATTCAAATTATAAAATTTATATGTTTAATTTCAATAATACTAATATTTTATATGCATACAAATAATAAAACATTAAGTAATGCCGGAATAATTGCTTATTTATGTATTGCAACATTTTTAAAAGTTTTACAAATGTATTATCAAATTTTATTACTTTTTACGATTTATCAAAATTTTATTTTAATTCTTCTAGTAATATAGAATTATCTAAAAATATTTATCCTACAAACAAAATTAAATTAAAAGTGGCACTTGTAATGGTATTTTTAATTTTTGCCGGAATTTTTAGTAAATATAGAAATTCAAATGAAGAAATAAAATTCTACCATACTTTCAGGAATCTAAAGCCGGATATTATGGCCCACAGAGGAAGCACAAAAAATTCTGCTGAAAACACATTAGAATCTATAAATGAAGCTATTCATAATGGAGCTGAATTTGCTGAAATAGACGTAGTATTGACGAAAGACAATGTAGTTGTTTTATCACATGATCATAATTTAAAAAGACTTACAGGAAAAAAAGTTAATATTGAAAATTTAAATTTTGAAGAATTAAAAAATTACAAAATAATTGATGAAAAAAATTCTAAAGAATATAATTTTATCGATTTAAAAACTGTGCTTGAAAAAACTTCAGGAAAAATAAAATTAAATATAGAATTAAAACCATTTAAAAACAACGAGAAAATATTAGCTCAAGAAGTAGCAAAATTAATTAAGGATAAACCATATGATGTAATTGTTTCTTCCTTATCTCCAAAAGCCTTACAAGAAATTAAAGATATAGAGCCTAGTATTTCAACAGGACTAATATTAGCTTTTAGTTATGGTAATTTTTACAATGCAAAATTTGTTGATTTTTTCTGTATTGAAAAAGAAATTGTTACAAATGAAATGATAAGAAAAATACAAAAAAATGGTAAGAGAGTTTATATATGGACTACAAATACTAATGATGAAATTGTAAAAGCATTCACGAGTGGTGCAGATGGAATAATAACTGATGAAGTTTCTCTTTCTAAAGAAATTTTGGAATTAGAAAAAAATAATTTTAATTTTGAGCAAATAATAATTAATAAAATATTTTCTTTAGTTCCATAAAAAAACGTCAGCATATTTTACTTGACGTTTTTTTAAATTTAAATAACTATTTTAAAGGTATCTTCTTAGTTAAATCTTCAACTATTCTTAATGCCTTCGCTTTTCCTTCTTCTCCATTCTTTATAACTTCTGCAATTGCTTCAGCTACTAAATCCATTTCTTCTTCTTTAAATCCTCTAGTAGTGATAGCAGGAGTTCCAAGTCTTATACCACTTGTAACAAATGGTGATCTAGGATCATTTGGAATTGTATTTTTATTACAAGTAATATGAACTGAATCCAATGCTTTTTCAACTTCCTTACCACTCATATCACAATCTCTTAAATCAACTAACATTAAGTGGTTATCTGTACCATTAGATACAAGTTTAATTCCTCTGTCCATCAATCCTTTTGCTAATGCTTGAGCATTTTTCAAAACTTGTTCTTGATATTTTTTAAAATCAGGTTCTAAAGCTTGTTTGAAAGCAATAGCTTTAGCAGCAATTATGTGTAATAATGGTCCACCTTGTGATCCCGGAAATACAGCTCTATTGAAATTAAACTTTTCATTTGCAGCAGCACTTGCTAAAATAAGACCACCCCTTGGTCCTCTTAATGTCTTATGAGTTGTAGAAGTAACTACATCAGCATAAGGAATTGGAGATTCATGTAATCCTGCAGCAACTAAACCGGCAATATGAGCCATATCAACCATTAATACTGCTCCTACTTCATCACAAATTTCTCTAAATTTCTTAAAATCTATTTTTCTTGCATAGGCAGAAGCACCTGCAATTATCATTTTAGGCTTACATTCTTTAGCAATTCTTAAAACTTCATCATAATCGATAAATCCATTTTCATCAACTTCATAAGGTACTGGATTATAAATATTACCTGAGAAATTAATAGGATTTCCATGTGTTAAATGGCCACCATGATTTAAGTTCATACCCATATAAGTATCACCAGGTTTTAAAACTGCAAAAAATACAGCGAAGTTAGCTTGTGAACCTGAATGAGGTTGAACGTTTGCATACTCACAACCATAAAGTTCTTTAACTCTTTCAATAGCTAATTTTTCTGCTTCATCTACTACTTCACAGCCACCATAATATCTCTTTCCAGGATATCCTTCAGCATACTTGTTAGTTAATATACTGCCAGCTGCTTCTAAAACGGCATCATTTACCCAGTTTTCAGAAGCTATCAATTCAATATGACTATTTTGTCTTTCTAATTCTTTGTCAATCACTTCAGCTATAGCTGGATCAACTTTTCTTATATTATCATTTGAAAACATTTCTAATACCCCCTATCACAAATATATTATCATATTTTAAATATTTAGTCAATATGTTTTCTAATATAGGCATAATTGTTAAAAAAATTCTTCTCGTTTAAATCATTTTAAATTTATAATATTTTATTTATATTTACTTTTTGTTAAAAAAATGTTATAATATAAAAAATATATAAAATATACATTTTATAGTTAGATTTATACATATTTGGAGGATTTTATGGACTTTAAACAATTAGAAACATTTATAACTATTGTAAAAACAAAATCTTTTACGAAAACTGCTGATGTGTTATATATAACTCAGCCATCTGTTACAAATCATATACAAGCTCTTGAATCTGAACTTAACACTTCTCTTTTTGTCAGAACAAGAAGAAGTGTTACTTTAACTCAAGCAGGAAGTATTGTATACAAACATGCTTTAAATATTTTGGCTTCTTATGATGAAATTATAAGAGATTTAGACATATATTCTCAAAATTTAAAAGGAACTTTAAATATTTGTGTTTCTTCCGTTCCTAGAAAAATCATATTACCAAATTTAATTGAAAAATTCTCAAATTTATTTCCTGATATTTCTTTTAATATTAGTAATGATGATTCTAGAACCGTTATTGATAGTATTCTAGTTGGAGAAACAGATTTTGGTATTGTAGGACTAAAAATATCTAATCCTAAATTGATTTATACTCAAATTATGGATGATCACATTGTATATGTTGTTAATAAAGATGCATATCCCGACTTAAAAAACTATTCGGTTATTAATATTGAAGATTTAAGTAATGATAAAATTTTACTTAGAGAAATTGGCTCAGGTACTAGACAAATAGTTGAAGATGAGTTAAAAAGAAATAACTCATTGAATGTCATTTCTAACAGTGTTGCAACTATACATGATACTAATACTATTTTAGAACTTATTACAAAAGGAGTAGGAAGTGGCTTTATCTCCCAAAGAATGTTAAATATATCTCCTTTTAAAGATAAAGTAAAAATACTAAACATAAAAAATCTTTATCTAAATAGAAAATTTTATTTTGTTTATAATAAAAATTTACAATTTTCAAATATAAATAAAATATTTAAAGATTTTATGATGGATGAAATTAATGAATTAAAAAAAGAATTAGATATTAATTTAATATAAATATATTTGATAATAAAAAATCTCTATGGTTTTCATAGAGATTTTTTGTTACGCTAATTTATTTGTTTAATCTTCAAAAACTCTGTATATGTCAATTCACTACTAATTGAATTAGTCCATTGAAAAGTAACTACTTCTCTTCTATTTTTTAAACTAACTGTAAAAATTGGTAATGTTCCTATATCCTGATTTTTTATTTCATACATAGAAATATCATCTGCTGTTAAAATTACTATTAGATTCTCATCTGGAGAAACAAAATAATCTAATACATTTTGAACTTTTTCTTTAACTTTCAATTTAGAAATTTTGCTAGATTTATTAGAAAAGATGTCAACATTTGGAATTAAGTCTAAATCAATTTCACTCGACACAAAATTATCATGTGAATAATTACTCAATATTCCTTTAAAAATCCAGTTAAAATTACTTCTTTTAACGCCAAAATTTTTCATATCATACAAATTAATGTTATCACTTGAATATCCAAGTTTTCTTATATTATTAAAATACGCTTTTTCTCCTCTATCTCCAGCAATATCTTTAATCGATATTTGCTTTTCATCTGATAGTCCATCAATTTTATATATTGAATAATTTTTTTATTTGTCTCCGAATTATATGATTCAAGACTAATATAATTTTTACTCAAAAAATTGATTGTTGCATTTTTTATAGCTAACTCAATTCTATTAGAATTATTTATATAGTCATTACTGACATAAATCCCATCATTTGTTGAATTTACAAGAAAAAATTTATTCTTATTGTTTATAAAAAGTCCCTCTATCTTGTTAAATGTTGGTTTTTCATCTCCGTTTTTTCTAAATAGAAAAGTTTCATAATCAACATCTTTTGTTCCTACACTTTTTACTCCTATTAGAAAACTAATATCTTTTTTTGAATTTTGTGAATTGTCATTAGAATTTAGTTCACCGATATTATTTTTATCAACATCATCTGAAATTTTTTCATACATATAGTATTTTTTATTATGAATTGTAGCAATTTTATTTTTGTTAATAATTATAAATTCTTTATAAAAATTTCTTTCATCTCTTATTGAAACTACGATTACGTCCTCAGAATCAATGTTAATCTTATCAGTTACGACTCCATTATATAATAAATAATTTTTAAAATTTACTTGTCTAAATTTAAATTTAGGATTCGTTGTTTTTGTTTTTTCAAAATAAATTATTTCTTTATTTATATATAATTTATCATCTGTTATTTTAGACTCGCTACCATCGCTTAATGATGTTATAGAAGTCAATTGCCATGTTCCCGATACTAACAATGAATTCGCTTTTGGTTCTGAAATCATTGAATTTATATCAGTATATCTAAAAAAATTACCTCTTAATACAAAAAATAGTAAAATTGTCAAACAGAATAAACTAATACCAATACTACTAAATATTAATTTCTTATATTTCATTTTTAAGTTCTCCTTTTTCAAGTGGGAGTTCAACTCTAACTACAGTCCCTTTTTCTAGAACACTTCTTATAATTAAATTTCCATTATGAGCTTTTACAATTTCTTCACAAATAGACAATCCAAGGCCTGTATGTGAATTACTATTAGAGCCTTTATAAAATTTACCCGTAACTAACGAGATTTCATCTTCTGAAATTCCACAACCATTATCTATTACTTCAACAACAGCTATATCATCTTCAATTTTTATATCAGTTAAAACAACTCCACCTTCATCAGTAAATTTTAAAGCATTATCTAAAATGTTGATAAATACTTGTTTAATTCTATCTCTATCAGCAATTACCATTACTCTTTTAGTTTCATCATAATTTAAAATCATATCAATTTTTTTGGAACTAGATTTTGGCATTAATTGTTTATTTATAAAAATTCCAAGTTCATTGAGATCAAAAAGTTCCTTATTCATTATAAGTCTTCCACTACTAAGCTCTGAAAAATCTAAAAGTTCTGTTACCATATTACCTAATCTGTCACTTTCTTTTTCTATAATACTTAATCCATCTTCCAAAAGTTTATTTCCCTTAGCCTCCGGTTGAAGTGTAAATGCCCAGCCCTTTATTACAGTAAGTGGAGTCCTTAATTCATGAGAAATACTTGAAATAAAATCTTTCTTTAATTGTTCTTTCTTTACTAAATTCTCACTCATTAAATTCATAGTACTTCCTAGTTTAGAAATTTCATAATCTCCTACTTCATCAGCTTTCTCATTTAGCTGTCCATCTGCTAATTTTAATGCAACATTAGTAAGCTTTTCTATAGGATTAACAATCTTAGTATTCATAAAAATACTAATACTCACACCTATTACAATCACAAAAAAACCAAATAGGAAAAATACTAGATATCTCTGTGCAATAATTCTATCAATATTTTCCAAAGATATTATAAATCTAGCAATTCCAACTTGTTCATTTCCATTATTAAGAGGAATAGATACGGCCAATTCATTTTTATTTGAAATAGAATTTTTATACACATAGGATCCATTACTACCATTTTTAGCTGAAATAACATCACTTGAAGACAATACTTTACCTACATGATTCCCATTAACAGTATCCAATAATACTTTACCTGAATTATTTAAAATTTGCACTTCCGAATTTACTTCACTATAAAATTCTTCTATATCATCCAAAACAAGTTCAGAAAGACTTGAATTAGCTAAATAAGTTTCATAAAGTTTTGCACTATATTTTGCTTGGCTTTGGATTACACCTGTTACTCCTGAATAATAATAATTTTTTATAGTAAATATCAGAAAAATTTCAAAGAATACTACAATTAAAAGAATTACTAATAAAAATTGAATCATAATTCTTGTTCTTAAGGATTTTTTCAATATAAAATCTTTAACATCTTTAAATTTTTCAACTAATTTATCATACTCTAGTTTGAATTCCATCTATATCCAGTCCCCCAAACTGTTTCAATATACTTTGGTTTACTTGAATTGTCTTCAATTTTAGCTCTAAGTCTTCTTATATTAACATCTACAATTTTAATATCTCCATCAAACTCTTCTCCCCATGTCATATTTAAAAGTTCATTTCTTGAAAAAGCTCTTCCTGGATTTGACATAAAAATTGTTATAATTGTAAGCTCTGTTGGTGTAAGCTCAATTTCTTTTCCTTCTTTATAAAAATTTTTAGAATACAAATCTAATTTAAAAGGATATATATTAATTAAATCACTATTGTTTTGAATTGAATCTAAACGTCTAATCAAAGACTTTATTCTCAATATAAGTTCTACAGGGTTAAATGGTTTACTTAAATAATCATCTGTTCCACTTTCAAGACCATTAATTCTATCAACATCTTGTGTCTTTGCAGTAAGCATTATTATTCCAATTTTAGGAAGTTTTTCTCTAAGAATTTTACAAACTTCAAAACCATCTATTCCAGGTAACATTACATCTAGAATAACAACCTGAGGATTATATTTTAATGCAAGTTCAACTCCTAATTCTCCAGTTCCTGCTTCTAAAACTTCAAAACCTTCTCTTTCCAAATTTATTTTTGTAAATAATCTAATATTTTCTTCATCTTCAACTAATAATATTTTACTCATCTTTTCCTCCTTAAATACTAATAAATAAACTACTAATAGTATATATTAAATTAAGATAAGTTTCAAGAATAAAAATAAAATTGCAAACAAAAAGATTGGAAAGTGTTTTAACTTTCCAATCTAAGTATAAAATATTTTCTCATTAAACTATTTCATCAACTAATTCATTTAAGTCAACAAATTTTTCACTCTCTAATCCTTTATCAAGTTTATTAACTTTCTTAATATTTACAGCTGTTACTTTATATTCAGCTGTTTTTGTTATAGGGTCATAATGAGCACTTGTCAATTGGTTAACTGGTGTTTCAGCAAAGTGGAATGTCATATAAATTAATCCAGGTTTTACTTTTTCAGTAATCTTAGCTCTACCAACTACACTACCTCTTCTAGAAGTAACTCTCATAAAATCTCCATCTTCTAGACCGTGTTTTTTAGCATCCTCTGCAGAAATTTCGATTAACTCATGTGGAAGAATTCCATCAAGAGCATCTGAATATCTTGTCATTACATTATAATGATACAAAGTTCTTCCCGTTGATAAAATTATTGGATATTCTTCATTTTCTAATTCCTTTGGTCCCTCATACTCAACAGGTACCATAAGAGCTTTATCGCCTCTTGTAAATTTACCTTCATGAAGATATTTTGTTCCCGGATGTTCTGCTGTAGGACATGGCCACTGAACTCCATTCAATTTTTCTATCTTATCATAAGTAATTCCTCTATAAGTAGGCATACATTTTCTTATTTCATCGAAAACATCTTCTGATGTTTCCCAATCAAAGCCTTTACCGCCAAGTCTTTTAGAAACATCTGCCAATATAGCCCAATCCAATCTTGCTTGTCCAGGCGCTTCGACAGCTTTTCTAACTCTTTGAACTCTTCTTTCAGATGCCGTAAATGTACCATCTTTTTCTGCATAACAAGTAGCAGGTAAAACAACATCTGCAAGTTTTGCAGTTTCAGTTAAATTAATATCTTGAACTACTAAGAAATCTAAATTACTTAAAGCATGTTTAACATGATTTGCATCTGGGTCTGAAAGTACGGGATCTTCTCCCATAATATACATAGCTTTTACTGAACCTTCTGCAGCTCCATCAAGCATTTCCGGAATTCTAAGTCCCATTTTTCTATTTAGTTTACAATCCCAATGTTGTTCAAAAAGTTTAACATTTTCTTCTTCCAATACTTTATGATAACCAGGGAAATAATTTGGTAATGCAGCCATATCACAAGCTCCTTGAACGTTATTTTGTCCACGAAGCGGATTAATACCGCCACCTTCAATACCTATATTTCCACATAGCAAAGCTAAATTAGAAAGATTCATTACATTTGAAGTACCTGTTGTATGCTCAGTAATACCTAAAGTATAGAATATACCAGCTCTTTCAGCTGAAGCATATGTTCTTGCAGCTTCATAAATTTGTTCAACAGGAACTGTAGTAATTTTACTTACAAGCTCCGGAGTATATTTTGAAACAAGTTCTTTAACTTCCTCAAATCTTTCTACTTTATTTTCAACATATTCTTTTGAATATAATCCTTCAGTAATTATTATATTCATAATACCGTTAATTAATGCAGCATCAGTTCCGGATTTTAATGAAAGATGTAAATCCGCTTCCCTTGCTATTTCAGTTTTTCTAGGATCTACTACTATTAGTTTTTTACCTTGTCTATGAGCTTGTTGCATCTTATTTCCAATTATCGGATGAGCTTCAGTTGTATTTGAACCTATTACAAACATTAAATCTGTTTTAAAAACTTCATTAACAGAGTTTGTCATAGCTCCTGAACCTAATGTTGTTGCAAGACCTGCAACTGTAGGAGCATGTCAGGTTCTAGCACAGTGGTCAACATTGTTTGTACCAATAGCAACACGCATCATTTTTTGAAAAGCAAAGTTATCTTCATTACAAGTTCTTGCTGAACTTAAACCTGCAATTGAATCTGGTCCAAAATTTTCTTTAGTTTCTTTTAATTTAGAAACAACCAAATCCAATGCTTCTTCCCAAGTAGCTTTTTCAAATACACCATTTTTCTTAATCAATGGCTCTGTAAGTCTACCCGGACTGTTAATTAAATCAGCATGGAAACGTCCTTTTACACAAAGTTGAGTTCCATTAATTGGAGAATCTTCATTTGGTGTAACACCAATAACTTTTCCCGTTTTAACATTTACATTTAAATCAAAATTACAACCTGTACCACAGAAAGGACAAGTTGTTCTAACTTTTTTAACTTCCCAAGGTCTAGTTCCCATTAATTGTTTATTGAGTAAGGCACCTGTTGGACATACGCTTATACATTGTCCGCAGAATCTACAATTATCAGTACTTAAATCTAAATTCTTATGAGTACCGATATGAGCTTCAAAACCTCTATCTACAAAGTCAATAGCCCCTGTAACTTGAACATCTTGACAAACTCTAACACATTTACCACATAAGATACATTTATTTTGATCTCTAATCATAACCGGATTGTTATCATCAATTTTATGATTTTGAACTTCACCAATCCAAGTACCTTTTTTCATTCCATATCTATAACAATATTCTTGTAATTTACAGTTACCAACCATATCACAAGTTAAACAATCACTTGGGTGATTAGAGAACAATAAATCTAAAATATTTCTTCTTATTTTTGTTAATTTGTCACTTTCAGTATTTACAACCATACCTTCTTTTACAAGTGTGGAGCATGCAGTTTCTAACTTTCTACTTCCTTCTATTTCAACAACACACATTCTACATCCAGCAAAGGCGGTAAGGCTTTTTTCATAACATAAGTTTGGAATATCAATTCCAACTTTCTTAGCGGCTTCAATGATAGTAGTTCCCTTTTCAACACTAACATTTTTGCCATTTATAGTTAAATTAATCATATTAGCCATAATAAACCTCCGGAACCTATCTTCTAATTATAGCATTAACTGGACATGCAGCTTCACAAGATCCACATTTAATACATTTAGATGGGTCAATAACATGTAATTCCTTTTGAACTCCGGTAATACAATCAACCGGACAAGCTTTAGCACATTTAGTACATCCAACGCACTTATCTGTAATAAAGAACTCAAGAAGTGATTGACAAACACCTGCCGGACACTTCTTATCATAAATATGAGCTTCATATTCATTTCTGAAATAATGAAGTGTACTAACAACAGGATTTGCTGCAGTTTGTCCAAGACCACAAAGAGATGCAACAGTAATAGTTTCTGAAAGATCTTCCAATCTTTCAATATCACCATCTTCACCTTTACCGGCAGTTATTTTTTCCAATAGTTCCAACATTCTCTTTGTACCCTCTCTACAAGGAACACATTTACCACAAGATTCTTCAACAGTAAAGTCTAAGAAAAATCTAGCGATGTCAACCATACAGTCAGTCTCATCCATAACAACCATACCACCTGAACCCATAATAGATCCAATTCTAGCAAGAGAACCGAAATCTACAGGTGTATCAAAATAATCAGTTGGAATACATCCACCTGATGGACCACCGGTTTGAACAGCCTTGACTTTTTTATCATTACCAGTACCACCACCGATATCATATACAATTTCATTAATAGTCGTTCCCATTGGAACTTCTACAAGACCGGCATTAGCAACCTTACCTACAAGAGCAAATACTTTAGTTCCTGAACTGTCTTCAGTTCCTATTGATCTATACCAATCTGACCCTTTATACATAATTTGCGGAACATTTGCAAAAGTTTCAACATTATTTAAAACAGTAGGTTTTTGGAAAAGACCTTTAACTGTTGTTCTATAAACTTTAGTTCTTGGCATTCCACGTTTACCTTCAATAGATTCTATTAAAGCAGTACCTTCTCCACAAACAAATGCTCCTGCACCAAGTCTTAATTCTACATGGAAACTAAAATCAGTTCCCATTATATGATTACCAAGAAGATTTTTTTCTTCTGCTTTTTTAATTGCTTCTCTTAAATTTATAACAGCCTTTGGATATTCAGCTCTAACGTAAATAAAACCTCTATCAGCTCCAATCGCATAACCACAGATAGCCATTCCTTCTAATACAGAATGTGGATCTCCCTCAAGTATGGATCTATCCATAAATGCACCCGGATCTCCTTCATCCGCATTACATACTACATATTTTTGTCCTGCAGGTTGTTGCATAGCACCTTCCCATTTTCTTCCTGTTGGGAAACCTGCACCACCACGTCCTCTAAGTCCTGAATTTTTCATTTCATTAACTACATCTTCAGGAGTAAGACCACTTATTACTTTAGCCAAAGCGTAATACCCACCTAATGCAACATATTCGTCAACACTATGTGCATCAACAATTCCAAAATTTTTTAAAGCTATTCTAGTTTGCTTTTCAAAAAACTCTCCTTTTAGACGAATTCCATTTTCGTCAATTATGTACTTATCAGGTTCTTGTTTTAACCTTTCAATTAATAGAGGATAGTTTTCTTCTTTGATAGAATCAAGCACTTTAAAATCAACTTTAGTTTTTATCATAAAATCACCCCTATTTATATTTTCTTAATATTCTTCTGATGTCCGCTTTTTTTATATGAGCATATACATCTTCATTTATTGTAACAACAGGTGCTAAATTGCATTCCCCGATACAACGAGTTTGAGCAACGGAAAATTTCAAATCTTCACTTGTTCCACCAACTTCTACCCCTACTTTATCACAAAACTCATTTAAAATTTCTTGAGCTCCTTTTACATAGCAAGCAGTTCCCATACAAACAGAAACTTGATACTTACCCTTAGGAATAAATGAAAATTGTGAATAAAAAGTAGCTACACCAAAAACTTTAGCAGGAAATATTTTCATTCTTTTTGCTATCAAATCCATTATTTCTTCAGGAAGATATCCAAAAATACTTTGTGCTTCCTGTAAAACCGGCATCAATGCTCCCGGAATGTCTTTTTTCTTATCAATAAACTCACAAAGCTCATCTATTTTGTCTTGATTTTCTTCAACATTAAAAACAAAAGCCATAATTTGCCTCCTTTTAAAAAGTTTTAGAAAAACTCATACAATTATATAATAAAAAATATATAGTATATATTTAAAAACATCAATATTAAATTGTAAACTATAAAAAATATAAATATGTAATTATTTTAGTATATAACAAATATGTAGTTATTCTATATAAAATATAGCGAAAAACTATGCTACATCATAATTAAAGTATATCAAAAATATCAATATTTTTCAAGCATTTTAGCTTTTAAGCATTAAAAATTTTTATACATTTTTTAAAAAAATATTTTATTTAACATCTAATTATATATAAATTATTAACATTCTAATTTAACAATTAATCTTGTTATTTATATTTAAATAATTATTCACAAAATAAAAAATCTCCTATACCGATAAGAGATTCTTTTATAATTATTTTTATATTAAATTGTATAGAATTCTTTTAAGTCTTGTTCAAAAAATGATTTTAAACACTCCATAGCTTCTATTTCATCCTCACCCGTTATTTCTATTTCTATCTCTTCTTTATTTCGAGCTTGCATTGACAAAATACTCAAAATACTTTTTCCATTATATCTGTTATTATCTTTAATTAATATAATTTCAGAATTAAATTTTACTGAATTTCTTAAAAACATAGAAGCTACTCTGGCATTAAGCCCAATTTCCGAATTGACTATAACCTTTTCCTTTAACATAACTGCCTCCTTTATTTTTATTTCTTTTATAAATTATATCAAATATATACAGAAAAGTCCACATAATGATATGATAATCTAAATTTTTTATTATTATTTTTAGAATAGTATATTAAATAATGTTTTCATTTATACTTTCTATTACGATTAAAGATAGTTTATCTAAAGCTAATAATATAAACCTTTCCAATTTTTAAAAAATTACAACAATTTTTTTTAGAAAATTTCATAGTTTTTCAATAAGAACCCAACTCTTCCACGATGCTTCACATCGAGTGGACTCCCGGGAACCTTGTTGTTAAAAAATAAAAAACTGATTAATTCAAAAAATTAATCAGTTAAAATTTATATATTAAATATTTTTACCCTCAGTAATTTTACCTGAAGACATTGTATATACTTTATCTGCATAATCAAGACATGCTAGGTCATGAGTAACTAGTATAATTGTTGTATTATTTTTTTATTTATCTCTTTTAGTGTTTTTAAAACTTCCTTTGTATTTTCTACATCTAAATCGGAAGTAGGTTCATCAGCAAGAATTATTTTGGGATAATTCATTAAAGCTCTTGCAATTGTCACTCTCCTAAGCTCTCCACCAGATAATTCTCTTGGATATGATGTTTCTAAGTTTTCAATACCCAATTCTTTTAATAGATATTTTCCGCGACCAACAGGATCACCTTCTCTTTTACTTAGAAAAAATGGCAAACAAATATTGTCAAGTACATTTAAAGTAGATAATACAACTGTTGATTGTGGAATAAATCCTATTAAATCATTTCTTATAAAAGATTTTTCATCATCCGAAAGAGAACTGATTTCTTTATTATCAAAAAATATTTTTCCACTTGTTGGACTTAATATTCCTGAAATTATATTTAAAAGGGTTGATTTTCCACTTCCTGATTTCCCTATAATAGCAATAAATTCTCCATCATTTATTTCTAAATTTACTTCATCAACTGCATTAAACTCTTTTGCTCTAACAAATGTTTTACATAATTGTTCTATTCTTAACATTCTAATCATTCTCCCTCATTGTTAAATAAGCATCTGTTCTACTTATCTTTCTAGTAGCATTTAGTGATGATAAACAACCTACCAAAGTTCCAACACACAAACTAAATATTGAAACCAACACTAAATTATAGATTGAAGGAGTTAAAAATGGTAAATTCAAATTTTTTTGAATAATTGGTATAATAGAAAACACCGAAATTATACCAACTATTATTCCAAGAACCGATCCGTAAAATCCAATATATATAGATTCATACATAATTATTTTTGATAATTTTTTCTTGGAAGCTCCTAAAACTCTTAAAATACTAAGTTCTTTCTTTCTCTCATTAACTATAATTGAAAATACAACTGCTAAAAGAACCATAGACATAACCCAAATTACAGCTATTGAAATATAAATATAACTAGAAATAACTTTTAAATTTGAGGAAACTTCATTTACAAATTTTTTGCTGAACATAGCAAATATTCCATCTTTCGCGTATTCTTTCATTATTTTATTTGACACTTCTGATGCACTATAATTAGGCTTTAATTTTATTAAAATTGTTGAAACTTTTTCACCCTCAGATGCCGGATTTTTTTGTATTCTTTCACTTGCTCTTGCTAGTTTTCTGGCAGTTTTCATATTTACAAAAACAGTAGCATCAAATCCCATTCCTGTTTGTTCAAGTTTTCCAGCTATATCTAACTCTTCTTCAAAAAATTTAACTTTTGAATTTTTTTCTCCGATAATATTACTTCCAACTATAACTTCATTATCTTTTAATTCTCTATTCAAAGTTTTTTGTAACCAAGGCTTAATTAAAAAATCTGAATCATAATCTATACCAATTATTTGAACAGGATATGAGCAACAAGATGCAGAAAGTGTAGCTACATAAAGTTGAGGAGTTGCAGATTCTATACCCTCAATTTTTTTTATCTTTTCCAAAGAATTATCAGGAAGATAAAATTCACTTGGCTCACCTTTTAACAAAACACTTTCGATATTTGCCTTGTACCCTTCTGGTACAACTATTATATCAGCTCCTAGTCTATTTGAAAGATTATTAACTCCACCGGAAATACTTGATGATAAAATTGTTCCACAGAATAAAAATAGTACAAAAATAGCAATTATACTTACTAATGAAATACTTCTAAGTGGTTTTTTTCTAATATTTTCCTTTGCCAAGAATTTAATATCTATTTTTTTATTACTCATCTTTTAACTCTTTTCTATACAAACTAATTTTCTTTTTTTATAAAAATATAAACTATATATACAATTGAAATAATTGCAATTAAAATTCCCAAAATAGAAACTATTGTAAATGTATGATGTTTTATACACTCCATATTGTCTTTCATACAATATCCCATAAATCTAGGAGCACCATCTTTTCCCATACCAATAGAAAGCTTTATAATTTTATTTGGTATCAAATGAACACTAATTCCCGCAATTATATTAATAATAGAAAAAATAATATTTATAATTTTATTTTCAACAAAAATAGAAATTAATGAAATTACAACAATACCCATTCCAACATAAGTAGCCAACAATCCACTATAATAACAACTCATTCTCATTCCATTTGCCATTGCAGGACAAACCGGTGCAATTATAAATGGTGTTAGAGACAAAATTAATCCTAAGAATAAAACTAAAATATTTACACATTTTTTCTTCAATATTTTCACGAAAATCCCCCTTAAAAAATATTATTTATTTAAAGCGTCCTTAACTGCACTTTTAAATCTCTTATAAGATACAGTAGCCCCGCTAACTGAATCAACTTTCTCAATATCTTGAACTTCAACCAGCTTTTTAGCATATCCTTCGCTATTTTTTACAGCCTTTTGAGCTTGTTTATAGTTAAAATCAGCATCATCTTTACCATAATTTTCATCTTTTATCTTATTATTTTTATTATCTCTTTCTTCCCTAACACAGTTTACAATCTTTTTATCCTTTATAGTTATTACAACTTTAACAGTAGCACTTTCATCTTTATAGTATCCTTCAAACACTCCGTCTTTTAATTCTTTTTTAGAACTGCAAGCTGTAACAAATACCATAGAAATAATTAGAATAATAAAACTTTTAAAATATTTTTTCTCATATATACCACCAAACATATTATAATATAAAAATTTACGTTGTCAATAATTTATCATCTATAATTTTTCCATAATCTAAAGTTATCTTTCTCATAGCTTCATCTCCAACTTCAGGGTCATGAGTTACAACAATTATTGTAGCACCTTCTTTATGAAGTTGCTTTAAAATTTCTATAACCATAATTTCATTAGCTTCATCTAAGTTTCCTGTCGGCTCATCAGCTAAAATAATCTCCGGATTATTTATTAATGCTCTTGCAATACAAACCCTTTGTTGTTCTCCACCGGATAATTGACTTGGCAAGTGTTTAGCTCTATCAGCTAAGCCTACTTTTCTAAGAGCCTCCATTGCTTCTTTTTCATCAATCATACTATGATAATATTGTGCAACCATTACATTTTCAAGAGCAGTTAAATAACTAATCAAATGAAATTGTTGAAATATAAGTCCTATTTTTTCTCGCCTTATATTTGTTAGATTTTTTTGACTTTCTTTAGAAATATCAACACCGTCAATTAAAACTTGTCCATTCGACGGTCTGTCCATACAGCCGATTATATTCATCATAGTTGTTTTTCCTGAACCGGATGATCCCATTATAGCAATCCAATCGCCTTTTTTTACTTTTAAATTTATATTGCTAAGAGCGTTAACCGACTCATAAATTTTGGAAACATCCCTAAGTTCTAATATTACTTTATCATTATCCATAGTCTATTCTCCTTTTAATACTAAAGCAGGATCAATTTCAACAGCTTTTTTAACAGGTAATATACAACCTGCAGTAGTTACTAATACTGAAATAACAACAATTACAGGAATCAATAAATATTGGAATGTAATTGTCCTACCGAAAACACTAAGGCTTACTCTTTGCGCAAATACAAATCCAAATCCTACTCCGATTAGTCCTCCAATCAAGCCAAGCAATACACTCTCTCCAATAAAATCCATTATTATTTCTTTATTATGAGCACCGAGCGCTTTCTTTAATCCTATCTCTTTTCTTCTTTCAGCAATTATTGCCATCATAGTTGTTGAAACGGAAATAGTTGTCAATACTAAAATTACAACATTTACCAGTAATATGAGTGCTGTTAATTTATTTAAAACAGTATCTTGAGATTGAGTAACTCTCTTTACCGCGGTCCCAAAAACATTCGGTAATTTCCCATTCAACTCCTTGGCAAAATTATCCAACTCACTGTGATTAGCTTCTATACTGCATTCAATAGAATCAATTTTGGTAGTATCTTCTACAATTTCATTAAGTTTTTCAAGACTTAAAAATATAAAAGATTCTTCCTTCCCACCTGTAGTAATTATACCTTTTACGGTTAAAATCACATCATAAAAATCATCGCCCGTATCTTTATTTTTACTTTTTTCCGCAGAATCATTTACATCCGATGCAACAGCACTTTTACCATGCTTTACTCCACCAACTCTAAATTTATCTCCAACAGAAAGTCCCAAAGTATTGGCAATTTCTTTTCCTACCATAACTTCACTTGAATCACTATTAGTTGCCCATTCTCCTTCAATATACCAAAATGGACTGTTCTTTTTTGCCCCCTCCATGTCAGTTCCTGCAAGAATATAAGGCTTTTGATTTATTTTTGTTGTCTCATATCTATAAGGAGCAACTCCTACAACGTTCTTATTTTTTACAAGTTCTTTGAATTTATTATATTCTTCTTCACTTATTTTTCCCTCATTAGGTAAACATATAAAATTTGCTCCATAAGATCTAAATTCTTTCCCCAACTGTCTTGGAATATCAAAATATATTGTAATAAGCCCTGACATAATTGTAGCTCCAATTATAACCGCTAAAAGCGCTACTACCATTCTTGACTTTCTTCTAATGAAAGAACTTAAAATCATTTTTAAATACATTTTTCTTTTGCTCATTTTAATCCTACCTTCCATGAAGAACTTCTGTCGGCTTAAGTTTAAATAAATAATGTATAGCAGGAATACTTCCTATTAAGGAAACCCCTATTACCAAAGCAATATCTATCGGAATAACCATAACAGCCGGTTCAATATACGAACCGAATACTGTAATACCAATGATTTGCGTAAATCCAAGTCCAATGAAATATCCTGCTATACCTCCAATAATTCCGGTAAGTACAATCTCTGTAAGTATAAGCAACATAATTCTTAAATTGGAACCTCCAATTGCTTTTATAAGACCTATCTCTTGACTCTTCTCCATTACAGTTGCTGTAACAAGATTTGAGATTCCAAGTGCTGAACCTATTGAACCCAATGCTGTAATTAGTATCATAAGTAATTTAGTTTTATCCAAAATTTTTCCCTCTGACTCAGCAACCTGTCTTATAGGTTTTGCAACACTATCTTCAACAACTTCCTGGATTTGATAACAAATGGAACTTACATATGCAGTACAATACCAAGTTTCATACTCGGTTGGTGTTAAACTGTTTGGATCTCTTGTTGCCTTTTTAGCCAATTCATTATCAGGAGTTGTAAGTGCAGAAACTTCTATATTTGAAATTTTACCTTTAGCATCATATAATTCTTGAGCAGTCTTTAAAGTAGAAAATATATTTAAGTCTTCATTACCGCCTGATTCAAATATCCCTTTAACATTATAAACCTTGGTTTGTTTACCACTACTAACTTCTATTTTATCTCCAACCTTTATTCCATTTCTTCCTGCAAATAAACTTCCAACCATAACACTGTCATTATCATCTTCATTTAACCATTCTCCATTAATCTTCCACCAATTTTTCAAATTTTTCATTCCGGTATCAATTTGTTCACCTGTTGTTAAATCCATATGTTTGGCAAACCATGTACCTATAAATTTAGTTTTTTGATTATTAACTTTTGCAGTTTTTTCAAGATAGGGAGTAAAATCCACAATCGAAAACCCCCAAAATATTTGTTTAATTTTAGGTAAATCTTCTTCTTTTAAATATTTATCCTTCGTTGCAGTTTCTGAATTTTCCAATTCATATAAATCAGAAATAAGTGAAGCATCTTTAGAAACTACATTTATATTTGCTCCATAAGTTTTAAGTTCTTTATTTACTTTATCTCCAACCCCAAGCATTACATTTAACATTCCGGTTGCAAGCGAAACGCCAAGTGCAACAGTAAATGCTATCATAAACATCTTTTTTCGTTGTCTGATTAAAGTTCCAAAAACCATTCTCCAAAACATATTATTCACCTATTGGAAATCTTTCTTTTTCTTTATCTAAAACTTTTTTATCAATTATTATCCTTGAATTTTCAATTTTATACTCAAAAGGTATAGGATTACATCCACCCTTAAATCCTATAGTTGCCTTATTCATAACAACGTCACATCTTTTACATACTATATCATTTTTTCTTTCAAAATAACCTGCAACACCACATATCTGACAAGCATCTAGTCCTACGCCATAAGAAGTGCTGTTAGGCTTTCTAACTACTATAAATCTTATGTCATGTCCATCTTTTTTATAAGAAAATCTATGCAAATGTCCATCATCAACATCAGATAGAGGAATTACAATATTATTTCCTTCTTCTTGGTAAGGCTGAGCAGCAGTTAGTTCAACCGGCTTTGTTAGTTGATAATTTAAATATGTTGCAGAAAACAACATAACAAAAGATAAGACAGTTGTAAAATATGCCCATCTTCTATTTACAATTAATCTCCATTTTTCTTTTCTTAAACTTGCATTGGTTTCAAAGTTGCCATTAACTTTTAAATTATTATAAACAAAGAATATTGCTCCCAATAATATTATTATAAAAGCTATTCCAATGAAATATGCTTCGCTTTTATCTTCAAAAATCATCAAATCAAAAACTTTTATTCCAAAGATATTACTCTTTTCAGTCAAAATAGGAGCCATATTGAAATCTTTTTTTAAATATTCTTTGAGTCTAACAATAGCTGTAATTCCCCTTAGAGCATATTCTAGAAAAGTATTGATAAATACTGCAATAAACATTATAGTATATTGTCTTTTACTACATCTTATTAAGAATTTATAAAATGCCAATACAAGTAAAATTCCTGTTAAAATTCCAAGTATATACCCACTTATTCTAAACAAAGTCATTGTACTTACAGAATCTTCTCCAAACGCAACAAATTCCATTGCTTGAGTTAATAGTCTAGGTATTATTAAATAAAGCATACAGGAAATTGCAATAAGCATAAATGCTAAATTTAAAGAAATAAATACTTTGTAAATTCGCTTATGTTTTTTTACTAGAATACTCAAAATTAAAAAATACTTAGTAAAATAAAAATAAATAAACATAATGCAAAGACATATCTATTCAATTTTGTTACTGTATGTATCATTTCTTTTTTATTTTTAACTCTAAGTATATGTATATATAAACCTAAAATAATTCCTAATCCTAAAATTGAAAAGGAAATTATTTTATTTAATAAAGATATATTTTTCTTTAAAAAAGACAAAACTAATGCAAAGAAAAAGAAAATGTACATATAGTAAAAATTACATCAACATAAAATTTTCCCAAAATAAAACCTCGCTCCTAAAACGTGGCAAAACCTCCCTTAAAATTTTAAGAGAGGATTTACCTATTTGTCATATATTAAATACTAATAATATTTATATTACTATTATTTGTTTTGCAATTGTTGACCTGTATAATCCCATTCGAACTCAACAGTTTGTTTTTCATAATATTTTGATGCTTCAGCTTTTCCACCATCTTTAATTGCAGGAACACCTGTTTCTTCATCAGTGTGTAATAAATAGTCAGCTGACGGTTGAATTTCAATAACTAATTTATACTTACCAACCTTAAGCACATTCTTTTTGATATTTGTTCCATAATGTGCTCCATCATCAGCGTTCATAGGCATCATTGATCCGGAAGTAACTTCTTTTCCGTCTGTTGATAATACTTTATAGTTTACTGTTAAATATGCAGGCCAAATATCCTTTCCACTACCAAAACCGAATTTTTTACCCGCTTCTTTAGTTAAATGGATATCTGCTTCTAAGTGCATATCTGATTCAGCTGCACTTGGTTGTCTTCCTTCAGGAACCATATCAACCCCTTGGAAATATACTGTAGCAACTTGGAAAGGTCCTACTATTTTTTCTTCTCCGATTTTAATTTCTTCAAATCCTGATTCACCAGGTTTTTCAGCATCTTCAGCTTTTTCATCTTCAACACCGGCATCTTTTAATTTTTCAGTTAATTCAGAGATTTTTTTATCTTTCTCTTCAATTGACTTTTGTAATTCATTTAATTTAGCTGTGTCATTCTTTTGACAACCAACCAAACCTACTGATGCTAATAATGCTAATGTTACAACCATTTTTGACTTTTTCATAAAATAAATCCTCCTAATTTTTGTTTTCATAAAAATAAATAACTAAATTTGATAAGTAAGAAAAATTAATTTGATTTTTTAATTTTTCTTAATTTGAAATAGTGTCCCAACAATATCCAAACACTAATTATTACTAACATAATTTGCGGAATTAGTGTTTCAGCTCTATCATAAATATTCAAAATTGGAATAGTCCAACCTTGCATTGCGGGTATAATTGTTGAACCGGAAATAACTCCTGCTTCTGTCAACTCTATAACCCCTTTTCCCATAAATGAGATACACATTAAATATAATAATATACTTGTAAACAAGAAAAACGGTTTAAGCGGTAATTTAACTGAAGTAAATCTAAAAAGCAAGAATATAACAACTAAAATGACTGAAGCTGCAATAAGTCCTCCCATAGGATATAAAATTTTACTTCCTCCTGAAAATGAAGCTTTATAAAATAATATAAGTTCCGCTCCCTCTCTCAATACCGCTAAGAAAGCTGCAAAAACTAAAGTCCATTTACTTTTATTATCTATTGATTTTTGAACTTTAGATTGAATATAATTTTCCCATGCCTCTTCTTCAGATTTTGATAAAATCCAGTTACTAACATAGAATAAAACTATAACTGCTAGGAACATAGTCCAACCTTCAAGTAACTCCTGTCCAACTCCGCCTAATAAGTAATTTATTATTATTGCTAAACCGAAACTACATATAACGGCAGCACCCATTCCCAAGTAAACTGATTTACAAAGATGTTTATTACCCGTCTTAACAAGATAAGCAATAATTGCAACACAAACCAAAATTGCTTCTAATCCTTCTCTAAGCATTAATCCGAAAGATGTTAAAAAATCTTGAATATTTTTAGCTTTTTCATCCCCCTGTTTAACCTCGGCATTCCCAAAAACAATCTTTCCTTCCGAATCAGGGGCACTTTTTGGAATCACCTTATCCAAAACAAGTGCATCTTTGTAAACTTTCATATCAAGTTCATCTATCGATGCTTTTATTTTTTCAACCGATTCGCTTGTATTTCCTAAAAAAGCATGCTTGATTTCTCTAAATAATGCTTCAATTTCATTTACTCTGTTATTAGAAATCGCAACCATAACATTTTTTTCAAAGCCTTGAACCTCATAGTAATCAAAATATGCAGAATCCATTGCCTTATAAGCACTTTTGAAATCCTTTTTATCAGCATACTCTTTTGCTTCTGTAAATTTTATATGCATATCTTTAGCAACTTCTTGCCAATTTGAATACTTTTTCTTTTCAACTTTGGCATCGACGTTTCCAATATTACATACAAATAAAACACTACAAAATATTAGAAAAAAGATAATATTTTTTTATAACTTAGCACCTCCCTAAAAACAATATATGATAAAGATAATATATATCACATAAATAGCGAAAAAGTTAAGCATCAATCACACAAAAATCAATGCTTTAAACTCAATATTAAATCTATCAGATATATATTATCATATTCAATAAAAAATTTCAAGAAATTAATAAAAATTTTCATTTAATAAAACCCTTATAACAATATATATTAGTGTAAAAATAAATGATAGATTATTATTATAAAACAAATTATTTTATTTGATAGAAAAGACTATTGCATTTTACTTTGCAATAGTCTTTTTTTATCTTTGTCTATTTTTAGTTATCAAATATTTTCTAAACCTAAGAATTGTATATGACATATAAATAACAGTGTATAGTACTATTGATAGCATATGTTTTTCAGGCTTAATCATAAATAGAATCATCAAGTGTACATATATTAGATAAAAAAACGGGTATGCTAACTTTTGCAAATTTTTCCAATTTTTAGCTTTCATTTTCTTTCTCACACACTTGAATGAAGTTATCATAAGCGGTAACATCATTGATATAAGGATTAAACTTATTATAGTTGCCGTCTTAGTATAAACATTCATTTTTGATGCATTTGTAAAAAATTCTACAAAATATCTTATCCCAAATGCTACATTATGACAAATCGCTGCAAAACAACCTATAATTGACATTTCACCTCTTATACTCATAAGTTTTCGTGTATATTTGTTATGAGTTGTAATAACTCCTAAAAACATTACTATCATAAATGTTACTGTTGAAAATATGCCTCTTTGAAAAATATCCATAATATATTTTGTAAACCAAATTGGCATATTTTTATAAAACTTTGTTTGATAATACAATACAACCGGAATTATTAATATATAAGTCGCCATATAAAATAGAATTGGATACTTTTTTATAATATTTGCAAATAAAATATAAAATAATGTTATTGCAATTAATCCTACTATTAAATTCATCTAATCTTCCTTTTCATTAATTTTAAAATTTTGTTTTTGGACTGAGTCATCGGATGGTTTTCCTAAATTGTTCGAATCTGTTTCAGATACTTTTTCTTTAGTTGTATATCCTGTTTCAGTAATTTTATTTTCTGCAGAAGCATTCTCCAATTCATCAACATTTTTAGTTTCTTTTTTTGAATTCATAACTTTTTCTGAATCTTGATTCTTATTGCTTTCTACACTATTTTTTATTTCTTTATTTTCTTCCAGATTTTTTTCAGGTTCTTTCCATTCATCAATATTTCTTATTTTTATATTGAAAATTTCAACCAATTTATTTCCACTTTCATAATCATTTTTTTGAATTAAATTTTCACAGTAAGCTCCAACTGATAATTTTTTATTCTTAATCAGTGAACTTATAATACTGTCATTTTCTATTTCTTTCTTTGAATCTAAATCTACAACTTTAATTCCAAACAAGTGAAAATCTGAATAAGGTATATTTAAAATAGGTGTTCCGGTAGTTGCCCAATCGGATTCATTTTCCAATTTGTTAGACATAAATAATGTTACTTTTAAATCATTTAAATTGAACTTATCTTGTAAATCATATTGTGTCTTATTTGACATTAATCTGAATATTCTATATACAGGATACGGAACTATTTTAACTGAAATTTCTAATTCAAGTTTAGATCCATCATTAAAGCTTAATTTTATCTTTCCTTTTTGATTTCCTAGTTTCGATCTGTCCGGTTCTTGTATTACTTCAATACGTGAAATATCTGAAGAACGAGATTTCAATTTTAAATCTCTATTTATAGCAAAGTCTGAAAATGCACCCCATTTAACTGTTTCCGCAAAATTTTCCTTATCTCCATACTTAGGGTCTTTTACTACTACATTTACTATTTCATTTTTTATTTCAGGATATAAAATTTTAAATTCCTCTGCTTTGTTTGGAGCAGTATCTTTTACTATAACATTTATTGATATATCTTTTGTACTTTTATCTGTAAATTCAAGCCTTACTTTCATTAAAGTACCTGTCTCATTTACTTCACTTACATTTGCATTTTCAATAATCTCTATCTTAGTACCTTCAGGTAAATCATCAAAAAAGTTATTTAAATGACTCAATTTTACTTCCTTGCCTTTAATTGTAATTAAGTCTTTTTCTTTGTAAACATATTTATCTGCCATAGTATTAACTTTTTCTTTTACAATAACATCTATCTCCAATTCTTTTTCACTACCATCATCAAATGATAATTTTATTAAAAGTTTTTGTGGAATAGTGTCATTTGCTTTGTTTATATCAACTTCTTTCAAAATTGAAATATTAGTTTTATCAGGTAAATTTTTTAGAACACTTCTTATTTTAGAATCAGTTATTTCAGCTCCTTTAGATATAATCAAAGTTTCCGGTATTTCTTTGTACAAAAATGCCTTAGGAATTTCTCCTTCAACTTTTGTTTTTATACGGAAAGTATTATTAAATAACACACCTTTATACTTTTCAATAACATCTAGTGTGTATTCTCCACTAACAAAATCTGCAATTAAAGTCTTATTTTGTGATTGAATTAAAGGAATTTCTATTTCTTCAGAAGTTTTTTTGTCTTTAGCTATTATCTTAAACTCAATTTCTTTATTATTAAGTTTTTTAGCAACCTCTTTTGAAACTGTAATATCTTGAATAAAGTCTGTAGTATTATAACCATTAGTATCATACCACTCAGAACCATCCTTAGCTTTTATCTTAATTCCAGATATTTCAAAATTCTTATTCATATTTTTAGATATGAGAATTGTATTTAAAAATTTAAAACTATTACTCTCTTCATGAACTATTCTAAGCTTCAATCCATCAGATACATTATGTCCTAAATTTTCCTTATTTAAGACTAATCCGTCTTTTATTTCTTTCTTATGGTCATTAATTACTTTTAATCCATATTTATCAAAATCCGAATAAGAAACTGTAATTTTCTTATTATTTTTTTTATAAATAGTGACTTTTAAATCTTTTAAATTAAGCTTATCTCCTTCTTTATAAGAAGTTTTAAAACTACTGTCATCAACTCTCATATCATAAAAATTAAATTTTTTAGCTTTCAATAATGCATTTTTAATAGAAGTTGCTGTTCCAGTTGCAGTGAAAGTAGCACCACTTACTGCATCATAATCTTCCCCATCATACCCTAATTCTTCTCTAACATATATTTTTAGCAATGTGAATATCCTGTCATGAATATTTCTCTCTCCTGTTAAATGAGATTGATCTATAGTAAGTCCCCATTTACCAAAATTATGTTTTCCAACAACTTTATCCAATGCAGCTCTATAAACTTCAACCGTTTGCTCTTTTCCTTGAGCTTCTTTCATAACCTCTCCGGCAGCAGTCCTTAATACTTCAAATTTATATATCAGAGATTCAATATTTTGCATATTTTTAATTCTGTTAATTACAGTATAGAATTTATCTTGGAATACCCCACCATCATCTATTTTTCCCGGTGCAGTTAATCCTTTTAATCTATCCAACTCTTCTTGAACAAGTTCTATATCTTCAATTTTATTGTTCTTAATAGTAACTTTTACAGGAATAGGTTTATTAGAAACAAATCCGTAACTATCTCCATAGTAAACTCCATCAGGATAATTTATATTTTTATCAAGATTTTTAACTTCTTCAGCAGATAAAAACTTAAAGATACCATCAGCTTTATCATTTACTAATACAGGGATCTCTACTACTTTCTTACTCTTGTCCTTGAATATAAGTTCAACTACAATTTTCGTATTTCCTGTAGAACTTGTATCTGCATTATTTTTTATATTAATTTGAACGTCTTTAGGCAATTTTTCCAATGAGTTTCTTATTTTTTGTAATCCGATAGTTTCTCCTACTTCTACAATTATAGTCTTAGGAGAATAAATATATTTATCAGCATCACTTCCATTAGAATCTACCGCTTTTTCTAAGGCATTAACAACTGCATTTATAAAACCTTTTGATGACGTTGTAGCTCCGGAAATTGTATCAATATTTGTTGATTGATTAGAAATAATCCTACTCTCCAATAATCCTGCTTTTTGATTATCAAAATATGACTTGTCATCATTATTTTTAATTAATTCTATTTTTGTTATTTTACCACCACTAACAGTCACTTGAACTTCAAGTGAATTTGTATAGTATCCACTTGATTTTCCAATATAAACGCCGTCTTTTAAACCTTTAAAATATTTTTTTATTTGTTCGATTTCACGGCTATTTTGCCTTGGAATGTTTTGTTCAGTTTCTTCAGATATATTAATATCAGGACTGTTATTTCCATTACTTGCTTTTCTTAAAGCATCTTTTACAGCATTCAATATTCCCCTACTAGAAACGGTTGCCCCCGATACTGTATCAATATTGCTACTACCATTTATAACTTTATTTAGCACACTTTTTGCCCAAGTGAAATATGGATAATCATCACTATGACTTATAACTCTTGCATCATATATTACTCCATTTTTTATGGAAATTGAAACCTTGATTGGTCCATTATATCCATATCCTACACCGATAAATGTACCGTCTTTTAAATTATTTCTGTTAAATCCGACTTTACCAGCAATGGCTGAAGTTTGTTTTGCAAACAACTTTGCTTTTTCTCTATCTCTTAATTCTTTATTTTCCTTTTCAAGATTCGTAGCTACATCACTTGTTTTTGCTCCAGCTTGAACAAGAGCTTTATAAACAGCTACTTTAATCGCATCGGAAGTAACTGTTGCTCCAGAAATTGAATCAACATTAAATGTGTTTTTTTCTACAATGGTTTTTAAAATTTTTTTGCCATTTCATAATATTCATCTGTTTCACTATGTGAAAGCACCTCAACTGAAAAAATTTTACCTTCTTTAATTACAACTTTTACTGTTACAGTACCTTCATAACCTTCGGCACTGGCAGTATATTCTCCATCTTTCAATTCATTTGGAGACTTTACACTATCAAGTTTTGTAGTTTCATTTATTCTGTGTCTTTGTTTATCAGAATAAACACTATTATATACAGTGTAACCTATTCCGGCTGTTGTAATACAAAAAACAAATAAACCGGCAATAATACTATTTTTTTTCATAAATTCCCCCAATATTTATTTTGTTAAATTTATAAATTTGTCACTTATTTATAAATATAACAATAGACATTATCAATTCTACTAAAATTAATAATTTTTTTCAACTAAAAACAACAATTTTAATATTAATTTTTCTTATTAATAAACTCTAATTAGATATATTTAATAACTAATTTCATATTTTATTCTATTATTTTTAAAAATTTATTAATTATTTAAAAATATTTTTCATAGTTATTAAAGATATTTATTACAATTATATATTATTAAGTGAATTTTTACATAATTTAACGAAGTTTTTTATGTATAAAAAATTTTTATTAAAAAATAAACAATTTGTGATTTTATTAATGATATTTTTCAAAAAAATCATTAATTCTGCTACTACATATATTTTTAAAATAATATCTTCTTTAACCTAATTACTTAAATTTTGATTTTACAAAAAAAGACATATCTTCAATTATTATTTGAAAATATGTCATAAAGTTTAAATATATTAATTACAAATTATTTTTTATAAAAGCATCATTTATAAATGCCAAAATAAAGTCTAATATTCCAAAAAATATAATATAGTTTGATGATTTCTTTTGGGCAATTTCCCAATTTTCATTGATTTTTTAGTTCTAAAACCATATATTCCCGAATCAAACTTTAGAGGAAATATCTTCATAATAATCCCTCCTCTAATAAATACTATAGCTACAATATACATCATATAAAATCTCCAATATATATTGATACTGTAAAATATATTTACTGATATCTAATCGTTCTTTGAAATAATTTCTTCCATATACATTGCTTTTGTAGCTAAATATGCGTATTTTTTATCCACAAATTTTATTATTAAGAATGCTAAAAACATTGTAAACAATCCAACTACAAAGCCAATTATATCAATTCCTTTTAAATTCGATAAAGTAATATTCACTAACAATATTGAAAGAATAAACATTAAAATAGGAAAACCATATAAGAAAATAGAATATTTTAATATAATATTACTATCAACTCCTATCTTTACACGATCTCCAACTTCAGCATCCAAAGTGTTTTTCATAACTATATGCATAGTAGGTGTTGAACAGCCTCCACAAGTTTTACAGGTTCCTTTACACCCACTTATCCTTGAAATCAAAACCTTGCATTTATCTTCAGGTAAAATTTTAGTTATATATCCTACTTGTTCCATAATATCAAATCCTTTACTACTTCTGATGTAATAATAAGTCCCATAGTTGAAGGAATAAAACTTATACTTGAAGGAGATGATTTTCTTATCATATCAGATTCAATTTTTTCTCCAATTGAAATCTCATCAGAATAAACACATTTTAATTTTTTTACTCCAATTTTTTTTAATTCCCTTCTCATTACTCTTGCAAGCGGACAACCAGACGTTTTATAAATGTCAGCTACTTTAAATCTTGTAGGATCCAACTTATTTCCTGCTCCCATTGCACTAATTACCTTTATATTGTTCTCAAAACAATATTTTATTAAATAAATTTTTGAAGTAATAGTATCTATTGCATCTACAACATAATCATAATATTTCAAGTTAAATTTTTCAATATTATCCTTTTCCAGTTTTTCTTTGAAGATATTTACTTTTATATCGGGATTTATAAGCTCTATTCTCTTTTTCATTTCATCTACTTTGTATTTTCCGATATTATTTAACATAGCGTGAATTTGTCTATTTACATTAGTTATGTCAATAGTATCAAAATCTACAAGTGAAATCTCTCCTATTCCGCATCTACAAAGAGATTCAACTGTAAAACTTCCTACTCCTCCAATTCCAAATACTATAACTTTAGAATTTTTTAGAATATTTAGAGAATCTTTTCCGATTAAAGTTTCTGTTCTTGAATAAATATTATCTTCCAATTTTTAAATTTAACTCCTCAAGTTGTGCCTCTGATACTATACAAGGTGCATCTGTAAGTAAATCGGATGCGGATTGTGTCTTTGGAAATGCTATTACATCTTTTATATTGTTTGTACCCGCAAGTAACATAATCAATCTATCAAGTCCGAACGCAAGACCTCCATGTGGTGGTGTTCCATATTTCAATGCCTCAAGTAAAAATCCGAATTTTACTTCTGTTTCCTCTTTACTAAGTCCTAAAGCTTTAAACATTTTGTTTTGTAAATCCGAATTATTAATCCTAATAGAACCTCCTCCAAGTTCATCACCATTTATTACTATATCGTAGGCTTTTGCATAAACTTTTTCAGGATTGCTTTCCAAGTATTTAATATCTTCATCTTTTGGATGAGTAAACGGATGATGTTTTGAAACATATCTTTTTTCTTCTTCATCATATTCAAAAAGTGGAAAATCTACAATCCAGCATAGATTATATTCATTTGGATTTAGTAAATTCATTTCTTTTGCAATTACACATCTTAAAGCTCCTAATGAGTTTAAAACAATATCATTTTTATCTGCAAGAATTAAAATTAAATCATCATTTTCAGCTTCCATTTTTGCTTTTATATTACTAATGATTTCTTCGTTTAAAAACTTTGAAATTGAAGATGTAACTTCTCCATTTGCAATTTTTATCCAAAATAGATTTTTTGCACCATAATCTCTAATTGAATCAATTAATTTGTCAATTTTCTTTCTTGTATATTCCTTTGAATATTTTCCGATTGAAATTGCTCTTACACTTCCACCTGAAGCAATTGCATTTTTAAATAAATCAAATTCAACATTTTTAACACAATCAGTAATATTTCTAATTTCAAAACCGAAACGTAAATCCGGCTTATCACTTCCATATTTTTCCATTGCATCATCATATTTCATTCTTTTTATAGGTAATTCAATATCAATTCCTTTAATTTCTTTGAATAGTTTTTTTAACATTCTTTCATTTACATCAATAACATCTTCAACATCAACAAAACTCATTTCAAGGTCAACTTGAGTAAATTCAGGCTGTCTGTTTGCTCTTAAATCTTCATCTCTAAAACATTTTACTATTTGAAAATATCTATCCATTCCTGAAATCATCAAAAGTTGTTTCATAATTTGTGGAGATTGTGGAAGAGCATAAAAATTTCCTGGATTTACTCTTGAAGGTACAAGATAATCTCTTGCTCCTTCAGGTGTAGGTTTATTAAGGTATGGAGTTTCTATTTCCACAAAATTATTTTCAGTATAAAAATCTCTTATAACCTTACATACTTTAGCCCTTAACTTTAAATTATTTTGTAAACTTTCTTTTCTTAAATCCAAGAATCTATATTTTAATCTTAAACTTTCAGAAACATTATCATCATCTTTTATATAAATTGGCGGTGTTTGTGCAGTATCTAAAATCACAAGTTCACTTACTTCAACTTCAATATCACCAGTAGGTATTTTTGGATTTTTACTTTCCCTTTCAGAAACAATTCCTTTAACAGCCAAAACAAATTCAGATCTTATCTCTTTAGCGCTATTAAATATAGTTTCTCCTAAAGTATCTCTCACAACTATTTGTGAAATTCCTGTTGTATCTCTCAAATCCATAAAAATTAATGAACCCAAATTTCTTTCTTTAGCAACCCAGCCCATCAAAATTACTTCTTTACCAATATCCTCTTTTTTAAATTTCCACACATATGTGTTCTTCTTAAATTTCCCATTTGTGCCATATTTTCCTCCTTATAAAAAAATCCCTGCAAAAATGCAGGGACGAATTAAATCCGCGGTACCACCCTAATTATAGGTATCTCTCTTTAATATAACAGCTCCAGATTGTCCCATTTTGTATTAATTAGCAACTTTCACCAAATGTTACCTCTCTAAAAATCTTAACAAAACTTTTTTCCTTCATCGCTTACTATTTTAATTTTTATTAATTATAACAACAAAACAAAAAAAAGTCAATAAAATTAAATATAAACATTTTATAACTAAAAATATAAAAGGAGCAAATAATAAATTATTAACTCCTTAATTTTTAAATATTTTTTTCTTTTACTCAATAGATTTATCTTCTTTTACAACATCTTCGCTGTCATCTTCAACGTCATCTTCAGCATCATCTCCAAAGTCATCGTCTTCAATAACTTCTTCACTTTCTTCTGCGTCATTATCTATAAGTTCAACATCATTTTTGTTTTTACCAACTAAATATCCAAATCCACCTATTAAAACAAATGCACATGCTATAACCGGATATATCCAAAATGAAAACTTATTAGTTATTTTAGGATATATCTTTAAAAAGTTTTTAAAAACTTCAAAAAACGGGAAGTGATAGCGATTAGCTATATGAATAGAAGTTACAATCACCTCTGCTAAAACCATGGATGCACAAGAAACAATAATTGATATAACAACTCCAATTTTTGTTAATTTTCTTGAAAATAAAGTATACATAAAAATTGCACAATATAGAGCAACAAATCCTGACCATGAACTGAACACTCTTAACATAGCCACTCCTACATATAGTGCTACTCCTGCTAAACTACCAATTATTGCACCAATCGTTCCAAATAAAACATTTCCTTTTTTCATAATTTCTCCTTTCATAAATTATTTATATTTTTAATTTTTTAAAATAACCTTTAAAATATCCAATGCTTGTCTAGTTCTAAGTAAAACTGAAACAATTGCATAAGTTAAGCCTGCAAACAAAAGTGCAATTATAAAGCTTAAATTTGATGATAATTTCATATTCAATGCAATAAATATTAACCTAGATACAATTGCCATTGCTAAGACAGATATTAAGACTTTTTTTCCGTTATTTATAATTCCTTTAGTTTTTATCTTTCCTATCTTTTTTTCAAGCTTAAAATATAAATTTATAGCACCAAAAATAGTTGCAATACTTGAGCCTAATGCAAGACCGTTAAGTCCCATAAATCTTGAAAGTATTATTGATGTAATAACATTTAAAATTACCATTTCAATAGAATTTATAAGCGGTATTCTAGTCATTTTTAATGCATAAAATGCATTTGACAGTACATCTCTGATTCCTAATCCAATTAGACCTATCGCATAATAAAACAAAACTCCAGATACTAATATAACGTCATTTTCATCAAATTTTCCTCTTTTAAATATTAAAGTTACTATTTCCTTAGAAAAAATTAATATCCCTATACATGCTGGAGTTACTAAATATATAATAGTGGAAAGAGTTTTAGCAATCTGTACTTTAAACTTTTGTTTTGACTCTATAGCTAATTTACTAAGTGTAGGAAAAATAGAAGTAACAATTGAAACTACTAAAATCCCCCATACAAATTCATTCAATTTAACTGAATATGATAAAACCGAAATTCCTCTCACAGATATAAATGAAGCCAAATTTTTATCTATTAGTTGATTAATTTGATTTACAGCAACACCAAAAATTATAGGCAGTGCTAGAATCAAAAGTTTCTTTATATTTTCATCTTTGTAATTAACGAAAAATCTATGTTTATATCCAGTATTTTTAATTGCCCAAATATATGGTATATACTGAAAAATTGTAGCAACTGCAACCCCTATTGGTGCTAATATCGGATTAATTTTATAACTAATAATTAAAAATATAATTATTATAATATTATATAAAAAACCTGTTGATCCCGGAATTAAAAAATTTCCTTTTATATTTAAGTATCCTTTTAAAATTGAATTTAATAGTTGAGCAAACATTCCAAGTATAGTAATTCTTGTAAATTGTACGGATAATTCAAAAATCTCACCTGAATAACCCATAGCAAAAAGAAATACTATTTGTCTTGCAAATATATAAGCTAAAATAGTTGCAAAAATTGATATTAAAAAAATTATATTTATAATATTGCTTGTAAATTTTTCAGAGTCTTTTTTCCCTTTATTTCTTTCTATTGATGTATATGTTGGAATAAAATTAATTGAAATACCTGACATCACAAAACCTAAAATTGTATAGGGAACTAAAAGTGAAATTTGAAAAGCTGTTGCTATTTCACCTGTACCATAAAAATATGATAATAATATTTCTCTAAAAAATCCAAATATTTTAGATAAAATATTTATAACCATAAGTAAAAAAGCTGTATAACCCATAAAAATCTCCTATCATAAAAAAGGTCAAAAACATAAGTTTTTGACTTTAGTTTTTATATCTACTTGTTACTTTATCATTAAGTCCATACCATATAAATATTCTTGAAGTCTTATGTAAATGTTCCATAAAAACTTTATTTATATGATTATAAAGTTCTTCCAAATCTTTTTTTGTTAAGAATTTTTCTTTTTGTAAAACATAATAATTATTACCTTTAAATTCTAATTTTAATTGTTTTACAATATAATTATTAAGATTAAAAATATAATCTTTTATTACATTTTCAAAAAAGTCATTAGTCTTTTCTTCAAACTTTTTATTTAGATTATAATAATCTATAACATTATTTATAAGTCTGTTTCTAAATCTATAATCTTTAGAAGATAATTTTCTAACTATAAGTTTTTGCTTTCTGCTAATTTTTAAACTAGGATAATTGACTAAAAAATAATTTTCCAATTCATTAGCAAAAACATTTGATTTTTTACCATAAATATAGGAGTCAACCGCCAACACTATTTCTAAACGATTTATATCATCATAAACAAGTTTTTGAACGGCATTTTTTATATACTCCTTATCAGATCTGTTTTTATAAAAAACATCTAAACTTTTTGAAATTTTATTAAAAATCGCCTGTCTAAATCTTACATTAAATCCACGTTGTTCTATTGAAAGTGAGGAGACAAAAATATCAAAAGCTACTGAATCTTTCAAATACAAAAAATTATACTCTAAAGCAATTCTAGTATCTTTATCTAATAAAGCATTCATTTTTTTCTCCCCCTTCTTAAAATCTAATATATTTCACAAAAATTACATAAAAATATAGTCTTTAACCTATTTACACATAAAAACTACAATATCATCATTTATATTTCTTAAAATTTTTTAAAAATTTCACTATGTTTAAAACTATAACTATTTGAAAGTCTTGTTACATCAACTGCAACCGTATTAAACCCACGACTATTAATTTCGTTTAATATATTCAAAAAATTTTCCTCTAAAAATTTTTCGTCTTCTTCAGTTTCTATTTTTTGTGGGATTGAGCCTATAACAACATAAGTTGCTTTGAGATTAAATGCAGGAACAATTTTAAACTCTCCGGTCGCAAAAGAACTTATTTTGCTAAAAACATCAAGTAGCCTGTTACCTGCTTTAGAGACAATTTCCATAGTATCATCATTTGAAAATGCATTATCAACAAAATAAACAATACAGTCAGATTCTATATCAAAAATACTTTCACTAACTACTCTAATGTCCATAACAAACCTCCAAAAGCATATAATAAAAACAGTACAAATATTATATATTTTTTTAAAATTTAGTCAATAATCACAAGTATATTAAATTGATAATTTTCTGATTAATAAATTTATAAATAATATTACAATATGATATAATAATTACGAGAGAGAATTATTGATTAAATCTTATTAACATAAAAATACATTATAAAATTTTACTTAAATTTTAAAAAGGAGTATATATGAAAATTTCAGGAATAATAGCTGAATATAATCCATTTCATTTAGGACATAAATATCAGTTAGATACTCTAAAAAACGAATTAGATACCTATGTAATTGCAATAATGAGCGGAGATTTTGTTCAGCGTGGAGAATGTGCTGTTTTAGACAAATATAAAAGAGCTGAAATTGCAGTAAAAAATGGTGTTGATCTTGTAATAGAACTACCTTTTTACTACAGTTTACAAAGTGCTGAAAATTTTGCAAAAGGTGGAATTTCTATTCTAAATAAATTAAATATTGTTGACTACCTTTGTTTCGGTTTTGAATGTGAAAAAAAAGAGAATATAATAGAAATAGCAAAATTTCAGCTTCGATATAAAAATGAAATTGAAGAAGTCTTGAATAATGAAATGAAGCTGGGAAAAAGCTATGCTGTTGCATATAAAAACGCTTGTATGAAAATAAATAAAAAATATAAGGCTTTAGAAATAGAAGATGATTTTTTTATATCTAATAATATTCTATCAATTGAATATGTCAAAAACTTAATTTTATCAAAATCAAAAATAACTCCTTTCCCTATAAAAAGAAAAGGTAGAAATTATAATGATGAGAATTATAATACAGAAGAACAATTAAGTGCATCAGCAATAAGAAAGGCGATTTATGATAATAATTTTGAAAAATAAAAAACTTTATAGATAAAAATACTTTTGATGAATTAAAAAATTCAGTAAAAAATAATATTTTACCTAATGAAAAAATAATCTTAGAAATTTTAAAATACAATATTTTAATAAATCAAATAAATCCTGAAAATATTGTAAATTATGAAAATGGAATCTTAAATTTAATTAAGAAAAATATACATTCAGTAAACTCTATAGAAGAATTAGCAGAAAAACTACAAAGTAAAAGATATAAAAAAGTTAGAATAAAAAGATTTATTTACAACTATTTGTTAAATATAAATAATGATATAAAGGAAATTTACTCAAAAGACCCTGAATATATAAATATTTTAGCATTTAATGAAAATGGACAAAGTTTAATCAAAGAAATAAAAAATAAATCCAACCTAGAAATTGTAACTACAAATAAAAGTGCTCAGAATCTATCTGCTTTTCAAAAAAACAAATTTGAAATTGAACAAAACTCAAGGAAAATTTATAAACTGTTTACAAATACTAAAAATCAAACAAAATTCATTTCTTTTTTACAAAAATAACTGTTTTAATAATCGTTTTATATAAAAAGATATAATCATTAAATTACGATTTTTTCCGGTATTTATCTACTTGTTTTCACAATAAAAAGCTGTTATAAAGTAATAAATATTACTCTTTAACAGCTTTTTTTCTAAATAAATTTCAAAATTAAAGGTATTAAAATAACAGCTAAAATTCCAGAAATTGAAATTGAAACGGTAGAAATAGAACCTTCGATTTCTCCGAGTTCCATTGCTTTTGCAGTTCCTAGAACATGACTACAAGACCCAAGTGCAACGCCCCTTGCGACTTTATTATCTATTTTAAAAATCTTAAAAATAAGTTCTCCTACACTATAACCTATAATTCCACATATAACTATAAATACCATAGAAATTTCCATAATTGCCCCTATTTTTTTAGAAATTTCATATCCTATAGCAGATGTTACAGACTTTGGTAACATAGAAAGCAAAATTTCTTTATTTATTCCAAAAATATTACATAATACAATTCCTGTAATAGCTCCAACCCCAATTCCAACTAAGCATCCAAGTAATATTGGAAGAAAATATTTTTTTATTATATCTAAATTTTTATACAATGGTACAGCCAGTACAACAGTTGCAGGAGCAACAAAAAAAGTTAAAATATCTGCCCCCTTCTTATAATTAGAATAAGGAATTTTAAAAAATAAAAGAACTAGGATAATTAAAACTGAAGAAGTAACCATTGGACTTAAAAATTTCAATCCCATTTTTACTTGAATTTCATATCCTATAATAAATGTTATAATTGTTAAAAATATCCCAAAAAGGGGACTATTAATTATTAATTCCATTTTTTTCTCCTTTTTCAAAAATTTTTACAAAAAAAGTTGTAGCAAAAGCTGTAATAAGCATAGATACAACTACACTTACAAATAAAATAAAAAATATCTGTAAAAATTTCCCGTTAAAATAGTGAAATTTATCTATAACTCCAATAACTAATGGTGTCATAAATAATGTAATATTTTCGAGTAAAAACTCTGAAACTTTTTCTATTTTCTTTAATTGAATTGCTTTATAATATAGCAACACAGCCAAAATTAACATTGACAAAATAGTAGCTGGTATCGGAGATTTAAAAACTACTTCTAAAATCGTTCCAATAAACAAAAACATTAAAATAATTAAAAATTCATAGATATGTTTAATAATAATTCATCTCCTAAAATAATTTAAGGGTTATTTCTAACCCTTAAATTTCAAATTTATCATACTTTCCATATAATTCATCAAGAAAAACAATAGCTAAAACAGTAGGACCTGTATGACAACCTATAACTGCATCTACTCCTGAGATTAATATATCCTTATTATCAAATTCTTCCATCAATAATTCTTTTAAATCATTTGCTTTATCCTCACAATCACCTTGTAAAATAATAATAGTTTGTTTATCTAAAAACTCAGATTTATTCTTTATAATATCTATAATTTTTTTCTTAAAAGCTTTATGTCCTCTTACTTTGTCAAACAAGTTTAGCTTCCCTGTATCCTTTACAATATCTAATATAGGACAGATATTTAATAAATTACCTATTATAAATTTAGCTTTATTTAATCTACCACCCCGATAAAGATATGTCAGTTCATCAACAGTAAAAATATAATTTATATGTTTTTTATAAAAATCAATATATTTTAAAATTTCTTCTGTACTTTCGTTTTCTTCAATCATTTTTGAAATCTTAATAGCAAGAGCTCCATAACCAAAACTCGCACCTAAACTATCTATTATATAAATTTTCGCATCAGGAAATTCATCTAATAAATCATTTTTAACCATATTAGCTGTATTATAAGTTCCAGAAAGTCCAGAAGATAGAGAAATATAAATAATTTCATTTTTAGCTAAAATTTCGTCCTTAAAAGCATCATAGAAATCCTTATATGACACCTGTGAAGTTTTATAATTAACCCCTTTAGACATATTTTCAAATAATTTATATTTATCTATATCATAATTTAAAATATATTCATTTTCTCCGTCAGTAACAACCATATTAAAAATCTGGATTTTATATTTTTTTGCAATTTCTACAGGAATATCTGCTCCCATATCAGAAAATAACTTTATCATATCTACCTCCATTTTTAAAAACTTACCTGAATTATATAATATACCATTTTTGATATTTTTGCAAGAAAAAATAGTTTTAAAAATAAAACTATTTTAAAAAATTATATTTAGTTAGTTATTACTAAATCAACAGGTAAATCAAATTCATTTGTTGGAACTTTTTGAATAATTTGTTCTTTAAAAGCCAAGGATATTGTATATCCCTTAAAATCATTAAGGTATCTATCATAATACCCACCGCCAAAACCTATTCTAAAATTATCTTTATCAAATCCAACTCCCGGAACTAATATTAAATCAATCTGATCTTTTTCAACAATGTTTTCATCTATTTCAGGAGGTGTTTTAATACCATAATATCCTTCAATTAATTCATCTAAAGAATTTATTTTATAAAAAGTCATTTTCCTACTTTCTTTTTCACAAATTGGAGCACAGACTTCTTTTCCATTTTCTAATAATTTTTCAATTATCGGATAAGTATTTATTTCTGTACCGAATGGAATTGTAAGTGCAATACATTTTGCATTTTTAAAATTTTCGTTTTCAAATAACTTTTTATATAAAATTTCTTCAAAACTCTTTCTATCTTCATCAGATATATTTTTTAGCTTTTCTTGAATTTCTTTTCTTAAAATTTTTTTATCCATTAATAATCACTCACTCCTAAAAGTTTACGAACCTCTCCCACAAAATACAAAGATCCAAATGCTGAAATAACATCATCTTTATTTGAAATTTCAAATGCTTTATCAATAGCATCTTGATAGTTTTCAAAACTATAAACCTTTTTTTCAGTTAGGGCTTCAATTCTCTCCTTTAATTCCAATGCTTTCATTGCTCTATCGGAATCCGGTCTTACAGTTAAAAACATATCAAAACAAGGAATAATTCTTTCAAGCATTTCGTTGTAATCTTTGTCTGCCAAAACTCCAAAAATAGCAATTTTTCTATTATTTTTGTAATAAAAATTCATATTTGAAATGAATTTTTCAATCCCGTCAATATTATGGGCACCATCTAAAATAAAATCAGGATTTTTTGAAACAAGTTCAAATCTACAAGGCCAAGTAACGGTTGAAAATCCATTATAAATACTTTCATCAGAAATTTCAAAGCCCATTTTTCTAAGTTCTAAAAGTAATTCAAGAGAAATTGTAGCATTCTTAACTTGATGTGAACCAAGTAAATTAATTTTTAAATTCTTAAATTCTTTATAGTCTATAACTTGTCCTGATCTATTATTTTCCAATACTTTAATTTTTGATAAATCATTTAAAATAATTTTAGAATTCTTATTTTTTGCAACTTCTATAATGCTGTCCATAACATCATTATCTTGTGAATATAGAACTAGAGGAACACAATCTTTAATTATTCCCGCTTTTTCCAACGCTATTTCTTTTATTGTATTTCCCAAAAATTGTTGATGATCAAAGCTTATAGATGTAATTAAAGTAATTAAAGGATTATTTACTACATTTGTAGCATCAAGCCTTCCACCTAATCCTACTTCCATAATTGCAAAATCACAATTTTCTCTATAAAAATATAAAAATGCTAAAGCAGTTACAAGTTCAAAATCAGCAGGAAAAACTTCAAGAGTGTTTGCAATTTCTCTTACCTCATCCATTAATTCTATTAACTTATCTTCAGGAATATTTTTGTTATTTATTCTAATTCTTTCTTCAAAATTGTAAATAGAAGGAGAAGTAAACATACCAACTTTATATCCTTGTGAAACTAAAACAGAGTTTACAAAAGAAGTACAGGAACCCTTTCCATTGGTTCCTGCAATATGAATAATCTTTAATTTATCTTGTGGATTTCCTAACTTCTCCATAAGAATTTTTATATTTTGTAAACCTAATTTAACTCCACTGCAAACCTCTCCTCTGAGTTTTATCATTGCAGTTTCATAATCCATATTATTTTACCTTTTTTCTAGCGGCGATTAAACATTTTTCAGCTAAAACTGAAGTTGTTATTGAGCCGATACCACCCGGTACAGGATTAATATAACTTGCAATTTCAGAAACTTCATCAAAATGAACATCCCCTGTTACCTTTCCGTTTTCGTCATAATTTGTTCCAACGTCAACTACAATAGCTCCTTCTTTTACAAATTCCTTTGTAACGAAATGTGCTTTACCAATAGCTGAAACCAAAACATCTGCATTCTTACAAACTTCTTTTAAGTTTTGAGTTCTACTATGACATACAGTAACTGTTGCATTTTTTGCTAATAATAACATTGCAACAGGCTTTCCGATAACATTACTACGACCTAATACAACTGCATTTTTACCTGTTAAATCTAAATCATAAAATTCTAACATCTTTATAACGGCTGCAGCAGTACAAGGAATAAAACTATCTTCTTTAGGATAGAAAACTTCTCCAATATTATATGGACTAACTCCATCAATATCTTTTTTAGGATTAATTTTCATACCAACCAAATCATCGTCAATATGAGCAGGTAATGGTCTTAAAAGTAAAAAACCATCAACACTTTCATCATTTCCAATTTTTTCAAGTTCTGATATAAAATCAGCTTCAGTAATATCTTCCGGATAATGGAATTGAACACATTCAATTCCCAATGAAGATAAAACTTTTATAGCAGCATTTTCATAACCTATAGAATCACTTCTATCTCCAACTCTAATAAAACCACAAGTAGTAACTTTTCCCTTTTCCTTAAGTTCAGCAACCCCGGCTTTAATTTTTCTTTTAAAGCTATTGCTACTTCTTTACCTTTCATTATTGTTGTCATAACAATCTCCTTATTTTAAAAATCCATTAAATATTTCTTCAAATGCCTTATTCGCAAGTTCAGTTCCGTCTTTTAATAACTTCATGGATTTTTCATTTATTATCTTAATATTTTCTTCATTTTTCATTGAAGAAGTATTTGCAAATACACTTAAACTTGCACCTTTAAGAGCAGATTCTAAAAATACAGCTCCGGTTGCAACATCTCCAATAAGATTTTTATTCCCAATTCTAATAAGTCTGTCTACTAGACAAAGTGCGTCATAAGATTTTTCCATTATTTGTAAAGGAATCATAGCTGCATTATAAAGATTTATTTCTAATGCCTCTCTCTTTAATCTCTTTTCTTCATCAGTATTTCTTGGCATCTTATAACATTGAGAAAGTGGATAGAAAGCATCCGCATCTCCTTGAACTAATTCTTTTAAAGAAGTAATTAATTCGTTATATTTTTTTATTTGCTCATTAATTTCTTCTTCAACATCTTTAAATTTTTCATTACCAGTAGTATAAATTGCATCCATATTTAATAGAGCAACTCCCAAAGCACCTACAAGGGCGGATGCTCCTCCGCCCCCTGGTACAGGTTGTTTATCTGATAATTCTTGAATAAATAAATTTATGGTTTTATCACACATTTTTTGTTCCATAAATTCCTCCTATTAACTAGAATAATCCAACAATCTTTCCATCTTCTGTTATATCAATATTATTTGCAGCAGGAACCTTTGGTAATCCCGGCATAGTCATAATATCTCCACTGTAAGCTACTGCAAATCCTGCACCAGCTGCAATTTTAATATCTTTAATATTTACCTTAAATCCTTCAGGTCTTCCAACTTTATTCTTATCATCAGAGAATGAATATTGAGTTTTTGCCATACAAATAGGAACATTTTTAAATCCTAATTCTTCGATAGTTTTAATTTTCTTTTTAACTCCCGGAGAGAATGTTACTCCTAATCCACCGTAAACTTTTTGAACAATTTTATTTAATTTTTCTTCTAAAGAATCTTCAATATCATAAACTTGATTAATTGGTTTGTTATTTTCAGCAAGTCTTACAACTTCATGTGCTAAATCAACAGCACCTTCGCCACCTTTTGCCCAAACATCTGATAGAACAACATTAACACCTAATTCTTTACATTTAGTTTCAATTAATTTAATTTCAGCATCAGTATCTAATGGGAATTTATTAATTGCAACAACACAAGGAATACCAAATAAATTTTGCATATTTTCAACATGCTTTAATAAGTTTGGAAGTCCTTTTTCCAATGCAACTAAATCTTCATTTCCTAATTCAGTCTTAGCAAGTCCGCCATGCATCTTTAATGCTCTTACAGTAGCTACAACTACAACAGCATTAGGATTTAAACCTGCAAATCTACATTTAATATCTAAAAATTTTTCAGCTCCCAAATCAGCTCCGAAACCTGCTTCAGTTACAACATAGTCTGAATATTTTAAAGCTAATTTTGTAGCAATTATACTATTACAACCATGAGCTATATTAGCAAAAGGTCCTCCATGGATAAATGCAGGAGTATGTTCTAATGTTTGAACAAGATTTGGTTTAATAGCATCCTTTAATAATGCAGCCATAGCTCCATGAGCATTTAAGTCTTTTGCAGTTACAGGCTCACCTTTTCTATTATAAGCAACAATTATTTTTCCTAATTTTTCTTTTAAATCTTTTAAGTCATTTGATAGGCACAAAATAGCCATTACTTCAGAAGCAACTACTATTTCAAAACCATCTTCTCTTGGAACCCCATTAGCTTTACCATTTAAACCATCAACAATAAAACGAAGTTGTCTATCATTCATATCAACAACTCTCTTTAGAGTAATAGTTCTAGCATCAATTTCCAATTCATTTCCGTGATTAATGTGGTTATCTAACATTGCAGCTAATAAATTATTTGCTGCTCCAATAGCATTAAAGTCTCCTGTGAAATGTAAGTTTATATCTTCCATAGGAACTACTTGTGCATATCCACCACCTGCAGCTCCCCCTTTAACTCCAAAAACAGGTCCTAAAGAAGGTTCTCTAAGTGCAAGAGCTGTTCTTTTTCCTATTTTATTTAATCCGTCACCAAGTCCAACAACAGTTGTTGTTTTTCCTTCTCCGGCAGGAGTTGGAGTAATAGCAGTAACCAAAATTAATTTTCCATTTGGTCTTTCATTATAATCTTTTAATTCGTGTATATTTAACTTTGCTTTATAGTTTCCGTAAAGTTCTATAGCTTCTTCCGGAAATCCTAAGTAATCAGCTACTTCTCTGATAGGTTTCATTTTTGCTTCTTGAGCAATTTGCACATCTGTTTTCATAAAAGTCCTCCTTTTTATTAACAAAACATTTATAGGGAATCGCTTTTTCCCCCCATTCAGTATACAATTTATTTAATAATATGTCAATATCTTTTATTGAAAAAAATCTTATATCTATTCAAAAAAACTATAAAATACCCTTATAAATAAATTATAAAACATTTTTCACTTTTGCTTTTTATACTTATTTTGAGTAAAATTAAAGATTTATAGTACTTAATAGCAATAATTATAATAATAAATTATAAGTAAATTTAATGTATATTATAAAAAAGTTTATATTTTAAAAATAATTTATATAAAAAAACAGCCTAATTATTATAAAAAACAATTCGACTGTTTAAAAAATTTTTCTATTAATTATTTTTTTCTTATAACTTTTGAAACTTCAGCAACTATAAAAGGTAAAAATGCAAGTGGAATCGCCACTGCCAATTCTTTTAAGCCCAATGAAACAGTATCAAAATATGGTTGTAAAAATGGTATATACACAACTATTAACATCATAAAGAAAGATAAAGTTGTTCCGTAAACTAAAGTTTTATTTGAAAATACTCCAATATGGAATAGAGTAAATCTACTGCTTCTAACAGAATAACTTCTTAAAAGCTCTGCAGTTATAAGTGTAAAGAAAGCAACTGTTCTTGCTCCTTCTATATGATTAGGATAATGATACATTCCATAGAAATATGCTCCAAGTGTTGCAACTGTAATTGCCAATGATTGAGAAATTATACTATAAATCATTTCCTTATCTAAAATTGGTTCATTTGGATTTCTAGGTGGAACTTCCATAATATCTTCATCACCTTTTTCAACTCCAAGTGCGAGTGCAGGGAAACTATCTGTAACTAAATTTAACCAAAGTAATTGTATTGGTATAAAAGGTACAGGTATATTTAATAATATAGATATTAAAACTATCAATATCTCCCCAACATTACAAGATAACAAGAAAGATACGAATTTTTTAATATTGGAATAAATTATACGTCCTTCGTGAACGGCTGAAACTATAGTAGCAAAATTGTCATCTGTTAATATTACATCTGAAGTATTTTTAGCAACATCAGTTCCTGTAATTCCCATTGAAACCCCAATATCAGCTCTCTTAATTGCAGGTGCATCATTAACTCCATCACCTGTCATTGCGGCAATATGTCCATTTTTCTTTAAGGCACTAACTATTTGTACTTTGTTTTCAGGACTCACCCTTGCAAAAACTCTTGTAGTTTTTACAACTTCACAAATTTCTTCTTCAGTCATTTTATTTAACTCACGACCCATAATAGCCTTTGAATTATCATCCAAAATCCCTAAATCTTTAGCAATGGCAACTGCAGTTTCAAGATAATCTCCAGTAATCATTATAGGAATTATTCCTGCTTTTTTACATTCTTTGATTGCTTCTTTTGCTTCTGGCCTTGCAGGGTCAATCATTCCCATAAGCCCAACAAAAACCATATCTTTTTCAATATTTTCTGAAGTTTTTTCTTCAGGTAATGAATCAAATTTTCTATAAGCAAAAGCTAATACACGAAGTGCTTGTTTAGCAAATTGACTATTTTGTAAAAGAACTTTTTCTTTTAATTCAAGAGTAAATTCTTCTTCTTTTCCATTTATTAAAATATATTTACAATTATCTATTACAATATCAGGAGCACCCTTTGTAGCAGATATAACATTTGATGAAAAAATATTTTCATTAAATGTTGTCATCATCTTTCTAGTAGAATCAAAAGGTATTTCTGCAATTCTTTTATGTTTATTGTTTAAATCATCTTTAGAAATAGCAACTTTTTCTGAAAGAGTAAGCAATGCTCCCTCAGTAGGATCTCCTGCTATTCTATACATATTTTCGTCTTTAATAAGTTTTGCATCATTAACAAGAGTAGAAATTTTAGAAATTGAAATGAAATCTTCTATTTCTTTAGCATTAACTTTTACTCCGTCTAAAAGTACATCTCCAACAGGTTCATAGCCTGTTCCTTCTACATCATAAACTAAATTATTTACGAAAACTTTTTTAACAGTCATTTCATTTTGAGTAAGAGTTCCCGTTTTATCAGAACAAATTACTGTTGTAGTTCCCAATGTTTCAACTGCTAAAAGTTTTTTTACGATTGCATTCTTTTTAACCATTTTTGTCATACCAAGTGATAATACTATTGTAACTATTGCCGGTAATCCTTCAGGAACTGCTGCAACGGCAAGTGAAATTGCAGTTAAAAGCATAAGTAAGAATTTTTGTTTATATAAAAGTCCAACTATAAAAACTACAATGCAAACTCCTATCGTTATAAGGCCTAAAGACTTTGAAAGTCCTGCAAGTTTCTTTTGAAGTGGAGTATCTTCATCTTCAAAAGAATCCAGAGTTGTTGCAATCTTTCCAATTTCTGTATTTTCTCCTGTAGAAATTACTATTCCCATTCCTCTACCATAAGCAACAATTGTTGATGAATAAGCCATATTTTCTCTATCACCAATTTCAATTTCACCATCATAAATCTTATCAGCAAATTTTTCAACAGGCACAGATTCTCCGGTTAAAGATGCTTCATCAATTTTTAAAATAAAACTTTCAATCAGTCTTAAATCTGCAGGAATAATATCCCCTGTTTCAAGCTCAACAATATCTCCAACAACAAGTTCCGGAGAAGGAATATGAACTAATTTTCCATCTCTATAAACTTTAGCCATAGGGCTTGCCATTTTTTGTAAAGCTTCTATTGCCTTTTCAGCTTTTCCCTCTTGATTAAGTGAAAGAATAGCATTTACAATTACAATTGCAATAATTATAAAAGCATCCGTTATTTCACCTACAATTGCTGACATAATACAAGCACCAATTAAAATTAAAATCATCGGATCTTTAAATTGGTCTATAATTTTTGAAAGAAGTGATTTTTTATTTTTTGTTTTAACTCATTTCTTCCGTTTTTTTCTAAAAGCTCAACGGCTTTTTTGCTTGAAAGTCCATTTTTCACATCACTTCCAAGCTCTTTGATACATTCATCAACACTTTTGTTGTACCAAGACATAGATTTTCCTCCTTAAATTAAGGCTTTTTTTGCATAAAAAAAACCTTGTTTAATAAAATTAAACAAAGGTCTTGCTTCCTATTGAAATAGTTAGGTGTTTAGCCGGGATAAACCGTATTGACGACTAAACAAAAATAGCTACTCCCCTTTATCGAGTATATTATACTAAATTTCAAAAAATTTTTCAAGTAAAAATAATTAAATTTCCTTTAACTTTTTCTATTAAATACTCAATATTTATAAAATTAAAATAGAGCAATTTATTATTGCTCTATTTTTAACTTTTCTTGTAATATAATAAGATTCAAATATTCATACTCAAAGCAAAGTATCTTAAAATAGTGAGTTATAATTTACTCAGCTAAAAATACTTGAACTGTATATGTTTCGTAATGGAAGTTTCCGTCACCATCTTCAACTCTTAACTTGAAGATTGCTACACCCACTTTTGTATAAGCACTTTTTAACATATTTCTATTATGTGCCTTACTCTTTTTAAATTGGTCTAAAGTTTCTTCTGCCCCAACATCTTCTGATGTCATTGCAATATTTTCACCTAGCAATTCTCTTAAAGTATCTAAAGATTTTCCGTCAACTCTTGTATGTTCGAAAAGTTGAGTGATTTCTGCTGCTCTAATTTTAGCAATTCTCATTAAATCTTCATCAATTTCTAAGTCTTTTTCGTAGTTTCTATATTTGTTTAATAATTTTATATGTTTTAAAGCTTCTTCATCTTCATAGTGACCTTTGATTACTGTATTTTCTGTGTCAGAAACTCTAACAGTTACGTCTTTATCTCTTTCATTAGCTTCTTGAACAACTTTTTCATAAGTTTTTACTAAATTATTAGTAGCACCCATTAATTTTGTCTTAGCTTCTATAAATTCTGCTTCTGTTAATTTTTCTTTGCTATTTGCCAAAACAGATGCATTATCTCTAACAGTATCATATAATGCTTGTGCTTTAACAACTTCTTTATTATTTTCAAACATTAAATTACTATTTACTACTCTCATTACAGTAGAGTCGCAATCATCTATTAATTTCTTTAATTCAGAAGAACTTACATATTTAGTATTATCTACTTTCTTTGTACCTTTTACAACAATTCTTTTTTTCATTTGTTGCTTAACTTCTTCTTTAATTTTTTCTTTAGAAACTAAAACTTTACCATTTTTCTTAGAAACATTATAAGTAATCTTATAAGTTACTTCAGTAATTCCATCTTGACCTTCTGTTACTTGTTCTTTTCCTTCTTCTAATTCATCAGAAGTAGTTTCAATAGTTTGCATAGGTGTAGTGATAGTTTCAACTTCTTCTTCTATAATTTCTGTAATAGCTTCTTCAATTTCTTTAGTTTTTTGTTCAGATAATTTTTCAGCTCTTTCAACAACTTTATCTATGTTTTCTGTAGTTTCTGCAACATTGATTTCGTTGATAAAACCTTGTTTTTCTTCATCAATGTTTTTTAACTCATTAATAACTTTGATTGCATTTTCTCTATAAGCTTTTAATTCTGCTAATTTCTTCTTTTCTTCTTCATCTATTACAGATGTATTTTCGTCAGATTCTTTAATAGCAGATGCTACAATTTCGTCTAATTCTTTTACAGAATTTGCATTATTAATTCTTTTGATATATTTTGCTTTATCAATATTATTTAATTTATTTACAGTTTCCGTAGCGATAATTTTAGCCTTTTTCAATTCTTCTGCCAACTTAGCTTTTTCTTCGGCTTTTTTCTTAGCTTCTTCTTCGGCTTTCTTTTTAGCTTCTTCTTCGGCTTTCTTTTTAGCTTCTTCTTCAGCTTTCTTTTTAGCTTCTTCAGCTTTTTTCTTAGCTTCTTCTTTAGCTTTCTTTTCTTCTTCAGCTTTCTTCTTAGCAGCCTCTGCCTTTTTCTTTTCTTCTTCTGCTTTCTTTCTAGCCTCTTCTGCTTTCTTTCTAGCCTCTTCTGCTTTCTTTCTAGCTTCTTCTGCTTTTCTTGCTTCTTCTCTAGCTAATTCTTCTTTTCTTTGTTTTTCAGCTAATAATTTTTTTCTTGCTTCTTCTTTTTCTCTTGCAACAAGTAAATCTCTTTGTCTTTTTAAAGCATCTTGATTAGATTTTTCATTAGACAATTTCTTAGTTCCAAGATTTCTATTTACAACTCTTTTAGCTACTTTAGGTTGATTAATTGTTTTTCCTGTTGATTCTTTATTTGTAACTTTTTCTTCTGTTTTCTTTTCAGAATCATTTGAACCTTTCCCTTTTTCTTCTTTTTTTCGTTTTGTTTTTGAGTATTTTTGTTATCTTCATTTTTTACATTATTTTTTGGCTGTTCTTGTTCTACCTTTGGTTTTCCACAAGCTGTCAAAATTGATAAACTTGCCAAAAATAATACAGATGACTTGATTAGTTTGTTCTTTTTGGTTCTTTTCTTATTACTTTTCATTTTCTTAAACTCCTTTGATTTCTTTGATATTTTTTAAGCAATTTTTTTATGCTTTTTTTCCAAGTGATATTGTAGCACAAAAAAAAAAAACAGTCATTTCATATATTTATTGCTTATATTTTTAAATCTACTGAAAAAATTTTTTAACAATATTTTTCTCAAAATATTTTTATAATATATATATATATATATAACCAATCCCTCTACAATGTTTCGAATCTAATGGATTCCTAGGAACTTTATTCTTTCACGATAAAAGGCGTTTTAGAAATTCTAAAACACCTTTTAATCTATTTTTTTATAATTTTAACAGCTGTACCTGAACAAGTAACCATCATCATACTATTTGATGCTCCAAGCATTTCGTAATCCATTTTAATTCCGACAACGGCATTTGCTCCAATTTCTGTTGCTCTTTCCACGATTTCATCTAAACTTTCTTCTCTTGCACCCGTTAATTCTTCTTCATAAGAATATGATCGCCCTCCGAAAATATCTCTTAATCCAGCTTTAAAATCCTTTACAAAGTTTACTCCTGTTATTACTTCACCGAAGACAACTCCTTTATATTCTACAATTTCATATCCGTCAATATTACTTGTAGTTGTAATTATCATAATTATAATCTCCTTTTTTAGATAATATTAACATATTTTTTAACCGTTATCAATATATTTTTGTTATCATAAAGTACAAGTCTATTTATTAAATTTACTTAGTTTTGATTTTTACTTTTTCCAATACAATATTACCTTTTTTCACATCCAAAAACAGTTTTTCATCACTAAGAATTTCATTCTTTAAAATCTCATCTGCAATTTTATTTTCAAGTTCAGATTTTATAATTCTTTCAAGAGGTCTTGCTCCATAAGCCTTATCATAGCCCATATCTGATAATTTTTTAATAATCTTATTGCTATATCCGATATTAAGTCCAATATTTTTAAGTCTTTTTTTCAATTTTTCAAGCAAAAGCTCTGTAATTTTTAATATATCTTTTTCATCAAGTCTTGAAAAGACAATTATATCATCTACTCTATTTAAAAATTCAGGCTTGAACATAATTTTAAGTTCAGAATTTACAATTTCTTTAATTCTGTCATATTCTTTTTCATTTTCATCTTTTTTTGAAGAAAAACCTAATGTATTTTTCTTTTCAATCGCAGATGCTCCTACATTTGAAGTCATAATTATTACTGTGTTTTTAAAGTTCACAGTTTTTCCTTGTGAATCTGTAAGTCGTCCATCATCAAGGATTTGAAGTAGCATATTAAACACATCTGGATGAGCTTTTTCAATCTCATCAAATAATACAACACTATATGGTTTTCTTCTAACCGCTTCTGTTAAATATCCACCTTCTCCATAGCCTACATATCCCGGAGGAGATCCTATAAGTTTAGAAACAGTATGTTTTTCCATATACTCACTCATATCTATCCTAATCATATTTTCTTCAGATTCAAATAAAAGATTTGCTAAAGATTTTGCAAGATAAGTTTTACCAACTCCTGTAGCTCCGACAAAAATAAAACTTCCTATTGGTTTACTTCCTAAAGAAACTCCTGCTCTGGATCTTTTGATGGCATTTGTAACTCTGTCAATTGCAGTTCCCTGACCGATAACTATATTTTTTAAATTATCAGAAAGAGATAAATATTTTTGACTTTCTTTAGCAGTCAATCTATTAACAGGAATTTTACTCCAATCTGAGACAACTTTTGCAATATCGTCATATTTTAATGTTAAATTTTCATTGTTTTTCTTATCTTTTTTATCTCTTTAAGTTTTCTTATCTCTTCTAAGTTTTCCTCATATTTATTTTTGCATTCTTGAGCTTTTAAAAATTCCTGATTTTTCACAAATTGTTTTATATCAGCTTTTAGGTTGGCGTTTTCATCTTTTAGGAAAATTATATCATTCGGATTTAGATATGATTTTATTCTTAACATAGAACCCGCTTCATCTATCAAATCAATAGCTTTATCAGGTAAAAATCTGTCTGTTAAATATCTATGTGATAATTCTGTTGCAGCTTTTATAGCTTCATCGGTTATTACTATCCCATGATGATTTTCATATTTTTCTTTAAGACCTAACAATATATTTATAGTCTGACTAACTGTAGGCTCTAAAACTTCTATAGGCTGTAATCTTCTTTCAAGAGCAGAATCTTTTTCAATATGTTTTCTGTATTCGTCAATGGTTGTAGCACCAATTAATTGAATTTCTCCTCTTGCTAAAAACGGTTTTAAAATATTTGCGGCATCAATAGAACCTTCACTACCTCCGGTTCCAACTATATTGTGAAATTCATCTATGAAGACAATAACATTTTTATTCTTCATAATTTCATTTAAAGTATCTTTTACTCTTTTTTCAAAATCTCCACGATATTTACTTCCTGCAAGCATTGCCGGTAAATCCAGACTATAAATAGTTTTATTTTCTAAAAATTCCGGAACCTTTCCCTCTACAATTCTAAGGGCAAGTCCTTCTACTATAGCAGTTTTTCCTACTCCTGCTTCTCCAATCAAGATAGGATTGTTTTTAGTTCTTCTAAGTAAAATTTGTAATATTCTATCTATTTCTTTTTCTCTACCAATTACTTGGTCAATTTTCCCTTTTTTTGCTCTTTCATTCAAATTTACAGTATATTTATCTAAAGTTTCTGTCGTTGCTTCTCCTGAAACCTCTGTATCATTTCCAAAATTTATCTTTTCTTTTATATCCGCTGAAATACTTTCAGGACTGATATTAGCTTCAACAAGCATTTTATAAGCAAGACTTGTTTTTAATTCCATTAATGAAATTAAGAGATGACAAGGTAATACTTGGACATTATCCGACTCCATTGCAATATTAACAGCATTATCTACAACTTTTTTTGCATTTTTGGATAATTTACTCGCAACATTTGAAAAGTTTCCAATTCCTTTCTTATCTATTAAATAACTTTTTAAAGAATTATAATTTGCACCTGCTGAAACAAGACTTTCAGTTTCTCTACTATTTATTTTTAAAAACGCAAGCAAGATATGCTCAGTTCCAATATAATCATCTTTTAAATAAAATGCTTCATTTACAGCATATCGGATAAATTCGTCAACACTTCTAATTACATTTTCATACATAGAATCACCCTCCTATATTAACTTTAAAATTACATTTAAAAGTTCTTCATTACTCTCTTCCTCAGTTAAAAAAGTTGAACTTCTAATAGCCATAAGGCATTCATATAACAACTTTATATCATAATCAACTATAAGCTCCAAACTTTGTAGTAATAAACAAAGTGAAATAAATTTACTAACTATATATGGTGTTATATTTTCTCTCTTTATCAATATTTTCTTATATCTTTCAAATTTTTCTCTATAATAGTCTGTTTTTGTCTCTAAAAGTTTTCTACGATTATCTATTTCTAAATTTACAATTTCCGTAATATATTTATCCATTTTTCTAATTGCGGAAAATTCTTCTGCATTTTGATTACAAAATTCCGCAATATAAAAATCCTCACAAAGTCCTATTTTAGATAGAGAATAAAAGTCTATTCCTAATTTTTTCATTTTCTTTTCTAAAAAATCGGTAGTATTATAATATCTCAATGAAGGAATATGTAAAACTCCTGTCATTTTTAAACCATTACCAACTAAATTTACATCTTCAAAAACATATCCGAAATTTGTATTAAACGAAAAATCTATTTTTTCATCCAAATCCGACTCAAGTCCATAGGCAAAATGTCCACAACGAAGAAAATTTACTCCGGGTAATTTACCGGTAAATCTAAGATGCTCTCTAATGTCTATATTCATAAAAACAAATTCATCATCTCTTGATGCTATATATGAATTTTCTCTGAAAATATCATTGGAATCTAAAAACAAACCCATATTATAATATTTTAAAATTTGTTTTTTGTATTTACCTTTTCAAATGTAAATCTATCACTATAATACAATTTATAGAAAGAAGAACAAATTTTATTATAAAGATTAATTTCATCTTCAAAGGTCAACATATAGTTAAATTTATAGCCTTTGACATTTCTATAAACATCAACCTGACTTGAAAGAGAAATGTACTTTTCAGAAATTTTCCCTAAAAAACTACTCATTTATTCTCCTCCTAAGTTTGAAATTTTTCTTTTTTAAATCTTCAATGGTATTTTTCAAAACTTCACATTTGAAATATTCTTCAGTTTCTATACAATGCTCTAACTCCCTTTCTAAATCAGCAATTTTTATTTTATTTTCAAAAAATTCTTTTGTATATTCCGGTGCTTTTCCTTTATATTTGTTAAAATCATTACATAATAATCTTTTTATAAAATTCGAATAGACAAGAGTCGGCTTTAATTTATTATTTTCTATCAATTTATAAATTGTTTCATAGCAACAAGGACAAACAGTTAAATTTGTATAAATAATATCCTTTACGGAAGTTTTACAATTTTTGCATTTGACATTTGAATTAGAAATTTGACCTTTAAAATTACAAAATATTTCATCTTTTTCATTAGGTTTTAATGTATTAAATAAATTGTCATATTCAAAATCCGTTATTTCTTTTTCATAACTTATTGTTGCAATTTTCTTACTCATTTCTCCTCCCGAAAGAATACAAAATATTAAGTAAAACATTAGCTCTTAAACTATCCTTAATTTTACTATCTATACAAAGAGAATTATCACTTATAGCATGTAAAATAATAAATCTTTCTCTTTTTGTAATATATCCCAATTCAAATATTCTATCTATAATTCGTCGCCCTTCATTAAAAGTTATTTCATTTTTATCTAAATACTCGATAATAGAATTTAAAAACACATCTTCATTTGAAAGTGTTGAAATCTTTATATAACCGCTTCCCCCACGGTGACTTTCAATATAGTATCCGTTTGTTGAGGAAAATCTTGTTGTCAAAACATAATTTATCTGAGAAGGAGCACATGAAAATTTATTTGCTAAATCATTTCTTCCTATCTCAATAATTCCATTTTCAGAATTTTCTAACATTTCTTTCAAAAATTTTTCGATAATATCACTAATACCTGCCAAAAGAACACCCCCTGACCTACTTTGACCTTTATTATATTATACCCAATGAATAATAATTTTTTACATTTAAATAAACTTTTTATAATTTAAAAATTATTACCATAAGCAAAAAAGTTGAGTAAAATAATTTAATATTTTTCCTCAACTTTAATTAATGAATTTATATATTTTAAAGTAAATAAAATTTTTTATCCAACAGCAGTCATAACTTTACCAATATAATATATTCCGTAAATTAATGCACCTATAAATAATAATCTGAACAGAGAAGACAAAGCAATAGAAAAATATTTCTTTTTATCTTTAGTATCTCTGGGAAAACTTAAAACGAGAGCTATAAACTTAAATACTACACTTATTATAAACAGACATATTCCATATCTAAAAACAATTCCAAGCATAAAAAATCCTATTATCGAACTTCCCACGCCAAGAGAAAAACCTACAACAAAGCACAATAGCAACAACATATCCAAAGCTATTGAACCCCATAGTAAAATTTTCATTAATTTTTCTCTATCATTAATATAATTTCCTAAAAATTATTATTTTATTTTCCATATAAATCTCCATTCAAATTTTAGAATTATTCTGATTATACCATATATATTTGCTATAATCAATTTTGAAAATTTTAATTTCCGAAGACATATACATTAAAAAATTTAACAATCAAAAAATCAACGAATGATAATATCCGTTGACTTTTTAATTCATATTTTAAACTCAATATTTAAAAACTTCTAAAAATATAATTAATAGAATTTTTTACATTTTCTACAAATTTTGAAAATCCTTTTGTTTTTTTAGTTGGAAATTCCTTTCCATACAAAATTTCATAAGCTTTTAATGCTTTATTTACTTTAGTGACATAATGTTTAGTTTCTGATGAAGGAATATTATATAGACTTACTCCATCACTTGAGTATTTGGAATCTTTTAACCAAGTATTTACATTACCAATTCCACCGTTATATGCTGCATAAACAGTATCCATATTACTAAAGTTTTTCATTAAATATTTTATATAATATGTTCCAATCTTAATATTAGTTTCCGCATCATTTAAGTCTATGGAATTCACATCAATATTTAATAACTTTGCGACATGTTTAGCGGTATCAGGTAAAACTTGCATTAAACCCTTAGCATTAACTTTACTTGTTGCATCACTATTGAAATTACTTTCAACCCTCATAATAGCTAAAACCACTCTAGGATCTACTCCATACTCGTTTGAATATTTTTGAATTTCTTCAATATAATTTACAGGGTAATTCTTTCCTCCATAATATATTGCTCCTAAAAATAGTGCTTTACATATAATTAATACGGTTATTATAGTTATTAGTATTTTTTTCCACAATTTCATCTTTTTCTTTTTTTGCCTTTATCTTTTTCTTCTTCTACAGTTTCTTCGCTGAAAAACTCTTCATTAGAATTATTAATATCTTTTTTTACAGAGTCATTAACAGCTAATTTTTCTTCGTGCAAAGAACTTAAATCTGTTAATTTAGTTTGTTCCATATTTAATGAATCTTGTTTTTCTAAAGTTTTTAAATCAACACTTTCTGTACTTTGCCCTTCTACAAATACTGATTGCATAAATTCATCCAAATGCTCATCATTATTGTTTAAATTTTCTTTTTCTGTAAAATCATCATTAGAAACTTTTTCAATCATTCCCATTGATTCCAATTCATCTTCAGTTACTTTTCTTACATCTTCGGCATCTTCAATTTTATCTTCAACAATTTCATCATTTTCTTCGGCTTCTTTTTTTTCTTTATTTTTCTTCAGCCTTCCAAAAAAACCTCTTTTCTTTTCTTCATTTATACAACTATTTTCAAAAATAAATCCAATTTATCTTTTAATTCTTCAAAATCACCATTATTTTCAACAGTTAAAATATCATAGTTTTCATTATCAAACTCTGACTGAATTTCCATAATTCTATGTGCAACTTCCTCTGTCATTCCCTTTCTTGACATAAGTCTTTTGAATCTAATATTATCACTTGCTGTTATATTCCAAACTTCATCAATTTCAATCAATTTTTCCAATCTATCTATTGATTCATTTAAAAGAGGAATTTGTAAAAAAACAACTTCTGCATCAGAATTTTTTGCGATTTCAGTAATATTTTTTAGAATGACAGGATGAGTTAGAGAATTAAGTTTTTCTCTATTTTCGTCATTAAAAAATACCGTTCTTCTTAACTTAGCTTTTGAAATATTACCCTTTTCATTTAAAATACTATCTCCAAATTCTTTTACTAAAACTTTGTAAAGCTCAGCACCCCTTTTATATAATTCTTTTATTTGATCATCAGCATCTAAAACTAAATAATTTTCATTTCTCTCTCTAATCAAATCCGCTAAGCTACTCTTACCACTACAAATTTGACCTGTAATAACAATATATTTTTATTTCGACTCATACCAATTCCTTCCTTCACATACATCTACCTTCAATGGTAAATCTAATTTATATACATTTTCCATAGAATCTTTTAAAATTTTCTTAACAATCTCTTTTTCGTTTTCTTCACATTCTATTATAAGCTCATCGTGAATTTGTAAAATTAATTTTGCATTAACTTTTTCAAGTTTTAATCTTTCGTAAACTTTAATCATCGCAAGTTTTATAATATCTGCTGCACTTCCCTGTATAGGAGTATTCAGGGCAATTCTCTCGCCAAAACTTCTAATATTGAAGTTTTTAGAATTAATTTCAGGAATATATCTCTTCCTATCCAAGATAGTAGTTACAAAACCGTCTTTTTTAGCTCTATCAACTATTTCTTCCATATAATTCTTTATTCTAGGATAAGTATTTAAATATCCTTCAATATACTCTCTTGCTTCATTTCTAGTAATATTCAAATCTTTTGAAAGACCGTAATCGCTTATTCCATAAACTATTCCAAAATTTACAGCCTTTGCACTTCTTCTTTGATTATCAGTAACTTCATCAATCGGAACACCAAAAACTTCACTTGCAGTCTTATAATGTATATCTAAATCATTTTTAAAAGATTCAATCATAACTGAATCCTTAGATAAATGCGCTAAAACTCTAAGCTCAATCTGTGAATAGTCAGCATCAATAAAAACTTTATTTTTATCCGCCACAAATACCTTTCTAATATTTTTTCCCTCTTCACTTCTTATAGGAATATTTTGCAAATTAGGGTCCACAGAGCTAAGTCTTCCTGTAGCAGTAATCATCTGTTTAAAAGAAGTTCTAACTCTACCGTCATCCATAATATACTCCAATATTCCATCTAAATAAGTTGAAATTAACTTGTTCAAAGATCTATATTTTAAAATATAATCTGCTATTTCATGCTTTTTAGATAATTTTTCTAAAACTTCAACATCTGTAGAATAACCTGTTTTTGTCTTTTTTACTACAGGTAATCCCATTTTTTCAAATAAAATGACTCCAAGCTGTTTTGGAGAATTCAAATTAAAAACTTCTCCTGCAAGTTCATAAACTTTTTGTTCATACAAATATGCAAGTTTTGAATATTCCTCATTTAACTCAATAATCTTATTTCTATCTACTAAAACTCCTGTTTTTTCCATATCTGCAAGAACTTTAACTAGCGGTTTTTCAACATTTTCATATAATGAAATCAGATTATTTTCTTTAGCTTTTTCTATAAAAATATCATATAAACCTGAAATGGCAAATACATTTTGAGAAATAAATTTAAAAATAATGCCCTCTTCCAATTCAAAAAAAGTTTTTTTGTTTTTACCTTTTCCAAACATTTCTTTTAAATCTAAAATTTCCAGATGCAAAATTTCATTGCTGACTTTTAGAATATCATAATTTCCTTTATTAGAGTCAATCAAATATTCTAAAATCATTACATCTTCATAATTTTTAAATTCTAAATTATTCTTTAATGCAAAAAATAACTCTTCCTTTATATCATAACCAATTATCTTTATATCTAAATTACAAAACTTTTCAAAATCTGATAGCTTAAATTCCTTACAAATATATGCCTTATTATTAAAGTTTGAATAAATTCCAATATAAAATTTTTTCCTATAAATATATCCTTCATCCGAGAAAAATTTAATTGATATAGACTCGTCATTTTTTATCTTTTCAAAAATTTCTGAAAAATCAATCACTTCAAAATCAATATTTTTATTTGATTTTACAGTATTATCCTTTTTTATATCTTTAAAATGCTTATTTATAATACTTTTAAATTCTAATTTTTCCAATTTTTCAATATATTCATCAGAATTTACATCTTTTATTTCAAAATCTTCAATATTTCTATCAATAGGTACATTCAAAAAAATCTCACCAAGATATCTACTTAAATAAGCCTTATCCTTTTCATTTTCAAGATTTTCCTTTAATTTCCCTTTAAGATTACCTAAATTTTCATATAAGTTTTCAAGACTTCCATACTCTTGAATTAATTTTAATGCAGTTTTTTCTCCAACGCCCTTAACTCCGGGTATATTATCTGAACTATCCCCCTGAAGAGCCTTAACATCAATCAATTGTTTAGGAGAAAGACCGAAATCTTCCAAAACTGATTCAGTATTCATAAGTTTAATCTCACTTATACCCTTTTTTGTCAAATATACAAAAATATTATCATCAATTAACTGTAAATAATCTCTGTCTCCCGTAAAAATATCTACTTCAAAGCCTTCTTTTTGAGCAAGTTTTGCGATTGTTCCTAAAATATCATCAGCTTCATATTCATCAAGCTCCAAATAATTTACATTCATAGAAGATAGTAAATCTTTTAAAATTCCAAACTGATAAGTTATTTCATTAGGAGCATTATCACGAGTTCCTTTATAATCTGCAAACTCATTATGTCTAAAAGTTTTTGAACCCTTATCAAAAGCTACAAAAACATGTGTAGGATTTATTAATTCCAATGCTTTATAGTACATATTTAAAAAACCATAAACTCCATTTACAAAAACTCCATCTTTAGTTGTTAAATTTCTTATCGCATAAAAAGCCCTAAAAATAAGACTTGAACCGTCGATTAAAAGTATTTTTTCATTTTATTCTCCAAAATTATCATATAATCTATTACCAAAATGTATTATAAAGTACATACACAGATATTATATCATATTTTTATATATAATGTCTAAATTAAAATAATGAAAATATCTCATTTTATGTTATATAAATTAATAATAAATGTTCTAATATAATAACTATTAATTTTTATTAAAAATTTGGCATATATACTATTTTTATGATATAATTACAGTAATTATATTATTTTGAATGGAGTTAATATGTTTAAGTTTGATTTTAATGATAAAAAATACAAAAATATACATTTCATCGGAATTGGTGGAATAAGCATGAGTGGAATAGCAAAGCTACTTTTGAAAAAAGGATATAATATTTCCGGAAGTGACAGAAATACTTCTAAAGAAATTCAAATATTAGAACAAAATGGAGCAAAAATTTTTATAGGTCAAAAAAGGAAAATATTGAAAATCCTGATTTGATTGTATATACAGATGCAATTTTACCGGATAATGAAGAATTAATTAAAGCAAAATCATTAGGGGTTCCTTGTGTAACAAGAGGACAATTTTTAGGAGCATTGATGAGAAATTACACTCATTCAATAGCAATTTCAGGATCTCACGGAAAGAGTTCAACTACTAGTATGATTTCAAAAATATTAATTAATTCCCCATTTGAACCTTCAATTTTAATTGGTGGAAATTTGGATGAAATTGACGGAAATGTCTTATGTGGTAATGAAGACTATTTAGTAACTGAAGCCTGTGAATTTAAAGCAAATATACTGCATTATTATCCAAGTATGGCTATTATTTTGAATATAGATGAAGACCATTTAGATTTCTATAAAAATTTGGATCATATTGTAGATACTTTTATAGGATATATGAAAAATTTAGATGAAAATTCAAAAGCTATTATTAATATTGATGATCCTAACTGTCTTCCACTATTAGAACATATCAAAGGAGAAACTATTACATTTGGTATTAATAATGAAAATGCTACTTATAAAATTACAAATATAAGTTTTGATAAAGTTGGTCATCCTTGTTTTGATATTGAAAATGAAAAGTTTGGTAAACATCATTTCTGCTTAAATATAATAGGCAGACATAATATTTATAATGCAGCAGCTGCAATTATAGCGACTTACGAAACAGGTATAGATGTAGAATATATCAGAGATGCTATTTCAAAATATAAAAATTTGCACAGAAGAATGGAAGTCTATGGAGTAATTGGTAATGATAAAAAGGCCACTATTTTAACTGATTATGGTCATCATCCAAAAGAAATAAAGAGTTGTTTAAGTTCTATCGCAGAACATAAAGAAGGCAGACTAGTATGTATTTTCCAACCTCATACTTATTCAAGAACAAAAACTTTGCTTAATGATTTTGCAAAATGTTTTGACGATTGTGATGAAGTTATTGTAACAGAAATTTATGCTGCAAGAGAAAAATTCGATCCTACAATTCATTCCATTGACTTAGTTGAAAAGCTAAATAAAAACGGAGTAAATGCAATTTATTTAAAAACTTTTGAAGAAGCAAGAGATTATATTTTTGAAACATTTAAAGATAAAGATACTATTATAACAACAGGATGTGGAAATCCACACGAACTTGCAAAAATGATCGTAGAAGATTATAAATAATTAAGAAACAAGACAGAAAATATAAAATTTTCTGTCTTGTTTTTTATCTTGGTAAAAATCCAACTTTCTTATAAACTTTTCTAAGGGTTTTATTTGCGAAGTAAGATGCTTTTTCTGCACCTTCTTTCATAACTTTTTCAAGATATGATTTGTCTGAAATAAACTCTTTATGTTTTTCTCTAATTGGTTTTAAACTATCTGCAATCAATTGTCCCAAATCCTCTTTAAAAACAGAATAATTTTCGTTTTTATATTTTGCGACAATTTCATCACTTGTTTTACCACTAAAAGCTATATAGATATTAATTAAATTTTTTAGTCCTTTTTGTTCATCATTATAATCAAAATTTCCAAGACTATCTGTTACAGATTTTCTAATTTTTCTCTTAATAGCATCTTCATCATCAAGAAGCAAGATAAATGAATTAACATCTTCATCAGACTTACTCATCTTCTTTTCAGGATTTTTAAGGCTCATAATTTTTCCTGTTTCTTTTCCAATTATTCCTTCAGGAACTACAAAAGTTTCAGAATATTTATTGTTAAATCTTTCAGCTAAGTCTCTTGCAAGTTCTAAATGTTGTTTCTGATCAACACCAACAGGAACTAAATCTGTTTGATATAGTAAAATATCTGCAGCCATTAATACGGGATAAGTAAACAAACCTGCATTTAGATTTTCTTCCGATTTTTGAGATTTTTCTTTAAACTGAGTCATTCTGCTAAGTTGTCCCATATAACTCATACAACTTAAAACCCAAGATAATTCTGCATGTTGTGGAACATGTGATTGAACAAAAAGAGTTGATTTATCAGGTTCTAATCCTGATGCTAAAAATATAGCCATTAAATCTAATGTTCTTTCTCTAAGCAATTTAGGCTCTTGTGGTACTGTTATAGAATGTAAATCAGCAACATTAAAAAAACAATCATATTGGTCTTGTAAACTTTTGAAGTTTTTTATTGAACCTAAATAATTTCCTATTGTAAGCTGACCTGAAGGCTGTAATGCACTGTAAACTATTTTTCCCATATTAAAATCCTCCTTTTATAAATATTAATAAAAAAGGTCAATTCTAAATTAATTAGAATATTGACCTGTTTTTGTTATTTATTTTTCTTCTTTTTCTTTTTTAGGCTTTTCAAGCAATGCCTTTCTTGACAATTTTATTTTACCTTGATTGTCAATTTCTATTACTTTAACTTCAACTACATCTCCAACTTTAAATAAGTTTTCTACCTTATCAAGTCTTTCATGAGTCATATTTGAAATATGAAGTAAACCTTCTTTTCCTTTGATTAATTCAACGAATGCTCCAAAACTCGTGATTGTCGTAATTACACCACTGTAAATTTCTCCAACCTCAATTTCTTTAACTATTTCGTTAATCATTTCTTTTGCTCTTTCGCCATTTTCTCTTGAATCAGCAGTAATTGCAATACGTCCGTCATCAAAAGTATCAATTTTAACACCGGTTTCATCAATAATCTTGTTAATAACTTTTCCGCCCGGTCCAATTACTTCTCTTATCTTTTCAGGTAAAATTTGCATAGTAAATATCTTTGGAGCATATTTTGACATTTCTTCACTTGGAGTTGCTATACATTCATTCATAATTGATAAAATGTGAAGTCTAGCTCTTTTTGCTTTTTCCAAAGCAGTTGCTAAAATTTCTCTACTAATACCATCAATTTTAATATCCATTTGTAAAGCTGTAATGCCATCTTTAGTACCTGCAACTTTAAAGTCCATATCTCCAAAATGGTCTTCTAAACCTTGAATATCTGTTAAAATAGCAATTTTATTAGTTTTTTCATCCTTTATAAGTCCCATTGCAATACCGGCAACTGAATCTTTAATAGGAACACCTGCATCTAATAATGAAAGTGTTGAACCACAAATACTTGCTTGTGAACTTGATCCGTTTGAAGATAAAACTTCTGAAACTAATCTCATTGTATATGGGAATTCATCTTCACTTGGTAAAACAGGAATTAAAGCTCTTTCAGCTAATGCCCCATGTCCAATTTCACGTCTTCCCGGACTTCTTAAAGGTCTAACATCTCCAACGCTAAATGGTGGGAAATTGTATTGATGCATATATCTCTTATCGTCTTCATCAATAACTCCATCTAAAACTTGAACTTCTCCGGGAGCTCCTAAAGTTGTTAAAGTTAAAACTTGAGTTTGTCCTCTTGTAAATAAACCTGATCCATGAGTTCTAGGTAAAAGTCCTCTTTCACAAGAAATCTTTCTAACTTCATCAAGTTCTCTGTCATCCGGTCTAATGCCGTCTTCTATTATTAATCTTCTAACTTCATCAACGATTACTGATTCTATAGCAGAATTAATTTCTCCCTTTTTATCTTCATAATCAGGTAAAAACTTTTCGAAAATTTCTTTTGTAATATTGTCTAAATTTTCTTCTCTTTCCATTTTATTTGGAGTTCTAAGAGCAGAAATAATTTGCTCTTTACCAAATTCAATAATTGCATTGAATAAATCTTCATCTCTTTGTTTTATAATAACTTCAGATTTTTCTTTACCTATTTCTTCTCTAATTGTTTCGATAAAATTACAAATTGATTTAATTTCTTCATGTGCAAAAAGAATTGCATTTAAAACTTCTTCTTCACTTAAAATATCAGCTCCGGCTTCAACCATCATAATAGCATCTTTTGTTCCTGATACTGTAATATTAAGTCTTGATTTTTCTCTTTGTGCAATTGTCGGGTTTATAATATATTCCCCATCAACATATCCAACATTAACAGAGCCTGTAGGTCCGTTAAAAGGAATATCTGAAATTGTAAGTGCAATAGAAGAACCTATCATTGCAAGTATATCAGGTTGATTATCTTGTTCAACTGATAATGCTGTTGCAATAACTTGAACATCATTTCTATATCCTTCCGGAAAAAGTGGACGTAACGGTCTGTCTATTAGTCTGGAAGTTAATATTGATTTTTCACTTGGACGTCCTTCTCTTTTAATAAATCCACCAGGAATTTTTCCTACTGAATAAAGTTTTTCTTCAAAATCACAGCTTAATGGAAAAAAGTCAACTCCTTCTCTAGGTTCTTTAGAAGCACAAGCATTTACTAATACAACAGTTTCTCCACATTGTACAAGACAAGATCCGTTTGCTTGTTCTGCAACCTTTCCTATTGTTACTTTAAGTTCTCTTCCACTTAAGTCATATATAAATTCTCTAACCATTTAATCCTCCTATGGTCTTCTAAAAATAAAGAGCGAATAAATCGCCCTTTAATAATTATCCTCTTATTTGTAATTTACTAGTTAATTCACGGTATCTTTCGATATCAACATTACTAAGATATTTTAAAAGACCTTTTCTTTGTCCGATTAATTTGAATAAACCTCTTCTTGTAGCATGGTCTTTTTTATGTTCTTTTAAGTGTTCAGTTAAATATTTAATTCTGAAACTTAATAATGCAATTTGAACTTCTGGAGAACCTGTATCTCCTTCACTTCTTTTAAATTCATCAATAATTCTTAATTTGTCTTCTTTAGTTATCATTGTAACTACCTCCTAAAATATAATTCACCGTAGCAATGTAAAGGTCGGAGTTTCCATAAACATAGCAACAGTACTTGAACATTATAACATAAAATGCAATAAAAGTAAACTCTTTTTATAAAGTTTTACTAAATATCATAAAATTTTACTAATATTCTATGAAAATATTACAATTTTTAATTCTCTATTTGTTTTCTCCACTCTTCTTTTAAAATTCCATATTTCATTGAATCATAAAATATATTATTATGGTATCTAACTTTTCTAATTTTTCCTTCGAGTGTCATCCCAATTTTCAAGCTACATTTCATCATTCCGATATTTCCGCTCCAAGTCGTCAAACCTATATGCTCTAAATTTTCTTCAGTATTAAAGATTTCATCTATCCATAATGAAAGTGCCTTTGAGCCAATACCTTTACTCCAAAAATTTTCATCAAAAATTACAATTCCTATTTCAAGCCATCTAGTTTTTTCGTTTTCCCAATATTTTGAAACTATTCCTACTAGAATATCGTTAAAATAAATTCCTTTTACTCTTTCTCCCAAAAAGAATTCTATTTCGCTTGATAGAATAAATTCATCATAAGTTTTAAATTCAAAATCATCAAAATATGGAGCATCATATTCTTTCCATTTAGGTGTTTTACTTGAATATTCTATATCATATAATCGTATTAAGTCATCTCTTTGAATTCTTTTTAGTTCAATCATAAATTTCTCCTAAATTTATTCATCAGATAATTTTTTTCTCATTATATCCCAAGGCTTTACTTCAAATGGTAAAGGCATTTTTATAATTTGTTTTGCTCTTGGAGCAACATCTATTTCTTCGCCTTTATCATCATACATTTTTTCTATTTTAAAAGTTTCAAAACCATCTCTAGGTCCGAAAATTTCAACTTCATCTCCAACAAAAATTCTATTTCTCTGCTCTATAGTTGCAATTTTTGTTTCCTTGTTGTAATCCAAGACAAGTCCAACAAAATCATAAGTTCTTATATATGAGCTTGAATTGTAAAGTTGGTCATTTTCATCCGGCTTTTTATAGTAGAACCCCTTTGTGAAATCTCTATGACTAGCTTTTTTAATCTCAAGAAGAAGTCTTTCTGCCATTTCTTTTGTATAAGTGCCATTTTTAATTGCATCAAGAGCTAATCTATAACTTCTTATAACTGTAGCAACATAATATTGAGTTTTTACTCTTCCCTCGATTTTCAAACTATGAACTCCCGCTTTAATTACATCTTCTAGCGAATCCAACATACATAAATCTTTACTATTATATATAAAAGTTCCTTGTTCTGTTTCTTCTATTGGATAATATTCTCCCGGCCTTCTCTCTTCAACCAAATTATATTTCCATCTACAAGCATGAGCACAATCTCCCTTATTTGCATCCCTACCACACATATAGTTGCTCAATAAGCATCTTCCTGAATATGAAATACACATAGCCCCATGAACAAATGCTTCAATGTCAACTTCAGGTACTTCTTTATGAATTAAATTTATTTCTTCTAAAGATAATTCTCTTGCCATTACAATTCTTTTTATTCCTAAATCATACCAGAATTTTACTGTTCTATAATTTGTAACACTCGCTTGTGTACTCATATGTACTTCAATATCCTTACTTACTGAACGAACAGCAGTATATATTCCTGCATCTGCAACGATTAAAGCATCAACACCTATATCCACTAGAACTTTTACATATTCTTCAAGTCCTATTAAATCATCATTATGAGGGATTATATTCATTGTAATATATATCTTTTTACCTCTTTCATGAACAAAATTCGTAGCTTCTTTTAACTGTTCAACTGTAAAATTTTTTGATGCTTTTCGTAATCCAAAAGATTCACCGGCTAGATAAACTGCATCAGCTCCATAGATGATTGCCATTTTTAATTTTTCTATATCCCCTGCGGGGGCTAATAATTCAACATCTTTCATATAAAATTTCTCCTTCAACTATTAAATAGGAATCCAAAAAAGCTGGATTCCCATTTATATTTAATCTATTTTTTATAACATATAGCCATACCGTCATCTATAGGTATAATGGTAGTTGAAAATTCATCACTATTTGTTATAATTTTTAAAAATTCTTTTAATCTTCTTACTATAGTATTTTTTCTTCTTATATTATTTTTCTCTTTTGCAACAAGACCTCTAAATAAAATATTATCAGAAACCAATATTCCACCATGATTTAATCTTTCTATAGACTTTTCAAAAAAACTCATATATTGTCCTTTTGCAGCATCCATAAAAATCATATCATATTTATCTGTAATAAAATCTAGAGCGTCATTTGCATCTGCATATATAAGATCAATATTTTTATCACAGCCAGCTTTTTTTATAAATTCTTTAGCTTTTAAAAAAATTTTTTCATCTATTTCAATAGTTGTAATAGTAGAATATGGATAAGCCCTATTCATAATTATAGATGAATAACCTATAGCTGTTCCAATTTCCAAAATTCTTTTTGGTTTCTTTAGCATTACCAAAAATTCTAAAAATCTTGCAACTTCTACCTCTATAATTGGAACTTTGTTTTCAAAAGCATACTCTTCCATTTCTATTAAAATAGGTTCTTTACTTTGTTCTAAACTTCTGATATATTCAGAAACATAATTTGCAACTATTTCCATTATTCTGCAAGTGTTTCTTCCAACATTTTTACAATATCATTCATTATAGTTGAAATTCTAACTTCAGCAGCCATAAATTCTGATATTTCAGAATTACTCATCAAAATTGCATTCAAATCATTAAGTTGTTTTTCTCTATCAGCAACATCTTCCCCGTTTTGTTTAGCAATTTGATAATCATATAACTTCTTATGAAAATCATCTATAATTTTCTTGTTTTCATCATTTTCATCTATTTTTTCTTTAAACGTTTAAATTCCTTAACTTCATCACAATTTTTAAAATCATTTGAAAAAGTTAAAATACTATTATAAATATTCATAGTTCCTCCTAAAGTTCAGTAATTATTGGAATAATCATTGGACCTCTTTTTATTTCATGGTAGATATAAGAATTCAAATCTTTTCTTATATTGTATCTCATAGTTCCTATATCTGTTATAGAATCTTCTTTGCAAATGTTTAAAGTATTTTCGACAACTCTTCTCATATCGGAAACAAGATTCCAATTTTCTCTTACATAGATAAATCCTCTTGAAACAATTTCAGGACCTGAAATAATTTCTTTACTGGATTTTTCAAGAACTACCATAACGATTATAATACCATCTTCTGATAGATGCTTTCTATCTCTAAGAACTTCACTTCCAACATCTCCAACTCCAAGACCGTCAACTAAGATATTTCCGGATTCAACAGTTCCGGATATAAATCCTTCCTGTTTATAGTTAAATTCAAAAACAGTCCCATTTCTTCCTATAAATATATTTTCTTTCGGCATTCCCATTTCAACTGCTAATTTCGCATGTCTTTTTAAATGTCTTGATTCTCCATGAACAGGAATAAAATATTTAGGTTTTGCTAAAGTGTGAATTAATTTTAATTCTTCCTGACAAGCATGTCCTGATACGTGAACCTCTGCAAGTGAAGAATGAATTACTTTAACCCCCATTTCAACAAGACGATTTACAAGTCCAAAAAAGATTTTTTCATTTCCCGGTATTGGTGATGCAGAAATAATTACAGTATCATTTTCAGTCAATACAAGTTTTTTGTGTTCTCCATAAGCCATTCTATTTAGTGCACTCATAGGTTCCCCTTGACTTCCTGTCATCAAAAGTACAATTTTAGATTCATCATATCTATTAATATTCTTTAAATCAATAAGAGTATCTTTTTCTATTTCCAACTTATTTAGTTCAGTAGCAACTTTAATAACATTAACCATAGAACGACCTGAAACCGCAACTTTTCGCTTAAATTTTTCCGCTGCTTTTATTATTTGTTGTACACGATGTAAATTAGAAGCAAATGTTGCAACAATAATCCTTCCTTGTGCTTTACTAAAAAGTTCAATAAAAGTATCTCCTACAGAACTTTCACTCATTGTATATCCCGGTCTTTCAACATTAGTACTATCTGCACATAAGAGCATAACTCCGTCCATTCCCCATTGAGCAATACGATGTAAATCCATTTTATCTCCATCAATAGGTGTGTAATCAATTTTGAAATCTCCAGTAAAAATTATATTTCCAACAGGAGTCTTTATTCCAAAACTTACACTGTCCGGTATGCTATGACATGCTCTTATAAACTCAACAGAAAAATGTTTAGTTTTTATAGTTTCACCTGCATTTACCAAATGTAAATTTTCTTTACCGATATTATGTTCCTGCAGTTTACTTTCAACAAGCCCTAAAGTCAATTTAGTTCCATAAACCGGTACATTTATTTTTTTAGTATATATGGGACGGCTCCGATGTGATCTTCGTGTCCATGCGTCAAAAAAAGAGCTTTTACCCTATCAATATTTTTCATCAAATAGGTAATATCAGGAATTACAATATCTATTCCGGGCATATCATCATCCGGAAAAGTCATTCCACAATCCAAAATGATAATTTCATCATCGTATTCCAAAATAGACATATTTTTACCTATTTCACCGACTCCTCCTAAGGGTATCATCTTTAAAGTTTTCTTTTTATTTTTTTGCACCACGATATCCTCTATTTCTTTTCAAGATTTAAACAATCTGAACACTTTCCATAGAATTTTAAATCGTGATTCATAATTTCAAATTTATATTTTTCTTCAATAATTTGTTCTAAAGTTTCCAAATAATCTTCTTCAACTTCAATTATTTTTCCACAATCTTTACAAATTAGGTGATGATGTTGATGTTTATCATCATCTCTTATAATTTCATATCTATATCTTTTATCATCAAAATCCAATTTATGAACTATATTCATCTTATCAAAAATAACAAGTGTACGATAAACAGTAGCAATTCCTAAATCTTTATCATATTTACTGGCTATTTCATGTAGTTCTTCTGGACTTAAATGATTACCTTTGTTTTCATTCAAAACATTAAACACGATTTCTCTTTGTTTAGTAATCTTATAGTTGTTTTCTACCAACAACTTTTTCATTTCTTTTACTTCCATAATGAATCTCCTTTTCTAATTTTCTTCTTTTTCTGACTTTAATTCTTCATAAACCTCAATCGCATCGGAAAGTTCTTCATCATCAATACCTTCCAGATTAATATTACCATCCTTATCATATACAATTTTTAAAATATATGTATTAAGGTCATCTTTAGAATTCAAAACTGCGTATTCACTATCATTCATACCAAAAGTTTCTACTAATTCAAAGATAACTTTCTTTCCATTTTCATCAAAAGCTTCAAAACGCTCCAAAATATCACTCCTATTTTCTATCCAAATACCCTTGTAAAATATATGTAGCAGCAACTTTATCTATTACTTTTTTTCTTTTCTTTCTGCTCATATTTCCCTCAATTAAAATTCTTTCGGCACTGACAGTTGTAAGTCTTTCATCTTGCATAACTATTTCTATATCAAAATTATTTTCCTTTAAAAAATTTTTCAATTCTTCAACAAAAGACAAAACTTTTTCACCTTGTGGACCAATAGTATTATTCATATTCTTTGGAAGCCCAACAACAATTTTAATTATATCTTCTTTAATAATTATATCTTTTAGAGAATCAAGGTCTTTTTCAAGACTTTCTCTAAAAATTGTACTATGCCCTTCTGCCATGATGAACAAAGGATCACTAATAGCAACTCCTATAGTTCTATCACCTACATCTAAAGCCATATATCTATTCATAAATACCCCTTTTATTGTGTTATGCAAAAGCCCCGGCAAAGAATTTTGCCGGGAAAAAATTAATCTTTTATATAATTTTCTAAAAATTCTTCAAGTATTTCATCTCTACTAACTTGTCTAATTAACCCTCTAGCATTATTATAGCTAGTGATGTAAGTAGGATCACCTGAAAGAATATATCCTATAATTTGATTTTTAGGATTATATCCCTTATTTTCAAGTGCTGAATACACAATTTTTATTATTTCTTTAACACTTTTCTTATCACTTGGTATTTCTATTCTCATAGTTTCATTAAATTCGTTTGACATATAACCCCTCCTATTTTTTAAAATTGAGCTTTTAAAATCTCTTCTGACTTTTCTAATGCAAAATCAACTTTACTTAAGTCCTTACCTCCGGCGGATGCAATGTCCGGTCTTCCACCACCATTACCGCCAACAAGTTTCGCAACCTCTTTAACAATATTTCCAGCATTAATTTTTCTTGCATTCAAATCTTTACTTACTCCTACAGTAAAAGTAAGTTTTTCTTGATAAACATTAGCAAACACTATTACACTTGTACCCAGTTTATCTCTTAATTTATCAATTAAATCTCTTAAATCATTTTGATTTTCAAATTCTACTTTTTTTGCTATAAAAGAAATACCCTCTATTTCTTTCTTTTCAGCTATAAATGAATCTAAACTGCTTAAAGCCATTTGTGATTTTATTTCTTTTAATTCTTTTTCCAATGACTTAATATCTTCAGTTAATGAGACTACTTTAGAAATCAATTCTGACTTTTTACATTTTAAGACATTTGAAACTTCTTCAATTTGATTTTCAGTTTTCTTTAAATATTCATAAACATTTCTACCTGTAATAGCCTCAATTCTTCTAACTCCTGCTGCAACACTTGATTCTGAGATTATTTTGAACATTTGAATTTCACTAACATTTTTTACATGAGTTCCACCACAAAGTTCTATTGACCAACCACCAAATGATACAACTCTTACAACATCTTTATATTTGTCTTCAAAAAGTCCAATGGCTCCCATTTTTGAGGATTCTTCTAAAGTCATTTCCTTTATAGTTGTATCAAGATTTAAAGCAATTTTATCATTAACTATTTGTTCAACTCTTTTTAAATCTTCTTGACTTACAGCCTCAAAATGTGTAATATCAAATCTTAATTTATTTGCATCTACTAATGAACCTGCTTGATTAATATGATTTCCTAATACTTCAATTAATGCTTGATGTAATAGATGTGTAGCAGAGTGATTTTTCATAATATCACGTCTATTATTAACATCAATTTTAAATGTTAATTCATCATTTAGCTTAACATTCCCACTAATTACTTCTACACTATGGAATATTCCATTGTTTTTATTTTTCTTAGTATCTAAAACCTTAATCTTACAGTTTTCGCCAACAATAATTCCGATATCTCCAACTTGTCCTCCACCTTCTCCATAGAAAACAGTTTTATCAGAAACTAAAAGAGCTTTATCTCCTTGACTTAAAGTTGAAACTTCTGCTTCATCTTTAAATAATTTTATTACTTTTCCTAGACATTCATTTTCAGTATAACCCAAAAATTCTGTTGTTTCTAATGCTTTTAAATAATCAGTATTTTTTTCACTCCACCCGGCTGATGAAACATTTCTTCCTTCTCTTGCTCTAATCTTTTGATCCTGCATATTTTTGTTAAAAGCTTCTTCATCAACTGTCATTTTTTCTTCTTCTAAAATTTCCTTTGTCAAATCCAACGGGAATCCATAAGTATCATACAACTTAAATGCCTTATCTCCCGGTAAAATTTTAGAATTTTTTGATTTTTCTTCTTCAATATATGAATTTAGTATACCTAGTCCTTGTTCAATAGTTTCTTGAAATTTAGACTCTTCTGCATTTAGAATTTTGAATATTCTTTCTCTATCCTCCAACAATTCTGGATATTCCATATTATAAGCTTCCATAACAACTTTTGAAACATCAACTAAAAAATTATCCTTAATCCCCAATAATTTACCATGTCTTGCAGCACGTCTTATAAGTCTTCTTAGAACATATCCTCTTTGTTCATTACTTGGAATTACACCATCATATATTAAAAACGTCATAGCTCTGGCATGATCTGCAATTACCCTAATAGAAATATCAGAAATTTCATTTGATTTATATTTAACCCTTGAAATTTCTTCAATTTTCTTTATTATAGTATCAACTAAGCCTATCTCAAATATATTGTCCTTTTCTTCTAAAACTAAAGTAAGTCTTTCGAGTCCCATTCCGGTATCAATATTTGGATGTTCCAATCTATGATAATTTCCATCTTTGTCCTTATTAAATTGAGTAAAAACCAAATTCCAAATTTCCATAAATCTATCATCAGGATTTGTATATTTTTCTCCTCTATCATACATGATTTCAGAACATGGACCACAAGGACCAACTTCTAATTCCCAGAAATTATCTTCTTTACCAAGTCTTTGAATTTTTTCTGCTGGTAGTCCAACTTCATTTCTCCAAATATCATAAGCTTCATCATCTTCTTCATAAACTGTAACGGATAATAAATTCTTATCCATTTCTAACTTTTCTGTCAAAAATTCCCAAGCCCAAGTTATAGCTTCTCTCTTAAAATAATCTCCAAAAGAGAAATTACCTAACATTTCAAAAAAAGTGCCATGTCTTTGAGTTTTTCCTACATTGTCAATATCAGCCGTTCTAATACATTTTTGACTAGAAGTTGCTCTATTTTTACTCATCTTTTTAACACCGGTAAAATAGTCTTTTAATGGAGCCATACCGGCATTTATAAGTAATAAACTTTTATCATTATTTGGAATTAAAGGATAACTCTTTAAACGCAAATGTCCCTTACTCTCAAAAAACTCTAAATATTCTTCTCTAATTTCATTTAAACCTAATCTTCTCATATATCCCTCTTAATTTTCCAATTTATCTTTAAATAAATATTTTTTTACATATGGTTTTGTATTTTTGTATATAATTTTAATCACAGCAGCGACAGGTACAGAGAAAATCATACCTAAAACCCCAAACATTCCTCCACCTAAAATCAATAGTATTAAAACTATAAGCGGATGCATTCCTGTACTGTCTCCAAGTATCTTTGGCCCTAAAATATTATTTTCAAGCCATTGAACAAAACAGAATAGAGCTGCAACCCATAAAGCAGTAAAAGGACCTTTAAATAAAGCTAATAAAACTGCAGGTACAAATCCTAAAAACGGGCCAATATAAGGAATAATATCTGCTACACATGTTATAACACCAATTACAAAAGAAAACTCTATTCCAAAAGCCATTAAATAAATCATAGTTGCAACTCCAACAAAAATTGCCATTATAATTCTTCCTCTTACAAACATAGATAAGGATTCATCAATTTCTCTCCAAGTTTTTACTAAAAAAGTTTCATATCTATCAGGAACACTTCTACTTATTACATCTAAAATTTTATCCTTTTCAAGTAACAAATAAAATGTTATAACCGGAATTAAAATCAATTGAATAACTATTCCTATAAAACTTGTAATCCCCGCAACCATTCCTGTTATCCATGTTCCTGAAGCAGATAAAATTGTATTCGCCATCTTTACAAGTTGTCCATTTATACTAGTAATCATTTGACTAACAAACGGAACATCAGTAAATAAATTTTTTCTAATACTATCACTATAATCTACAAAATTTCTAACCATATCCGGCAAATTAAATAATAAATTCTTAAATTGTTTAAATGTACTTGGAAATATTCCTATAGCTAAAATGAATATTGCTAATGCAATTGTAATATAAATAATAATTATAGCATATAATCTTTTTATATTTTTTCTCTCCAAAAACTTCATAAAAGGATTTAAAATATAAGCAATAATAACAGATGCTATAAATGTAAATAAAGTTATCCTTAAAATTGGATAATTCTTAAACAAATAGCTTATTCCTAATACTGATAAAATATAAATAATTATCCTTAAAATCTTTAGCTTATTTAATCTTATTTGTTCATTTTTTTCTAAATTTTTATTTGAAAATTGTATAAAAACATAAATTCCAACAATCAATAAAATTGCAACTAATATCTTTATACTAATATTTAAAATCAAATCAAAAACCGGCATAAAACCTCCATCTAATTAATTATTTCTTTTAAAGCTATAATAAATTCATCTATTTCTTTAAATGTATTATTTTCTCCAAAACTAATCCTAACCGCACTACTCTTTAATTCTTCATCAATCCCCATAGCAGTTAAAACATGTGAATTTTCAACAGCACCACTACTACAAGCAGAACCTCCTGAAATACATATCCCTTTAAAATCCATACTCATAATAAACATTTCCTTATCTACGCCTTTAAACGAAATATTTATATTTCCAGAATATCTATTTTCGAGTGCTCCATTTATATCAAAACTAATGGAATTTTCTTTAAGTTTTCTTAAAAAATATTCCCTTAATTCAAATCTTTTATAAACATTTTTCTCTCTTGACTCTTTCAAAATATCTATAGCTTTTGAAAAGGCAACAATCCCTGCAACATTCTCCGTTCCTGCTCGTCTTGAGCGTTCTTGACTACCACCAAATATAAAATTTTCTATTTCAGTTCCTGATTTTATATATAATGCACCTATACCTTTTGGTGCATGTACCTTATGTCCTGAAATAGAAAGCAAATCTATATTCAAATCTTTTACATCAATTACTATTTCAGAAAGTGCTTGAACTGCATCAGTATGAAATATTATATTAGGATTTTTTTCCTTAACAAGACAACAAATTTTCTTTATATCTTGAATAGTTCCTACTTCATTATTAACATACATAATAGAAACTAAAATTGTATCATCTCTTATTACATCTAGAACATCACTTGCATCAATAAAGCCATCTTTATTAGGAAATACAAAACTAACATCAAATCCTATTTTTTCTAAAAATTTTGCACTCTCAATAATAGCTGAATGTTCAAATGCAGTTAATATTATATGACCACTTTTTTTACCTTTAAACATTGTAGTACCAAAAATTGCCCAATTATCCGCTTCAGTTCCACCTGATGTAAAAATAATTCATTTTTTTCTGCATTTATGTAATTAGCAATATTTTCTCTTGACTTTTCAATAGCAACTCTAGATTTTTGTGCAAATTCATAAATTGATGAAGGATTAGAATAATTATAAACTAAAAACTCTTTCATTTCATTAAAAATTTCTTCATTTAAGCTTGTAGTTGCAAAATTATCAAAATAAATAATATTATTCATATACATAAAACTCCATTATTTAAAAAATATATCAACATAATTATACTCCAAAATCCTATAAATTACAAGAAAACATAATAAAAAGTCTTAAAATATTATGTTATTAAAAAATAAAATTTCTCTAATTTTTTTACAATCATTTATCAATTTCTAAATTTAATTAAATATAAAAAATAATTCATTTAATACTAAAAATCTATTTTACAAACTTTGAAAAGATTTTATTCTTAAGAAATTCTTATTTATACACAAAAAAGACACTGAAAAATCAGTGCCTTTTTTAATTTTATATTAAAATCTAATATTAGCTTTTAAGCAAATTATTTTACTAATTCTAAAATCGCCATTTCAGCTGCGTCCCCTTGTCTAGGTCCTAGCTTTAATATTCTTGTATATCCACCATTTCTTTCTTTATAAAGTGGAGCAATTTCTTCGAATAGCTTATGAACTGTTTCAGTCTTGTAAATATAAGCTAAAGCTTGTCTTCTTGCGTGAAGATCGCCTTTTTTACCAAGAGTTATCATTTTTTCAGCTACTCTTCTAGTTTCCTTCGCTCTTGTTAACGTAGTTTCAATCTTTCCGTTTTCAAAAAGAGATTGAACTTGATTTCTAAGCATCGCATCTCTGTGATCAGCTCTACGTCCAAGTTTTCTTAAATTAGCCAAAGTACTACCTCCTCTTTTTATTCTTCATCTAAAAATTTTAAACCTAATTCATGCATTTTATCTACTACTTCTTCTACAGATTTTTTACCAAAGTTTTTAATTTTCTTTAGTTGTTCTATATCTTGTGAAATAATATCTTTAACTGTATCAAGATTTGCTCTTTTCAAGCAGTTAAAACTTCTAAGGGATAAATCTAATTCTTCAACACTCTTTGATAAAACACTATTAGTGTCTAAATTTTTACCATCTTTTATACTTGAATTATCAAGATTAATGTCTGGTAGTGATCTAAATAGACTTAAGTAATCTATAAAAATTCCAGCACCTGTTGAAAGAGCTTCTTGTGGAGTAATAGTTCCATTTGTCCAAACTTCAATTTCAAGCTTGTCAAAATCTATACTTTGTCCAACTCTAGTATTTCCTACCATAAAGTTTACTTTCTTTACAGGAGAAAAAGAAGAATCCACTGCTATTGAATTAATATCGCAATATTCTTTATTCAAATCGCTAACTCTATAGCCTTTACCATTTAAGACTAATAAATCCATTCTGATTTCTCCCTCTTCATTAAGAGTTGTTATATAATGATCTTTATTAGCTATTTCAACATTTTGATTTTCAGAAATATCTCCAGCTGTTACAACTTTTGGACCTTTCACATTCAATTCTAATATTACAGGTTCATCATTAAATTTCTTTAATGCAATTCCTTTAATATTTATTAATATTTCAGGAACATCAGCAATCGAACCTTTAATAGTTGTAAACTCATGTCCAACACCATCAATCTTCACAGTTGCTATGGCAGATCCAGGAAGAGAACCCAAAAGCACTCTCCTCATGGAATTTCCTAGTGTAGTACCATATCCTCTATCAAGAGGCATTATAGCAAATTTACCATAGTTTTTCTCAAGATCTATATCTAAAACTTCAATATTTGTATTTAAATCTTCTGTCATAGACTTTATCCTCCTTAGTCTAATTCATATTGAAACTTTTAAATACCTTTAAAAGTTTACAATTACACTCTTCTTCTCTTTGGTGGTCTACAACCATTATGTGGAATTGGAGTAACATCCTTAATTAAACTAACTTCAAGTCCAGTAGCTTGTAATGATCTAATAGCAGCTTCTCTACCTGATCCAGGTCCTTTAACATAAACCTCTACAACTTTTAGTCCATGTTCCATAGCTTTTTTTGCAGCTTCTTCAGCAGCTTGTTGTGCAGCAAATGGAGTAGATTTTCTTGATCCTCTAAAGCCTAATTGTCCAGCACTAGCCCAAGAAATCACATTACCATTTAAGTCACTAAGAGTTACCATAGTGTTATTAAATGAAGAAACGATATGAGCTTGTCCTTTTTCAATATTTTTACGCTCTCTTCTTTTAACACGAGCTTTTTGTTTCTTAATTGCCAATTAAAATCCCTCCTTATTTACCTTTTTTTGTACCAGAAACTTTCTTTGGACCTTTTCTTGTTCTGGCATTATTTTTAGTATTTTGTCCTCTTACAGGTAAACCTCTTCTATGTCTGATTCCTCTGTAACAGTTAATTTCTCTTAATCTCTTAATATTCATAGCGATTTCTCTACGTAAATCACCTTCAACAAGATATTTATCTATTTCAGCTCTTATTAAAGCAACTTCAGCTTCAGTTAAATCTTTAACTCTTGTATCTGGGTTGATTCCAGCATTTCTAAGAATATCATTTGAAGTCTTTCTACCTATACCATAGATATAAGTCAAACCTATTTCTACCCTTTTTTCTCTTGGTAAGTCGACACCTACAATTCTTGCCACTGTTACCTACACCTCCATCTTCATTAACCTTGTTTTTGTTTGTGCTTTGGATTTTCACAAATCACCATTACTCTACCTTTTCTTCTGATGATTTTACACTTTTCGCACATTTTTTTCACTGATGGTCTTACTTTCATTTAAGTCCCTCCTATGCTACTTGTTTCGCCAAGTTATTCTCCCTTTTGTTAAATCATAAGGTGAAAGTTCAACCAATACCTTATCACCCGGAAGAATTCTTATATAATTCATTCTTAATTTTCCTGATATATGAGCTGTTATTTCATGACCATTTGCAAGTTTAACCTTAAATATAGTATTCGGCATAGCATCAATAACAGTTCCTTCAACTTCTATAACATCCTTTTTGGACATTTAAAGAACCTCCTATTTTTCTACATTATCCTGTATATATGATTTTAATAATTTTCTCAAATTAGAATCATTAAATGATAATGGATTCAAACTAAAATCTTTAAGCACGTCATTATAAATTTGCAAATGCTTTGACTTTTTAAGTTTAGGTTTAGAAAGAGGTCTGTTACTTCCATTAGCAACTTTTACTAATGATGAACTTACCACCTCAACTATGATCATTACTTCGCCCTTGTCCCGGCCCTTAAGTGATTTTACAACCTGACCTACTTTAAAATCAAAATTTAGATCCATAGTATACTCTCCAAAATGTTAGACATTTTTAGAAAGAGACTCCTTAATTTGTGAAAAGACATCCTCAATAGACAAAGTACCATCAACAGTTAGAACTAATCCTAAATTCTTGTAAAAATCAATTAGTGGAAAAGTCTGATTTTCATATACTTCTATACGATCTAATACAGTTTTTTCATTATCATCTGCTCTTTGAATAACTTCTCCGGAACATTTATCACAAACTCCTTCTTTTTCAGATGGTTTGTTATCTACATGATATGTTTCACCACAATTTTTACAAACTCTTCTTCCTGAAAGTCTTTTTACTAAAATATTCTTATCAACATCAATGTTTATAACTCTATCTAGCTTAAGACCTCTCTCTTCTAAGCCTTTTTGTAAAGCTTCCGCTTGATTAATAGTTCTTGGAAAACCATCTAGTAAAAAACCATTTTTACAGTCTTCTTTAGAAAGTCTATCCCAAACTAAATCAATAGTAAGTTCATCCGGCACTAATTGACCATTGTCTAAATAAGACTTTACTTTTTTTCCAAGTTCTGTTTCATTTTTAATATTATGTCTAAAAATATCTCCTGTTGAAATATGAGTTATTCCATATTCCGCAACGATACTTGACGCTTGAGTTCCCTTTCCTGCTCCCGGGGGTCCTAACAAAATTAGTCTCATATTTTATCTCCTATAAACTATTTATTCAAAAAACCTTTATAGTGTCTCATTAACATCATAGATTCTATTTGCTTCATTGTTTCTATTACTACACCAACTATAATTATAACTGATGTTCCACCAAAATTTATTTTCATTCCACTCAAACGTGAAATAACTATTGGTGCTGAAGCAATTAAAGCTAATATAATAGAACCTGAGAAAGTAATTCTATTTGATATTTTTTGTAAATATTCTCCGGTAGGTTTACCAGGTCTAATTCCTGGAATAAATCCACCATATTGTTGTAAATTTTTTGCGTATTCAACAGTATTAAATTGAATTGATGAATAAAAGAATCCAAACAATATAATCAACATAAAATTCAATATTGAATATACATACACACCAACTGAACCTTCAACTGTTAAGTATGAACTAATCCAATTTGGAGTTCCACCAGAAAATAATAATGAAAGAGTTTGTGGCATAGCTAATAAAGATGATGCAAAGATTACCGGCATTACACCACTCATATTAACTTTTACAGGAATGTGAGTAGCTTGTCCACCATACATCTTCCTTCCAACAACTTTCTTAGCATATTGAACTGTAATTTTTCTTTCACCTTCATTTATAAGTACAACAATTACAACTATTGCTATAGCCGCAAGTATAACACCTATTATTGTTAAAATTCCAACTGTTCCAGTCGCAATTCCATAAATAAATGTTCCAATTTGTGTTGGTAAGTTAGAAACAATACCAAGGAAGATAATAATTGAAATACCATTACCTATTCCTTTTTCAGTAATCATTTCACCTAACCAAACTAAGAACATAGAACCTGCTAATAAAGATGTAATAATCAATGCTGATTGAATATATCCTTTAGCAACTATTGCTTTTGCAAAAAGTCCATTTGCTATTGCCATAGCTTCAAATATTCCAAGTATTACTGCGCCTATTTTAGTATATTTTGCAACTTTTTTTCTACCCATTTCCCCATCTCTTGCAATTTCACCAAGTCTTGGGAATGCAATAGTAAGAAGTTGAACAACTATTGATGCTGTAATATATGGATAAATACTAAGAGCAAATACGCTCATTTGTTTTAAACTACCTCCGGCAAGTAAATCTAATAAATTTACTAAACCGCCTGCATTACTGCTCATAAGTTTATTAACAACTGTTTTGTCCATAAAAGGAATTGGAATAATATTACCAAGTCTATAAACAACAATCATCAATAGTGTAAAAATCATTTTACTTCTGATTTCTTTTATTCTCCACGCATTTGATAGAGTCTTGAACATATTAGATCACCTCTACCTTTCCTCCAGTGCTCTCAATTTTTTCGATAGCACTCTTTGTAAATTTACTGCAAGATACAGTCAATTTTTTAGTTAATTCTCCATTACCTAAAATCTTAACACCATCTTTTGCCTTAGCTTTTTTAGCTAAATTAACTTCAAATATTAATTCTTCAGTAACTTCTGTACCATCTTCAAAAATATTTAATTGTTCTACATTTACTTCTGCATATTCTTTAGCAAAAATATTTGTAAAACCTCTTTTTGGAAGTCTTCTAAATAGTGGCATTTGTCCACCTTCAAATCCAGGTCTTACTCCACCGCCTGATCTTGAATTTTGACCGTCACGTCCTTTACCGCCGTATTTACCAAGTCCAGAACCGTAACCTCTACCAAGTCTCTTTTTTGCTTTTGAGCCTCCACCTTCAGCAGGTCTTAAATCATGTAACTTCACGCTTTATACCTCCTTAAATTTCTTCAACTTCAAGCATAAAACTTATTTTATTGATCATACCTCTAATTGATGGAGTATCTTCCTTAACAACTGTTTGACCAACTTTTTTTAAACCTAAAGCTTCAACATTTTTAATATGTTTTTCTATTCTACCAATTTTACTCTTTTTAAGTGTTATTTTGAGCTTTGCCATTTTAAAAGCCCCCCTTAACCTAATATTTCTTCTACGGATTTTCCTCTTAATCTAGCTATATCTTCAGCTCTCTTAAGATTCTTTAACCCTTCCATAGTTGCATTAACTATATTTCTAGCATTAGTAGTTCCTAAAGACTTACTTCTTACATCTTTAATTCCTGCAAGTTCACAAACCGCACGAACAGGACCACCAGCGATAACTCCAGTACCGGCTCCAGCAGGTTTTAATAAAACTCTACCAGCTCCAAAAACTCCAACAATTTCATGAGGAATTGTAGTGTTTACAAGAGGTACTCTAATTACATGTTTCTTAGCATCTTGTACACCTTTTCTAATAGCTTCAGGAACTTCAAGTGCTTTACCAACACCAACACCAACATGTCCGTTTCCATCTCCTACTACTACAAGAGCACTAAATCTAAAGTTTCTACCACCTTTTACTACTTTAGTAACACGGTTGATGGCAACTACTCTTTCTTCTAATTCTAATCCTTCTACTTCTTTAATTAAAAGTTCCATTAATTACCCTCCTGATACTAAAATTTAAGTCCAGCTTCTCTGGCACCTTCAGCTAACTCTTTAACTTTTCCGTGATATAAATATCCACTTCTATCAAAAACTACTTCTGTAATGCCTTTTTCAACTGCTTTTTTGCCAATTGCAAGACCTACAGCCTTAGCAGCTTCTTTATTTGATTTTGATTCTAATGAAGCGAATTCTTTATCTAAAGTTGAAGCTGAAACTAAAGTTACACCTTTAGTATCGTCTATAATTTGAGCATATATATTAGTATTACTTCTATATAAATTTAATCTTGGTTTTTCAGGAGTTCCAGAAACTTTTTTTCTTACTCTAGCATGTCTTGCTTTTCTATTTTCATTTTTGTTAATTTGCTTTAACATTAAATTTCACTCCTTTCTATTTACCAGTCTTACCAACTTTACGTCTGATGTATTCTCCTTCATATCTTACACCTTTACCTTTGTATGGTTCAGGTCTTCTATGAGCACGAATATTAGCTGCAAAGTTTCCAAGTTTTTGTTTATCTATACCATTAATCACTATCTTAGTAGGTTCAGGAACTTCTACAGTAATTCCTTCTGGATCTAATATTTCAATTGGATGAGAATATCCTAAGTTTAAAGTTAATTTGTTTCCAGCCTTAGCTGCTCTATATCCAGTTCCTTCTATAATCAAAGTTTTAGTAAATCCCTTTGAAACACCTTCAATCATGTTAGCAAGAAGAGTTCTTGTTAAACCATGAAGTGATTTATGTCTTTTTATTTCAGAAGGACGTTCTATATTTATTGTATCTCCTTCTATCTTAATGTTCATTTCACTGCATAATTGTTGAGCTAATTTTCCTTTAGGTCCTTTTACTTCAACAAAGTTTTCTTCACCTAAGATTACCTCAACTCCAGCAGGAACAACAATTGGTTTTAATCCAATTCTTGACATTGGTTTACCTCCTTAGTTTTAATCCTTAAACATGTTACCAAACGTAACAAAGAACCTCTCCACCAATACCTTCTTTTCTAGCAACTTTATCAGTTACAACTCCCTTTGATGTTGAGATAATTGCAATTCCAAGTCCTCCTAAAACTTTAGGAATTTCATGGCTTCTAGCATAAACTCTTAAACCCGGTTTTGAAATTCTCTTAAGTCCTGAAATAACTTTTTCGTTGTTTTTTCCATATTTTAAGTCAACTGTGATGATTCCTTGTTTGTCATCTTCAATTACATTATATCCTTCAATAAAACCTTCATCTAATAAAATCTGTACAAGATTCTTTTTCATTTTTGATGCAGGTATTTCAACAGATGAATGTCTTGCATTATTACCATTTCTAATTCTTGTAAGCATATCTGCTATAGGATCAGTCATCATATAAGCTTCCTCCTTTATTTAATATTACCAACTAGCCTTTTTAACGCCAGGAATTTCTCCCTTGTAAGCTAATTCACGGAACACAATACGGCTGATTCCATATTTTCCAATGTATCCATGAGGACGTCCAGTTATTTTACAACGATTGTGTAAACGAGTTGGTGAAGCATTTCTTGGTAATTTGCTTAATCCAACATAGTCCCCTTTGGCTTTTAATTCTGCACGTTTTGCAGCATATTTTTCAACTAACTTTTGACGTTTTAATTCACGTTGTACCATTGATTTTTTAGCCATTAAATTTCTCCCCCTACTACTTTTTAAAAGGCATTCCTAATAGCTCTAAAAGTGCTTTAGACTCTTCATCAGTCTTAGCAGTAGTAACTATTATAATATCCATTCCTCTTATTTGATCAATCATATCATATACAATTTCTGGGAATATTAATTGTTCTTTTATACCTAATGCGTAATTTCCTCTTCCATCAAAGCTTGATGCGCTAACACCTCTAAAGTCTCTTACACGTGGAAGAGCAATATTAACCAATCTATCTAGAAAATCATACATTTTTTCTCCTCTAAGAGTTACTTTAGTACCAATTTTCATACCTTCTCTTAATTTGAAATTTGCAATTGATTTTTTAGCAGTAGTTATTACAGGCTTTTGACCTGAAATAATTTCCAAATCTCTTAAAGCGCTTTCTAAAACTTTTGGATTATCTTTAGCTGAACCTAAACCAATGTTGATAACTATCTTATTAAGTTTAGGAACCTCCATAATATTTTTATATTTAAAACGTTCCATTAAAGCAGAAACTATTTCTTCTTTATATTTAACTTGCATTCTGGAAGTCACTTAAGATTCCTCCTTTCAACTATTTATCTATTTTTGAACCACTTTTTTTACTGATTCTAACTTTTTTATCTCCTTCAAGAGAATAACCAATTCTAGAAGGTTTATTTACTTTAGTGTCAAAGTACATTACATTTGAAACATCAATACTTCCTTCAATTTTTAATAAGCCAGCTTCATCTTTAGGACTCTTAGCTTTCTTGTGTTTAGTTTGAATGTTTACTCCTTGAACTATTACTCTATTTTCTTTAACTAAAGTTTTAAGTACTTTTCCAGTTTTTCCTTTATCTTTTCCTGCAATTACAATAACAGTATCTCCAGATTTAATTTTCATTCTAACACCTCCTATTATAATACTTCAGGTGCAAGAGATATAATTTTCATAAAGTTACCAGCTCTAAGCTCTCTTGTAACTGAACCGAAAATTCTTGTACCAACTGGGTTCTTATCATCTTTTATAATTACCGCTGCATTATCATCAAATCTAATGTAGCTTCCATCATTTCTCTTTATACTATTTGTTGTTCTAACAATTACCGCTTTTACAACGTCACTTTTCTTAACAACTCCACCTGGTGTAGCACTTTTAACAGTACAAACTACTATATCGCCAACTTTTGCATATTTCTTATTAGTACCACCAAGTACTCTGATAACAAGAAGTTCTTTAGCGCCAGAGTTGTCAGCAACTTTTAAACGACTTTCTGTTTGAATCATACGATACTCCTTTCCAGATGAAAATTATTTTACTCTTTCAAGTATCTCAACAAGTCTCCATCTCTTTTCTCTTGAAAGAGGTCTTGTTTCCATAATTTTAACTCTATCACCAATTAAACATTCGTTATTTTCATCATGTGCTTTAAATTTTGTAGTCTTTTTCATTTGTTTTTTATAAAGTGGGTGAGATACAAAAGTTGCAACTTCTACAACAATAGTCTTATCCATTTTATTAGAAACTACATTTCCTATTATGACTTTTCTACTATTTCTTTCCATATAGTATTAAGCCTCCTTTCCAGCATTAAGCTCACGTTCTCTGATAATAGTCTTAACACGAGCTATATCTTTTCTAATGCCACCAATTCTCATAGGATTTTCTAATTGTCCAGTGGCTAATTGAAAACGTAAATTAAATAATTCTACTTTTAAATCTTTTAATTTTGCTTGTAAATCACTATCATTCATTTGGCGAATTTCTTTAATTTTCATTAGCTTCACCTTCCTTCATCTCACGAGTTATAAATTTAGTCTTTACAGGTAGTTTATGTGCAGCAAGTCTCATAGCTTCTCTAGCTACTTCAACTGGAACTCCACTCATTTCAAATAATACTCTACCTGGCTTAACAACTGCTACCCAGTATTCAGGAGCTCCTTTACCAGAACCCATTCTTACTTCAGCAGGCTTTTTAGTAACAGGCTTATCAGGGAATACTTTAATCCAGATCTTACCGCCTCTTTTTATATATCTTGTCATCGCACGTCTTGCAGATTCAATTTGGTTTGCAGTCATCCAGCAAGGTTCTAATGCTTGAATTGCAAATTCTCCATAAGAAATTGTATTTCCCCTTAGAGCTTTACCAGTCATTCTGCCTCTATGAACTCTACGATATTTTACTCTCTTAGGCATTAACATAGACTCTTTCCTCCTTCCGGCAACTAAGCTTCTTTCTTAGCACCAGTTTTATTAAATCTTTTCTTATTGTCTTTCTTGTTTCTTCTATCTTTTTTTGCAGGTTTTTCTTCAATAACTGCAGCTTTCATTCCAGGAAGAACTTCTCCTTTGTATAACCAAACTTTTACGCCTAATTTTCCATAAGTTGTATCAGCTTCAGCAAATCCATATTCAATGTCTGCTCTTAAAGTTTGTAGAGGAATTGTTCCTTCAGAATATCCTTCAGTTCTAGCCATATCAGCTCCACCAAGTCTTCCAGAAACAGCAGTTTTAATTCCTTTTGCTCCTGATTTTAATGATCTTTGCATAGCTTGTTTCATAGCACGTCTAAAAGATACACGTCTTTCTAATTGTCCAGCAATGTTTTCAGCAACTAATTGAGCGCTTAAATCAGGTCTCTTAACTTCTTCAACATTAACAATTACTTTTTTACCAGTTAATTTTTCAATCTTAACTCTTAATTCTTCAACACCAGCACCTGATTTTCCAATTACCATTCCAGGTTTAGCAGTAAAAACTGTTACCTTTACTCTATTTGCTGATCTTTCTATTTCAACTTTCGGTACTCCTGAAAGAGCTACCTCTTTTTTAACAAGTTTACGAATATTGTGGTCTTCTACTAATAAATTACCAAATTCTTTTTTATCGGCAAACCATCTTGAGTCCCAATCTTTTATTATTCCAACTCTTAACCCATGAGGATTAACTTTTTGACCCATTTTTTATCCTCCTTATACTATCTTTCTGCTACCGTTACACCAATATGACTTGATCTTTTCAAAATTGGGTAAGCTGAACCTTTAGCCTTTGGTCTCCATCTTTTCATAACTGGAGCATCATTTGCATAAGCTTCTAATACATAAAGGTCTTTTCTATCTAAATTATGATTATTTTCTGCATTAGCAACAGCTGATTTTAATACCTTTTCTAATAATCTAGCACCCGCTTTAGGAGTGAATCTTAGAATAGATAAAGCTTCATCTACATGCTTTCCTCTTATTTCTCTACAAATAAAGTTTACTTTAAGAGGTGAAATTCTTTGATATTTTGCAATTGCTTTAGCTTGCATGTTATCTCCTCCTTATCTATTATCTTACTTTACTATTTTTTCGTTTTTGCCAACATGACCCTTGTAAGTTCTAGTTAAAACGAACTCTCCAAGTTTATGTCCTACCATATCGTCAGTAATATATATTGGTAAGTGCTTTCTTCCGTCATGAACAGCTATAGTATGTCCAACAAATTGTGGAAAAATTGTACTTCTTCTTGACCAAGTTTTTACAACTTTTTTTTCATCTGCACTATTTAATGCATCTATTTTCTTTAAAAGATGATCATCACAAAATGGTCCTTTTTTAAGAGATCTACCCATTTGTTTTCCTCCTTAATTAGTTTTTAGTTCTTCTTCTTACTATGAACTTATTAGACTTTTTATTTTTCTTTCTAGTCTTAAGTCCTAAAGCTGGTTTACCCCAAGGAGTTGAAGGTGCTGGACGTCCAACAGGAGTTCTACCTTCCCCACCACCGTGAGGGTGATCTACTGGGTTCATTGCAGATCCTCTAACATGAGGTCTCTTACCCATATGTCTTGATCTTCCCGCTTTACCGATAGTTATAAGTTCATGACTTAAATTACCAACTTGTCCAACAGTAGCTCTACATTCTAAATGAACTAATCTAAATTCACCTGAAGGTAATCTTAATTGTGCAAATTTTCCTTCTTTACCCATTAATTGAGCTTCAGATCCAGCACTTCTTACAAGTTGTCCACCTTTTCCAGGTTTTAACTCAACATTATGAACATTTGTACCAACAGGAATGTCTTTTAATTTTAATGCATTACCGATTACGATATCTGCATTTTCTCCTGATTCAATTTTATCTCCAACTTTTAATCCTTCTGGAGCTAAGATATATCTCTTTTCTCCATCTAAATAGTGGATTAATGCTATATTAGCAGTTCTGTTTGGATCGTATTCGATAGAAGCAACTTTTCCAGGTACTCCATCTTTATTTCTTTTAAAATCTATTATTCTATATTTTCTTTTAGCACCGCCACCTCTATGTCTAACGGTAACTCTACCTAATGAATTTCTTCCGCCTGATTTTGATAAAGAAACTAATAATGACTTTTCAGGTTTAGTCTTAGTTATTTCATCAAAAGTTAAAACGCTCATTCCACGTACACCAGCAGAAGTTGGTTTATACTTTCTAATAGCCATTAATATTACCTCCTATATTAAATACTTTCAAAAAATTCAATTTCTTTTGAATCTTCTGTAAGAGTAACAATGGCTTTTTTCCAATCAGGTCTTTTGCCAACATTAGCTCCCATTCTTTTTTTCTTACCAGTAATATTCATTGTATTTACTTGTTTAACTTTTACACCAAAAATTGTTTCTACGGCTTTTTTATTTCTGATTTATTAGCCCTAGTATCAACTTTGAAAGTGTATCTTTTTGATTCCATATTTTCCATTGAACGTTCAGTTACAACTGGTTTAATAATAATATCATATGCTGTCATTATGCATACACCTCCTCAATTTTTGATAAGGCATCTTTTACAATTACAAGATTATCAAATCTCATTAAATCGTAAACATTCATATAATCTACAACAACAGTTTCAACTTTTGGAAGGTTTGCGAATGATTTAACAATCATGTCATTTCCTTCCGGTAAAACTATCATAGTTTTTGTTTCTAAACTTAAATTTTTCAAAATTTCTTTTGCTTTCTTAGTGCTAAATGCATCAACTGTTAAAGCATCTAAAATTCTTAATTCTCCTTCAAGAACTTTTGAAGTAAGAACTGATTTCATAGCAAGTCTTCTTACTTTCTTAGGAACTGAGTATCTGTAGCTTCTTGGTTTTGGTGCGAATACCACTCCGCCACCTTTCCATTGAGGAGCTCTTATACTACCTTGTCTAGCACGACCAGTACCTTTTTGTCTCCAAGGTTTTCTTCCGCCTCCACGTACTTCTGCACGAGTCTTAGCAGATTGAGTGCCTTGTCTTCTATTAGCTAAATGGTTCTTTACTACTTCATAAACAACATGTTCATTAACTTCAATACCAAAAATAGCTTCGTTTAATTCTATATCACCAACAACTTCTCCAAGTTGGTTATAAACATTAACCTTAGGCATTATTTATCCTCCTTAAACTATCTTTTAACCGCTTCTCTAACTGTTACTAAACCACCTTTAGGTCCTGGAATAGCACCTTTTACAAGAATTAGGTTCTTTTCAACGTCAACTTTTACAACAACAAGATTTTGAACAGTACTCTTTTCATTTCCTGTTTTTCCACTTGCTTTTCTACCTTTAAGTACTCTACCCGGATAAGTACCAGCACTTCTAGCCCCGGCTACTCTGTGAGATTTAGAACCATGTCCTTCAGGACCTCTTCCGTAATTCCATCTCTTAATAGCACCTTGAGTACCTTTACCTTTTGAAGTTCCGATAACATCAACTTTATCTCCCTCAGCAAATAAGTCAACTTTAATTTCTTGTCCAGTTTCAAAAGTTTCGCCTTCGTTTAATCTGAATTCTCTTACAAATCTCTTATATCCAACACTTACTTTATCGAAATGTCCTTTAAGAGGTTTTGTAACCTTCTTTTCTTTTTTGTCTACATATCCACATTGGATTGCATTATAGCCATCATTTTCAACAGTTTTAACTTGTGTAACGAACATAGGGCCCGCTTCAACAACTGTTACCGGAATAACTGAACCATCTTCAGCAAATATTTGAGTCATTCCAATTTTCTTACCTAAAATACTCTTCATTGAGTACACCTCCTATTACTTACAGCGGATTGATTTTACAATCATTCTAAGATTTATAACTTAATTTCGATATCTACACCACTTGGAAGATTTAATTTCTTTAAACTTTCCAAAGTTTTTTGGTTAGGATTTAGGATATCAATAAGTCTTTTATGTGTTCTTTGTTCGAATTGTTCTCTACTATCTTTGTATTTGTGAACAGCTCTTAAGATTGTAATGATTTCCTTTTCTGTTGGTAGTGGAATAGGTCCTGACACTTCTGCACCAGTTCTCTTTGCAGATTCCACTATTTGTTGTGCTGAGCTATCGATTAATTCATGATCATAAGCTCTTAATCTAATTCTGATTTTTTGTTTGTTTGCCAATTTTTTTACCTCCTTATTTCGCATGTTTTGGCATCATGCAACTAGGTCTTCCGTATCAACTCATCCGTGTGTTCCATTTTCACTTCTAAAAAATACGGCGACCTGTCGCCGAAATCTAGTTCGACATACTCAGAAATAATTACCTCAAAGGCTGGAAAATAGCCATTAATTTGAGCAACCTATTTCGTCAACGCCTGTTGTGTGCATATGAGCACCCATATATTATACTACATCATTTCTATTATTGCAATACTTTTTTATAATTTTTTTGAAATTTTTTTTACTTTTTTTCAGACTTATAAAAGCATTATAAAAATACAAAAAAATTGGTAGTATATCAATCTTTTTAGTCTTGATACACTACCTTTACATTTAAAATATTTGTAATATAGTAATTAACTATTTTATTAAATTCGTTAATCTTCTTTCTTCTTTTTTCTAATTGAAAAAGCTCCAAATGCACTTGCTAAAATTGAAATTCCGTAGGCAACAATTCCGTTTGAATAAGAAGTTTTCGGTAATTTGCTTTTAGATTTCTTTTGTGTATTAGAAACTTTTGAACCTTTTGATTTATTAGAATCATTAGTTCTATTTTGTTCTTTAGCTTTGTCCTTATCTTTAGTACTACCATTATCTTTAGCCTTATCTTTTGAATTGCCGTTATCTTTACTCTTATCTTTTATTTTGCCATTATCTTTATCCTTAGCCTTGTCTTTGTCTTTGTCTTTGCCTTTATCTTGCCCCATAGCTTTACCATCTAAAGATTTCTTTGCAATCTCAATGGATTTATTGGCATCTTCAACATCTTTTTTAGTTGCCATAGGTTCGTCAAGAATCTTTTGTCCTTCTTCTATCGCTTTAAGATAAGCATCCTGTTTTTCCTTATTTGCATTTTTAAAAGCATCCATTTTTATTGTTTCATCTTTATCTTCAACAGCTTTTTTAAGAAGTTTTTTGATTTTTGTTTCCGCCTTTATAAGTTCAATATTCTTAATGCCATCATTTTTTGCGTTTTCAACAGCTTTAGCTGTTGTTGCATTATCAATAGTCATTTTTGCTTTCATAACTCTAGCATTTAATTTGTTTATAGACTCATATTTTTCCTCTTTAGTTGAATCTTTTTCGGAATTTATTTTTTCAATTTGTTTTTGTATTGCTTTATCAATGGAGTTTTTAGCTACATCTTTAGCTTTGTTTTCAATTATACCGGCTTTATCAATATCTTCTTTTACTTTTCGTTTAACAGTATCAATAAAATTATCCTGTGCTATATTATCAATTTGATTCAATGCTTTTTTCAAAATATCTTCAACTTTTTCAACTGCAACTTTCTTTTCTTCATCTATAAGAGTTGAATCTGAATTAATTTTAGATTTGGATTTTTCAGCATAATCCGTTAATTCTTTTTTAGCATCTTCTTTTACTGATTTTTGGTTAATGTTTATATTTTTAATTTTTCGATAAATTTATTTTTTATATCTTCAACTTCTTTTTTGTTCTTGCATTTTCAATAGCAACTTTAGCCATTCTAACTTCTTCATCAACATTCCTTATGGCTTTTTGTCTTTCATCTTCCGTTGCGTTTGTGTCAGCAGTAAAATTTTCTATTTTTGACTTAGCAACAGCGTCAATAGCTTTTCTGGCATTTTCTTTTATTTTTGATTCAGGATTTGAATGATGAATTTCAGCAACTCCGTCATTCTTCGCCTTTTGAACTTCCGCATTTGTCTTAGCATTATCAATATTTATTTTAGCTTTTTCTGCTTCTTTTTTAGCTTTTTCAATCGCTATACCTTTTTCTTCATTTGTTGATTCATCAACTTCATTTATGATTTTGATTCGTTTTTTTAGCTCTTCATCAATAGTTTTTTTAGATTCATCTTTGATTTTGTTTTTAACAATTGAAGCCTCATCAATCTTTTGTTTCATCTCTCTTTTTATTAAATCAACATACTTATGAGTATGTAAGATATTAACTTGGTTTATAGCTCTTTCTAAGGCTTTTTTCAATTTGTCAACAGCTACTTTCTTTTCTTCTGTTGTAAGAGAACTGTCTGAATTAACTTTATCTATAATACTATTTGCATAAACAGTTAATTCTTTTTTTGCCTCTTCTTTTGCTTTTAAAGCTTTTTGATCATCGTTATCTGATGCCTTTGATACATTTGTAGTCCGAGAATCCGTCGGGACTGTTGATTTTTCTGCAGCAGTAGTTGAGTATACACTTGTTGTAGAAATCATAGTTGCTAAACATACTGCTGAAACAATTCTTTTTTTCTTCATTTTTTACCCCCAAAAAATATTTCATAATTTAAATTTATGAAAATATTTAAAAATTTTAGAGTTATTTAATCTAGATAAGTTTAATTAAAATATAAATCACTCTCTTCCAAATTAACAAACGAGTATTTATCGTATTAATTAAATTAAAAAAATTCATCTAGGAAAAGCTAACTCCATTATTTTCTACCCTCTAAAATTTTGTCTAAACAAAAAATATAACTTTTTTGAAATTTAAAATTATTTTCATAAAAAAACACAAAAAATGGCAGTATACAGAAAACTGATTGTCCTGACATACTCCCATTCTTAAAATTTATTCTGAAATTTTTAAAACTTCTCCTACATCTTCTTTTTCAAAGACCTCAACATTTTTTATATTATCAAATCGTCTTGTAATTTTTGTAGAAGTTGTAAAAATATCTTTTACATCTTTACTTACTTTGTTTATATCTTTTTCTAGAGTTTCCCATCTCTTAGCATATCTTTCAAACTCATCAGAAAGTGAGTTCAATTCTTTTTGAATTTCTAATGCATATTGAGATTGTTTTAAATTTTGAGATACTGCTTGTATTGTTGTAAGTATTGCCATCATCGTAGTTGGAGATGTAATCCAAACTCGCCTTGAATAGGCATACTCAATAATTTTAGGCATATAAGCATTAAGATATGCAAATATAGCTTCCGCGGGCAAAAACAAAATCGCTTGATCTGTTGTTTCATTTTTTATTATATATTTTGAAGAAATATCATCAATGTGCTTCTTTATATTTTGTTCAAAATTTTTTTCATTTTCTTGCTTATTATCAGATACATCTTCAAAAATTCTCCTATAATTTTCCAACGGAAATTTACTATCTATACAAATAGTTCCAACAGGCTCAGGTGCAAATAAAACTGCATCTACCATCATTCCGTTTGAAAGCTTATATTGCTTTTGGTAAATTTCATTATTATCTCCGAATGCCGAAGATAGAACTTGATACAATTGTACTTCTCCAAAAATTCCACGAGTTTTTTTATCAGTCAAAACATTATTTAAATTTTGAACATTATTCGATAAAAACTCCATCTTTTTTTGAGCTTCGTCAAGTCTTCCTAAACTTTGCATTACATTACTAAATGTCTTTTTAGTATCTTCAAAACTTTTTTCTAACTTAACTTCTACACTCTCATTTATTTTATCAAGTCTTCCTTCAACTACAACAGTAAGATTTAAGAAGTCATTTTTTAACTCTGATTTCAACTTATCATTGAAGTTAAAAATAGAATCAATATTTTCTTTCCCAGCTTTTATAATATTATCATTAGTGGAATTTTTAAATTCAAGCAGTTGATTAGAAATTTTTTCGTTATTTCCATTTAATTTTTCACTCAGTCTGTTAAATTCATCTGAAAAACTAAGTTTTAATTTTAAAATATCTTCATCTGTTATAATTTCATCATTTGATTTTTTTAAAAGTTTCAAAACCAAAACAATTACTATTACAACTAATATAATCAAAATTCCAATTAATAAATAATTCATAATTCACCTATTTTAAAATACCAAATTCATAACCATTAGATTTGAAATAATCAATTATGCTTGGTAAAGTTTCAACAGTTAAATTCTTTCCTTGAGAATCATGCATTAAAACAACTACTACATTTTGTTGTTTCCAATAACTTAAAGATGTCTTTACATATTTTAACATTTCTTCTTTATTTGTAGGTCTAACTTTTTGTGGTTCAGCATCTCCTGATAAACTATTCCAATCAATCCATTCAAGACCTAAACTTTTTAGAGTTTCATCTCCGTTTCCAGGACTATCAAGTCCTTTCCAAGACATATGTCCACCCGGATATCTCCAAACTCCAGTATTAAAATTTTCTCCTAAAAGTTCTTTTAATCTGGACATTGTCTTTTCAGCTTCTTCCTTAATAACAGCAGTGTTAGGAACTCTCTTTGGATACAATTTATTATAATCATGAGAAAAACTGTGAATAGCTATTCCATGTCCTTCTTTTAATTCTCTTTCCAAATATGGCTTTGCTTGATCATTTAAAGTTTTACCAACTATAAAGAAAGTTGCAGGAACTTGTTTTTCTTTAAGCACATCTAAAACTTTATCTGTAATACCCGGAGTAACTCCGTCATCAAAAGTTAAAAACACCATTTTTTTTCCTGAATATTCTTTTTTACTCATGATATAATCTCTAATTTCAGCAGTATCATAAGCATAGGAATCCGCAGATTTTATATGACTTCCGGATTCTGAAAAATCTATTCCGTTAGTGTTATTTTGTTCAGTCTCTTTTTCAGTTTCAGTTTGTTTTTCATTTGCATTATTTTCAGACGACTCATTTTGTTCAGTTTGATTTGTTTTGTTTTGTGTTTGATTTTTATTTTGGTAAAAAATATTTAAGGCATACTTACCACCTAAAAAGACAAAAAGTGCCAAGAAAACAGCAGTTATTATGATAAAATTTTCTTTTCTTCTTTTTCTTTTCTTTCTTTTCTTTTTCGCAATTTTTATTTTTCTTCATTATCTATCATTAAAATTACCTCCTAATTCAAAATTATTATTAATTTACAATTTTTTGATATATTAATAATTTGTATCCCCTATTAATTAATAGCATAAAGCTTCATTTATTATAACATATTTATAAATATATTGTAAACTCAAATATCGGTTATTTCAACTATTTTTTTATTAACTCTTAATATATCTAAAATAAATAAAATATATGATATAATTATCAAAAAAGAATATATTTTTTAATTTTATTTTTAATAATATAGTTATAAAAATAAAATTATGATATGATATAATATAGTTGTATATCTTTATCCATTATTTTTTAACTTATCTGTTAAAAATAATTTTGAATAAAATTGATTTACAATATTAAAAAATATTATTGAGGAGTTTTTTATGAAAGACATTTATTCAAATCCACTTACAAAGAGATATTCAAGTAAAGAAATGAGCTATATATTTTCTGACGATTTTAAATTTAAAACTTGGAGAAAACTATGGATAACTCTTGCAAAAGGAGAAAAAAATTTAGGTTTAAATATAACTGATGAGCAAATTAAAGAACTAGAAAACTTTAAGAATGATATTAACTTTGATGTTGCTTTAGAAAGAGAAAAAATTGTAAAACACGATGTAATGAGTCATGTTTATGCCTATGGAGTTCAGTGTCCTAATGCAAAAGGGATTATTCATTTGGGAGCTACAAGTTGCTATGTTGGTGATAATACTGAACTTATAGTTATGAAAGAAGCCCTTTTAATCATAAAGAAAAAAATTATAAATGTTTTGAATTTATTAAAGAAAAATGCTCTAAAATATAAAAATATTCCAACTTTGGCATATACGCATTTTCAAGCCGCTCAACCCACAACTGTTGGAAAAAGATTAACACTCTATATGCAAGATTTACTTATAGACCTTGAAGAATTAAATTTCATATTGGAAAACTTAAAACTTCGTGGAGCAAAAGGAACAACAGGAAGCCAAGCATCATTTATGGAGCTTTTTGATAATGATGAAGAAAAAGTAAAACAACTTGACGATTTCATAGCTAAAGAAATGAACTTCAAAGGAGTTTTTGCAGTCACTGGACAAACTTATACAAGAAAAATTGACAGTAAGGTTTTATTTTTACTATCAAATATAGCACAATCCGCTCATAAATTTTCAAACGATTTAAGGCTTTTACAACATCTTAAAGAAATTGAAGAGCCTTTCGGAAAAAGTCAAATAGGTTCCTCTGCCATGCCTTATAAGAGAAATCCTATGAAATCAGAAAGAATTGGAGCCTTATCAAATTTTGTTATTTCAAATGTGATAAATCCTTCAATAACTTTTGCAACACAATGGTTTGAAAGAACTTTAGATGACAGTGCGAATAAAAGACTTTCAATTTCCCAAGGATTTTTGGCAGTAGATGGTATATTAGAGCTTTATGCAAATGTAGTTGATGGTATGGTAGTTTATGAAAAAGTAATTGAAAAACATTTAATGGCTGAATTACCTTTTATGGCTAGTGAAAATATAATGATGAATCAAGTAAAAAAAGGTGGAGATAGACAGGAACTTCACGAAAGAATTAGGGAACTTTCACAAATTGCAGGAAAAAATGTAAAAGAAAAAGGTCTAGAAAATAATCTATTAGAATTGATTGAAAAAGATGATTTCTTTGATACGAGCAAAGATGAACTTAATGAAGTTCTTAATCCGATGAAATATATAGGAAGATGTCCTTCTCAAGTTGATGAATTTATAGAAAATGAAGTTAATCCTATTTTAGAAGAAAATAAAAATATGATTGAAAATATAAAAGAAGTAGAAGTTTAAAAAACGCTCCAGACGGAGCGTTTTTTAGTTAACATTTTACTTAAAATTTACTTGCGTCAACAGAATTTAAGTATTCTTCTATCGGTTCAACAGCTTTTTTAATAGTTCCATTTATAAATGGATTTTCTAATTTTGCTACTTCAAGAAGTTGTAAGAAAGGTTTTGTTCCCCCTGTTTTACATAATCTTAAATAATCTGCAAAAGCAGTTTTATGATCTTTTCTATCTTTATTCCAGAATTGGAAAGCACATACTTGAGCCAAAGTATAATCTATATAATAGAAAGGCATTTGATAAACATGTCTTTGTCTAAACCAGAATCCACCATCTTCAAGAACCTTTATTCCATCATAATCTCTATATGGCAAATATTTCTTTTCTAATTCTCTATATTTTTCACGTCTTTGTTTTGGAGTTAGTTCAGGATTTTCATATACAACATGTTGGAACTCATCAATTAATGCCCCATAAGGTAAAAATAACAAGGCGTGAGTTATATGTTTATATCTAAATTTATCAGCTTCTTCTTCAAAGAACAAATCCATCCAAGGCCAAGTGAAAAATTCCATACTCATTGAATGAATTTCTGCTGATTCCATTCCTGGCCAAGTATATTCAGGAATATAATCTCTTGATGAAAAAACTTGAAAAGCATGACCCGCTTCATGAGTTAAAACCTCAACGTCATGAGTTGTTCCATTAAAATTGGCAAATATAAAAGGACTTCTCCAATTTCTTAAATAAGTACAATATCCACCTGCTGCTTTTGTACTCTTAGCATCCAAGTCAAATAAATCTTTTGTTTTCATAAAGTTAAAAAATTCTTTTGTTTCAGGAGATAACTCACTATACATCTTTTCAGCTCTTTCAAGCATCCAGTCTTTTTCTCCATGTGGTGCAGGGTTCCCTGATTTAAAGAAAATAGGTTCATCATAGAAAGTAAGTTTATCTAAACCAATTCTCTTCCTTTGCTCTTCTCTTAACTTATTACAAATAGGAACAATAGTTTCTACAATTTGTTTTCTATAAGATTCAACATCTTTTGCATTGTAGTCAACTCTACCCATTTTTTTATAACCAAGCTCAATAAAGTTTTTATATCCTAACTTTTTAGCCATTCTATCTCTTATCTTAACAACCTTATCATAAATTTCATCTAATTTTTCAGTTTGTTCTTCATAAACTTCTGAAATAAGATTTGTAGCTTTTCTTCTGATATCTGCATCTGAATCTTGAGAGTATTTAGCAAGCTGAGTAAGATTTAATTGTTCCCCATTCCATTCTTTTGAACAAGAAGATAAAAGTTTTTGATATTCCATAACAACCTTTGCTTCTTCAACTAAATCATCCATAATTGAAGGATTAAAAGTCAATAAATAATTTTCATATTTTTGGAATAAATAAACTCCAAACTTTTCTTCAAGCTCTTTTCTAAATTTACTGTTTACAAATTCTCTAATATATTCAACTAAAACTTCTTCAATTTTCGGAGAATTTTCTTGAATAAATTGCATTTCTTTATCATAAAATTCATCTTTAGTATCTATTGAATTTTTTACATGAGCCAAAGCAACCATACTGTCAGCATTTGAATTTAATTCATCAAGTTCATTATACGTTTCAATAGCTTCTTCAACCGTTTTAGCATTTACAAGTCTTTGAGTCAAAGTTCTAATATCAGTTCTAAGTTTTTCAAAATCTGGACGAATATATTTATAGTCTCCAAACTTTAAATCTAAATTATCTTTAGTCATAAATACCTCCTATTTAATTAATATTTCAAAACTATTTTAACATAATTTGACAATAAAAAATAGTCTTATAAAGATTTAAAAATCCAAAAAAAGGAATTACCGTAGTAATTCCTTAAAAACTATCTTTTTAACATCATTGCATATGGTTCCCAAGGTTCAATCTTTATAGATTCTTCTTCTAAACCTTTTAACCATTTTTCATCAACGAATTTTTTATCTACTATTGCTGAAATGTTTTCATTTGTAAACCAAGAGTCGCTCATTGAGAATATTCCCTTTTCTCCAACTTCATCTCCCCAAGAGTTTTCAACTTGCCACTTAATTGGATTTCCATTTTCATCCAAATCAACTCCTACAAATGTCATAGCATGAGTTAAATCTGTATATCTATAGTCAATTCTGTCAGCTTTAGAAAATTCTCCAAGTTCTGTTAAAGTTTCATCATAATTAAATAAATCTTTATCCATTATACCTAATTTTCTATCACAGTTCTTCATAACATCACAAGCAAACCACACAGCTTCTCCAGCTTTTATAGATGCGATTATAGCTTTTTTAATGTCTTCTTGAGGAACATTTAAAGAAGCAACAGGATTTCCTTCTCTAACAGATTTAAAATATTTTAATTCTATTCTTTTACCAAATGGATACTTACCTCTTGGATCTTCAATTAAATCAACTTTATTTTCAAAGTAATTTCCAACATATTCTTCATAGAATTTTTTTGGAGTTAAATTTGTAATCTTTTGGAATTTATCGTCTTTATCTGTATATTCAAAATCAAAAGTTTCCGGTAATTTTCCTAAAACTTTTGTACAAATATTATAAACTTCATAAAGAGTTTCTTCTTTTAATTTCTTTAATTCTTGAACTGAAGCTCCATTTGAATGTGCTTTTCTCATATTCATTGCAGTTCTCTTCAATCTTACATTGATTTGTTCAACAAAAGCACCAGAATCAGATGAACTGAAAGTTTCCGGCATAACTGACTTAGGAACAATACCATGTTTTGAAATCAAATCATCAAAACATTCAAAAAAGTTTCCATCATCAGCGCCTAAATCTAATAAACTATCCATAAGTCTTGATCCTAATGGCTCATCTATATGTTCAATCATAAGTTCTAGGAAATTATTTGATTTTTCCATTTTATCCATAAAGAAAAGATAAACTTGTGAAAATTCAAAAGTTTTTAAATTAAGTCTTTCCATAACTTTTAATCTCAAAACATTAAGCCCTGAAAACATCCAACAACGTCCTGATTTCTTTTGATTTGTAATTTCAGCTTTCTTTACGCTGTCTGAAAACTTAAAATTATGAAATCTTAAAGCATCATTATTAATTGAACTATCTTGAATACCATTTTTTGCAATTGCATTTGAAATTACTTTGCTTGATAAATCGCTTTCAAAACGTTCTTTAAAATTTTTCATCATTTCATTTGTTACCATAATTTATTCCCTCCATTTTTTTATTTTCAACATACTCATAATAGCACAACAAAAAAATATTTCAATAGATTTTTAGATATAATTGATATTTTTTATCAATTTATTTTTTACAAAAATTTTATAATTAATTATTTTCAACTTCAGAAATTGTATATAACTTCTTAAAGTATGAATCAAAACTCATAAGTTCTTCAAAATTACCTTTTTCTTCTATTTTTCCATCTTTTAATACCAATATTTTGTCATATTGTTTCAAATTTTCCTTTATTAATCTATGTGTTACAGAAATCAATGTTATATTTTCAAGTTCAAGTAGTCCCTTTTCTATTGAAAATGCAATTTCATTATCCAAACTTGATAAAATTTCGTCAGCAAGTATTATCTTTGTATCCTTTATCAAAGATCTTGCAATTGAAATTCTCTGTTTTTCTCCTCCTGATAAGTTATTTGCGTTTTCAGAAATTAATTCCTTGTCATATAATCTATCCAAATATTTACCAAGTTCTGCTTTCAATATAACATCTTTTACCTTTTCTTCCGAATAATCTTTACTAAATAATGTTATATTATCATAAATACTTCCTTTGAATAGAAATACATTTTGATTAATTGTTGAAATTAAATTTATAATAGAATTTCTTGAAATTTCATCCAAATCAGTTCCATCTATACAAATTTTTCCCTCATTCGCTTTAATTCTTTTTGAAATTAGCTTCATCAAAGTTGATTTTCCACTTCCTGATAAGCCTACTAAAGCATATTTTTTGCCTTTTTCAAAATCAAAAGTTATATTTTCCAAAACTTTTTTATCATCATATTTAAAGCTAACATCCTCTAAAGAAATCTTATTATTAAAGTCTTTAATTTCTGTTGTTTCAACATTTTCTTCTGAAATTAAAGTATTTTCGATTTTATTTAATATTTTATCAACAGACTTAAATTTTCCATAAGATTCTATAGCAAACATCAAAGGATTTACAATATGATTTGTAAGTTGAACACAAACAATCATTTGTCCAAGTGTTATAAATCCTTTATACGCTAAATATCCCCCACAAACAAAACCACCTAAAAATGTAAAACCTCCAAAAAAGTATGAAATCATAGTTACTAAACTATATCTTTTTTGATATGCAAGCCCTTTATCATAAACATTTTTTGAGTTATTATAAAACACTTTTGAAATAAATTTTTCTAGTCCAAATACTTTGATTGTTTCATAACCATTAAAATATTCGCTTGTTCTTGCAGTATATTCACTTTGAGAATTTGAAAATTTCTCTTTAAAAGTTTTTAAATTTTTCATTGGAATATTTCCAAAAACAAATGAAATTATAGACAATATCATTAAAGCAATCGTCATTTGATAGGAAACATAGAAAATTGTCCCAAAGGCAAAAAGAAACAAAAATCCTGATTTAACTAAATTTAAAAATGTTCTAAAATACTCTGTTTCTATTGTATTAATATCATTAGTAAGAATTGAAATCTTATCTCCTACATCATTATTATAAAAACTTTCAATATCTTGTTTTATCAAATTATTAAATATGTAAATCTTTGTATCTAAAGACATTTTTGCTACAAATTTATAACTCATAACTTCATAAATCCATTTAAAAACGCTCTCTGTAATAAGTAAAGCAAAAGTATAAATCATAACCTTAGAAAATTGCATATTTATTGCTCCACTTGCTGAATCTATAACATAACCAAAAAACATTGCAACTCCTATTTCCAATGAAATATAAATAAACATAACTACAAAAAGCGGTAGCAAAATATTCAAATTATTTTTCCATATTTTTTTCATAATATCTCCTCCTCAACGGATAACCTTTTCAAAGAATATCATATTTATAGCACTATTTTAGAAGAAACAGGTTAAAAAGTCAATAGTATGGACTAGCTTTAATTCAATTATAAATCTTAAATTAATGCTATTAACAAGAAATATAGACTAAAAAAGCTGTGATTACTCACAGCTTAATATTTCTTCTATTTTGTTATGAACTGCCTCTAAATTCGCTTTTGAATCTGAACTAAATGGAATAACTAAATTCATATCCTTTATTCCTAAAGTTTCTCTAACAACTTTTAAATGTTTATTCCATTGTCCTTTAGAAATTTTATCAGCTTTAGTTGCTATAACATAACCACTAAATCCATATTCTAAAAGCCAGTTATACATCATAACATCTTCCTTACTAGGAGCATGTCTAATATCTACAATAAGAATAACTTCACACAAATTTTCTCTGTTTGAAAGGTAGGTTTCAATAATTACTCCCCATTTTTCCTTTTCACTTTTAGAAACTTGTGCATATCCATATCCCGGCAAATCCACTAATCTAAATGAATTATTTATTTTATAGAAATTTACAGTTCTTGTTTTCCCGGGTTTGGAACTGGTTCTAGCTAAATTTTTCCTGTTTATGAAAGCATTTATAAAACTTGATTTCCCAACATTACTCCTGCCGGCAAAGGCAACTTCTTTTAAATTAGAATCAGGATACTGTGAAATAATCGCAGCTATTTGTTCTAATTCACTTGAGATTATTTTCACATTACACCTCTTTTTCTAAAACTAAATCTAATACTTCACAAACATCGGAAACTGTATAAATTTTTAATGTTTCTCTAATTTCTTCAGGAATTTCATCAATATCAACTTCATTTTCTTTTGGAATGATTATATTTTTATTCCATATCTATTTGCTGCAAGGATTTTTTCTTTAAGTCCTCCTATCGCTAGAACTCTTCCTCTTAAAGTGACTTCTCCTGTCATTGCAAATTGTCTATTTACTTTTCTGTTTGTAAGTGCACTAACTATTGCTGTAGTCATAGTTATCCCAGCAGAAGGGCCATCTTTTGGTACTGCTCCTTCAGGAACGTGAATGTGTATATCTTTTTCCTTATAAAAATCTTCTTTGATATTAAATTTATCAGCTTTACTTCTAACAAATGAAATCGCAGTCATTGCAGATTCTTTCATAACTTCACCAAGTTGTCCTGTAAGTTGAATTTTTCCGGTTCCGTTTACAATATCGGTTTCTATTGTTAAAAGTTCTCCACCAACTTCTGTCCAAGCCAATCCGTTTACAAGTCCAACCTTATCTTCTTTTTCCAAAATATCATCGTGGAATTTTTTCTTTCCTAAGAAATCAGCAAGATTTTTTGAATTAACTGTAACTTTTTGACTTTCTTTTGAAACTAAAATTACAGCAGCTTTTCTAATTATTTTTTCAATCATTCTTTCCAAGTTTCTTACACCGGATTCTCTAGTATAATATCTAATGATATCCCTTACCGCATCAGCTTTTATGTCAAGCATTTTCTTAGTCATTGAAAAGTTTTTAAATGCCTTTGGAATCAAATGATTGATAGCAATTTTTCTTTTTCGTCATAAGTATAGCTAGAAACCGGAATAATTTCCATTCTATCAAGTAATGGAGATGGAATTGTAGAAGTTGTATTTGCAGTAGTTATAAACATAACTTTTGAAAGGTCAAAAGGAATATTTATATAATTATCTGTAAACTTATTGTTTTGTTCAGGATCTAAAACTTCAAGTAATGCACTTGAAGGATCTCCTCTAAAGTCATTTGAAACCTTATCTATCTCATCAAGTAACATAACTGGATTATTAACTTTACATTGTTCTAATAGAGTTAAAATTTTACCCGGCATTGCCCCTACATAAGTTCTTCTATGCCCTCTTATTTCACTTTCATCATGAAGCCCACCTAAACGCATGGAAACAAATTCTCTATTCAAAGATTTTGCGATAGATTTTGCAATAGAAGTTTTACCAACTCCCGGAGGTCCAACTAAGCAAATTATTGAGCCTTTTTGATTATTAGAAATTTTTCTTAAAGCAATAGATTCAATAATTCTATCTTTAACATCCTTAAGTCCGAAATGGTCTTTATCTAAAATCTTTCTTGTATAAGCTACATCCAATTTTTCTTTTTTAGATTTTTTCCAAGGCAATGCGACTATTTTATCGAGATAACTTCTAATTACATTTCCTTCCGGAGAACCTGAAGGTATTTCTGAAAGTTTTCTAATTTCCTTAAATAGCATTTCTTCAATATTTTCATCAAATCCAAAACTCATTATAGTATTGGCATACTCATCCAATTCGGAGCTTATATCTTCTCCTTCTCCAAGTTCTTCTTTTATTACATTCAGTTGTTCTCTTAGATAGTATTCTCTTTGATTTTTATTTAATCTTGATGAAACTTTTCTGGATAAACTTTCTTCCAAAAATGATAATTCTATGGAATTTTGTAAAATTTCATAAAGCTTTTCAAGTCTTTCTCTCATATCAAAAATTTTAAAGTTTTCATAATGTTCATCATCAGATAATCGCATTATATAACTTGCTACATTATTTGTAAATTTATCCATATTTGAAGAATTTTGAACACTTATTTCAGTATCAACATCTAAATGTCTTTTCTTTGCAGTATATTCTTCAAATGCAACTTCAACCATATTTCTTAAAGTTGCCAATTCAGAATCTACTTCTTCTCCGACCTCATCATAATAAAATTCTTCAACATCTGCCGTTAAAAATTTTCCATCATCATAAATCTTCTTTGCTCTACATCTACAAATCCCTTCAGCTAAAACTCTTGTAATTCCATTATTCATCTTTAAAATTTGTTTAACGATAACGACAGTACCCATTTCATACAAATCTTCAGATTTGGGATCTTCTGTCCTAATATCTTTTTGAGTAAAAGCAACTAAAATTGAATCCTTTTTTAATGCAGACTCTATTGCATCTATTGACTTTTTTCTTCCTGCATCAAAATGAACAACAGAATAAGGATAAATCCAAAGTCCTCTAAGTGCGATTACAGGTCTATTTAATTTTTCTTCAACATTAAAATTTGTTTTGCTCATAAATTTTTTCCTCTATTTTTTACTTTCTTTATAAGTTAAAACGGGATTTGCCTTTCCTAAAACAACATCTTTTGTAACAATACATTTTTCAACATTTTTTTCAGAAGGTAATGTAAACATAGTATCTAAAAGAGCGCTTTCTATAACAGCACGTAAACCTCTTGCTCCTGTTTTTCTTTCAAGAGCTATCTTTGCTATTTCTTTAATTGCATCTTTTTCAAACTCAAGTTCAATATTATCCATAGATAAAAGTTCTTTATATTGTTTAATTAAAGCATTTTTTGGTTCTTCTAAAATTCTAATTAAAGAATTTTCATTTAAACTTTCTAAAGTTACAATCATTGGAATTCTACCAACAAATTCAGGTATCAAACCATATTTTAGTAAATCTTCAGGTCTTAAATTCTTAATTATTTCAGAAAAATCATCAAGTTTATCCGTTTTAACATCTGCGCCAAATCCCATTGATTTTTTCTCAAGTCTGGCTTTTAAAATTGAATCAATACCTTGAAAAGCTCCTCCTACAATAAATAAAATATTTGTAGTATCAACTTGAATATATTGTTGATCAGGATGTTTTCTTCCTCCTTTAGGAGGAACATTTGCAACTGTTCCTTCTATAATTTTTAAAAGTGATTGTTGAACACCCTCTCCACTAACATCTCTGGTTATTGAAGGATTTTCACTTTTCCTAGTAATTTTATCAATTTCATCAATATATATTATTCCTTTTTCGGCTCTTTCTATATCATAATCTGCTGCCTGAACTAATTTCAAAATTATATTCTCAACATCTTCTCCTACATATCCAGCTTCTGTTAAAGTTGTCGCATCTGCAATTGCAAATGGAACATCTAAAACTTTTGCAAGAGTTTGAGCCAAAAGAGTCTTACCGCTTCCTGTAGGTCCAACAAGTAAGATATTGGACTTTTGAATTTCTACTTCACTCTCAACATCTCTATTAATTCTCTTATAGTGATTATATACAGCAACACTCAGTGCTTTTTTTGCATTGTCCTGTTGTATAATATATTCGTCTAAAATTTTCTTGATTTCTACCGGAGTTGGTAATTTTTCTAAACTTTCTTTTTTCTTTGTTCTTTCTTGGTATTCAAGCATAGAATGGCAAATTTCAATACATTCATTGCATATATTTGCATTAATTCCGCTTACTATTTGATCTACTTCTTCAACCTCTTTTCCACAAAAAGAACATCTAGTAATCTTTTTTTCCAAAATTTACTCCTTAATTTTCAATTACTTCATCAATTATTCCATATTCTTTTGCTTCATGAGCAGTCATATAGAAATCTCTATCTGTATCTTTTTCAATTTTTTTAAGTGATTGTCCTGTTCTCTTTGCCAAAATTTCATTTAGAGTAGCTCTAACTTGTAAAATCTTTTGAGCTTGAATTCTAATATCTTCAGCTTGCCCTTGTGCTCCTCCTAATGGTTGGTGAATCATAATATCAGCATTAGGCAGTGCAAATCTCTTTCCCTTTGCTCCTGATGTCAATAAAAATGCTCCCATACTTGCAGCACGACCAATACAAATAGTACTTACATCAGGTTTAATATATTGCATTGTATCATAAATTGCAAGTCCTGCACTAACTGATCCTCCTGGACTATTTATATAAATTTGAATATCTTTTTTGGGATCTTCTGATTCTAAAAACAAAAGTTGTGCAACAATCAAATCAGCCATTTGATCATTAACTTCTCCACTTAAAAATATAATTCTCTCTTTTAAAAGTCTTGAATATATATCATAAGACCTTTCTCCTCTATTAGTTTGTTCAACTACCATTGGTATAAGTGCCATAATTACCTCCTAATAAAAAATATAGCTTAACATAATGCAAGCTATATTTTAACTAATTATTCTTCAACAGTTTCTTTTTTAGGTTCTTGGAATTTAACAAGACTTACCAAATGATCAACCGCTTTTCTTCTAATTAAACTTGCAGTAATTCCTTCTAGACCTTCTCCTGATTTTAATTCCTTCTTAAATCCTTCAAAATCTTTTACTTTCATATTCTTTCCAAATTCATCAATTTCTTTATCAATTTCTTCTTCAGATACTTCAATATTTTCTAATTTTGCAAAAGCGTCAATAACAAGTTCTGCATTAGCTCTCTTAGTAGCTTCAGGTTTTAATTGTTCTCTAACTGCTTCTTCAGTAGTATTTAACATTTTGAAATAGTTATCTAATTCCATATTGTATTGTCTAATTCTACCGGCAAAATCTCTAAAAGCTTTATCAACTTCTTCATTTACCATAGATTCCGGAGCTTCTACATTTGAACTTTCAATAAGAGCATCAATTGCATTATTTTGTTTTTGAACTAATGCATTTCTTTCTGCTGATTCAATAAGATTCTTTTTAATGTCTGCTCTGTATTCTTCCAATGTATCAAATTCTGAAACATCTTGGGCAAACTCGTCATCTAATTCAGGAAGTTGTTTTTCTTTAATAGAATTTATTTTAACTTTGAAAAGTGCTTCTTTTCCTTTTAATTCTTCTGAATGATATTCTTCAGGGAAAATAACATTGACATCAACATTATCTCCAATATTCTTTCCGATTAATTGTTCTTCAAAACCTGGAATAAAAGTATGTGAACCTACTACTAAATCATAATTTTCAGATTTACCTCCTTCAAATGGAACACCTTCAACACTTCCTTCAAAGTCAATATTTACAGTATCCATATCCTTTACAGGTCTATCTTCAATTGAAACTATTCTTGCATTATTTTCACGTTCTTTATTTACTCTTTCATCAACCATTTCATCAGTTACTTCAAACTTAACATCATCAGCTACTAAATTTTTATAATCACCTAATTCAGGAACAGGTTTTAATTCTTGTTCAAACTTAATAACTATAGCTTTGTTTTTATCAAACTCTTCAATATCTATTTTTGGCATTCCACAGATATCTTTACCAATTTCTAATTCTTTTACAGATTCTTCGAATAGGTCAGGTAACAAATCATTTACTGCATCTTCAAAGAAAATTCCTTCTCCATAATTTAATTCTATGATTTTTCTTGGAGCTTTACCCTTTCTGAATCCTGGAATGTTAAATCTTGATCTCATTTTGTTATAAACTTTATTAATTGAAGCTTCAAAAGCCTCTGAACTAATTTCTGATGTAAAAACTATTTTCTTTTCATCTCTTGATACTAATTTAGTATTCATTTAATTTCCTCCTAATCGCTCTATAAAAATTATATTATTTTCTATTTACATACCCAAAAATTATAACATAAAAAAACATATATTTCAATAGATTTAATACATATTCAAAGAATTTATACCCACAAAGTATTATAATCCTTCAAAAAAAATGCTACTCATTATAGAGTAACATAAAAAAACTATATTCTATTTTTTAGTCTAAATTCACCTTGTTCCAATCTGAATATGTTGTAGTGTTTTTAGTTTTAAATTGACCTTTATATCCACTATACTCTATTTTCCAAATTATATTTTTTAAATAAAATGTATTTTTATCAAATACAGCTTCAAATGTCATATCAACTTCTTTTTCTGAAACATTATGAAGAGCTAATTTATATTCTGATTTTAACAAATTAAAAACTTTTAAACTTTTATTGTCATTTTTTAATTTTAAATGGTATTCAGTATCCGTTTCTTCCAATTTTAAATCTTTTTCTTCAATAGAATAAATACCATCTAACAATTTAAAATAGTTTGGATATATATTATAATTGACGTTATTTTCTTCTTTTCTATTTTCCTCACCATTTACTTTTTTTGTTATAATCATTGTTTTGTTTTCATCACCAACAAATTCGACATCATAATTATTTTGTTCATAATTTGAATTTCCACTATATCTGATAGATGCCTTACCTTTAGTGATTTCCTTAGTACTTTTATCATTAATCAATTCAGCCTTCATAGTTTGAATCATTACAGTTCCCCTATTTTCACTATTTATTTCATTAACCAATATATATGACTGAATAGTATTATTTGCTTCTTTTATTTTTTCAAATATATCACCAACATCTTTTTCATCTGAACAAGCTGTAAAAGAAAATAATATAAATAATAATACCATTATAAAAAATTTTTATTTTTAAACATTATATAACACCCCAAAATATTTCTATTATTCCAATACACATTTTAATAAATTCTATTAAAAGTTTTAACTAGAATAAGAACCCCACCCTTCCACGATGCTTCGCATCGGATGGGTTCCCGGGAACCTTGTTATTTCACAATAAAAAGTTGGAGAAAACTCCAACTATTTAAATTCTATAAACTATTTTGTTCCAAACAATCTATCTCCTGCATCTCCAAGTCCTGGAATAATATAGCTATGTTCATTTAATCTTTCATCCAATGCAGCTACAAAAATATCTACATCCGGGTGATTTCTTTGAACAGCTTCAACTCCTTCAGGAGCAGCAATTATACAAACTAATTTAATATTTTTACAACCTTTTTGTTTTAAAAGTTTTATTGCATCAGAAGCTGAACCTCCAGTTGCAAGCATTGGATCAAGAACTAAAAAGTCTCTTTCTTCTGCATCTACAGGTAATTTACAATAATATTCAACAGGTTGTAAAGTTTCAGGATCACGATATAACCCAATATGACCAACTTTTGCAGCAGGAAGAATATTTAACATACCTTCAACCATTCCAAGTCCCGCTCTTAGGATAGGAACTACTCCCAACTTTTTACCTGATAATCTCTTAACCTTTGTCTTTTGTAAAGGTGTTTCAATTTCTACTTCATCAGTTTTTAAATCTCTTGTAACTTCATAAGCCATAAGCATAGAAATTTCATTTACCAAAGCTCTAAAATCTTTCCCACCGGTTTTTTTATCCCTTAAATATCCCAACTTATGTGAAATTACCGGATGATCGAATACTGTTAATTTTGACATATTATTACCTCCTACAATTATGCAAAAACTTTTATTATATTAACCTAATCTTTACTATTATACAAAATTTTTTTAAATTAGTAAAGTCTGTTAATTATATTGATAAAATATTTTTAATATTTTTACACAAAAATTTTTATTAAAAATATTGAAATGTTTTTATTTTTATGTTATACTATTTCAGTAATTAAATTTGCCGGCGTGTCGGAACTGGCAGACGAGACAGACTCAAAATCTGTTATCCGCAAGGGTGTGTGGGTTCGAGTCCCACTGCCGGCACCATTTTGAAACTAACTTTTGTTAGTTTTTTTATTGTGAAACAACAAGGTTCCCTGGAACCCACCCGATGCGAAGCATCGTGGAAGGGTGGGGTTCTTATTGCAAAAAAAGGTATGAATTAACATACCTTTTTCTTTATTTTACATTATTCATTTTTTCTCTACATACTTTTTCAATTAAATCTAATTTATCAATACTTTCTTGTTCAGTTTTTCCTATTGTATAAATATATAATTTAATCTTAGGTTCTGTTCCTGACGGTCTTAAAGCATACCAAGAGCCATCATTCAAGTAATATTTTAGACAATTTTGTTTTGGAAAATCCAAATATCCATCTTTAAAATCAATGATTTCTTTTAAAGAAATATCTCCCATTTCTTCAATAGGATTTTCTCTAAAGTCTTCCATCATTCTTCCAATTCTTTGTTGTCCTTCAATTCCTTCAAGTTCAAGAGAAATTTGTCTTTCATTATAATATCCAAATTCTTCATAGATATCATTTAAAACTTCTAATAGACTCTTTCCTTGTTTTTTATAGTATGCAGCCATTTCTACAACCATCATTGAAGCTCCGACAGCATCTTTATCTCTTATAAATGTACCATAGCAAAAACCAATACTTTCTTCATATCCGAAAACATAATTTTTTCTTTAGTTACATCATATTCATTTGTCTTACCACAAATATTTTTAAAACCTGTTAATGTTTCAACTGTTTCTATTCCATATTTTTTAGCTATTGCTCTGGATAAATCTCCTGTTACAATAGATTTTACTAAAACAGGATTTTCAGGTAAATTATTAAGTGCATGTCTTTGTGAGAAAATGTAATATGATAATAGAGCTCCTATTCTGTTACCATTTAAAAATACATATTCTCCATTTTTATCTTTTACTTCAAGAGCAACTCTATCACAATCAGGATCTGTTGCAATTAAAATATCAGCTCCAACTTCTTTACCTAATTTTTCAGAATAAAGAAAGGCTTTAGGAACTTCAGGATTAGGATATCCAACAGTAGTAAATTCAGGATCAGGCAATTCTTGTTCTTTTACAACAAAAATATTTTCAAATCCTCTTCTTTTTAAAACTTCTCTAACAGGTAAATTTCCAACACCATTCAAAGGAGTGTAAACCACTTTAATATCTTTATCTATATTTTCATCATTTATAGTTAAATTTAAAACTTCTTTTTTGTAATCTTCATCTACTGAATCATCAATATATTTAGCAATTCCACTCTTTATAGCATCTTCAAAAGGAATTAATTTAACATCTTCAAACTTTTCAATTTTATCCATATGAGCTGAAATTTGATTTGCTATATCATCAAGAATTTGTGATCCCTCTTTCCAATACGCTTTATATCCATTATATGCTTGTGGATTATGACTAGCAGTAACCATTACTCCCGCTATACAATTTAATTTTCTAATCGCATAAGAACACATTGGAGTAGGTCTAATTCCCTTATATATATATGATTTAATTCCATTTCCAGCCATTATTGAACAAGTAAGTTCTGCAAATTCTTTAGAGCCATATCTTACATCATAACTTAAGGCAACTCCTCTTTCAATAGCTTCTTGTCCATGATCAATAATAGTATTTGCAAGAGCTTGTGCAGCCTTTGAAACCATATATTTATTCATTCTATTTGTTCCGGCACCTAGTTTTCCACGAAGCCCTGCTGTACCAAATTCTAAAACTTTATAAAATCTATCTTTAATTTCTTCTTCATTATCTTTTATTGAAAGTAAATCTTTTCTTGTATTTTCATCAAAAAACTCATTATTTAACCATTCTTCATAAACTTTTTTATAATCTATCATAAAGTCCTCCTAAATATATATATTCTACTATATTTTACATCAAAAGGTATTTTATTTCAACAGTTTCAAACTAAAGCAAAATTTAAAATAGATGTTTGTAACTTAAAAATTATGGTATAATTAATTAGTATGATTAAAAAATAATATGAGGTGATTAAATGAGATTTATTTCTTGGAATGTAAACGGACTTAGAGCTTGTATCAAAAAAGGATTTTTAGATTATTTTAATGAAATTAATGCGGATTTTTTCTGTTTACAAGAAATTAAGATGAGTGAAGGTCAACTTGATTTAGAACTTGAAGGCTATGAAACTTTTTATAATTATGCACAAAGAAAGGGATATAGCGGAACTGCTATTTTTACAAAATTTAAACCTTTGAGTGTAAAATATGGAATGGGAATGGAAGAACATGACAATGAAGGAAGACTTATAACTTTAGAATATGACGATTTCTTCTTAGTAACTTGTTATACACCAAACTCAAAACAAGAACTTTTAAGACTTGACTATAGAATGGTTTGGGAAGATGCTTTTAGAAATTACTTACTTGATTTAAATAAAACAAAATCAGTAATAGTTTGTGGCGATTTAAATGTTGCTCATAAAGAAATTGACTTAAAAAATCCGAAGACAAATAGAAAAAATGCAGGATTTACGGATGAAGAAAGAGAAAAGATGTCCATTCTTTTAGATAGCGGTTTTACAGACACTTTTAGATATTTCTACCCTGATAAAGAAAATGAATATAGTTGGTGGAGTTATTTTGGAAAATCAAGAGAAAGAAATACAGGTTGGAGAATTGACTATTTCTTAACTTCAAAAGATATGGACGATAGACTTGTTGATGCACAAATTCATCAAAGTATTTTAGGAAGCGACCACTGCCCTGTTTATTTGGAAATAAAATAGCTTACTTTTAAAAGATATATTTTTATTTAAATGTATCTTTTTTATGCCTATTTTTAACATAAAAAGACTATTACATCAATTGCAATAGTCTTTAATTCTACTCTACGATTTTTAATTTTATATTATTCTTATCCTCAATTTCAATATAATTATTTTCTTTTACATAATCAATTAAAACTTCGGCAATATCTCTAGTATCTTCTTTAAGAGTTTTAAGTTTTGGGAAAAAAGAAAAGTTTCCTCCTCCTGTCGCTCTATAATTATTTAATACAAGTTTATATTTTTTATCTAAAATCAACTCTTCTCCATCAACTTTTACATCTGTTATATAATTTTTACCACTTTTTGAAATGTTCATTGTGTATTCTATTCCATCAAGCATATCATAATTATACATCTCTCTTTTTGGATATAAAAACTTTGGATTAATATCAATTTTATTATCCTTAACTATCCAATAAGTTGAAAGCTGTGTTAAATAATCTAAAATATTTTGCCCACTCATTTCTTTTAAAACTAATGTATTTGGAAATGGATAATTTAAAATTATATCTCTATATCTTAACTTTTTACCAAAACCGGGCATAACTTCAAAAAGACAACAAGAAGAAATATCCGCTCCCATTGTTTCTTTTTGAATTTTGTTTATAAAACTTGTAATTGAATGTTTTGCCAATTGAGCAGTCTTTGTATCAGAAATATACATTTCTTTATTACAACTTCCAATTTCAATATCCAACCATTTTTCCGTTTCATTTAAAACTTCTTTAAATTTTTCTTCCATTTCAAAATCAATTTCATATTCTGAAATATCTTTAAGATTAACTGAGATATCTTCATCAAATAAAATTTCCATACAAGTTGCACAGCCATCGGCACATTGTATTACAAGAGTGTCTTTTATCTTTCCTGTTAAAGTTCTATGTTGATGCCCTGTAACTAAAACATCTATTCCGGAAATTTTATCACAAATCTCATACCCTACATTTTCTCCTGTCAAGTTTTCAGTAGGATTTCCACTTTCCAAATCTCTTTCAAAACCGCCATGATAAAAAACAACCACATATTCAACCTTATCTCTAACAGCTTCAACTGAATTTTTAACAGTTTCAAAAACGCTTAGGATTTCTAAATTTTCTAAATTTTTAGGATTTTCCCAATGGTCAATATAATCAGTTACAACTCCGATTAGTGCAACTTTTTTATTATCTATGCAAATAATATCTGTATTTCCAAGTTTTTCATCTTTATACTTTACATTACCAGTAATACATTTTGCATTAGTTTCTTTAACATAATTATATAAAAAAACACTACCATAGTTAAAATCGTGATTTCCTATATTTATATAATCACAATGTAAATGATTAAGAGCTTTAGCAACTATATTTTCTTTTAAATTTGCATTAGCATAGGTTACCAAAGGTGTTCCCTGATTTATATCTCCATTATCAACATAAATTACTTTCCCTTTTTTCTTTCATCTTTTAAAAAAGTTGAAAATCTTGAAAGTCCTTTATTTGCTATATCAGAGTTTACAAAATTATATGCTAGTAAATTACCATGAACATCAGTGGTAGATAAAATTTTAAAAGCCATTAATATCCCCTCGCTAATTTTCTTCTTACATTGTTTGAAAATACCTCTATAATTAAAACTAAAATAATTATTCCAACTAAAATTGAACCAACTTCATTCCAACGATAATTGTTCATTGCAAAAATAAGTGGTGCTCCGATTCCACCTGCTCCTACAAGTCCAAGAACAGATGCATCTCTTAAATTCATATCAAATCTATAAATAACGATAGAAATTAACTTTGAATAAATTTGTGGTAAAATTCCATATCTTATTTGTTCAATTTTAGTACATCCAATCGCTGAAAGAGATTCGATAATACCAAAATCTAAATCTTCTATAACATCTATATATAATTTAGTAACCATTCCTATTGAAACAACTGACATTGTAAATACACCAGCCAACGCTCCAGGGCCTGTAACACCTATAAACATAAGTCCATAAATAAAAGCCGGAACAGTTCTAACACACATTGTAAAAAATCTTCCAATTACAGCCACATATTTTGAAACAATTTTCTTAGCAGAAATAAATGCAAAAGGAATAGAAATAATTGCTCCAATTATTGTACCTAAAAATGCAATACACATTGTTTCAAAAAGCAAATAAATTACACCTTTACTATCGAATCTAAAAAGGAATTCCAAATCAGGATGTAATATACCATTTATAATATTTTTAGCAATTGTCATTGAGTCTTTTACATCATCACCTTTTTTAATAGACATTGCTGACCAAACTAAAAGTCCTAAAACTATAACAATAACAGCTATGATATAAGTATAAGATTTTGGCTCTTTTTTTAATTTTTCTTCTACTTTTGAATTCATCATTTCCATTACTCCAACCTTCCTCTAAAATGTTCACTTATAATTTCTATTACAAAAACAGTTAAAAGTAATAAAAATACTATAGTACCAACTTTTGAATATTCTCTCCAACCGAGTTTTTCATTCAAAATCATACCAATACCACCTGCACCAACATAACCTAAAATTGCTGCATATCTAACATTACCTTCAAAGTTGAATAGTGCTGTTGAAATATATGAAGGTAAAACAACCGGTAATATAGCATATCTAAAAGCATAGAATTTAGTAAATCCCATAGATTCCATACATTCAAAAGCACCCATATCAACAGTTTCAATTGACTCATACAATAATTTTCCAACATAAGATAATGAAAAAATAAAGATTGCAACAGTTCCTGCAAAAGTACCAAGACCCCATATATAAGTAGCTATTAAAGCACAAACAAGAGATGGTAGAGTTCTTAAAATACTTAAAAACAATTTAAAAAATCCATTTACAAATTTATTTTTAGTTATATTGCTGGAAGCTAATATAGCAACCGGTAATGAAACTAGTGCTCCTAAAAACGAACCCATTAATGACATTTTTATAGTGTCAAAAAGTGGAGTTAAAACATCTTTTGAATAACTAAAATCAGGCGGAATCATACCTTTTAAAATATTAAAAAAGTTTCCAAAATTATTAAAAACTTCAAAATTAAATCCTGTAACCTTTATTGAAATATACATCAATAAAATTACAATGATTGTAATTAAAGGAGTTTTTGAACGTGGTCTAAAAACCACTTTTCCATTGTCTAAAGTTATCTTTTCTTTTGGAAATACAGTATCAAATATATTTTTCATATTATTCTCCAGTTACAAATAAATCTTTTTGGTAAATTTTATCTAAAATTTCCTTTGTAATATCACTTGATTTTCCATCATAAACAATTCTACCTTTGTTTATACCGATAACTCTATCACAATATTTTAAAGCTAAATCAACATCGTGAATATTTATTAAAATAGTAATTTTATTTTCTTTATTGATTTTTCTAAAATCTTCCATAACTTGATTTGAAGTTACAGGGTCAAGAGCGGCAACAGGTTCATCTGCTAAAATTATTTGTGGATTTTGACCTAAAGCTCTTGCCAATGCAACCCTTTGTTGTTGTCCACCTGAAAGTTGATCAACTCTTACATAAGCCTTTTCCAACATATCTACTTTATCGAGAGCTTCTAAAGATTTTATCTTACATTCCTTTGGAAATATTCCAAAAAATTTTCTAAAACCTGTTAAATCCGGAACAAATGCAGTTAAAACATTTTTTATAACTGTAGTTCTAGTAACTAAGTTAAAAGATTGAAAAATCATACCAATTTTTCTTCTAAATTTTCTAATATCTGATCCACTTAATTTTTTTACATCGACATCATTTACAATTAATTCTCCTGAAGTAATTTCATGCATCTTATTGACACATCTTATTAATGTAGATTTTCCGGAACCCGAAAGTCCTATAATAGCTACAAATTCTCCCTGTTCAATTTGTAAATCCACATCAATTAACCCCTTTGTTCCATTAGGATAAACTTTACTAACTTTTTTAAATTCTATCATTCTTTTCTCCATATATTTTGTTAAAAAAGGAGAGATTTCTCTCTCCCTAATTCTCACACAATTTAATTAATTCAACATTATTTTAATTTTTTTACAATTTCTTGAGCTTTTGCTTCATTATCATAATCAGCATCTTTTGCCGGTTTATAACCTTCATGACTATAAACTGATATAACTTTCTTACCTTCTTCAGTTTTAGCAATTTCAATCAATGCTTTTTCTAAAGCTTTCTTAAATTCAGGTGTTACATTTTTAGACTTCTTAGAAACACTTACAGTGTCATTGTAAATTGGAGTTGTTACACCAATAAGATTTGTTTCTTCCCAAATAGATGCTTTTCTTCCGTAATTTTCAGTCCATTTCTTTTCTTGATCAAGTCTTGCATCAGCATATGTACAAAGTACATCAACTTGTCCTGAAGCAAGTCTTGCAAATGCAGAGCCGTAAGAATCACTTAAAATTGCATTATTTCCTAAATCTTTAATAGTTTTTCCAAAAGTTTCATTTAACCAAAGAGTTGGATAAATATATCCTGCAGGAGAAGTTGGATTCATAACACTCCATTTTAAATCTTTAACATCATCCCATGTTAATTTTTCTCCGGCATTTACTTTTTTAGCTATTGCTTGTCCTTTTTCAGATGGTCCGGCAATCATTAATGCTCTATAAGAAGTAGCTTGATCTTCTGTTTTCTTTGTCGGTTTTTTGTCATTCCAAACTTTAGCAGAATCGTCATTTATAGAAAGCCCTTTTCTAGTAGCAGTTAAAAGAACTTCTGCTCCGTCTCTATATAAAACATAAGTTCCTGCCGGAATAAATCCAACATCTAAAGTTCCGGCATTAAGACCTTCCCCAACTGCTTCAAAACTTGTTCCAACTGTTATTTCAACATTTTTTACATCAAAACCTTCTTTTGCTAATTGTTCCTTTAATAAATTTTTTAAAGGTTCAGTTGCAGTAACTATTTCTGATGGTTCTCTTGAAGGTACAAAACCGATTGAAAGTTTTTCAATAGTAGTTTTTCCATCAGCAGATTTTTTTCCTTCTTTTTTAGAGCCACAGCCCACAAGAAGTCCTGCACTTAAAACAAGTGCCAAAGATGAAATTAAAATTCTTTTAAATATTTTCATAATTCCCCCTATATATTAGTGAAACATAAATTGTATGATTTGCCCTTATATTATATCATTTTGAATAAGCGTTTACAATTAGAAATATGACTTTTTTTCAACTTTTTTAATATTTAATTATATTAATATATTCTCTAAATTTTAATAACAAAAAACGAGTCAATTAAACTCGCTTAATTTTAATATTAAAACACTCCACATAGGCAGACAGCCCAAACAAAATTACAATTAGCTTTTTTCAATTCTTTATAACACTCATCAATCGTAGCTCCACTTGTGTGTATATCATCTAATAGCAAAATATTTTTCCCACTTAAATCACAATCAACTAAAAAGGAATTTTGTAAATTTACACTTCTTTCTTCAAGGGATAAAAAATGTTGTGATTTTGTATTTTTTATCTTACGAAGATTATCAAATAATGGTATATTAGAATACTTTGAAATTTCCTCTGCAAGAAGTTTTGAATGATTATATCCTCTGAGTTTCATCTTCTTTTTACTTGAAGGGACATAAGCTATGTAATCCATCTTTTCAATCAAAGATTTATCCAAATTTTCATATATCAACTTTCCAAAAGGATTTTTTAAATACACTCCATTTTCAAACTTAAATTCCTTAATTTTTATCTTTAGTATTCCAGAATAATAGAATAAAATATCTTTTTTAAAATATTCTTCTCCATAATCATTAAAAATTTCCTTGTCATATTTTCTTATTTTGGATATACAATCCTCACACAAATAAAAATCTTTTACAATATTATCTTTACAGAAAAAACAATAATCTTCATTAAAAAAGAAACTTTTTAAAAAATTTTTTATCATTACAACAATTCCTCAACAAGACCGTAAAAATGTTTAATTCTATTTTCCAAATTTGAATATCTGCTATTTATAGTGTTGTTTCTAATCATATTGTTCATAACATTTTTATCTCCTACTAAAACAATATTTTCCTTTGCTCTTGTAATAGCAGTATATAATAAATTTCTAGTTTGAAGTAGTTTATATCCATCAAACATTGGAATGATAACAGATTTAAACTCAGAACCTTGAGACTTATGAATAGTTATTGCATAAGCTAATTCCAAATTATCCAAATCTTCTAAAGTATAATCTATAAGCCTTTTATCATCCATTTCAACAGTCAATTTCTTGCTTGATTTATCAATAAAAATAATATGTCCCATATCTCCATTATATACTCCAAAATTTTCTTCCCCATCAGAATCAACAAAAGAAAGATTATAATTGTTTTTAGTTTGCATAACTTTATCATTTACACGAAAAAGTTTATTACCAACTAATATTTCATCAGTTTCTTCATTTTTTGGATTTAAAATATCTTGTAACAATCTATTTAATTCAAAAACCCCACAAATTCCTTTTCTACTTTGAGTAAGAATTTGAATATCTCTAGAAAAATCATAGCCATAGGCTTTCGGAAGTCTTTTACTAATCAAATCAACTACAACATTTCTGGTAATTGCAGGAGTTTCAGTTTTTAAAAAGAAAAAATCACTATTTTTTTCATTTAAAATCGGCTCTTGCCCATTATTAATTTTATGAGCATTAACAATTATATTACTATTTTCAGATTGTCTAAAAATATCAACAAGTTTTGTATATTTTATCTTTTCAGAATTTATTAAATCACTTAAAACATTTCCCGCTCCAACACTTGGTAACTGATCAACATCCCCGACAATGATTAATCTCGTATTGTCCTTTGTTCCTCTTAGCAATTTCTCAAAAAGGACCACATCAACCATACTCATCTCATCAATTATAATTAAATCTGTTTCTAAAGGATTATCTTCATTATATTCAAAATGTCCAATATCATCATAACTACTTGGAATATATCCTAACATTCTGTGAATAGTTTTAGCTTCTATTCCGGTAGTTTCTTCAATTCTTTTTGCAGCTCTACCTGTTGGAGCACAAAGAGAAATATTATAACCATTGTCTAAATATATCTTAGCAATTGTATTTATTATTGTGGTTTTACCAGTACCCGGTCCACCTGTTATAATTGATATATTTTCTTTAAAACAGGATTTTATTGCATCTATTTGAATTCCTGACAATTTTATAGACAAACTTTTAATTGCTTCCTTTATTTCCTTTTCAATGTCAAATAAAATTTTGAAATCTTCATTTAATGCCATTTTTGCAAGTTTACTTGCAATATAGCTTTCAGAAATATATAAATAATCCAAATAAATATTTGATTCTTCAAATGAATTGTCTATAACAACTTCTGAAGATAAAAGTAAATTCATATATACAGGCTCTATAAGTTCTTTTTCCACTTTTATAAGTTTAGAAACTTCATCAGTAAGTTTTTCTTTTGGATAATAAACATGTCCAAAATTTATAGCTTTTTGATTTAGTACATATAGAATTGCAGACTCAATTCTATAAGGGCTATTTTTATCTAAATTATTCTTTAAAGCTATTTCATCTGCTTTTAAAAAGCCAATCCCCTTTACATTTTTTATCAGCTTATACGGATTTTCATTAATAATTTCTAAAGTATCTTCTCTAAAGATGTTATAAATTTTTTTTGATAAACTTAAACTTATCCCAAGTCCGCTAAGATGAAATAATATATTTTTGCTAAATCTTAATTCCTCAACTGATTTTTTTATTTTTTCGATACTTTTCTTTCCGATTCCTTTAACTTCTATCAATCTGTCAGTTTCATCAAAAACTATATCTAAACTTTTTTTCCCAAATTTTTCAACAATATAACTTGCATTTTTAGGCCCAATTGTAGAAATAATCCCACTAGAAAGATATCTTTCAATTTCTATAATAGAACTAGGCAATTTTTTTGATAGGAAGTTACATTAAGCTGTTCCCCATATTTGTTATCGTATGTAAACTCCCCTTCAACTTCTAAACTTTCTCCGACATTAACAGAATCAAAAATTCCTACAATTTTGATTTCACCATCACTTGTATTTAAGTCAAAAACAGAATATCCATTTTCCTCATTTACATATCTGACCTTTATAACTTCTCCTGTTAATTTCATAACTTCTCCTGTATATAAATTTAGGAAACTATAACTAGTTTCCTAAAAAATTAATCTTCTATTCTTTCAATATTTGCACCTAATGATTTCATTTTGCCTACAAAATCATTATAACCTCTATCTATATGATAAATATTTCCTATTGTTGTTGTACCTTCTGCAACAAGACCTGCTAAAACAAGGGCAGCTCCTGCTCTTAAATCAGTAGCATTAACTTCTGCACCGACAAGTTTTCTAACCCCTGCAATTCTAGCTTCTTTTCCACTTGTTGCAATAATAGCACCCATTTTATTAAGCTCATCAACATGCATAAATCTATTTTCAAAAACAGTTTCTGTAACTTTTGCCTGATCTTCACAAACACATAGATAAGCCATAAATTGAGCTTGAACATCTGTTGGAAAACCCGGATAAGGTAAAGTTTTAATATCTGTACCCTTAATCTTATCGCTTCCCTTTACAAAAATTGAATCTTCATCTTCATTTACAACAACATAAGCTCCTGTTTCTTTCAACTTTGCTATAACAGGTTTTATATGATTTGAAATACAATTTTGAACTACAACTTTTCCTCCGGTAATTGCAGCAGCTAACATAAAAGTAGCAGCTTCTATTCTATCAGGAATAATTGTATGAACCGTACCACCTAATTTTTCAACTCCTATAATTCTTATAGTGGAAGTCCCCGCTCCTGAAATTTTGGCTCCCATTTTATTTAAGAAGTTTCCTAAATCTACAATTTCAGGTTCTCTTGCAGCATTTTCAATTATAGTTTCACCTTTAGCTAAAGTTGCAGCCATCATTATATTTTGAGTTGCACCTACTGAAGGAAAGTCCAAATAAATTGTATCTCCATAAAGTCTTTCACATCTAGCAGAAATTTTATCAGGCTCTTCTTCAATTAATGCACCTAATATTTTAAATCCTTTTAAATGCAAATCAATAGGACGAGAACCTATTGCACAACCACCCGGTAAAAACGCATCCGCTCTTCCAAATCTTGCAAGTAACGGACCCATTACCAAAAACGAAGCCCTCATCTTTTCCATTAAAGTTCTATCAGTTACAAAAGAATTTATATTACTTGAATCAATAGAAACTCTATTTTCAGATAAAAATTTTACTTTTGCACCCAAACTCTCTAAAACTTTTAAAATTATCTTAACATCTACTAAATTAGGTACATCCTCTAAAACTATAGGTTCCGTTCCCAAAAGCGAAGCAGCTATAATAGGAAGCGCCGCATTCTTTGCTCCGTCTATCTTTACTGTTCCTTCTAAAGGAGCACTCTTTTTTACTAATATCTTAGGCAAACAAATCCCTCCAAAATATTTTTTTATTAAACACATTATTTTATTTTTTAATCAATAAATTTAATTTATTATGGTAAAAATAAATTTTTTCTTATAACATATAAATTTTAACATATAAATTTATAAATATTATACCACATTTATAGTGTATTTTTAAACTATTTATTGTTTTTCTTAGATTTATATCTCAATTGTGAGTCTAAAATCTTCTTTCTCATTCTTAAACTCTTAGGAGTTATTTCAATATATTCATCACTTTCTATAAATTCCAACATTTCTTCCAAACTCATAATCTTTGGAGGACTAAGTTTTAAAGCATCATCAGAAGCTGAAGATCTAATATTGGTTTGTTGTTTCTTTCTACAAACATTAACTTCAATGTCAAGTCCTTTAGCATTAGAACCTACAACCATTCCTTCATAAACTTCTGCTTGAGGAGATATAAATAATGTTCCTCTCTCTTGAGCTGAATTTAATCCATAAGCTGTTGCAACTCCTGTTTCAAAACAAATTAAAGAGCCAACATTTCTCTTTGGAATTTCACCCTTAAAGGGTTCATAACCTTTAAATTCAGTATTTAGAGTTCCACTTCCTCTAGTATCTGTTAAAAATTCTGAACGATATCCTATAAGTCCTCTAGCAGGAATATTAAATATAAGTCTTGTATATCCTGCTTGTGAAGGATTCATATTAACTAAGTCAGCTTTCCTTTGTCCCAATTTTTCTATAACAGTACCTACGAATTCTTGATCTACATCTATAGTTACAGTTTCTATTGGTTCTAATAATTTGCCATTTTGGTCTTTTTTGTATAAAACTTCGGGTTTTGAAACTTGGAATTCATAACCTTCTCTTCTCATATTTTCAATTAAAACTGAAAGATGAAGTTCTCCTCTTCCTGAAACTCTAAAGCTGTCTGTTGAAGCAGTATCCTCAACTCTTAAACTTACATCCGTTTCTAATTCTTTATAAAGTCTTGCACGAATTTGTCTACTTGTAACAAATTTTCCTTCTTTACCTGCAAAAGGAGAGTTGTTAACTATAAAATTCATAGCAAGAGTAGGTTCAGAAATCTTTACAAATGGAAGTGGTGTTACATCTTCCAAAGAGCAAAGAGTATCACCTATGCTAATACCTTCAACTCCCGTTACTGCAATAATATTTCCTACAGATGAACTTTCAACTTCTTTTCTGGATAAATTTTCAAATTCATATATTTTAGTAATTTTTATTTTCTTATTTATACTGCTATCATTATAATTTACAATTACAGCATCATCTCCAAGCTTAACACTACCGCTTTCTATTTTACCAATACCTATTCTTCCTACATACTCATTATAATCAGTAGTAGAAATAAGTAATTTAAAAGGCGCATTTTCATCTCCTTTTGGTGCAGGAATATAGTCAACAATAACATCTAAAAGAGTTTTCATATCTTCAGTCTTTTTGTTAAAATCCATAGTTGCATATCCTGATCTTGCAGATGCAAAAACAAAAGGACTTTCCAAATAATCCTCTGATGCGTCAAGTTGGATAAATAAATCTAAAACTTCATCAACAACTTCTTCACATCTAGCTTCAGGTCTATCAATTTTATTTATACAAATAATAGTTGGCAATTTAAGTTCAAACGCCTTTCTTAAAACGAATTTAGTTTGAGGCATAGGTCCTTCAAAAGCGTCAACTACAAGAATAACTCCATTTGCCATTTTTAAAACACGTTCAACTTCTCCACCAAAATCAGCATGTCCCGGTGTATCAATTACATTAATTTTTATTCCATTATAATCAATGGCAGTATTTTTTGAAAGAATTGTAATTCCTCTTTCTCTTTCTATATCATTTGAGTCCATTACTCTTTCTTTTACATCTTGATTTTCTCTAAAAACACCGCTACTTTTTAATAAACAATCTACCAAAGTAGTTTTACCATGGTCAACATGTGCTATAATCGCAACATTTCTTATATTTTCAATATTTCTCATATACTTTCCTTTCTATATTATATATCCAATGCATAACAATTAATTATAGCATATATACAGTAAAAAGTAAAATAATTTCATTGATTTTATGCCTATTTATCAAAAAAGACAATCCCATTTTGAATTGCCAATTATAAATATAAATCTTAAATTTTTATTCTAGTAAAATATTGGTCTTCATTTTCGGTAAATATGTAAGCCCCACAGTTTAGCTGAGTTTTTAAAGAGTATGGATTATTCTTATTTACACTCATATAAATTTCGTCTTCTTCAATTTTATCTTTTATAAGCTCGATTACTAATTTAAGTCCTCTAGTTGCATAGCCTTTATTTCTATATTTTTTATAATTCCATAACCAATATGTCCTGCACCCTCTCTTAAAGAGTCATTAAGCTTTTTTCGAACTTTAAAAAGTCCTACAATTTCATCATCCCACAAAAAATAATAGTTTTGAGCAACTCTATTAGGTTTTAAGTCAATTCCCTTAGATTGTTTTTCACAATTTGGAATTACCTCATTTACAAATTCTTCAAATGAAACATTATAAAATTTATTCACGAAACCATTCTCATCTTCAGGAATTGAAGTCATTGCAATATATTCTTTCTTTGCATCTTCAATATTCATCTCTTTTAAAAATAACATATAATCACCTTAAATTTCTATAAAATTTTGAGCATAATCATCTTTTATATTCAACTCATCTATTTTATTTTTTATTTCTTCATATTCAAAATATAATCCTATTAAACTGTCAAATTTATTATCGTCTCCCATATTGATTTTTTCTATTTTTCCACCATCAATTTCAACAGTATAATCTCTTTCTTCACCTAAGAAAAAAGTACATTTAGGAGATTGTCCATATATCCAGTCTTTTGTAGCATATTTTTCAGATTTTATTTTATCTATATTTAAAATATCCTCTTTTGTTAATTCATATATTTCAAAATTCTCTTGAATTTTTAAGATTTCATTTTTTAATTTTTCTAAAAAATCTGAAATTTCGTAATCCAGTTTTGAAATTTCTTTTAAATTTGCAACACTGCTCTTTACGGATTTTGCAGATTTTGAAATAATTTTTTTGTTTTTTACATTCAAAGCATTTCTTAGTTTATCTAAGTTACTATCAAAAAGAATACAACCATGGTGTAAAACTCTTTTCTTTCTCATAAATTGAGAATGTCCACAAATTTTCTTTTCCTGAACTCTAAAGTCATTTCTCGGAGAAATATTAGCATCAATATTCAAATTTAAAAGTGCTTTATACATAGGTTTTAAAAATTCCTTAAAATCAAGTGCAGTATCTCCTGTAGTATTTGTTATGTAAGTATAATTAAGATTTCCAAAATCATGAACAACTGTCCCACCACCTGAAAGTCTTCTAGCAATCTTGATATTATTTTCAAAACAGTATTTCATATTTAATTCTTCTATTAAATTCTGATGTTTCCCTATAACTACAGACGGTTCATTTATCCAAAGCATAAAAACTTCATCTTCTTTAAATTTTTCAAAGATATATTCCTCCATAGCTAAATTAAAATATACATCTGTAATTTTATTTTTAATAAAAATCATAATTTCTCCTCAATTCCAAAAGTATCAAAACTATTTTATCATATTCATTAAAAAAAGGATAGAATTTCTATCCTTTTTTTAAATAAATTTTATTATCGCATATTGTAAAATTAAGTTAGCCAGTAGTAGCATAAAAAACCATCTCAAAGAGGTATAATAGTAATTGACTAGAAAACTAAGAAAGGAACCTAAATGAGATGTATAGTAATTGTAACACAAAACATAAGCATTTAACAATAGAGTTAAGAAAATTAATAGAAAAATGGAAGAAAGAAAAAACAATAGAGAAATTACAAGGCTTTTGGGAAAAAGTCCTCAAACAATAAATAATTAAATTAAAAGAAATTTAGCCATTCAGAGAACTTCTTATAGTAAATTAAAAAAGATATACAAAGCAGATTTTGCTCAATTAATTTAAGATAAAAATAAAAAAGATATGGGAGAAAATTAAAGGTATATTTTGAAATTAGAGATAAAATTTTACATTTTTTAAAATAGAAACATTCACCTGAAATAATTTCAAAAACAAAAATAGATAATAAAGTATCAACATCAACAATATATTATTGGATAAATAAAAGCTTTTTTGGATTGAAAAGAAGTATTTTAAATTATCCTAGAAAGAATAAAATAAATAATAATTCTAAAGAAAAAATAGAAAGAATATTAGAAAAATCTGTAGGAGAAAGACCGAATTATATAAATGAAAGAGAGAAAATAGGTCATTTTGAAATAGACACAGTGATTTTAACAAAGGAAAAAGATAATTGTTTGTTGACGATGACTGAAAAAAAGTAGATTTGAAATAATAAGATTAATACCTGATAAAACTATAAAATCAGTAAGTAATGCATTAAAAGAAATACTTAGAGAATATTAAATAAAAAGCGTTACAGCTGATAATGGCTCAGAATTTGGAAGACTTTTTGAAGTATTTGAATATGAAAAAATCTTTTACACTCACCCTTATTCAAGTTATGAAAGAGGAACTAATGAAAATCATAATTGATTAACTCATAATAGATTAATAAGAAGATTTTTAGCTAAAAGAACAAAAAATACTACTCACCAAAGAATAGCATTTATTGAAAATTGGATTAATGATTATCCTAAAAAAATATTCAATTACAAAACACCTAAAGAGTTATTTGTATGTGGCTAATTTATTCTTGCAATTTACCTTGAAAATAAAATAACAAACATCATTAATATTTACTATTGATTTTATTTAATAATTATGATACTATCTATTCAATAAATAATATACTTTTAGTGAGTACCGTATTGCAGTTTTGGAGGTGGATTATTTTTTTCAACTTTGCTAGGTATAAAAACGGAGATAGTTTGTGTTTAATAGATTAATAAACGTTTTTTATATATGAATTAGGGAGGAAAATAATATGAAATTAAAATATAAAATATTAGGGTTATTATTGATACTGAGTGCATTTTTTGTAACCAATACTGTGAATGCAAATGAAACAAATACTAAAATAAAGAATGCTTTTAGAATTTTAGATTTAACTAAGGAAAAACTAGAAAAAGAAAATGATACCAAAATAAAATTATCTAATTAAAATATAAATGGTTTCGATGGAAAATTATATAAAAAGAATAATATTATTTATAAGATAAATAATATTTCAGAAATAATATTCGATAGTAATGGAAATCTATTGAATATGGATAGAACATCTGAATTGAAATTAGATAATAATAATAGTAGCATATCATTCAACAATATAAAGAAAAAAAATATAATTACTGAAATTACAAAATTGATTCCTGATGGTTTCAGACTCAAAGAAGAGCAAGATTTATTAGATGGTGCTGGAACAAAACTAATTTTTTCAAATGATACAGACAATATTGAAAATAAGTATAATGTAATTATTGTCAGTATTGAAAATTCTACCGGTAGAATTATAACTTATTCAAAAATCGAAGAATTTAACAAAAGAGTTTTGGCAAACATAACAATTCAGGAAGCAAAAAACATTGCTGATGGATATTTACACAAAAATAATGTAAAAGCCAACTTTGTAAAAATCAAATTTGTTATAGATAAATTAAAAGAAGACGAAAAACCTAAACCGATTTATAAAGTAATTTATGATAATGAATTTGAAGTCTGGGTTGATGCAAAGGACGGAAGAGTTTTACTTATTAACGGAGTTAAAAGTTTAGATGGAAAATCTTTTTATATTTCCGAAACTTTTGAGCCTGAAAATGCTGTAAACTTAAGAGAAATATTGAGTATTTTAGGATATAGCACAAGTGTAAATTATTTTTCATCAAGTACTGTAAAAGCTTATTTAAAATGACATAATTCTTATGGCTTTACTTTTTCGGGACATGGAAGTACTAACTCTATTACTGATAACTCAGGTAATTATGTATACCCTTCAGATGTCTCCGGAAAATGGAAGTTTGTATTTTTGGATGCTTGCTCAACTGCAGCTAATAATACATGGTCAAATGCTTTTCAAATTTATAATAATTCAAGTAAGATGATTTTTATGGGATGGTTTGAAGATGTCCATATAAAAGTTTCAAATAAATTTTGTAAAAATTTAAATAGATATGTGAAAAGAAACTCTTCAATTTCATTTTATTCAAATATATGGAATGCGTTGAATGCTACGGATGATTACTACCCATTAAGGTTTAGAGGTGATAAAAGTTGGAATGGAAAAATTTAAACAGCAAATTTATACGGATATTGAGCGTATTCATTGTACTCTTTTTGATATGTGCTTGTAATAATAAAGAACAAAATAAACCAATTACAACTGAAACTGAAAAAACTAATGAAACTACCAAACCTAAAAATTCAATTGAAGTTATGGGTAGCATAAATATGGATCAAAGTACTAAAAATTTTCATTTTTATATTTCAGATAAAAACGAAAAGGATATTATAAACGAATTTAAAACTCCTTTCTTAGATTTTACTGCTGATTACAAAAGCGGAAATAAAGACAGATATAAAATCGCAATAGAAATACTAGTAAATATAAATGATGATGTTAAATTTGGAATCAGTAGCTATGAAGATTTGAAATCAGGAAAGGAAGTAATCATGGAAAGATATGATCCGAAAGATAAAAATATTGTCGGAACCTTTGAATTAAACAAAGATGAAAAATTATATAATCATGTTCTTAAATTATGTGATATGATTATTGAAAAAACCAAGTAATAAATAAGGGACTGCTTTCAGATTAATAATTCTGATACAGTCCCTTAAATTTTTATTGTTTTCTCGGTAAATGTACACTAACTCCTTCAACATCTGCAATAGCTTCATAAATTGCTTCTGAGAATGTTGGATGTCCAAATACCATTTTAATTGCTTCTTCAACAATAACTTCAGATTGCATTAAAACCGAAACTTCATTAATCAACTCGGATGCTCTAGGTCCAACGATATGAGCTCCTAAAATTTCACCATATCTTGCATCAGAAATAATTTTAACCATTCCTGATGAATCTCCATGAGCTAAAGCCCTACCATTTGCTCCATAATTGAATTTTCCAACTTTTACATCATAAGATTTTTTAGCCTCTTCTTCAGTTAAACCTACACTACCAATTTCAGGATATGTGTAAATTGCTCTAGGAATAACATTGTTATTATACTTATCTGATTTACCTTCAACAATTTCAGATGCAACAATATTTCCCATTTTAAATGCAGCATGTGCAAGAAGATTTTTACCATTAATATCTCCAGGTACATAAACATTCTTTAAACTTGATAGCATTTTATCATTTGCTACAACATTTCCATTTGAAACTTCAAGTTTTACATCTTTTAATGCAGTTAAATCAGCTTCTCTAGTTGTAAGTAAAATTACTTTTGCACTAGCAACTTCTTCTGAACCTGATAATACTTTTTCTCCTGAAATTTCAGTAATTTCTTTACCAAATATAAATTTAATTCCTGATTTTTCTAAAGACTTGATTAAAATTGAAGAAACTTCTGAATCTACAACTTTAATTGCTGATTCTTTTCTTTCAACAACAGTTACTTTACTTCCAAAAGAGCTGAATATTTGAGCCATTTCAACTCCAATATAATCTGCTCCGATTATTACTAAAGATTCCGGTGCTTCTTTTAAATCTAAAGCTTCATCAGTGTCTATAACATTTGAATTTTCTGAACCTTTAATATTTTTAACACATTTAGAACCACCGGCAAAAATTACAGAACCACATACAAGTTCTTTTCCACTTTCTAAAGTAACATTTCCATTTGAATTAATATAAGCAGTTTCTTTAAACATTTCTACTGAATTGCTCTTTAATAAGAATTCAACACCAGCAGTAAGTTTCTTTACTATAGAATTTTTGAATTTTAAAGCCTTTGCAACATCAATAGTAGCATTATCATTTTCTAAAATAATTCCTCTTTTGCTTGATGATTTAATTCTTTCTAAATCTTCAACATTTTGTAAATATGTTTTTGTTGGAATACAACCTCTATTTAAGCAAGTACCACCAAATTTGTTATTTTCTGCTATTGCAACTTTTGCTCCTTTTTGAGCAGCTTTAATTGCTGAATAATAACCTGCAGGGCCTCCACCAATTACAACAACATCATATTCACCGTCTTTTAATTCTTTTTTAGTTTCAGCTTTAACTTCAACAACTTTTTCTTCAGGTTGTGCTTTAACTTCTTCCTTAACTTCTTCTTTAGCTGGTGCTGAAGCAGTTTCAGGAATAACATCTCCTTCATCTCCTATATATGCAATAGTTGTTATAACCGGAACAATTTCTCCATCTTGTTTTAAAATTTTAAGCAAAGTTCCTGAAGCTTCAGCTTCAATTTCCATATTAACCTTATCAGTCATAATTTCTAGAATTATTTCTCCAGCTTCAACTTTGTCTCCCTCTTTTTTAAGCCATTTTACAATTTGACCTTCTTCCATTTCACTACCAGCTTTTGGCATTATTACTTCTGTTAACATAATTTTCTCCTCACACTAAACTAAAATTGAAATAGGATTTTCTAAATAATTTTTCAAAGTATTTAAAAATTTAGCAGCTTCCATTCCATCAACAACCCTATGATCAACAGTAATTGATAATTTCATAATAGGTCTTACAGTTATTTCTCCATTTACTACAACAGGTTTATCAACAGTTGCACTTACACCTAAAATTGCACTATTAGGTTGATTTATAATAGGAGCAAAAGAATCAATTCCAAACATTCCTAAATTACTAATAGTGAATGTACTATCTTCTAATTCTTCTGACTCTAATTTCATTTCAACAGCTTTCTTAGTTAAGTCTTTTAATGAAATCATAAGTTCTCTTAAACTCATTTTCTCAGCATTTTTAACAACCGGAGTTAAAAGTCCACTTTCAAGACCAACAGCCATAGCAAGATTTACATATTTATGAAGTAAAATTTTAGTTCCATCTGCTGATAAACTACAATTTACATATGGATGTTTAACTAAACTCTTAACAGTAGCTAAAGAAATTATATCTGTAATAGTAAGTTTATATCCTGTTTCATCAATTAATTGTTGCATAATATTTGCTCTTAAGTTTTTAACTTCAGTCATATCAACTTCTATATTTGCTACAAAAACTGGTGCTGTGAAATAGCTTTCACTCATTCTCTTAGCAACAGTTCTTCTCATCATTGACATTGGAACTTCTTCAACTTCACCGTATGATTTTTTAACTTCTTGAACTTCAACTTGTTGTTCTTCAACAGCATTTTCTGTAGAAATTACATCTTTATTTGTTAAAAATTCTAAAACATCTTCCTTTAAAATCTTACCATTAACTCCAGTTCCAATTACCTTAGTTAAATCAACACCTTCAACTTCTGCAATTTTTTTCGCAAGAGAAGAAACTTTAATAATTCCAAAATTTTTAAAATTTAAAATATCTTCTTTTTGAATTCTTCCCTTAGGGCCTGTTCCTTTTAGCAATGATAAGTCGATATTATTTTGCTTAGATAAAAATCTTGCAGCAGGTGTTGCTCTTAATTTTGTATCAGACATAATTTCCTCCTATCTATTAACTGCTTTTCTAATTGTATTTTTAATATCTTCAACACTTGGTACAATTACTGCCTCTAAGTTTTTAGCAGAAGGTATATTTGTGTCGGCTCCAGCAAGTCTATAAATTGGCGCATCTAAATAATCAAAAGCATCACTTTCAGCAATTCTAGCTGAAATTTCTCCACCAAATCCACCTGTTTTAAATGAATCATGGCAAAGAACAAGTCTTCCTGTTTTCTTAACAGATTCAACTATCAAGTCTTCATCTAAAGGTACTAATGTTATTGGGTCAACAACTTCTACACTAATTCCTTCAGCTTTTAATTCTTCAGCGGCCTGTAAAGCCCTTTCTAACATTCTTCCCCAAGAAACTAAAGTTACATCTTTACCTCCGACTTTAACTTCCCCTTTTCCGATTTCAACAATTTCTCCAACCTTAACTTCTCCTTTTCTTCCAAAAAGGGCTTTGGATTCGATAAAAATTACAGGGTTATTATCTCTTATTGATGCTTTTAATATTCCATAAGCATCATTCACTGTTCCGGGTGCAACAACTTTTAAACCCGGAATATGACAGAACCATGATTCAAGAGCCTTGCAGTGTTGAGCAGCGGCTCCAGTACCAGATCCAGACGCACAACGATAAACAACCGGGACACTTACTTCTCCACCTAACATATATCTCATTGGAGCAGCTTCATTTACTATAGCATCCATTGCTATTGTAACAAAATCCATAAAAGTTAAATCAACGATAGGGCGCATTCCAACAGACGCAGCACCTGCGGCAGCTCCTGCTATAGCAGCTTCACTTATAGGACAATCTCTAACTCTTTCTTCTCCAAATTCTTCAAGCATTCCGACAGTAGTTCCGAAATCTCCTCCGAAAATACCAACATCTTCTCCCATTAAAAATACATTTTCATCTCTACGCATTTCTTCGGACATTGCTTCTTTTATTGCTTCACGCAAAGTCATAATTTTTATTTCACTAGCCATAATCTTCTCCTATTAAATAATATTAAGCATAATTGTCAGTACAAGCATCTTTTTCATCTGCTAAAGGTGATTCCTTAGCAAAAGTTATTGCATCAGCGATTACTTTCTTTACACTTTCTTCCATTTCATCAAGTTCACTTTCAGTCGCAATTTTATTTTCAACCAAATATTTTTTAAATGCAACATTAGGATCTTTTTCTTTCCATTCGTCAACTTCTTTTTTATCTCTATATTTTCCTGCATCTGAAGCAGAGTGACCAAACCATCTATAGCTTTTTGCTTCAACCAAAACAGGTCCATTACCTTCCCTAGCGTAATCAAGTGCTTCACTCATAGCATCATAAACATCTAAAACATTATTACCATCTTCAACATAAATTGATTTTACTTTATAAGCCTCTGCTCTATCAACAACTCTTTCAACAGTCATTGATCTTTGTTGAGACATTGAAATACCATAATTATTATTTATTACATAAAATATTAAAGGTAATTTCCAAATTGACGCCATATTTAAACATTCATGAAAACTTCCTTCATTTGTAGCACTTTCACCCATACAACAAACTACAACATTTCCTGTCTTTTTCATTTTTTGAGCAAGAGCTGCACCAGTACTTAAACCATGTCCACCGCCAACAATACCATTACATCCCATATTATTTACTTCCAAATTGTAAAGATGCATACTGCCTCCACGGCCTTTACATTGCCCAGTAGATTTTCCCAAAATTTCTGCCATCATTTTATTTATATCAATACCTTTTGTAATTGTTTGACCATGTCCTCTATGATTTGAATACATTAAATCTTCTTTTCTCATGGGATAAATAGCACCTACATTTGCAGCTTCTTCCCCAACAGAATAATGTGTCATTCCATGAATAAATCCTCTTGAATATAATTTACTAAGTTCCATATCAAAATGTCTTATAAGTAACATTTTATCATACATTTCTAAAAGTTCTTTTTTTGTTAATTTTTTTGAATTACTCACTATAAACCTCCAAAATTTAATATCAAAATTATTATTTTGTACTATGTATTTACCTCATATTAATAAGATATATCAAAACTTATTTAATTTTTTAACAATAAAGTTTTAGAAATATAATAATTGTGATTTAAATCACAATAACTTTTAATATTTTTATTACTTTTTTGTAATTATTTTATTTTTAACTAATTATGATAAAATATATCTGTTAGAAAAATTTAAAAGGAGAATCTTATGAAAAAATTTTTAAAAATATTTTTAATATTAATGACTTTTCTTCTAGTGTCATGTTCAAATAATAAGAAAGACAAACAAAGCGATAATTCAAAAACTTCAAATACAGAAATAGTAACAGCCGTTAAAAAACAAGAGTACAATCTGGATCCGAAATTATCAGACAGCCTAAATAATGATTCAGTGGTATCTCAACTTTTTGAAGGTCTTACTGAATATTCATCTCATGGAAAAATAGCCTTAAACCAAGCTGAAAGCATAGAAAAAAGTGCAGATTTTAAAAAGTGGACTATTACACTTAGAGATAATTTAAAATGGTCTGACGGATCAGATATTACTGCAGAAGATTATGTAGAGTCTTGGATGAGCATTTTAAATTATGAAAATAAAAATCCTAATGCTTTTAAACTATTTTTTATTAAAGACGCAAAAAAACTATATGATGGAAAAGCAAAACTCAAAGAATTTGATGGAATTAAAATTTTAAACAAAAACACAATAGAAGTAACTATGGAATATCCTGTTAAAAATTTCGATGAAATACTTTCAAATGTATTTATGTTCCCTACTAAAAAAGATAGTAAGATTGACAAAGAAAATCTTATTACTAATAGTGCTTTTAAATTAAAAAGCTACACCGATGAAGAAATAATTTTAGAACAAAATGAAAATTATTGGGATAATGTAAATACAAAGATTAAAAAAGTAACTTTGAAATTAGTAGAAAATGAGATATTAGCTTATCAACTTTTCGACTTAAAACAAATTGACTTTTTCGGCCTTCCATTTTATGAAATACCATATGAAAGACGTCTTGACTCAAGTAAAAAACCGGAACTTCTAAACTTTAAAACTAATATTTTTGAATTTTTAAAATTAGACACAAACAATAAAATATTAAAAAATGATACTTTAAGGAAAAATTTGAATGATTTAATAGATTCTAAATTTTTAGCTGAATTCATTTTGTATAATAATTCAGTCCCTATGATTCAAAGAGAAAATTTAGTTTCAGAACAAATTTCAAAATTAAAAAATGAAGTTGAGGAAATTTTAAAATCTTCAAATTTACAAAATGAGATTCTTACTTTAAGTAGTAATGGAACAAAATTATCTGAAAGGATTTTGGCATCTCTATCAAAAGAGTGGATTGATAAATATAAAATTAAAGTAAGTATAAAAAATGACGGAACTTCAGAAATAACACACTCAATCTTTAATATGGGAACTACAGACGAATTGGATATAAAATATTATATTAATCACTTTTTACAAAATGATGACTTCTCAAAAATGTACACTTCTATTGAAGATATACAAAGAGATAATCTTATTTTCCCACTATATAAACGTTCATTTTCTGTTCTTGTTCATAATAATATACAAGGACTTCATGTAAATCCAAATGGACTATTATTAATAAAAAATTTATTAAAACACTAAAAATCTCTTTTTCTAAGATGCTTCGCTTTTAGAACATTGTTATTCTACAATAAAAATTAATATTTAATTATTAATTTTTTGTGATATAATATAGCTGATGTAAAAATTACAAATATAGGAGTTTAGGTTATGAAAAAAATTTTATTAATTTCAACAGGTGGAACAATCGCATCAATGCCAACCGATGAAGGATTAACCCCAAAAATAAATTCAAAAAAGCTACTTGAATACTTAAATTTTACAAAACTTGATTTTGAAATAGATACAGTAAATCTTTTAAATGTAGATTCAACAGATATGCAACCGGAACATTGGTTAAAGATAAAAGATGAAATTCAAAAAAATTATGAAAAATATGATGGCTTTGTAATTACACATGGTACTGATACAATGGCATATACAGCTTCAGCTCTATCATATCTAATACAAAACAGTCAAAAGCCAATAGTTTTAACCGGTTCACAAAAATCAATAGATATGCATATAACAGATGCAAAAAATAATTTATTAAATAGCCTTTTATATGCCTCAAAAAGCAATTCAAAAGGTGTTAGCATTGTTTTTGACGGAAAAGTAATTGCAGGAACAAGAGCCAGAAAAGAAAGATCAAAAAGCTTTGATGCTTTTTCATCTGTAAACTTCCCATTCCTAGCAATTATGCAAGATGAAAAAATTTATAGATATATAAACGATGAAAAGTGTGAAAAAGAAGTTAAATTTTATGACTCATTAAATACTAATGTTTTTGTATTAAAATTAATTCCTTCAATGACCGCTAAAATTCTACCTGAAATTTTCAAAAACTATGATGCAATAATAATTGAAAGCTTTGGCGTTGGCGGAATTCCAAAAACGATAGAAACAGAACTGAAGAGATTAATATCAGAATACGACAACGAAAAAACTATAATAATGACAACACAAGTTCCACAAGAGGGTTCTGATGTTGGAGTTTATGAAGTCGGAAAAAGAATAAGTTCAATCTCTTACTTAGAATCCCAAAATATGACAACAGAAGCAACGGTTACAAAAATAATGTGGATTTTAGGAAATTTTGGTAATGATTTTGAAACAGTAAAAAAATTATTCTATACAAAAATAAATAATGATATGATATTTAAAGAAAATTAATAAACTTTAAAACTAATTTTTTATAACAAAAAACTCAGGATTACAAAAACCCTGAGTTTCAGAGTGCAGACAAAGCATAAATTTTGTCTGTGCTTTTTTTATGTATTTTTGTTTTTAATTAAAAATTATATGAAAATTTCTTAAAATCTTAAATTTTATATAAATTTCTCTAAAATTTAAAAAATTAGGTCTCTTTCTACTTAATCTACTCATCATATTTGCTAATTTCTTCATATTTAGACACGCAAAAGTTAGGAGAGCTTTTATTTGCATTTTTGCTTTCCCTTTTTCGTTTGTATATCTAAATCCATGATATTCTTTTACTGTTCCAAATGTTCTTTCTATCGTCTCTTTTCTTCTTTTATATTCTTCTTTTCCTGTTTTTGTATATCTGTATTCTTCACATTCTTCTAAGTAATTCTTCCATATATGTATTGTTATTACTTTTTGTTTGTTTTTGCTTTCTGTACACTTATCTAAATTCTTACACTTACTACATTTTTTTCTATCGCTTTTATACTCTCTATATCCTTCTCTTGTTGTCGTACTATATTTTAATATCTCATTTTCAGGGCAGATGTAACAATCATAATATTCATCATATACATAATCTTTTGGATAAAATCCTTCTTTTCTCTTTCTTTTTGGGCTTGTATATGGTAATACCGGTTGTATTTTATCATCTATCAACATCTTTGCTGTTGCCGGTGTTTTGTATCCTGCATCCATTACTATTTTTCTTAACTCGAATTTCTTTAAGTCCTTTTCATAAAAATCCATAAATGTTTCACTATCATGTAAATTTCCTGCATAGCTTCTACAAGCTAACACCCAGCCATTTTTATCACAACTTGTCTGTACACTATATGCAAAAACCTCGTTATGTTCTCCTTTATGGAATAATCCACTTTCTTTATCTGTTGTACTTTCTACTTTTTTTACTATTTCTTTTCCATTGGTGGGACTTAATTCCTTTTTCCCTTTTAATTCTCTATCCTTTTTTATCTCTTCATTTAATTGACTATGATATTTCTTTGCTTTCTTTTCTATCTTTACTTCTATATTCTTATGTCTATTTGCATGTGCTTTTACATGTGTCGAATCTACAAATTGTATCTTTTCATCTACAAAGCCTTATTTCTCTGCTTGACTTAATATATTTACAAATATCTTTTCAAATATATCTGCATCTTTAAATCTTCTCTTGTAATTTTGTCCATATGTTGTAAAATGTTGTATCTTATCATAAAAATCATATCCTAAAAACCATCTATATGCTACATTTACCTCTATTTCTCTTATTGTTTGACGCATACTTTTTATACCAAAAATGTATTTTAAAAATATTATTTTAAAAAGTACTACTGGATCTATATTTGGTCTGCCATTATCTAAACAATATTTATCTTCTATTAAATCATATATGAAGGAAAAATCTATTGTTTCTTCTATTTTCCTTAATAAATGATTCTTTGGAACTAAAGAATCTATACTTACCATTTGCACTTGATTTACTCTATTTTCATCATTCTTATGTAGCATTTTCAACATCTCCTTTTATATTATTATACTACTTTTTAACTCTTTTCTCCACTAAAAAAGGTGTCTATGATTTCTCATTGACACCTTTGTCTTCAGTCTGAGTGATTAGTAAAACTAATCACTCTAAATTTTATAATAATGCAGATTTTATTTTTTCAACAAAATCCTCAATATGTTCTCTTGCATATTTTTCAGCCATTTCTTCATCCCTTTTTTCAAAGGCTTCTAAAATCTTTCTAAATGTTCTTGTAAAAATTTCCATATCACTAAAATAAATATCACAATAATGCCACAATCTCTCTGTTTGGCAATGCAAATCAGATAATATATCTATAAGCCATGGATTCGCACAAGACTTTGTAACTATTTTGTGGAATTCTTCATCAAGTAAAATTGCTTCCTGATAATCTTTCGTAGTATCATAAGTTTCTAAAGTAGAAACTATTTCTTTAAGTCTCTCTCTATCATTATCTGTCAGTTTTGAAACTGCTAATCTTGTTGCAAGAGGATCTAACACTTTTGTAACTTCAAATAATGATTTTATATTTAAAAAATCTAAAGTTGCAACCTGAACTCCATATCTTGGAACAATATCAACTAATTTAATAGCCTCTAATTGTTGAAATACTGTTCTAATTGGTGTCCTACTAACTCCAAACTCTTCTGATAACTCTATTTCATTTAAAATTTTTCCGGGTTCATATTTTAATGTTACAATTCTATCTTTTAAGATATTAAAAATTTCTTCCTTGGTTCTACCTGTTTTATCCATAAAACATCCATCTCCTACATTAACTCAATCATATGTTTTGTTATATCCATAGATTCAGTTCCTAAAACACTAATTTCATACATTTTATTTCTTTTTACATCAATAATTTGACAATTTGTTTCTTCACAATTCATATTATTTTGCTCTTTTATTGAAATATAACCATATTCATCATCTAAACTTTCAAAACCTAAAAAGTAATTGTTTTTATTTATTGTATCAAATATTAAAATTTTAAAATCTTCTGAGCTTTTTTCAGATAAATATTTTTCATCATAATCAAAACCTTCAAAACTTAGATATTCACTTAAAAATATGGCATTATCAGTTGTCAAATAGCCTTTTAACTTTTCATTATATTCAAACCAACTAGGAATTCTCAATGAAAAGTCTATATCTTTCAAAAATTTATCATAAAAATGATATCCAACTTCATATCTAACTTTTCTATATACAAAATTTGATGATGAGAATTTATCAACTCCCAAATATTTATATATTTCTCTACAATATTTTTGTGGCAAATGTATTTGTACATTATTTTCAATTAAGTTTTCAAACATAAACATAACCATAGATAATCTTTCATCAAAATCATCAACTAATGTCAAATCTTTTAAATTATTCCAAACATGGTAAAGCAAATAATTTTCATCACAATAAGGATCAACTACTTTTTCACTAAATAAGAAAACTCTTCTATAGATTGTTTCAAAATCTTTTTTATATAATTCTTCAAACTCCGAAAGAGAAATTACTCCTGTATAAGTACAAATATAATCATCAGTAGTTATAGGAAATGATTTTTTATTATCCATAAAAATAGACTTAATTCTAACATTTTCTTTGTTATTTAAAATCAAATCCGCTCTATCTTTAAACCAAAGAACAAACTTTTCTTTAAGTTTTTTAATATCATTATCTGTATAGAATCCCGTATCATCTTTAATTTCAAATTTACAACCTAAAAATTCAAAAAGTTCATTAACGAAATCAATAACTAACAAATGATAACCCATTCCGTAATAGCAAGTTTCTGTTCTCATTTCAATTTCTTCATCAATTTTAAAATTACAAGAAAGATAAGGAAGAATTTCAAAATTTAAAACTATAGAACCATCAATTTCTTCAAGTGAATATCCATAATTATCATCTTCAGCAAATTCATCAATTTTTTCTAAAAATCCGTCTATATCATATTGAAATTTAATGCTTATACCAAAATTTTTCATAAAACACCTCTATATAAAATCACATCATACTTATTTATTTTATCACAAATTTCAAACAATATCAAACTGTTATTAGGACTCTCTTTTGTGGTATAATAAAATCGGTTAATATGATTTTTTAAGGAGAGAATGTTATGAAACAAAAATTTTTTAACTTTATGAAAGATAGATATGGCGGAGATGTTTTAAATAATATTATAATCTACCTTTCACTGGGATTTGCTGTTGTAAATCTTTTTAAGAAAAGTGATATTTTAGCAATAACTTCATTAATTTTATTTTCTGTTGCTATGTTTAGGATGTTCTCAAAAAACAAGAGAAAAAGAGCTATGGAGCAAGTGAAATTTTTTAATCTAATTTCTCCAATATACTCAAGACTTTTAAAATTTTCATCCAAAGACAGAAAAAATTACAAGTATTTTAAATGTAAAAATTGCGGACAGGAACTTAGAATTCCAAAAGGAAAAGGAAAGATAAAAGTTATTTGTCCACATTGTAAACATGAAGAAATTAAAAAAAGTTAGAGTAAATTTTATATAAAAACCTAATCTACACAAAATAGATTAGGTTTTTCTTTTAATTACTTATATTTTTTCTTTTTATTATTATACTCGCTATTCCTAATAAAGTCGGAACTAATATCGAATTACTGGAGATATTTGTTTTTGGTAATTTTTTATTTGTTTTATTTTTATCTATAACTTTATCCTTATCTATTATTTTATCTTTTTCATTATTTCCTTTTTTATACTCAACTGCATACATTGAAAAATGTCCTGTTTTAAATATTATAGATTTTTCATTTTGAGTAAAAGTTTTTTCTTCCAGATTTCCTTTTTTGTCAATATAGTAAACCTTATTTACTGTTTTACCTTTTTCTCTAGGAATTGAAACTGTATAATCACCATCTTTAATTTTAACTTTTTCATTAGTTATCTTATTTACAAATGAGATGTCAAAGATTGAAACATCTTTACCTTTAAATGCTAAGAAGTCTTCTCCATTTATTTTTTCAACAACAAGTATAAAGTCTAATAATCTTTTCCCTGAAACTGAAATATTAGTTTTTGGATCAATTAATGTTGTAATCAACTCATCTTCAGGTTTTTCTTCAGGATTAGACGGTTTAACACCATTTAATTTTGACAAACTTTCACTTAAAGCTTTTGTTAAAATGTCGATATTTTTTTGACTTATAGGATTATTTAAAGCCTCTTCACAATCTTTAAGAATCTTATCAAAATCTGATTTTATATTTTCATCAGAATAAATATATTTATCAAAATTCTTAATAGTTTTTGCTTTTTCTATTTCTGTTTTTAAATTTTCAAGATTTACATCTTTTAATATAATCTCATGATGTTTACTTTGCTCAAATTTTAGATGTTCTTTATTGTAAGTGTAAACTTTAACTTTAATAACATTTTTTTCACTATCCATATTGTCATTAAAAGCATTCTTGTCTAAAAATGTTAGACTTGATGGAATAACAACTTCTTCAATTAGACAACTTTTGAATGCGTCTTTTCCTATTATTTTGAGTCCCTCATTTAATATCAAATTTTTTAAATATCTGAATTTTTTATTTGAAGCAAAAGCTTGATCTTCAATAGTTTCAACTGATGATGGAATTTCAAGAGTTGTAATTCTATGTGATAAAAAAGCATATCTTTCTATTTTTTTCACAGTATTTGGAATATTTATACTTTCCAATGGACAACCTGAAAAAGCTGATTGACCGATTTTTTCTACACCATCAGGAATGTCAATGTTTTTCAAATTAAGATTTCTTGAAAAATACCATTTGGTACAGTTTTCATATTCTTAGAAAGTTTTGCATAAGAAATATTATTTAATGAAAAAGTTCCTTCTCCCATTTTAACAACTGAATCGGGTATTTCAATACTCACTAATTGATTCCCATTAAATGCAAGTGTTCCTATTTCTTCCAATCCTTCCGGTAAGATAACTTCCTTTAACTTATTCTTTTGAAAAGCACTTTTTCCTATTTTCTTTACTGTTTTTGGAATTTCAACACTTAAAAGACCATTTAATGATTCTCCAGTATCTGTTGTATATTCATACTCTCCTGTATATTCAAAAGCATTATCTCCAATTTCTGTTATAGATTCTCCTTTTTTGTTTTTATTAGGAATAATTAAATTTTTGTTATATCCTGATTTTTCCTTTCCAAGCTCTGAAAAACCTACTATCTTAGTGCCTTCAAAAATAAAATCATTCTTGTTATATTTTGCTTCTTCACTTAAAACAAGTTTTCCTTCCGCTTTTAATAACTCCAATAGTGCTTTATCAATATCATCTTGTTTAGCTGAAGCATCTTTCACTACAGCCTTCGCTTTTTCAAGTTCTTCTATAAACTTATTATATGAGTCTTCTGTATATAGAATTTTATTAATATTACTTAATCTTGAAATATTTTTTATTAATGCTTTTTTATTTGCACCATTTGGAACCAAATTTTCGATTGCTTTACTTAAACTTTTTGTTATTTCATCAATATCTTTTTGTGTTGAATTATGATTTAACATAATAGTTTTTGCTTCTGCATAAATATTTTCTAATTTTTCAAAACTTGTAGTTTCATAGTCCGATTTATCCAATTCTTTAGCTATTTCAAGTATTTTTTGAAGTTTATTACGGTTAACATCTTTACCAACTAAAACAAATTTATGATAATCACTATGTGGATTGATGTAAGTCGAAGTTTCCAAATGTTTTTTATTTCTTGTGTATAAAATAACTTTTCCATCTTCATTTCCGGTATTTTCAACAAATACATTTTGAAGAAGTTTAAATATACTAAATGGTAAATCTACCTCTTTAATTTTATTGTGTGCAAAACTAAAAGAGTCAAATTGAAATAGAGAAACACTATCTGAAACTTTAAGTTCTTCTATCTCATTATACGCAAAGCTTTCATTTCCAACTTTTACAACAGTTTGTGGAATAAATAGTTTTTTGATTTTATTATTCTTAAAAGCATAGGATTCTATAAATTTAACACCATCAGGAATTTCAAACTCTTTTAAATTATTCTTTTGAAAAGCTCCCGTATCGATTATGTATTCATTGTATCCTTCTGAAATATTTATCTTAACTGAATTAAGTTCTTTGTTTTCAAATGCTTTGGAACAAATACCTTCTATCCTTTTCTCAACATCAACACCATTTTCTTTAATTATAACAGTTTTTGGAATTACCAAATCCCTATTTGTCTTTAATTTTTCAAGACCTTTTTCTGAAAAACCGGAGATTCCAAAATAACTTCTCTTTGAAATTATTTTATTTTTTACCTCTTCATATTTAAAGTCTTCGGCATTAAATTCTTTATTATTTGTAATAGTCCTAACTCTTACCTTAATTTCATATCTATCCAAAACGGATTCTATTAAATTTTTGTTTTGATTCGCTTTTAAATAATCTTCATCCTTAAACTTATTGAATTTTCCTGAAATAATCGAACCGTCAGTTAAATTTTTATCTACATTAAAATCTATCCCCGCTTCAAAATACTCATCCAAAGAACCATCACTTGCACCACCTATTTTTACAAATCCTGATGTAAGTTTAATTTTATCTTTTAATTTTTTAATTATATCTTCTTTTGAGTCGTTTTCATTAACTTCTATTTCACCGCAATTCAAAGTTATTTTTTTAAGATTACTACAAGATCCGTCACAGAAAGCTCTTACAAAAAGCATAATTTCTCTTCCTTGTGGAATGTTTAACTCATTTTGATTTTTTAGGAATAGTTCATCGTGTAAGAACAATTTATTTCCCTTTTCAGAAATACTAATATTTATATCATTACCATTACCGGAAAAGACTTTATGTCCAACATGTCCCAAATTTTCTCCAAATACAATATCATTAGAGATTTTACATTTTTCAAAGGCATTATCGGAAATTTTAGTCAAAGAATTAGGAAGATTAATTTTTTGTAAAGAAGAACAATTAGAAAATGCTCTTTTACCTATTACTTGCAAACCTTCATTTAGTTTCAATTCTTTCAATGATGTTTTTACAAAAGCCATATCATCAATTTTCTTTAATGTTGATGGGAAATTTATTTTTCTAAAGTTGTAACACCTGCAAAAGCACCGTTCCCTATAATTTCCATTCCCTCATTTAAAACAACAGACTTTATTTTTTCCCTTTAAAAGCCATTTTACCAATGGCTTTAACTTCTACACCATTAATTTTTGTAGGTATAACTACCTCTGTATCATCGCCTGTAAATTTAGTTATTGTATTTGTGTTTTCGTCAAATACAAATTTACTTTCGTCAGTATAGTTTCTAGCAACCGAAACCGATTCATTAGCAAAACTGCTAATCGGCATTACAGTCAACAAAATGGAAAGTAATGCTACATAAGATAAAATTTTTTTGATTTTCATTTTAATATCCTCCTTAAAATGAATTTTATCATAGTACATATTCTTTGTCAATTTATTAGTTATTTCATCTTATATTATAACTATTTACTTTTAATTTTAAAAAATAATAGATATGAGTAAATATTCTTAGTTGAAGTATTACTTAAATTTACTAAGATTGATAAATATTAAGTCTTATCAATATTTTTTCAAATTTATAATAAACTATAAATGAATTCTATATAAAATTATTCCACTTTTAAAACACAAATTATTGAAAAGAGTATAAAAATTTTTTAACATAAAAACCCCTAATCCTTTTTATAAGTTTTTAGGGGTTCTCATCTTTTTATTATAACTTTTATTTTATTTTTCTATAATTCTAGATTTTGTGTCAAAATTATCATCTGTTCCTGTAAGTGATGCGTTTTGTTTGGACATATCAAACATTACATCTATAATATCTTTGAATGTATTTATATTCCTTGTTTTGTTTTCCAATTCATCAATTCCTTTTTGCTTGAATTCTCCTAATTTTGAACTAAATTCTTTTTGTGAAGAAGTCAGTTTGTCGCTACCTTCTTTTAATTGGTCAGTGCTTGAATCCATTTTTTTAAGTCCTTCATTAAGTGAATTAATAGCATTTGAAAATGGGATAACAGCTTTTTCTTTTACTTGTGATAATGAATTTAAAATTCCGGATTGGTTTTTAAATTCTCTCAATCCTTTAGATAATTGCCCAGAACCATTCTTTAAAGAATTAGAATTTTCATCTAATTTACTCATCGCTGATTGTAACATTCCCATTGCAACTTTATTTTGATTAGTAGCTGATTTTAAACTTTCAGTTCCAGTTTTAATTTTTCCGGTTGCTCCATCTAATTGTTCAATTGATGATTTTAAAATATTCAAGTCATCTCCTTTCAAACTTTCTGTTATTTTTGAAAGTCCTTTGTTTAATTCTAAAGAAGATTTTTCCAATTGTGATTTTGTCTCATTCATCTTTTCATAAACATTTGATAAAGCATTTGATAAATCGGTATTGCCTTTCAATAGCATATCTGAATTAGTTACCAGTTTTGACATGGTTTGTCCTAAAGTATTTAATTTAGCCAATGCTGATTGTTTTGCTCTTAAAGTTTTTGATTCATCTAACAAATCATTTTTCGTTTTATTTAAAATTGATATTTCAGATGTCAAACTTCCATCTTTGTTTTTGCTTGATAAATCATTAATGACTTTTTGAATATTATTTGCTTTTGCTTCTAAATTTTTAATATCATTTTCTAAAGAAATATTAGAATTTAAGTTTTTTATTGAATTTTCAACTTGATGAAGTTTACTATTAAATTCTTGAGTTGAATTTTTTAATTCAGTAGATTTTTTTGAAATTTGTTCGATGCCTGAGAGTAATGTTCCATAGCTATTTCCCAAATTAGTCAAGCCTTGAGATAATTGTGATGATTTGTTTAATAATTCATCTTTTTGAGCAATTATATTATCAAGTTTTTTAGTTCCAACTTTCATCTTTTCAGTAGCATATTTTAACTTTCCAACTCCATTATCTAAATCACTTGAACCTTTATCAAGTTGAGTTGCTCCATATTGAATTTTTTCAACATTTTTATTTATTTCACCTACAGCTCCTGTATAAATATTTACTCCGTTAAATAGTTTCACACTGCCTTCATACATTTCAGAAATATACTTTTGAATTACTCCAACTTTTGGTTCTAGAGAATCAAATTTACTCTTAATTGTTTTCATTGAATCAGATAATTTTTCTGTTCCTGAATAGAGTTTTTTTACTCCTGTTTGCATTTGACCTATTCCATCATTCAATTTGTCTTGCCCTTCTGTTAATTTAACAGAAGCATCAAATAATTTTTGTGAATTATCTTCTAATTGTTTTATCCCATCCTTTAATTTATCAAGTGAATCAATATTTTTCTTTTCTTGGAATAATTCATTTGTAATAACTGAATAGATTTCTATCGGTTTGTAATTTTTTATTTCCATTTCCAATGAAATGGTGTCTTTAAATAGCTTTAAATCTTTTTCTTTTAAAATATCTTCAAAATTTTGCTTCAATCCGGGAGTCAAAATTGATGTTACTATTTGATTTTTACCATCTTTAACTATTTTTACATCATCTGATTTTATATCGCTTACTTTATCATCACTAAAAATCATAGCTGTTGCCACGATATATGGTGAATATACATCTTTGTTTTTCCGTTTATACTTTTTGTTTCATATCTATTGTTTTTAGAACTTAAAACTATCTTTAAATGTCCGGTTTTTCCTTCTAATTCAGAATTTTTAATTTCTTTATTATCCAAATAATATTTTACAGTCAACTCTACAGGTAAATCTTTATCAGTTTTTCCTTGATAATATATATCTTTTTTATCTTCGTTCCAGTTTAAATATCCATTTTTTCCTAAAACTTTTTCATCTGTTTTTAAATTTTTACCTCTTTTAAATTGGATTTATCTTTTACTTTTATATTTTTATTGGAATTTAACCAAACTGATACAGTTTTATCTTTAATTTCATCACCATCTACTGTTACATAAAGCGTTTCGCTTTTCTTAATTACATTATTTTCTTGTGCAAATGAAACATTCACAATAACCATTGAAAAAAGCAAACTTAATGCTACAATTTTTTGAAATTTTTTATTCATTATCATCCTCTCCTCTATACTAAATTTTTTGTTGTTTTTTTAATAAATGGAAAAGTTACACTCAATATAGCCGGTAATAAAATTATTATTACTAACATACTTATAATAGCTCCTCTGGCTAAAAACATACATATTGTAGATACTATTTCCATTTTTGAATAAAGTCCTACCCCAATAGTTGCAGCCATAAAAGATAATGCACTTGTTACTATTGACTTGGAAGTTTCTTTTACAGAAACTCTCAAAGAATTATTTAAATCTTTTGTCTTTCTATATTCATGTAAAAATCTGTCAGTCATCAAAATTGAATAATCTATAGTTGATCCTAATTGAATTACTCCTATTATTATTGATGTGATAAATGGAATAGTCTGACCTAAATAATAAGGAATAGCCATATTAATCTGAATAGCCAATTCTATTGCAGATATTAAGATAATTGGTATTCCAATAGACTTAAATGCAACTGCTATAATTATAAATACGGTAATTATGGAAGCAATATTCACCATTTTGAAGTCTTTTTCTGAAACTTCTGTCAAATCATCGGTCAATACCGCTTCTCCTGTTAGATATCCTTCATCATCATATTTTGAAATAATATTTCTGATTTTTTCTATTTGTCTATTAACTTCAGGTGATGCGGTTTGATATTCCGAATTTATCATTATCATTTGATAGCCATTCTTCACAAAATTATCTCTTAATTTATTAGGCAAAAACTCAGCAGGTAAAGTAACTCCAGTTACAGAATGTGTACTCAATACACTATTAATTCCATCAACTTTTTCCAACTCATCAATCATAGAAGTTAAATTTGAGTTTGATAAATCTTCTTTAACAATAATAAAATGTGTACTTGCCATATTATAATCTTTTTTCATTTTATTTAACGAAACAATTGAATCTAAATCTTGTGGTAAAGATCTATCAAGATTGTAATAAAGTTTTGTATTATTAGAACCTATAATAGCAGGTATAAAAAGCAATATAAATACTAATGCTAAAATTTTTCTTTTATTAATATCAAAATCAGCTAATCGATTAAATGAAGGTAACAAAACCTTATGATTATATCTATTTACAGCTTTTTCTGCAATTAAAAGCATCGGTGGAAGTACAATTACTGTACATAACAAACCGATTAGAACGCCTTTAGCCATTACAAGTCCAATATCTTTTCCTAATGTTAATCTCATTAAAATCAAAACCAAAAAACCGGCAATTGTTGTAAGTGAAGATGAAAATAAGGAAGTGAATGTATTTTGAATTGCCCTGTCCATCGCTTCATTACGACTATTTCTTTTTTCTTTTCTTCAACATACCTGTGATATAAAAAATTGAATAATCCATTGTCACCGCTAATTGAAGAACAGCTGCAATAGCTTTTGTTAAATACGATATCTCTCCCAAAAATATATTAGTTCCAAAATTATAAATAACCGCATATCCTATTGTTAACATAAACACAAAAGGAATAACAGTAGATTCATTAGTAATGCTCAATATAATTAAGCCTAAAACAATTGCTAACCCGACATAAATAACAGTCTCTTTATCTATTAAATCCTTTGTATCTTTAACTAGTGAACTTACTCCACTCAAATATTTTTTATTTGATTGAATATTTCTTATGCTTTCGATAGCATTCATAGTTTTGAATGATGAAGCCGGTTCATTAAACTTTACCATCATCAATGTACTTCCCTTGGAATAAAAAATATTCTTAATTTTATCCGATAAAAAATCACTGGGAATAGAATCTCCAATTATTGATGTTCTTGAAATAACATCTTCTACACCATCTATTTTCATTATTTCTTTTTTTAACTCTTCAGCATCTCTATCACTACCATCTAAAATTACCATTACTGTAGCTGCATTTTTAAAATCTTTATCTAAAATATTTTGTCCTTGAGTAGACTTTAAATCAGCAGGTAAATATGAAAGAATATTGTAATTTACTCCTGTATTTTTGTAACTTATTATTGACGGAATCAATAACATTGTCATTATTAATAACACAAGTCTTGGATGGTGTGAAATAAATTTTGTAAATTTTCTCATATTAATCTCCATTACTTATCAATATTTTTTTATTACTTCAAATAAAACAGCTTTCATTTCATCAATTGATAAAATAGAATCTTTCATAATTGCACTCTTACAAGTAGAAATTACTATTTCTATGGTTAATGAAAGGATATATAACTTTTGTGAATAAGAATATTTATGCGAAAACAACTTCTCATACTTACTAAGTATAAACTTTAAAGTTGTATCAGCCTCTATAAATCTTTTATCATTTTCAATCTTTGTATATAAAGTCCAATTAATATTTTGAGATATTAGCTCTAAATCGAATGGATTTTCAATCAAATAATCAATGATATAATTCACAAAACAAGTATATCTTTCAATAGGATCAGTTTGTGTACATTTATGTTCAGCTTGAACAACTAAATTAATAGCTTTATCTAAAATTATTTTTCTTTTAAATCTTGTTTACTTTTAAAATATAAATAAAAAGTTCCCAACCCAAACTCAGTTTTTAACATAATATCTCTAATCGTCGTTTTCTCATATCCTTTTTCCTGAAATATATCAAGTGCAGCTTGAATAATTTTATATTCTTTACTCATTTTTTTATCTTTAATATTAGTCATAATTCTCTCCTTTTTATAAACTGAACAATGTTCATTATTTTTACATTGAATATTATAGCACTTTTATGAACAATGTTCAATACTTTTTTGAAATTTTTTATTATTTTTATGCTCTTATTGTAAAAACTTTATTATTAATTCAAACATAAAAAAAGCTAGGAAAGAATCCTAACTTTGATATATAATTAACTTTATTTATTTGTAGCTCCCTTACTTTTTAACAATTTTTCCATTTTTTCAGTATAATGTACACTTCCGTCAGAAAGTATCCAATAAGCCTCTGCTCCATTTACTTTTTCCAAAAGTTTTTTCCTTCTTCAACATCCATTAAAAATAAACTAGTTGATAGAAAATCTGCAAGACCGGAATCATTACATAAAACTGTTACACTTTTAATTTTATCTTTAGGATAACCGGTTTTTGGATCAATAATATGATTATATGCTTTATCTCCTACAAAATAAAATCTTTGATAATCACCACTCGTTACTGCACAAGTTTCATCAGTATAAATAACCTCTTTAATATCAACTTTGTCAGAATCAAACTTTGGATCTTGAATTCCTATTCCCCATTTATTTTTATCTTTTTCTAAAGGGCTTCCAATTGCTTTTACATTTCCTCCAGCTGAAATTATTGCAGATTTTAATCCCATTGATTTTAATTTATTCATAACTTTTTCAACTGAATAACCCTTTGCAATAGCCCCAACATCTAGCTTCATATCCTTATCTTTTATAAAAACCGTACTCTTTTCCTTATCAATTACAATATTATTAATATCTGTATGTTTTAATCCCTCTTTTATTTTGTTTTCATCCGGAAGTTTTCCTTTAAGATTAACTGCAGAATCTTTTTCAGCTCTCCAAAGTTCTGTTATACTTCCTAAAGCAATATTATTTTTATCAGACAATTTTTTGTAATTTTCAATAGAAAATTCCAACAGCTCTATAATCTCTTTATCAACCTTTACAGGTTCTTTTCCGGCATTGTCATTTATAGATTTTATATTATTTTCGCTTGCATTTTCAAAAGAATTGTAAAGGTTGTGATATCTTTTCATATCTTCTTCCAATACTTTAAAATATTTATTAAATTCCTCTTCATTCTCACAATAAGCACTAAATGCTATATCTGTATCAAAAACGCCAAAAAAAGATTTTGAGAATTTCTTAAAACTTGTACTCTCATTCTTTTTAATCTCATTTTTAGAATCTACGTCTTTACTTTGTTTTGAACAAGCTCCAAAAACCAAACAAAATAATAACAATCCTATAACACTTCTATTAAATTTATTCATATTTCTCCAACTTCTATTAAAATTTTTTGTTTTTCAAATACCAAATAGGATATATACTCGAAAATCCGTCATAAATATCATTAATCTTTTTTATCTTTTCATTTATAATTTCATCATCTACATCTTTATTTTCAACAAAAATATCATATAAATTTTCAATTATAGTATATACACCCAAAAGCTTGAAAAACATTCTGGGAACATTATTGTCAAAATATCCGTCAACAATTCCAGTTAATAAATTTGTATTATTATAATATAAATTCAAATTCCTAAACTCAAAATAAGAATCTGATCTTAAAATTTTATATTCCTCTACAATTTGAAATTTTCCATCTTTTGTAATTTTAATATCCTCAAGGCCGTTAAGTCCTATAATAGTAGTACAAGTCCTATCTTTTAAGCAATATTTATTTCTTTCCAAAAAATCTAAAAGAACATAATCAAGATTTCCTCTATACTGACCAAGACCATATTTATGCAAAAATTTATTTATCCTATAATTGTAATGCTTATTCCATCTACCACAATCACAGCCTTGAAAACTTTTATGATATTCAAAAATAAATTTTCCAATTTTAAAGCCTATATTATAAGACTCTTCATCAGTCAAATTATTTTTTCATCAATAATAAAAGGAATAATTCTATAACAAAACTTGTCATTTAAAATTCCAATATCTTCATAAGAAATATTAGAAAACTTTTCAGATAATTTATTTAAACAATCAAAAATTTTACTTATTTTAGAAAACTTACCAAAAGGAAATAAATTTAAAATATACTTTTCTTTTTTATTTTCCAAAATAAATTCTTTTTCACTTATTTTATTTACTTTTAATTTATTTTTTTTACAAATTCTATGTTTTTTACCAACTCAAGCATATTTTCCCTCTATGTACTAAACTCCAACAGATTTTAAAAGCGCCTCATTAACCTTTTTCATAAAGAACTCATCTGTAAAGCCAACCTTTTCTCTAAGTCTTTTTTTATCTATGGTTCTTATTTGCTCCAACAATACTACAGAATTTTTGGGAAGCCCAAATTCTGCAGAAACTTCGACATGTGTTGGAAGTTTGACTTTATTCATCTGAGAAGTTATAGCTGCAATAATAACAGTAGGACTATATTTATTTCCAACATCGTTTTGAACAACTAGTACAGGTCTTACGCCTCCTTGTTCAGAACCTACAACGGGACTTAAATCAGCATAAAAAATATCTCCTCTTTTTACCTTCATATATCTTTTCTTCTAGTAAAAACTAAAAGTACTCCCTCTTAAATAGTATTACCTATTTATTATATATTTTTAAACAAAATAAATCAACACTTAATAATCATTATTAAAAATATTTGTAGCATAAATATTAAAATTTTTATAAAAAAAGTGGATATAAATCCACTTTTAATATTAAATCTAATCAGAAGTAATTTACTACTTTAATTCTACAGTAGCTCCAACTTCTTCTAATTTAGCTTTCATTTGTTCAGCTTCTTCTTTAGAAACTCCTTCTTTAACAGCTTTTGGAGCGTTGTCAACTACTTCTTTAGCTTCTTTTAATCCTAAGCCACTTAAATCTTTAACAGCTTTAACAACTTTCATTTTTTCTGCTCCAACTGATGCTAAAATTACATCAAATTCAGTTTTTCTTCTACTGCTGCAGCTGCTTCTCCACCAGCTACTGCTCCAACTACTACAGGTGCAGATGCAGAAACTCCAAATTTTTCTTCTGCTGCTTTAACTAATTCATTTAATTCAAGAACTGATAATTTTTCAATTGCTTCTAATATTTGTTCGAAATCCATAATATACCTCCTAAAATTTTACGCAACCATTAAGCTGCTTCTTCTTCTTTTTTCTTTCTTAGTGCATCTAACATATACACAAAATTTGATACCGGAGCTCTGAAGCTTCCAAGTAATTTCGCAATAAGTACTTCTCTTGAAGGGATGTTTGCAACAGCTTTAACGCCTTCGTTGTCTAAAATTTTTCCTTCTAAAATACCTGCTTTTATAACTAATTTGTCATTTGTCTTTGCAAATTCATTAGTAATTCTTGCCGCTGCTGTTAAATCTTCTCCTGAGAATGCAACTGCACTAGGTCCTTCTAAATATTGATTGAAATCTTCAAAGCCTAATTCTTTGAAAGCTAATTTCATCATAGTATTCTTATAAACCTTATATTGAACACCGGCTTCTCTATACTTATTTCTTAAAGCAGTTACTTGTTCAACAGTTAAACCTCTGTAATCAACTAAAACTAAAGAACCTGAATTTTCAATCTTTTCTCTAATTTCTGATACAACAGCTTGTTTTTGTTCTAAAACAAAATCTTTCATCTTTTCACCTCCACCAAAGGCTACATATTAAAAAATCTCTACCAAGAGTAGAGATAAAATACATAATAAAGTATTTCCACCTATGTAGGATTTTTAAACTGATGTCCCTACGGTCTTGGGTAGCCTATAAAATTAACACATATATTATACCATATTTTAAAATAAATGCAATACTTTTTTACAATTTTTTCGTATTTCTTTTATTTAATTTTTATGGTAAAATATATACATTATTAAAATAGATTAAGGAGAGATAATGATAAAATATTTTTTAATTTTACTTATTTCAATGGTACCGGTAATTGAATTAAGGGGTGCCATTCCATACTCACAAGCAATGGGACTTCCGATTTTAAATTCATATATAACTGCAATAATAGGAAATTTAATTCCTGTTCCATTTGTTTACTTTCTTGCAAAAAATTTTTTATTATGGGGAGAACATAAAAGATATATTGGAAAGTTTTGTAAAAAACTTTTATTAAAAGGTCATAGAGCAGGAGAAAAAATTTTAAAAAAATCAGGTAAAAGTGGAATTTTAATTGCCCTTGCAATTTTTATAGGTATTCCATTTCCGGGAACGGGTGCATATACCGGAATGCTCGCCGCAAGTATCTTAGATATTGATTTTAAAACAAGTTTATTAGCAGCTATAATGGGATTAGTTCTTTCAGGAATAATTATGGCAACAATAAGTTTTAATATTTTTTAAATTGGACAACTATGTTGTCCTTTTCTATTGCAAAAATTTGTTATTTTAGTTATTATATATGTAAGATATTTATTATCTAATATATTTTTGGAGGTAGTATATGGAATTTAAAATTGGTAATTCCGGAATGGTTAAAGTTCTTTCATTTTTTGAAGGAAACGATATTTGCGGAATAAGTAAAGAGTTAAAATCTTATGTAAAAGAAAACAAACTTTTTAATGGAAAAAGAGGCGAAGTTTTTTCAAATCTTGGTCCAAACACTGAAAATGTAATTTTATTAGGACTAGGAAAAGAAGAAGAAAATTCTTTAGAAAATATCAGAAGATCTTTCCTTTCTCTAGGAAAACACTTAAAAGCTAATAATGTAAAATCCTGTAATATAGAAGTTAAAAAGTTTGACGGTATCTGTTATAAATTAACTGCTCAAGCAATGATTGAAGGTATTATAAATGTTACTTATGCTTTTGATAATTTCTTAAAAGAAAAGAAAGATAAATTCGAATGTGAAGTATTCTTTGATGTTTTAGAAGACAAAAAAGAAATTGTAGAAAATGGAATTAAAGAAATTGAAGCGATAATGGAAGCAGTATTTATGTGTAGAGATCTTGTAAATAGACCTGCAAATGATATATATCCGGAAACTTTGGCAAAATTTGCAAAAGAAGAACTTGAAAAAGTTGGAGTAGAAGTTGAAGTTTTAGAAAAGAAACAAATAGAATCTTTGAAAATGGATGCTTTTCTAGCAGTTGCACAAGGTAGTGACCTACCACCTAAATTTATAATTATGAAACATTTACCAAACAAAGATGAAAAACCTATTGTTTTAGTTGGTAAAGGTTTAACTTATGATTCAGGTGGATATGCAATCAAACCTGCTACAGGAATGGTTACTATGAAAACTGATATGGGTGGAAGTGCTTCCGTTATTTCAACAATGTATGCAGTAGGAAAAATGAATGTTCAAAGAAATGTAATAGCCCTTGTTGCATCTTGTGAAAATATGATTAATGGACATGCTTATAGAAATGGAGATATAATTTCTTCAATGAAGGGTTCAACTATTGAAGTAGTTAATACTGATGCCGAAGGAAGATTGACTTTAGCTGATGCTATTTACTATGGAGCTTCAAAATTAAATCCTGAATGCATAGTTGATGTTGCTACTTTAACAGGTGCTTGTATTCAAGCTTTAGGTTCAAGAGTTATCGGAGCTGTAAGTAATAATGATGAAGTTTATGCAAAAATTAAAGAATCAGCAGACTTTATGGGTGAATATTTATGGAGATTCCCTGTTTATGAAGAACATAAAGAAAGCGTAAAAGGAAAAGTTGGAGAATTACTAAATGCAACCGGACCGGGAACAGGTGGTGCAATTACTGCCGGAGTTTTCTTAGAACATTTCGTTGAAAATACTCCTTGGGTTCATTTAGATATTGCAGGTCCTTCATTCTCAAGTTCAGCTTGGGGAACAAATCCTGAAGGAGCAAGCGGTACTCCGGTAAAAACACTTTACAATTTTGTAAAAAAATACAATAAAAAATAATTAAGAATTTAAAAATGGTATGCCTTTTATGGCATACCATTTTTGCTAAAATTTATATCTTTTTAATCTTAAACTGTTTAAAACAACACTTACTGAGCTAAAACTCATTGTAAATCCTGCAAGCATTGGATTTAAGTATCCGAATGCGGCAAATGGAATTGCAATAATATTATAGAAAAATGCCCAGAATAGATTTTGTTTGATTATTTTAAGAGTTTGTTCACTTATATTGATTGAATTTAAAAGTGTGTTTAAATTGCCATTCATCAGAGTAATATCTGAAGTTTCCATAGCAATATCTGTACCGGTTCCCATTGCAAAACTTATATCTGCACTTGCAAGAGCTGGAGCGTCATTTATTCCATCCCCTACCATTGCAACAATTTTACCTTGTTTTTGCAATTCTAAAACCTTTTGAGATTTTTCATTTGGCATAACTTCATAAAGCACATTATCTATTCCAAGTTTATTTGCAACTTTTCTGGCTACAACTTCACTATCTCCAGTTATCATATAAACATCAATATTTTTTCTTTTAATTTCTTAATTATTTCAAATGCATTTTTTGAAATTTCATCTTCTAAAACAACAAAACCTGCAAATTCACTCCCTATTGATATAAAGATTGTCAATAATTCATTTTCTATATTTAATTCCAGTTTTCCAAGTTTTTCTTCGATATATTTTCTCTTTCCAATTAGAATTTCTTTATCATTATAAACTGCTTGAACTCCCATTCCTGCGATTACTTTCAAATCTGAAATATCCAATTCTTTTACATTTTTTTCTTTACAGAAATTTACGATAGATTTAGCAATAGGATGATCTGTATTTTTTCTAAAGAATAAATTATACTTAAAAAATCTTCTTCTGATAAATCAGTATTATTTTTTATTTCAATAACTTTTAATTCTCCTGTTGTAAGTGTTCCCGTTTTATCAAAAATAATACTATCCATTTTATGAATTTTTTCTAAAACTTCGCCACTCTTTATTAAAATACCATTTTGTGCAGCGACACCTGTACCCGACATAATCGCTGTTGGCGTTGCCAAACCAAGTGAACAAGGACAAGCTATAACCATTACTGCACAGCTATTTAATAAACTTGTTGTAAAATCTTTTGTAACAATATAAGTAATTACTAAAGTAGCTAAAGATGACAAAATTACACCCGGTACAAAATAACTTGAAATTTTATCTGCAAGTCTTTGAACAGGGGCTTTTTTTGTCTGAGCATTTTGAACCAAATCAAGTATTTTAGATAATACAGAATTTTCTACTGTACTCTTTACTTCAATTTTTAAAATCCCCTCAATATTATTTGTCGCTCCGATAACGGTATCTCCGATACTTTTTTCGACAGGAACAGATTCTCCAGTAATCATAGCTTGATTTACAGAACTATTCCCTGAAATAATAACTCCATCAACCGGAATTTTTTCATAAGGTTTAACTAAAACAATATCTCCAATTTTTACATCTTCAATATTCTTTTTAACTTCTTTATCCCCTTCAATTACAATTGCATAGTCCGCTTTTAAATCCATCAATTTCATAATTGCACCGAAAGTATTTGACTTTGCATTTGCTTCAAAAAATTTACCAAGTAAGATTAGTGTTATAATCATCGCAGAACTGTCAAAATAAACATCAACACTTCCGATTAATACTTTATAGACTGAATAAAAATAAGCCATTGATGTTCCAAAAGCTATTAAAACATCCATATTTGTACTTTTATTTTTAAATTTCTATAAGCATTTATATAATATCTTTTCCCTACATAAAATTGAACAACACTTGCAAAAGCCCATTGAATATAACCATTAAGTATAAATTTATGCATATTAAACATATGGAAGAACATTGAAACCATAAGTGGCACACTAAATACTATTGAAATAATTAAGTCCTTTTTTAAGTCCTTAATTTCATCTTCATATATATTTTGTCTTTCCTTTTTTCTTTTTTAACCGAAATTTTATATTTCTCTAAAATTGAATTTATTTCATCTAAAGAAACAACATCTTTTAAGTATTTTACTTTTAAAATGTCATCTTCATCTTTTACTAAAACAGTATCTTTTTCTTTTAACTCAGAAATGATTTTTTCTATATCTTCTGCTTTAAGACTACTCTTTTCGATTTTCAATTCATCTCTTTTTGGTTTATATCCAAGTCTTTTTATAACTCCAATAAGACCTTCAACTTTTGCTCCATCTTCAACGGAAACCGTAACTGTTTTGCTCATAAGATTTACAGAAACATCCTCTACAATCTTAAGTTTTGAAAGCCCCTTTTCAACCTTCATTGAACAGGCTTGACAAGTCATTCCGTCAACAAAAATATTAACCTTTTTACTCAATTAAATCGCCTCCTAACGACATTTTTGAAATTAAAATCTCTAACAATAAATCTATATCTCTATTCTTTGTCTTTATATCCGATTCGACAGAATATGTAAAATCAATATAATTACAAAGAGTTTCTACTGAAAAATTATCACAAACGGAATACAATTTTTTACATTCATAGTTTGAAATTTTTAGCTCTTTTGAAATATAGTCTAAATGTTTTTGTTTTAGTTTCAAAACTTTTACTCCTAAAAGATTTCTTATATATCTAACAATCATATAAAATGTAGAAAAAGAATCCTCTCCTGATTTTTTAAGCTCAACCAAAATTTTAATTGAATTTTTATAATCTTTTTTAGAAATTGTATCCAGCAATTTAAAAATGCTATTTTCAAATTTATCAACTAGAATTTCATCAACATCTTTAAAATCTAAAACATTTCTGGAAAAGGAATTAAGTAGTTTGTTTACTTCATTTTCTACATCATAAAGATTTTTTTCTCGACTACTATCTAAATACCCAATTCTATCAATAATATATTTCAATACATTATCTTTAATTTCGATATTTTTTAAAACAAATCTTTTTTTAATAAATTTAAAAAGTTCAATCTCATTAAATCTTATAAGTTCAATATTATGTCCTAAAATCGAAATTTGTTTATAAAATTTACCGCGAAAAGCAAGACTTCCTTTCATCACAAAAAGAAGAACTGTTGTATTTGGAATTTTATCTATATAATCATACATTTCCTCAAAGAAGTTTTTATACATAGAAATTCCATTTTTTGAAAGATTTACATCATTTACAATGATAAGTCTTTTATTACTGAAAAATGGAGCTGTTTCACAATCAATCTTTAACTTCTGCAAATCAATTTTTGAAAAATCATATTCAATATAATTCATATCAAAAAAATCTTTTGAAACAATTTTCTCCTTAAATAATTCAACAAACCTATCTATCAAAAAAATTTCTTCTCCACTCAAAACATATATACCATTAAGTTCCCCATTATCTAGCAACTTCATAGCTTGTATATAATTCATAGTTCCTCCTTAATAAAGTCTAAATCTATTATTAAATCATTATTTATTTTAACTAATACTAAAAAAGCAAATAGATACATTATAATATTTAAAATATCCATAAAATAGAATTTCAAAAACCCAAATAAATTACTATCAATTTCTCTAAAACCTGTAATTTTTTCTTCAAACTTATTAATACTAAGCATAATATTTCCCTGTAAGTCTGTTCTATAAACATCACTTCCTACAGATTTTATTCTATCTAAAGCATCTTTATGCGGATGATTATATCTATTTTTATAACCACAAGAAATTATAGAAGTTTTTGGACTTGTAGCCGATAAAAATTCAGAAGAACTGGAATTCTTACTCCCATGATGAGCAACTTTGAGATAATCACAGTCTATATCATTTTTTATGAGCTGATTTTCTGTAAAAGCTCCAATATCTCCGGTAAAAAGTATTTTCTTCCCATTTGCTATAACTCTAACAATTATAGATCTTTCATTTTCTTCCGTAGAATCTTTGGCTTTTAAAACTTCCAAATCTACATCCTCTAAATTTAATTTTAAATTATTTTCAATATTATAAATATTTTCAGCCTTAACTTCTCCATATTTTTTTACAAAATCTCTATACCCATCTTTTCTAAAAAATAAGTTTTTAATCTCCACTTCTTTAGATAAATAACTCAAATTTTTACAATGGTCTGCGTCTAAATGTGAAATAAACACAAAATCTAGTTTTTTAACCCCATTTTTCTGTAGATATGGAATTAAAACGGATTTTCCGTTATCTCCTTTCCCAAAAGTAATTCCACCTGTATCTATTAGAATATTATTCTGTTTTCCTCTTATTAAACAGGCATCTCCTTGACCTATATCTATAAAATTTATATTTACCTCATTTTTATAAATGTTAAAAATATTTGTAGAAGCAAATAGAATCATAGCAGAAACTATAAAAAATTTAAAGCTATCAAATGTAAAATACTTAAAATCTCTCCTCTTAAAATAAATTAAAAGTAAAAAATATGTAAAAATTAAAAGTACTATGTTATATTCATAAAAAGTGATATTTATATTTATAGCCTTTAGAAAATCAACATTTAATCTTATAAGATTTAATAAACTATTAACTAATAATCCCAAAAATACACAAACTTTTAAACTAAATAAACCAAATAACAAAATAAAAAACGAAATAACTATGCAAATTACAAAAATTGGTGTTAATACTAAATTACTAAAGAATATAATTATTGAAAACTTTCCAAAAGTGTATAAAATAATAGGTAAAATTATAAGCATAACTGAAAATGTAAGTTTTAAAGATTTTAGAACAAAGCCGTCCCTCTTCTTTGAAAATTCTGGTAAAATCTTTATAATTCCAAATACAGAAAATGCGCTTAAATACAATCCTACATCAAAAATCATATATGGATTTATCAATAAAATAACAAAAACAGTCAATAAAAGGTCATTTAATCTATCTTTAACTTTCCCATAAAGTAACGAAAATATAGAGATAAACAAAAATATTTCCGCTCTTAAAACACTTGCAGGATTACCAATCAAATACGCATATAAAAATATAAAAAACAAAATTATAATTTCTCTAAAAATTCTTTTTATCGGTAAAATAATCAATATTTTACTTAAAATAAGATATATTATTCCAATATGTAAACCGCTAACAGCTAAAATATGTGAAAGTCCAATTTCTCTAATATCATTTTCAAAAGCAGTATCATAATTATTTGCAAGAAATATCCTCTTCATAATATCCGAATTTTCAGATGAAAGAGAAGTATCAAAGACATTTTCGACAAAATTATGAAAAGTTCTCTTTAAATTTTTATTCTCTCCGATTTTTTTCACATCATCAGAATAAATATTTGAATATATATTCTTTTTTAAATTAAATCTCTTATAATTAAAAAGTCTTGGATTACCATTTGACCTTATTTCTCTAAGTTTTCCGGTTACACTTACAATATCTCCAATTTTAAACTGTTTATGATTTGTAAAAAGTAAAATTTTCTCTGATTTTTCTGTATTTTCAATATTTTTTAATTTAATTTCATATTTGTATCCATTTTCATCAGAACGTGCAGTTGAATTTAAAACTTCCCCTGTTAAAGAGACTTTTTGATCAAAGAATGAGTTTAAATTATTCTCTTTTTCTGCAAAAAAACTTACTAAAAAGCCCAATGAAAACATTAAAAAAAATAATTTTAATTTATTGAATCTAAAAATATATGAAAATATACAAGCAAATCCAAAAATTAAAAAATATAGAATTTTGTAAAATGTTCAATTTTTAAAAATAACAAAATAAAATTCCACATATTAAGGAAATCAGATAAAAATAATATTTCTTTTCATACTTCCTCCAAATACAAAATCATAAACCATTTTTCAATACATAATTATTATATCATAATCTCTTTTTTATAATTAAATTTTGGTAATTATGATGAAATAATTACAGCTTTATCATTTGGCATAAATCTATAATTATTATATCATAATTTGAACAATAAAAAAGCAGTATAATTTGATTTACTGCCTTTCATCTCATATTCAATTATTTAATTTTAATAGCAACAATACTAATCTCCAATATATTTAATATATATTTGGCAAGGATTCCATTCATCCCATAGAGTTGGAAAAACTTCCAATTCCTTATATCCTGCAGATTTGTAGAAATTATTTGTTATATCATATTCTTTATAATGACCGCTTTGAACAGTTTTAACTTGAGTATAAGTATAACCAAGTTTTTTTGCCAATTCTTCATAAGCATCATTTAGCTTTGTTCCTATTCCCATTCTATGATAGTTTTTCTTAATTCCCATAACAAAAATATCTGCACAATCCTCACTTGTAGCATTCAATACCACAAAACCTACTGCCTCATTATCCATAAAACAGGCAATAAACGGTTTATCTTTAGAATCTGTAATATATTCTTCCGTACTTTCTGGCATACCAAACCATTCAGGAAGATCATTTAATATTTCTCTCGATATTTTTTCCTTTTCTTTAATATCAACAATTTCTTTAATAACCAATTCTTGCAAATTACTATCTCCTTTAAATTTACTATTTTATATTTTTCGTAACAAATAACAAATGATTTGTTGCTCCTAAAAGTTCTTTATTTTTACAATGATTAAAATGCCATTGCAAATAATTTTCATAAGCTACATCGCTCATTTTTTCAATTTTTTCAAATAATAATTCAGAAAAACCATCAGATGCAATTATACTTTCTATCTTTAGTCCTGATTCCTCTACTAAACTCTTACTCTCATCAATAGTAAAAAATATAAAAGGTCTGTTCCATACTCTTTGTGTATTCTTATTATATGCACCATTTTCAAAATAATTAAAATTATAGTTTGTTTCCGTAATAGGTACCATATCATGATTTATAAACGCTATAAAAATATGTCCTCCATTTTTACAAACTCTAATTGCATCATTTAATGTTTTCATTTGATGCTCTTTATTGGATAAATGATATAGTGGCCCAAATAAAAGTACAACATCAAAATAATCATCAGGCAATATTTCAAGCTCTAAGGAATTTAATTGTTTTGTTATAACATTATTAAAATTGTAATTTTTTAAATTTTCATTTAATTTCAAAAAATTATTTTCAGAAGGTTCAAAAGCATATATTTCAGAAACTTTATCAGCATAATTTATAGTATAAACTCCCGTTCCCGCTCCTATATCAAGCATTTTAGTATTAGAATTTATAACTTTATCGATCTCTCTTATTGTAGTTAATTTTTCCACCATTCCGAACTTACTTTTCAATCTTGAATCTTCATCAAAAAATTTATACAACATCTCATTTCTCTGTAAATCATCATCTATATTCATTACCTCACAAAAACTTAAATCCTTATCCATAAAAACCTCCTGATAAATTTTAAATAGTATAACATATTAAAATTCTAAAAACAACTATTTAACAAAAAAAGAGCATAAGCTCTTTAATCAATATATTTTATATTCCCACTTGCTGATTTTTTAAGTCTGTTCATTATTGAAAATCCAAGTCCCTTTTCATCACAACCCTCAACAATAATCAAATCAACATTTTTTTCGTCGAATTCTCTAAGACCTCTAAATAATTTTTTAGACATTTCTTTTAAGTCAAAAACTGAACCCAATGATAAAATATTTTCATTTTCTACACTTAAAATAGTTTCGTCAAACTTAAATATTCCAATTTTTAAGTCTTTATTTTCTTTTATTATTTTTTCAATCTCAATTGATGATTTTTTCCTATCTTTTACTACAATCACGACAACTTTTGCCTTTGGAGCATAATGTTTATACTTTTGTCCCGGCGATTTTGGAATTGTGTTTTCTGTTACAATGGCATCATCAATTAAAATTTCATCTTCATATTTCAAAAAATCTTCCTTTGTGTAAAAACCCGGTCTTAAAATCGTATAAGGTTTTTTAGTCAAATCCAAAACCGTTGATTCTATTCCGATATTGCAAAGTCCACCATCTAATATTACTGAAATTTTACCATTCATATCAGTAAAAACATCTTCTGCAGTCGTTGGTGAAGGCTTTCCTGAAATATTTGCAGAAGGCGCAGCTATTGGAACACCACATTGTTTTATGAAACTTCTTGCAATTTCATTATTCGGCATTCTAATAGCAACGGTATCAAGTCCACAGCTGACAGCATCAGGAATTATATCTTTCTTTTTCATAATAACAGTCAGTGGTCCAGGCCAAAAATAATTTAAAAATTCTTTTATATCATCATTTAATTCATAAACCAATTTTTCCATCATTTCATAATCTGAAATATGCAATATTAAAGGATTATCCTGTGGTCTATTTTTTGCCTTAAAGATTTTTGAAACCGCAATATCTGATAACCCATTTGCTCCTAAACCATACACAGTTTCTGTTGGAATTGCAACAATCTCATCATTTAATATTAAATTTGCAGATTTTTCTATATTTTCTTTTGTCGGTTTTAATATCTCAGTCATAAACTATTTTTCAATTCCCAAAGATTTTTTTGCCAAATGGTCTGCAAGGTCATTATATTTATCATTAGAATGCGCCTTAACCTTTACAAATAAAATCTCTATTTCCTTTCTAAACTCTTTAATTTTATCTCTATATCCTATAGTAAGGGGCAAATTACATTTCCATTCTCCATTAGCCCAAGATGAAATGCCTTGATAATCATGAAAAACAATTATCTTTTTCTTTCTTAACTTTATCGCCTCACTGATAGCTCTAATCGAGCCAAAAAGTTCTCCTGTTACATTTCTACTCTTTGCAACTTCAGGATTTTCTCCCTTTCCAAAAAGTTCAATAATATCATCCTTTAAAATGAGAACAACTCCATAACCATATTCTAAAGTATCTTTTTTATAAGAACCGTCAACATAGGCTAGGATTTCATCATCTGCAACATCTTCAAAAGTAATATTTTTACTTTCAATTTCGTTGCTTTCATTATTCAAATATTCTTTAGCTTCTTCGAAAGTTGGAAAAGATTTATAAATTGCTCCCGAAAAACCTGTAACTTGTTTTTTACAGTCTTCCCAATTATTAAAAACTCCTGTTGTTTTTCCAACCTTAACAGCATAATATTTTTTCGCCAAAAATATCTCCCCCTATTTCTTTTTCCAAGTTGTTGATGAGAATAAAATTAGTATTGGAAATATTTCAAGTCTCCCTGCTAGCATTGCAAGTGACAAAACTATTTTATTAAAATAAGTAAGACTTGCATAACTTCCTGTAGGCCCTACAACAGAGAGTCCCGGTCCAATATTGTTAAAAGTTGCCATTACTGCTGAAAATGCAGTTAAGAAATCCGGAACAGTAAAGGATATTAAAACTGTAAAAATTATAATTAAAAATATATAAATTACAAAGTAACCCTTTACCTCCGCCAATACTTCATTTCCAACAAGTTTATTATCTACTTTTACACTTAAAACTCTTTTTGGATTTATAGCCTTTCTAAATTGTAAAATAGATGACTTAACCAAAATTATAAATCTTGAAATCTTCAAACCACCTGCAGTTGATCCCGCACAGGCACCTGTAAACATCAGGAACAACAAAATCGCATGAGAAAAAGTAGGCCATTTTCCAAAGTCAACAGTAGCGTATCCGGTAGTCGATATTATTGAAGAAACTGTAAAGAATATATCTTTTACAGCAGTAAGATATGAAGTATAATTATGTCTTATATTGAAGAATATTAAAACAACACTTCCAAAGACTATAAGCAAATACCATCTTAATTCTTCACTCTTAAATCCGTCTCTTGCTTTTCCTATTAAAATTACATAAAATAAATTAAAATTAATACCAAAAATTATCATTGCAGTTGCCAAAATCATCTCAACTACAGGACTATTATAATATGCAATTGAATTTGCCCTTATTCCAAAACCACCAGTTCCTGCAGCTCCAAAAGCATGAACGAAAGAATCAAAAACAGGATGACCAACTAAAATTAGTAAAATTATCAAAATTCCTGTCATAGCAAAATAAATTTTATACAAAAGTCTAGCAGTATAACTCATTTTTGCAACAAATTTTCCAAAAATCGGTCCAGGAACTTCTGCTTTCATAATATGAGAATTTCTATTTGAACGAGGTAAAATCGCAAGTGCAAAAACTAAAATTCCCATACCTCCAATCAAATGTGTAAAACTTCTCCAAAATAGCATTGAATGACTAAGTTCTTCAACATTGGTTAAAATACTAGCTCCTGTAGTTGTAAATCCACTTGAAGTTTCAAAAAATGCATCAATAAAATTAGGAATTGAACCCGAGAAAACAAATGGCAAAGCTCCAAAGGCAGATAAAAGTATCCAAGATAATGAAACTATTATAAAGCCCTCTTTTTCATAAAAAGCTCCACTTGCATCAGATTTATATCCTAGTAAATAACCACTCAACAATAATAAAAATATTGTTACTAAAAACTTAAAATATTACTATAATTTTCTTTATATATGAGAGAAACTATAACAGGTAAAAGTAAAAATCCTGCCTCAATATATAAAATTTTACTTAAAATATATCTTATAATTTTATTATTCATAATACACCTATACTAAGATTGAATCTATATTTTGTATCAAATTTGCCTTTGAAATAACAATTACAGTATCTCCAACCATAATAAAATCACTACCGGAAGGAAAAATTAGTTTGTTATCTCTAATAATATAAGCTATAAGTACATTTTCCTTGATATCCAAATCTTTTAGAGGAGTCTCTATTGCCCTTGATTTTTTGTTTACTTTTATCTCTAAAGCTTCTACATTATTTGATAATCTATGTAAAGTTTCTATATTAGATCCTTCACTATTGATAATTGATCTAACTACACTTATTATTATATCTGAAACCAATTTTTTAGGTGTAACAAAGGAAAAACTATCTGTAGGAGGAATAATATTTAAAAGAGAAAGTCTACTAACTTTTGCTACTGACTTTTTAACATTAAGTTTTTTTGCAAACATTCCTAACATAATATTTTCTTCATCAATTCCTGTTAATGCTACACAAGCATCATAATTTTTCAATCCTTCCTCATCAATAACATCAGAATCAGAACCATCTGCACAAATTACCTTAACTTTTGAAGGAAATTTTTCGCTAAATGATGTTGCTATTTCACGATTAACTTCAACTAATTTTACCTTTATATTTTCCTTAATTAAATTTGAAATTAAATAATGAGAAATTCTACTACCACCTATAATAAATACAGATTCTATTTTTTTCTCTCCAACTTTTAACATATTATAGAATTTATATACAAATTCATCAGTTCCTGTAAAATGAACCTTATCTCCTTCTCTTATAATAAATTCACCCGAAGGAATAAAAATTTCACCCTGTCTTTCAACGATTCCAATTAAAACTTTTATATTGAATTTTTGTTGCAAATCCTTAATTTTAACATCTTTTAAAGGACTATCTTCTCCAACAGAAAGTCCAATAAGTTTTACTCTACCGTCAACAAAAGTTTCAACAGAATGAGCAAAAGGATACTTTAATCCTCTTGAAATTTCTCTTGCTGCAACAAATTCTGGATTTATAACTAAATCAATTCCCAATGCGTCTTTTACAAAATCATATTTAGCATAATATTCAGGATTTCTAACACGTGCAATAGTATATTTTGCTCCCATATTTTTTGCAAAAATACAGGATATAATATTTACTTCATCACTTTCAGTAACGGAAATAAAAATATCACTATCTTCTACTCCTGCTTCTTCTAAAAGATCATAGTTAGTTCCACTTCCGGAAATCCCCATAATATCATACTTAGATAGCATTTCGTTTAAAATTTCTTGTCTTTTTTCTATTAAAATAATATCATTATCTTCTGTATTTAAATCAGTAAATAAATACTCTCCAACCTTACCGGCTCCAACAATTATAATTTTCATAAATACCTCCAGCTCATAGTATATCATATTTTAAAAAAACTTCAATAGAGACGATTTTTATAAAATAATTATTCAATTATTGATATTTATTATTAAAGTTTTAAAAATATTCCTATGGGTAAAATAGATTTGAAAACAAATAAGTTTTTAATATTTTATAATTTTAGGAGGAATAAAATGGCATTTGAATTAGTAAAATTAAATTATGCTTATGATGCATTAGAACCTGTAATAGATAAGGAAACTATGGAAATTCACCATAGCAAGCACCACCAAACTTATGTAAACAATTTAAACAACTTCATTAAAGACACAGTTTTTGAAGAAGCTACATTAGAAGAAATTTTAACTCATTTAGAACATGCTCCAGAAGACAAAAAGAATGGAATTAAAAATAATGTTGGTGGAGTTTTCAACCACAATTTATTCTGGGAAAGCATGACACCGGGTGGATCAAATGAACCTGTTGGTGAAGTTGCTAAGAAAATTGCTGAAAAATTTGGAGATTTTGAAACTTTTAAAGAAGAGTTCAACAAAAAAGGTGCAGGACAATTTGGTTCAGGTTGGGTATGGTTAGTATCTGATAAAGAAGGAAATATCGAAATAATTGCAACTCCTAACCAAGATTGTCCAATTTCTTGTGGAAAAGTTATTCTTTTAGGAAATGATGTTTGGGAACATGCTTATTATTTAAAATACCAAAACAGAAGAGCTGAATACCTAAAAGAATGGTGGAAAGTTGTAAACTGGGATATAGTTGAAGCAAGATACCAAAAAAGAAATCCTGAATCTTGTGGCTGTGGCTGTGGTTGTGGATGTTAATTAAAATATTAAGAGATTTCAAACGAAATCTCTTTTTTTATTGTACAATAACGGGTTTCCGCATTTCCGCTCAATGTGAAATATCGTAGAAGGATGAGGTTCTTCTATACAAAAATAGCCGACTTGAAATTAAGTCGGCTAACATTTTATAAACTTTCAATCCAATTTTTAATTATTTCATCACTATCTTTAATGTCAAATCTTCTTCCTTCTTTTAGAACTGAACCCTTACAGGAATTTTTCAATTCTTTGTTAGTATTTCCCATTAAACTTTCTTCTGAAGTCGCAAAAGGAATAATAGTTTTTCCTGTTAAATTATAACTTTCTAAAAAAGTATTTATGATTGTAGGTGCAACATACCACCAAATAGGAAATCCTACATAGATAGTATCATAGTCATCAATATTATTAATCTTGTTTGCTATTTCAGGTCTAAATGATTTGTTTTTCATTTCGATACTGCTACGACTATTTTCATTCATCCAGTTTAAATCTTCATCTGTGTAAATTTCCTTAGGCACAATTTCATGTAAATCCGCTCCTGCAATTTTTGAAATTCTTTCTGCAAGTTTTTTTGTTACTCCACTTGCACTGAAATATGCAACTAATTTTCTACTCATAACCAGTACCTCCTATCTCCTATTTATTCAATATTTCCTTGATATCATTGATGATTAAATCTTTTGAAATTCCATTTTCTATAAGAAATTCTTCCACAATAAATCTATCGGGAAAACTCTTTTTAATTCCATAATTTTTAACTTTTACATCAGATGTTCCGAAAAATCTTGCAATTTTTTCTCCAAAACCACCTTCTATAACACTATCTTCTAAAGTAATTACCAATTTATGACTTTCTTTTAATTCTTCAAGTAATTCTTCATCTAAACCTGTAATATATACCGGATTAATTAGAGTAACATCCCCTAATTCATCAGCTATTTCTTTTCCTAAATTATAGAAATTACTTAGAGCTATAATAGCTACATCTTTTCCTTTTTTAGTTACTTTAGATTTGTTTAAAATTGAATAATCAGTTTTATCTGCTTCACCAGTTGATACAACATCAACTACAGGAACTCTTATTGCAACAGGATGTTCTGTTTGATTTAATCCCCAATCCAGCATCTTAAAATATTCTTCTTTGTTTGTAGGTGCAAGATATACTAAATTTGGAATATTCGAAATCATTGGTATATCAAAAAATCCAAGATGTGTAGCATCACTTTCTTCATAAATGGATGCTCCATAAACCAATATTAATGCAGGATTATTGTTTAAGCACAAATCATGAGAAATTTGGTCATAAGTTCTTTGCATAAATGTACTATATACGCAGAAAACTGGTTTTGCCCCATTTTTTGCAAGTCCTGAAGACATTGCAACCGCATGTTCTTCAGCAATTCCAACATCAATATATTGCTTACCCATTTTTTCTCTTATTTCCTTAGAAAATCTAAAAGCCCCTGGTGTTCCAGCATTCAAAACAGCAACTGTTTTATCTTTTTTAATAGCATTCAATAAATAATCAACAGTCAAGTTTTTATAGTTTTCTACATTTTGTCCATTTCCAAAATTTTTAAAATCCCCTGTTTCAATATCAAAAGGCGCTCCATAATGAAATTTCTCTCTATTAATTTCTGCAGGCTTAAATCCCTTTCCCTTTGTTGTTGAAATATGAACTACAATAGGATTTTTTAAATCTTTAACTGACTTAAATGCTGAAATTAATTCTTCAATATCATTACCATCATCAACATAGATATAATCAAGACCCATTGCTTTAAAAAGATTATCTTCTGCCTTTCCTTTTGTTTTTCTTAAATCATAAAGATTTTTATAAAGGCCGCCATGATTTTCCGCAATAGATTGGTCGTTATCATTTATAACCACAATCATATTACTTTTAAGTTCAAAAACATTATTAAGCCCTTCAAGAGCTTCTCCTCCACCTAATGAGCCATCTCCTATAACAGCTATAATATTTTCATTATCTCCTTTTAAATCTCTAGCCTTTGCTAAACCACAAGCAAGACTTATAGAAGTTGAAGTATGACCTATTGTAAATAAATCATGTTTGCTTTCTTTTGGAGAAGTAAATCCTGTAACTGATTCATATTTTTCAGGAATCATAAAAGCATCTTTTCTTCCTGTCAACATTTTATGAACATAAGTTTGATGAGAAACATCAAATACAATCTTATCTTTTGGAGAGTCAAAAACATAATGAAGTGCAACTGTAAACTCCAATGATCCAAGATTAGGACCTATGTGTCCTCCCTTTTCACTAAGTCTTTTTAATAAATATGTTCTAAGTTCTACGACTAACTCTTTTAATTCATCAATAGATAATTTTTTAAATCACTTGGTGAATTGATTTTTTCTAAATACATAGCATCTCCTCCTTTTATGTAAAATTTTAACTTCAATTTATTAAATTATACTATTAACAAATAAATTATTCAATAGTTTAAAAATTTTAAAATTATGTTAAAATATAATTAAAAAATTAGGAGAAAAATAATGAAAATTGCTTATATATTTTTTAATGGAAAACTTTTAGGAAATAAAAATTATTTTAAAAATTTCTTTATGATGAATAAGGGTGATATCTACTGTGCAGACGGTGGAACAAATCTCTGCTATGAACTGAATTTAATTCCAAATGAAATTTGGGGAGATTTAGACTCAATCAATAAAGATATTTTAAATTTCTATAAAGTAAAAAATGTAATTATAAAAGAATTTTCTAAAGATAAAGATTTTACAGATTCAGAATTAATTTTAAAATTCATTAAAGATAAAAATTACGATAAAATCTATTGTATAGGTGCATTAGGTGGAAATTTAGATCATGAACTTACAAATATTAATTTAATGTTTAAATATGATAATTTATATTTTTTAAAAGAGACTGAAATACTTTTTAAAATAGAAAGAAAATTTGAATTTAATAATCTATTAAATACAAAAATTTCTTTTATACCTTTTTCAGAAGAAATAAAAAATTTGACATTGTCCGGTTTTAAATATGATGTGAAAAATATTGATCTTAAAAAGGGAGATTCTCTTTGTATAAGCAATATTATAGAATCAAATTCTGCAAAAATATCTTTTGAAAAAGGAAAGATTTTATGTGTAATTAAATCTTAATCTGATACCATTTTTTATATAGGTTTTGACCCTTTCTCTAGTATCAAAAATATATTATACTGTTTATATAAAATATATTTAAGGAGAAAGGAATATTATGAAAAAGAAAGATTTAACACAAAATTTCGTAGGCGGAGTTATAATGGATGTTACTACACCCGAACAAGCAAAGATAGCTGAAAAAGCAGGAGCAGTTGCGGTAATGGCATTAGAGAGAATTCCTGCAGATATTCGTGTTGCCGGAGGGATTTCAAGAATGAGCGATCCTGCAATGATTAAAAGTATAATGGAAGCTGTTTCAATTCCTGTTATGGCAAAATGTAGAATCGGACATTTTGTAGAAGCTCAAATATTGCAAGAAATAGGAATAGATTATATTGATGAAAGTGAAGTCTTATCCCCTGCAGATAATATTCATCATGTTGATAAAACAAAATTCGATACACCTTTTGTATGTGGTGCAAGAGATTTAGGAGAAGCTCTAAGACGTATTCAAGAAGGTGCAAGAATGATTCGTACAAAAGGAGAAGCAGGTACAGGAGATGTTGTTCAAGCAGTTTCACATATGAGAAAAATTCAAGGTGAAATTCGTCAAGTAACTGCGATGGCAGAAGATGAATTATTTGAAAAAGCAAAAGAATTTAAAGTTCCTTATGAATTATTAAAATATGTTCACAAAAACGGAAAACTTCCTGTTGTCAATTTTTCAGCAGGTGGAGTTGCAACTCCAGCAGATGCAGCGCTTATGAGACAATTAGGTGCTGAAGGTGTTTTTGTAGGCTCGGGTATTTTTAAATCAGGAAATCCTGAACAAAGAGCTAAGGCAATAGTTGAAGCTGTTAAACATTATAATGATCCTAAGGTTATTGCAAAAGTTTCTGAAAATCTAGGAGAAGCTATGGTAGGAATAAACGAAAATGAAATTGAAATAATTATGGCTGAAAGAGGAATTTAAAAAATATTAAATTTATTTTTTGCTCTTTTTGATATTTATTATTAAATATATTTACTTTTATTTTTTCGGAGTATAATATAATTGTAATATGAGTAAAAATGTTACACAATTTATGAAAAAAGATTATATTTTGAAAGGAGATTTTATTATGGCTTGTACTACAATTTTAGTTGGAAAAAATGCTACTTATGATGGATCAACAATGGTTGCTCGTAACGAGGACTCTCCATCAGGTCAATTTTGTGAAAAGAAATTTATAGTTGTTCATCCAAAGGAACAACCTGTGAAATATAAATCAGTTTTATCTCATGTTGAAATTGATTTGCCTACTAATCCTATGCGTTATACTTGTATGCCTAATGCAGTTGATGAATCAGGAGTTTGGGGTGCTTGCGGTGTTAATGAGTTAAATATTTCTATGACTGCAACAGAAACTCTAACTTCAAATGAAAGAGTTTTGGGTGCTGATCCTCTTGTAAATTTCATTCCTGCTGTTGGAAAAGAAGGAGATAAAGATTATGTTCCTGAAAAAGTTGGCGGAATTGGTGAAGAAGACATGGTTACTTTAGTTTTACCATATATCAAATCCGCTCGTGAAGGTGTAATTAGACTAGGAGAAATTTTAGAAAAATATGGCACTTATGAAATGAACGGTATAGCTTTTCAAGATGTAAATGAAATTTGGTGGTTGGAAACTATCGGAGGTCATCATTGGATTGCAAGACGTGTTCCGGATGATTGTTATGTAATTATGCCAAACCAACTTGGTCTTGATTATTTTGACTTGGAAGATGCTTTTGGAGAACAAAAAGAATATATGTGTTCTGCAGATTTAAGAGAATTTATAAACAGATATCATTTAGATCTTTCTCTAGACGGAAATTTAAATCCTAGAGATGCTTTTGGTAGCCACTCTGATGCAGATCATACTTATAATACTCCTCGTGCTTGGGTTTTACAAAGATATTTCAATTCACTTACAAATTATTGGGATGGAATGGAAGCAGATTATGTTCCTGAATCAGATGATATTCCATGGTGCAGAACTCCGGACAAAAAAATAACTGTTGAAGATATTAAATATGCACTTTCTAATCATTTCCAAGGAACTCCTTATGATCCTTATGGAAAATTTTCAGATGAAAAAGGAAAATTCAGACCAATTGGTATTAATAGAAATAATTTCTTAGGACTTGTTCAAATAAGACCTGACATGCCTGAAGCAATCAGAAGTATTGAATGGCTTGCTCTTGGTTCAAATGTATTTAATGCAATGATTCCTTTCTATGTAAATATAGATAAGACACCGGAATATCTTGCAAATACTACAGGGGAACTTACAACAGAAGATTTCTATTGGACAAATCGTTTAATAGCAGCTTTAGCAGATGCTCATTATGCATCTTGCAGTTCTCATATTGAACGTTATCAATTGTCTATTCAATCAAAATGTACTGAAATTTTAAATAAATATGACAATAAATTCTTAAGTAAAAAAATAGCTAAAGGAAAAGTTGTTGAATTTTGTGAAAATGCAAATGAAGAAATTGCAACAGAATTAAGAAAACAAACAATTGATGTATTAGGTAAAGTTCTTTACACAGCAAGCTGTGAAATGAAAAATGGTTTTTCAAGATCTGACGCTTAAAAATTAAACTTAAAGGGAGCATTATTTTGCTCCCTTTTTATTGTGAAACAACAAGGTTCCCGGGAACCCACCCGATGCGAAGCATCGTGGAAGGGTGGGGTTCTTATTTTTCGTTTCTTGATTTATTTTCTACTTTTTTATTTTTAAAATGATCTAAAATACTAAATAATTTTAAAATTAAAATAGTTGCAATTATAATTTTTTTAAAAAAATCTGTTTTCAAAAATACTAACATTAAAATACAAATAACTACAATTAATACATTTACCACTAAATTTAATTTTCTATAAACAAATAAATTCATAATATCCCCTCATTCATTAGAAATCAAGGAAAGTATAACATTTTATTTTTTCATTGTCAATTTTAGAATAATTTACAATAGTTTTAATATCGTGTATAATAAACATATAAAATAAATTTGGAGGTTGTTATGGATAGAAATTATGTTACAAATTTACTTGAAGGGTTATTAAATATCTACAGCCCTACTGGAGATACTGAAAATGCAATTTGGTTTATGGAAAAAAAGTTTAGAGAATTAAATATTCCTACGAGAAGAACAAATAAGAATGCTCTAATAGCTACAATAGAAGGAGAAAGTAAAGAGGCTATAACTTTTTCCGGTCATGTTGATACATTAGGCTTAATGGTAAAAGAAATAAAATCAAATGGACGTTTAGCTTTTAGCTTAGTTGGTGGATTTTCTCCAACAAGTGTTGAAACTGAAAATGTATTTATCAAAACTTTTGACGGAAAGTTAATTCCGGGAACTGTTCTATATAACGAAGCATCAGTTCACGTTTATGATACTACAACAACTGCTCAACGTTCTATAAAAAATATGGAAGTAAGAATTGATGAAGTTGTTGAAAATGCAGAAGACGTTAAAAAACTTGGCATTTCTGTTGGAGATTTCATCTATTTAGATGCAAGATGTAGAATTTATGAATCCGGTTTTGTTAAATCAAGACATTTAGATGATAAGGCTTGTATAGCTGCTATGATGGGAGTTGCAAAATATTTAGTTGATAATAAAATCAAACCTAAAAATACAATTAATTTCTTTATAAGTAATTATGAAGAAATCGGTCATGGTTCAAGCTTTATTCCTGAAAATACTGTTGAATTCTTTGCTGTAGATATGGCAGCACCCGGAGTTGGACAAGAATCTGATGAAAGAGCTGTAACTATTTGTGCAATGGATTCTTCAACACCTTATGATTTAGGAATGAGAAATAAATTGAGAAAGATTGCTGAAGAAAAGAAAATTGATTATAGAATTGATATTTATCCTCATTATGGATCAGATGCAACTGCTGCACTTAGAGCAGGACATGATATTCGTTGTGCATTAATCGGACCTGGTGTTGATGCAAGCCATAGTTATGAAAGAACTCATATCTTAGGTATCGAAAATACTTGTAAATTAATGATAGAATATTTATTAGCTAAATAATTTCTAAATAAAAATTTAAAGGCATAGATTTTAAATCTATGCCTTATTTTTTAATCAGCTTTTACATCTGTCCAGATATTATCATATTCTTTTATAAAATCTGATGGATCTTTAAAAACTTCCATTTTTTTGAAATATTTATCGTCAATTTTTGTTACTGATTTTATTAATTCATTTTCATCAATTACTTCTTGATTTGGAACTGCATAATATGTGTACTCCATATTTTTTGATAAAATTTCTTTTCTGATTAAGAAATCAATCAACTTATGTGCATTCTCTTTATTCTTTGAATTTTTTAAAATTACCATTGAGTCAAACCAAAGGTTTGTTCCCTCTTTAGGTTTTACATATTCGAACTTTTCATCTGCATCCAATAGTTCAGTTGCATCTCCTGAGTACATCACTGCAATTGCAGCATTTTCAGCTAACATATTATCTTTTGCTTCATCTACTAAATATGCAAGTATAGATTTTTTTTGTTTTATTAAATCTTTTTTTGCAATTTCCAATTCTTCTTTATTTCTTGAATTCATCGAAAATCCATTTTTTAAAAGTGCCACTGCTAAACTATCTCTTGAACTGTCCAACATAACAATTTTGTCCTTATGCTTTGCATCCCATAAATCAGCCCAAGAATTAATCTCACCATCTACCAAATTTTTATTATACAAAATACCCAAAGTTCCCCAATACATAGGAATTGAATATTTTGATTCGGGATCATAGTCCTTATTTAAAAATTTCTCATCAATATTCTTATAGTTCGAAATCTTACTTTTATCTATCGGTTCCAACATATCTTCTTTAATCATCTTTTCAATCATATAATCTGAAGGAACAACTATATCGTAATTACTTCCACCCTGTTTTATCTTTAAATACATATCCTCATTCGTAACAAAGGTTTCGTAATTAACTTTTATTCCGGTTTCCTTTGTAAACTCATCTAAAACCTCTTTATCTATATACTCTCCCCAATTATACATATTTACAACATTACCTTCTCTTTTATTACAAGACGAAAGTAGAAATATCATACAAAGTGAAAAAAGTACATTTAAAAATATATTCTTTCTAGTCATATAAAATACCATCCTCACTTTTCTTATTTATAATTAGTAAAAGAACTAGCATTGCAATAAACATCAATGTTGAAAGAGCATTTATTGACGGATTTATTCCTTTTCTAGCCATAGAATAAATTTGTGTACTAAGGTTAACAACCCCGTTTCCACTGTTAAAATAAGCGATTACGAAGTCATCCAATGAAAGAGTGAATGCAAGTAATGCTCCCGCAAAAACACCTTGCTTTATTTCAGGTAAAATTACTTTCCTTAGAGCATAAAAAGGTGTTGCTCCCAAATCCATTGCAGCCTCAGGTAAAAATTTATTCATCTGTTTCATCTTTGGATAAACCGAAAGTATCACATAAGGTGTTGCAAGCACTATATGTGAAGCAAGCAATGTCAAAAATCCGTAGTCAATATTGAAAACTTTATATAATACCATTAAAGAAATGGCTATTACTATATCAGGATTTAAAACAGGAATATAGTTTAAATTTAAAACTACAAACTTTTCACTTTTTTTCATGTAATATATCCCGATAGCTGCAACAGTTCCTATAAAAGTTGCAATTATAGTAGTTAAAACCGCAATCAATATTGTATAATAAAGAGCTGTCAAAACCTCTTTATCATTAAATAATTCAACATACCATTTAAAAGTAATTCCTGTAAAAGAACCACGAAGTTTAGAATCATTGAATGAATACAATATAAGCACAAAAATAGGTGCATAGATAAAGATAAATACAAGTGAAATATATAATTTTCTAAATTTATTTTCCATTTTCCACCTCTTTTGAATACTCAGGATCAAACTTATTCATAACGAAAAGTGAAACTAAAATCATAACTAAAAGCACCATACTCATAGAAGACCCAAAATTCCAATTACCCGTAACTCTAAATTGTTGCTCAATTATATTTCCTATTAAGTTTTCTTTATTTCCACCTAGTAGAGCGGAAATTTCAAAAGTAGAAATTGCAGGAATAAATACCATTGTAATTCCTGTTATAACACCAGGTAAACTCATAGGAAATATCAATTTTGTAAAAGTTTTTACTCTATTTGCACCCAAATCATGAGATGCTTCAATGTATTCTTTATCTATCTTAATCAATGTCGTATAAATCGGTAAAATCATAAATGGTAAAAAGTTATATACCATTCCTATTAAAATGGATGTATTGGAATACATAAGATTTACAGTAGGTAATCCAAAAAATTTCAAAATGGAGTTTAAAAGACCATTTTTACTTAAAATACTAATCCAAGAATAAGTTCTTAATAAAAAGTTCATCCACATTGGAATTACAACCAACAAAATCATCATATTTCTTGTTTTAAGCTTAAACTTTGTAATAAAATATGAAAAAGGATAACCGATTATAAGGCACAAAATCGTAGATAAAACTGCCATTTTTAAAGATCTTAACAAAACTTTTATATAAGTCGGGTTAAAAAATCTTTGATAATGTTCCATTGAGAAAACAAAATTTTCTCCACCATAGTCAACAGAATATTTTGCTATGAAAACCAGAGGAACAACAATAAAAATTACTAACCATACAACATATGGATATGCAAACCTCTTAAATTTCATCTATATTTCTTTAGCTCCTTTTTTCATAATATGAATATTATCAGGTATAACTCTAAGTCCAACTTTTGATCCTATAGGCTTTGTAATTGTGGAATGAACCATATAATCAAAATCTCCAACCTTAACAAGTAATTCATAATGAACCCCTTTAAAAATCTCTGACTTTACAATACCAACTAACATTCCTTCTTCTTCATCTACAAGCTCTAAGTCTTCCGGACGAATTACTACATCAATTTCTTCATTTGGTATAAAACCCTTATCAACACATTTGAACTTTCTATTTGAAAAACTTACAACAAAATCTTCATTCATAACTCCGTCTAAAATATTACTTTCTCCTATAAATGAAGCTATAAATGCATTTTTAGGTTCATTATAAATATCTATCGGAGTTCCAACTTGTTGGATTTTACCATCGTTCATAACCACAATTGTGTCACTCATTGTTAGAGCCTCTTCCTGATCATGAGTTACATAAACAAATGTAATCCCTACTCTCTTTTGAATATTTTTAAGTTCAACTTGCATGTCTTTTCTAAGCTGTAAATCCAATGCTCCAAGTGGTTCATCTAAAAGCAAAACTTTTGGTTCATTTACTAAAGCTCTTGCAATTGCAATTCTTTGTTGTTGCCCCCCACTTAAAGATAAAATAGATCTTTTTTCATATCCTTTTAAATTTACAAGTCTTAACATTTCTTTAACTTTTTCATTTATTATACTTTCTGACATTTTCTTTATTCTAAGTCCAAAAGCAATATTTTCATAAACATTCATATTCGGAAAAAGTGCATATTTTTGAAAAACTGTATTTATATTTCTCTCATAAGGAGGAACATTTGAAATATCTTTCCCTTCAAATAAGATTTTTCCACTTGTAGGAGTTTCAAAACCCCCAATAAGTCTTAATGTAGTTGTCTTACCACAGCCTGATGGACCTAAAAGAGTTAAAAACTCTTTATCTCTTATATATAAATTTATATTATCAAGAACGATATTATCTCCAAATCTCTTATTTATATTAACTAATTCAACAGCATGATTCCCCATATTTTCCTCCTAAAAACTTGGTGGATTTGTAATCCACAAAACTTTTGATTCTTTTTTAGATAAATTTATTATACTTCTTTCGAATTGACCACTTGTATAAAAACATTCACCCTCATTTAAAATATATGTCTTTGTACCAAGGTGAAGCTCAATTTTACCCTTTAAAACATAACCGAATTCTTCCCCTTCAAAAGGTTCATAAGTCCTTGAATAACTTTTATGCCCGTTTAAAGTTACTATTATCGGTTCCATTGAATTCTTTTGTGCATTTGGAACAATCCATTCTAATTTACTATTTCCATTTTCAAAAATAGTTTCAAAAGCATCAATTTTTTGAAAAACAAATTTTTCTTCTTTCTCTTCTTTAAAAAAATCTGAAATATTAGTTCCAAGTGCCTCTAAAACATCTTCCAAAGAACTAATTGATGGTGAAGTAAGTCCTCTTTCAAGCTGAGAAATAAAGCCTTTAGTAAGCTCTGCTCTCTCTGCAAGTTCTTCTTGTGTAAGTCCCAAAATGGTTCTTAAATTTTTTATTTTTCTCCAATATCCAATTTTCTTTCTCCTATTTTATAACACTATATTAAACAAATAATATCTCTATATTAAACAATAAATATTATATCACAAATAAATCTTTATTCAATAGATTTTTATTGAAAATTTAAAATTTTTTATAAAAATTTTAAAATATTAAACAAAAAAACATAAAAAAAGTACCGATTTAATCGGTACCTATTTCTATTTCCCTATTTTTTCTTCTCTTCCATAATAGAAAAGATATTGTTGTGCATAACCTGCGTATTTGCCAAATATTCTATCAGCTTCTTTTGAAATTTTTTTTACTGGAGTTTCTTCTTTTATAAATAGTTCTTCCATCACCCTTTTAATCCACACGTCAACCGGAAAAACCTCTCCCCTTTTGTATGAGAATAACATTATACAATCTGCAACTTTATTTCCAACCCCTGCAAATTTTAACAATTCTTCTCTTAAAATATCCGTTTCTAAATTTTCAAAATTATCTAAGTCAATTTTTTCATTTAAAATCATATTCACTGTATCAAAAATTCTCTTATCTCTAAAGCCAACTTTTGCAAATTCTCTTAAGTCTTCTACAGTAGCCTTACTTAATTCTTCAACAGTTGGAAAAGAATAGTATTTTCTATTTTCATCTTCACAGATATATTTTCCATATCTCATAGAGATTACTTCAATAGATTTTTTATTCTTGGAATCATATTATTAGCTGAAATTATAAAACTTATTAACATTTCAAAATGATTTTGATTTAATATCCTAATTCCTTTTCCATAATCCATTGCATTTGCCAAAATTTCGTTGTTTGACAATGTTTTTCTTATCTCCTTATAGTTTGTATTCAAGTCAAAATAATCTATCCAAATTTCGTTAAATTCTTCCAAATTAGTGCCTTTAAATATAACCTTATTATCATCATTTAAAACATTTAAAACTCTTCCTAAATGTACTGTTGTAAAACTTCCATCAGTTTCTTCATACCATCTAAAAGCCTGTCCACAAGTAAAAATAGCTTTTGCATCAAAATTTTCAACATTTTCTAAAATTACTAAATTATCTTTTTCATAAAGTTTCATTATTTTTTCGCCTTTGTCTTAGATTTATGTTGTTTAATAATTGCAGATAATTTTTCAACATTTTCCTTATCTAGAGGAATAGTTAGAACTTCATCTTTTAAATCTCCTGAAACTACAACTTCATAAAATTTATCACTTATAGCTCCCCATTTTTTAATTTTTTAAATTCTCCAAATTTTCCGTCAAAGCAGAATCCATTTTCCCCTATATATAATTTATCAAGAGAAACTATAGAATAAGTTACACCTATCAAAACATATACTATACTATATAAATCTTGAATTTTTACTGCATATACAATTCCAAAACCAACTAATGCTATAGATAGTCCGAATAATACTTTTCTACCCCTAAGACTCATAGTTGTTATTTCCCCGGTTAATTTTTTTCTAGTTTGAAAAATCGCTACTATTTTTTTAATTACATATATTAAAATTATACCAAATACTATTAATAAAAAATCATTGCTTCCCATAAATCCTCCATATAAATTAAGTAGAAGCGAACTTCTACTTAATTTTAATTTTCTTCTTTTTCAGTTTTTTCTACAATATTTTCTTCAACATTTTCTTCAGTAGAAACTACTTTTTCAACTGAATTTTGTTCTTCAATTGTTTCTTCTTGAACTTCTTCTTCAATACCCATATATTTATTATACATAGTTTCAAAGTCTTTTCCACTAATAGTTTCCACTTCAAGCAGTTTTTTAGCTATTATGTGTAAAAATTCGATATTATCTCTTAAAACTCCTTGTGCAGTTTCATAAGCCTCATCAAGTAAATCCTTAACCTCTTCATCAATAAGTTTTGCAATATCTTCAGAATAAGTTCTTCCCTTTCCAAAGTCTCTTCCTAAGAAAGTTTCTTCTTCTCCCATATCGTAATTTATAGGTCCGATTTTGCTACTCATTCCGTAAGTTGTAACCATACTTCTAGCAAGTTTAGTTGCTCTTTCAATATCATTAGATGCACCTGTTGTAAAATCTTCAAAAATTATAAGTTCTGCCGAACGGCCACCTAGCATCATTGCAAGTCTAGATTTCATAGCTTTTACAGTCATATATTGACTATCTTCATCTTGAGAATAAGCTGTAAATCCCCCGGCTCTTCCTCTTGGAACAATAGTTATCATTTGAACAGGATCTGATAATGGTACAAATCTTGAAACAATAGCATGTCCCGCTTCATGATAAGCTGTAATATTTCTATCTCTATCAGTTACAACAGCAGATTTCTTTTCAGGTCCAGCAACAACTTTTATAGCTGCTTCTTCAAATATTCTCATAGGAATACTCTTTAAATTTTGTCTTGCAGATAGTAGAGCCGCTTCATTACACAAGTTTTCAAGATCTGCAGGAGTAAATCCTGTTGTATGTTTAGCAATAGCCTTAAGATCAACATCCGGATCCAATCTTTTATTTCTAGTATGAACCATAAGTATTGCTTCTCTTTCTCTTACATTAGGAATACCTACATAAATTTGTCTATCAAATCTACCCGGTCTTAAAATAGCCGGATCCAGAATGTCAGGTCTATTTGTTGCAGCCATAACTATGATTCCTTCATTAACACCAAAACCGTCCATTTCAACAAGCAATTGGTTTAATGTTTGCTCTCTTTCATCATGTCCACCGCCAAGTCCTGCACCTCTTCTTCTACCAACAGCATCAATTTCATCAATGAAAATAATACAAGGAGCATTCTTTTTAGCTTCCTCAAACAAATCTCTAACTCTTGAAGCTCCAACCCCAACAAACATTTCAACAAAGTCGGAACCACTTATACTAAAGAATGGAACTTTTGCTTCACCTGCAACAGCTCTTGAAAGATAAGTCTTACCAGTTCCCGGAGGACCTACAAGCAAAACACCTTTTGGAATTCTAGCACCTATATCGCTATATTTTTTAGGAGATCTCAAAAAATCTACTATTTCCTGTAATTCTTCCTTTTCCTCTTCAAGACCTGCTACATCATTAAATGTAACTTCATTTTTCTTATCCTTATGAAGTCTTGCCTTGCTCTTTCCAAAATTCATTACCTTGCCCCCACCTTGAGCTTGTCTCATAAATAGGAACCATAGGACTCCAAGTCCTACTAAAATTATAAGAGTTGGTAATATTTCCAGATAAAAAGGCTTTGTGGGCTCAGCTTTTCCATTATATTTTAAAGTATTATTATCTACCTTAGCTTTTAAATAATTTTCATAAAATTGTAGTCTAAATTCTTGTGGTAGATAAGTTTTAAATTCTGTTTTATTTTTATCATTTAACTTTCCAGTTATATATGAACCCTGAGTTGTTATCTCAGAAACTTCATCATTCTTTATTTTTGATACAATCTCTGTAACTGTATATTCCTTAACTACAGGAGCTGAAGTTTTTATGACAAAGAAATATGCAGTTAAAAACAAGATTGGTATCAAATATATAAGATACGCTTTTGTTTTTTTATTCACGCTTTCCCTCCTATTATTTTATTTATAAACTTCTTCTTTCAAAGAAATAATATATGGTAAATTTCTATATGACTGATTATAATCTAGTCCATAACCAACTATAAAATCATTTGGAACTTCAAAACCTACAAAGTCACCTGAAATTTCAACAAGTCTTCTTTCAGGCTTATCTAACATACTTGCAACTTTAACAGTTTTCGCTCCTCTTTCTTGAAAATAATGTAATAGATATTTTAAAGTTTTTCCGGTATCTATAATATCTTCAACTATTAAAATATTCTTTCCCGTAACATCTGCCTCTAAATCTTTTACAATTTTTACAATCCCACTTTGAGATGAATTCCCATAAGATGAAATTGCCATAAAGTCTATTGAAATAGGTAAATTTACAAATCTGATTAAATCAGCAAAAAATAAAGTAGACCCCCTTAAAATACCAACTACTACAAGTTCAGCTTCATCGTTTTCATAATATTTGGTTATTTCTGTCCCTAGTTCTTCAACTCTATTTTTTATAGTTTCTTCATCAAATAACAATTCTTTCATATCTGACTTAACGACACAATCTAATCTCTCCATAAAATCTCCTTTGATAAAACTCTAATTTTTATAATATCATCCTGATTATCAACTAAATACTTATTGGCTCTTCTAATATTAGGAAGCCAAATAATATTATTATCAATTTCAAAAACAGGTATATTATCTCTCATATCCTTGCTAATTTTTTTATCAATAAATATATCTTTTAATTTTTCTTTCCAAATTCAAATTCTAAAAAATCTCCATTTTTTCTATTTCTGATTTTCAACAATTTAAGATATCTTTTATTAATAAAAAGCATATCCTTGTTTTGTTTTAATTTATTAAATTCTTCAAAACATGACTGCTCTATAATTATATCAAAAAACTTAGTAGAATACAAAGAAAAATCTAAATTTTCATAATAAAAATCTGTTTTCAAATTTATAAAAACATTTTTATCATAGATAAGAAGTTTATTATATTCATTTTTAAAGATTACATTTTTTATCTCTATATATTTACCCGTTTTTGTAAAAATCAAATTGTCAATTTCTTCAATTATTTTATAATTTATACCATCCGGATCTTTACTAATAAACTCATAAAATTCCCTATACATAATATTTCTAAAGGACTTAGATTGATGTTTTAATTTTTCTATATCAACCAATATTTTTTCTTTATTAAATTCCCAAAGAATTCCTTCTTTTGAAGCAATATATTCTCTTGAAATATTACTATAGTCAAAAGCAATATTTGAAAGTCTTGAAAGAGAGTCAAGAATTCTAGGATTATATTCATTTTTTAATATCGGAAATAAATTTAATCTAATTTTATTTCTTAAATACATATCTTCAAAATTTGTTTTATCTTCAACAAAAGGAATTTGATTTTCTTTTATATAGTTTTCAATCTCATCCCTTGAAAAATCCAAAATTGGTCTAATTAAATCTCCTCTTTCGGATTGAATTCCTATTAGCCCATTAATCCCAGTTCCTCTTAAAATTCTCATAATAACAGTTTCTGCCAAATCGTTTTTATTATGAGCTGTTGCAATATAGTCAAGATTTTCAATTCTTTTTATTTGATCAAAAAATTTATATCTTAAAGTTCTTGCCCCTTCTTCAATAGACAATTTGTTTTCATTTGAAAAAAGAAGAACATCTTCCTTTTTAGAATAAAATTTTAAACCATATTTTTCACATTGAGATTTAACAAATGTTTCATCTCTATCAGCATCATCTCTTAAAGAATGGTTAAAATGACAAACTACTAAGTTTAATTTTAATTCATCTTTAAAAGCATTAAACAAATCCAACATAGTCATAGAATCTTTTCCACCTGATATGGCAAGTAAAATTCTAGAACTATCAAGATTAAAGTTTTTTAAATTTTTAAAAAATTTATTTTTCATAAAAATTAAAAAACCGAGTAAAAACTCGGCTCCTTTCTTTACTAAATTAAACTAATCGTTATCCTTATACTTTACTACTACTTCGTCTTTTTCTATCATCCTAAGTTTTTCTCTAGCTACTTTTTTAATAAATTCTTCACTATCAACTTTTTTAAGATTATCTTTTGCTTCTGTAATTTCAGCATCCAGCTTTTCTTTTCTCTCTGTTAAAGTTTGAATTTTACTATTTAGTCTGTTTTTTTCCTTAACTTGATAAATAAAAGTTTTTCCAAAAACGAGACAAAAAGTAAAAAATATTAAACTATAAAATCTAATTCTATTTTTATTTCTCTTATTCATCAAGTCATCACCTCTTTCTACTATAAATTATATAACAAACACTATAATTTTTCAATACTTTCACAGATTTTCATACATTTTCTGTGCATCTTCTTTCTTTTGGCTATCAGTTATATCTAAAACTCTAATTTTAACTTCAGAATTTCCAAATTTCAATTCTATAATATCTCCAACTTTAACTTCATCGGAAGGTTTCATAGCTTTACCATTTCTAAAAACTCTTTCTTTTTCACAAGCCTCTTTTGCAATAGTTCTTCTTTTAATCAGTCTTGAATTTTTTAAAAATTTATCGATTCTCATTAAATATTATACTCCAAAACAGCATCTATTTGATATTCTTTATTTCTTTCTCTACCTTTCAAGTCTGTCAATTCCATTAAAAATTGCATTGAAACAACTTCCGCTCCTTGAGACTCAATCAATTTTGCACAAGCATTAATTGTTCCACCGGTAGCAAGCAAATCGTCAACTATTGCAACTCTATCTCCACTTTTCAATGCATTTTTACAAATTTCAAGAATATCTGTTCCATATTCTAATGCATATTCAAAAGATACAGTTTCTCCAGGTAATTTACCGGGTTTTCTAACTGGAATAAATCCTATATTTAGAGCATAAGCTACAGCAGAGCCAAAGACAAAACCTCTTGCTTCCGGTCCTACTATATAATCTATATTTCTATTTTCTAAATGTTTTTTCATAATATTTACAGCTTCTTTAAAAGCTTCTGCATCACTAATTAAAGTAGTTATATCTTTAAAGCTGATTCCTTCTTTTGGAAATCCTTCTATAACTCTAATCTTTGATTTTAAATCCATAATTTCCTCCTAAATTTATGTTGGCTACTCATTATATAACATTTTAACTTTTTTTGCAATAATTTAGGAGAATTTATTGAATTAAAATATATTTCTATTAATCATTATTATATTTTAATAAATCTTCCTGTAATTGTAAAAGTCCAAGCCTTCCTAAATGTGTAGCATCTTTGAAAAAATATTTTGTATAAGAATATTTACTATAGTCAATTAAATTTACATTATTTTTTGCTGAAATATCTCTAATTCTTTTATAAAAATATTCTATCTCATCCTTTGGAACACCTGTATAGTCAGCCCAATGTCCTTGAAGCGGAACTAAAATAAGATTAACTTTAAAGCCCAAATCTCTTGCAACATCCAAGAACAATTGTAAATCTCTATATTCTTCTTCACTTCTATACTTTGTATTCTTTGCAGAGTTTTTTAACTTTGCAAAATTTTTTCTGAAATTCTTATCAAAATATTTATTATACATAAAAAATTTATTTTCATTAGATTCTTCTTTTGCAGTATCTAGTGCTTCTTTTCTAAGTTTTTCCCAGTCAAATCTTTCAGGAGCTTTTTTATCATTTACACTGTCATCTCTATGATATGATTTTAAAAACTTACTATTTGCAATCAATTTGTACTTTTCAGCATTAGCATTGTTTATTGTCTTATCCACAGGATTATCTCTTTTTAATCTTTCAACTATTCCAGTTACAATATTATTATTTTTTGAAAGCTCCAAAATTCTATTATAGATTTTCTCTTTTGTTTCTTTAGAAATCTTTTTGTTTTTATATAAATTATACAAATGATCTATTGAAAATCTAGGTTGAAAAGCTTCAGGGCTCATTCCATTTTTTTCAAACCATTGCATAGATAATATTAAATTAACAGTTTTTACCGGTGATTTTTCTCCAATTGAACCCAAAGTTATGGCTTGAATTATAGATTGATAAAATCCCTCACCAATTTGCATAATATTTCTATCTGAATAATCCAAAAATTGTTTTGGATGTTCCTTCCAATCATTTGTTACTATAAGTTCAGAAGAACCTAAAAGTATTATAGTCCCTTTTCCTATATTTTTTATTATAGCATCATGAGATTTATATTTATTTGGAGAATCATTATATCTTATAGAATTATTCTGAACGGATAACTCATCAAACTCCTTTTTCTCCTTTTTAGTATAAAAATGTAAAAATGTAGAAGAAATAACTAAAGATAAAATTATTGCTACACCTAATGCTTTTAATCTCTTCATAAACACCCCTAAAAAATTATTATATATTAATTCACGACATTAACATCGTACAATACTCAAAAAAATTATAGATTTTTAAAAAATCTATATAAATATTAAAATTTTTAAAAACTCCACAAAAATTTTTAAAAACTCCACAAAATTATCCTAAATAATTTTACAGTAGAAACTTTAAATAAAACTAAAAAATCATCAGAATAATATTAATCATATTAAAGATATAATACCATCTGTATAATTAAATTAACTAAAAAACAAGAATGAAAGTCTCTTTTGAGAATAATATTATATCACAAAATTATAAAAAACAAAAATCAATATTAAGTAACTCTTATGATTTGATATGATAATATTTAAGCTTGATAGTATGTGTTGAAAAAAACACCCTATATGATATAATTTATCCGTTAATTATGGAGTATTTTAGGTTTTTTAGCTACTTTTTAAAAATATGAAACCTAAAATTTTTTACATAATATATGAATTTAATTTTATATAAAAATTTATATATGACAACTTTTAGGAGACATTATGAAAAGATTAAAAGCATTAGCAATTTCACTAATTTTATCTATTTTTATTTCTTCTTCCGTACTAATATTTTATTCAAAAAATATTGAGAAAAATATAATTGTGAAAAATAATAGTATAAAATATAATACTTTGTATTCAAAGTATAATTCTTATGATGTATTGACAAAAAATATAGATAAAAATACAATTTTACTTATGGGATCGTCAGAACTTGTAGCAACATTGGAAAACGAAGAACATCCAAAACAATTATTAAATTACTCTGATAAGAATATTATGCAAATAGGTGGAGGTCATTACCAAAGTTTATTGCAAGCTATTATTTTAGGTTCAATAGGAAATGATATACCCGTAAAAAAAGTTAATTTAATAATATCTATGCAGTGGTTCGAAAAAAAAGGTTTAGAAAAAGAAGCTTTTGAAAGTAGAGTTTCATTAGATCATCTTTACCATTTCTTTGAAAATAAAAATATTTCAAAAAATACAAAAGAAAAACTTTATAATAGAATAAAAGATTTGACTGATTCAACAAGTTTTATACTATCAAATGTTGAAAATGTTTATAAACCTAATTATTTATATCAATTTATAAATCCTATTTTAAAATATAAATATAATTTAAAAGAAAAAAGAGACTTTGTAAAAAAATATAAATATGATAATTCTATAAATAAATTAGAATTCAAAGGAATAAATTGGGAAACTTTAGAAAAGGAAGCTACTAAAAGAGCAGAAAAAGAAACAGATAATAACAAATTTTACGTAGAAAATAAATATTATAATGAATATATAAGAAATGATTTTAAAAAATATGAAGGTTATATGAGTAACCAGAATTATTCGGAAAGTCCTGAATATGATGATTTGAAATTATTTATTGAAATAGCAAAAGAACTTGGATTTGAAGTGAATATAATAATGATTCCGTTGCAAGGATATTGGGCGGATTATACCGGAATACTAAAAAAATCCATAGAAGAATTTTATGATAAAATAAAAAAATAGTGAAAGAAAATCAAGTACATCTTACAGATTATAGTATGTATTCATATAAACCGTATTTTTTTAACGATATAATGCATTTAGGAAGATTAGGTTTTATACAATTACAAAAAGATTTATTAGAATTTAACAAATAAAATTAAGATAAAGGAGTAATATTATATTTACTCCTTTTTCAAGTGAAAATTTACAAAAAATAGAATAACTTGACATTACATTATTCTTTACGTCCAGTGAGTTTCTAAGAATATTCTTATTTAATAATAAGAACCCCACCCTTCCACGATGCTTCGCATCGGGTGGGTTCCCGGGAACCTTGTTGTTTCACAATAAAAAAGGTTGAGAATTTGAAAAACTCAACCTTAAATTTTATCATTAAAAATTACTATATATAAAATCTTTTACAACATTAAAATCATACAATACACTAAAAATAATTAGTGAGGAAATCATTAATGTATAAAATGCAACTCTAAATATAAATTCCTTTGTTTCTTTTTTACCATAATCTACCTCTTAATACTTTTAAAATATATACAAATTGTTCAGAGAATATAAAAAATCCGAACATAACTAAATTAAAGGTAACAAAGATAGATGAGTACTCAAACCATTTTTTACTCTTATTAGCCTTATAAAATTTAGTTTTTTGGAAATACTCAGTAAATGCAAGAATAATCCCATGATATAAACCATATAAAAGATAACTTAAGTTTAATCCGTGCCATATCCCCATAACTGTCATATTAACTATATATGCAACCATTGCTGTTATTAAAGAATTTTTTATAATTTTTTTCTTAAACATAGCAAAAACAAGTCTGCTAAAAATAAAATCTCTAAACCAATGTGATAAACTGATATGCCATCTATTCCAGAAATCTTTCATATCTTTTGCTAAAAACGGTTTATTGAAGTTCATTGGTGTTTCAATTCCAAATATTTTACTAACTCCAACAGCCATTAAACTATATCCGGCAAAGTCAAAAAACAAATAAAATCCGTATAGATACATATACATTAACATATTAGGAATTGTATAGCTTGCATCTAAAATAGCACTTGACTTATCAAAAATTAATTGTGATAAAATCATTTTATAAACAAGCCCTTGTAAGATATATTCTATCCCTTTTCCTAAATTGTCCAAATATTCATTTTTACTAATTGTTTTTTCCAAATCTTTAAAAAATCTTCTACTTCTGTCAATCGGACCTGATGAAAGTGTTGGAAAAAATATCATAAAAGATAGATAGTCGACAAATTTTACCTCTTTTATCAACTTATCTTTTATCTCTATAAGCATTTGCATTACTTTAAAAGTTATATATGATATCCCTAGAAAACCCAATTTATAATTAATTTTTGTAAAAGGTAATACACGAGCTAGAATAAGTGGTAATAAACTTAAAATTATAAATATAGAAACTCTGTCAAAATTTTTCTCAATTTTCAACTTTAAATATATTTTTATCAACACGAACTCATATATTACAAAAATAATTAATGATATTAGTGAATTTATATTTTTTGAATATACTAAAAAACAAAAAACTAATGAAGTTGCAAGAATATAATATTTACTTTTCTTTTCTTTAATGCCTAGAAATATCGCTGGTATGGTCATTAAAATAAGCACCAACCAAAAATTTAAGCCACTAAAAAACTCCATCTTTAATCCCTACTGTTTAAAAATTCTATTATTTTATTTGGTGTATTAACTACTTCCTTATCTAATTCCATTATTCCTAAAGTAATTCCCAGCTGTTCTTCTACTTCAACAATAAATCTAACAAGTCCTAGTGAATCCATAAGACCTTCTTCAAAAATATTAACATCTGGAGTATTTCTTAAATCTTCTTCACAAATATCTTCTAAAATTTCAAAAACTTTTTCTCTCATAATAATCTCCCTATCTCCTTTCCAATATTTTATTTAATTCTTTTCTATCAACTTTTCCATTATTATTCATTGGTAATTTTTCTAAAAATTTGAATTTTTTGGTATCATATAACTCGGAATATATTTTTGTAACTCTTCTTTTAAAAATTTTGTATATTCTTTCTCACCATTGATTTCATTACTTACAACAAAAGCAGTAATACTCTTTACTTTATTGTCCGAATCATAATTTGGCAATGCACAACAGGAGCTTATTCCACTAATATTTAAAAGATTGCTTTCAATATCTCCAAGTTCAATTCTATATCCATTTAACTTAACTTGAAAATCTTTTCTATTTGAGAAAAACAATTGTCCTTCTTTATAAAATCCTAAATCTCCTGTTCTATAAGCTCTTTCATTATTTTCAGTAACAAAAAAAGCTTTTTCAGTTTGAATAGGATTTTTATAATATCCACTACTTACCGTATCTCCAATTATTACAATCTCACCAATTTCGCCATCATCAAGAATTTTATCTTCATCTCTTATTTCGATTCTACTTCCCTTTTTTACATCTCCAAGTGGAAGAGTCTCATATTTTTCTATAACCTCATCTGTAATCAAAATATCTGTAACACAAACTGTTGATTCAGTAGGTCCATAAGTATTAATTACTTTTGCATTTGGAAATCTGTTATTTAATCTTTGAGCAGTCTTCTTTGTCAAAACTTCTCCGCAAAATAAGAAATACTCTATATTTTTAATATTTTCAGAATTAAATTCCTTCATAGACAAACACATATCTGCAAATGACGGTGTAGAAACCCAATTTGTAATACCTGATTTTTCTAAATTTTCATAAAGTTTAGCAAAATCTTGTTGATCTTCTTTAGTTATCGCAAATAAAGTGGATTCAGAATACAAAGATAAATACAAATCCATCACAGATAAATCAAAAGAAAAAGGAGCTTGATTTAAGTAAACTTTATTCTTTCCATTTCCTACTACATTATGTATCCAATCAATATAATTATTCAAATTGTCATATGTTATTTGAACCCCTTTAGGCTTTCCGGTACTTCCTGAAGTGAAGATTATATATACAATATCTTCAGGTTCAATTTCATATAGTCCTTCATTAGAAATATCATCATATTTTTCATTATAAATAATATCTAAAATTTCTTTTTTATCCAATATATTAAATTTGTCATCAACTGTCAAATCCTCTGTAAAAATTGAAAATTTTGAATCTGTTATACTCAATACATCTTCAACTCTATTTTTAGTAAAAGAAATATCCATAGGACAATAAGGATGTCCTGACTTTGTACAAGCTAAAAAGCTTACTAACATTAAAAAATCCTTATGTCCATAAACGGCAATTGCATCTTTATTACCAATTCCAAAATTTTGTAAAATATATTTTGCAAGTCTATCTGAATATAGCATAAGTTCTCTATATGTAATAGAGTTTTCATTACAAATATAAGCAATTTTTTCTGAATTTTTATAACTATTAAATGTTTCTAAATACTTCACAAAAAATCCTCCCAATCATTAAATTTATTTATACTAAACTTTATCCTATTTTAATGAAATTAATTTATTATTAAAATAATTTAATACAAAATGAAACATAATAGGACCATTATATTTTAAAACATAAACTTTAAATAAAACTAAAATAAATAATAACTTATTTTCTATTATAATTTTACAATTTTACGAATTATATTATAACAAAATTACAGTAAAAATAAAACCCCAAAAATACATATAAAACACAAATCTGTTAAATATTTATTAAAATAATTAAAGATTATTTATAATCAACTCATTTTTAGACAAAAAAATACTGATGTATTTAAACATCAGTATAAAAATTTTTAAACAGCAGCTACTGCTTCAATTTCAATTAAAGCATCTTTTGGTAATTTAGCAACTTGAACCAATGCTCTTGCTGGCTTATGATTACCAAAGAATTCTGCATAAACTCCGTTAATTGCTTCAAAGTCATTCATATCTTTTACAAAAACATTAACTTTTGCAATACTTTCTAAACATCCACCACCTGCTTTAATAATTTCTAAAACATTTGTTAAACTTGCAAGTGTTGCTGCCTTTATTTCAGTTTGTAATTCTCCGTTTGTTATTGGTAATTGTCCTGAAACAAATATTAAATTACCAACTTTTCCAGCTTGTGAATAAGGTCCGATTGCTGCAGGAGCCTTATCAGTTTTTAAAAATTCTACGCTCATTTTTTCCCTCCTAAATCTATGCCCACAATCTTTCAAGATTGTAATAGCTTCTATAATCTTTTGTCATAATATGAACTATAATATCTCCACAGTCCAATAAAATCCAATTTCCTTCTTTATATCCTTCTGTACTTAAAAAGTCCATATCATTCTCTTTTAATTGGAATTCAATTTCATCACAAATAGCTTGATTATGATTAACTACATTTCCTGTTGCAATAACAAAATATTCAGCGATTGAGGATTTTCCTCTTAAATCAATGCTTACAACATTTTCTGCAATCTTATCATCTAATGCTTTTAAAATAACGTCAAGTTTTTCCATAAAATCACCTCATATTTTCTAAATAATCTCTTGCTTTAACAGATAAAGGATGAATTTTTTGAGATTTTTTTCTAAATATTCAAAACTATCATTTAAAAACTTAATTATAGCCTTGTCAATATCATAATCTGCAATTTTCCTAAGTTCCTCAACTGTATCATACTTTCTGTTAGGCTCAATTTTATCTGATATAAATAAAATCTTTTCGATTAAAGACATATTTTCTCTTGCTGTCGTATGATAACGAACTGCTGAAATTACTTCATCGTCAGAAATACCATACAAATTTTTACAAACAGCCGCACCTATCGGTGCATGTTGAATATTTTTACTATTCTTTTCATCATTATCAAATATTATATCAGAATTAAGATTTTTATTCAACATATAATACTCTTCCAAATTCTTTGCACAATCGTGAACAAGACCTGATAAATAAGCCTTATTTTCATCAGCATTATATATTTTAGCAAGTCTTTTACAGTAGTCAGCGACTCTTAAGGAATGTTCATATCTGTTTTTTGAAAGTTTATCTTTTAAATCTTTTTTTATACCTTTTATATCAAAGTAATTAAGCTCTTCATAAATATATTTACTTACCTTATTAGGAACAAGATATCTTATAGATTTTTTTCTTTCATTCTATTTCTAATATCTGTTGAAGAAATAGAAATAATAGAATTTTTAATAATATTTATATCATATTTTTCTATTATTTCACTATTTTTCTCTAAAATATAATTTAAATCAAATTTTCTTAAAAAAACTATAATTGAAGTAATCTCTAAAAATTTTTCATATTCATTCCAAGACTTAATACTTAAGAATTCATCATCTCCCATAATAAAATAAAATTTATCTTCACAATTACAAAAATTATCTCTAATTGTATTATATGAATAATGAACCTTGTTTGAATCACTTTCAACAAGTGAAATTTCAAAATTCTCATTATCTTCTAATGCTAATTTTAACATTTCAATTCTCGTATCAAAAGAAAATTTTTCAACAAATCTATGTGGCGGATTTGAATTCGGAAGAAAAATAATTTTATCAAGTCCCATTTCCAACAAGCAGTCCTCGGCAATTTGTAAATGTCCATTATGAATAGGTGAAAAACTTCCACCTAAAATTCCAATTTTTTTCATTTTATGGCAACTCTATTCTATTTTCATCTTTTCTTTTTCTTCTATAGATAACAAATTTATTTCCTATATGTTGAACAAATTCTGCTCTAGTTTTTTGTAAAACTAGGTCAACTATTTCTTTATTGTCATCTAAATTATTATTTAATATTTTTATTTTTATAAGTTCTCTTTTCTCTAAAGCTAAATCTAATTGTCTTATAGTTTCATCGTTTACACCATATTTTCCAATATTCATAACAGGTTCCATATTATGAGCTAAAGACTTTAAAAAAGCTCTTTGTTTTGGGTTTATCATATTATCTCCTTATTATTCAAAAAATTCAAATTCCATTTCTCCTATAACAATTGTTTGTCCTTCTTCTGCTCCTCTTTGTTTTAAATCTTCAATTACACCCTTATCAGTTAAAACTTTTTGGAAATATTTTAATGAGTCATAATCTTCAAAATTAGTTATATAAACTAAATAGTCAATAAGAGGTCCTTCAACATAGAATGTTCCATCTTCACTATAAATTTCATATGCATCTTTTTCAACTTCTTCTATATATTCATATTCTTCATCAAAAGTTTCATAATCTATTTCAATTTTTGATAATTCTTCAAATATTTTATATTTTAATTCCTTTACTCCCTTTTGAGTCACTGCTGAAATTTCTAATACAGTTCTATCTTTGAAGTATTCTTTTACTCTTTTTAAATTTTCATCAGAAGTTAATAAATCTATTTTATTAGCAACAATTATTTCTTTCTTATTTTTAATATTTTCATTATAGAGCTCTAATTCCTTATAAATTGTATTGTAATCTTCTATCGGATCTCTTCCTTCTATTCCTGAAACATCTAAGACATGAACTAAAAGTCTAGTTCTTTCAACATGTTTTAAAAATTCAAAACCAAGTCCTATTCCCTCACTTGCTCCTTCAATTAAACCTGGAATATCAGCTATTACAAAGGATTTATTTTCTTCAACTCTACAAACTCCTAAATTCGGCTCTAACGTTGTAAAATGATAATTTGCAATTTTAGGTTTTGCATCACTCAAGACAGAAAGCAAAGATGATTTCCCAACATTTGGCAGTCCAACAAGTCCAACATCAGCAATCAGTTTTAATTCCAATTTTATTGTTCTTTCTTCTCCCTTTGTTCCGGGTTGTGCAAAACGAGGTGCTTGTCTTGTACTAGTGGCAAATCTTGCATTTCCCTTACCACCTCTACCTCCTTTAGCAACTATAAATTTATCATCCTTAACTTTAAAATCGTGAATAACCCTATTAGTTTCAAAATCCTTAATTAATGTTCCAACGGGTACTTTTACGATTAAATCTTCACCTTTTTTACCATATTGTCTTTTAGTTTTCCCATTTTCTCCATTTTGAGCAAAGTAGTGTTTTTTATATCTAAAATCCATAAGAGTTCTTACTCCCTCATCGGATATAAAAATTACACTTCCTCCATCTCCGCCGTCGCCACCATAAGGTCCCCCATCCGGTTCGTATTTTTCTCTTCTAAAAGAAACGCAGCCATCTCCACCTTTTCCGGCTCTTAATTCTATTTTTGCAATATCTATAAACATATTTACCTCTTTTTCTTTCTTAATTACAAAAAAGATTGAGAACTCAATCTTTTTTATTATAGCTCATAACTATTTTTCAAAACTTTTAAAAATATCTTTATAAGCCTTAATTCTATTTTCTTTATCAGCAAAAATATCTGAACCTGAAACTATCAATTCCGCTCCAGCTTCAATTACATCTTTAACATTAGTAGTTTTTACTCCACCGTCAACTTCAACTATAACATTCAATTTTTTTCTTCTATTTTTTCTTTAAATTTTTTATTTTATCAAGAGCAGAAGGAATAAAACTTTGTCCGCCAAATCCGGGATTTACACTCATAATTAAAACTAAATCTAAATCTTCCAACACATAATCCAAAACGTTAATATTAGTCGCAGGATTTAATGAAACTCCGGCTTTCATTCCCAATGATTTGATATAAGAAATAGTTCTATGAAGATGCTTACAAGCTTCATAATGAACAGTTAAAATATCAGCTCCTGCATCTTTAAAGTTTTGAATATATCTATCAGGATCTTCTATCATTAAATGAACATCAAAAACCATATCTGTTAAAGGTCTCAACTGTTTAATTATCATAGGTCCAAAAGAAATATTTGGAACAAACATTCCATCCATTACATCTAAATGTAAATATTTAACTCCGTTTTTATCTAAAATTTCAATATCTGATTTCAAATTTGTAAAATCAGCTGATAACAATGATGGTGATAATTCTAACATTTAATACCTCCTATTTTTTAAATACTCATTTAAATAAAATATATAACTGTCATATCTACTTTTACTTATATTTCCTTTTTCTAATTCATCTTTTACAAAACAATTCGGTTCATTTATATGCTTACAATCAGAAAACTTACATTTAGAACCTAACTCGAACTCCACAAAGGCATCCCTAATCTGAGTTTCGTTATCTATAAATTTTGTCAAGTCAAGAGAAGTAAAGCCCGCAGTATCTATAATAAATGAATTATCAAAAAATTCATATAAAGTTGCCGCTCTTGTGGTATGTTTACCTCTTTTTGTCTTATTACTTATCTCTCCAACCCAGATATTATATTTAGGATTAAGAAAATTTAAAATTGTACTTTTACCAACACCAGACGGTCCTGTAATAACTGAAATTTTATCCTTACAAATTTCTTCAAACAATTTTTTGTTATCCAAACTTATGCTATTAAAAATTATTTTATATCCAAGTTTTTCATAAGTATTTTTAAAATCTATTTCCAATTCTTTATCAATCAAATCACATTTATTCAAACACAAAACTATTGGAATTTTCATTATTTCATAATACATTATATATCTATCGATAATTTTATATGAAATTTCAGGTTCTTTCATTGAAAAAACTATAATAGCTTGATCAACATTTACAACCGGTGGTCTTAAGATTTCATTTTTCCTTTCAAACACCTCTACTATATAAGCTGTATCATCTTCAAAGATTTCAATCTTAACATTATCCCCAACCATTGGAGATAATTTTTTGTTTCTAAAAACTCCTCTAGCCTTTGACATATATTTTCCACTATCAGTTTTTACATAATATAAATCTTTTGAAATATCAAATATCACTCCTATTTCAAACATATTAATTCTCACCTGATAAAATAAGTTCTCCGTTTACATAAACATTGAATTTATCGGTAGATTTAGCCTTTATATTTATTGTCAGCTTTCCTCCACCGGTAACCATTGTTTTTTCATATAACTTAGTTTCACCATTTTCAGTGTTTTTAGTAACTAATAAAAGATAATTCTTACTTGGCTCATTTATAGTATATTTTTTTGTAACAGAATCTGATTCGCTATAAGAAGTTAAATTTAATACATTATCAGTATTTGATTTTCCTGAACTTACAACGATGTCAATCTTAGTTTCTGCATCAACCTTTACTCCTTTTCCATAAGATTGCCAAATTACAGTTCCTGCTTTTTGGGAATCTGCTTTCTTTTCAGTTCTACCAACAGCTAAACCGCTATCATAAAGAGCCTTAATTGCCTCTGCTTCAGTTTTTCCAATTAAATCAGGCACTTCTACCTTTTTATCTTCTTTACCTCTACTTACTACAATATCAATTTTAGTTCCTTTTTCAACTTCTTCACCATAGTTTACACTTTGGCTTACTACTTTATTTTCATCTACTTTATCATCATATTTTCTTTCAACTTTACCCAATGTCAAATCACTCTTCTTCAACAGTTCTTCAACTTTTTCAAACTCAACATTTGATAGGTTTGGAACTATCGTTTTATTTTTCCTACACTTACAGTTAATTCAACATTAGTTCCCTCTTTTGCTTCGGCATTAGGATTAGGAGATTGTTGAACAATCTTTCCGGCTTCAACAGAGTCATCATTAACAGTCTTTACGATTAGTCCATTAAGCTTCTTTTCTTTTAATAATTTTATAGCTTCATCTTTATCCAAACCAATAACTGCCGGTACTTTTACAGTGTTTGTAGCTTTGTTGGAAACTGCTAATCTGTAAATAAAGAATACAGAAGCAATTATTAATAAAGCTAGAACAACATAAGTTACAGTATAGTCAAAAATTCCTTTTTTCTTATTTAACTGTTCTCTATTTTTATTATTATTTTTTATAATCGGTTTATTAACATCTTTATTTTTACTTGTTTTATAAACAGACTCCTTATATAGTGCTCTATTAGAATTATCATTAAAAGTAACCTTTTGATTATTTTCAATACGCTTATCATCTAATGCTTTGATTAAACTTTCAGCACTTTCAAATCTATTTTCCGGATTTTTTTCCATACATTTAACAATAATTGCATTCAACCAAGGCTCTAAATTTGGCACAAACTTAATCGGCTCAACCAGTGGTTCATTTATATGTTGCATCGCTATTCCAACAGCATTATCAGTATCAAAAGGAACTTTACCTGTCACCATTTCATACATAACAACACCGAGAGAATAAATATCTGATTTTTCATCAATAAATTTCCCCTTTGCCTGTTCAGGTGAAATATAATGTACAGTTCCAAGCACTGATGAAGTGTAAGTTATAGTTGAACTTGTAGCAATTCTTGCAATTCCAAAATCAGTAACTTTAACATTCAAATTTTCATCTATAATAATATTATGTGGCTTTATATCCCTATGTATTATATGATGTTTATGTGCACAATCTAAAGCATTTGCTATTTGTTTAGAAATAGAAACCACAGCATTGGAATTTAATCTACCTTTGTCCTTTATTAATTCATTTAAAGTTTTTCCTTTTATATATTCCATAACAATATAGTTATGTGTTTTACCATCTTCTATATGTTGTCCTACATCATAAATTTTAACAATATTTTGATTATTTAGATTAGCAACAGATTGAGCTTCTATAACAAATTTTTTGATAAATTCTTTATCTTCAAGATATTGTTCCTTTAAAACCTTAACAGCAACAATTCTTTTTAAATAAATATCTTTAGCTTTATATACAATGGCCATTCCGCCAATTCCAACTTTTTCAATTATTTCATATCTGCCATTTAAAATTGATCCTAACATAAAATCTCCTCATCATTTTTAAAAATTCCTACAGTAACATTATCTCTTGCTAAACCATTCTTAACAGTAAATATAATATTATCTACCATTTCTTTTGCACTATATTTAAAATCTAACATTTTTGAAATTTCTTCATTATTAAGTTCGTTTGTAAGTCCATCAGAACAAACAAGCAAAATATCTCTTGGCTTAATTCTAATTGAGTCAACATCAACTTCTACATATTTTTCAATTCCAATTGCTCTTAATATGGAATTTTTATCATTATAATTTTTTACTTCCTCTTCTGTCAATGCTCCACTTGAATATAAATATTGAACCAATGAGTGATCCTTTGTTAACATTCTAAAATCTACATCTTTTATATATATTCTACTATCTCCAACATGAGCAAAATACAAAGTATCCCCATCTATTAGAAGTGTTTCTAGCGTAGTCCCCATAAGTCTTTTAGAAATTTCATCTTCTCCGGAAATTTTTTCTAAATTAAGTTCATATATAATTTTATTAGCCTCGCAAAATGCGTCTACTAATAAATGAGAATAATTAGAATACAGTTTATAATTATCTTTTATGTATTTCATAACTACATTAACTGCTTTTTCTGATGCTACTTCTCCATGTTCATGTCCTCCTACACCATCAGCTAGAATTAATATATTCAATTTTTCAAACTGTTCAAAAAGAAAACTGTCTTCATTATTTTTTCTAACATTTCCTTTATCTGAATTCATATAAAAAGACATAAAACACTCCTTAAAAAAACTATATGAAAACATCTAGTTTCCATAAAAATATTATATTCTAAATATTTCAATAAGTCAAGTTTGAATTTTTTAATGTTGATATTTCAATATCTTTATTTAAAATTTTTTGAAATAATTTTTCTATCAACGCTAAAAAATTAATAATTTATAAAAAATTAACTAAAAACATCAATATAATTATTTTATAAATTTTACTTTATTTTTGTACAAAAAAGCAACTATAAAAAATTACAGTTGCTTTTTTAAAATCCAAAATATTACTTCAACAATTCTATTGCCTTTTTCAATTGTGAATCTGTATCTAAATGTTCTATTCCAATTTTAGAATTATTACTTTGTTCAACCTTATAATCAGGTTCCAATCCGACTTTATGAATTTTTGTTCCATTAGGTCCAAAATATTCAGCAACAGTCATTTTTATTCCTTCAGTCTTTCCACCATTACTTATAGGAAAGATTGATTGAATAATTCCTTTCCCGAAAGACTTTTCTCCAACTAATGTAGCTTTCTTATTATCATGAAGTGCAACACTTAATACTTCAGATGCAGAAGCTGAGCCTCTATTAATCAAAACTACTATAGGAATATCAATTCCTTTTCCACTTGCCTTTTCAACAGTTTCTTTTCCTTTGCTATCTACAATTTTCATAATTGTAGAATCAGGTAAAAGTTTGTCTGCAACTTGTTTAACCGCTGTTAACAATCCTCCCGGATTATTTCTAAGATCAATTATTAAAGATTTTGCTCCTTTACTTAGACCTTCATCTATAGCTTTTTCAAAATCCGCTCCCGTTTTTTCAGCAAAATTAGTAATTTGAACATATAATATTCCATTATCTAAAAGTTTTGAAATTACAGATTCAGTAGTTATTTCTTCTCTTTTTATAGTAAAATCAATAATCTTTTCTTCAGAATCTACAACTCTTTTAATTGTAACCTTAACCTCTGAACCTATTTGCTCATTTCCTCTCATAAGTTTAACAGCTGATTCTAAATCATTTTTATTTAACTCTTCGTCATTAATTTTTACTATAACATCCTCAGACTGAATACCCGCCTTTTGACTTGGACCTCCTTTTATAGGAGCTACTACAACTACTTCTCCTTTATCATTAACACTAACCTGAACACCTATCCCAATGAATTTTCCAGTACTAGTCTTTTGAAGTTCCTTCATATCCTTTTCAGTCATATATTGAGTATAAGGATCTCCTAAAGAAGAAAATATTGCTTTTTTTATTTCAGTATTCATTTTTTCATAATCAATATCGAAATAATATTTATCTTTTATTGCATCTACAAATGATTTAAAACTACCATAATCAGCAGTTTCTCCACTCTTTGTATTCTGTATTGTTACAACTGAAGAATTCTGTCCAGCCTTGAATGATATAAATGAACTTAAAAATATCATCAAGACTAAAAAAATCGTAATTTTTTGTTTTTTATCATAAATTATTGCTCCTAGTGATTCAAATATTTTAGAGGATCAACTGGATATCCATTATATCTTACTTCAAAATGTAAATGTGGTCCTGTTGAATTTCCTGTAGAACCTACTAAAGAAATAACTTGTCCCTTACTTACTCTTTGTCCTGCTGAAACAACTAAACTAGAATTATGTCCATATACAATAACAATATTATTTGTATATTTTATCATAACAGCATTACCGTAACTTCCATTCCAACCTGATGAAATTACAACACCATCAGTTGCAGAATACACAGGAGTACCTGTAGGAGCAGGAATGTCAATTCCCCTATGTCTTTCTCCACCACTACCAATCGGTGCATTTCTCCAACCAAATGGACTGGAAATTCTATGGTAACCTTTAAGTGGCCACATCATTTCTCCATTTGATGGACGAGCATCTATTTTACCGTCATCAATATCTTTTTGAATCTTCTTTTCGTTCATTCCTCTTAAAATATCCGCTTTTACTTTTTCTTCAAAACTTATATTTGCGTCTAAATTCTTAACTTTATTTTGTAATTTATCAACTTCTGATTTTGTAAACTCTATGCTTTCTTCCAATTTTGCAATACGTTGTTTATTCTTTTCAACTTCTTCAGTATAAGCTTGATATTTTACTTCCATTTCTTTTTTCTTAACTACTTTTTCTTCTTTTCTTGCTTCAAGTTGTTCTTTTTCTTTTACTAAAGCAAGCTTATCGTTTTTAAACTTGTAATTAACTTTTTATCATAATCAGCAATTGATTGCATCATAAAATATCTTGATATAAAATCTCTTATATCTGATGCAGAGAATAATACTTCAATAGAATTCAAATCTTTATTACCATACATTACACGAACTCTCTTCTTAAAAAGTTCTTGTTTTTCGTAGATTCTATCTTCTAAAATTGTTATTTTTTCTTTTGAAGCTTGAATTTCTTCAGATAGTTTAGTAATTAAATCTTCTAAATCGGTAAGATCTTTATCTAACTGATCAATAATTTTTTGCTTTTCAACAATTTCCTTAAAAGCTGAATCTTTTTGAGTAGTCATATCTTTAATAGATTTTTTCTTGCTTTCTAAATTTTGTTCTTGATTTTGTTTTTCTTTCTTCAAATCATCAACTTTGTCAGCATGAGAAATTATTCCTGAACCTAACATTGAAAACAAAAGTATTAAAGCTATAAATCTTCTTTTTTTCATACAAAACCACCTAAACCTTCATATATTTTCTACTTGAGAATATTGATGCTAAAATTCCAATTCCAATACCTATTCCAAAATATGCTACTGCAACATAAAACCCGAAAACATTAACAGGTAAAAGATAATTAGAAAATAAATTATTTACTCCCCAAGCAAAGCTATTATAAACATATTTATAAGCAAAGAATATCATCGCAAAAGATATCCCTGCACCAAGCAACCCGAGAACCATACCCTCTACAATGAAAGGTCCCGTGATACTCATATTTGTCGCCCCTATATATTTCTTTATACTTATTTCTTTTCTTCTTGCAATAACTGTCAGTTTAATAGTTATTGACATTATAAAGAAACTTACCAATAACAAAACACCAACTAATGTAATTCCTACATATTTAACCATTTCTGACATCTTTGTTATTTTATCAACTATATCTTTATAATATACAACTTTTTCAACACCTTTAATATTATATATATTAGAAGCAACTGTATTTGAATTTTCAATATTTTCAACTTTTAATTCATAACTTTCAGGAAGTGCTGATTCCATTCCGTCTAATAAAAATGAATTCTCCTTCCACTGTTCTTTCATTTTTTCTAAAGCTTTTTCCTTTGAAACATAATTTACTTCTTTTACATTTTCAATTCTTTTTAACTCTTCTTTAATTTTTAAAACTCTTTCTGATGTAACTTCCGGTTCCAAAATAACATCAATTTGGTCAACCTTTGTCTTCATATCTTCTACTACATTATTTGCTACAAAAACCCCAAAAGTAATTCCTCCAAGAATTAAAAGCATTGAGCAAATAGAAACAATTGAAGCAACACCCATAGATTTGTTTCTCCAAAGACCAACTAAGCCTTCTCCTATTGCAGAAAAAAATCTTCTAATTGAACTCATCGAAATAACCTCCACGTTCTTCATCATTAATCATTGCACCATGATCCATACTAATAACTCTCTTCTTAAGTTTATTAACTATATCTTTATCATGAGTAGAAACTATAACTGTAGTACCTTTAGCATTTACATCTAAAAGTAGCTTCATAATTTCCTCTGAAGTATTCGGATCTAAATTTCCTGTAGGTTCATCTGCAATTAAATATTTCGGTCTATTTATTAGAGCCCTTGCAATACAAACTCTTTGTTGTTCTCCACCGGATAATTGGTTTGGAAAAGAATCTGCCCTATCAGACAATCCTACTAATTCCAAAATTTCTTTAACTCTTTTATTTATCTCTTTTTTAGAAACTCCTAAAATTTGTAATGGATATTTTATATTATCAAAAACTGTTTTTCCTTCTAATAATCTAAAATCTTGAAATACAATGCCCATTGTTTTTCTAAGTTGAGGAATTTTTCTATTTCTTAACTTGACTATATTTACATTATCAACGATTATTTCACCTGTTGTAGGTTTTATTTCTCTTAAAAGCATTTTTATAATACTTGTTTTACCGGCGCCACTGGCTCCTATTAAAAAGACGAACTCTCCGTCTTCAACCTTGAAACTAAGATCCTTCAAAGCACAAACATCGTTTTTATAAACTTTATTTACTTCTATAAATTCTAACAAATTATCACCTCAATTATTATTCTATATAACTATCAGGACTATTATAACATAAAATTTACAAAATGTAGTAAAAAAAGCATAAAAAGTTACAAAATAATTACAATAATATTACAAAAAAGTAATATTTTAATTTTTTCTATTTGTTATCAAAGTAATTTATTACTGATCTACCGGTTTTAAATTTATTTATATTATCAAAAAAGTCTAAATAATTATTATGGTCAAATAATTTTATTCTTTTCTTTATTCTTTGTAATACATCATTAGTAACACTAAATTCATCAATTCCAAGTAAAATTAATAATTCAACTGCGTCTAATTCACTAGCGAAATTACCACACATTGAAACTACTTTTCCATTTCTATGTGCAATATCCACTACACGATGAATAGAACGAATAACTGACGGACTATAGCAGTCATAAAGTTGTTGCATCTTAGAATTTTCTCTATCACAAGCCAACATATATTGAACTAAATCATTTGTCCCTATACTTACAAAATCAACCTCTTTAACTAAAATATCAAAAAGAAAAACTGAAGCGGGAGTTTCTATCATTATTCCAAATTCAATATTTTCATCAAAATCTATTCTTTCCTCTCTCAATTCATCTTTAATTTTCAAAATTTCATTTTTAATCCATAATACCTCATCTAATGTTGTTATCATTGGAATCATAATTTTTATATTTCCATAAGCTGAGGCTTTTAAAATGGCTCTTAGATGCTTTCTTAACTCTTTATGGAATTCTTTATAAATTCTAAATCCACGAAGTCCCAAAAATGGATTTTTTTCCTCATCCAATCTGAAAAATTTTGACTTTTTATCTGCTCCTATATCAAAAGTTCTAATTATAATAGGCTTATCTGTACTCTCTGCTAGTTTTTTAAAAACTTCAAATTGATATTCTTCAGTTGGCGAATCATCGGACATATATAAAAATTCAGTTCTAAACAATCCACAACCATCCGTTCCGTTCTTTAGAGAAACTTCAAATTCTTCAAAACTTGAGATATTACTGCAGACTCTTATATATCTATTATTTTTTGTCCTTACTATACTATTATCTAAAAACTCTTTTTGTGAAGACTTTAATAATTTTTTATACGAATTAATCATTTCTTCATCAGGACTTAAAATTAATTTTTCTTCAACACAGTCTAAAATACAATCAAAGTTTTTATCTTTTAATTCTTCCAAATCTAAAGAATCACAGATAATATACGGAATTTGCAAATTTTTTGAATATAAAGAAGCATGAGAAGTTTTTCCCCCATTTTTTGAAACAATTCCCACTAATTGTTCTTTATATTTATCAATAATCTTTGGAGATAAATTTTCTGTAAAAAGTATAAATTTATTTTCAAAAATTTTAACATCCTCAACAGAATTTAAAGTTTTCATAAATTCTTCTTGAATTGAAATATAATCATAAATTCTATCTCTCATATAGTCGGAGTCAAGATTATTTAACTCATAACAAATATGAGCAAAAGTTTCCTCTATTGCTTTTTCTAAAGACTTATTTTCTTTTAATATTTTATTCTTTATTGTATCTTTTAAAAATGGATCATCAATCAATTCAGTATGAACATTTAGTAAGTTTTCAAGTTTTTCATCTTCTGCTTTAATTCTATCAGCATCTAAATAAGTTGAAAACAAATTTTCAAATCTTTTTATTTCCTTTTCTTTTTCATCATCAGATATATTATCTTTAATAAAATTCTTTTCATAAAACAAAGTTATAGCTTTGCCATATGCAATTCCGTCCGAAACAGAAAAACCATTATATATTCTCATAATAACACACCAAAAAAGCTCCTCTTTCGAGAAGCTATCCTTAAAATTAATCAGCTAAATTTTCTATGAAGTTTACAACTTCCCCTAAAGTTTTTTCTTCATTTTCTCCATCAACTCTCAATGTTACTTCAGTTCCTTTAGAAATCCCTAAACTCATAACATTAAAAATACTTTTCGCATCAGCCACTTTGTTATCCAAAATAATTTCAATGCTTTCATCAAATTTCTTAACAAACTGAACTAAAGATGCAGCAGGTCTTGCATGTAATCCTGTCTCATTCTTTATTGTAACGTTTTTTTCTATCATAATTAGCCTCCTAAATCTTTTCATATTTAAACTACACATATATTTTACCACTAATATCTAAACAATTCAATAGTTTTAAGGAAATTTTTACAAACGTTTTTATAATTTTTATCCTATTAAAAAATTATCACAATAAAAAACTCATAGAAAATGAATATTAAATTTTAATATACTTTATCTATGAGTTATAACTAATATTTGATTAGTCTTCTTCTTCTTCTAAAACGCCCTGTCTAAGTTGTCCACAAGCTCCGTTTATATCATCGCCTTGTTTCTTTCTTATCGTAGCATTTATTCCATAATTTTCTAGCATTGACTTAAATACGTAAATATATTTTGTACTAGGAGCCTCTCCATCAAACTCTTTTATTGAGTTTAAAGGTATTATATTAATATGACAATTTAAGCCTTTCAAAATATTCTTAAGTTCTAAAGCGTGTTCTCTTGAATCGTTTTGTCCTTTGATTATTGTATATTCAAAACTCACTCTTCTTGAAGTTTTATCAAAATAATATTTACAAGCCTTTAATATTTCATCAATTGAAAAATTGTCGGAAATAGGCATTATCTCTCTTCTTTCCTTTTGGAACGGATTATGTAGCGAAATTGTAAGTGTTATGGGTAATTTTTCATCAGCTAATTTGTAAATATTATGAACAAGTCCACATGTTGAAATTGTAATATTTCTTAGGCTCAAATTTTTACCTTTTTCAGAATTTATAATTTTCAAAAATCCTATTACATTATTATAATTATCAAGTGGTTCTCCAATTCCCATAATAACAACATTATTTATAGTTAAATTCAAATCATTCTCTATCAAATAAATTTGATTTAACATTTCAGCAGAAGTTAAATTTCTTTTGAAATTTTCTTTTGTTGACGCACAAAATGTACAGCCCATTCTACAGCCTACTTGACTTGAAATACAAACAGTACAATAACTTCCATAGTCCATAAATACAGTTTCAATTATTCTATTATCAAATAATTTAATTAAATATTTTTTTGTATTATCCAGCTTTGATTCATATTTTGTATAAATTGAAGAAGTATTTATATATCCTATTTCCTTTAGTTTTTCAATTAAAACTTTAGGCAGTTGTTTGCAATTTTCTATTTCAAAGTTTTTCTTTTGGTGCATAAATCTAAAAAATTGTTCAGCCCTAAACTTCTTTTCTCCCAAACTCAAAAATAAATCTTCAAGCTCTTCAATTTTCAAAGAGTTAAATTCTATTTTTTTATTTCCCATTCTTTTCTTCCTTTAGAATAAAATCCCTCAACAAATAATCAACAGACATAAAACGAACTTGTTTTTCTTGAACTTTTCCTTTTATTTTTCTAATCAATGTATAAGCAAGTTCTCCCGCAAGTCCAGCTCCTCTTGCGGTAATTATATTGTCATCTATACAAATTGCATCTTCTTTTACATTTGCATCAAGCAATTCATCTTCCATTCCAGGATAAATTACTGCATTTCTTCCGGATAAAACACCTGCTTTTGCAAGAACTGAAGGTCCTGCACAAATTGCAGAAATTAATTTATGCTCTTCGTCAAATTTCTTTATTATTTCTAAAACTCTTTTATCCTCTCTGATGTCAAAAGCAGCAGGAAGTCCACCAGGAATAATAATACCTGCATATTCTTTTAAATTTATATTTTCAATCAAATCATCTGCTAAAACTGTTATTCCTCTATTACTTGTAACTTGAAGTTTTCCTGTAATTGAAATCATATCGACCTTAATATCCGCTCTTCTAAGATAATCAACTTGAGTAAGTGCTTCAATTTCTTCAAAGGTATCTGTTAAAATTAAAATATATCTATCCATTTTGTCCTCCTAATATTTTTCTTAAAAATTGTCCTGTATATGATTTCTCACATTTTGCAACTTCCTCAGGTGTGCCTGTTACTACAATGGTTCCTCCACCGTCGCCACCTTCAACACCTAAATCAATTATATGATCTGCAATTTTTATCATATCTAAATTATGTTCTATAACAATAACAGTATTTCCTTGTTCAACTAAGGTATTTAAAACTTCAATCAATTTTTTTATATCATCAATGTGTAATCCTGTAGTTGGTTCATCTAAAATATAAACAGTTTGTCCCGTTCCACGTTTAGCAAGTTCAGATGCAAGTTTAACTCTTTGAGCCTCTCCACCTGAAAGCTCTGTTGAGCTTTGACCAATCTTAATATAATCCAATCCTACATCATATAAAGTTTGTAATTTTCTTTTTATTGAAGGATGATTTTCAAAGAATTTAAGTCCATCTTCAACAGTCATTTCCAAAACATCTGAAATATTTTTTCCATTATATGTTACTTCCAAAGTTTCTCTATTATATCTTTTACCACCACAAACTTCACAAGGTACATATACATCAGGTAAAAAGTGCATTTCAACCTTTATTGTTCCGTCTCCTTTACAAGCTTCACAACGACCACCATGAACATTAAAACTAAATCTACCTTTGCTATATCCTTTCATTTTTGCCTTTGTAGTCATAGCAAAAACATCTCTTATATTATCAAAAACTTTAGTATAAGTTGCAGGATTTGAACGCGGAGTTCTCCCTATCGGACTTTGGTCAATTTCAATAACTTTATCAAGCTTTTCATAGCCCTCAATCCTATCAAACTTTCCTGTTTTTTGTTTACTTCTATTTAATTTGTTAGACAATTCTTTATTTAAAATAGAATTTACCAAACTGCTCTTTCCACTTCCGGAAACACCAGTTACACAAGTAAAAACACCGATAGGAAATTCAACATCAATATTTTTTAAATTATTTTCTCTTGCTCCAAAAACTTTAATTGTATCTGTGTATTTTCTTCTTTGTTTAGGAACTTCTATTTTACTTTTTCCTGAAAGATATGCTCCTGTAATAGATTTTTTACTCTTCATAATATCTTTAAGAGTTCCCTGTGCGACGACCTCTCCACCATGAATCCCTGCTCTTGGTCCAATATCTACAATATGATCAGCACAACGAATAGTATCCTCATCATGTTCTACTACAATCAAAGTATTTCCAAGATTTGTTAAATTTCTTAAAGCATTTAAAAGTTTTTCATTATCTCTTTGATGTAAACCGATACTTGGTTCATCCAAAACATAAACAACTCCAACAAGCCCGGAGCCGATTTGAGTTGCAAGTCTAATTCTTTGACTTTCCCCTCCTGAAAGAGTTCCTGCACTTCTTGCCAAAGTTAAATATTCAAGTCCTACATCTTTTAAAAACTTAAGTCTTTCTCTAATTTCCTTTAAAATTCTTTCGCCAATAATACTTTCAGTTTCTGTTAATTCTAAATCATTAAACCATTCATTTAATTTTTGAACAGACATTGCAGTAACATCAGAAATATTTTTATCTCTTATAAAAATTGAAAGAGCTTTTTCATTAAGTCTTTTTCCTTTACAAGTTTCACATTCCATTTCAGACATCACCGTTTCAATTTTTTCTCTCATAGAAGACATTGGAGAAGAAGCATATCTTCTTTCCAAATTCTTTACTATTCCTTCAAATGGTTTATTAAAAGTTTTATTTTCATTTGTGAACTTACTTTCAAACCTAAATTTTATATTTCTTGATCCTGTCCCATAAAAAAGTTCATCTATAGTTTCTTTACTTAAATCTTTAAAAGGAGTATTTTCATCAAAACCGTTATATTTTATGATTTCGTGAAATATTTTGTAATAGTATCCATCTTCTCCGGTAGTCATGTTGTAACATTCAATAGCTCCATCTAAGAGTGATTTATTCTTATCAGGAATCACCAAATCTGGATCTATAATTTTATGGCTTCCAAGTCCATTACAATCATGACACATTCCAAAAGGACTGTTAAAAGAAAAAGTTCTAGGTTCAATTTCATCAAATGAAATATGCCCGTTAGGACAGGACATTTTTTCAGAAAATAAAATTTCTTCTCCATCAACAACTTTAACTTTTACAATACTATCACTAAATTTAAAAGCAGTTTCTAAACTCTCTGTAAGTCTTGACTCAATTCCTTCTTTTACAACAAGTCTATCAACTACAATATCAATATTATGTTTTTATTTTTATCTAATTCAATTTCTTCTGTAAGTTCAAATTCTTTATCATCGATAATTACACGAACAAAACCTTGAATTTTTATATTTTCTAAAAGTTTTTTATGCTCTCCCTTTTTTCCACGAATTACAGGAGCTAACACAAATATCTTACTTCTCTCTTCAAGCTTCATAACTCTATCAACCATTTGGTCGATACTTTGACTTTTAATTTCAGTACCACATATTGGACATTTTGGAATTCCAATTTTTGCAAAAAGCAATCTTAAATAATCATAAATTTCTGTAACTGTTCCAACTGTAGATCTTGGATTTCTATTTGTAGTTTTTTGATCAATAGATATTGACGGACTTAGTCCATCAATATATTCAACATCAGGTTTATCCATTTGACCTAAAAATTGTCTTGCATAACTTGATAAGCTCTCAACATATCTTCTTTGCCCTTCGGCATAAATTGTATCAAAAGCTAAAGATGATTTTCCACTTCCACTAAGTCCTGTAAAAACAACCATTTTATCTCTTGGAATTTCTAAATCTATATTTTTTAAATTATTTACTTTTGCTCCTTTAATTCTAATTGTATTTTTAGACATCTAATCCCCACATTTCTTTTAATCTCTTTATTTCATCTCTTATTGATGCTGCTCTTTCAAAATCTAAAGAATCAGCAGCAGATAACATCTCATTTTTCAAATCTTCAATGAAACTTTCATAATCTGTGATTTCTACATCTTCTGTTTTATAATCCACATTATCCTCAGCAACCTTTGTAGCTTGAATAATCTCTCTAATATCTTTCTTAACACTCTTCGGAGTAATATTATGCTCTATATTGTATTTATTTTGAATTTCACGTCTTCTATTTGTTTCCTTAATTGCCACATCCATTGACTTTGTAATTCTATCTGCATACATAATAACTCTTCCGTTTACATTTCTTGCAGCACGTCCGATTGTTTGAATCATAGAAGTTTCAGAACGCAAAAAACCTTCCTTATCTGCATCCATAATTATAACCATACTTACCTCAGGCAAGTCAAGTCCTTCTCTTAACAAGTTTATTCCAACCAAAACGTCAAACTTTCCGACACGTAAATCTCTAATTATTTCCATACGTTCAATCGTATCAATATCGCTATGCAAATAAGTTGTTTTTATTCCTACATTTTTTAAATAGTCCGTTAAGTTTTCAGCCATTTTTTTAGTCAAAGTTGTAATTAAAACACGTTCACCTTTTTTAATAACTGAATTCACTTCCCCAATTATATCATCAATTTGTCCTTCTGTTTTTCTAACTTCAATTAAAGGATCCAAGAGTCCCGTAGGTCTTATAATTTGTTCAACTTCTTCTAAATTATGGCTCTTTTCATACTTGCCTGGAGTTGCAGATACATATAAAATTTGATTTACCATACTTTCAAATTCTGTAAATTTTAATGGTCTGTTATCCAAAGCAGAAGGTAATCTAAAACCGTAATCAACCAAATTTTGTTTTCTACTTCTATCTCCTTCATACATTGCTCCAATTTGTGGAACAGTAACATGACTTTCATCTACAATAATTAAAAAGTCATCAGGAAAATAATCAATCAAAGTATAAGGTCTTGAGCCTCTTTCTCTACCGCTTAAATGAGCAGAATAATTTTCTACTCCACTACAAAATCCAATTTCTTGTAACATTTCCAAATCATATTTTGTTCTCTGTTCAAGTCTTTGCGCTTCAACTAATTTATTTTCTTGATTTAAAACTAAAAGTCTTTCTTCCAATTCTTTTGAAATTGTACCAACAGCTCTTTCTATTTTTTCCGCACTTGTAGCAAAGTGAGAAGCAGGATAAATTGCAACATGCTCACGAGTTCCTATTACATTACCTGTTAAGGCATCAATTTCTGAAATTTTATCTATTTCATCTCCAAAAAATTCGACTCTAATACTATTTTCAGATGAAGAAACAGGAAATATTTCTAAACTGTCTCCCCTTACACGAAAAGTACCACGAATAAAATTAATATCATTTCTTACATATTGAATATCTACAAGTTTTCTTATAACTTCATCTCTATCTTTTATCATTCCAGGTCTTAATGAAACTACTAAATTTTCATAGTCTATTGGATCGCCTAAACCGTAAATACAAGAAACGGAAGCAACAATGATTACATCTCGTCTTTCAAAAAGAGACATTGTAGCTGAGTGTCTAAGTTTATCTATCTCATCATTTATTGAGCTGTCTTTTTCTATATAAGTATCGGATTGTGGAACATAGGCTTCCGGTTGATAATAATCATAATAGGACACAAAAAACTCAACAGCATTGTTAGGAAAAAATTCTTTAAATTCACTCGCAAGCTGATAAGCCAAAGTCTTATTATGCGCAATCACAAGTGTTGGTTTTTGCACTTTTTCAATAATATTTGCCATTGTAAAGGTCTTTCCACTACCTGTAACACCCTTTAAAATTATTTCTTTATTACCTTTTTTAATTGAATCCGAAATTTTTTCAATAGCCTCAGGTTGATCTCCCGTAGGCTTAAATTTTGAATTTAAAACAAACTCCATAATGTACTCCAATTTATATATTAAACAAAATTTTTTATATTAAAAATAATTCATCTATATTATACTATATTTTTATCTATAATATAACTAATATACCGCAAAATTTTAATTCATAATCAAATTAAAAAGCACTTTCTATTATAAAATTTTATTGTTGATAATAAATATCGAAAGTGCTATAATTGGTTTATAGTTAAATAAATTTTTATGGAGGTATTTATGTTTTTAGTTGTAAAAAATTTAAACAAATCTTATGGAACAAATGAAAATAAAATTTCCGTTTTAAAAGATATAAATTTTTCTTTAGAAAAAGGAGCACTTTGTACTCTATTAGGACCATCTGGTTCAGGAAAATCGACATTGCTTAATGCTATTGGTGGACTTGAAAAAATTGACAGCGGATCTATCATAATAAATGAATGTGAAATTTCCGGTTTAAAACAAAATGCTCTTTCAAATTTTAGAAGAAAATATTTAGGCTTTATTTTTCAATTTTACAATTTAATTCCGGACTTAACCGTAACGGAAAATATTCAAGTGGGTTCTTTTATACACAATGATCCTATGGATATTGAAAAATTAATAAAAGATTTAGGTCTATGGGAACACAAAAATAAATATCCAAGACAATTATCAGGTGGACAACAACAAAGATGTGCAATAGGACGTGCTTTAATAAAAAAACCTGAAATACTGCTTTGTGATGAACCTACAGGTGCTCTTGATTACAAAACTTCAAAAGATATTTTATCCCTACTTCAAAGAATAAATAAGGAATATAAAACTACAATTATTCTTGCAACTCATAACGAAGAAATAACAAAGATGTCTAATATAATTATAAGACTTAAGGACGGTATTATATCTCAAGAAATAGAAAACGAAAAGGTATTGGATGCACAAGAATTGGAGTGGTAGTATGAGAAACTTAAATAAAAGAATTTTTCGAAGTTTAAAAACTCAATGGTCAAAAAATTTATTGCTTTTTATCCTTATGTGTTCTATGATTTCCATAACTTCAGGTATGTTAGTTGCATCAGGAAGTATAAAAACTATATATTATGAACTTATGTCTAAAGGAATTGTAGAAGACGGAAAATTATTATTTGCCTTTAATCCGACAGATGAAATTATAAAATCTATTGAAGATGAAAATGTAAAAGTCGAAAAAGCTACTTATGTTGATGCAAAAATTAAGGAAAATAAGTATAATAAAGACGAAAAGACAATTAGGCTTTATACAAATAGAAAAAATATAAATCTTCCAGTTATAAATGAAGGTGTTCTTGCGACAAAAAAGGGTGAAATCACCATAAACAAATTATTCGCTGAAAAAAATAATTTAAAAATCGGCGATACTATAACATTTCAAAAAGAATTTTTTAAAGACAATAAGGAACATACTTTTAAAATAGTCGGATTTGCCACTCTTCCGGATTATAATTCATCCTTTCAAAAACATAGCGATTTAATATTTAATGCAACAGATTTCGGAACAGGATTGATATCTGAAGAAGAAAAAGATATTTTTAATGAAAGCAAATTAAAATATCAAGTTTCTTATAGATTTAATGATAGGAACTTAAGTGAAAAAGAAATTGACGAAAAGAATAAAGATATAGTAAAATCAGCAAATAAATCAAAAACAGTTTTGGAGCAGATTACAAAAAAAGACAATAATGCCATAAGTTATTTGATAGACGATATGGGTGGAGATAGACCTATGATGATTGTAATGCTATGTCTTATGGTAATTTTACTAAGTTTTATATTCGCACTTTCAATTGTAAGTAAAATACAGGAAGAATCTGAAATAATCGGAATACTACTTGCAAACGGATATAAAAAATCGGAACTCGTTTTAAATTATATTGCAAATTCAGTAATAATAACTTTTTTGGCGGCAGTTTTAGGTAATATTTTAGGTTACACATATTTTACAGATTCATTCAAAGATGTTTACTACAAATCATTTAACTTGCCTAACTTTACTCCTAGTTTCAACTTAGAAGCATTTATAATAACTACTATAATTCCGATTTCTATAATTTTGATTTTTAATTACTTATATATTTACAGAAAATTAAATTTTTCACCTTTAGATTTTTTAAGAAAGAATTTAAAACATTATAAAAATAAAACAAAATCAAAACATGAAAATGAATTAAAAATCAACAAAAACTTTTTAGCTTCATTTAGAAAATCAATTATTAAATCCAATAGAGGTGATTATGTAGCTATAATACTTGGAATTTTTATTACTTCAATCTTATTTATTTTCGGTTTTTCTGCAAAGCCAACATTTGACAACTATGGAAATAACTTAAAGGAGAATTTGTTTTGCAAGTATCAATATGTCTTAAAAGCACCCATAGAAATAGAAGATAAAACGGCTGAAAAATATACAACAATATCTGCAAGTGTTTATCACCCTATCAGAAAAGCAGATGATGATATATTGTTATTAGGAATTAGTGAAAATTCAAAGTATTTTCAAAATACAAAACTGCCGGAAAATAAAAATGAAATCATTGTAAGTGAATATCTTTCAAAAAAACTTAGAAAATATGTAGGAGATGAAATAACTATAAAAAGCAAATTGTTAGATAAAGAAAAACTTATAAAATAGTTGGTATTTACAAAAAATCTTCTACTCTTTCAGCTTTTGTAAAAAAAGAATTCCTAAACGAAGAAATAGAACAAAAAAAGGAATTCTTTAATGGATATTTCAGCAAGGAAAAATTGGATATTGATGAAAAATACATCGCAACTACAATTGATGAAAATTCAATAACCGATGTTTCCAAACAATTATCTGAAATTATGGAACCTCTTATAAATACTTTTATATTTTTATCTGCAGTATTTTTGGCAGGTTTTATGTATAGCCTTATGAAAATAATAACTGATAAAAATACTATACAAATAGCCTATTTAAAAATCTTCGGATATACTAATAGAGAAATTTCAAAAATTTATATAAGACCTGTAACGATAACTTTATTGATAAGTTTAATAGCTTTAATACCGCTTGAATTATATATGGTAAAAGAAATAATGTACTACTCTATGCTTAAATTTTCAGGATATTTAGAGCTTTATATCTCTCCAAAAATAGTAATATTATCAATTCTAATTACTATTACAACATATATATTTGTAAGTACATTACAATTTTATAGAATATCAAAGATGAATTTCAGTGAAGTTTTAAAAAACAGAGAATAGAAATACAAAACCTTATATGATACTTAGCATAAGTCAAGTATCCTAATTTTAAAAAATTGACGGACTTTTTGTCCGTTATTTTTTTGAATATTTTGTCCCACCGGTTTTCCCTTTATTAAGTCTATATATCTAGTATTCAACAGAAAATTATGATATAATATGAATGTATAATTTTTAGGAGGAACTATGAAAAAAGTAGTTGGGATAAGATTTAAAGAAGCCGGAAAGATTTATTACTTCGATCCCTGCAACTTTAGTATAAATAAAAATGACAATGTAATCGTAGAAACTTCTCGTGGTATAGAATACGGAAATGTAGCAATTGAGCCTAGAGAAGTTGAAGAATCAAAACTCGTTTCCTCATTAAAACCTGTTTTGAGAATTGCAGACAGTATGGATAATTATATCCACCAAGAAAACAAGAAAAAAGCTAAAGATGCTATCGAAATTTGCAAAATAAAGGCAAATGAACACGGCTTAGATATGAAATTGGTTGATTGCGAATATACATTTGACAATCAAAAAGTAATTTTTTATTTTGTTTCTGATAATAGAATTGATTTTAGAGAATTAGTTAAAGATCTTGCATATATATTTAAAAACAGAATAGAGCTTAGACAAATAGGAGTTAGAGACCATGCAAAAATTATTGGTGCTATTGGCTCTTGTGGTCAAGTATGCTGTTGTAAAAGATTTTTAGGAGAATTTGCTCCTGTAACAATCAAAATGGCAAGAGATCAGTCCTTATCTTTAAATCAAAATAAAATTTCAGGAACTTGTGGAAGACTTATGTGTTGTTTGAAATATGAACAAAATGTCTATGAAGAAAAGTTAAAAAAATACCACCTTGTGGAACTTATGTAATAACAAACGAAGGTAAAGGTATTATTGTAGACAGTTATACTCTATCTGAGATTGTAAAGGTAAAAATAGTAAATGAAGAAACTAATACTGAAACTGTTAAACCATTTTTTGTAGATGATATTGCAGTTACAAAAGAAAGAGATATGGCTTATGCTAAAAAAGACGAAGATATTCAATTTGAATATATTGAGCAATTATTATAAGAATTAAAAAATAGAGTTGAAACCAACTCTATTTTTTGTTCAATTGATAAATTTTTATAATTTATTCTCCAATTTTTACATATTCTATTTTATTTCTTTCCAACAATTCTATCGCATATTCATCCATTCTATAACTATTTTCATAGTAAATCTTTGAAATTCCAGCTTGAATTAATGCCTTAGTACAATTTAAACAAGGAAAATGAGTTACATAACAAGTACAGCCCTTTACTTTTATACCTTCTCTTGCACAATATAAAAGTGCATTTTGTTCTGCATGGATTGTAGCAATGCAATGTCCATCTCTCATTGTATGCCCTATTTCATCACATTGAGGATTTCCTGAAATTGAACCGTTATATCCCGTTGAGATAATTCTATTATCCTTATTAACTAAAACACAACCAACATAAGCCCTATCACAAGTTCCTCTAGTTGCGACCATTTTCGCCAAATCCATAAAATATTCGTTCCAAGGTTTTCTCATATTCCCTCCTATTTTTAAAATAATTTTCTGTATTTCCCTCTTTTCAAAAATTCTATAACTTTTCTATCTCTTAAAATTTGTAATTGTTGTCTAATTTTAGCTCTTATATTATTATTGTTTAAAAATTTTCCGTGTAAATAATCTTCAAAATTATACATATCCGTCAAACAAAACTCAACTGTTGGAATAAGATTTATACAATTTAATATTTCCATTAACCAACCTCTACTATTTATATCTTTAGTTATAAGTCGATTACTAATATTTACATGATTAACAATATCAGTCTTATTGCAAATTTCTCCATTCGAAATAATAAATATTTTCCCTTGAGTAGGAATTTTATTAACTAAAATATTACAACCTATCCACCCTGCTCTTTTTGCACTTTGAGATAAGGGCTTTCTCTTTTCTATTATGTCAGGTACAAAAAAATGCTTTGGAACAAATATTAAATCATTAACTTTCCATTCTACATTAGAATACTTCATAAACAAAAAATCCGGATTTTTATTACTTGTTATTCTCCTTATCATAGTTTCATAAGAACCATCATTAATTTTTAGACTTACATTTTTAGTATTACTTTTTAATTCATATTCATTTTTACAAGAAGGACAAAAAAAGTCAGCAACCGGTCTGTTATTTTCAAAATGATTTAAATTAAAATTTCCACATCTAGGACAATACATATTTTCATAAACCCAATTTTCGGTTAACACTCTAGCTTTTTGAGAATTTGATTTGTAATTTTTAATTTTTTCAATATCAAATTTTAAATTCATAGTTCTTCTACTTTCCAAATAATTTTTTCTCTATTTCATCCAGTTGATTTAAAGTTTTGTCATCTAGGGTATTGAAATAGCTTTTGTTTGTAATTCTGTTTTTAGTTTCATAACGATTACTTTTGTTTTTCAAATTTTCGTAACGATACAATAATTCTTTTGCGGTTAGTACAATTCCACCTCTTTGTGTTACGAGTTTTTGAATAAGAGTGTCGTCTGTTCCGACAGAAACCAAAATTTTTCTTCCTATTTCATCCAATTTTTTTCAATATATTGGTCTGCGGTTTCATTCTGTTTTGTATAGACAACTTCAATTCCCTTTATAACTTCTGAAGTACCTTTGAAGTTAATCTTATATGCGTCAAAGACAAGTAACAAATCAATTCCTATTAATTTTGAATATTCTCCCATATCATATATTAGCTCATGTCTTGCATTTTCAAAACTCAAATTTAAAAATGGTTTGTATTTTTCCCAAGCATTTAAAATATTGTAACCGTCAATTATAATTAATTTTTTAGTTTTCATCTCTCTGTCTTAATGCCTCATAAACTAAAATTGCACAAGCATTTGATGCGTTAAGGCTTGAAACTTTACCTTTCATTGGAAGTTTGGTTAAAAAGTCACATCTCTTTCTTATAAGTTGACCTATTCCATTTCCTTCATTTCCAATTACTATTGCAATATTTCCTTTAAAATCCATATCTGTATAAATTTTTTCAGCCTCTCCACAAGCGCCATAAACCCATACATTTTCTTTTTGTAATTTTAAAATTGTATCTGCAATATTTGCAACTTTTGCTATTTTAATATGATTTACAGCTCCGGCAGATGATTTTTGAACAATTGATGTAACAGGTGCTTGATTTCTCTTTGAAACTATAATTCCATGAACACCAACAGCTTCACAAGTACGAATTATTGCTCCAAAATTATGTGGATCTTCAATCTCATCCAGAATTACTAAAAACAAATCTTCATTTTTATCTTTTGCACTTTGTAATATTTCTTCAACAGTTGAATACTCAAAACTTGAAATTAAGGCACAAACTCCTTGATGAACAACTCCGTCAGCCATATTTTCTAATTTGTTTTTATCAATTTCTGAAATTAAAATACCATTTGCCTTTGCTTTTCCGATTATTTTATTTATTGAGCCCTTTAAATCACCTTTTAAAATATATATTTTCTCTACTTTTCTATCGCTTTCCAATGCCTCTAAAACAGCATTTCTTCCGAATATATAGTCGCTCATATTACACCCTTTTCCAAACAACACCATTTCTAGTGTCTTTTAATTCAATATTCATTTCTTTTAAAATATCACGAATTTCATCCGCTCTTTTAAAATCTTTATTCTTTCTTGCTTCTTCTCTTTCTTCAATAAGTTTTTCAACTTTTTCATCTAAATTATCATCTTCCTCTTTATAAAGAAGTCCTAAAACTGAAGCAAAATCAGATAGCAACTTAACAGCTCCTTTTACAACTTTCAAATCAGTATTTTCATCAAATGTATTTGTATAACGAATAAGCTCATAAACTTTAGAAATTGCATCTGCAGTATTCAAATCATCATCCATAGACTCTAAAAATTCTTTTTTTAGCTCAACTAATCTAGAAATATCTCCATCTTCTCTTTCTTCACAAATTTCTAGAAGTCTTTCCAAATGTTCTTTTCCATTATACATTCTTTCAAGCCCGTTTTTAGTTTGTTCCATAACTTCTCGACTGAAATTTAATGGATTTCTATAATGAGTTGATAAAATCCAAAGTCTAATCACTTCCAAGTTATATTCTTTTTGAATATCTTTAACTGTAAAGAAATTTCCTTTTGATTTACTCATCTTTTCATTGTCAACATTAATCATTCCATTATGCATCCAGTAGTTTGCAAAAACTTTATCATTGCAACATTCAGATTGAGCAATTTCATTTTCATGATGTGGAAATTGTAAATCTTCTCCACCTGCATGAATGTCTATTGTATCTCCTAAATATTTCTTTGCCATAACGGAACATTCAAGATGCCAACCCGGTCTACCCATTCCCCAAGGACTTTCCCAAGCTGGTTCACTTTCATCTTTTCTTTTTTTCCAAAGTGCAAAATCAAGAGGATTTTTCTTTTCATCAGAAATATCAATCCTTGCTCCTGCTCTTAAATCATCAATATTTTTTTTAGATAATTTTCCATAATCTTTGGCTTTTGTAATATCAAAATATACATTACCGTCGACATTATATGCAATGCCTTTTTCTTCTAAAACTTTTACAAATTCTATCATCTCATTGATACATTCAGTAGCCTTTGGATGAATTGTATGACTTTCAAAAAGATTTAAACCATAACTATCTTCAAGATATGCATCAATATATTTTTTGTAATATCTGTAAAAGGTACATTTTCTTCTTTTGCTCTATTTATAATTTTATCGTCAATATCTGTAAAATTACTTACAAATTTTACATCATATCCAATGTATAAAAGATATCTTCTTAAAGTATCATATACAATCATAGGTCTTGAATTTCCGATGTGAATATAATTATAAACTGTTGGACCACAAACATAAATCAATGCCTTTCCAGCTTGAATAGGCTTAAAATCTTCTTTTTTTCTAGTTAATGTGTTGTAAATCTTCATATTACACCTCTCTATTTTTTAAATTTCATAGTATTTTACTACTTAGATTATTTAATATAAAACAAAACGCCTCTTGAAAAACAAGAGACGAAAAAATTCCGCGGTTCCACTCTAATTGAAAAAATCCACTTAAATTGCTATAAAGTAGCAAACAATACTCCAAGGACGCACCTTCAACATTGATGTATTTCACCACATAACATCTCTCTAAAATTCGTTGTTTCTCTTCCTCTTCAACATATATATTCATTTATAATAGGATACTAAATTATTAAGAAAAAGTCAATATTCTAATTTGACATTTCCTCTTTTATTTTTAAAAGCAAATCAACCCTGTCAGTTATAATCCCATCAACTTTTTTATTTATAAGTTGTCTCATCTCTTTTTCAGTATTTATTGTCCAATAACAAACTGCAATATTATGCTTATGGAATTTATAAATCAAGTATTTTGTATCTAAAGGAAGTTTTTCAAATCTTGGAATCATCATTGCATGAGTATTAAATTTTTTAAAACTATCATATCCAAAATATGATGCAAATACAACTTCTTTAGTCTTTTCCATAGAACCGGATACAATTATTTCTCCATGACTTATTTTTCTTAAATATTTAAGATTTTCTTCATTAAAACTTGAAAAAATTACATTTTTTTCTAGCTTATATTTTTTTACACATTTGTATAAAAGTTCTGCAGACTTTAAGCCTACTTCTCCATCGTCCTTAACATCTATACTGTAAATAACAGAATCACCAAATTTTTCAAAAAGTGAAGAAACTTCCATCGGATATAATCCCTTTACTCTATTTTCAGCATAAGGATAATTCCCATAAATATCTTTAAATCTATAGCCGAAATTAAACTCTTTAATTTCATCAAAAGTATAATCTATTACCTTACCTGTTCCGTCAGTAGTTTCATCAATATCTTCATTATGTTGAGTTATTATTTTTCCGTCTTTTGTAAGTCTTATATCCGTTTCAAAAGCATCAACGCCCATTTCAAAAGATTTTATAAAAGCCAATTCAGTATTCTCAGGAAACAAATCACTGGATCCTCTATGTGCAAAAACAAGTGGAAAATCTCCATTTCTAAAAATTTTTCTTGCCTTTTTTTCCTTTTTAAAACATGAAAATTGTAATAAAATATAAATTGCTACTATTAAAATAAGTAAAAATAAATACATAAACCCCTCTCCTAAAATTAAATACTAAATTAATCTGATCATTTATAAAGAAAAATCTGATATAATCAATATAATTATATCATATAAAGTAAAATTATGATATAATTATATTGTTATTATTAACTAAATACATTAGAAGAGGTTGGTGTTTATGTTAGAATCTTTTTTTGGAGATAAAAAGTACTTCTTTAGAACTATTTTTTATATCCTTTTAGGTGATTTAATTTGCTCATTTGCAGTAGTTAAATTTTTAGTTCCTGCTGGACTACTTTCCGGTGGACTTGGTGGTATAGGACTTATGATAGAATACTTAACAGGACTTCCTACAGGGGTTTCAGTATTTGTCTTGAATTTACCTATGATGATTGTTGGGGCATTTTTCTTAAATAAAAAATTTATGACTTATGCTTTTTTATCAACTTTCATTTATTCATTTATATTAATTGCTATGCGTCAAATCCCTATTAATTTCAAGCTTGAAAATAATATGTTATATGCAGTTTTTGGTGGATTTATTAATGGTCTTGGAATGGGAGTTCTATTCAAGCATGGTGCTTGTCAAGGTGGACTTGATATTTTAGCTACTATCTTTAAAACAAAACTTAATGTAAATATTGGATCATCTTTAATGGCTATAAATGCACTTATAATAGGAGTTGCATCTTATATCTTCAGTCTTGAGAGAGGTCTTTTAACCATTGTAGCAATGTATGTAGCATACAAAATGCTTGATAAAATACAAATGGGTTTTGGAGATACAAAACAAATCATGATAATGACAGCAAAGCAAAGAGAAGTTACAGACAAAATTTTATCCGATCTTCATAGAGGTGTTACACTTCTTCATGGAGAGGGGGCTTTTACACATAAACAACAAAATGTTATATATTGTATTGTTAGTACTAGACAAGTAGTAACTATTAAGAGAATATTGAACGAAGTCGATCCGGCTGCATTTTTAATAATTTCCGACGCTTATGAAGTTAAAGGTAGAGGATTTAGAGTACAAGAGATTTAGGAGGGGTTTATTTTGAAAAATATTTTAACATTTAATGAACTTAAAGAAATAGCAAAAAAAATCGCAATGGATGATGATAGAGTTGAAAAACTTTACATAGAACAACTTGAAACACAAAGCATGTCAAGTGATGTAAACTTTTTTAATGTTTTATATTTAGTAAAAGATTTATCTTTTGATGATGCTTCATTTGAATTCATCGAACATTTTGGTGATGTTTTAACTATGTTTGAAAACACAGAAAATGAAAATGTAATAGAATATAGAATAATTTATGAAAACTTTACTCAAGGTATTTTTAGAATTGTATCTAAAAAATCAATAGATGTTTTAGAAGAACTTGAAGAAAAATATATTTGTGTACTTAATAAAGATGAAAACAAAAAAAGTGGAGTATATATTGACAGAAAAATAAATAAACTTACTGAAGATGAATTTTTAGTAAATACTTGTGAATTTTTCTGGAATATTTTAAAATTCGGAAACAAACTATACACAAAAGAATTTTTGAATATATCGGAAGAATATAGAAAAGTTTTGTCTTTACTAGACGATCATTTAAAACACTATGTTCTATCTGAAAACAAATACCTTATAGAATTAGGAAAAGAAAATAAATTAGTATTTAATTATGTTGATACTGAAATTTTTGAAATGTATCTAAATTGTTATTCAAAATTGGAATTAGATTCTCTATGGGTTGCCCTATTTAATATCTGTGGACTTTTCAGAAAAATTTCTCTTCAAATAGCAATTAATTTAAGATTTGACTATGCCAAAGAATTGGATAGAGATACAGTAACACACTTGAGAGAATTAAAACAAAAAGCAAATAATAGATAAATCTGATAATTATTTTTTCAGGAAAATAAAGTATGGATAATATGAAATTTATAAAAATAACAAATGATAAGTTTGACGAATTAAAAATTTTACAAACAAAATATAAATCTGAAATAGGTGAAGAAGAACCTACTTATGAAAATTTTCTAAATTTAAAAAGAGCAATATCAGACGAAAATATTCACTTTTTTGGTTGTATGTGTAATGGTAATTTAGTTGCTTGTTGCTCAATAAGTATGATATTTTCTACTTTCAACTACGAAAAAGGAGGAATCCTTGAAGATTTTTTCATTATCAAAGAATATAGGCACAAAGGAATAGCTAAACAATTAATAAAATTTGCATACAAAGAAAGTAAAATAAGTTCTTTGATAGTTGGTTCTGCAGATTGTGATGTTGATATGTATAAATCATTAGGATTTAAAATTTTAATTGGAAATATGTTAGCATTTGAAAATTAATTTTAACTTTTATAATTCCATACTTGTCTATAAATTTTTTACAAAGGAGAAAATATGATTAATTGGAAACAGCTTCCCAAAATTGATGCTCATATTCATCTAACTCCACAAGATGTAATAGATGCAAATATCGAATATGACGGTGTATTTATTACAAACGGTTCTATTGATGATTATATTGAAATAATGAAAAAATATAATATAGAATGCGCTTTTATCATGCCATTCAATGACCCATATGTGTTATCTATGGATTTTACAGTAGAAACATCTCATAAAAATCTTTCAAAAATGATAAAAGATAAGAATTCAAAATTTTATTGTTTTGCTGATATTGACATTAGAAAAAATTTAAAAGACACAATTAAAGAAATAGAAAAAGTCTTAAAACTTGAAGAATTTATAGGGATAAAAATTCACTCAACGAATACTTATTACCCTGTTGATGGTTTTTATTATGAAAAAATATTTGAATACGCAAGTAAAAATAATATTTTAATAGAAATTCATTCTTATCCCAGAGACCATTTGTTTGATGATGTATGTTCTCCAAGCAGAATAAAAAATATTCTTAGTAAATATCCGAATTTAAGACTATCAATAGCACATTTAGGCGGTTTTCAATATGAAGAATTAATTGGGCTAAATGCGTATTTTAATATGTCAGCAATTTTGCCTGATATGGTTAATAAATTAGGAATAAAAAAACTAATAATATATTACGCTCGTTCGGTGTGGATAAATTAATTTTTGCTTCAGATTATCCTGACAGCAGATGCTTAAAACCAAACGAAATTTATGATAAATATTTTGAAATATTGGAACAAATGGATTTTTCACAAGAAGAAGCTGAAAAAATTTGTAAATATAACGCTCTAAAGATGATAGGTAAAATATAAAAATAAGAACTCCACCCTTCCACGATGCTTCGCATCGGGTGGGTACCCGGAAACCTTGTTATTTCATAATAAGAACTCCACCCTTCCACGATGCTTCGCATCGGGTGGGTTCCCGTGAACCTTGTTGATACGCAATAAAAGTGCATCAATTATAAAATGATGCACTTTTTATATCTAAATATTAAATTTTAGTTTTAGCGAAATCCAAATTTCTTTACACTTGAACCTCAATTTTAGTTTTTGTAAATCTATCAATTTAATAATACTTTAGCATAAACTAGCTAATCACCGATAAACTTTTATATCAATAACCTTCTCTGTCTTTCCATACTATATAGATACAATCTTATGATAAATTTACAACCACATTGCGTGTAATATCTTTTGTGTTCTATATTACTTCACATTGTATCTTTAGTATAATCTAATTTCACTAATCTTTAATCTTTAGTATCAGTCTATACAATTTTAAAATTAATATATTTTTCAAATACTTAAATATCCTTACATTATTATATTTAATCTTATTAATAATCAAAGATTTCAATACTCTTATATTTAATTTTATAAATATGCAAATTTCTTAATACTCTTATATTTAATTTTATAAATTCTTAAAAGTTTTATATTATTATATCTAATTTTATAAATATGCAAATTTCTTAACATCTAAGCATTCCATACAAATATCTATATCTTATATTATCATATCTAATTCAATAAATATAACAATACTTTAACGATTTTAGATTTTATATTGTAACTACTCAAATATCTCAATTCTCTTATATTTAATCTTATAAATATTCAAACAACTTAATACTTTTAGATTTAACTTTATAAATACTTAAATATTTCAATTCTCTTATATTTAATTTTATAAATATTTGAATACTCCAATATCTTCAAACTTAATTTTATAAATATTTAAATTATCTGATATCCTTATATTTAATTATATTTAATTTTATATTATCTTATCATACAACTTAATACAGTGATTTTTTTCAATTAGTTTTTAATAAAAGTAAATAAAGTTAATTATACTATTTTCCAATCTTTACATTCACAAAATATATTATCTGCTGTTCAAGTTGCTGGAATCGTAAGTTTTTTCTAAAAACCAATGATTCAGCAACTCTGATGAAATTGTTTTTAATACTTTCATTGGTCTTACCTCCAGTCTTCAAACTATTTAACGCGTTATCTTGTTTGTTGAGTATATTATACCCCATAAAAATACATTTGTCAACACTTTTTTTAAACTTTTTTCAATTTTTTTCACTTTTTTTGCGATTTTTTTGAATTTTTTTACATTTTTTTAAATTTTTATTGTTTTTTTATACTAAATTTATGATTTTAAAATATTTTATTTTAAATTTTTTCTTTCCAACTCCAAAAGTTTTTGTTTTATTTCTAATCCTTCAGCATAACCAACAAGTTTTCCATTACTTCCTATAACTCTATGACATGGAATTACAATCGGTAATTTATTTTTATTATTCGCTCCTCCTACTGCTCTTTGCGAATTTTCATTTCCAATTTTTCTTGCAATATCTTTATAACTACAAGTTTCTCCATAAGGAATTTCCGTTAAAGCCTTATATACCTTTAATGCAAACTCGCTTCCATCCACTTTAAATGGGAATGTAAAGTTTTTTCTTTTCCCACAAAAATATTCTTCCAATTCTTTTTTTGCCAATTTTAAAATTTCAGTTTCAGGATTAATAACTTTTTCATCTTTTACAAATTTTATCTCAATTATTTTCTCCTGATCTTCAACAACTTTTATTTCTCCAATTGGACTGTTAAAAACTATATAATTCATAATTCACCTATTCTATATTTAAAAGTTTGTATATATCAATATTACATTTTTCATCAAAATATCTTTTTAGTTCTAAAAACTTTTTCCATTTTTCAATAGTATACTCGTTTATTCCATTTCTGATTGCAACATCAAACAGCCTAATTTCCAATCTTACAAATCCTTCAGCAGCTCCTAAAGCATCACAGAGTTGAATCAATCTATCATAATCATCATAAATAATTTCTTTCAATTTGTTTTCAAGAAAATCCAACTTTTCTTTGGGTAAATCTAATTTTCCATTATAGCAATATATAGTTTGAATAGGAAATGAATGTGTTAAACAAATTCTTGCACCTTCATAAAAATTTTTTTCATCCAAAAAAATCATTCCATCATATACATGTTTTATATGTGAAAATCCGAATCTTCTACCAATATCATGTAACAATCCCAGTACAAATGCTTTTTCAGAATCTAAATATTCAGTATTTTTTGCGATAATCTCCGCACATTTTGCAACATTTAAAGAATGTTCAAACCACCTACCACAATTTAATTTATTGGCTTCATTCAATAAAATCATAGCATATTCTCTATCTATATTCATAATTACCTCATCAAAAAAAGATGAACATCATCTCTTAAAACTAATCAACTACAAAAATTCCTCCATTAAGCTCCTTTATAAATCCCTTTAGCTCCAATGCAGTTAAAATTGTATTTGTTTCTATGATTGAAAAACCTGTTATAGTAGAAATTTTATTTTGAGATTTCGGTTCTTCATTTATTAAATTATAAATTAAAAGTTCTTTTGCATCTAAAATATCCAAATCTTTTTCCTCTTTATTTTTATTCAAAATAAATTCGGAAAAATCAATAACTCCATCTATAATATCCTGATAATCCGTAGCAATCAATGCTCCATCTTTTATCAATTTATTCGTTCCTCTACTATATAAACTATTTATATTTCCAGGAAGAGCAAAAATCTCTTTTGATTGTTCATTTGCAAATCTTGAAGTTATAAGTGTACCTGAACGATCTTGTGCTTCGATAACCAATAATGCTTTTGAAAGTCCTGAAATAATTCTGTTTCTAACAGGAAAATTATGAGCTAAAGGTGGCATTCCAATAGGAAACTCACTCATAACTGCGCCATTTTCTATAATTTCATCATACAATCTGTAATTAGTTTTAGGATAGGCTATATCAACTCCACAACCTAAAACGGCTATCGTTCTTCCACCTGATTTTAAAGCAGCTCTATGTGAAATGGAATCAATACCTAATGCCATTCCTGAAACAATCCTTATTCCAAGTTCTGAGATTGACCTTGCAAAATATTCTGTTGCCCAAGCTCCATAATTGGTACATTTCCTAGAGCCTACAATTGAGAGAGCAAATTCATCTTCAGGTAAAATATCTCCCTTATAGTAAATAACTTGTGGAATATATTCAATATCTTTTAGATTAATAGGATAATTTTCACTCAAAATACTTACATATTTAACCTTCTTTTTCTCTAAAAAATCTCTATAAGCATCTGAATTAAATTTTTTTCTCTCTTCAACTAATTTTTCAATATTATTCTTAGTTAAAAGTTTATTTTCTTTAAAATATTCTCCCGATAAATCAAAAATCTCCTGAATATGTTCCAAAGTAAAATGATTTAACAATTCATCTTTAATTTTATAATCAAAATTCAAATAACTTAAAAATAACAAAGCATCTTCATTTCTCATAACTAACTCCAATATTTATTGCTCAAACTTCTATATCTGATTGCTTCTAACAGATGTTCTTCCTTAATTTCTTCACTTCCGTCCAAGTCTGCAATTGTTCTTGTCAACTTCAAAATTTTATTAAAAGATCTCGCTGAAAACTTAAACTTTTTAAATGCAAACTCTATAATTTTTTCAAGTTTTTCATCTAAAACAATATATTTCTTAATCTGTCTTGCAGAAAGATTTGCATTGTTATATATTTTTTCATTTTTATATCTTTCAAGTTGAATTTTTCTAGCTTTTTCAACTCTTTTTCTAATATCAGCAGAAGTTTCTAAAACTTCTTTTGAGGATAAATCGTCGAATTTTACAGGTTCAACTTCAACTTGAATATCAATTCTATCAAGTATTGGCCCTGAAATTTTGCTCAAATATCTTTGTATTTGTAACTGTGAACAAGTGCATTTTTCTGTTTGTGATCCATAATTCCCACAAGGACAAGGATTTAATGCACAAACAGTTACAAAGTTTGAATAATAAGTAATTGACGAATTAGCCCTTGAAATCGTAACTTTTCCATCTTCCATAGGCTGTCTTAAAACTTCAATTGCCTGTTTTGAAAACTCTGGAAATTCATCTAAAAATAAAACTCCATTATGAGCAAGTGAAACTTCCCCGGGTTTTGGAATTTTACCCCCACCAACAAGAGAAATAGGACTACTTGTATGATGTGGAGATCTGAAAGGTCTTTGAGTAACCAATTTATTATTTTTAAGTTTTCCTGCTATTGAATAAATTTTTGTACATTCAATACATTCATCAAAAGTTAATTTAGGTAGAATTGTCGGTAATCTTTTAGCAATCATAGTTTTTCCACTCCCCGGAGGACCAACCATCAGCAAATTATGTCCTCCTGCAGCAGAAATTTCCATTGCTCTTTTTAAATTTTCCTGACCTTTTATGTCTGAAAAATCTATATCATACTTTATTTCTTCATCTAAATTTACTTTTGCGATTTCTTCTTTTTTTATTTCGATAACTCCATTTAAACAATCAACTAATTCTTTTAAATGTGAAATTGGATAAATCTCAATTCCTTGAACTATATTAACTTCATTTTTAATAGCATTAGGAATAAAGAACTTTTTAAAACCAAGTTCTTTTAAAGAGATAATCATAGGTAAAGCTCCGTCAAAAGTTATAACTCTTCCGTCAAGAGAAAGCTCACCTAAAAAAACAGTTTTTTCATCAGGTAAATACTCAATAACTCCAATAGCAAGTAACATACTCACAGCTATTGCCAAATCAATTTGAGAGCCGTCTTTTTTTAAATTTGCAGGAGCTAAATTTATTGTAACTCTCCCCGGTGGTATTGAATATCCACTATTTGAAATTGCAGATTTTACTCTTTCCTTAGATTCTCTTATAGATAAATCAGGAAGCCCTACAATATTAAAAGCCTGAAGTCCACTTGATAAATCTGCTTCAACATCAATATCATAACCATTTAATCCATTTAACACACAAGTCTTAGTCTTTGAATACATATCTTACCTACTTTCTAGCACATTCGGATGCCGTTCCCAAAAGTATTTGAAGTCCATGCTCTACAGAATCTATAATATACTCCAAAGATTCTCTAACAGCTTTTGGACTACCGGGTAAATTTATAATTAAGCTGTCGTTTCTAATAACTGAAACAGCTCTTGAAAGCATTGCCCTCTTAGTGATTGTCAAACTGTATTGTCTTATAGAATCACAAATTCCAAATGCGTTTTTAGTTGCAACATTCAAAGTTGCTTCAGGTGTAACATCTCTCTTACTAAAGCCTGTTCCACCTGTTGTTAAAATTAAATCAGCTTCTAAAATATCACAGGCATATTTTAACTTTTTTTCTATTGTCGCTTGATCATCCGGAATAATAATCTTATCAATAACTTCATAATTATTTTCTTTTAATATCTCAACAATTACTTCTCCTGAAGTATCAACTCTCTCCCCGACTGAACCCTTATCAGAAACGGTAATTACATAAGCAGTAAACATAAATCCTCCTAAAAAGCATTTTCTATATGTGTAATTTTATGATTGTCAAAAATTATTTCTATAACATCAAAACGAATTTTTGTTCCAAATAAATTTTTTTCCATCATATAAATCTGAGCAACATCTTGTATCTTTTTTATTTTACTTCCATTTACAAACTCTCTGGGAAGACCAAAATTTATATTTTTTCTAGCCTTAACCTCAATAAAAACTAAAAAATCTTTATCCTTTGCTATTATATCAATCTCTCCAAAAGGTTTTAAATAATTTCTCTCAATAATTTCATATCCTTTTTCTAAAAGAAATTTAACAGCCATATCTTCCCCTAAATTTCCAATATCTTTAGCTTTCATATTCTTTTTTCTTTTCAAAATATTTCTTCAAAAAAGTTACTCTATGAATAGGAGTAACTCCATTTTCATCAATCCCTTTGTAATGAGCCTTTGTTCCATATCCTACATTTTTTATAAAATTATAGTTCGGATACTTTTTCTCATACTCAATGAACATACTATCTCTATATTCCTTTGCGATTATTGAAGCACAGGAAACCACATAAGAAAGCTCATCTCCGTGAATCAAATTAATCTGTGGAATATCAACATCAACTTTTTCTGCATCAGTTATCAAAAAATCGCCGGAAACTTTATTTCCGTCTAAATCCTTTATATTTGAAATGGCAATCTTCATAGCAAGCCTACTTGCCTGTTTTATATTTATTTCATCAATTTTTACATTATCTACAATTCCAATTCCATAGCCTACACATTCTTCTAAAATTTTATCATAAAGTGCCAGTCTTTTCTTTTTAGAAAGTTTCTTACTGTCCGTTACTCCCTCAATCTTACTATATTTTTTCATAATAATTGCACAAGAAACGACAGGACCGGCAAGACAGCCTCTTCCAACTTCATCAACACCGATAATTAAATTATATTTTTTGTAGATATTTTCAAGTTCTTCTCTAATTTCCATTATCTTCCTCAAATTTTTCAATATCTTCCACAGTTTCTAAAGTTATTCTTCCAAGTTTTACTTTTCTAAAATCATCTAAAACTAAATTTGCAACCTTAAAATAATCAATTTCATTCTTCTTTAAAATTGCTCCTCTATTTCTTCCGATTTCATCCATTAAATACAATGTATCTTCATAAGAATCTTCAGATAGATTATATCTATTTTTAAGAATATTTACATCTCTTTTATTTAACTCATCAATAAAACGAAAAGCTAAATTTTCAATATCCATAATCTCATCCTTAATTGCACCTGTAAAAGCCAAGTGCAAACCGATTCTTTCATCTTCAAACTTAGGCCAAAGAACTCCCGGAGTATCTAAAAGCTCTAAATCATTCTTTGTCTTAATCCATTGCACCTGTTTTGTAACACCGGGTCTATCTCCTATTTTTGCACTCTTTCTCTTTGAAATGGAATTAATAAAAGTGGATTTTCCAACATTTGGAATTCCTACAATCATCATTCTAATTGTCTTTGCAGAAAGATTTTTTTCTTCAAGCTTTTTAAATTTATCAGCCAACATCTCTTTAGCAACTGAATAAATCTTATCTAAACCCTTTGAATGAAGTGCATCTACAACAACAGCTCCATAACCTTTTTTTCTATAATAACTGAGCCACTTTTTAGTCTCATTTTCATCAGCCATATCCGATTTGTTTAAAATCATAATTCTTGGCTTATCCTTTAAAACATCATCAATAACAGGATTTTTACTGCTTATTGGAATTCTTGAATCAATAATTTCTCCAACAATATCAACCAATTTCAATGACGCTCTTATATTATCCATAGTCTTTTTCATATGACCCGGATACCAATTTATATTCATTATTTCCTCCAAATTTGTAAATCAAAATATATTAATTGTTAAAATATTTAATAGTATATAAGTAAGGAGGTAAGAACTCTATCTCCCTCCCTAAATTTTTTGAAATCATAATTACAGTATTAAACTATTTTTCTCTAATCTTTTTTAAAAAAACAAAAGCACCTAATAACATTATAATTAAAATAAAACTGCATAATACAACCCCTACAATTTTCATAGTATCCATTTCACCATTAGTAAAATTATAATAAATAGTATAAATAAGAATTAATGATACCGCAATAGAAAATGCAAACCAAATATAATCTCTATATTTACTATTTTCTATACTATTTGCTATTGAGTTAGCAATTAATCTACTTAATCCTCTCACAATGTTAACCTCCAATTATAATACTATTATAAAAATTAAATCAATTTTAATACAATAACACAACTAAATTATAAATCTATACATACTTTTTGTCAATATTTATAATTTTTATCTTATATTCAATAAAAAACAGAGTTAGATTGTATAACTCTGTTTTTAACTGTTTACTTAAACTTTATATTATTATATAATTATTTTGCATTCTATATGTAAGGAGGTGAAGCTATTGACCTCTATTGATGCTATAATTTTATTAACGTTGTTGATTGCGTTATTAAAATTGCTAAAGAATTTTAAATAATCAACATAAAAAGCAAGGTCTGCCAACCTTGCTTTTTTATTTACATTCTATTATGTGAGATGAATTCGACCTCTAAAGAATTATAATCTCAACTATATAATACCACAAATCGCAAAAAAGTCAACTCTTTTAGAAAAAATAAATAGTAATTTATATTTTAGTATCAATGAAGATTACATTACTCTCAAACTTAATGGCTTTAGTACTGTTATCATAAGAGTCTTAGTCCCTATATGGATTACATTACGAGTTCAAATAAAAATTTATTCAAACCGCCAGTAATGGCTAACCTAAGTCGTTTAGGTCAACTCACAAAAGTGAGTTTTTTTTGCAAAAAAATAATATTGTCAAATAATCAATTAATAATATTATTAAAGAAAACCTTTTATTACAACACAATTAGATTATAAAGCTATAAATACTTTTTGTCAACGTTTATAATTTTTATCTTATATTCAATAAAAAACAGAGTTAGATTGTCTAACTCTGTTTGGAAATGTTTATATTTTATTTTTAAGCACTAACCCAAAAACTTGTGAACTATTGCTGTTGGAGTGTAGAATAAATATGGAGCTGTAAAGATTGCCATATATAATGCTAATTTTTTCTTGTCTTTTTCTTCCATATCTACATTTTTAAAACTTACCTTTAAGTTTAAGTAATAGATACATAATCCGGATATTGCAATTGCTATTGTCATTAATACAAATGCATATATATTTCCAAAAGGATTTTCCATCATAATCTCAATAATACTATTGTTAATCCATTTAAAAAATCCGGAAGCCTCATACCCCATTCCGACTAAAGTTGCCATTAAAAACAAGAAAATTGCACCAACAAAATCTGCAAAAAATCCAAATAAAAATACTTTTAGAATTACTTTTTTATACTTTTTAAAAATATCATCTATCTTTAAGAATTTTAAAGATAATAGGATTACAATTGAGTCTATAACAAAATTTACAGGCATTGCAATAATCCAAGTTACAGGAAACAACAGCAAAAACCAAATTGGAAAGAAGACATTATAAAGTTTAATATTTTTCATATTTACCTCCTAATTTTAATATGCAGTTTTTACAACTTATAAAACAATTTTCAAATTACAAAGTTCAAAAACTAAACTATGGTTTAAAATTATTTGCCTACAAAAAAAGAGTTAGACTTCTCCAACTCTCATAAAGTTCAATTAAGTAGTCGGTTGGTCGGTGTATCCAACATCTCAGATACCTTGTTGAAGGTGCGGCAGGAACCATTTCTGCCCTCAACTACCTCTTTACTTAACTATAGTATACCCAATTTTTTACTTTTTGTCAACCTTTTTTAGCCTTCCACTAAATTTTCTGCTATTTAATTTATAATCATTTATACTATACATACTTATAATAAAAAACTTATCCTTAGTTTTATTAATCTTCAAAACAAGTAGAATATTCTTTTTATAACATTTTACATATTCTAAAGCCATTTTATTTCCATTTGTATTAAGTCCAACATAATCCGGATTTTCTATTATCTCTTTAATATGGTTTAAATATTTTAAAACATCATAATGCTTTCTTTTTTCTAGATGCCGTTTCAATCCATGCTTGGAATATTCTATTTCTGATATTTCGGTCTTAAGACCTACTAATTCCTTAATACTATCCGTTACTATCATAGCTATACCTCTTGACTATATTTTATCATAAATTAAATATAAATCAAATAGATTCTCACAAAAAAAGAGCTATCTTTACAGATAACTCTTTAATATGTAAGCACACCCAAGGTCGCTTAACAAGAAATGCACGATGCCTTTGCAGTTAGCTCTAAGTAAGCAATCTTACGGCACATAGAGTACTTTACTTATGGCTGCTTCCGTCAAGACCTGACCAGATTCGTAAAGCTCTATTGCGTAAGGACCCACTTGTCAACACCACTTACAAAAGTCGGCTACACCCCTTGAAAATCTAACTTGGGAATTCAGCCCTGCTATAGCAGATTACAGGTTACAAGGTACTGCTAACACCCCGCCTAGTGCCTGGCGGAGAGCGAGGGATTTGAACCCTCGAAACGCTTTTGACGTTTACACGATTTCCAATCGTGCTCCTTCGACCACTCGGACAGCTCTCCAAGACACCCATATATTATAATGTATTTTTAAATTTTAGTCAATATAAAAACATTTTAAATTTTTGTATCATAACCACATAAGGTGGATTATTTTTTGATTTTCAAATGTGAATTTAAGAATTGTATATTCTTTTTGATTCAAACTTTCCAAATACTTTGATAATTCCAAACTCTCCATTTGCCCGGATAAATGACCTATGTAAAAAGTTATAAAAATAGTTCCTTTAGAATTTAATTTTTCCAGTAATTTTTTCAAACTTTCTTCTACATCAATTGCATTTGTTGTTATAAACTTATCCCCTTTAGGTAAATAACCCAAATTATATATTGCAAAATCAATGTTTTCTTTTACAAATTTATCAAAATTTTTATGATTTTCTAAAATCAATTCATAATTAGAATATTGCTCAAGTAATTTTTTAGAATTATCCAAAGCTTCTTGTTGTATATCAAAGCAATATAGTTTTTCCGGTTTTAAAATTTCTAAAATATTTTTAGAGTCAAATCCATTTCCAACTGTCATATCAACTGCGATTTTAACATCTTTGACATAATTACGCATAAAAAATTCTATTAAATTTTTTGTATTATTTATTACAGCCACTACAACACTTTCCTTGTTCTAAAATTTCTTCAACATCATAAATGTATAAATCATCTTCTATTTTAGTTACTCCTGAAATTCCTTCAAAAAATAATCTAGAATAGAAACTCTTCTTTTTCTTGGTATATACTTTATAAGCAATACATTTTATGAAAAATCTATTAAATCTTTCCATTCCTTCATCATATTTTATTTCTTCCAAGTAATAATCTTCATCTCTAAAAGTTAATTTTACATATCCGATTATATTTTCTTCCATAACTAAACTGAAATAAAAAGTTGGAATGGATAAGTCTATGCTTCCACCTATTCCATATTTGACATATAGTTCTTCAAATTCTTCAGAAGTGGCATTTTTTAATCCTATCATTATAAACTCCTTAAATATTCTATCTCTTCTTTATTTAGCTCTCTGTAACTTCCTAATTTTAGTTTTCCAAGTTTAATTTTACCAAAGGCAACTCTTTCCAGTGAAATAACATTATAACCTAAAGTTTTAAACATTTTTCTTATCTGTCTATTTCTTCCTTCTTTTAGAAAAACTTTTACAATATTATTTTTAAAGTCAAAAATTTCAAATCTTGCTTCTCTTGTAAATCTTCCCTCAAGCATTATCCCGGAAGATAATTTTTTTAAATCACTTTCTTTTAAAGTTTTATCAACCTTTACTATATACTCTTTTTCAACATTATGACTTGGATGAGTCAGCTTAAAAGCTAAGTCCCCGTCATTTGTTAAAAGTAAAAGTCCAAAGCTGTCCTTATCAAGTCTTCCTACAGGATAAATTCTCTCTTTATAATCTATTAAATCCAAAACAATTTTTTCTTCAAACTGAGCTTTAGCTGTACTAGAATATCCAATAGGCTTATTTAAAAGATAATATTTTTTAGCTTCTTCTAAGCTAATTTTTTTACCTTCAATTAAAACTTCATCATTTTCTGAAATATCAATTCCTTTGGTTGCTATTTTCCCATTTACAAAAACTTTCCCCTGTTCTAAAAGTAAATCTGCATTTCTTCTTGAACAGTATCCGCAATTTGCAATAAATTTATTTATTCTCATCTTTTATTTCCACATCATTTTCGTCTTCAACTATTTGGTTTTTTTCTTCATCAGAAATAAATTTTTCAATATCAGGTAAATCTTTTAAAGATTTTAAATTAAATTGATTTAAAAAATTTAAAGTTGTCTTATAAATAATAGGTTTACCAATTCTATCAAGCCTACCTGCCTCAGCTATGAAGTCCTTTGAAATCAAAGTATCGATAGAACTGTTACATTTAACCCCTCTTATCTCTTCAATTTCCTGTCTTGTAATTGGTTGCTTATAAGCAATAATAGCCAAAGTTTCTAAAGTTGAATTAGTTAAATGTTTCATCGTAACTTTTTCAAAAAGTTTTGAAATAATATCATGATATTCTTTTCTCGTTTTTATCTGATAATGATTGGAAATTTTTTGAATAATAAGACCTCTTTTTTGAAATTCAAACTCTTCCACAAGTTCATCAGCTAAAACAGTAGCATCTTTTACAGGAATATCTAAAACTTTTGCGATATCATCAATCTTTAAAGGATCTCCGTAAACGAACAATAACTGTTCAATAACTTGTTTATATTCTCTACTATTCAACTTCATCACCCACTAAATTAAGTTTAATATTTTTATCTTTATCTTGAAAAATCTTGATAATATTATTCTTTACAAGCTCTAAAATAGATATAAAAATCGTGATAAGCTCACTTTTTGTTCCATTTTGAAAAATTAAATCCTCAAAATAAAGTTCTTTTTTTTCATAGATTTTGTCCTTTATCATTGAAATATATTTTTCTATCGGAAATAAGTCCTTTTCTATGATTTTATCAAAAGAATTATCATCACTTTTGTTTCGATACTGACTTATAATATTTTCCATTAAATTAACCAAAACATCAACATCCGTATTTAAAATAATTTCCTTATCTTCTACCATATATTCAGTTATATCGGACTGCATTTTTGAATATGCTTTACTTCCTTCTGCTTCCAAGTTTTTAAAGTACTCTCCAACTTTTTTAAACTTTCTATATTCAATAAGTCTTTCAATTAATTGCTCTTTTGTAACTATTTCATCGTCATCTTCATCCGTATTTTTCGGAATTAAACTTCTGGATTTTATTTCGACCAATGTGCTCGACATAAGCAAAAAAGCCGATATGTCAGTATCTTCACTATGTATAGAATTCTCTATTACATCAAGGTAATGTTTAGTTATTTTGCTTATTTCAATATCGTAAATATCAACTTTTTGTTTTGAAATTAAATCAAGTAACAAATCTAAAGGACCTGAATAAGCATCTAAATTTACTACTAATTGCATTACATCACCAACATATATGCAATTCTTATTATAAATTGCCCAACTGTACTAACTACAGGTGATAAAAATGTTCCAAAAGTTCTTGTAAGTATCAATGCAAGTAAAATAAGAGTAGTATAATTTGAAAGTTTAAAATATTCATATTCTACTTCTCTTGATAAAAAAGCACTTATAAAAATTGCACCGTCAAATGGTGGCAAAGGCATCAATCCTATAATTCCAAAAACTATACTGATTGTAAATATATCTCTAAAAAGTATAAATAATAAGCCACTATTAGAACCTATAAGTATATATATTATTGCTGAAATTAGTGCTATTAAAAAGCACATAAAAGCATTGGATAAAGAATAAATTATTTTACCCCAAAATCTATTTTTAAACTTAGATACATTTACTTCTAAAGGTTTTGCCCAACCGAATTTAAAAACCAAAAAACAAATAAAACCCATTAAATCAATATGATTTACAGGATTTAAGCTGGTTGATCCATTTAATTTCGGTGTGTCATCTCCCAAAGCTAAAGCAACATTTGCTTGAAAAACTCTACAAACTATAATTACAAACATTACTGCAATTCCGACCATTAAATGTTCCATTAAAAAGTCCATACTACCCCCTATTTATTTCATTTAAAATAGCTATAGCTGTTTTAAAATCTTTTATTTCTCCATTAGAATACATCTTTTTTAAATCGTCAAAATGAATTTTAACTATACTCAAATTTTCATCCTCATCTTCAGGTAATTTTGAATAAAATAAACTATCAGCTCTAAAGATAACAACTTTTTCATTGCAAAACCCCACACTTGTATAGCCTTCAAAAATTTTCTCCAAATTATTTGAACTAAATCCAATTTCTTCTTGCAGTTCCCTAAGAGCCGTCTCTTTATAATCTTCTCCTGCTTCTACAAGTCCTGCAGGAATTTCTAAAAAGTCTTCTTGAATTGGAAATCTGTACTGTTTAACCAAATAAACATATCCCTTTTCATCTATGGGAAAAATTGCAACAGCATCCTTATGCTCTACAATTTCTCTTTTTAAAATTTTATCATCTTTTTCAAAGTATTCAAGTTTTAAATTTAAGATTTTACCTTCAAAAATTTCTTCTGATTTTACTTTTCTATACATCTTAATCTTTCCTTTTTTCATTTGCAATTTCAATCATTTCCTTAGATTGTCTTATAGTTGTTTCATTAATATTTGCTCCACCTATAAGTCTTGAAATTTCCATAACTTTTTCATCATAATTTGCACATAAAACTTTTGATAAAGTTACATCTCCAACAGTTTCTTTGCTTATTATGAAATGTGTATCCGATAAAACTGAAATTTGTGGCAAATGAGAAATTACAAGAAGTTGATGATTTTTTGAAATTTCTGCAAGTTTTTCTCCAACAATTTGAGCAGTTACTCCACTTATACCCGTATCAATTTCATCGAAAACAAGAGTTGCAATCTTATCTCTATCGGATAAAACTTTTTTAAAACCTAACATAACTCTGCTAAGCTCTCCACCTGAAGCTATTTTATAAATTTCTTGAAGCTCTTCGCCCTTATTTGTAGAAATTAAAAAAGTAACTTCATCAAAACCATTATTGGTAATTTTATTATTAGTCTTAATATCTATTTTAAAGATTGAATTCTTTAAATCCAAATCTAAAAGTTCTTTTTCAATTAATTTTTCAATTCTCTTTGCTACTTTTTTTCTTAAATTTGAAATTTCTGTTGCAAGTTTTCTATATTCTTCACTTAAAATCTTAAGTTTATTATTTTCTTCAAATAGTAAATCTTTTGAATGTTCAAGCAAATATAAATCTTCCTCTAATAAATTTTTATATTTTATAAGTCCATTTTTATCTGTTTTATGTTTTCTTTTTAAATCATTCAAAAGATTAAATTTTTCCTGTAAAATATCCAAACTTTCTTCATCAATATAAATATTAGAATAGTAACCTTGGATTTTACTAAAAATTTCCTTTAATCCAAAAGAAATATTTTCAAAATCTTCACTTAATTTTACATTCTTATCATTTTCTTCCAATAGCAAAATATTTCTATTTATCTCATTTAAAATAGAAAATTCATTTACTTCTGAATTTTCTCCGTCAAAAAGCTCAACTAAGTTTCCACAACATCCTAAAATTGTTTGGCTGTTATTAAACTTATCAATTTCATTTTCGATATATTCTTCATCCAAAGTTTCTAATTCCAAACTGTTAAGCTCTTCAATTTCTGCTTTTATTTCTTCAACATTTTCATCAAAATTACTTACTCTATTCTTTAATTTTTTAAGTTGTAACTTGTCTTTTTTATTTGTCCATAGAGTGTTTCTAATTCTTTAAGTTTATTTCTAAAATTATCATCACAAAAACTGTCCAAAATTCCAACAAAATCAGTTCTGTTAAATAGAGTATAACTGTCGTGTTGCCCACATACATTTAAAATATTTAACATAATATCTGATAAAATAGAATTATTTACAGTTTTATTATTTATCTTTGAAACTGATCTTCCATTTTTGCTTATTGTTCTTGAAATAATCAACATATTATCTTCAATTTCTATATCTAAATCCAGCAATTCAAATTTATCTCTTAAAATTTTTTCATCATAATCAGAAAGAAAAAAACTCCTTCAACATAAGCATTATCACTACGTTTACCAATAGATGAAGTGTTTGCTCTTCCTCCACAAAGCAAAGAAATGGCACCGATAATAATAGATTTACCGGTTCCCGTTTCTCCTGTTAAAATATTAAGTCCTTCAGTAAAGGAAATTTTTATTTCATCAACAATTGCTAAATTTCTTATATATAATTCAGATAACATAAAATCCCTACCTTACAAGTTTTCTTATATCCTCAACAACAGAATCTAAATACTCTTTGTCATCTACTGCAATAAAAATAGTATCATTTCCCGTTACAATTCCGCTAACCATTTTTATCTTGGCATTTTCTATATATGAACCGCAAATACCGGCAGTATGTGGAATTGTCTTTACAAGAACTATATCCCCATTATGCTTTATAGATAAAATTGCAAGTTTACATATTTTATTTAATCTTTCATCTAAAGAATCATAAATAGAATCAACAACCTTATACTTATATTCGCCATTCTTAGTTTGTACCTTTAAAATTTTTAATTCCTTTATATCTCTAGAAACTGTGGCTTGTGTGGAACGAATTCCCTTTTTTTCCAAACATTCTGAAAGCTCTTCCTGTGTTTTTATTTCATTATTTTCAACTAAATCTAAAATAATTCTCTGTCTTGTATATTTTTTCATAAAACCTCTTAAAAAATCCCTTTAATAAGTGCTAATTTTTCCTTATTTCCATCTCCTCCAAGTATCGGAGAATCAATTACGGAAATAATTTCTAGTTTATTTCCAAGTGCATATAGTTTAACTTTTTCAATTATATTTTCTATAACTTTTTCAGATTTAACTATGCCCTTTTTATTTAAACTTTTTCCTTCACATTCAAATTGTGGTTTTATTAATGCCACAATCATACTGTCTTCTTTTAAAAATTTATACAAATTTTCAAAAATATATTTTAAAGAAATAAAAGAAACGTCGATAGAAATAAAATCAAGTTTCTCTCCTATAACTTCAAAATCTAAATATCTAAAATTTGTATTTTCCAAACTTACTACTCTATCATCATTTAGTAAACTCTTTGCAAGTTGGTCTGTACCTACATCTATAGCATATACTTTTTTCGCATTTTCATTTAACATAATTTGTGTAAATCCACCGGTTGATGCTCCAATATCCATACAAACCAAATTATTCAAATCAAGCTTAAAGTTTTTAATTGCAGAGTCTAATTTTATAGCTCCTCTTCCAACATAACTATCTTCAAAAGTTGAATTTATAGTTATTAAGCTCGGATTTTCAATAATCATAGAAACTTTTTCTATAACTTTTCCGTCATAAAAGGCTCTTTTTTCTGTAATAATCCTTTTAGCATGAGTTCTTGACTTTGCAAGACCAAGATTTACTATACAAATATCCACTCTTTCCATTAATAAGTCCTTTTTGCCATATAATCTATAAAATCCACAAAAAACTCTTTTTGTCCTGAAATTTTATTAATCTCTTGAAAAGAAATTCCATTTAATTCTTGAATTTTCTTTTCAACTTCACTCTTTCCTAAAACTGTTGCAAAAGTTTTTTTCTTTAGTCTAATATCCTCATCATAGTCAAATAAATCATCTTGAAGTTGGAAAACAAGTCCTAAATTTTTAGCATAGATTTCTAAATGCTTCAAATCTTTATCACTTGCTCCGCCAAGTTTTGCTCCTGCTAAAATTGATGCCTTAAAAAGTTCACCTGTCTTTAATGCATTTATCTTTTCAATATCAGTTAAATTCTCTATATTATTTTTAAGATCTAAAAACTGGCCATAAATCATTCCATTTATTCCACTTGAATTTAAAATTATTTCACTCGCAGAAATAGCATTCTTTATTTCATCAATATTTTCAAGTTGTTTAATGGCTTTAAACATAATTAAATTTGCATTATTTAAAAGTTCATCTCCAACTAAAACCGCATTTGACTGTCCATATTTACCATAAACAGATAAAACTCCTCTTCTGAATTTATCATTATCCATTTCAGGTAAATCATCATGTACTAATGAATAATTATGAATAAGCTCGATAGCAACTGAAAAGTCTAAAGCTAAATCGGAAATAGCTTTATAACTCTTAAAAGACTCTAAAAGTAAAATTGCCCTTATCCTCTTTCCACCAACCGAAAAAGAATAAGCACACATTTTTTCAAACTCATTAACATCTGAATAAACTTTACCTAATCTTTCTTCAATTATGCTTTTATCATTAAGAATTAATTCGTTAAAATCTTTCATTATAACTCTAAACTCACCTGTCCATCTTCTAAAGTTTTTTCTACAAATTTTTGATTTTCATCTTCCGCTTTTTCATCAAATAAGAATAATCTGCCTTCTTCTTTTTCTAAAATTTCAACTAATTCTTTATGAAGTTTCATTCCCTTTTTATATAATTCAATACTTTTTTCAAGACTTAATTGTTCTTTTTCTAAAGCATTTACTATTTTTATAAGTTCTTCAATTCCCTTATCATAATTTTCCAACTTAATTGCCATCTATAATCTCCTTAACATCGGAAATAATCTCTCCATTAGAAACTTTAAGTTTCAAAGAATCTCCTACATTTACATTCTTAATATCCTTTACAATTTCATTTTTTTCGTTATAAATTATGCTATAACCTCTATCTAAAATACTTGTAGGATTTATAATCTCCAAAGACTGTCTTTTAAAATCAAGTAATTGTTTATTATATTTAAAAACTGATGTAATTTTTTCATCTAAAGATTTTCTTAAATTATCAAGATTTTCTTTCAATGTAGTTATTCTATTAACCGGATTGTAATATTCCAATTCTTTTTTGAAATGTTCTAACTGGATTTTTTCAGCAGAAATTTCTTCTAAAATATTTTTATTAAGTTTTTTCTCAGCTTGATTTAAAAATTCTTTTAACTCATCCATACTTACAGATGAAAGCTCTGCTCCCGCTGTAGGAGTAGCTGCCCTTCTATCTGCAACAAAATCCGTAAGCATAGTATCTATCTCATGTCCTACTGCTGATATAATAGGTTTTTTACAATTAAAAATGGTTCTAACGAGATTTTCATCATTAAACGCATTCAAATCTTCAAAAGAACCACCACCTCTACCAACTATAATTGTATCAATAAAATCAAGTGAATCTAAATATCTTACACCTTCAGCTATTTCTTCACTTGCTCCAATTCCTTGAACTTTTGCAGGATAAAAATATATATTTGCAATCCTGTATCTTCTTCTCAAAGTATTTAAAATATCACGAATTGCAGCACCGTTTTTAGCTGTAACAACTCCGATATTTTTTGGAAATCTAGGAATGGGCTTTTTAAATTTAACATTAAAAAGGCCTTCTTTTGAAAGTTTTTCTTTAAGAGCTAAAAATTGCTCATATAAATTTCCACGTCCAACCTCTTCAACATTTTTACAAAGAATCTGATAGTAGCTTCCTTTTTCATAAGTCATAACAGTCCCTGTTACGACAACCTTTTGTCCGTCAGTAAGATTTAAGTTTTGTGCAATCGGTACAGTTTTAAAAACTACACATTTAAGCATAGCTTCATCATCTTTTATACTGAAATAACTATGTCCGCCCGATTTTTTAAAATTAGATACTTCGCCTTCAACACTGATATTGGATAAAAAAGAATCCCTCCTAAGTACATTTGCAATGTACTTACTAACTTCTTTAACCTTAAATGTTGTCATCAAAATTCTCCTATTTTAGAATAACATTAAAAGAATACCACCAATTGTAAATATACTTACTGCAGGAAATATACTTTCTTTTAATGCTTTTAAAGATGTTTTAGGAATAGCTATAAATGCCATTAGAGTACAAACTACAGGAACATAGAATGTAATAATCAAATATGCATTTCTCCATGGTAGAAAGTTTATATGCATTGTATATTTAAAAAACAAAATATACCAATACAAATAGCACTAAAAACCGGATAAACTATCCATCTTTTTGTCCCTTCAGTTCCAACTAAATAAGTTGAAACCGCTAATCCTGAAAAAACAATACCAACAAATACAATTAACAATAAAGTATTAATTAACATTATAACTACCTCCTAAAATGAATTATTTATTTTTTGCTCTAACTATAGTCCCTAAAATTCCATTTATGAATTTATATGAAGCATCAGTAGAATACTTATTTGCAATTTCTATAGCTTCATTAATTGCAACACTTTCAGGAATATCGTCTAAATAATAAATTTCATTAACTGCAACTCTAAGAATTGCCAAATCTATTTTAGCTATTCTATTGTAATTCCAACATCCTTCTAAATTTTCTTTTATTATATTATCAATTTCATCAATATGATCTATTATAGATTTGCAATTTTTCCTAATATATTTTAGCTCATTACTAGGTAAATCAAAATATTCTATAAAACTTTCTATTTCATCAGATTTAAAACTATTCTGTATGCTAAGTTGATAAATCAGCTTCATACACCACTCACGTGCTTCACTTCTAGTCATACAAACACTCTACTTTTCAATAGACTCAATACAAATATTCACACCTAAAACCTTAATACTTGTCATCACTTCTATTTTTAATTTTATATTTTCTTGAATTTTTTTAACTATTTCTTCAAATTTTTGTCCATATTCTACAGAAATTCTAACACAAAGTTGAATTCCTTTTTCTAAAAATTCTATTTCAATTCCCTTCTTAGAATTTTTTGCATTAATTTTTTCAACTTCAGCAGGAATACCAACAATTGATTTTACTCCTTCAACTTCTTTAGTTGCCATTGCAGCAATCATATAGAAAATATCATTTGATATCTTAATACTGCCATTTTCAAATTTACTCTTTGTCATAATTAATACACCTCCACTTAATATGTATTATAACAAAATTTGTAAATTTATTCAAATAAAAATAAATATTTATACAATATTTTTACAAATCTATAATACTTAAAAAGATAAAGTAATATTTATTAAAATATTATGGTAAAAATTTTTATACAATTTTATATATTTTAATATATTTTAAAAAATATGCTGGTTTTTTATAAAAATTTCATTAAAAATTACAGGAAAACAATTTATCACGAAAATTTTATTAATAAATATATTTTATTTTGATTTAATATATGTTATAATATAAGTGCATTGTGTTATAGTGCTAAATTATTTATAGGAGGAATAACCATGAAAACAAGAAAGAAAATCTCGTTACCCTTACAGATTATAATCGCACTTTTCATTGGTGTAGCTTTAGGTCTGTGTTTACAATCAAACCCAAAGGTTGCTGATACTTATCTAAAACCTATAGGGACAATATTTCTTAATTTAATTAAATTGGTAATAGTTCCTTTAGTATTTTCATCTTTGGTTGTCGGAGTTGCTGAATTAAAAGATATAAAAAAACTTGGCAAAATCGGTTTAAAAACTTTTATATTTTATTTTTTAACAACTACATTTGCCATCATTCTGGGTTTAGCATTTACTAATGTTTTAAAACCCGGTTCAGGATTCACTCTACCTACAACTTTAAAAGAAGTAAAAGTAAATGAAGCACCTAATTTTATAGATACTCTAATCAATATAATTCCATCAAATCCTATGAAGTCAATAGTTGATGGAAGTATGTTACAAATTATAGTATTTGCATTGATACTTGGCGGTGGACTTCTATCATTAGGAGAAACAAAATCAAAACCGGTATTTGCATTTTTTGACGGAATATCAAATGCGATGATTGCTATTACTAATGGAATAATGAAACTTGCTCCAATTGGGGTATTAGGTTTAATTACTCCAGTTATTGCAAATAATGGTCCAAAAGTTATAATTCCATTAATTAAGGTAATTTTTATAGTTTATTTAGCTAGTATAATTCATGCACTTTTAGTGTATTCATCATCTATAAAAATCTTTACAAAGATGAAAGTTAGAACATTTTTTAGAAAAGCGTCAACTCCATTTTTTGTTGCTTTTTCAACTGCTTCTTCCGCTGGAACACTTCCTGTTTCTATGGAAACTGCAGAAGAAGAAATGGGTGTTTCAAAACCAATTGCAAGTTTCGTTCTGCCTTTGGGTGCAACTATAAATATGGATGGAACTGCAATATATCAAGGTGTATGTGCACTATTTATAGCACAGGTTTATGGAATAAATTTATCAATGCAACAACAATTTGTAATTGTACTTACTACAACACTTGCCTCGGTTGGAACAGCTGGAGTCCCAGGAGCAGGAGTAATTATGCTTACAATGGTTCTGCAAAGTGTTGGCCTTCCTATTGAAGGAATCGCATTGGTAGCAGGAATTGACAGAATTTTTGATATGATTAGAACAGCAATTAATATACTAGGAGATATAACTTGCTCAGTTGTTGTTGCTCACTCTGAAAAAGAATTAGATTATTCAAAACATAATGATTAATTTGCAATTTACTATATGTTTTATATAACAAAAATCTGAAACCTCCTTGTTTCAAGACAAAAAGCCAACAAAATGTTGGCTTTTTGTGTGCTTGTTTATTTACTTCGTATAATAATATATTGCAAGTTGAGTTCTATCTCTAAGTTCTAACTTTTCTAAAATTCCTGAAATATAATTTCTCACTGTTCCCTCACTTAAAAATAATTTTTCAGAAATTTCTTTATTAGATAATCCCTTTGCAATTTGTTCTAAAATCTCAATTTCTTTTTGTGTTAAGAGTTCAAAATCTTTTTTTGTAGTATTAAAAAGATTTTTTAAATTCAGTTCATTATCTAAAATTTTATTTCCAAGACTTACAGATTCTATTGCAGGAATTAGCGATGCAACATTGTCCTTTAAAATAACTCCCAAAACTCCCTTATTCAAGGCTCTAATTATATCATCCCTATCATTAAAAGTTGTTAGTAGCATTATCTTAGCATCTTTGTCAAAATCTAAAATTTCTATTGCAACATCAACCCCATTTACATCTTTCATTCTGATATCCAAAATGACTACATCAATTTTATTTTCTTTATAAGTTTCAATAGCTTTTTTAGAATCCGTTGTTGCAAGTACAATTTCATAACCACTTTTTCCCAATATGGTACTTAGAGCATTTAATACTAATAAATCATCATCAACCATTAAAATTTTCATTATTCTCTCCCTTATCTATTGCAATATTTATCTTAAATCCATCATCTGTAATAACATTGAATAGCCCATTATATTTTTTTGCTATTTCTTCCATCGATAAAATACCAAGACCGTCATTTTTTCTATATTAATATTTTTTCCATTGTCAAAAATCGTAATTATATAAGAATTTTCATTTTCTATTATTCTTACGGTAAAACTATCTCCATTTGAATGTTTAATAAAATTAGAAAATGCCTCTTTTACAATGCTTAAAATGTCAAAACTTAAATTTTCATTCATCTTTGTTTTAACTCTATATATTAATTTTGACTTTACATTTGGAACATTTATAATTTTTTCAATAGAGCTTTCTAAGTCAAAAGCAGATTTATACATATTATGAATTATTTTTCTTATATCAACTAATCCACCTGATAAATTCTCCCTAATTCTTATAACTGAAGTTTTTATCTCTTCATCATCACATATTAATTCCAATGCTCTAAGTTCCAAAATAGAAGCTGAAATTGTATGTCCTATTGAATTATGCAATTCTTTTGAAATTTTTTCTCTTTCTTTTAAGATGCTCTCATAATTCTTTTTTTCTTCTTCAAGATACATACTTTTTAAGTTCTTTTGTAATTTATAATTTGTCTTATAAAAATTTAAAAATTCTCTATGGTAAAAAACTTTTCTTTCATATAGCTCCCTATCATATTGAGATAGACAAACAATTAGTAAAGACAATGTTAAAAAGTCAACTTCTTTTGTAATTAAAAACACAAAAAATATTGGAATATTGTATATTGACTTGCTATAAATTGCATAAATGAAAGAGAACATAAAAAATCTAAACTCCGGAAAATAGTAAATTATTATCAAGAAAATTACTGACAAAGCTAAACTATAATATATATTTTCATTAATTTCAACTATAAGCACAAAGATTAATGAAATCAAGCTAAAAATTGCAACATTAGCAAAACTCATTTTTTCTGAAAATAAAAACAAAAAGTTTAATAAAAAATACTTTAAAAATACCATAATATCTCCATCTAATTTAAAATAAATAAAACAATAATCATTTAAAAACTATTATAACTATTTTACCATATTTTTCAAAAAATTACATTTGTCATATTGATAAAATTACATAATACACTAATTTTTAAAAAAATTTGTTGATATAATATTGGTGAGGTGATAATTATGATTATAAAAATAGAAGATTTAATAAAAAAATTTAAAGAAAAAATTGTTTTAGACCATTTTAATTTATCTCTTGAAAAAGGAGATGTACTTGGACTTATAGGTCCAAATGGTTGTGGAAAGACGACTTCAATAATGTGTATGCTTTCTCTTTTGAAATATGACAGTGGAACTATTGAAGTTTTTGGAAAAAAAGATATTTCTAATGAATATGAAATTAAGAAAAAAATTGGAATTGTTCCTCAAGAACTTGCTGTTTTTAATAATTTAACTGTAAAAGAAAATATCGACTATTTTTGTGGTCTATATATATCTAATAAAAATGAAAGAAAAAGGCTTGTAAATGAAGCTATTGAATTTACAGGACTTCAAAGTCATGAAAAATGTTGGAAAAGAAGCTATCAGGTGGGCTTAAAAGACGTTTAAATATCGCTTGTGGTATTTCACATAAGCCTGAACTTGTAATTTTAGACGAGCCAACAGTTGCAGTAGATGCTCAAAGCAGAAAGTTTATCTTAGATGGAATTAAAAATTTAGCTGAAAATGGATCATCAATTCTTTATACTACTCACTATTTAGATGAAGCTGAATATCTTTGCAATAAAATTTCTATTATGGATAATGGAAAAAATATCTTAACCGGAGATATGCAAACTTTGATTAATGGAGTAAGTGTAAAAGAAAAGATTACAGTTGTAGGTTTTATAAAGCCCGAAATTATTTCTATTTTGGAAAAACAAGACGAAGTAATTGATATTGAAACAAAGGAAAATCAAGTAACTTTTAACTATTCAACTGATACAGGAAATATTAAAAAATTAATCTACCTACTTGATGAAAATAATGTAGTATATGAAGAAATTTTTTCAAAGAAACCAAAACTGGAAGATATTTTCTTAGAAATGACTGGAAAGGAGCTTAGAGAGTAATGGGAATTATATCTGCTTTAAAAGTAAATTTGTTAAATTTAACAAGAGATAAACTAGGTTTATTTTGGAATACTTTTTTCCCTATAATTTTAGCTACGTTTTTTTGTCTTATAATTCCTAATATAGGTAAAAATTTCGATAAAGTAAATGTTGGAATTAACAAAAACAATCCCCATGAATACATTTTAAAACAAATACCATATCTTAATCTTAAAGAAGTAAAAGAAGATGTTCAAACAGACCTAAAAAACAAAGAATATAAAGCTTTTATAGAAGATGATTTATCTTTAAAAATAATATCATCTAATTCAGAAGTTATGGTTGTTAAAAATATCCTTGACCAAATAAAACAAATGTATGAAACTAAAATTAATCAGGAAGAAATTATAAAAAATATTGATAAAGACTTTATAGAAGATAAGAACCATGGTGTTACAGGTGTCGAACCCATACTTTTTTCAATAATTATCTTGACAAGTCTATATACTATGTTTGATGGCGTTATCTATATAGATAATATATTATATGATTCGTCTGATTTTGCGGTAAGAATGTTAGTTTCTCCAATAAAAAATTAACTTATTTAATAAATGGGATATTATCTTCACTTATACTCTCAGGTTTAAATACTACAATATTGATTATTTATTTGAAACTAGTATTTGGGATAACCTTAATAACAAACTATTTTGCTTCAATTATCACTATACTTTTAATTATGATTTTTGGAATAACTATGGGAATGTTCCTTGCAGTTGCTCTAAAGGCAAAAACCGAAACTAAAACAATGGTTGGACTTGGATGTATTCTTCTAATGAATTATACTTCAGGAATGATGGGCTCAAGTGTAACAAATGCTATAACTTCAGCTTTCCCTATAATAAAAAAGATAAATCCAACATTCTATATGGAAAATGCACTATTAGGTGTAAATATCGCAAATGACAATAGCTACTTGATTACAATGGCTAAATTTATAATTCCATTTACTATAATTCTATTTGGAATTGCATTAATATATTTGAGGAGGCATAAGTATAATGATATTTAAAAATTATATGAAAATATTTATAAAAAATATAAAAGCAGTTTTATTTTCTTTCATAATTTTTATGGTTATGTTGATTATATTTACCAGCTCAAAAGATAATAATGTTGAATTTAAACCTATGAAGCTGGACTTAATGATAAATGATGAAGATAAAAGCGAAGAATCAAAAGCCTTAATAAATTATCTAAAAGAAAAACATAATGTAAAAGAAGAAAAAATTACAGAAAGTGAAGCAAGAAAACAAATTGTTGAGGATAAAATTATAGCTTATATAGTAATTAATAAAGATTTTAAACAAAATTTGTTAAATAATAAAAAAGCAATTTCAATTTTAGCACCAACAAAAACTTCATATATAACCTTTTTAAAAATAGATTTAAAAAGTTATCTCAATTACACATTGTCTGCAATAAATTCAAATGTTGATCAACAAGAGGTAATAAATACATTAAAGAAAGAGATTGATGTAAAGATAATAGATACTAAATTATATAATCAAGAAAAAGGAAAAGAAGCCTTTAAAACTACTTTTTTAATCCTAAGTTATATAGTTTTTATGAGTATAATTTCAATAATTATAAATATTGATGCTGAATTTAAAAAGAAAGCCTTTTAAAAAGAATGGCTTTGTCCCCTTATAGTCAAAAATCTCAAACTTTACAACAATTTTTAGCTCAGATAATAATATCTATATTAATATCAAGTTTTTATTTAGTTGTTTCAATTTCAAGAGTGAATGAATCAATAGCTAAAATTGATTTAGTATATATGAGTTTAGCAGTATTTATATTTTCATTTACTGCAATTTCACTTGGACAATTATTTGTATCAATCTCTAAAGATGTAAAAGTAGTAAACGGTGTAAATTCAGCTTTCACATTAATAATGGCATTTTCATCAGGAGTATTTTTACCGATGAAATTCTTACCACAAGCCCTAATTAATGTTTCTAAATTTATGCCACAATATTATTTTGTAAAGTTTTTAGAAGAAATAAATTTTGAAAAATTTTTACTATTTGTTGCATCACAAGTTGTGTTCATAGTTTTTTATACACTACTAGGAATATTCATAAAAAGATACAAATTAAAAGAAGTCGCTTAGGACTTCTTTTTTTAATCTATATTTTCTTGTCTTTTTCCTTATACATCATTTTGTATTTCATACCTATTGTTCTACTTATATAGTTTGATGATATTGCACAAATTATTAGTGTAAACAGTGTTGTTATATATAATTGACTTTGATTGCCTATTATCCAAGATACTATCGAGATAAAAATTCCACCTGCAATAAAGACAATTCCTGAAAATTTATTTGCAAATCCGAAAACTATATCATTATTCATTGTCCATTTATTTCTTATTGCAAATTCACTTTCTTTATTTACTCTTCTTAAATAAATTCCATATATTGTAGTCAAAATTGCAATTAAAGTGAAAACTATTCTAATTACATAAAATGGAATTTCCATTTTTGAATTTCTTAACATAAGTTTTAAAACTGAAAATGTAAAGTAATTACACATAATAGAAATAAGCAGATTTACAAAAGCTACAACAGTTACTCCTGTTGGGTAATTTTCATCATTAAATTTCTTTCTAACTCTTCTTAAATATGTTATTCCAAAGAATGATAATACTACATTTACCAAAGCAAATGTATAAATCATAAAGGAGCCTATAAAAACTTCTTTACCGTCTTTAATATAAGCAAAAACTGATGACGGTAGTACAGCAAAACCTGCTGTTGCCAAAATTATAGGTGTAATCGCTAAAATTAACAATAATTTTAAAAATTTATTCATTTCTAGTCCTCATATCCATACTTTTTATAGAATTCTTTTTTATATTCTAAAAATCTATCTTCTCTAATAGCTTGTCTTATATTTTCCATTGTTTTAAGTAAAAATCTTAAATTATGGATTGAAAGAAGTCTTGCCCCTAATATTTCATCAACATTTATCAAATGTCTTATATAAGCTCTTGTGTGATTTCTACAAGCATAACAATCACATTCATCATCAAGTGGAGCAAAGTCCTTTGCATATTTAGCATTTTTTATAACTAATTTCCCCTTTGAAGTCATTGCAGTTCCATTTCTTGCAATTCTTGTTGGAAGAACGCAGTCAGCCATATCAATCCCTGCTTCAACGGCTTCAAATAAATAATCCGGAGTTCCTACTCCCATTAAATATCTAGGCTTATTTTCAGGCATAAATTGTGTTGTATAATTTAGATATTCAACCATAATTTCTTTAGGTTCTCCTACACTAAGCCCACCAATAGCATATCCCGGTAAATCCATATCTATTGTAGCAAGTGCAGACTCTCTTCTTAAATCTTTGAACATTCCACCTTGAATAATTCCAAAAAGTGCCTGATTATCTGTATTTTTATGATAATCTTTACATCTCTTTAACCAACGTAAAGTTCTTTCCATAGAATTTTTTACATAATCATAACTTGCAGGATATGGTGCACATTCGTCAAAAGCCATCATAATATCAGAACCTAAATCATTTTGAATTTCCATTGATTTTTCAGGAGAAATAAAATGCTTTGAACCGTCAATATGAGATCTGAACTCTACACCCTCTTCAGTTATCTTTCTAATATCTCCAAGACTGAAAACTTGAAAACCACCACTATCCGTTAAAATTGGCTTATCCCAATTCATAAACTTATGAAGTCCACCAGCCATTCTAATAATTTCTTGCCCGGGTTTTAAATATAAATGATAAGTATTCCCTAAAATAATTTGTGAGCCTATCTCTTTTAACTCATCTACATTCATAGCCTTTACAGTTGCTCTCGTTCCTACGGGCATAAAAATCGGAGTTTCAATAACACCCCTACTTGTATATATTTTCCCAAGTCTTGCATTACAATCCGAAGACTTTTTTATCAATTCGTATTTTAATTCCATTATTTCTCCTTTTTAATAAGCATTGCGTCGCCAAAACTGAAAAATCTGTATTTGTTTTTCGTAGCTTCATTATATGCATTCATTATTATCTCTTTTGATGCAAAAGCACTGACAAGCATAATTAATGTTGATTTTGGCAAATGAAAATTTGTAATAAGGCAATCAACAACCTTAAACTCAAAACCCGGATATATGAAAATATCCGTATTCCCCTTACAAGCTACAAGTTCTCCGTATTTTTTATAAACTGTTTCCAAAGTTCTTACACTTGTTGTTCCAACTGCAAAAATTCTATTTCCTTGTTCCTTTGCTGTATTAATTATTTCAACACTTTCTTCTGAAATTTCATAATACTCATCATGCATTTTATGTTCCAAAACATTATCAACCTTAACAGGTCTAAAAGTTCCAAGTCCGACATGAAGAGTAACTCTTGCGATTTTAACTCCCTTTTCTTGAAGCTCTTTTAAAAGCTCATCTGTAAAATGAAGTCCTGCAGTCGGTGCTGCAGCTGAGCCATTGTGTTTTGCATAAACAGTTTGGTATCTATCTCTTTCTTCCAATTTTTCGTGAATATATGGAGGAAGTGGCATTGTTCCAAGTTCGTCCAAAATTTCTTCAAAAATTCCATCATAAGAAAATTTTACAAATCTTTCTCCCTCTTCACTTATACCTACAACTTCTCCAAGCAATTTTCCATTTCCAAACTCAACTTTTGAGCCTATCTTCATTTTCTTTCCGGGCTTAACCAAAGTTTCCCAAGTATTATCCTCGTGCTTTTTCAAAAGCAAAACTTCTATAGCCTCATCTTTACCGGGTCTTGCTCCAAAAAGTCTTGCAGGAATAACTTTAGTATCATTAATTACCAAAACATCATCTTTTTTTATATAATCAACAATATTTTTAAAATTTTTATGTTCTAAATCAAAATTTTCTCTATTTACAACTAAAAGTTTTGAACTTGATCTATCCTTAAGTGGAAACTGAGCAATCAAAGACTCATCAAGCTCAAAATCAAAATCATCTGTTTTTAAACTATTCATTAACTCTCTTCCTTTTATTAAATTATAAAATACATCTACAAGCTTATATTATATATTGTTTTTCAATATTTTTCAAATTTTTTTAAAGTAAACAACCATTTTTAAAATAAATTTATTTACATCTTCTTAAACACAAAAAAGTAACAATCAAATAATCGTTACTTTTTTATCCTTCCAAAATGTTTATATGCTTTTTCAGTTACAATTCTTCCTCTGCTTGTTCTACTTAAAAATCCTATTTGTAGCAAGTAAGGTTCATAGACATCCTCAATTGTAATTCTCTCCTCGCCTGTGGAAGCAGCTATTGTATCAATTCCAACAGGACCTCCTGAGAAATTATCTATTATTGTAGTTATTATTTTTCTATCTATTGTGTCAAGTCCAAGAGAATCCACTTCTAAAATATCAAGTCCGTCTTTACTAGTTTGTAAATCAATTTTTCCATTTCTCTTAACCTGAGCAAAGTCTCTAACTCTTTTTAAAAGTCTGTTTGCAATTCTAGGTGTTCCTCTGGAACGTCTTGCGATTTCTAGCGCTCCATCAGGTTCAATTTCAATTCCCAAAATTCCTGCAGATCTTGTAATTATCTTTTGTAAGTTTTCAATACTGTATAATTCAAGACTCAACATAATTCCAAATCTGTCACGAAGTGGTCCTGTAAGTTGTCCTGTTCTTGTCGTTGCCCCTATCAAAGTAAATTTTTCAAGATCAATTCTAAGGCTTCTGGCACTTGGACCCTTTCCAATTATTATATCAAGTGCATAGTCTTCCATTGCAGGATATAAAATTTCTTCAACACTTCTATTTATTCTGTGAATTTCATCTATAAACAAAACATCATCTTTACTTAAATTCGTCAAAATACTTGCAAGGTCGCTTGGCTTTTCTATGGCAGGACCTGAAGTAACTCTGATATTAACGCCCATTTCATTTGCAATGATATTTGCAAGAGTTGTTTTTCCAAGTCCCGGAGGACCATAAAGCAAACTATGGTCAAGAGGCTCATTTCTTGTTTTTGCAGCCTCAATAAAAATTTTAAGTCTTTCTTTTGCTTTTTCTTGACCAATATATTCATCAATCCATTTCGGTCTTAAACTGGTTTCTATTTCAATATCTTCTCTTGAAAAACCTGTACCGATAATTCTATCTTCATAATCTTCAAACATACTAACACCTATAATTTTTTCATACTAAGTTTAATTATATCTTCTATTTCCATTTCATCAATATTTATACTTGAAAGAAATCTCTCAATATCATTTTTAATAAATCCTAAATTAATTAAAGCGTCTGAAACAAGTTCTCTTTTTTCCAAGTCTTTTCCACTATCTAAAGTTGAAACTTCCATTCCTGAAATATCTTTACTACTTATACTGTCAATAGAAATTTTATCCTTTAATTCCAAAATGATTTTTTGTGCAGTTTTCTTTCCCACACCTTTAGCTGTGGCAAGAGCAACTGCATCTCCATTTACAATAGTCAATTTCAAACTATCAACAGACATTGATGATAAAATTCCACATGCCACCTTTGGACCAATACTATTTACACTTACAAGTAGTTTAAACATTGAAAGTTCATCCATAGTTTTAAATCCGAACAGAGCGACATAATCTTCTTTTACTATGTAATCTGTATAAATTGTATAAAAATCTCCAACAGTTACATTAAATAATGTATTGTTGGAAGTAAAAATCTTATAACCTATTCCACCATTATCTATAACAATATAATCATTATAGATAAATTTAAGTTCTCCACTAATATATTCGTACATAAAACACCTATTTCATTCTAAATTGTTCTTTAAATTTCAAGCTAAAAAAATGACAAAGTGCAATTGCCAAAGCATCAGCTGCATCATCAGGTTTAGGAACAGATTTAAGTTTAAAAATCATCTTAACACTCTCTTGCATTTGCTTTTTATCCGCTCTACCATATCCCGTAATAGCTTGTTTAACTTGTAAAGGAGTATATTCATAAGCCAAGATATTTTTCTTTATAAAAGATAATATTTCAACTCCTCTAGCCTGTGCAACATTGATTACAGTTTTTACATTTTTGTTAAAGAAAAGCTCTTCAATAGCCAGTTCATCAACATTATGTAGTTCTATCAATCTATTCAATTCTTCATCAATAATTTTAAGCCTATCAGGAAGTGGAATTCCTGCTTTTGTTTCAATTACTCCATAATCTATAAGTCTTACTCTATTCCCGATAGCCTCTATAATTCCATAACCAACAATTGCAATTCCGGGGTCTAATCCAAAAATAATCACAAAAAATCCTCCAATACTATCAAATATGATAACATAAAAAACAATTTTTTCAATTAAGATTATTTTAGAATTTTTTCATAAAGTAATTTTATGCACAAAAAAAGCAAGAATCAAATTCTTGCTTCTTAATCTTATTCGTAATCTTCACAGCTTAGTAAATCTTCTCTCTTAACTTTTCCTTTTTCATCATAAGTCATTTTACTAAAGTTGATTAAATGTGGAATACCATCTAATTTTCTACATTCGATTAAATGAACAACTTTGCTTAAATCTCCAACTTCTTTAGCTTGAACTTTCATAATTTTCATCATTGAATATTTAAGTTCAGTTTCTTTGAAAGTAATAGTTCCCATACCTTTTTTATTGAAAGCAGCTTGAACCATTGATTCACAATTTTCTTCTGTAAGTGCAGGAATTAAAATATAATCTACATCACTTGCAGCTTCGATTCCAGCTTCATCTTTAACTTGAGCAGTCTTATGTGAACCTTTAGCAACAGCCATTATAGCTGCCATAAATGGTCTTATTCCGGCAGATCTATGTCCTGAAATAATTAAAGTTTCTCCTTTAGCAATAGCTTCTTCGATATATAGACCATGTTCTTCTTTCATGTAACCTGAGTCTACACTTTTTTGTAACATTGGATGCATACAAATTTCCTCCTTTTATTTTTCATATATATTTATTATACTACATTTTCAGTTTTAAATAAATACTTTATCATCAAATTATTAAAATAATTTATCTATTTTTGCATAATCTCTAACCGCTAAATGATAAAGCTATTACTGATATGGTTACAATAACAACACCTATCAATAAAGTTACAGTAAGTGGTGTAGATAAAAATATTACTGATAATACAACACTCCATAAACTAAAAGTGCTATTTAGAGCCATTCCTTTTGGAACTCCATTTAATTTCATTGCTTTATAATAAAGCAAGTAACTTAATCCAGCAAAAAATCCTGCAAAAAGCAGATATTTTATTACATTCAAACTTTGTATTGTTGTAATAAAACCACCAAATAAACCTGATACAGGTAAAACTATAAATAATATACTTAATCCAGAAATTAATTCCCTAATATTTAAAATAATTTCTTCCTCAAGTTCCTCTTTAGTTGCAAAACTTACAATAGTGGCTTCAATTCCCCAACTAAAACTTGCAAGTAAAGAAAATAAAACTCCAAGATAAAAATATGGATAATTTCCTGTAGGTTTTGTATATGAAAGAATAAATGTTCCTACAATACAACATACAATACATATAAATGTTTTTAAATTTATTTTTTCTTTCAAAAATATGAAAGATAAAATTGTTCCAAACATTGGACATAATGCGGAAATTGGAATCGCATAAGCAGGACCTGCTAGAGAAATGCCCATAATATATGAGCATTGTCCAACAGGCCCTCCAATTAATCCCGCAAAGCAAACCCATTTTCCGGTATTTGTTTTTAAAGCGGGTAATATCATTTTCAATTTCCTTAAAATTCCATTGTATCCAAGAACAAATAATCCTGCAAATAAATCGTTAAATCCCGCAAAAACTAAAGGTAGAAAAAATATAATTTTCCCATTATAGTTTTTAATCAGTTCGCTTTTCATAAGCAGAGATAGTACCATACCATTTACTGCCCAGATAAAGCCTGATGAAAGCCCAATAAATTCGTTCTTAATTTTTTTCATCTAAGGTTTTACTCCGTTCGGAAAAATTTGCTTATCTAATTCTCTTAATCCATGCTTATCAATAATATTGAGTAACTTTTGTCCATATCCTGGATCAGTAGCATAAGTTCCTGTTAATGCCCTTGCAGCTTCTTCAGGAGTTTTCGCAGCTAAAACACCTGAATAATATTCAGTAAGCCATTTGTTTTTTGTAAATAACTTTGCATAATATTCAAAAGTTTCATCATATCCAGTAAATTTCATAAATTTAGCTATTATATAATATTTTTTACCGTTTTTATATTCCGCAGTTCTTATTTCATAATATCTTGAAGGAGGAGTATCTTTAGCAGCTTTTATTCCAAAAAGATTATAGATAGGTGGAGGAGATAAACTGTCAGTTCCATAACCTGTTTCCAAACAAGCTTGAGCAACTGCTATTGAAGGGAATAATCCTTTACCCTTAATAGATTTTAAAACTCCAGGAGAAATCTTATCTATAAACTCGGATTGATATGTTTTTCTCTTATATTTTCCATTTACAAAATCTCTATATCCTGACTCATCTTTTGCTCGTCCGGTAAATTTTTCTCCATCTTGAAAAAAGTACCAATCATATCCATCATCATACCATCCATTAGTATATTTTCCGTTATAGAAGTATTTTCTTCCATTACCATCTATTCCATAACCAGTATGTTTAACTCCATCTTGGAAAAAGTACCAATCATATCCATCATCATACCATCCATTAGTATATTTTCCTTCATAAAAATATCTTTTTCCATTGCCATCTATTCCATATCCGCTATATTTTTTTCCATCTTGGAAAAAGTACCAATCATATCCGTCATCATACCATCCATTAGCTAATTCACCATTTTTAGTATAAAATACTCCATCTATATAGCCATTTTCTGTTTTTGCATATTTTCCATTTATAAAATCTTTATAACCTGATGCATCTTTTGCTCGCCCGGTAAATTTTTTTCCATCTTGGAAAAAGTACCAATCTTCGCCGTCATTACACCACCAATTTGCATATTTTCCTTCATCAAAATATTTTTTCCCTGAAGCATCTTTTCCATAGCCTGTATGTTTCTTTCCTTCTTGAAAAAAATACCAGTCTTTTCCGTCATTATACCACCAATTTGCATATTTTCCTTCATCAAAATATTTCTTTCCTGATGCATCTTCTCCATAGCCTGTATACTTTACACCGTTTTGGAAAAAATACCATCCTTTGCTATCATCATACCACCAGTTTGCATATTTTCCATTGTCAAAATATTTCTTTCCTGATGCATCTTTCCCATATCCATTATATTTCTTTCCTTCTTGGAAAAAATACCAATCTTTACCATCATTACACCACCAGTTTGCATATTTTCCATTGTCAAAGTATTTCTTTCCTGATGCATCTTTCCCATACCCTGTATGCTTTACACCGTTTTGAAAAAAGTACCAATCTTCCCCGTCATCAGACCACCAATTTGCATATTTTCCATTATCAAAGTATTTCTTTCCTGATGCATCTTTTCCATAGCCATTATATTTCTTTCCGTTTTGAAAAAAGTACCAATCTTCTCCATCGTCATACCACCAATTTGCAGGTTTTCCATCGTCTCCATAAAAAATTTTATTTTTATACTCTGCAGCTTCAACTTTTTTTTCATTACTGTATGAATTTTTAATAATCAGTACACTTAATAATAACATCGAAAAAATTAAAATTTTCTTGCTTATTTTCATAAATACCTCCTAATAAATATTTTAAATTTACCATCTGATGTTAATAATTTTATCATATTTTTCATACAACATCAATAAATAGCTAAAAATAAGCAACAAAAATTACAAAATTATTACAAAACTGTTACAAAATTTTAAGACTTAATTTTTTATAATAAAAAAAGGAGAGATAAAATCTCTCCTTAAATCTTAATCAAATTAACTATTTTACTTCATAATCATAATGTACATCATTATTTAATAGACATTGATTGTAATCTTTCATAATAGCTCTAGCTTCAAATGATAACCAAAGAATTGCAATTAAGTTTGGTAATACCATTAAGCTGTTGAAGATATCTGCTAATGACCAAACAATAGCAACTTCTCCAAGAGAACCGGCTACGATACAAATAAGAACTATAGCTCTATATGGTAAAAGTCCTGCTTTACCGAATAAATATTTAATATTTGATTCTCCGAAATAATACCAACCAACGATAGTAGTAAATGCAAAGAATGATAAACATACTGCTAAGAAAATAGCTCCACCTGAACCAAATGCAGTTCTGAATGCTTGTTGAGTTAATTGTGCTCCGGCTAAGAATTTTCCGTCAGCTCCCTTAACATTGTAAGCACCTGTTACTAATATTGCAAGTGCTGTTGCAGAACATACTAATACTGTATCAATGAATACACCAATAATAGCTGTTAAACCTTGTTCAGCAGGGTGTTTTACATTTGCAACTGCGTGAGCATGAGGTGTAGAACCCATACCGGCTTCGTTAGAGAATAAACCTCTTGCAACCCCTTTTTGAACAGCAACTTTAACTGCTGCCCCAGCGATACCACCGGCTACTGCAGTTCCATTAAATGCACTCTTGAAAATCCATGCAAAAGTAGGTCCAATTTCACCTGCAAACATAACCAATATAACTATACTTCCTAAAATGTAAACTACTGCCATTACAGGAACTACAAGTTCAGCAAATTTTGCAATTCTGTCAATACCACCGATGAAAATTAGAGCAGCCAAAATAGCAATAACTACACCGATAATAGCCGGGTTAATATTTTCAAGTCCTTGAATACCTCTAATACCTGATGCTATTGAGTTTGATTGAACGGCATTACCCATAAATCCTAAGGCTAATACTATCGCAATCGCGAAAAATCCGGCTAAAATTTTAGCAAATACTCCAGTTTTCTTAAGACCTTTTGATATGTAATATGCAGGTCCTCCTACAAATTCGCCATCAATTTTAGATCTGTACTTTTGAGCTAAAACTGCTTCTACGAAAATTGTTCCCATTCCAAAGAATGCTGATAGCCACATCCAGAAAATTGCTCCAGGTCCACCCGCAGTAATAGCAGTTGCAACCCCTGCAACGTTACCTGTTCCTACTTGCGCAGCTACTGCTGTAGCTAATGCTTGGAATGAAGACATTGAACCTTCTTCTTTAGGTCCTTCTTTTTTCTTGAAAAGTCCTCCAAAAACTAATTTAAAAGCCTTTCCTAATTTTGTAATTTGTGGGAAGCCCAAAATAAATGAAAGGAATAATCCCGCAAATAACAAACCATACATAAGTATATTACCAGCGATAAAATCGTTTATTTTGTTAATAGTATCAACAAGATTTGAACCACTTAGTAATACGAAACTAGATAATAAGTTCATATAATACCTCCTATAAAATTAGTCACTTGTATTATACCTTTTATTAATTTATAAGTCAATATGTTTTGGGAAAACTTTTAAGTTTTTGCTACAATTTTATCATTGATAAACAAGATTAAAATCGTCTATTTTTTCAACAATTTGCATAATATTAATATTTTAGAAGCATATTATTTTAAAACAAAAAAGGTATAAAATTAAAATAACATAATTATATACCTTTTCCCAACTAAATCTCAAAAATATTTTTATTTAACTTTATCAATATATTTTCCATATCCTTCTTTTTCCATGTCTTCTAAAGGAATAAATCTTAAGGAAGCTCCATTAATACAATATCTCTTTCCACCCTTATCTTTTGGGCCATCATCAAAAACATGACCTAAATGAGAATCTCCTCCTTTACTTTTTACTTCAATTCTCTTAAGACCGTGACTATCATCTTTTTTGAAGTTTATATTATCATCTATTGGCTTTGTAAAACTTGGCCAACCACAGCCGGCATCATATTTATCTCTTGAAGAAAAAAGTGGTTCTCCTGTAACAATATCAACATATATTCCCTTTTTATCAAATTTATCATATTTGCTTGAAAAAGGCCTTTCAGTTGCAGCATTTTGAGTAACATTATATTCCAATTCGCTCAATTTATTTTTTAGTTCTTCTTTGCTTGGTTTTTTATATTTTCCGTCTTTTCTTTCAAGAGGCTTATCAGCAAGACCTAAGTCAATATGACAATATCCGTTTGGATGTTTCTTTAAATAATCTTGATGATATTCTTCGGCAACTACAAAATTTTTAAGTTTTTCAACTTCAACAGTTATAGGTTTGTCAAAATTTGGTCTTTGATCATCAATAAATTTTTCTATAACAGATTTATCCTTCTCGTCAACAAAATATACCCCTGTTCTATATTGTCTACCGGCATCATTTCCTTGTTTATTAACACTTGTAGGTTCAATTATTCTAAAATAATGTTGTAAAATTTCCTCAAGTGAAATTTTATCCTTATCATAAACTATATGCACAGTTTCTGCATGATCTGTACTTTTAATTTTCTCATAGCTTGTCTCAGAGCCGTTTCCATTTGCATATCCAACAGTTGTATCTGCAATGCCTTCTATTTTTGAAAAATATCCTTCAACACCCCAGAAACAACCTCCTGCTAAATAAATTTCTCCCTTATTTTTAATTGAACTTAAATCAACTTTTGGCTTTTCCATAACTTTCTCTCCTTTTTTACCATTTCCCATAAATCTTATTGCAATTCCAATCACTATAAAACAAACTATAATAAAAGGTATTACAACTTTTTTCATAAAAATCATCCCCTTTCTGATTTTATAAAAGATATACCCTCTAAAAGATAATAATACTCAAATGTATTTAAAAAATCGTAATTATAAAAAAAGGAAGTTGTTTCCAACTTCCATAAATTATTCTGAAATTATTTTCACACTTGCACTTACACCCAATCTGTCAGCACCTAATTCAATCATTTTTAAAGCAGTAGCCTTATCTCTAATTCCTCCACTAGCTTTAACTTTAGCATTTTCTCCTACAGTTTTTTTCATAAGTGCAACAACATGTTCATTTGCACCTGAAGTGCTAAATCCTGTTGAAGTTTTTACAAATTCTGCTCCTGCCTTAACACAAAGTTCAGAAACTTTTACAATTTCTTCATCAGTTAAAAGACAAGTTTCTATTATAACTTTTAAAAGTGCTTTTCCTCTTGTAGCATCTACAAGTGCCTTTATATCATTATATACAAAGTCCAAATCATTTGATTTTAATGCACCTATATTAATTACCATATCAATTTCATTTGCACCGTTTTTAATTGCATTTTCAGTTTCAAAAACTTTACTTTCAGTTGTCATTGCTCCTAGCGGAAATCCTACAACAGTACAAACTTTAGTATTTGAACCTTTTAAGTTTTCAGCACATCTTTTTACATGACAACCATTTACACAAACAGAGAAAAAGTCATATTTTTTTGCTTCTTCACAAAGTTTGTCTATCATTTCATAAGTAGTATCTGCCTTTAATGCAGTATGATCCATATATCTATTTAATTCCATTATGCTATCTCCAATGCTAATTTCATCATAGTTGTAAAACTATTTTGTCTTTCTTCAGGAGTTGTAATTTCTTTAAAATGGAATGAGTCTGAAACAGTTAAAATTGTAATTGCATTAACTCCTGCATAATTAGCATTACAATAAAGAGCATAACTTTCCATATCTACTGCTAAAACTCCCATTTGTGCCCATTTTTTCCAATCTTCAGGTGAAGCATTATAGAAAATATCAGAACAGAAAATATTACCTACATTGATATCAATATTTTGTTCTTTTGATGCTTCATAAGTTTTTCTTAAAAGTTCCCAAGAACAGTTTGCTGAATATGTTCCATCCAATTTATATTGATGAGCAAAATTTGAATCTGTTGAAGCAGCCATTCCTACAACTACATCATATAATTTAAGTTTATCGCTATAAGCTCCACAAGAACCGATTCTGATTAAATTCTTAACTCCATAAAAATGGATTAATTCATAAGAGTAAATTCCAATTGATGGAACACCCATTCCGCTTCCCATAACTGAAACTTTTTTTCCTTTGTAAGTTCCTGTGTAACCTAACATTCCTCTTACATCATTAAATAATGTAACATCTTCTAAAAAATTTTCTGCAATAAACTTCGCTCTTAAAGGATCTCCTGGCATTAAGACAGTTTCTGCAATTTCTCCTTCTATCGCTCTATTATGTGGTGTCATAAAAAACCTCCTTAATTCTCTTTTATCTTACATAATATTAACATAAAAACTCTATTTTTTCAAGAATAATAGCCTAAATTCTAAATATCACAAGAGTTTAAATCCAATAATAATTGATGAACAGTCTTTTTAAATACAGGATGAATTTTATCCGGACTTATCTCATTCATAGGCTCTAAAACAAAAGACCTTTTTTGTATTTCAATATGTGGAACTTTTAAATCTTCTTCATCAATTATTAAATCTTCATAGAATAAAATATCTAAGTCGATAATTCTTGGCCCCCATTTGATTATTCTAACTCGTCCCATATCAAGCTCTATTTTCAAAAGAACTTCTAAAAGCTCTCTAGGACTAAGCTTTGTCTCAGCTATACAAACTGCATTTACAAAGTTATCCTGTTCTGTATAACCATAAGGCTCAGTTTCTATATAAGTTGAAACTTTTTCAACTAAAACTCCTCTTTCGTTCATCATCTTAATTGCTAAATCAAGATTTTTCCGACCTTCTCCCATATTACTACCTAAAGCAATCCAAACTTTACTCATAAGTCCTCCTATTTTTTATATGCTCCAAAATTAATATCTTCGCTTTTATCTGCCATTCTAATTGCATCTCCAATTAAAATTGCTGAAAAATGTTTATCAAAATCATGAACTCTTAGTATATTTACACCTTTAAAAGATGCAATCGCACTTAAATATGCAGATGCCAAATCTACATTAGAAAGTCCCTCTTCTGTTTTTATATCTGAGTCAATATTATTTTCAGTTAAAATATTTACTACAAATCTCTTTCTGGAAACTCCTAAAAAGGATAAATATCCCATATTATGAATTCTATCTATTCCCTTAATCAATTCTAAGTTTTCTCTTTTCGTAAGTGCAAAACCGATGCCGGGATCCAAACAAATTCTTGACTTATCTATGCCTTTTGAAATAGCAATCTTCAAAGTTTTATTAAAACACTCTTCCATCATATCTAAAATATCTAAACTTTGGAAATATTCCAAATCTTTATCCGTTATAAAAGCATTTTTGCCAAACTTTGGAAAAATTTTAGAGCCTTCATGTTCTGGCCTTATGATTACGGGATTAAACATCATTATATATCCGACATTTGAATTTGCAATCACATCAAGCATTTTTTCATCGCCGAGTAATCCTGTAATATCATTAATAATATCAGCTCCTGCATCTATTGCTGCCTTAGCAACTTCAGATTTCCAAGTGTCAACTGAAATTACAACATCCATTTCAGACTTAATTGCCTTGATAATCGGAACAATTCTTTCAATCTCTTCTTCTGCGGAAATTAATTTACTTCCAGGTCTTGTTGACTCTCCGCCTATATCAAGCATATATGCACCTTTTGAAACAAGCTCTTTTGCTCTTTTTACAGCTCTGTTAATATCAAAGTATTTTCCACCATCTGAAAAAGAATCTGGTGTCACATTCAAAATTGAACATAACTTTGTACTTTCTCCATTTTTGATTGACTTACTCCCAAATTTAAATTCAATATCACTCATAAAGACCCTCATATAAAATAATTTTTAATTATTATATATTTATTATATTAAATAAAACTTAAAATATCAACAAAAAATCAGCTAATAGCTTAGCTGATTTTCAGTAAAATTTTAAAATTAATTTTTTGCAATTTCTTCAATTAATTTTAGTGTAAAGTCATAAACTCTTTCTGTTGAAGGAATTGAAAGATTTTCTTGTGGAGTATGTGCACCTCTAATGTCAGGTCCAAATGAAATCAATTCAAGATTTGGATATTTTTCATAAATTGCTCCACATTCAAGTCCTGCATGAACTATAATATTTTCAAATTCCTTTCCAGTTAACTCTTTATAAACTTTGTTTGCATATTTTTGTAGTGTTGAATTTTCTTTCTTTTCCCATGAAGGATAACCACCTGAAAATTCATAATTCAAGCCAAATTTTTCTCCGATTTTACTAAAAGATGACTTCATATCTGCTAAAATACTCAATGAAGATGAACGAATAGAGTCACGAATTATAATTTCATTTTCAGTAGTTTGAACTATTGCAAGGTTTGATGAACTTATAATTCCAGTTTCATCTTTTGAATTTACCCCTGTTGGCAATTCTTCTAAAATTTCAACTAATGTATCTCTTAATGCATTTGTCAAAACCTTCCCAATGAAAACTTCTTTTTTATCTATTGTAAGTTGTTCTTCCCCATTGTATTTTTCTGTAAATTTAGCAATTAATTCATCTAATTTTGATGAATTTTCAATTACAATTTCTCCAACTCTAGGAATTGCATTATCTTTATTTCCACAGTTTACACTGGAAATTGAAAGTCCACTCTCTTTTATAAATTCAGCAATTGTTTTAATCATATTTCTTCTATTCTTGCCGATTTCCATTCCTGAATGTCCGCCTAGATATCCGTCAAAATGAAGTTTAACAAGCTCTACTTCCTTATTTTCAAATTTTAATTCCAAATTTGTTTTAAATAAAGTACCACCAGCGGAACCAAGAGTTAAAATGCCTTCTTCTTCGGAATCGATATTAAAAAAGTATTTTCCTTTTAAAAGACCTTTTTCAAGTCCTAAAGCTCCTGCCATTGTTGTTTCTTCAGTAACTGTAATAAGCACTTCAAGTTCTGGATGAACCAGAGTTTCATCTTCTAAAATTGCCATTGCCATTGCAACTGCAATTCCGTCATCTGCTCCAAGTGTAGTATTATTTGCAAAAAGTAAATCATCTTTAACTACCCATTCAATTTTATCTGTTGCAAAATTATGTTTTGAGCTTGTAGCTTTTTCACAAACCATATCCATATGTCCTTGTAGGATTATTCCCGGTTTGTTTTCATAACCTTTTGTAGCAGGTTTTCTTATATAGACATTAAGAATATCATCTTGCTTTGTTTCAAGTCCTAATTTTTTACCAAAATTATAGATGTAATCAGATACTGCCTTTTCATTATGTGATTCACGAGGAATATCTGAAAGTTCTCTAAAATAGTGAAAAACTCTTTCCGGTTTTAAATTCATATTATTCTCCTTTTACGATATTTTCTACAATTTTAACTAATAATTCTGATCCTTTTTCCATATATGAAACAGGAACAAATTCAAATCTGCCATGGAAATTAAATCCACCTGCAAAAATATTCGGACAAGGAAGTCCCATATAAGATAGTCTTGAGCCGTCAGTACCTCCTCTAATTGCTTGAATTTTTGGAGTAATTCCGATTTCAACCATTGAATTATAAGCAAGGTCGATTATATCTTTTCTATCTTCCAATTTTTCTCTCATATTGTAATATGAATCTTTAAGTTCTAAAGTAATTGAATTATCATATCTGAAATTCAAAACTTCAACTATTTTTTTCATATATTCTTTTTTATATTCAAATTTTTCTCTATCAAAATCTCTTATGATAAATTCCATATGAGTATTTTCAGTATCTCCGTTCATTTCCAATAAATGATAGAAACCGTCATATCCTTCAGTATGTTCAGGTCTTTCATTTGCAGGTAACATTGATAAAAGATTATGAGCAACCATAAGTGAATTTCTCATAATATCTTTTGCTGAACCCGGATGAACATTTTTTCCTTTAATATCTACAACTGCACTACAAGCATTGAAACTTTCATATTCAAGTTCTCCAATAGGTCCACCGTCAATTGTATAAGCAAAATCTGCACCAAATTTCTTAACATCAAAATGGTCAGCTCCACGTCCAATTTCTTCATCAGGAGTAAAGCCTATTGAAATATCTCCATGTGGTAAATTATTTGATGTAATTTTTTGAATTGCATCCATAATAATTGCAATTCCTGACTTATCATCAGCACCCAATAAAGTATTTCCATCAGTTGTTATAAGTCTTTCTCCTACAACTTCATTTAAACAAGGAAATTCTTTTACGGACATAGTAAATTCATCATTTAATTTTATATCTCCACCCTTGTAATCAACAAATTGCGGATTTACATTTGCTCCGGTAAGTTCTGTTGCAGTATCCATATGTGCAATAAAACCGACTTTTTTAAGATTTTTTTCTACATTTGATTTTAAATGTGCATAAACGTAACCCTTTTCATCAATATGGGCATTTTCAATTCCCATTTCCTTTAATTGTTTCACAAGTAAATTTCCCAAGTTTTTTTGTTTCTCTGTTGAAGGAACAGTTTCAGACTTAGGATTTGATTGAGTGTCCATTTTTGCATATTCCACAAAACGATCTACTATATTCATAACTACCTCCAAATATTTTATTATATATATATTTTACCACATTTTTAAAATTAAAAAAGATAGCGATTATCTTCTGCTATCTTTTCATCTGATTATATCTTTTTATATTTTCTTCTGTTAAAAATTCAAAAGCTGAATTAATTTCTTGAAATTTTTCTGTGGTATCTCTATCTCTATTCAAATCCGGATGATATTTTTTAGCAAGTTTCCTATATTGTAACTTAACTTGATAAAAATCTATATCATAAGTATTAAACTCTAAAACCCTACAAGCATTTTCAAATTTGTTTTTAAAATCGCTATATGGATCATAAGTTGTACCTGCATTTTGATAGCCATAGCCCTGATATCCTTGGTATCCTCCATAGTATCCGCCTTGATTTGAAAAATATTCATTAAAAGCTTTAAATCTTCTTTCCCATTCTTCCTGTTCTCTTCTTTGTCTTTCTTCTCTTTCTCTTTCATATTGTTCTTCTTGAGCTCTTTCATATTTTCTTTTATATTCTTTAAATGATGAATAACCCTTGTTGTTTCCTAATAAAAAATTCCCATAATCATTCAAATATTCACATAATGAATAATTAATATATCTTAGAAAAGAAATAAATTTCTTTCCTAAAAATGGAACTATGAAAAACACGAATATAATTAGCCAAAAAAATGGACTGGAAAGCAAAAATATAAGCAATAAAGGAAGTAAAAACGAACCTAAAGTTAGAAATCCGATTCCTATCAATACTAAAAATACTGAAATACTGCTCAATAAATTTACAATATAAGATAAACCGTTTACTACTGCTCCTAAAATTTTATCTAAAAATTTTGATAATCCTATAATAAATTTTCCAAAAAGTTTTTTCACACTATTCTCCAAATTCTTCCTTTAAGATTTCATAAAGAGCTTTTGCTTCTTCCTTTGTAAGAGTTATCCCTTTTGACATTCTCTCATGAGTCGGATTCCAATCTCTTATATCATACTTAGCTTCTCTTTCATTCCAGCTTACTAAATTTAATTCTTTTCTCCATCCTTTTTCATTTTCGGATAAGATACCTAGTTCCTCTGTAATTTCATACTTTAATTCCATATTCTCCTCCTAATTTAACATTCCATTTTTATTTGTAGGTAAAGATGCAATAAAACCGTCCATCAAACCATTTTTATTTTTGTTAAAATCTCTATTGAATGATTTATATCAGCCTTTTTATTCTCAACTTTTTTCAATAATTTCTCCATTTTTTCAACCTTCTTTGCATCTAAAGTATCTTTGCAAGATTCTCCAAGATTTTTTACCTCTCTTTGTAAAAATTCCAAATTATTTTCCAAAGTGCGAATATTTTCTGAATACTCATCAATATTAAAATTTATCGGATTTTTTGACAATCTCTCTTCCTCAATTGTCTTAAAAATTTTATTCATTGTTCTTTTGCTGTCATCAGCTTTTGCCTTTAGTGTCTTTTTCCAAAGTTCCTTATCCCAATTTTTACTATTTGTTTGCGGTGAAATTTCCTTTGCAATCGCCTTAAAGACATCATCACAAGTCTTATCCTCATCATAATCAAGCTCATCAAATAGTCCAACAAAATTTTTAACTTCGTTAGAATTAAATCTTTTACTATTTTTATTTTCCGAATCTATAATTGAATAAACTTGACTTACATCTACAAAATTATCTGCAAATTCAAGATTTTTTAAAATTTCTCCGGCTCTAAAAAGATTCATAACATCTCTTTCAAGAGTTTTTTGAATTTTTAAAAGGCTTTCCATATTTTTTTATATAAAAGTTTAAATTTTTCCTCATCTTCTAAAACTAAGTCATTTCTAATTGAAATAATTTCCTCTTTCAAAAGCAATAATTCCGCTAAATTTTCTCTTAAATCATTATATTTTTCATATAAATTATCATTAATCATAAAACATCACCTTCCAAATAAGTAGAAAATTTGCTTTTATCAAAATTTAATACTAATCTCTCTTTTCTTAATCTACTCATCTTTTTTATTTTAATCTCTCTCTTAAGCGCTTCAGACTTTGTTTCAAAAATTTCAAAATAAACGAGTTTTACAGGAGTTCTCCCTCTCGTATATTTTGCACCGCAACCTGAATTATGTTTCTCATATCTGGCTCTTAAATCAGTAGTATAACCTGTATAAAAACTTCCGTCCTTACACTCCAACATATAAACAAAAGTCATCATAAAATTTCCCTTAAAACATCATTTATTACATCAAATCCAAAACCCCTATAAGCCAAATAATTTATAATCTTTTGCTTTTTTTAAAATTATCCTCTTCATTTGACAGTAGATTCAACTTTTTTATACCCATTTTAAGAGCATTATCAAATTCATCATCGTATTCAAACTCATCCAAAAAGTCTTCAAAAATATTTTTGGAAACTCCTTTTTGAATTAATAAAGTTTTGATTTTATTTTTCCATATCCATTTAGTTTTTCTTATCTTCAATAAATATTTCACAATAGACTCTATCATTCAAATATTCCTCTTTTTCTAAAATATCTAAAACTTCGTCTATAATATCTTCTGCAAATCCATTTTCTTTTAGTTTTAATCTAACTTCATATTTTGTTTTTAATTTACCAGAAATATAATTTATTGCTCTTGACTTTGCTCTTTCAATATCTGAAAAATACTTCATTTCTAAAATTTCAGCTTCAGAAAAATCCATATCAACTGAAACCTTATACTTTTCAAAAATATTGTAATTCAAAAGAAGTCTTGTTTCATCTTCAAAAACTACTTCAAAAACTTCTTTAGATTTACTATAATTTATATTTACAACTTGCATTACTTAAATAGCCCTATAATTGCCGGTATTACTCCAACTACCATCATTAAAGCCAATACAAGTGCAACGATTCTAGTTGCTGTTTCTCTTTTCATAAAATCACCTGCTCTTTTTTATTAATTCACATAAATATTGATTTATAAATTCATCAATATTCCCATTCATAACAGACTCGACATTTCCTGTTTCATAACCTGTACGATGATCTTTGACAAGTGTATAGGGTTGAAAAACATAAGATCTTATCTGTGACCCCCATGCAATTTGGGAATATTTTCCCTGAATATCTTCTATTTTTTCTCTATTTTCTTCCTGCTTTATAATTAAAAGTTTTGCAATAAGCTGTCTCATAGCTGTATCCCTATTAAACATTTGACTTCTTTCGGATTGACAAGAAACAGTTACTCCCGTTGGAATATGGGTTATTCTAACTGCAGAATCCGTTTTATTTACATGTTGTCCTCCTGCTCCTCCGGATCTATAAGTATCAATCCGCAAATCTTTAGGATTTATTTCAATATCGGTAATTTCTTCAATCTCCGGAAAAACATCTACACTTGCAAAACTTGTATGTCTCTTATTTGAAGAATCATAAGGAGAAATTCTAACAAGTCTATGAACTCCTTTTTCCCCTTTTAAAAATCCATAAGCATTTTTGCCATCAACTTTTAAAGTAACAGATTTAATTCCTCCTTCAGTATCAGAATTATAATCCAAAATTGAAAATGAAAAACCTTTACTGTTAATCCATCTTGTATAAAGACGTTGTAACATTTCAGTCCAATCCTGAGCATCTGTACCACCAGCTCCGGCATGAATTTCTAAAATAGCATTGTTTGAATCATATTCTCCAACCATTAAGGTATTTAACTTTAAAGATAAATATTCCTTTTCGATATTATAAATATTTTTTAACGCTTCTTTTTCATATTCCATAAATTCTTCATCAGATAAAATTTCTAAAAATTCTATAGAATCTTCAATTTTTCGACTTAGACAAGTAAAAGTTTCAATCTTAAATTTTAAATTTTTCATATTATCCAAAATTGACTTTGCACTTTTGGAATCATTCCAAAAATCTTCCTTAAAGCTCTGAGATTCAAGATTTTTATACTCATCCTCTAACTTGGAAATGTCAAAGTGAATCACCAATTTCTGATAAATTTTGTTGCAGTTTTTTTAATCTTTCGATTACTGTACTTAAATTTTCCATCTCTCCTCCAACGACAACAATAAAATACAACATTTTTTATTTAAAAATAGTGTTAATTACACTTTCAATTATGAAAATATAATTACAGTTAATTTTATACTATTAAGATATTTTCGTCAAGTCCAACAAAAAAGAGCCAATGGCTCTAATTTATTTTTAATATATTATTTTTCTGATTTCTAAAATATCATCTACAAAATTTAACAAATTTTTGCTATTGTGAGTTATCACTAAAAATCCTATATCTAATTTTGACAGCAATTCTTCAATATATAATATATTCTCTTTGTCTAATCCTGTAAATATCTCATCCAATATCAAAAATTTATATCTTCTTAACAATAGTCTAGCAAGTAAAAATCTTTGCCTTTCTCCACCGGATAAATTAAATGAATTCTCACTAATTACATCATCTAAACTTTTATTTGAAAACCAGTCTGACAATCCTACATTTTTTATAGCTAAAATCAAATCTTCATCTTTAATCTTATTATTAAAAACAGTTAAATTTTCTCTAATACTATTATTAAAAATATAATTTTTTGTGGAAAATACCCGATGTTATCGAATAATTGACTTCTATCTATTTTTCTTATGTCTATATCATCAATAAGAATTTCGCCTGTAAAATCAGATTTATTATTAAATAATAAATTTACGAAAGTTGATTTTCCTGATCCAGATTCTCCCAATAATACATACTTTCTGTTAAATTGTAAGGACAAATTGACATTATTTAAAATTTTTACATCATTTATAGAAAAGTTTAAATTTTTTATAGCAATTTCTTTAAATTCAATCTCATTGCTATTTTTTCTTCTTTCAAAATTGAAATTTATATATTTTTCTAAATATTTTTTAACTTCCTTTCCGTTATAATAATCACTCGTTAGCCCCAAAACCATATGCAAAGGAAATGATATACTGCTAACTAATTGTGTAAATGCTATAATCTGTGCTAAATTCATATTTCCGATTATTATAAAATATGAACCGACTAGCCATATTCCATAATACAATATTGCACTGGAAAATTTATTAAACATATCCGTTTTTGCATTAACTTTAGCACCTTTTAATTGTGATTTTAACATATTTTCCTTATTTCTAATAAATTTTTATATATCTCATCTTTAGAATTAAAATATATTATATTTCTACTTCCTTGAATAAAATCAACAGTACTAGAAATAAATTTTTCTTGATTTAAAATAACATCTTTTCTACATTCAGAAATTGGTTTCTTTGAAAGAATAACTACAGATAAAGAAGGGACACTCAAAATTAAGATAATTATAACAAATACCGGTTTTATTATTAAACTTGCAATAACTGCTAGTAAAAATTGGCAAAACAAATATTCCCCCCATAAAATTGTATTTAAATAACTGACCTCAAAAGTTTCTAATTGTGTAGTCAATGCAACTATTTCTTGTGAAATATCATCATCTGTATTTGTTAACCCTTTAGTATCAAATATATTTATAAATATATTTTCTCTCAAATCCGAACTAATCAATTTAATTATTTTTTCACTCATATAACCTTGTAAAAAATAACCAAAAGCTTGTAAAATAATAAAAATGGCAACAAAAAATACAATAGTACTAAAATTTTTAGAACCATTAAAAGAATTTGTAACAATAAATTGCAATAAAAAAGAGTCTCCAACTATAAATAATGCAAGAAAAATACACACAACAAAATATAAAATAAAATGTTTTTTATATTTACCTTTAAATAAATACATCATGTACTGCCTCCAACGACAACAATAAAATACAATCTTTTCATTTAAAAATAGAGCTAATTACATTCAATAATGAAAATATAATTACAGTTAATTTTATACTATTAAGATATTTTCGTCAAGCCCAAAAAAAGAGCCAATGGCTCTAATTCATTTTTAATATATTACGCTTTTACAATTGGAATCCATAATTCCATTTTATAATCTTTACTATCCATATCCCCTTCATAGTAATATTCAAAGTCAGGAGTTCCCGAATGAACATATCCATGTTCCGGAAAAAACACTTCCATTACATACTTCCAACCATTGTGAATACATTCAGGAACTACTCCTTTTAGTTCAACAATAGCATATTCAGCCTCTTCTAATTCTAGGATATCAAGTCCCATACTTCTTGCTTTATCTACATCCGTAACAATATATCCTGCCATGTAATCTATTACATTTGGACTTTCTACGTCATGACAAATACCTACACTTTCTCCATCTCCTAGACTTGCAAGTTCTTCTTGGCTATATTTTTCATATAATTTATTCCAAACTTTTGGACATAATGATGAATTAATATTTTCTTCATTGAAACCTGCAACTGTAAATGAACCTTTCTTTTGAATTGTAACATTCATACTTCTTCCTCCTTTAACTGTTAAAGCTAATTGAATTCTGGAAACCAATTTGAATGGTTTTCCATTTCTTACTTCAGAAGGAGTAAATCCATGAAAATTCTTGAAAGCTGTTCCAAAAGAGTCTGATGACTCATATCCAAATCTAAATGCAATTTCAATTACTTTTTCATCCGTATCCCTTAAAGCAATCGCAGCCTCTGTTAATTTTCTTCCTCTCAAATATTCTGAAAGTGTTGTTTCAGTCAGAATAGAAAATAATCGACTAAACATCGCATAAGAATATCCAGATAAATGAGTTATTTTCTTTTCATCAATTTCATCTTCTAAAACAGTTTCTATATAATCTATCGTACTATTAAAAGATTTTATTATACTCATTTGATTTCCCCTTTCTAGATATAGTTTAACAACTTTTAGATTGTACTACCCTATAATGTAGGTACAAATTTTAAAGGATATTTTTTATTTAAATGAAAAAGAGCTGTTCGCTCTTTTCATTCTATTTTACTATTTTAATTTTTAAACTTCTTAGATATGTTTTATCTTCTTCAGTAATTCTTCTGCTTTCAATTGCCTTTTGAATGGCTTTATTATGAGTCCAATCATCAAGTTTTTTATTTTCTATAAACTTTATAGCATACTTTTGTTGTTTAGCAAGAGCAGTTGCAAAATACCAAGCAATCATCATATTTACATAATACTCTTCGGACTTTATTTTTGAAACAATTTTCAAATGTTCTTCTTTAAAATTTTCATCCAAATAATTTGAAAGTAAAAGTCCGATTCCGTATCTTATAACATAAGTTTTTTCATCTTCTATCCAATCTAAAATATATCTATATGTCTCATTTGGATATTTTTTAAAAACTTTTGGAGAAAACAAGTCGCAAGTTGCCCAATTATCAATAAATGGGATAAATTTTTCTGTATATTCCATTGCTAAATCAAAATCTTTTATTTGCTCAATTAAACATCCATGTAAATTATTTTCTTCATAGTATTTATGCGGAAGATTATTTAAAAATTCAAAAGTTCTTTTTTCATCTTCTTTAAATAATTTTTTTGCATAATTTCTTAATTCCGGTGTTCTAACTCCGATTATTAAGTCTTTATCTACTGTTGGAATAAGTTTAGCATTAAAATTTTTATATTCGATATCTTGAAAAGAAAATAAATAATTCAATATTTTATCCATATATTTTCCTTTCCGATTATCTTATTTTTAATTCCTCAAATAATTCTTCGTCTGATTTATAAGTTTCATGCATTGGTGAAGGCATAGCATTATCAGATTTATATCCCATGAATAAAAGTAACTCTACTTTGTTTTGTTCCGGAATATCAAATTTTTCCTTAACTATTTCAGATTTAAATGCTTTGATGATAACTGAACCTAATCCTAAATCTTCAGCTTCAAGAACCATATGTGTTGCAACAATTGCAGAATCAACAACTCCACTTGGAATTCCGTCTTCATATTTCCAACATTCATCCGAATTATATGTTATAACAAACATAAGTTGTGAATTATATTCACAAGGAGATGACTCATTTAAAAGTTTTAATTTTTCATCATCAGTACAATAGTATATTTTTATCGGTTGGCTATTTTTCGCAGTTGGTGCAATTTTCCCGGCTTCTAAAATTTTTAAAATCTTTTCTTTTTCAACCTTTTTGCTTGAAAAATCTCTTACTGAATATCTCTTTTTTGCCAATTCTAAAAAATCCATAACTACCTCCTTTATAGATTTGCAACTTTGAAAAGTTTTCCGTCTATTTCAACTTTTCTAAGTCTTTTTTCAAAATCAATTCTTTTAATCCAAACTTCCCTTTCACAACCTAGACATTTCAATTTTATTTCAATTCCCGTTTTTAAAATCTCCCATCTATTTGTGCCACAGGGATGTTCTTTTTTTAGCACTACAATGTCCGACACTTTGTATTTATACAATTTTATCACCCTTTTCAAGTTTCAAAAATTCAATATTTTTTTCTTTAAATTTTTTATACAATTCTTCTCTTAATTTTTTTCGTTTTGCCATTGCGTAGAGTGTTTACTCCAAATTGCAATAGCAATCTTTACATAATATTTTTCAGTTTCAGTAACTCCAAAAAATACCGGATTTTTGATTACACTTTTATATTTTTTTGAAAATTCTGGCGAAAAATCATTTATGATTTTCTTAACTTTTTCAACATCTACATCAGTTGGAAAACAGAAAGTAACAACAGATCTTTGATTATTTTTACTTAAATTTGTAACAGTTGTTATACTTCCGTTTGAAATGGTATTTACACTTCCATCATAACCTTGTATCTGAGTATTTCTCATATTTATAGCAATAACATTTCCTGAAATTCCATTTATTATTACATCATCTCCAATATTATATTGGTCATCCAATAAAATAAAAACTCCACTGAATAAATCTTTAATAATACTTTGAACTCCAAAGGCAATGATAATACCACCAACTCCGGCAGTAGCTATCAAAGATAAAGTATTTACATCAAAAATACTTAAAATTATAACTATTACAATAAAATAAATTATATATTTCAATACACTTGATGAGATGGAAACAATAGAATTTACTTTTTCGAATTACTAAAATCATTCTTTTTATATGTTTTAACTAAATTCGTCAAAGCCTTTGTAAAAATATAAATAATAATTTTTGCAACCAAAAAACTATGACCGATAAAACTATTTTTATAATTAAACTTCTGAGCGAGTCCGAATAAATCAAATTTTCAAAAAATTTATTCATTAATATTTATCTCCGTTACAACATTTCCTCTATCTTGTGTCTTTTCAAAAAACCAAAGATAATCTACATTTTTACCTGCCTCTTTCAATGATTTCACCGTTTCCAGCTCATTTGGATCAAGTAAAATAGCCAAACCGCAAGAACGGCTTACTTCCCTTGGCGTAGGAATTGTTTTAAATTTCTTTTCTAAATTTTTAAGTTCTTTTTCCAATTGCATTGTATGATTAACTGAATTAAAAGTCATTAATAAATATTTTTCGTTCAAAATATCCCTCCTATTTTATCTTTTTATATCTATCTTTTAATATCAAATAAACTGAATCTTCGCTCTTTATTGAATCTATTATATCTTCAGAAAATTCTTTCATACTAAAACTAGATTTGTCCACTAATACATACCCCGTTTTTTTCACCAAAAGAATCTCTCCAGTCAAATTATACATTTTTACATAGTCATTTCCAGTATCTATAGTTTTTTCAAGTTTTAAATCCTTAGCATTAAAAACTTTCAAATCCTCAGAATATAAATATATTTTTCCTGAACTATAAATAATATTCTTTAAATCTTTAATATAATATTGATTTTTAATAATATTTTTTCAAAAAGATATAATTTTTCATTTGTTACCACATAAAGTTTATCATCTGAATCATTTACAAATCCAAAATCTATTATAAACTCATTAAAAAATGTAAAATCACAAATAGACGATTTATCTTTTACATTTAATATATGAAACCTTGATTTAATAACATTTTCAGATTTTAAATAATCAGAATATACAAAATTATTATTACTTTTTGAAAATTTTACATATCCCGGATTTTGAACATCATCATTCGAATATATTTCCGTCAAATTTTCATCAAAAATTCTAAAACTTGCATTATTTACCAATATTAATTTATTATTTTCAACAAAAAAATCTAAACTCTCTTTTTCTAATGATATTTTTTTTATCTCATCAAAATTCTTACTATACATAATTAATTCATTAGGCATAAGTGAATAAATGACGTCATTTGAAATTCTAATTTTACCATTATTCACAATTTCTTTTTCTATTTTCAATTTCCCGTTTTTATTGTATCTAGAAAATTTGTTTTTCTCAAAAACAAACATTTCATCTTTTACAAATTCTATTTTATTATAGGGTTTTGAAAAATCAAAAGTAACTTCTTTATTAGCATTACCTGAGAATTTCAAACTTAAAAATATAACAAACAGAAAAACTGCAACAACAGAAATTACGATTGCAATTTTATTTTTATATTTAGAAATAATTTCCATATTTTCTCCTAAAGACCTAATTTATCTTGTTTTCTTCTAAGTTTTGTTATAATATGATTTTCATCTAATTCCACCATATCAAGAGTTATAAGTTCATCTTTTTTTACATCTACTTTTAATTGGTTTTTTTCGTAATCATAGCAATAGGTAAAAGATTTTCCTTTTTTGATACGCATGGCTAGTAATCTTTCCAAAAACGGATTTCCCGCCAATTCCATCCAAAATTTCTCCTGCTTTTAAGTCCCTCTTTGCAACTGTAACTGTATCCGAAACCTGTCCACAAGCAGGAACAATAGTTGATTCTTTTTCAACAATTGCATTATAAATTGTAATTGGAGTTTCCAAACTTGTTAAATGATAAGGTCTATAAATCGCATAATTCGGTCCGTCACCCATTTTTAAATATTTCATTAAATCGTGAACTTCATCACTATCACTTGTAACGATAGCGAAAACACCCGGAGCTACCCCAAAAGCAAAATCTACAGTCTTATAATTATTTAAAATTCCTCCCTGTTCCTTTAAAGAGAATATTTTACCAAGTTCTTTAGGTGTAGCGTTTGGACCATGACATCCGATAACGTCAGGAGTAAAACCTAAAGCATTTGCAGCACTTGTAAGTTCAATCATAGTATTTGTTCCGTCAATGAAACCTGCAAGTATTTTAGGATAAAGTCCTTTTGAAATTGCTTCTTCCCTAACATCATCTTCAGTAATATAATGATTAAGAGGATTATTTTTTCCTTTTCCTACCGCAAGTAGTTTAAAGCCCGCTCCTAAAGCAAAATCAGCAAGTTCCATAATTGCTCCCGGTTCATCTCCTGCAGAGCCTGTATAAATTACATTTTCTTTTTAGCTAAATTATATAAATAAGGTCCGATAACCGCATCACATTCAACATTTAGCATAATCATATGCTTTCTATTTTCAATAGTTTCTGTTGCTAAAATTGCTCCAAAAGGAGGATTGCCAGTTGCATCAACAATACCTTTAATATCCTGTAATTTACAAGCAATGGAATAATCGTCAGAAACGACATACATCCCATTTTTTATAGAATTTTCAATTATTTTTATATTATCACTTGTAGTAATATCTGACTTTCTAACTCCAGATGAAATAAGAGCTTCCATAGCTTTTTCAGGTTTTTCGTCAATTACAACAGAACTTGTAAGCCCTTTAATTCTTGAAAGCTGATTAACAAGTCCTTTTCCCATTTTTCCTGCTCCAACAATGGCAAACTTAACTTCTTTATTTGCATTATATAAATTATTAAGTTTGTTTTTCATTCTAAACATAAAAGTCCTCCATATTAATTTTAATTTTATTATTCTTATTTTACTACAACATATAAATTTTATCAAATTTTTTAATATTCAATTTTCCCTTTACTATCTGTAATTTTTAGTGTAAAATTATAATAGATTAATTTCGTTTAGATTGATTAATCAAGGAAATTATGTTTAAATTAAATTTGAAAATAGGATTATCCTTGTTTTTATTATGGGTAATTTTTTAAGGAAAATATATAGAAAAATTTTAGGAGATTTTTATGAAATATTTTAGAAAAACTCTTGCCATTGATTTTGGAACATCAAAGGTAGTTACTTTCGTTGAAAATAAAGGTATCGTTGTGAATGAACCATCAGTCGTTACTATGGATACATATAAAAATAAAATATTATCTTATGGAGAAACTGCAAAAAAATTATTAGGACGTACTCCCGGTAATGTAGTTGCAAAAAGACCGGTAATAGCTGGGAATATTGTAGATTTTAATGTAACTGAAGCCATTATAAAAAGAGCCATTAAGAAATCTATCGGAAAGAATTTCTTTAGACCAAATGTACTAGTTTGTATTGCAAGTGAATTGACACAAGTACAAAAAAGAGCCATTACTCAAGCAGTAAAACTTGCAGGAGCAAATAATGTTGTCCTTTTAGAAGAAACTATAACTGCTGCAATAGGCTGTGGAATTAATGTAAATGAGACATCAGGTACTATGGTTGTAGATATCGGAGCAGGAAAAACTGATATTTCTGTAATTTCAAACGGAGAAATAATAATTGCAAAAAGTTTAAATATCGGTGGAAATTCTATTGATCAAGCAATAGCAGACTTTATTCGTACAAGGTATAATATGTTGATTGGAGAAAACACTGCAGAACTTATCAAGTTATCAGCAGCAAGAGCATATCCTACAAATGACGGTTCAATGTATGAAATTAAAGGAAGAAATGTAATGAATGGACTTCCAATGCATATTTTTGTAAATGATTCGGATATTTCTCATGCAATCGGGATGACTTTAAACAAAATTTTAAATGCAATAACAGAAACTTTAGAAAAAACTCCGCCTGAATTAATTGCTGATATTTCTGAAAAAGGTTTAATTTTAACAGGAGGCACTTCTCAAATTCCAGGACTTGTTGAATTAATAACAGATAGAACACATTTAGAAGTATTAAATCCGGAAAATCCTGAATTAATGGTAATAAAAGGTGCAGGAAGATTTTTGAAAAATGTTGATTTCTCAAATGATGAAATAGAATATTTAGACGAATTAAAACGTCATGTTTTAGAACAAAAAGAACAATTAAGAAAGAGATAATATGCAAAGATATAATGATTTAAGTTCTTATCTAAAAGAAAAATTCGGTTCAAGGCTTTTAAAACTCTCCATCGATGGAGGGTTTTCTTGTCCAAATAGAAAAACGGAAAAAAGGATGTAAATTCTGCTCTGAAAGTGGAAGTGGAGAATTTACAACTAAAAGAAAGTCTATAACCGAACAATTAAACGCTCAAATCAAATTTTTAAAAGATAAAGATAAATACAATGGATATATCGCTTATTTTCAAAGTTATACAAATACATTTTTACCCATGGAAGAACTTAGAAAAATGTACTATGAGGCAATAAATTTCCCGAATGTAAAAGTGCTATCCATTGCTACAAGAGCAGATTGTTTTAATGAAGAAATTTATAATTTACTTGCAGAACTGAATGAAAAAATTGAAGTCTGGATTGAACTTGGACTACAAAGCTCAAATGAAAACACAAGAAATAATATGAATATAGGTTACAGTACGGAAACTTTTGAAAATTGTGTGAAAAGATTAAAAGAATTAAATATAAAAACTATTTTCCACATAATCTTCGGTCTTCCAAATGAAACAAAAAAGATTATAAAAATACAATTGATTATGTAAATACTAAAAAACCTTGGGGCATTAAAATTCACAGTCTCTATATTCAGAACGATTGTGAACTATATGAAGAATATTTAAAAAGTAGCTTCAAAGTTATAACTTGGGATGAATATATAGATGCTCTAATCATGGCAATAGAAAATTTAGACAAGGACATAATTATTCATAGGCTCACAGGAGATGGCGATAAAGAAAAACTTGTTGCTCCCCTTTGGTCAAAAAATAAAATTAAAACAATAGGAGAAATTAGTAAAATTCTAAAACAAAGAAATTCATATCAAGGAATAAACTACAAAAATAAAGGAGCTTTATAAAGCTCCTTTAACATTTCTCTATTAAATTAATTAACCATAAAAATATTGAAAATCTAATACAATCTATACAATTTCATACCCCATTCATCAACTCCATTTTCTACAAATCCTAAATTTTTCCAAAATCTAATTGAATTTTCTTTCATTGAATTTAAAACATAGTGATTTGCTCCAAGTGGTTTTGTATATTTTTCCAATTTTTTAAAACATTCCAAACCTTTGGATTTATTTCTAAACTCAGGATATATCCAAAAATCAAGTATAAAACATTCTCCAAAATATTTTCCATCTTCATTGGTATAAATCGTAAATTGAACAGCTCCAATTTCTATATCATTTTCAAAAAAATATGCAATATAATGTCTATCCTTATCATTATTCATACGATTTTCTAAAAAATCTCTATACTCGCTACTTGAAAAATATTATATTTCTTCCTTATCTGTAACAATTTCATCTTCTATTAAATACTTAATATGTTTATCCCAAAACACATTTGTTTCATTAACAGAAATTTCTTTTATATATATCATATCTCTACTCCTAAATTAAATCTAATACCGACTTATCAAAGAAATACTCGTTTCCATCATCAGTCCTTTTTAAAAATCCAAAGTCAACCATATATCTTCTCAAGTAGCAAAAATCTGCATAGTATTTCTTTAAAATTTCATTAATCTCTTTTTCCGTATATTTTCTTTCGTCAAAACAAATAGAAGCTAAATAAACAAAAAGTTCATATTTATCTTTCTGTTTTTTTGGCATATTTACAATCATACCATCTTTTATCCATTTATCCTTATTAAATTCCATAAATATCTCCCAAAATAATTTAACAATTGCTGTAATACAGGCTTTAGTGCGAATACTTCAATTTTTTATAATCTTAAATATAAATTATATCATCAAAATTATCCAAGAAGTCTTTTTCCACATTATGAGTAATCATAATTATTGTCTTATCTTCCATTTCCAATAACTTACTACAAACATACTTTTCCATATTTTTATCCATTGCGGAGAAAGGCTCATCTAAAAGTAATATTTCTTTACCGGATAAAATTGCTCTCAAATAATTTACTAATTGTTTTTCTCCTCCACTTAATTCGTTGTTGTTTTTTGATTTTAATAAAATATCAACTTTATTTCGCGGAATATATCTATTATCCATTTCCAAAATAGTTTTATCAAAACTGTCAAAGATACTTACATTGTCCCAAAAATTTTCAGAAAATATATGAGATTTTTGAGTTAAATACATTATCAACTGATTACAAAATCTATAAGAAACTTCTATATCATCTATTGTAATACGACCGTCTGTACAAGAAAGATTTCCATTTATAAGATTTAAAAGTGTAGATTTTCCCTTTCCACTTTCTCCGATAATTGCATATTTTTTATTTTTCTCAAAAGTATAAGAAAATTTTTAATTATATAATCATCATATTTAAAACTTACTTTATCGCATTTTATATTATTAGTAAATTTTACATTTTCCACTTTCAAATTTTATTTTCTGAAATTTCCAAAAGTACATTTTTCATAACAATTTCTACCGATTTACGAAGACTTATTGCATCAATCACAGTACGAAGTGGAAACATAAAATTTTGAATATATGCAATAGTAGCTGTTGCAATTCCGGCTGTAATTTCTCCTTTGTATAGTAGAAATGCCATAATTCCAAATGATGAAATATTAATCATATACATAACCAGCCCATTTAAAACATTTACAAAAGTTTTAAATTTCCCAAAATTATATCTGCTTTCTTCCAATTTACTAAGAGAAATTTCGTAATTCTTATTTATATTTTTGTATGTAAAACAATTTATAAATGCATAACCGCTTAATAAATCTATAATTTTTGAATTGTAAAAAGCTGTATCGTCAAGCAACTTTTTCTTCTTTTTTGAAAATTTATTGGCTGTTAAATTTGGTAAATACAAGACAATCAAAGCAACTAAATATATTATAATTGCAATTTTATAATTTAATATAAAGATATAAATTGCATAAATAATAAATGAAATCAAAGATTCAAATATCATCATAGTATATTCTAAATATTCAGCACAGGAAGCAATATCATTATTTAATCTTGAATTATAATCTCCTATACTGTTTTTATTAAAATCAGAAGGTTCTTTACAGATTATTACAGAAAACAAATTTTCTCTAAAATACAGATTAAATTCTTTTTCAAGCCTCCAAGCACTTCTTTGACTTATATATTGTGCTCCCATTCCAATAACAATAAGAAGAACAAATATCCCTGTTAATTTAACAACATCATAAATTCCATTACTATAACTATTATCAATCATATATTTTATAACAGTCGGCAAACCCGCTATTGCCAATATGTAAACAAAATGGAAAAAAATTCTTAAAAATATAAATTTTTTAATTTTTAAATATAAAATTCAAATTTATCACTCCTATTGCTACTTTTTAAGTATTTTTAATCAAAACTATCTCTTTTCGTTCATTTTTCTACGTAACTTCAAGCATTATTCTTGTTAGCTTATATTATATTTTTTCAGTTTCATTTTTATTGAAATATCCGATATTTTCTTTTCTTTTCTATTAAGGATATTATTTAATTGTTTTACTTCGACAAACTTAGATTTAGATTTTAACCCTTACGGAAAATAAAATGGACTATTCTCCTGAAGTATGTTCTATAATATTATAGTTTAATACAAAGTGTAGCTATATAGTCATTTCCATAACGTGATAATCTATTTCTTTTGTCACACGATTCATAAAAATCTATCATAGCGAGACCGTTTTTAAGTTGTCCTCTAATTTGAGTTTCTAAGGTATGGCTAAATTCATATCCATATTCTGGATTTATTGTTATCTTGCCTTCCTCTTCAAGCTTTTTTGAATTAAAAGGTATTGAAAACTTTAAAAGTAATTCCTCATCGGGTTTGTCCCATACAATGTCAGCATCATACATGTATATCCAAGGATTCATAAATCCGACCATTAACAGTCCACCCTTTTTCAATACTCGAGAGGCTTCTTTATACATGTTTTCTAAATCTTCTATATATACATTTGAAACCGGATTAAAAATAATATCAAAAGTTTCATTTTCAAATGGAAATGGTTTTGTCATATCGCCTTGAACTGTATTGATTTTTAAGCCTTCTCTTTTAGCAACCATATCATCTCTTTGTAATTGTGATTTAGAAAAATCCATTATGGTTACATCATAACCTTTTATAGCAAAAACCGGACCCTGCTGTCCACCACCACAAGCTAAACCTAATATCTTTTTTCCGTTTGCTTTTTTAAACCATTCTTTTGGAACTTTTTTCCCAACAGTTAATGCAACAGAAATTGGATTATTTCTAACTTCTTCTAATTCTTCATGTGTCAATGGCTCAGTATAGTCATTTTTTACATTATTCCATCTATCTTCATTTAATTTTATATAATTGTTCATCTTATAATCTCCTCGTAATTTTATATTATTTCGATTTAAGTTGAATATCGGCACTTTCTTTTTGTCATTTTATTTAATTGTTTTAGCGCGACAAGTCTGAGTTTACCTACCCTTCAAATCAAGAGTCATCAGTTTGTAAACCTCAATAAATATCCATTAGGATCTTGAATCAGGAACTCCATTTGTATTTCTTCAATTCCGTTAACCCTATATACACTTCTAATCAGTTCTCTGTAAATCTCTAATTGTTTGCTTTTCACTAATTCATATAGTTTCTCAATATCATCAACTGATATTGAAAAATTTATTCCTCTTCCTAAAGGATAGATTAGTTCCCCTGTATTCCAGCCATCATCATGAATTTGTTCAAACATAAACTGACTATCTTGAAAAGACATAAAAACAAATTTCACTTCCGGTCGTTCGTACTCTATTTTAAATCCTAATTCTTCATAAAAATTTTTAGTCTGAACAATATCAAAAACTGATAATTCAGGAATCAAACTATTAAACTCCATATAAACTCCTCATAAAATTCTAATTTGCCAATTTTTCATTCATTTTATTATACCACTTTCCCCCAATATTTGTCATCCAATCAAGCTGAATATTTATTTTTCTAACTATGTTTTTTAATCCACCATAAAATAGTACAAGATTTTTAAGGCTTTTTTCCCTTTTGACTTATTTTATCCTTAAATAGTTCATCATCTTGACTCATTTCCTTCCGATTTGCTAATTTTTGATTAAGACAATTTTCTTATAAAAAAGAGATTGAAGACTAGTCCTCAATCCCTTAATTCTCTTTAATAAATTTTATTATAAAAAATCCATTATGTTTTTGCTTTTCAGGTAATAATTTTATAAATTTCTCTGATTTACCCAAAAATTCAACATCTTTTATTTTTAAATTTTTATGTTTTTCTAAAAAATATTTGACATTTTCTTCATTTTCACATTTCAAAACAGAGCAAGTGCTGTAAACTATCTCTCCTTTATCTTTTAGATATTCTACTGCATTATCAAAAATTTTTCTCTGTAATTCAATTATTTCATCAATAGTTTCTTGACTTCTGAATAATTTTATTTCAGGTTTTCTATCCATAACTCCAATTCCTGAACAAATTACATCACAGAGTATATAGTCAAATTGTTCTTTATATTCCTCTTTGTAAATTGAAGCGTCAAAATTTAGTAATTTTACATTTTTTATATTAAGTCTTTTACAATTTTCTTCTATCTTTTTTAATTTACTCTTTACAATATCGTTCGCAAAGATTTCTCCACTATTTTTCATCTGAAAAGCTAGATGACAAGTTTTTCCACCCGGTGCGGAACAAATATCTAAAACTTTTGAATTTTCTTTTGGAGCTAAAACTTCTCCCGTTAAAATACTTCCAACATCTTGAACTGTAAAATCTCCTCTTTTAAAACTTTCAGTTTCCAATATATTAGTAGGATTTTCTACAAAATAAGTAAATTTTGAAATTTCAGATTTTTTTAGCTTATATCCGTCTTTTTTCAAGTCCTTAACAACTTTTTCTTCCGTCTTTTCAAAAGATGAAATTCTTATTGCAAAATGAGGTTTGAACATTGAATTTTCAAGAATTTTTATAGTTTCTTCCCTACCATAATCAGAAAGCAATATTTTTACAATATCCATATTTGCAGAATATTTTATAGAGATAGCTTCCTCTACATCGTCAGCTTCAATCTTTATAAAGTCTTCTTTATTTCTCAAAAAATTTCTTAAAGATCCATTAACAAAAGAGGAAAATTTTTTAAGTTTAAAAACTTTTGTAAGATTAACAGCCTCATTTATTATTGCAAATTCAGGAATTTTATCCATAAAAATAATCTGATAGATAGAAATTCTTAAAATATTTAATATATATGGATTGAACTTCTTAATTCTTAGTTTACAAAGCTTTTTGATTATATAATCAAGATAAATTCTATTTTCCAAAGTTCCATATACAATTTCTCTTAAAAATTTGCTATCTAAATCAGAAATATTTTTTGTGCTTTTATTTAATAAATTTGTTGAATTTGAATTTTCATCTTTGATTTCACAAAGAATTTCAACTGCAAGTTTTCTCATTATTTTAAAATTTCTCCAACTTTAATAGAATTGCCACGAAGATAGTCTTTAACTAAAACTCTTTTTTCCCTGAAAATTGAATTTCTAAAAGTTTTATACTTCCATCTAAAGTTTTAACAAAAATTGCATCATCTGAAACTTTAAAAATTGTTCCGACAATTTCATTCGGATTTTCTTTAGAAATTTCAGCTCTATGAATTTTTATATTTTCTCCCAAATATTCGCAAAATGTACTAGGCCAATTGTAAAAACCTCTTATTTTGTTGAAAATATTTCTTGAAGTATCATTAAAATTAAGTTTTCCCATTTCCTTTTTATCATTGGAGCATAGGAAAATTTATCTCCCTGTTTAACTCTGTTTTTATATTTATTCTCAAAGTCATTAATAGTTTTAACAATCAAATTTGAACCCATTTTCGATAATCTTTCATAAAGTGTTTCAGCATTATCTAAATCAGAAATTTCAGTTTCTTCAATATCCAAAACATCTCCCGTATCAAGCCCAACATCTATTGACATAATACTAACACCTGTCTTTTCTAACCCATTTACAATAGCCCAATTTATTGGTGCAGACCCTCTTAATTCAGGTAAAATTGAAGCGTGAATATTTAAAATTTTTCCATGCATAAAGTTGATTAATCTTTTATCAATTATCTGTCCAAATGCTACCACGACAATAAAATCAGGGTTTATTTCTTTTACGAATTCAAAAAATTCATCACTCTTTACACTATCAGGAGTTACAACTTCAAGACCAAGTTCCAATGCTCTTTGCTTTACGGGAGTCGGTAATAATTTTTTTCTGTTTCTAAGTTTGTCTTTTTGAGAAACAACTAAAGAAACTTCAAAATTTTCATTCAAAGTTTCTAAAGGTGGGACTGCGAAATCCGGAGTTCCCATAAAAATTATTTTTTTCATTATTCTGCCTCACCATAATACAATTTTTCATACATTTCAGCTTCTTCTCCCTCCAAAGCTAAATCTGTAAATAAAATTCCATTTAAGTGATCTATTTCATGACAAATACAAACAGCTAATAATCCTGTTGCATCAATAATTTGTTCATTTCCGTCAATATCTGTATATTTGAATTTTACTTTTTCGGGTCTCTTTACAAAACCTCTAACATCAGGAATTGAAAGACAGCCTTCAGGTCCAACTTGTTCTCCGGAACTTTCTAAAATTTCAGGATTTACCATTTTAAGTAATCCGTGTTCATCTCCGACATCAATTGTTACAAGTCTTTTTAAAATTCCTATTTGTGGACATGCAAGTCCAACTCCGTCTGAATCATACATTGTTTCTACCATATCTTCTAGTAGATTTTTTATTTTATCATCTATAACTTCGACTTTCCTTGCCTTTTTTCTAAGAACAGGATCGCCATCAATTCTAACATTTCTTAATGCCATTTTTCCTCCTTAATCTATCGTCAAAATTAATTTTCCATTTTTTTCAGTATTAAATGAATACTTTTTGTTGAAAATTAATTCTGTTAAAAATTGTCTAAAGACCTCATAGTCTTCTAGAACTTTTATAGTCAAATTATATCTATACACCATATTTACCCATTTTATAGCATCAGGATTAGGTCCTAGAATAATTATATTTTTTAAATTTATTTCTTTTTTAAATTTATCAAAAATTAAATCTCTTATTTTTTCAATTCTTCCATACAATTTTCAACACTTTTACTCTTAAATTGAAAATTCACTATATGAGCCTTTGGCGGATAAAGAAAACTTCTTCTAAAATTTATTTCTTCTCTGAAAAACTCTTCATAATTATGATCAGAAGAATTAACAATGCTATAATGACTTGGTTTATAAGTTTGGATTATAACTTTTCCCTCTTTTTCTCCACGACCTGAACGACCTGCAACCTGTGTCAAAAGCTGAAAAGTTTTTTCAGCAGATCTAAATGATGGAATATTTAAACTTATATCAGCAAGTACAACTCCTACCAAAGTTACATTTGGAAAGTCGAGCCCTTTTGAAATCATCTGAGTGCCGATAAGAATATCAATTTCCTTATTTTTCATCTTTTGGTAAACTTCTCCATAGACTCCTTTTTCCTTTGAAGTATCTGCATCTATTCTACAAACTTTAGCATCTCTAAAAGCATTTTTAATATATTCTTCCAATGCTTCTGTTCCAAAGCCGAATTCTTTTATGGATTGTTTAAAACAATTTGGACATATTTTAGGTTTTGGTTTAGTTCTTCCACACATATGACAAATGCAAATATCTTTTCTATTATCTTTATGATATGTCATGGAAATATCACAATAATCGCATTTTTGAACATAACCGCAACTTCTGCAAAAAACGAAAGAGCTTCTTCCACGTTTATTTAAAAATAAAATTACCTGTTCTTTTCTATCCAAAGTTTTTTGAATTGCTTCATAAAGACTATTGCTTAAAATACTTTTATTTCCAAGTAAAAGTTCCTCACGCATATCAACAATTTCAACTTCGGGTAAGGAATTTTTTGTAGCTCTGTTTTTTAATTCTAAAAGTTTAATATCTTCACTATCTGTTCTTGCATAGATATTTACAGACGGAGTTGCAGAGCCTAAAACAAGTTTTGCTCCTGACAATCCGACTAAATATTCTGCCACTTCGTGAGTATAATATTTTGGATTTTGATCGCTTATATAGCTTGATTCATGTTCTTCATCAATTATTACAAGCCCCAAGTTTTTTATAGGAGAAAAAATTGCAGATCTAGCTCCAACTACAATTTTTATATCCTTGTCTTGAATTTGTTTCCATTGATTTAATTTTTCAATCATTGTAAGTCTGGAATGGATAATTGCAATATCATTTTCAAAACGTCCTGAAAATCTCTCTATGGTCTGTGGTGTAAGACTAATTTCAGGAACTAAAATTATACTGCTTTTTCCCTGTTCTAACATATTTTCAACAAGTTGAAGATAAATCTCAGTCTTTCCACTACCAGTTATTCCATGAATTAAAAATTTATTATTTTCGGAATTTAAAATATTATCTAAAACATCTTTTTGTTCTTTATTTAACTTTAATTTTTTATAGCTACTTTTTTCTTCAATAGAATTTTTATAAATTTTATTTTCAGTTAAAACAAGTGCCTCCATTGAAATCAAAGAATCTACTACAGCTTTTGTAAAGTTGTTTTCTCTTAAATTTTTAACGCTTACAAAATCTTTTCCTTTTAAAAAATTCAAAAGCTCTAATTGTTTTACTGCATTTTTACGAATTTTTGAAAAGTCAAAATCTTCATTTAGTTTAACAAATTTTTCTAAAAATTTATTTTCCGAGTTGTTATATTTGTATTTTTTTACTAAAATTTTATTTTCAATTAGATAATTTACCTTTTTATCATCATTATAAAATTCTCGAATTTCTAAAATGTTTCTTCTCTTTGAAAAAAATTCAGTTTCAACAGTTGAAAATTCATTGTATTTTTCTTTATTTAAAACAAAAAATTCTTCAATTTTACTCCAGTCTCCGGGAGGCAAAACACAATTTAGACAATAGGAAAGATTTGTAATGTATTTTTCACTCATAAACTTTGCGAGTTTAATCTGTGTTTTACTTACAATTTCCTTTTCATCTATAACCATATTAATTTCTTTGAACTTTATATCTGTTTCAACATCTTTTTCATCTAAAATATTTATAACAAGTCCAATTGTTCTCTTATTTCCTTTACCAAAAGGAACAATTACCCTCTTACCTACTGAAATTTCTTCTTCTATATTTTTAGGAATTTTATAAGTAAAAATATTTTCAGCTCTTGATAGTAAAAAAGACTTAACAACAACTTCTGCTAACATATTTTCTCCAAAATAGCATCTAAAATTTTATCTGCAATTTCTCTCTTAGTTAAAACTTCCGTTTCAATTTCACTATCTTTCGTAATGATAGTAACCTTATTAAAATCAGAACCAAAGCCCCTATCTTTTAATGAAACGTCATTTGCAACTATCATATCCAAATTTTTATTCTTCATCTTTGAAATTGCATAATCTTTAACTGAATTTGTTTCAGCTGCAAAGCCTACAACAAATTGTGATTTTTTGTGCTCTGAAATACTTTTTAAAATATCAATATTATTTTCAATTTCAATATTTTCAAAATTTTCAGTCTTTTTGATTTTAAAATCTTTTTATTTTTACCTTAAAATCAACTGGTGCAGCAGGCATAATCAAAATATCTGCCTCGTCAAAATTTTCTTTAAGAGAGTTATACATATCTTCATTGGTTTTTACATCAATATATTCAATTCCAAATTTTCTGTAATCACTATTAACTTTTCCACAAACTACTTTTACATCAGCTCCACGTCTTTTAGCACATAAAGCCAATTCATTTCCCATTTTTCCACTACTGTAATTTGAAATGTATCTAACAGGATCAATGTCTTCAACTGTAGCACCATTTCCTATTAACACCTTTTTTCCTAGTAAATCTTTTTTTACAAAATAACTCTCAATTTCTTCAAAAATTCTTTCAGTAGTAGGAAATTTTCCTTTTCCATAGTCTCCACAAGCAAGACGACCATAATCCGGACTTAAAACAATATGTCTTTCTTTTAAAGCTTCAATATTTTTTTGAGTTACCGGATTTTCATACATATTAACATTCATAGATGGCACTAAAATCATCTTTTTTGTATGTGCAAGTACGATATTTGTAATCAAATTATCTGCAATTCCGTGAACAATTTTAGCCATAGTATTTGCAGTTAGTGGTGCAATAACAAAACAATCTGCATTTTTTGCAAGTTTTATATGCTTAACTTGACTATCCATATCTCTTTCATAAACATCACTATAAACTTTATTTTGACTTATTGTTTCAAAAATCAACGGATTTATAAGTTTAGTTGCGTTTTCAGTCATAACAACATTAACTTCATATCCTGCCTTAACCAACATACTTACCAAGTCTAAAGACTTGTAAATTGCAATTCCAGAAGTTACTCCAACTAAAATATTTTTTTCATCTTAATCTTCCTTTTCTTTTTTAGTTACCTTTTGAGCTACTATTTCTTGAAGTGCTTGAGTAATTGGTTTTTGAGCGTCTGTTTCCATTAAATTTTTAGATCCATTTACAATTCTTCTAGCTCTTTTACTTGTCATAACAACTAAAGCATATCTACTCTTATCAATTTTTTCCAATTCTTTAAATGATGGATTTATCATCTTTCATTCCTCCTATTTCTTAATCTTTAATCTTTCGGCTTCAATAATAGCCTTCATTTTATCTACACTTTCATCTATAAAATCATTCACTATGGAATAATTATATTCATTTAAAAATTCAACTTCTTTTTTTGCATTATTCATTCTTAAATTTACAGTTTCTTCATCTTCCGTTCCACGTTCTACAAGTCTTCTCTTTAACTCTTCAAAATCTGGTGGCAAAACAAAAACCAAAACAGCATCAGGATAATTTTTCTTAACTTGAAGTGCACCTTGAACGTCAATCTCTAAAATTACGACATCCCCTTGATTAATAGAATTTAAAACAAAATCCTTAGGAGTTCCATAATAATTCCCATGAACTCTTGCGTACTCTAAAAGTTTTTTATCTGCTATCATCTTTTCAAACTCATCATTTGAAACAAAAAATAGTTTTTCCCATGTTCTTCATTAGGTCTTTTATTTCTACTAGTTGCAGAAATTGAATACTTAATATCTTTATTATCTCTTAATAAAATATCACAAATAGTACCTTTCCCAACTCCTGACGGACCTGAAACAACCATCAAAAATCCCTTTTTCATATTACCTCCAAAACTATTCAACATTTTGAATTTGTTCTCTAAGTTTTTCTATAATAACCTTCATTTCAATAACATAAGTTGAAATTGCATAATTATTTGATTTACTTGCTATTGTATTGATTTCTCTATTCATCTCTTGTAATAAAAATTCAATTTTTTTACCAACTTGACTTTCTAAATTTAAAAACTTCTTAAAATTTTGAATATGTGAATGAAGTCTTGTGATTTCTTCACTTATATCAAGTTTATCTGTATAAAAAATTACTTCAAGATTTAATCTGTTTATTTCACTTTCAGATAATTCATCAGAAAATTCATTTAGTTTTAATTTTAATTTCTCAATTTGATTATTTAAAACATCCTCTTTTCTTTCTATGATATTTCCTAAATTATTTTCAAAAGCTAAAAGATTGTCCAACAAATCCTTATTCAGATTTTCTCCTTCAACAATTCTCATTGAAACAAGCTCGTCAACTGACTTTTCAATAGCTTCCAAAACATTCTTTTTCAAATATTCTTCATCAATCTCAGAAGTCTTAACATCAACTACATTTTCATTTCTAACAATATGCCCAATGCTTACAGAACTTTCTATTCCCAGATTTTTTGAAATATTTTTATAAGCCTCAAAATAAGCAGAAGCTAAATCATAATTAACATCCAAAGCGGAGTTATTTTCAGAAAACTTTTGTTTTCCTCTTATAAAAATATCAACTCGTCCTCTTGACAATTTTTTTCTTACGACTTTTTTTATATCTTCTTCACAAAAATTTAAAAAATATGGTAGTTTAACTTGAATATCTAAAAATTTATGATTTACAGCTTTCATCTCAAAAGACAAATCATAATTTTCATCAACGAACTCACTTCTACCATAACCGGTCATTGATTTTAACATCTTTTTCTCCTTAAACATTTATATTATTTTTATATTAATAAATTATAAATCGAACAAAAAATTTTTACAATACTTTGTTACGAAAATTTAATAATTTTCTTTAAAAATATATTTTTCATATAAAATACTTTACAAAAAACTTTAAAATCTTATAATAAAGTTGTAAATTGCTAATATTTATATAAAAAGGAGGATACTATGAAATTACTAAAAGAAAAAATTTACTCAATATTTAGTTTTTTAATATTTTTATTTTATCTAATAACCTTAGAATTATCAGCAGGTAGTTATCCTTCCGATCAACCATATATGCACAATCCAACAATATTTAAAAACTTTTTGCTAGTTATTTCTCTAATTTTTATATTTATATTTATAATAATACTGATAACAAGAAATACCAAATATTTCTTAGTGATAAATATAGGAATAATCTTATTTTTTATTTTTAGAGTTTTTGAATTTTTCAAAAAATATAAAAGATTATATCAAGATACACTAACAATAATTTTACTTATCCTTGCAATTATTTCAGTAATTATAATTTTTGTATTAATTTCAAAAATATTTAAAAAATTAAATAAATAAATGTATTTCAAATTTGACATAATTATAAAATCTGGGTATAATAAAAGTAGCTTTATAAGGCTACTTTTATTAATTATGGGGATGAACTGGCTTCGACGGGGAAGTTGCAGTATCATAAGCGAATTGTTGTATCCAATCAACATAAAAAGTGGTAAATTAAATATAAACGCAGAAAATAATAATTTTGCATTAGCTGCCTAGTCAGCTATTTGGAGTCTATTCTTTCCCCACAAAAGTCTAAACTCTATCATTAAATTCGTGGGCAACCTTTACAAAAGTTCTTAGATTTGTAATTGTATTTATAAGATACCTTTAACTGATTTTGTTAATTTATAGGTTATTGGGAAATTTAAAATTGACTGTATTCGGAGAAAGTGATATGAATGCTTTTTCGGACGTGGGTTCGACACCCACCATCTCCACCAACCTTTAGTTCTTGTTATATAAGTTTATAAAATGGCTTATTTTCAAGAACTTTTTTATTCAGTTTTTATATAATTTTATATAACTTTATATAAAATTATATATAATGGCAACCCAATGGCATCCTAAACAATAAAAAAAGGGAGCGATTAAGTTCCCCTATTCTAATTCAGTACTAACTATATTTCTTAATATTTAATTAGTTACTCAATTTTCCCTTTATAAAACAATTCTTTAGTCTTATCTATTTCAATTTTTAAACGTCTTTTAAATTCCTCATTACGTTTATCATCTCCATATTCCGCGATATCTGTTATTTCTGGTAAATCTTCGTTTAAAAATTCTGTAACTTCTGCATTTTCTTTATACATTTCATCATAATTATCACATAAATAATCTTGAACATAAAAAGCAAAATAATGAGTTTCTTTTTCTTCGTGTTTACCTTGAAAAAATAATTCTACATCATTAAATAATTTTTCTATTAACATTTTTATCTAAATTCCTTTACAATGGTATTTGAATTATTTAATATTCATTTTTAATTATACTATTTTTATAGTATAATTTTAACTTTTAAAATAAATATATTAACAATTATATTATACCATTTTAAATTAATTATTAAAGCTCTTATTTTTAAATATAAAAATAGTTGCCTTTATTTACATTTAAGTTTATAATATAGAAAAGGAAAACTTTTATTTGTTAAAGGAGAATTTATTATGAAAAAAATTGCTATTATGTTATTAATGAGCATTATATTAGTTAGTTGTTCATCAAAAAAAGAAGAAACTCAAAAAATTGAACAACAAGCAAAACTTGAAAAAGAGAAAAAAGAAACAGAAAAAATGCTAGAGGAACAAAAGAAAAAGGAAGAGGAGAAGAAAAAACTGGAAGAACAGAAACGTAAAGAAGAGGAGAAGAAAAAATTAGAGGAAGAAGAAAAGCGTAAAAAAGAGGAAGAACAACAAAAGCAAGAAGAACAAAGAAAGCAAGAAGAACAGAAAAGACAAGAAAAAGAAGCTAGTGAATCAGTAGAGATACATGCAAATATAAAATCCAAAATTTATCATATGCCAGGTCAAGCACATTATAATAGAATTTCAAGCAAAAATTTAGTTATATTTCATAGCGAACAAGAAGCTATTAATGCAGGATATAGAAAAGCAAAAAAATAGAATTAGAATAATTTATAAAAAATTTAGGGAGAATTTATTATGAAAAAAATTGCTATTACGATATTAATAAGCATTATATTAGTTAGTTGTTCTAATAAAAATAATGAAGAAAATAAAGTTGTTAAACAGTTACAAGAGCAAAAAGATTCTTTGGAAAAGAAAAATAATGAATTACAAGAAAAAAATGATTCTCTGGAAAAAGAAAATAAAGAATTAAAAGAAAAAATAAAAAATTCAGAAAATAACACTCTTAACAGTGAATCTGTTGCAAAGATTAATAAATATTTGCAAGAATTCAATAATTCTAATAAACATTTTGCCAAGACTACATTTGATGAAAAGAATAATACAGTTAATATTGAATTAGTTGAGCAAGCTGCTTCAGATGTATCAGGATTGATTGACTATAATGATAAAGGTATGATGACTAAACCAATGCTTGAAGGTTGGCAAAATGAAATTGTTGATACAGCTTTATTAATATCAAAAAATCTTGATAAAAGTATAACAGTAAAAATTTTACAACCAACAGATAAAACCAAAACTATAGTTGAAGTAAAAGCTGGAAAAGTAATTAAAGATATAATGAAATAATTTAATTAAAATCATATTATATTATAAAAGAATAATTCCCAAACAAATATTGGAGCCTACGCTCCTTTTTTGTTTGATTTGTTTCTATTTTTCATCAAAATTGTAAAATAGATTTTTCAACTTAATCTGTAAAAACTCAATTCAGATAAAATTATTAATAATTTTAGAATTATTAGTTTTGACATTTTTTAAAAATATATTTTAATTATTATGTCATAAAATATAATTAAATTTTTCTTTAATTTTCTCACAATAAGCTAATAAATCCATAAGTAAATTTAATTGACCTTTTAGCAATTTTTTGTTAAAATTGTACTTGACGATAATTTAAAAAGGAGGATAATATGATTTATACAGGATTACTTTTTGGTTTTCTTTTTGGCTTTTTATTAAAGAGATCAAGATTTTGTCCAACAGGAACTATTCGTGATATTTATCTTGAAAAGAGATATTATAACTTAGTTTTACTCTTAGCAATTATTTTTACTAATGCTTTGATTTATCATATACTACGTTATTTTGAGCTTGTTCCAATGACATTTTTAGTAGAATTTCCGGTAATCGGTATTGCGTTTGGTAGCTTAATATTCGGTTTTGGTGCAGTTATGTGCAACGGATGTCTAACAAGCACTCTTATAAAAAGCGGTGACGGTAGAATTATTGGATTGATTTCTCTAGTAACCTTCACAATAACATCATATATTGCTGTAAAAGGACCGTTAAAACCTCTTTCCAATTATTTTGCAAATGGAAAATTGACTTTACCGGATGAATTTTTAGAAAAATTACCTTTTTCACCAATAATATTATGTGCAGTTGTAGTTTTAGTATTATACTTCCTAATGTTCAGACATTATAAATCACATAAATTAAAATTTAAGTTGCCTAGTAGATATACAGGTATTCGCCACATATTTTGTGAAAAGATGTGGTCAAAAGAACTTACTGTTATTTTAATAGGTCTTTTAATGGGATTAGCTTTTTATTTTAGTAGCCTAACAGGACGTATTGGTAGTTTCGGGATTTCAACACCGATTTTGACTTGGGCAGATAAAATTTGTCCAATAGAAACTGCCGGTATAGGATGAGGCGTTGACGGCCAAGGTCTTGGCTGGGGAAGTATGTTTGTTTTAGGAATTATACTCGGTTCTTTCTTTACATCTTTTATTAGTAAAGAATTTTCAATCATTATGCCGAATAAAAAACAATAATATACACAATCATAGGTAGTGCATTAATGGCACTTGGAGCTATTTGGGGACAAGGTTGTATCATTTCAAACGGATTTGTTTTCACCGCTCAATTATCTATGAAAGGTTGGTTTGCATTTGTATTCTTAATGCTAGGAATTTGGATAAGTGCAAGAATATTTTTAGTTACAAAACAAAGGAGTTAAGATGGACGTAATAAAAGTAAATACACACGGACTTGATTGACCTCTTCCACTTATAGAGCTTAAAAAAGCTTTAGGTGATGCTCAGGTTGGGCAAATTATTGAATTGGAATTTACATGTCCAGAAGCTGTTGGAACTTTACCTTTATATTGTCAAGAACATAATCATGAAATTTTATCTTTTGATAAACTTGACAGAGAAGGTTGGGTAATAGTTTTAAAAAAATAGAAAAACAAAAAATAGAATGGTTTTTGCCATTCTATTTTTTATATTTATCATACAATTTATCTTTAAAGTCTATAAATAAGGTTTTGTAATTATCGTAATATACCATTCCAAGCCCTGTTCCCTTTGCTTTTCGGATATGTTTTTTTTCTGTGTAATCTACATTTGCATATCCTTCATTTTTAAAATAACTATAATACCCTGCTAAAAATCCGGCAATTTTATAGTCATCTTCTGTTAGGTTTGCACCTCTTAAGATTACATGGCTTCCCGGAACATCTTGTGCATGGAAAAATATATCATTTTTATTTGCAAATTTTAATGTTAGATTTTCATTTTGTAAATTATTTTTTCCAACATAAATCAATGCTCCTGAGTCTGTTTCAAAGACATAAGGCTTTGACTTTTCAAGTTTTTGTTTATTTTTTTACTTTTCCTTACATATCCTAAAGAAATAAGTTCCTCTTCAATTTCAGAAAGCTCGTTTAATTCTGTAATAATTTCAATAGTTTCCAAAATTTGTTTTATATACTTCATTTCTTCTTCAATTTTCGGCAATTCAGCCTTTATTATTTCGTCAGCAGTTTTTAACTTTTTATATTTTTTATAATATGCTTCAATATTTTCTCTTGGAGATTTCTTTTCGTCAAGTGAAATTTCAATATCTTTCATATTATCATAAATATTTCCTACCGATATTTTTTCATTCCCTTTTCTATCTTATAGATATTTATGGAAAGTAAATCGGCATAATTTTTTAAATCCTCTTTACTTTGATTATTCAAAAGTTCATCATTCATTGCCAAATATTTATTTGTAAGTCTGTTTAATTTTGTAGTCAAAATCTTTTTAAATCCTGAAGCCTTTTGATTTATCCTATCTCTTAGAGAATTGTTATGATAAAAACTTTCGACTAATTTTGATAAACTATCGACACTTTCTTTTTTTCATACAAATTCAAGTCAAAACAATAAAAATCTTTGTTGTTATTCATTTCATCTTTAATAAAAATTGGATAATAATTTTTAGCTTTAATATTTTCAACTAATTTCACAAAATTTTCATCAATTCTTTGTATATTTTCCACACTTAAATTTGCAGAATTTATATCCGAATCAACATTTGAATTATTTAATAACTCATAGGAAATTATTGGAGAAAATCCTAAATAATTTGAATAAAAGAACTTTTTCATTGAAATTGGCTCTGAATTTTTCAAAATTTCAGAAGGTAATTTATAATTTTCATCTAAAATATTCTCTTTTTCATCCTTTACAAAAAAGTAATCCTTATTAGGAAAAACCTCTCTTATACTACTTTGTCTGGAGTCTATATGCTTAATTGCATCAATAATTTTATTGCTCTCTTTATCAACAAGAATTATATTTGAATGTTTTCCCATAATTTCAATAATTAAAAGTTTTTTACTAAGTTCTTTTAATTCATTTAAATTTTCAATTTCAAAGCAAACAACTCTATCCATTTTATGTTGATATATATTTTTAATAGTACCTCCAACTAAATGTTTCCTTAACAACATACAAAAATTATATGCGGTTATCGGATTTTTTTTGCTTTTTTCACTCAAATGAATTCTTGAAAGATTATTTGCACAAGAAAGTAATAATTTATAATTCTCCTTGTTGTAAATCTGTAAATTTATTTCATTTTTATCCGGTTGATTTATCTTATTTATTTTTCCATTTAATAAAAGCGGATATATTTCATCAACAACCGCTTTTGTAAAAATTCCATCAAAACTCATTTTTCTTTCCTTTATTTCTATTTAAAAATCCAAATATTCAAGAAATATCTTGATGCTATCACAAGCCCAAAAACTACAGTTAGAAAAGCCATAACTAAATAATCTGTTCTCGTATATTTTAGAACATTCATTCTGGTTCTACCTTCTCCACCTCTATAACATCTAGCCTCCATAGCAACAGCAAGTTCATCTGCACGTTTTAGAGCATTTACAAAAAGTGGAACAAGTAACGGAATCAAACTTTTAGCTCTTGTTATAATACTACCCGTTTCAAAATCTGCTCCTCTTGCAGTTTGTGCCTTTGTAATTTTATCCATCTCATCTAAAATTGTCGGTATAAATCTAAGAGCTATTGTCATCATCATTGCAACGGAATGTGCAGGGAACTTTATTTTTTCAAAAGGTTTCATAACATATTCCAAAGCATCTGTAAGCACAATAGGACTTGTAGTAAGAGTTAAAAGACTTGTTCCTATAACCAAAAGTATTATTCTAACACTCATAAAAGCACTTAATTTAATTCCTTCTTTGGTTATATTTATAATCCATATTCTAAATAAAACCTCTCCAGGTGTTAAAAGTAAATTTAAAATTACTGTAAATAAAACAATATAAAAAATTCCCCTTAAACCTTTTAAAACCATTAAAATCGGTAACTTTGCTATTTTTATAATTGAAAACAAAAAAATTGCAAGTGGTATAAAAACAAGAAAACTTTTTATAAAAAATATAGAAAGTATAAACATAAAAATAAAATATAGTTTAAGTCTGGGATCCAATCTGTGAACAATACTGTCTCCCGGAAAAAATCTACCTATTGATATATTTTTTACCATTAATTTTTCCTCAATTCTCTTTTAATTTCGTTAAAAGCTTCATCAACTGTTAGAATATTTTTGCTAAAATGATGTCCTTTTTTCTTAGAATATCCATAAGTTCCGTAATTTGCGGAACATTAAGTCCAACTTTTTTCAAATCATCAACATCACTAAAAGCTTCTTTTGTACTCTTATCTAAATGAATCTGTCCGTTTTTCATTATAATTATTCTATTTACAAGTTTTGCAACATCCTCCATACTATGAGAAATCAAAACTATTGTAATATTATTTTTTTCGTAAAGTCTTTTAATTTGAAAAAACAATTCATCTCTACCTTTAGGATCAAGTCCTGCAGTTGGTTCATCTAAAATCAGAATATCAGGTTTCATAGCCAAAATTCCTGCTATCGCAACCCTTCTCTTTTGTCCTCCTGAAATTTCAAAAGGAGATTTATCCTTTTTAGCTTCATAGTCAAGACCAACAAGCTCCATAGCTTCTTTTACTCTTTCTGTAACTTCAGCTTCACTAAGCCCCATATTTTTAGGACCAAAAGCAATATCTTTTTCAATTGTCTCTTCAAAAAGTTGATACTCAGGATATTGAAAAACCAATCCAATCTTATATCTCAAACCACTTTTAGCAAGTGTCTTATCTTTAGTATTCATATCCCCTATAAAAACATCTCCGCTTGTCGGCTTTAAAATACCATTAAAATGTTGAATCAGCGTTGATTTTCCACTTCCTGTATGCCCTATAATACCAACAAATTCACCCTTTTTATAGTTAAATCTATATTATCCAAAGCAAGTTTTTCAAAAGGAGTTTTTTCTCCATAGACAAAACTTACATTTTTAAAATTTATATCCATTATTTTAATTTTCTCTCCAAAAATTCTATCATTTCATCATTAGTTAAAATATCAGAAGGAATTTCAATCCCTTCATTCTTTAAAAGATAAGCAAGCTCTGTAACCTGTGGTACTGAAAGTCCTAATTCCCTTAAAGTTTCAACATTTGAAAAAACTTTTTTAGGACTGTCATCAAACTCAATCTTTCCCTCATTTAAAACGATAACTCTATCAGCAAGAACAGCCTCTTCCATATAATGAGTTATATACATAATTGTTTTATTTTCTTCTCTATTCAATTTTAAAATAGTATCCATAATATCTTTTCTTCCAATAGGATCTAGCATTGCAGTTGATTCGTCAAAAATTATTACTTCCGATTTCATTGAAAGAATACCTGCTATTGCAATTCTTTGCTTTTGTCCCCCTGAAAGCATATGTGGAGAATGTTTTTTATACTCTTGCATCTCAACAATTTTTAAAGCATCATCAACCCTTCGTCTTATTTCTGCTGAAGGTACTCCTAAATTTTCAGGTCCAAAAGCAACGTCCTCCTCTACAACTGTCGCAACAAGTTGATTATCAGGATTTTGAAAAACCATTGCACATTTTTGTCTAATATCCCAAATTCTATTTTCGTCTTTTGTATTAATTCCAAAAATTTCAATTTCCCCATCTGTTGGAATAATCTGTGCATTTAAAAGTTTTGCCAAAGTAGATTTTCCGCTTCCATTATGTCCTAAAATGGAAATCAATTCGCCTTTATTTACAGAAAAACTGACTCCATCCAAAGCAGTACTCTTTTTATCATCTTCTCCGGTATATTCATATCTTACATCTTTTATATCAATTATTTTTCTCTCACAATCATCACCTACTAACAACTTATGATAACATAAACAATACTTTTTTTCAATAACAACAACTATTGAATACCCAAAAAACTGACAAAAAAAGACAACTTTTTATAAAGTTGTCTTGAAATATTCTATACTATTTCCAAATCATTTCTATCTTTTAACATATATGATTTTAAAGGAGTTAAACTTGCAATCCAATATATAAGTCCTCCGAAAATTGCTGTAAAACCACTACCTGTTGTAACTAAGAACAGATTGCTTTTAATCGCTCCCGTCATTGGATTGTAAACGAATAACATTGCTAATGTAAAAGTTATTATCACAACTCCAATACCAACCAAGTTAAATCCGTTTGTAAACTTATATGCATTATGCCCCTTAATAAAAAAGGCGGATTTTAGAGATATCATTCTTTTCCTTACTATTAAATAATCTACAACAATCATTCCGATTATAGGACCTTGAATATATGCAGCCAGTGAAATAAATGAACCGAAATATTCTTCAACTCCACCCCAAATAGTCAATCCGCTAACATAAATCATAGCTATAATAACTAATTTTTTGTAGCTTAGTTTAGGCATACCGCTCTTTATTATCATACAATTTACATAAGAACCTGTTCCCTGTGTTCCAATATTAGCAAAAGCAACCAAAAGTAAACTTAATAATGCAAATCCGGGAGTTGCCAAAGTAGATAACATTTTTGTAGGATCACTTTCATATACACCTGTTCTTACAAACATTGCCAATGCCATAACCCCTCCTGTAGCTACGAAAAAAGGCGCTACGACTCCATAGGATAAACTTGTTGCCCAATATCCGCTTTTTTCAGATCTTGCAAGCCTTGGCAGTACAAGAGCCTGTGTTGACCAAGAAAATGCAAAAGCGATATTTCCTTCTGCAGATAACATAAAGTTTTGTAATTTTGTAGTTCCTTCGGCTAAAACAGGTTTAACTTTTAATATATCAGAAAGAGGAACTGCAAAAAGACAAATCGCAACTATTATAACTCCAACTATAAGCAAAGCCATAACTAAAAATCTGTTTGTCCACTTAATAACCTCAGGACCTCCAAGCGCAATTAAAGTTCCAAGAACAACACATACCGTTCCAAGTAACGGTTTAAAAATTACAGGATTTAATTCAACACCAAAACTTAATGCAAGATTAATCATAGATGATGCAAAGAGATTTGCCGCAACCGCATACCAACCGAAGTTGGCAAAACTTATAACTGTCGATAAAATTGCAACACCTTTTTCTCCTAAAACACTTCTCAACCATATCCACAAATCTATTCCATAACGCACAGCAAACAAAACCGGTAAACATTCTATCATAACAAATATTAGATTAAAACAGAAAATATTTATAATCATCTGTTTGAATCCTAAAAATTGTGCAACATAAGCTCCTTGCGTATAACACCAAGTTGCAATTGCAAAACCGCTTGTAGTTAAAAATAAATCTAAGAAAGAATACTTTCTTTCCGAATTCATCATAGGAACAACACCTGTTATAGTCTCCTGCTGAATATAATTTAATTTTCCACTCATTATTCAATTACTCCTATCATGCATAATATAATTAAAAATATAGAAATTATTACAATTCCCCAAATAAGAATCCAATCTGTTTTCGTAATTTTTTTAGGAAATTCATAATCTTCTTTAGACATTATTTCTAATCTTTTTTCTGTTTCTTCATAAATAATTTTTTCAATAGATAGATTATTCATCACTTTCTCCTTGTTCATATAATTTCAAAGCATAGTCAGCATATTCTTTAGTATGGTTATACCAAATATATAAATATTCACCAATGCTCTTTCCTTGAATTTCTTGATTAATTGCCCATAAGAACCAATAAAATGAGCTTACTGCGACATAGGCAATATAATGTCTTAATTCTTCAACTGATGGATTTCCGTCAAAATATTCTTTTATTACATCCATAGCCTCATCAAAAGAGTATGTTGAGCAAGTAATAAAACAACCAATATCTCCTGCGGGATCTGACATTGCAGAATATTCCCAATCAATTAAGTACATTTCATCTCTACTGTCCATTAAAAAATTCAAATCATAGCTATCGCAATGACAAAGACATTCTTTTAAACCATCTTTTTCAATAAAGGATTTTAATCTATAAATTTTATCATTCATTACATTAATATCTTCAAAATCATCACGATGTGAATTTTTTATTTTAATTTTAAAGTTTTCAATTTCATCAAAGATATTAAATTTATAATCTGTTTCTTTACCACTTGTATGCAATTTCTTAAGCATAGAGATTGCCCTTTTTACATTCTTTTTATCATCATAATCAAGAATTTTTACATCTTCGATAAATTTTGAAATTTTCCAACCGCTGTTCGCATCCATATAGATATAAGTGTCGTCTAAACCCAATTCTTTTGCAATTTTCATTGAATCAAACTCACTTTTTCTATTTATGATTAATTCAGTTCCGGGACCCGGATGTCTATAAACATAGGAATTCCCATTATAACTAAATTTGAAAGAAGTGTTAGTCATTCCCATCTTTATAGGTTTAATATCCTTTATTTCTTCTTCATTACATTTTAGAACACCACAAACATTTTGAAATATTTTAGAGTCCGAATTAGTAACATATTTTTCGTCAAAAAGTCTTAATTCGTCTAAAGAGTCAAATTCTTTTATGTCTTCTACATCATATTTTCTGATATACATATTATCAAGCTCTTTTAGATGACGCATATAAAAAGTTTCCCATAAATTTTCTTTAACTGACTGTTCGTGATATTCTGCTTTTAACAATTTTGCAAATTTATCGCTAAATTCTCTGTCAAAAAATACATGTCCCAACATTATCCAATCGTCTTTTCCACCAATTGTTATTCCTTTTATTCTTCCCTTTTTATCACATTCTGCAAAGTATTCATCACTTTCTCCCTCTTGATAAACTGCAGAATAATATGCTCTATAAACATATTTTTCAAAAGGATTTTTTGGAAAATAATTATCTGAAGAACAAATATAAGTATTTTTTAATTTTTCAGTAACAAGAATTAGAGAAGAAGTATTATTAAATCTGTAATAATCTTCATTAACTACTATATTTATGCCAAATTTTTCAGCTAAATAAAACATCTTTTCCTTCATATATCCTACAACTAAGGTAATATCTTCAATTCCTGCTTCTTTTAGTTGCAATATTTCTCTTTCAATTAATTTTTCTCCCTTAACATTTAAAAGACCTTTTGGATTCTCATAACAAAGGGGAGCAAATCTTGAACTCATTCCTGCAGCCATTATGATTGCATTATCAACCTTATATGGCTCTAATTCATAATATCCTTTAGCTGTAATTTTAAAATCTTTATCTATAAATTCATTATTTTTTAATTCTTTTAAAGTTTCATTAACTTTTCCCAAAGAAATTTTTGTAATATCTGAAATTTCTCTTTGAGTAAATTTTTTATCTTGATTTTTAAAAAATAAATTTAAAATATCAAATTGTTGTATTGTCAGCATAAATACCTCCTTAATTAACTTGTTCATAAATTATATCATATAATAGAAAAATGAACAACAAAAAAGTTCTAAAAATTTAATTTTAGAACTTTAAAATTATTACTCTGAATTATGATTTTTTGCCTTGAATTTATATTTTCTAACTGTGAATTTACTTTTTATTCCATCAATTGTAATAAATAAAATTTTGTCCTTTGTAATTAACATAATTATAAAATAGTATAGAACGCAAGATACAATAATGGCTAAAACTCTTATAAAAAATTGTAAATTCAATGTCAATGAATATTTTAAAATATGATTTATTCCATAAGTTATTGCAAAAAAGGAATAGAACATAATACATATTTCACATAAGATTTTAATATTCCATTTATAGAAATTATATTTCTCTTAGTTATAAAGTAAACTTGAATTATCAATACCACAATTTCTGAAAATAATGTTGTATAGACAAAGTATTCAGGTTGAACAACTTTCAATTTAAATAAAACAATATTTAAAATTAAGTTCATAAATCCACCTATAAAATAGAATGCAGTTATATTTTTTTCATATCCCCTTACAAATAAAACTTGATTTGCAAGAAGTTGATCCAAAGCCCACATAACTATTCTAAGAGAAAACAGTTTTAAAATAAAACCAGCTTCTAAATATTTTTCACCTGCATATATCAGCATTACTTCATCAGAAACACAGCTTAATCCTATCCCCATAGGAATTACCAAGAATAAAAATGTCTTTGCAACTTGATTTAATAATTCTGAATAATTTTTTTCATCACTATTTCCATGATAATATGAAAGCCTTGGAATACTTACTACTATTATAGAATAAACTACGCTTGTAATAAGTTGAGCTATCGACAAAGCAAAAGTATAATATGAAACTGAAATCTTTGCATCTAGTAATGAAAGGAAAGCTCTATCTAATGCAGTATATAACATATATGAATTAGCTAAAAGCAACATTCCAATCAACGGTTTTATATGAACTAAGATATCTTGTAATTCAATTTTTACAAATTTTACTTTTCTTTTTATAAAATAAAAACTTATTAAATAATTTATAAGATTTGTAATTGATAAAATAAAAGCATAATTAACAATATCATCAGCTTTTCGTACAAATGCAAAAATCGAAACAAGCATTAGTACACGGATAAATAATGTCTTAAAAAGTATAAAACCGTAATTTTCAAAAGCCTCATTCATCCACTCTATAGTTACAAATTGTGTAAAAATCTGAATACTAAGTGCGATATATAACATATACATATTGGAATTTACATTTAAAAGCATATATCCAATATACAACATCCCAATACTCAAAGAACTAATTACATTTATAGAAAAAAGAACAGTAAAATTTTTACTTATTTCTTTCATATTATTTTTAACTCTACTTATCGAACGAATTCCATAACTATAGATTCCAAATGCAGCAAATGGAATAAACAAATTTAATATAGAATTTGCAGCGTTAAATTCCCCATAAGCCTCCTTACTCAAAATTCTAGCAAGGTATGGTCCCGTAATCAGAGGAAACAGAATATTAAAAACTCTAACTAAAATACTCGCTAAAGCATTAACTTTTATATTTTTTGCCATATCTAAAATTATTTCTCCCTTATTTTATTCTGTAAGCATCTAATAGATGTGATTTATATTCAATTTCCGCATCTGAAGGCTTTTGCATATAATCTCCATAAAATTGAGTTAAAATCTTATCATAATTTTTAGGAGCTGGTACCATCATATCTTCAAAAGGTAATTCTATCAGCTCTTCATAAGTTCCTGTTTCAAAAACTTCCTTCATTCCTGTTTTATCAACTCCTACAGCCGCCTCATAAATACCATTATCATCAGAATATCTTTCAACAAGTTTATCAATTTTCTTTGTGAAATATCTTGGATTTACAAATGCTAACAAATACCAAAAGACAACTCTACAAAAATCTTTTATTCTGCTATCTTTATGAATTATATATTTTTCTTTATGAAACAAATATGTTTTAAAGTCACCATCAAATGAGCTTTTTTCACAAAATTTAAGTCATTAAATTTATCAATAGGAAATATATCAACAAAAACATTACTATCTTTTCTATTTCTCTTTACACTATCTTCCAAAAGAGTATGTTTATCTATTACTACAAAAAAGTTTTGAAAATACCAATCACTATTATCCTTGGATAGAATTGTATATCTTTCATTATTTTCTTCAATAACAGCTCTTTGAAATCTCTCATAATCTTCTCTAAACATTGCAACATCAATGTCATCATCCCAAGGAATAAAGCCTTTATGTCTAACTGCTCCAAGTAAAGTTCCATAACTTACAAAATATTTTATATTATATTTTTTACAAACATAATCAATAAACTTTAAAATATTTAATTCATATTTTTTTAGCTCATCAACTGTGAGTCTTTCTTTCATCTTAATTCTCCTAATCTATATAATAAGCCTTAATTTCATGAGGATATACTCTCTTTTCAGCAGGTGGAAATTCCATATAATCGCCATAATATTTTTTCAAAATCTCATCATATTTTTTCGGTGCAAAAAAATTATAGCATTCAAACTCGAACTCTGCCAGTTCATCAAATGGATTATAATCAAAAACATCATCATATTTCAATTTTGAACAACCTACAACCCCAAAATATTTTCCGTTTTCTTTGGAATAACTTTCAACAGCTTTTTTGATTTTTTTCGCAAAAAATCTTGGAGATACAGGTTTTAACATCGTCCAGAAAAATAATCTAACAAAATCTTTCAACTTACTGTCCCCATACTGTATATTTTCTTTTTTTGAAAAAGATAAAAGTTTAAAACTTTCTAACTTATATGTTTTTTCAACTAATTTTAAATCTTCAAAAGAATCTATCGGAAAAATATCAATAAAAATTCCTAAGTCATAAGTTTTATAATTTCTTTCATCTTCTATCTTAGTCTTTGAATTTATAACTTTTATGAAATTATTATAGTACTTGTCATCAGTTTCTAAAGACAAAATCTTATAAATTCCATCATCTTTTGAAAATAAATCTATAAACTTTTCATAGTCTTTTCTAAACATACAAATATCTATGTCATCATCCCAAGGAATAAATCCCTTATGTCTTACTGCTCCAATTAATGTTCCATAATTTAAGAAATATTTTATATTATTTTTAACACAAAAATCATGAACATATTTTAAAATTTCAAGCTCTATGGATTTTATTTCATCCATAGAAAGATATTTTTTTTCCATTAAGCATTTACTCCTTTTTTCTTCAAATCTTTTAAAAGTAAAAATCTATATAATTTAACATTTAATTTTAGCATTAATACAGCAATTCTTCTACTTTTTCTGAAATTTTTATTTTTGTAAATTCTCCAAAAATTTTTCTTTAAAAATCCTAAAACTTCTCTATATTCTGAAACCTCTTTATAATTTTCACTCATTAACATTTTATCAAAAACCATAAAATGTGCATAGGAAAGCCTGAAAAAAGCATATTTTGAAAGAGAAGGAATCTCTCTATTTATATATTCATAAAAATTGGAATAAATCTCTATGCAATTCATATTTTTTACAGTATATGGCTTTGTTGTAATGCTATTTTCTCTGTGAAAATAATAATAATAAGGCTTTGTTGTTACAACATATTTTTTAGCATATTTTACAAGCTCAAACTGATAGAAAGCATCTTCATAAATTTTGCCTACAGGAAATGAAATCTTACTTGCAATTTCATAGGATATGAGTTTATTACAGATAGTGCCGGGAATTTTTTCGCCGATAAAATACTCTTTTAAAAATCTTTCCTTTCCACAACAAAAATAAATTTCTTCCTTACATTGTGGAGATTGATTGTCTGAATATACATTATAAACCCCACAAACAGATACATCCGCATCTTCTTCTTTTATATTTTTATATAGTTCTTCAACCATTTCCTCTGCAATATAATCGTCAGAATCTATAAATAATACATATTTTCCTGTTGCAAATTGCATTCCGTGATTTCTTGCACTGGATAATCCGCCATTTTCTTTAGTATAAAGTTTTGCTCTGTTGTCACTTTGAACAAATTCTCTACATATATTCTCACTATTGTCTGTTGCTCCATCATTTACTATTATAATCTCTATATTCTTATATGTTTGATTTGCAATTGACTCCAAACATTTTTTTACATATTTTTCTACATTATATACAGGTACAATAACACTTATTTTGTCCATAATTCTCCTTTATATTAAAATCAAAAATTATAATGTTAATACAAATTATACTATAAATCCTTAAAATTTACAATTTTTCACAAAAAACAAAGGAGATGTAAAATCTCCTTAAAAATTTACTTCTCTTTTAATTTTGCAAACAAAATTCTTCTCGCAGTATTATCATCCGGTGTCTTACAAGTTACAAGCATTAGAAGTTTTGTATTTTCATCAATCTTATCAACTTCAGCTTTTGGAATATGTTTAGCCAATTCTTTTTTCATCGCCTTTACATCTTCATTTCTCTTTGAACTTAGTTCATAAAGTGAAGTATCGGGATCAACTAAATCAATTCCAAGAACCTCATATTCCAATTTACCTTTTTCTGTATAAACATAAAATGTCTTATGACTTTCTAAAAAAGACTTATCTTCAAACTTTCTTAAGTCATAAAATTTTGTTTTGTCCCAAATATTATGTCCGAATATATAACTGATTCTATCTGAAAAATCCGCTTTATTATACATATCTAAAAACAATGTTCCCGTTACAGGATATGTATTTTTCTTAAAATCTCTCCACAGATAGTAATCATTGTCTTTTCCTTGAACTAAAGGCTCATCTATATTAGTTCCCGGAATTTCAAGCCAACCTATTGAATCAGAATTTAATTTTTTTAACTCTTCCAAGTTTACAACTTTTTCAGTATTTTTTTCTTTTTCGCCTGAATTTGCCGACGGTGCCTTAAAAACAGTTTCCTTTAAACTGTTTAAATCTTTCCCTGCCTTATATGAACCATAATAATCTTTTATTATATGTCCTGCAGAATAAGCAAAGACTCCCAAACATATTACAAATAATATATTCCAAAACCATTTTTTTGCTTTATTCTGTTTTTTCTACCCTTTTTTATATTTATATCTTCATTTTTCATATTTTAAATCCTTTCATAAGTATAGAAAGTCAATTTTGGATTTTCATTTTTACCTTCATTTTTTTCAGTAATCTTCCACATACTTTCATCAATATCAGGAAAATGACTATCCGCATCTATTATTTCTTTTTCTTCATATTTTGTAATATACATTCTTGAGCAAAAACCAATTAATTGCTTATAAATACTCATTCCTCCACAAACAAAAAACTTTTCACTTGGATTTTCTTTTATGAAATTAATCAAATCTTCTATATTTTTAAATGTCATTACTCCGTCAAAAGAAAAATCACTATTTGTCAAAACAATATTTTTCTTTTTGGGAGAGGTTTAATTTTAAAACCTTCAAAAGTTTTTCTCCCACAAATTATAGAATTTCCACAAGTTTTTTCTTTAAAAAAATTCATATCTTCTTTTAGAAAATACAATAAATTATTATCCTTACCTATTGCATTACTTTTTTCAGTAATTGCAACTATTAAATATAAATTATCTAATACCATATTTTTATCCTTTTTGTTTTTTCTTAAATAACAACTTATTTAGAAACTTATTCATTGTTGTTATTATATCATAATCTCTTTTTGATAATTAAATTAATGTAATTATGATGAAATAATTACAGCTTTATCATAAGGCATAAATCTGTAATTATTATATCATAAATTGCTTTTTATATCTAATTTTTTGTTTTAATATTTATACCCAATTTGCAAAAAAATTGGAGATATTGTCCCCAATTAGTTTTGAAAATGAATTAATTTTCCTTTCGGTTCTACTTCTTTTATCTCAATTAGTTTGAGTTTGACAACTTTTCCGGATTTATATTTATCTACTATTACTTCACCAATCATTTCATACCATTTATCCTTTTCAGGATATTTTCCATCAGTAATATATTCAAATCCGATTACGCTGTCATTATAACAACAACCCGGTCCCTCTCTTAAAATAGCATAGATAACCTCTCCTGTATCTTTATCTTCAAATCTTACATTTTGCCCTGAAATTCTAACTTTTTTACCTATATATTCATCTTTATTTACATAAATATCATTTACAAGAGCCAAAAATATTCCATCGGAAATATTTATTATTCCGTCCTTTGAATCTGCATCTCTTTTTTCATTAAGTTGGTCTTTTGTAAGTTCATCTTTTTTTCAGGTTGTTTGTATTCATTATTAGAATTATCTTGATTTTTATGTCTTTCTATTTTATAATCGTCAGGATTTTGATTTTTATCAGTTTCAGTAGATTTTTTATCTTTATCGGTTCCGGCATTTTCAGGGTCATCCTTTAAAGCACTTTTTAAATCATTTTTATTCTCTTTGTTTGTAACAAATTTATTACTGTCAGATTTTGAACAAGAACATAATAATAGACAAGATAATACTAAACTCAATATTTTTTTATTCACTTATAAACCTCCTTACTATGCAGGATAAAATAAATAAAACTAAATTAACTAATACCACACTCGCACCTGTCGGTGTAGAATAGATATATGATAGAGTTATTCCTATAAATAATGCCATTACTGAAATTATAACTGATGAAATAACTACAATTTTATAGCTTTTAAAAATTCTCATAGAAGTCATTGCAGGAAATATAATTAAACATGAAATTAACATACTTCCCATAAATTTCATTCCAATAACTATGGTAACAGAAATTAGAATTGTAACTAAAGTATTGTATAGATTTACATTTAATCCACTAGCCTTTGCAAAATCTTCATCAATAGTAATGGTATATATTTTATTATACAATAAAATATATGAAATTAAAACCACAATTCCCAATACAAAACTGATGTACATATCACTTCTTTTCATAATCAATATACTTCCGAATAAGTAATTACATACATCAACATTTAGTCCTTTGGTTACAGCAGTAAAAGTTACCCCAATAGAAACGGAAACACAGCTTAAAAGAGCAATCGCAGTATCACTACTTATATTATATTTTTCTCCATATTTTAAAAGGATAATTCCCGCTACAATTACTATCGGCATAGAAAATTCCATTGGAGAAATATCAAAAGAAAGAGCGATTGATAGAGCGGCAAAGGAAACGTTCGAAAGTCCTACTCCTATCATTGCATATCTCTTTAAAACTAAAGTTATTCCAAGTAGAGCAGAGCTTATTGAAATTAAAAGTCCAACGATTATTGCCTTTACCATAAAGGGATAACTTAACATTTCTGAAATTATACTAATCAAATTTAATTTCCCCCTTTTCAAATTTTTCCAAAACATTTTCGATGACTTTATTTTCTTTTCCTAAAACCAAAGCTCTGTTTGAATATTTAAAAGCCTCTTCATCATGACTTATCATAACAATAGTAAGTCCTTCTTTATTTAGTTTTTCCAAAATATCATATAACATTTTTCTAACATTGATATCCAAAGAATTTGTAGGCTCGTCTAAAAATATAATCTTTTCGGATATACAAAGACATCTACAAAGTAAAACTCTCTGTCTTTGTCCTATGGAAAGAGAGCTTATACTCTTATCTTTAATATCCCAAAGATTTAATTTTTTAAATTCTCCTTAACTATTTCCCTATCTTTTGAAGTATAGAAAAATTTTGAATAAACGGCTCTTGAAGATAAAACAAATTCCCATATTGTTGATGGGAATTCTTTTTTAATAAAATTTCTTGAGACATATATCCACAAGTTTTAAAATTCTTTTTTATTTCTCCTGAAGAAATATTTTTTAAGCCTAAAATTCCTTTCATTAGAGTAGATTTTCCTACTCCATTTTTTCCTAAGATGAGGAAGAAATCTCCCTCATCAACGGAAAAACTTAAATTATCAATTATTTTATTATTTTTATAAAAAATATCTAAATTTTCACAAATTAAAATTTTTTCTCTCATTAATTAAGTCCTTCTTTTAATGCCTCAACATTCTTTTTCATAAGATCTATATAAGTTATACCCTTATCAAACTCATCTTTAGTTACAGTATGAATTGAATGTAAAAGTTTAACCTTTGCTCCTGAGTCTTTTGCTACCGTTTCAGCCATTTCACCTTTACCCATTTCGATACGATATACTACCGGAATTTTATTTTCTTTTATATAATCAACCATTTGCTTTATTTGTCCTGCACTTGCTGTTGCCTCAACACTACAAGCTGAAAATAGTGCTCTATACTCTAAACCTAAGTCTGCAAATAAATATCTGAAAGGAAATCTATCGGCAATAACAACTTTTTTAATCTTTGCTTTATCTACAACATCATGTAATTCCTTATCTACATCTTCAAGTTGCTTAATATAATTTTTAGCATTTTCTTTATAAAATTCAGCATTAGCAGGATCTTTTTCAACCAATGCATCAGTTATACTTTTCGCCATTAAAATTGCATTTTTAGGTGATGTCCAATAATGTGGATCCAATTCTTTTTCATGATGCTTATCATGTTCTTCTTTTTCTTCTTTTTCGTTATGCTTATGATTATGATTCTTTTCATCTTTATGACTATGTTTTTCTTCATCTTTATGATTATGTTTCTCTTCTTTTTCGTGTTCATGGTCGTGGTCATGCTCTTTTTCATCATGATTATGTTCATGTTTCATTCCATCAACTGTTTCTTCTTCAAGCTGTTTAATACCGTCAACCAACTTAACGACTTTTTTATTTTTCATATCTATGCTTTTAGTCAAAGTTTCAACCCATTTATCATGATCTGTTCCACCATAGATAAACATATCAGCATTTTCAACTGTTTTTATATCTTGTGGAGTCGGATTAAATGAATGAACATCAACTCCCGGTTTTACCATCAATTCCAAATCAATTTTATCCTTTGCAATTGCTCTTGTTATATCATATTCAGGAAAAATTGTAGTTACAACCTTTAATTTACTCTTTGTATTCTCTCCATTATCTTTTTTTCGGTTTTCGCAGTACAACCTGTAATCAACACAGTTCCTGCCAAAATTAAACCAAAAACTTTTTTTGAAATATTTTTCATATAGTACCCCCATTTGAGAAATTTTTAAAATTAAAATTTCATTAGAATAATTCTAATTATTAATATTGTATCACAAAAATAAAAATAATCCATAAATAAGAATAGTTTTTATTTCCATTTGATGTAAATGTGATATAATATAAATAAATAGAAAAAAATTATTAAAAGTGTTATAATAGAAATTGTTATAATAAATAAATTTAAGGGGGATTTATGAAAACTTTATTTGAAAAGCAACATATGAAATTTACTCGGAAAGACGGAAGTGTTTTAACTGTAAGAAAAGATGGAGTATCTTATGAAGATGCAAAAAAGAAAAGAAGAGTTTTGATATTTCATTTGATAAAATTTCCTATATAATAGCACTTAGCTATTGTAATTCTAATTCAAATTATAATTTATTATTTGAAAAGAAAGATAAGTCAGCTCCGATTGATTTTACATCAGACACTACAATTATAAATGATTGTCATAATATTTTAGAAACTAAGTCTATACTTCTAGCTCATGCTGCATACAAACTTACAAAAGATTTTCCAAATAATCTTGATACTTTGGATATAGATTTAGCTCGTAGTTTGAGAGAAAAAGCTATTCGTATTTCTAATGGTGTTATCTCCGGAGCAAAGCATAGCATAAATATTAATGAAATTCGTAGAGTACAATGTGCATCAAATGGTACAATTTCAAACCTTTTAATATACAAAAAGGAGAAAAAAACATTCTGGAATATTCCTGATATGAGAATTCCTTGTAACGAAATTACTTTACCTCTAATTGAGGCAATTGTTACAAGAAATACCGGAAATGGAATTGATTTTTCTTGGGGAAACGGTTTTGATCAAAAAAATAGTCTATATATTATTATTCGTTATATGGATTCCAACTTTTTTGTAAATAGTGAAGGTAATTTTGATACAGAATGGCAAAAACAAGTACATGATAGAATTTTTATTCTTGATCATGACCTTGAATATTTATTAAATAAATAGACTTTCTATGGAGGTTTTTTATGAACAGAAATTTTAATGAATTCAATATTTCTATTCTTTCAGATTTTTATGAGTACACTATGGCTCAAGGATATTTTAATGAAAATATGGATGATAAAATTACATATTTTGATGTTTTTTATAGAAATAATCCTGACAACGCAAGTTATGCAATTTTTTCAGGTTTAGAGCATTTAACTGAGATTCTTAATTCAATGAAATTCAATAAGGAAGATATAGAATATTTTAAATCTTTGAATACTTTTGATGATAAGTTTTTAAACTTTTTAGAAAACTTTAAGTTTGAATGTGATATTTGGTCAGTTCCTGAAGGAAGTGTAATCTTCCCTAATGAACCAATTATGACTGTAAGAGGTCCCGCAGTTCAAGCACAGTTAATAGAAACAATAGCCCTATTGATAATAAATCATGAAAGTTTAATTGCAACAAAGTCAAGTAGAATAAAACGAGCTGCAAAAGGTAGAGCTGTTATGGAATTTGGAGCAAGACGTGCACAAGGCATTGACGCTTCTGTATATGGAGCAAAGGCTTCATATATAGCTGGTATTGATGGAACGTCCAATGTTTTAACAGGAAAATTATTTAATATTCCGGTTCTTGGAACAATGGCTCACTCTTGGGTACAGATGTTTGATACTGAGTTGGATGCTTTTAAAGCATTTGCAAAATCTTTCCCAAATAATTGTGTATTACTTGTAGATACTTATAATACGTTACAATCCGGTGTTCCAAATGCAATAAAGACTTTTGATGAAATTCTAAAACCTATGGGAATAAGACCTAAAGGAATTAGACTTGACAGCGGAGATTTAGCTTATCTTTCTAAACAAGCCAGAAAAATGTTGGATGATGCAGGATATGAAGATGCACAAATAGTAGTTTCAAACTCACTTGATGAATATACTATTAGAGATTTATTACATCAAGGAGCTCAAATTAATTCCTTTGGAATCGGAGAAAGACTTATAACTTCAAAAACTCATCCAGTCTTTGGTGGAGTTTATAAATTAGTAGCAATAGAAGAAGACGGAAAGATTATTCCAAAGATAAAAGTCTCAGAAAATGTTGATAAAATTACAACACCTGGAGTTAAAAATCTATATAGAATATATGATAGAAAACAAATAAAGCAGAAGCTGATTTGATTACATTATTTGATGAAAAAATTGATGAAAGTAAACCTATTTCAATTTTCCACCCTATTTACACTTGGAAGACAACTACTTACGATGATTATATCCTAAGACCTATGTTAAAACAAATTTTTAAACACGGAGAATTAATTTACAAACTTCCGGATATTGAAGAAATAAGAAAATATTGTGCGAGTGAAGTTGAAAGTCTTTGGGATGAATTTAAAAGATTTGATAATCCTCATATTTATAAGGTTGATCTTTCCAAAGATTTATGGGAACTAAAGAATAATTTACTAAAAGAAACAGTTAAAATATCTAAAAAGTCAAAAAAACAGAGCGATTAAATCACTCTGTTTTTTTATATAAAATTTAATTCTAATCCTATCGTGAATTATCATGAAATTTTTATTTATAATCTCTTTAATAATCTCTTAAATAATTTTCTGTCTATCAAATAAGATATTATTGCTGTCAACAAAATTATAATCACATCCGCTAAAACAATATATGGTACATCGTAGTTCCATTTAAACATCTTAATAGTTGTAAAAATGATTAATCCGTATAAGCCATAATTAATTAAAATAGAAACAAATACATTCATTCCGCCTGCACCACCATTTAATGCTTCTTTTGGTGTTTTCCAATCAAAATATGGATTAATCAGTCCTAAAATCATATTTAAACTTCCACTTGTAAATAAAGTTAAAAACATTCCAAATATAACGGCAACATATACAAGAGGATTGAAAATATATAAAATCATTGACAATGCTATAATTATTAAAGCAGAAATAAAATGTAATACTTGGCAAGCAAAAATTCTTGAGATTATATGTGTATTAATTCCTATCGGTGCAGTAGCTATTACCCAAAAAGATTTTCCTTCTCTGGAAACAGAACTTGTTGTAAGTGAAGAAAGTCCACAAAAAAGTCCTAAACCTGCTCCTACTCCAAATCCGGCAATAAGTAAATAACCTATTGATGTAGTAGATACTAAATAATTAATAGCAAATGTTAATTGTGATTTGAACTTTAGTCCATAATATACAGCAATACCGCCTCCAATTAGAACCATTAAGTCTATCATAATTACCTGCATAAAATATGTCGGCGTTGTTATAATTTCGTTAAATTCTTTTTTGAATAAAACAACTAATTTATATTGTCTTGAATGAGCAACACCTTGTTTTTTCTCTTTTCAATAACTGCTTTACTTTCTTTTGAAACTACATTTACACTTCTTAAAATTTCAAGATAATTTCTATCTGCAAAATATTTCAATAAGAATGAAAGGACTATACAAATAATTAAGCCTATTCCTAAATTTGTAATAGATATAATGATACTATCAGAAATCAATATTTTCTTCATCCAAACTACAAAGAAAAATATTGATGAAAGCTTTTTGTCAAAATCTACAACAATTTTTCCTAAATTGATTCCTAAAGCAGGATTTGAAGCAGCTTGAGTAAATATCATATATAATACAAATAATCCTATTGTAAATAATCCGTAAATCAATTTTAGAAATCTGTTGAATATCTTACTTGTTCTAAGCAATTTACCAAAAATTAATATTATAACTCCTGTTAATAAAATAGCTTCTAAATTAAGTAATATTAGACCTAAAAAAGTAAAGATATAAAAATCAATTCCTTTTCCAAGAGTATATCCTGTTACTCCAAATGCAATAACAAAGATTAAAAAGAATGATATAAAAAATGTTATTGCTAAAGAATAGATTCTAGATAAAAATATATCACTACCGGATATTGGTAAAGATAACAATATTTCCGTTTCATTGTTTTTTTCAATGAAAACAAATGCGGTTGCCAATGATAAAAATAATGTTACTATAAATATCCCTACAGAAAAAGTAGTTAAACTTGCTTTTCCTAATTCACTTTGAAAATTATTAGCAAGGAACTTTCCAAGTTTAGGAGCTCCCCATATAAACATTATAGCAAAGAAAATTATCCCCATTGCACCTTGAAAACTAGCTGATCTTTTTCCTTTGGTTTTTATATTTTGTCTTATAGATAAAATTGCAAAAAAATCAATTGAAACAAAATATTTTATTAAGGTCCATAGTTTAGATTTTTTCATTGTCTGTCAACTCCAAGAATATTTTTTCTAAATCTTCATTTGAATGTTCTTCTGTTTTCAATTCAGATAATTTACCACAAAATGCAATTTTTCCTTTATTTATTATAACTAATTTATCACAAATTTTTTCTGCAACTTCCATAACATGTGTTGAAAAAATTACAGTATTTCCGCTATCTGCAAATTCTCTTAAAATATTTTTTAAATTAAAGGATGTCTTTACATCCAATCCAACCATTGGTTCATCAAGAATTAAAACCTTAGGAGAAGTAATCAACGCTCCAATCAAAACTAATTTTTGACGCATACCGTGAGAATAGCTGTCTATAGTACTGTAAATTGCATCTCCTAAAGCTAATTTCTGATTATACTCTTCAATTTTTTCTTTTCTAATTTTTTCATCTATCCCATAAATATCAGCAATAAAGTTCAAATATTTTATTCCTGTCATCTTAGTATAAATATCCGGATTGTCAGGAACATAACTAATCATTTCCTTAACCTTTATAGAATTTTCTAGAGTATCAACTCCATTAACCGTGATTTTCCCTTCAGTTTGTTCCAAAATTCCAACCATCATTTTTAAACTTGTACTCTTACCGGCTCCGTTAGGACCTAGAAATCCAAAAATTTCTCCCTCATCAATTTTAAAACTCACATTGTCAACAGCCTTAACACCTTTAGAAAAAACTTTTGAAACATTTTTGAACTCAATCATTCTATAATACCTCCTTATCAAATATTAAAAAGTTTTAATAATAATTGAAAACTTTTCCTAGTTAATTTTATCACATTCTTAGATAAAAAATCAACATTAATCATTTAACCAATTTATCTTATTTACTTTATCTTTTTTATTCTAAATACTCCTGTATATGGTTGTTCAAAATAAAAATATTTCTCTTCAGTATAATCTCTAGATTTGTATATATACATTATTGATGGGCTATTTTTAGCTTCTTTATGATAAAAACTTACTTTTAAATATTTTTCAATATTTGTAGGTTCATCAGAAATAGATTCTTTTTTAATCTTTGTAGCGGATGATACTGAGTCTATAAAAATTTTTACATCTTCTTCTTTTTCTATTTTTATTACTTCTTTTTCACTTTTTGTTTTTTTGTCAACTTCAATTACTTTAATATACTCTAAATCTTTAGATTTTGGAAGTGAAATTTTTTGATTTCCACAAGAAGATAACAATAATAAAAATATCATAAAAATTGCATATTTCTTTAAACTTTTCATCATTTATTTTCTCCTCGATTCTCCTGTTTTATAATCTATTTCTATATTTGGCTGAACATTAAAACAATATACATTAAATTTAATTGCTTTCCCGTTATCTTCAATAGAAATCGCTTCAATTTGAACTCCTCTTGCGACAAGTTCGTTACCTACAAAAATCGGTGTTACTCTGTATCTAACGTGGTTATTAGTTTCCTTTACATAATCTGCAACCATATTTTCAAAAGGTAACATTCCTTTTGTGTTCAAATATCTTGTACCGGTTATTAAATTTCTTTTATTTGCATTTTCTCCCGCAAGTTGAAATCCAATTAAATGGCAACGATTATATAAATTTCCACCCTTTATTCCATTATATTTTATAGATTTCCATCCTGAAGGCTTTACAGAAGAAATACTTTCTCTCTTTGAAGTTGGCATTAAATCCTTACCTATTATTGAATCTGCAACTCCACATCTCTTTAGAGAGTCAAGCTCGGAATATTTTTCAAAAGATTTTGGAACTAATTCACTTTTTTCAAAATTTGGCTCATTATTATTTATTACTACATAAGGCTTTCCTTTATATTCCGGTAAATTATTTATATCAAGACCAACTATATTACTATTCTTATTCTTATTTTCAATATATCTATAAGTAAAAAATGAAATAAACAATGTTAGCACAATAAGTAACAAAGATCCAAAAATACGAATATTTTTCTTATCAATTCTTAACTTATTATTCATCTTTATTCTCCTTTACGAATATTTTTCTCGTAATTTTATCATGGCTCTTTCCTTTAAACTCAAAGACTTCTTTTTCTTTCCAACAGTCTTTTAAAAATTCCTCAAAAACTTCATCAAAAGGATAATTTCTATTCCAAAAATAGACTATAATTTCATCTACTAATGATAAAAATTTTTCTAAAAAATCCCCTTCATATAAAAAATAGAATTTTCTATAATTTTTGTTTTTCATCAATAATTTCAAAATTAAATTCAAAATCCTTATATAAATCATAGCTATATTCACTTACAAAAAGTTTTGAATTTCCAATTAATTCAAAAAGATTTTTTCTCTGTAACTCATCTTGACTTTGTCTTTTATGAAAAAAACTTATTCCATTATTTTCATCTAAACAAACTACTAATTTCATTTATTTTTTCTTTTCACTCCTCAAATTTTTAAAAAATTCTTGTAAAATATCTAAACATTCATTCTCTAAAACCCCGGTTTCTATAATTGACTTATGATTAAGTTCTTGTCTATCTAAAACATTCTCTATTGAACCACAAAAACCTCTTTTTATATCCATAGCTCCAATCACAACTCTTTTTATTCTACTATTTATAATTGCTCCCGCACACATACAACATGGCTCAAGTGTTATAAAAATCTCTGTACCCTCAAGTCTAAAATCACCAAGTTTTTTTCCTGCTTTTTTAATCGCTATAATTTCTGCATGATAGATTCCGCTTTTTCTGTTCAAAACCTGATTATAACCTCTTGAAATTATCTTATCATCTTTAACAATTACACAACCGACTGGTACTTCTCCTTTATCATAAGCCTTTTTCGCCTCTTTTAAAGCGAATTTCATAAAATATTCATCTCTATTCATAAAAATTATCCAAATCAAAAATTACAAAATTTTTCAATTTATCCAAATTTTTAACTATTGGATTCCCACCTTTCTTAAGTACTGCAAAAATTCTATTTTTTTCGAAAAGAGAAAGTAATTTATTGCAATATTCATCCAAATGTAACTCCTTATTCCCTATCTCATCAAAAACTAGAATATCAGTATCTTTAAAATCTTCCATAAATTCATAACTTTTTTTTAAGAAAAATTCATCATAAAATTTCATTTCTTTTTCCCTTTCCCCAATGATAAATCTTTCTTCCGTTCCATATCTAAAAAGTTCTATTCTAAATTTATCAGTAATAACAAGCTCTGTCATAATACCATCAATCTTTGAATTTTGGTAATATTTTTTAATAAAAGCTCTTAAAAGGGTACTTTTCCCCACCTTGATATTCCCGGTTATCAAAATATGATTTTTTCCAGTATCTACTTTTCTTAAACTTTCAACTAAAAAATCTAAATCCCTAAAATTTATCATATAAAATCTCCATTAAATAAAGACCATTTGGACTTAAAGTTATTCCCGCCCTAGTTCTGTCTTCACTATCTAAAATTTTTTCAAGCTCATCTTCTTCAATCAATCCTCTACCTATATCGACTAAAGTTCCAACCATTATTCGAACTTGATTTCTGATAAAGCTTTGTCCCTTAATCAAAAAAATCAAATCATTATTTTCTTTATATATTTCAAAGGACTTAATATCTCTAACAGGATTAGTATTACCTGTTCTAGGTCCCATAAATGCCTTGAAGCTCTTTTTTCCAATGAAATGCTCTTTCGCCCTTTGCATCTTTTCAATATCTAAGGGATACGGAAAATTAGCCTTATAATTATAGTAAATAGGATCCATAACCTCGTCTAAATTTAAAATATATTTATATGTTTTCATTGTAGCATCAAATCTTGAATGAAAATCCTCAGAAACTTCTTTAGAATCCAAAACTCTAACCCCAATAGGTAAAAAATGATTTAAAGCTGTTTTAAAATTCAAAACTCCAACATTACTTTCAGTATGAAAATTTATTATATGTCTTAAAGAATGAACTCCTCTATCTGTTCTTCCTGCTGATATAATATTAATATTTTCTCCGGTAATTTTCTTTAGGGCACTCTCTATCTCTCCTTGAACAGTTATTACATCATCTTGCTTTTGAAAACCAAAAAACAAACTCCCGTCATAACTAATTGTGAGCATAATATTTCTCATAAATATCTCCATTTTTATAATATTCTAGACTATTATTTTATCATAATGTTGTTAATAAATACAACTTTAAAAATATATTATATAAATTTTAAAAATAAGAACCCCACCCTTCCACGATGCTTCGCATCGGGTGGGTTCCCGGGAACCTTGTTGTTTCACAATAAAAAAGAACTTTTACTAAAAAGCAAAAGTCCGTTTTACATTAATGGCGCAAACAATTTTAATAATGATTGCAAAATTCTCGTAATTAATTTTCTTGATTTTATCCATTCAGGTGTTATTTCTATAGATTCTTTTAAAGTATTTTCAAAATCTGCCTTTACATCATTTACTATTAGAGTTCCAAATGTCCAAACAGCACATTCAAAGTGAAGATAAAGACTCCTATAATCCAAATTTATACTTCCAATAACAACAAATCCATCGTCACAAAGAAAATTCTTTGCATGGATAAATCCCTTTTCAAATTCATATATCTTTACTCCATTATCAACAAGATTTTTATAAAAAGATCTTGTAAGTAAATGAACATATTTCTTATCTGGAATATGTGGTGTTATAATTCTAACATCTACCCCTGTTTTTGCAGCACTAATTAATGCTTTTTCCATTTCCCAAGTTATAATTAGATAAGGTGTTGTTATATAGATATATCTATTTGCACGTCTAATCATATTCAAATACATATTTTCACTAGTGGATTCCATAACTGGCGTTTCAGAAAAAGGAATTACAACCCCTAGTTCCTCTTTAATTGTAGAATTCTTCTGAATATCATTTCTATCGTATAAAATTGAAATATCAGTGTTCTCACCTGTTGAATAATCCCAAAGAGAAATAAACATATTTATAAATTGCCAAACTGCATGACCTTCAAGTCTTAAAACAGAATCTTTCCAATAACCATATTTTTCAATAACATTTATATATTCATCTGCAATATTTATTCCCCCTGTATAAGCTATTTTCCCATCTATAATTGTCATTTTTCTATGTGTCCTATTATTATGTTTTGGCAAAATAATACCTTTTACTTTATTAAATTCTACAACTTGTATTCCTGAATTTCTAATCTCCGCTAACTTTTTGTTAGATAAAGTCAAAATACTTCCGACATCATCAACAATAATTCTAACTTCAACACCTGTATTAACTTTTTCTTTCAAAATTTTTAAAACAGTATTTAAGAAAAAACCTTCTGAAATAATAAAATATTCCATAAAAATAAATTTTTCTGCAGATTTTAAGTCATTTAAATAATCTTCAAAACTATCTTCCCCTGAACCATAATATTTAGTTTCAGTATTAAAAAATATTGGACTGCCAGTTGCACTGTTGATATATTTAGCCTGTCTATAAACATTCATATCGGAATCATTTAAGTTTTCTACATCATAGTCTTTTGACAAATCCATAGAATCTTTAAATTTGATAGAAAAACCATAAAGTCTCTTTTTTACAGATTTTAAAAGCCTTTTTTCTCCAAAAGTCAGATAAATTATTCCACCTAAAAATGGAATAACTACTACAATTAATATCCATGCTATTTTAAAAGCTGGATTAATATTATCATTTATAATTATAAATGTAAAAATCATTCCAACAATTAAGTTTAAACTGTATAAATAAATAAAATATCTATTAAAATATATCAAAAATACTGTTAAAAATAATAGTTGAATTAAGACCATACAAAATATGAAAAAAATCCTACTAAAAATAAAATTAAAAAATTTTTCATTCTTTCTCCTAAATAAATATTTATATATTATTCTACTATATTTTTATAAAGAAAAAGTACATTAATAAATGTACTTTTTGGCGTTCTTGGCGGGAATCGAACCCACAACGGTCCCTTAGGAGGGGACTGTTATATCCATTTAACTACAAGAACATAAGAAAAGAAGGCTATGAGCTTTCTTTTAACTTTTTAAATTCTTCTCTTTCCAACTTAGAAAAAATACATCCACAGTAATCTTGTCTATACATCCCAAACATCAAAGAAAGTTCAACACTTCTTTTATATCCATTTCTCTTTTTAAAATCAGATGGAAGATGTTTTACTCCAATTTCTTCGGCAATTTTTTGACCAATTTCATTTAAAATTTGTGAATTTTTATGTGGACTTATTGTTAAAGTTGTCGTAAAATAGTCAAATTTTTCAGATTTTGCTAATAATGCAGCTTCTCTTAATCGTAATTCATAACAATTATGGCAACGAATGGACCCTTCTTTCATTTTTTCCATCCCTTTTACAATTTTATAAAATCTATCTACATCATATTTTCCAACTACCATATCTATTGGATATTTTCCATTAATTTTTTCAATCAATTTTCTTTGCTCTTCAACTCTAAAAAAATACTCTTCCTTAGGATAAATATTAGGATTATAGTAAAAAATTGTAATTCTAAAATAATTAGACAAATACTCAAGACAATAACTGCTACAAGGTCCACAACATGAATGTAGTAGAAGAGTTGGTGCATAATTATTTTTTTCATTTTCTTTTATTATATTGTCTAATAATAATTGATAATTCTCTTTCATATTTGCCTCCTTACCGTTTTATTTTAACACAAATATACTTTAAAATCAAATCTTAAGTAATTATATAAAATATCAATTTTATATAATTTAAGCCAATTTTTACACAAAAAAAGAATAATCTTTCGATTATTCTTGTGGTTGCGGGAGCAGGATTTGAACCTACGACCTTCGGGTTATGAGCCCGACGAGCTACCAAACTGCTCCATCCCGCGATATAAAAAAATTGGTGCCGAGGACCGGAATCGAACCGGTACGATGAGTTAACATCGCAGGATTTTAAGTCCTGTGCGTCTGCCAGTTCCGCCACCCCGGCACAATTGGCTCCCAGGGTGGGGCTCGAACCCACAACCTACCGGTTAACAGCCGGGTGCTCCACCATTGAGCTACCTAGGAGTTTGGCTGTTTTCTATTCTCCCAGTACGAAATGTACTAGTACCTTCGACGTTTAAGAGCTTAACTTCTGTGTTCGGGATGGGAACAGGTGTATCCTCCTAGCCATCACAGCCATACTATTTAATGAACTTCTACGTTCGAGAGTAACAAGATTATCTTCTCAATCATAAAAATCCATACTTTTTTGTCTTTTCTTTTTCAATATACTTCTGTTTAAAACCCCTACAACTAAAGAGTATATATTTCTGGTCAAGCTTTCGATTTATTAGTATCAGTTAGCTTTGATGTTGCCACCTTTACACCTCTGACCTATCTACGACATTTTCTGTATCGAATCTCTCTTGCATTTCTGCAACAGGAAATCTCATCTTGAGGGGGGCTTCGTGCTTAGATGCCTTCAGCACTTATCCCTTCCAGACTTAGCTATTCAGCATTACCATTGGCATGATAACTGATACACCAGCGGTCTGTCCATCCCGGTCCTCTCGTACTAAGGACAGCTCCTCTCAAATTTCCTTCGCCCACGATGGATAGGGACCGAACTGTCTCACGACGTTCTGAACCCAGCTCGCGTGCCTCTTTAATGGGCGAACAGCCCAACCCTTGGGACCTACTCCAGCCCCAGGATGAGACGAGCCGACATCGAGGTGCCAAACCTCCCCGTCGATGTGAACTCTTGGGGGAGATAAGCCTGTTATCCCCGGGGTAGCTTTTATCCGTTGAGCGATGGCCCTTCCACTCGGTACCACCGGATCACTAAGTCCTAGTTTCCTATCTGCTCCACTTGTTGGTGTCGCAGTTAAGCTCCCTTTTGCCTTTGCACTCTTAGAATGATTTCCATCCATTCTGAGGGAACCTTTGAACGCCTCCGTTACTCTTTAGGAGGCGACCGCCCCAGTCAAACTGCCCAACTGACAGTGTCCTTATACTCGCTTCAGAGTATCAAGTTAGAAATTTAGTATCAAAAGAGTGGTATCCCAACAGCGACTCCACGAAAACTGGCGCTCTCGCTTCTTCGTCTCCCACCTATCCTGTACATTTAATACCAAATTCCAATGCCAGCCTACAGTAAAGCTCCACGGGGTCTTTCCGTCCTATCGTGGGTAAGTCGCATCTTCACGACTACTACAATTTCACCGGATCCTTTGTTGAGACAGTGCCCAAATCATTACACCTTTCGTGCGGGTCGGAACTTACCCGACAAGGAATTTCGCTACCTTAGGACCGTTATAGTTACGGCCGCCGTTTACTGGGGCTTAAGTTCTATGCTTCGATTGCTCTTACATTTCCCCTTAACCTTCCAGCACCGGGCAGGTGTCAGCCCCTATACTTCATCTTTCGATTTAGCAGAGACTTGTGTTTTTGGTAAACAGTTGCTTGGGCCTATTCTCTGCGACCACTCTATGCTCCATACGCAAGTATCTCACATCTAATGGTACCCCTTCTCCCGAAGTTACGGGGTCATTTTGCCGAGTTCCTTAACAAAGGTTCTTCCGCGCGTCTTAGGATTCTCTCCTTGCCTACCTGTGTCGGTTTTGGTACGGGTATCTTCTCACTCAATAGTACCTTTTCTTGGCAGTTTGGAATCTGTTGCTTCACTACTTATTTTTCGCTCCCCATCGCATCTCGATATTAAGAATAGGGATTTGCCTCTACTCTCTACCTACTTGCTTAGACGTGCTCTACCATTCACACGCTCAACATATCCTCCTGCGTCAGTACTTCTCTCAAACATTCAAAGATAGTACAGGAATCTCAACCTGTTGTCCATCGCTTACGCTTTTCAGCCTGGGCTTAGGTCCCGACTTACCCTGAGAGGACGAGCCTTCCTCAGGAATCCTTAGGCTTTCGACGGGAGGGATTCTCACCCTCCTTTTCGCTACTCATGCCAGCATTCTCTCTTCTGTAAAGTCCACTTCGTCTTACAACTTAGCTTCGTCCCTTACACAATGCTCCTCTACCACTAATTTAATTAGTCCACAGCTTCGGTATTAGATTTTAGCCCCGTTCATTTTCGGCGCTCTACCACTTGACCAGTGAGCTATTACGCACTCTTTAAATGTATGGCTGCTTCTAAGCCAACATCCTGGTTGTCTAAGTAGTAAAACATCCTTTCCCACTTAATCTATATTTAGGGACCTTAGCTGGTGGTCTGGGCTCTTTCCCTTTCGACTATGAAGCTTATCCCACATAGTCTGACTCCCAATCATCATTTATCAGGTATTCGCAGTTTGATAACTTTCGGTAATGTCTAACACCCCTACGGTATTCAGTGCTCTACCCCCTGTAAACTAAATTGAGGCTAGCCCTAAAGCTATTTCGAGGAGAACCAGCTATCTCCAAGTTCGATTGGCTTTTCACCCCTATCCACAAGTCATCCGATAGCTTTTAAACGCTACCCGGTTCGGTCCTCCATGAAATTTTACTTTCACTTCAACCTGCTCATGGATAGATCACCTGGTTTCGGGTCTATGGCATACGACTTTCCGCCCTATTCAGACTCGGTTTCCCTACGGCTCCGTAACTTCATTACTTAACCTCGCCGCACACCATAACTCGCTGGCCCGTTCTACAAAAAGTACGATATCATCTCTCTTAAGACTCTATCTGCTTGTAGGCATAAGGTTTCAGGTTCTATTTCACTCCCCTCCCGGGGTTCTTTTCACCTTTCCCTCACGGTACTATTCTCTATCGGTCACTGAGTAGTATTTAGCCTTAGGGGGTGGTCCCCCTATATTCACACAGGATTTCTCGTGTCCCATGCTACTCTTTTAAAGTCAGATTCAGTCAGATTTCGTTTACAAGACTTTCACTTTCTTCGGTTGATCTTCCCAGACCATTCAACTATCTTTCCTCTTCCTTAACTTAATTTGGGCTCTTTCCATTTCGCTCGCCGCTACTTTGAAAATCGAATTTTTTCTTTCTTTTCGTCTGGCTACTTAGATGTTTCAGTTCACCAACTATTCCCTCTTGTTGCTATGTATTCACAACAAGATACTTGAGGTTTGCTCAAGTGGGTTTCCCCATTCGGACATTCCCGGATCTAAGGATATTTGCTCCTCCCCGAGACTTTTCGCAGCTTGTCACGTCCTTCTTCGGCTCTCAGTGCCAAGGCATTCACCTTATGCCCTTGGTCGCTTGACCAGAAATATATTTCTCTTTAATTGTCAGGTTTCTTGGTGGAGATGAGGAGATTCGAACTCCTGACCCCCTGCTTGCAAGGCAGGTGCTCTCCCAACTGAGCTACACCCCCAAAATGTTTTTTTACGACAGTATAAATTTTTGGGGGTTTTGCGTACCCGGCTTTGAAATTTACAAAAATTTATTTTTGTTTAAATTTCTAAGAATTGGGTGCACCCCCACTCAATAATTATTAAGTATTTACTACTAATTATCAAATGTTTTATACTATCCTAGCTATTTACTTCTTTTAGTTAGCCTTACAGCTTTTGGTTTAAAATTAAAAAAATCGAACCAAAAAACAGTGATAAAACTAAGAATTTATTTTGAACTGTCGTTCTTAGTACTCCTTAGAAAGGAGGTGATCCAGCCGCACCTTCCGATACGGCTACCTTGTTACGACTTCACCCCAGTCATTAACCCTACCTTCGACGCCTTCCTCCTTGCGGTTAGATCGGCGGCTTCGGGTATTGCCAACTCCCATGGTGTGACGGGCGGTGTGTACAAGACCCGGGAACGCATTCACCGCAACATTCTGATTTGCGATTACTAGCAACTCCGACTTCATGTAGGCGAGTTGCAGCCTACAATCCGAACTGAGATTGGCTTTTAGAGTTTTGCTTGACATCACTATCTTGCTTCTCGTTGTACCAACCATTGTAGCACGTGTGTAGCCCAAGACATAAAGGGCATGATGATTTGACGTCATCCCCACCTTCCTCCGATTTATCATCGGCAGTCTCTCCAGAGTCCCCATCATTACATGCTGGTAACTGAAGATAAGGGTTGCGCTCGTTGCGGGACTTAACCCAACATCTCACGACACGAGCTGACGACAACCATGCACCACCTGTATAGCTGTCCCGAGGGACTTATCAATTTCTCAATAACTCAACTATATGTCAAGCCTTGGTAAGGTTCTTCGCGTTGCTTCGAATTAAACCACATGCTCCGCTGCTTGTGCGGGTCCCCGTCAATTCCTTTGAGTTTCAGTGTTGCCACCGTACTCCCCAGGCGGAATGCTTAATGTGTTAACTTCGGCACCGAGATTTGACTCCCAACACCTAGCATTCATCGTTTACGGCGTGGACTACCAGGGTATCTAATCCTGTTTGCTCCCCACGCTTTCGTACCTGAGCGTCAGTAAAAGTCCAGAAAGTCGCCTTCGCCACCGGTATTCCTCCTAATATCTACGCATTTCACCGCTACACTAGGAATTCCACTTTCCTCTCCTTCACTCAAGCCTTCCAGTTTCAAGTGCTTAATGAGGTTAAGCCTCACGCTTTCACACCTGACTTAAAAGGCCGCCTACGTACCCTTTACGCCCAATAATTCCGGACAACGCTCGCCCCATACGTATTACCGCGGCTGCTGGCACGTATTTAGCCGGGGCTTCCTCCTATGATACCGTCATTATCTTCTCATAGGACAGAGCTTTACGATTCGAAAACCTTCTTCGCTCACGCGGCGTCGCTGCATCAGGGTTCCCCCCATTGTGCAATATTCCCCACTGCTGCCTCCCGTAGGAGTTTGGACCGTGTCTCAGTTCCAATGTGGCCGTTCATCCTCTCAGACCGGCTACTGATCGTTGCCTTGGTAGGCCTTTACCCTTCCAACTAGCTAATCAGACGCGAGCCCATCTTACACCGATAAATCTTTGACCCCTATATCATGCGATACTGTGGTCTCATGCGGTATTAATCGTCGTTTCCAACGGCTATCCCCCTGTGTAAGGTAGGTTGCTCACGTGTTACTCACCCGTTCGCCACTTTCATTTTACTTCCATTCCCGAAAGAATTTCCACAAAAATCACGTTCGACTTGCATGTGTTAAGCACGCCGCCAGCGTTCGTCCTGAGCCAGGATCAAACTCTCTATTAAAAGTTCGTCTGCTCTCGCTGACTTTTGTTACACCAAATTATTGTTTTTCTTTGTACTCTCAAAGTTTTTATCACTATATGAAATTTTTAATGTTTCACAACAACCATTACATTATACAACATATTTTTTTGGTTGTCAACACTTTTTTTAAAAATTTTTATAAAAAATTTTTTACATAAAAAGCGACCCAGTTCTCACTGGGTCTTTATTATATCAATTATTTTTATAGTTGTCAATACTTTTTTCTAGCTTTGTAGTCATTTTTATAATAATTATCATTCAATTATTATACATCCCTATTTCTCATCAATACATTTTTCTTTTAAATTTATTTTCTTAATGTTTGGATTATCAATATTTATAAAATCTAACAAATTTCTTCTAAATTTATTTTCATCATCTGTAATATAAAATATGTTATTTTTGTTATTTTGAACTTCTTCATTTAGTAAACTATTTTTTTCTAAATAATTTTTCATTTCAATCGCTGTTTCTTTAGCCGGATTTACTAAATTTATATTTTTCCCAACAACAGTTTTTATTGTATTTTCTAATATTGGGTAATGAGTACACCCCATTACAATAGTATCTACATTTTGTTTTATTAATTCATCTAAATAGAATTTTGTTGTTTCCATAGCTATAGTCGTATCGGACAATCCGTCTTCTACTATGGGAACAAAAAGAGGGCATGCTTTTGAATATACTATATTTTCAATACTTTCATTCTTTATATTTTTTTCATAAGCTCCACTTAAAATAGTGGCATTGGTTCCTATTACACCTATTTTTTATTTATTGTTATATTATTTGCCATTTTACTTCCAGGAACAATTACTCCCAATATATACATGTCAAATATTTCTTTAAGCATATCAAGAGCAACTGCAGAAACAGTATTACAAGCAATAATTAAAGCTTTTATATCTTTTTTATCCAAAAATTCAATACATTCTTTTGAAAATCTTTTAATGGTGTCTTCGCTTCGATTTCCGTATGGAACTCTTGCTGTATCTCCAAAATAGACTATTTTTTCATTAGGCAAAATTTCCATTAATTCTTTGACAACAGTAAGTCCTCCTATTCCGGAATCAAAAACTCCTATTGATCTATTATCCATATTATCTCTCCATTGTTTTTACTTTGAAAGTATTTTTGTATAATTTTTTAAAATAATTATATGCATTTTCAATATCTTTATCATTCTTATAAATTCCAAATACAGTTGGTCCCGATCCGCTCATAAGAGATTTAACACAATTAAATTCGTACATTTTATCTTTTATTTCTTGAATTTCAGGACAATATGAAATTGATACTTCTTCCATTACATTATATAAATTATCAAAAAACTCATCATAGTTTTTATTTTTATATACACTTACAAGTTTATCCACTCTATCACTATTTCCTGTTGGAACAATATTAGAATATATATATGGTGTGGAAATTTCAACTCCATTATTTACAATTAAAATATTCGTTTCCGGTAACCTATCTAAAATTTCAAGCTCATCGCCAATTCCTCTCGTTCTTGCTGTTTTCCCAACAAGTAAATAAGGAATATCCGCTCCTATACTTCTCCCAATTTTTTTTCTGTCTTCCAAACTCATATTGAGTCCTAAAATTTCATCAATCATTTCTATTACAACAGCGGAATTCGTACTACCCCCCGCTATTCCTGCAGAAACCGGTATGTTTTTTTCTATATGTATTAAAAAATTTTCCCTAAATTTATATTTATCTTTCATTGCAAGATAGGCTTTATAAACTAAATTATTTTCATCTAAAGGAATATCTTTTGAATTAGAAGTTATTTTAAATTCATCAGAAATTTTAACTTCAACCTCGTCATATAAATCTATAATTTGCATAATTCCATCTATATTATGATAACCATCTTGCCTTTTTTCTATTACATCTAAAGTTAAATTTATTTTTGCATAAGATTTCTTTTTCATAAAATCTCCTTTATCATCCACTTTATATACTTTAAGTTATTTTACCATAATTTTAGTTAAAAGACAAAATTTACTTATTATACTTAAAAAATTTATTTATAATAAATAGAAAAAAGTATTGACTTTTTTAGTTAGAAGTGTTATACTTTGATTAGGTAAAATTTTAGTGCTTAGACCTAAAAATGTTTTACTTTAAAGAATAACATAACCTATATTACTCATTGAATTTTAATGAGTTACTCTCTCCAAATTACGGTGTACCCCCAAATCACCGTAACACTTAAAAGAAAGCTTATAGCTTTCTTTTTTTTATAAATTATTTTTTCAAAAAAAAATTCTGTTAAAAACAGAACTTTTTATAATCTATTTACTTTCCCATAAGCGCAGCGCCTAAAGCACCTGCAAATCTTCCTAACTCATGAGTTTCTACTTTTTTCCCTAAAAGTTTTTCTAAAAGCTCAACCATATATGGGTTGTTAGAAAAACCTCCTGTCAAAAAGTATAAATCGGCTTCATTTCTAAATTTTCTAGTTTGTCCTACAACTTTATTCGCTATTGAATGAACAACTCCACTTGCAATATCTTCTTTTGCTCTTCCCTGTCCCATAAGAGAAATAATTTCAGATTCAGCAAAAACTGTACAAGTTGAGCTTATTGGTATTGGAGTTCCGATTTTAGATAATTCAAACATTTCATCTAAAGTAACTCCAAGTCTGTTACTCATAACTTCCAAGAATTTTCCCGTTCCGGCTGAACATTTATCATTCATTATAAAATCACTTACCATACCGTTTGAAATATTTATAATTTTTGTATCTTGCCCGCCAATATCTATAACATCACAATCTCTTTTTAATAGATACATAGCGCCCTTTGAGTGAGTTGTAATTTCAGTAACAACCCTATCAGCATAAGGAACAGAAACCCTTCCATATCCTGTTGCTACTACATATGAATTATCTACATCAAATCCATTTTCAACTAAGTTTTTGTAAATTTCTCCAGAAGTTTCTTTACTATTCCAACCCGAAGGCATCAATATTTTATAAAGTATTTCATCTTTATCCTTATCATATACGACTACTTTTGAGGCTGTTGAGCCTATATCTATTCCTATATTCATTATATCATCTCCAAAAACGCTTCAATTCTAGTGGAAACCTGTCCTACATCCGTCATAGAATAATCAGATTCTATATACATATATGGTTTGCCTTTTTTCTCCGTTACAAACTTTTTAACTTTTGTAGATTCTACAGCAAAGGTGTGACAAGCTTGAAGTACAATTTCAATAACTGCATCAACTTGATATTCATCTATTAACATATTCAAATCTTTAAATCTTTTTTCATTAGGTGACATAACTGAACAACTTAGATTTAAATACTTTTGAGCGATTGCATCAATTGGATTATCTAATGTTTCATCAATAAGTTCAAGTTTTTCTCGAACTCCTGAACAGTTTTCATAAACTACAATATCTGCTCCGGCTTCCTCTATTTTAGTCAATATTTTTTCACGAATTCCACCCACAGGACAACCAGTAATTAAAATCCTTGGTCTGTCACTTTTTTTACCCTTAAGCTCTTTTTCCCACATCTCATAAACTTCTTTAGTCTTTTCGATGATACTTTGATTTTTTTCTTCCCTATTAAAATTAAAACCAAAAGCATCTTGAGTTCCGCTCATTGTTACTCCACTTAAAGGTGATGGATTTAGTTTTCCCAGTTCAAAAAAATTTCTTAAATTTTTCCTTTCCTGATTTCCCGTTTTTATTGCTTCCCATAATTTCTCATCAGTTATTTTAACATCAAAAGTTTCTTCCAACTTTCTTTTTAATTTATAAATTTCATTAGTCCAAAGTTTTAAAGATAATCCATCCTGATTGTTTTGTGGCAATTGCATAACATGAACATCTTTAAAATCTCCCATAATCTCATACATCTTTTTCTTTCCGTCACAAGTTGTTTCCCCAATTACAATATCTGAAAAATAGAAATATGGACAAGTATCACTTACAGCAAAACCATAACTTGATTTTATAAGTGGGCAAAGATTTTTGGGTAAATCTCTTTCAGCATATTTTATAGAATCTTCAGTTGTGGCACATAAACTTACAGGAACAAGTCCAGCAGCATAAATCACTTCTTGAGGAGTGTATGTACAAAAAATACCTGCAACTTTTTTCCCGGATTCCTTTAATTCTTTCATTTTTAAAAAGCCATTTTTTCTCGTTTCATTAAAATCCTCAAAATTACTTGGAAGTTTAATATTATAATTTTCTTTTTTCATTTTATCTCCTTTTTTAGTTATAAAAGTAAATCAAAATGCTTACAAATAGATTATATATCATTTACTTTAAAATGTTAAATTCTTTTTTCTTATTAAATAATCATTATTCATAAGAAAAACCTATTATAAGCAAAAAAGACAAGTCTAAGAAGAACTCATCTCTTTTGCATATTGGAATATTATATACTTAAAAAGGCGGTAATATAAAAAACAAATCACTTAAAAATCACAATAAAATAGGTTAAGAATTAACTTAACCTAAATTTATTTTCTAAAAAAGTAATAATCACAGAATTATTTTTTCAAAATAACAATATTCTTAAATTCTTCAGAATTTTCTTTTATTCTATTTGTATTTCCTACAACTACAAAAGTATCTTGAGTTAATACTTTGCCTATTACTTCTGAAAGTCCTTTTAAATCTTCTAATTTTGCATTTAAAAGCTCCTCTAGATAGATTTCTAATTCTTTTTCATCTGACCCAGTAATATACATAATCATAGAAGTATAACCTTTATGTTTTGGTGTAAGTAATGGATTAAAATCTTTCACTAATGAAATTTTAAAACTTTCTAAATCTTCATCATTTATTTCCATATCTGATACATATTTTCCAACAGTTAAAAATATTTCTTTTGTAGATTTTAAATTAGGATCCCTATAACTAAACATAATTATTTCACTATCTTTAGTTATACTAAAACCGGCACCATAAGCTCCACCAATTGCCCTGATATTATTATGCATATGAGTCGTACTCAAAATTTTAGAAAGTAATGCAAAACTTCCTGAAAACTCAACACCATACTTTTTCATATCTCCTGCAAAAGTAACATAATTTACATCAGAAGAAGTCGCAATTCCTTCTTTTAAATTTTCTTTTTCAAATGTAAAATCATAAGAAGAATCTTCTATTTTAGGAAACTCTTTTACAAGTCCGACAAATTCTTTTTCTATACTTTCGAAATTTTCCTCTGTTGTTGTTATATTTACAATTGATTCATTTAACTTAAACATTCTATTGTAAACAAATTCCATTTTTTCAATTACATTATCAATTTTTTCATCAAAATTTTCAGCTAAATCTTGAATAAACTTCAAATAATCAATTCCTTTGACTTTTTCATCATAATATGCTTTATTTGAAAAATATGATTTTGCTCTATTTATTCCATATAAATGTCCTGCGCCTAGAACATCTTGTTCTAATTCGCCTTTTATAGCTAAAACTTCTTCTTTTATTCTATTCTTATCTGTAAAAATTGTTTCTTTTAATAAGATTTTTAAAAGTTCGACAGTTTCTTTAAGTTTTTCAGTGAAGAATTTTACACTAACAATAAATTTAGGAACAAATTTTTCTCTATTCTTTGAATTTGTCAATGTTGCAATTGTAGTTGAAATTCCTCCACAACGTAAAAATGTTTCAACTGAAAAGTCTTTGTAAGTCATTGACTTTTTATCCAAAGATTTTAATAAATTTTCGATTAATGATAGATATACTATTTCATCCTTTGAAATATGCTTTAAATCAAAACAAATATCTACATAATTAATGCCTGAAGTGAAAATATTATGTTTTAAAACTGTTATATCTTCAACTTTATCTATATCATTTGGAATTTTTAAAGTTTCTTTATCTATATCTTCAATTTTCAACTTCGGAATTGTAGCTTTTTGTTCATCAGTGCTTTCTGTTTGTTGGTATTCAATTAAATTCTTTGTGTTTTCAATTATTTTTTCAACTTGAATTTTATTTAAACACTCCTTATATCTCTTTAGCCATTCTTTTTGAGCTAAATCTTTTTTGTCATTAAGTCCTGCACTTGGTGAAAGAATGATAAACGCCTTGTGATTGTTATTTAAAATCTTTTCTTCAATGATTCTTTCCAACAATCTATTATTTAAAATTTCTTCTCTAATTTCTGATAATGCTTCGTCAAAAGAAAGTGAATCCATAGGATTTTTACCATATAACCAATTATCGCAAATATGCATCATACATTCAATTCCGGCAGTTGTAGAATTTAAAAGTTCTCTTACAGTAAATTCTGTCCTATTTAAAACAGCCATTAACTTATCTTTTTCAATTCCATTTTTTACTATGTCTCTTAAAGTATTTTCAACAATTTCTTTGAATTTATCTAAATTTTCTCTTTCAGAATTTACAATAAATACTCCAAAACTTGAAAATTTTGTAGATTCCATAGCAATAGGTGCAACATCTTCGCAGATATTTTCTTTAAGAATTGCCTCTTTTAAATAAGCACCTTGCATTTCAACTAATAGGTCATTTAATAACTTTGAGATAATTCCATCTTTTAATCCATCACTTTCTCCAAAACATGAAACATAGGCTAAAAATGTTTTATTTTTAGTATCTTCATCTTTAGAAACTGAATATTCATCAAAGACATTTTTAGGCTTATCAAAAGGTTTTTGATTTCCTTCAAAATTGTCAAGTTCTTCCTTTTCAAATTTTGAAAGATATTCTCTATCCAAAAATTCAAGTCTTTCTTCCATATCACAATCCCCATATAAATAAATATATGAGTTTGAAGGATGATAGTATTTTGAATGAAATTCACAAAAATCCTCATAAGTCAATTTTGGAATTTCATAAGGTTCCCCACCCGATTCTTTGGCATAAACAGTATCAGGGCAAAGAGCATTATTTACTCTATAATAAAGAGTTGTTTCGGGAACTGAATAAGCCCCCTTCATTTCGTTATAAACTACACCTTTGATATTAAGCTCGTCTTTTTCGTTTTCAAGTTCATAATGCCAACCTTCTTGCATAAAAATTCTTCTATCAGATTTCATCGCAGGATAAAAACAGCATCCATATATACATCCATTAAGTTTTTAAAGTCTTTTTCATTTCTACTTGAAACCGGATAAACTGTTTTATCAGGAAAAGTCATAGCATTTAAAAATGTTGCTGTACTAATTTTAACCATATCCATAAAAGGTTCTTTAGTTTGAAATTTTCTTGAACCTGAAAGTACGCAATGCTCAATTATATGGCAAATTCCCGTATTATCTGTAGGAATAGTTTTAAATCCAATACCAAAAGTTTTATTGTCATCATTATTTTTCATCAAAAAAACTCTAGCACCTGTTTTTTCGTGTTCAAGTAAAACACAATCAGAATTTACATCCTTTATATATTTTTCTTGAATTAATTTATATCCTTTATACATATTGCCTCCTATTTTGTAATGAATTCTAAAACAGCTTCAGCTGTTTTTTCCATATCGGAAATAACTAAATATTCTTCAATTGTATGAATTTTATACATTCCAACTCCTAAAATCACAGAATTGAAACCATTTTTTAAATAAATATTTCCGTCACAACCTCCACCTATTTTAATAGGTTTTGCTGTAACTCCAACTTTTTTATATGCATCTAAAACTCTATTTAACAAAATATTTCCGTCAATTTGTTTTAGAGGTGGATAATCATATTTAACTTCAATATTACATTTTACTTCAAAGTCTTTTGCTGTTTTTTCAAAAATATCTACATAATTATCAACATTTTCTTTTGCTTCATCTTCATTTAAACATCTAACTTCCATTCTGATTTTACAATCTTTAGGAACTACATTTGTCGGAAATTCAGATATTATACTTCCGATATTTGAAGTAGTATGGTCATTTAATCTTCCTATTTTCATCTTTGCAATAGCATTACTCATAGCTATGATTGCACTTCTTCCCTTTTCAGGCTCAATTCCCGCATGTGCAGAAGCTCCCTCATAATGAACATTTATCTTATACATACAAGGCCCTTCAACTGCTACTAAATCCGCTCCTCCACCATTATCAAGTACAAGCATATCTTTTGCAGGCATAAATTCAGCCGGAATTTCTTCCCATTTAATTGATTTTGCACCCAAAAGTCCAACTTCTTCTGACGGAGTTATAACTGCAAATACATCATTATGCGGCAAATTATTTTCAACTAAATTTTCAAAAGTTTCTAAAATTATTGCAACTCCGCCCTTATCATCTCCTCCTAGAGTTGTTTCAGTTCTTGTTTTAACAAGTCCGTCTTCAACATAAACATCCAAATCCTTTGAAGGTTCAACAACATCCATATGTGCAGAAAGTGATATCGCTTTTAATTTTTCGTCATCACAATTTTTTTCAAGTTTTGCAATAATTACAGGGGTGTTTCCGCCATATTCAGCTGAATGGTCATGTAAAATATATTTAACACCAAGTTTTTCTAATCTTTCTATTATATATTTCATAACATTTATTTCGTTTTTTGACGGCGAATAAATCTTTACCAAATCCAAAAATATATTTAAAAGTCTTTCTTTATTCATACTAAATCTCCTTTAACATTTCAATTATATTCTCTAGTTTCATTCCTCTACTTCCCTTTACCATAATTAAAGTATCGTCTGAAATGATTTCTTTAACCTTCTTTACAACTTCCTCATTAGTATCAAAGTGGAAAAGATTATTTACATTGAAATTTCTATTTGCTCCATTATAAATATCCTTAGCCAACTCTCCAATGCAAATAACATAATCAATCTTATTTTTGTCTATCTTTTCTCCTACTGCAAAATGAAGTTTTCTTTCATTTTCTCCAAGCTCAAGCATATCGGAAAGAATTAAAATTTTATTTTTGTAACCTTTCATAGTATAAACTGTTTCTATACAGGACGTTAGACTTTGAGGATTGGACTTATAACAGTCATTTAAAACATCAAAACTTGGCAAATGCATAAGTTCCATTCTCATTCCTGTAAGTTTTACATTTGAAAGTCCTCTTACAATGTCACCATAATTCATTCCTAAAAGTCCTGCAATTGTAATTGCTACTGAAACATTATAAATTTGATGTTTTCCAATAAAAGGAATACTGTAAGCATATTCTCCGATTGAAAAACTGCTTCCCTCTTCATCCGAACGAATAGGTCTTATAATTACGTCGGAATCTTCTCTTGTACCTATTTTAATAACTCTTTGAGGAATAGTATATTCTTTTATTACTTCTCTTAAAATCTCATCATCATTATTATAAATAAAAATTCCATCAGGTTTTAACCCTTCTAAAATTTCAAACTTTACCCTAGCTATATTTTCTTTAGTTCCAAGCTCTAACAAATGACTATCTCCAATATTTGTAATAACTGCAATATCAGGATTTGCAATATTTGTAAGTGTTCTAATATCTCCAAAGCGATCCATTCCCATCTCTAGAACAATAGCTTCATCATCCAAATTCATTTCCATAATTGTCTTAGGAAGTCCAATATCATTATTAAAATTTTTTGCAGTCTTATGAACTCTAAAATTCTCTCTTAAAATTGATGCTAAAATATCTTTAGTTCCAGTCTTTCCATTAGAACCGGTTATACCTATAACTTTAGCTCCGGTTGCCTTTAAATAACTACTTGCAAGTTTTTGATATGCTTGTAGAGTATCATCTACAATAATTACTCCTGCATCAAGATATGGTGTAGGATGCCTTTTATCCCATAAAGTAGCGATCGCTCCTTTTTTTATAGCTTCAAAGGCAAAATTATGTCCATCAAATCTTCCACCAACAAGAGGAATAAATAGATTATTTATTTCTATGTCACGAGTATCTGTAGAAACTCCTTCTACAACTCTATCTTTCATACTTGTAGTTATCAAGTTACCATCAACTATTTTAGCGATAGTTTCCAAAGTTGCTTTTAACATAATTACCCCCTATTTGTAGTCAAAGAATCTTTTTCTTTTTTATTTTCAACCGCAAGATCAATTAACTCGTCCAAAAAATCGCTATAAGTCTTTCCGAAAGTTTTCATATACATTGCAGGAGCCATAGAAACAGCAGTCATTCCCGGAATTGTATTAATTTCATTTACGAGCATTTTTCTATCACTATCTCTTACAAAAATATCAACTCTAGCAAAACCCTTACAATTTGTAACTGCATAGGCTCTTTTTGCTACAGATTGAATTTCTTTAATTTCTTCATCAGTTAAATCCCAAGGAATAATATGATCTGTAGTTTCGTCAAAGTATTTTGCTTCATAGTCAAAAAATTCTCTAGTAACTTTTACACCACCGGGTAAACTAGCTTTCAAAATATTATTTCCCATAACTAAAACTTGAAGCTCATCGCCAACAACAGCTTCTTCAACTAAAACTCTATTATCATATTTAAAAGCCTCAACAAGAGCGGGTTCAATTTCTTCTTTTTTGTTACCTTTGTAACTCCAACACTTGAACCTGCATTACAAGGCTTTACAAAAGAAGCTTCTCCAATTTTTTCAATAATATTTTTAATTTGTAAATCCTTATTCTTATCAAATTCGTACTTTGTAACTAAATAATATTCAGGTTGTAAAATCCCATTACCTGCAAAGACGTCATTCGCAGTTCCCTTATCCATACAAACCGCTGAAGATAAAACATTATTTCCAACATAAGTAAGATCCATTATATCAAAAAAGCCTTGAATAGTTCCATCTTCAGAGAAAGTTCCATGCATCGCAGGGAAGAAAATAGCATTTTCATTTACAAAGTCATTTGAAAAAAATTTTGAAATAGAATCTGCAACATTTCCATGTCCTTCTACAACTAGTTCATTTTCATTTTCAATATTCTTATTATTTTCTCCCAAGTAATTCCATCTTCCACATTTATCTACATAAATAGGAAATATCTTATATTTTTTCTATCTAAATTATTTATAACCGACTTTGCAGTTAAAACAGAAATTTCATGTTCTGTACTCTTTCCCCCATATAATAAATATAAATTTTTCATATCTAAAACTCCTTTTTTATAATATAAATATTACATTATAGTATACCATAAATTGAGATTTTTTCATAATTTTAGCAAAAAATTTTTATCATTATTTATATGACTTCAGTTATATTCTCAACATTAGCTGTAACTTATCCTGTTGTGCTTTATATACCAAAAAAAGAAAAATAGTAAGACAAAATCTAATTTGAATTATTAAACCTTCACAATAAAAAAGTACTGCTTCAAAAACTTGAAAACAAGTAATGAATGCAGTACTTTTTATTGTAATTAAATTAATATATTATCTTCAATATCCTCTGTAATTCTAATATAAGTACATATTTTTAAAATCCGAACCTATATTACATAGAAAGCTTTTTAGCATTTTCTATTTTCTTAGCTATATTTCTATAAATTGACATTTCTTTAAATTCCTTCCAATCAACCCATTCAAAATTATTAACTTCACTTAAATCAATATTAACATCTAATTCTTCTTCACAGAAAAATAAATATTGCAAATCATAATGATAATGTTTTTTCTCTTCTTTAATTATGTTTTCAGGAATTTTATGAACAGAAATATTAAGTGGTACTAGCTCATTTAACAAATCTACTTTATAATATGTCAACTTTTCTATTTCTATACCTGTCTCTTCTAAAAGTTCTCTTTTTGAAGACTCTAAAGGATTTAAATCTGTAGGTTCTATATGTCCTCCAGGTTGTAAATATTTTTTTAGAAAATTATGATAAACTAATAAAATTTTGTTTGTTTTTTTTGAAACAACAAAACACGATGATGTAAAATGACCAGTAAAATTCTTTCTATCAATCAAATTTCTATCAGATTTATTATGTAATTGATTACATATAATATTAAAATCTTCTTCGTTTTTATTGTTTTTTACATAATCCTCAAATATTTTTTCATACATACCCATATTCATTATCCTCCAAAGAAAATCAGGTGTATTCTTAAATCCACTTTTTTATTTATTATATTATTAATTCATCCTCAATTATTTTTAATTCTCAATCTTTCTATTTATTATTTTAAATTTCCCATCTCTTGATTTCATAAAATATGAATGTACAAGATATAATGCAAAATTTAACATCAACATCATAATTGCAATATATGTTATTGGATGCAATCTACCAGCTACATCTTTAAAAATTGGGGGTTCTGATAAAAACGCATAGTTACATTTTGTAAAGCTGTTAAAAATGATTACTGCAATATGCAAAATGTTGGTAAAAACAAAAACTTCTGTATATTTTTTGAATGAAATTTCTATTTCTTCAACAAAGAATATATAACAACTCACCCAAAGCAACATAGTATGTCCTACAAAGAAACTTATCCAAGTATAATGTGGAAATACAAATTTATCCAACTCCGGTGTCAAAAGAGCAACTATTGAGCCTACAAAGCCCAAATAAATCCCAATCCTTTTTGACTTATCATTATTAAAAAATACTCCATATATCAAACATAAAATCGCAACTCTGCAATCATATAAAGGCAAACTCGTTTCAATTGAAAATGAACCGCTTAACAAATACCAAGCATATAATATTAATTGTTGTAAAAACAATACTATAACAAAATTTTTAAAATATTTTTATTACTATTTTTATTTTATCTCTATATCTATAAATTAAAATAGCCCCCATAAAAGCAATTATAACAAGTATAATATGAGTAAAACCGTATTTTTCTATATCATATCCATCCGGTTCAGATCTAAAAAATAAAATAAAAATCTAAAATTTTTTCTAAAAAATTCAAAACTACTCTCCTTTATCAAAAGACCAAGAATTCTTTATCTGTGGCTTCAATCTTTCAAAACTCCATTTTTCATTCGTATTTGTAGGACTGCTTGAATCATTTATAATAAACATTCCGTCTTCATCAACTCCAACTAAAACAATATAATGTCCAATTGAAGAAAAATCTCCAGGTCCTACATTTGCAATTATAGGTCTTCCGTTCTTTAACTCATCCTTATAAATTTTTTCATTTGTTGACAGCTCTTTAACTTTAATGCCATATTTTTTGGGAACTTCCGTAAAATATTGCCACCCCGTTCCCGAACCTTCAGCATATTCTTCATATTGTATCATTTCAACGGGTGTAATGGAATTATCTTTTAAAAGTCCGGAAATAACCATTGCCATTGACGTAGGACCACAACCGTTTATAGCAATATTTTCATCAGTATATTTATTTTGACCCCAACGTCTGTCCCATTGCAAATAATACGGAATATCTCTTTTAAAATCAACACTTTCTCCAATAAAATTATCTACAGTCCTATTCTCAAGTTTATCTTTTATAAAAAGTTTTGCGGACGGATTTCTGTAAAGCAAAGCTAAATAACTAAAACTCAGCTTATCTTTACTTTTTAAAATTTCTTGAATCTCTTTGTCATTACTGTTATTAAGTCCGTCCAGAATAGTTTTTTCAGACAAAATATTTGATTTCTTTCCTGTATTAACCTTTGTTGAAAGTTTACTAACATCTATTCCATTTGCATTCAAATCTTTAATTTCTTCTACATTATTGACCGTAACTTCTGTTTTCATTTCTTTTTTGTCAAAAACTAAATTAAAAAATACAAATATCCCAAACACATACAATACAATATAAATACCAAATTTAGTTAATTTATTTTGTAAATTGTAATTCATATAATCTACTCCGCAATTGCCAGCATCTTTTTTGCCTGATCGCTTGTAATTAGAGCATCTATCATATCGGAAATATCTCCATTTAAGAAACTATCCAATTGATAAATAGTCATATTTATTCTATGATCCGTAACTCTTCCTTGAGGAAAATTATAAGTTCTTATTCTTTCAGATCTATCTCCGGAACCTATTTGTGATTTTCTTGCATCTGCAATATCCTTATTTTGTTCTTCTTGATACTTTTCGTAAAGTCTTGATTTCAAAATCTTCATTGCCTTATCTTTATTCTTAAGTTGTGATTTTTCATCTTGACAAGTAACAACAAGTCCCGTTGGGATATGGGTAATTCTTACAGCAGAGTCAGTTGTATTTACACATTGTCCACCATTACCACTTGCTCTATAAACGTCAATTCTTAAATCATTTTGATTTATAACAACATCGACATCTTCAACTTCCGGTAAAACTGCAACAGTTGCTGCAGAAGTATGAATTCTTCCACTTGATTCAGTAGCAGGAACACGTTGTACTCTGTGTACTCCACTTTCATATTTCAATTTTGAATATGCCCCTTTACCTTTAACTAAGAAAACAACTTCTTTAATTCCACCAACTCCTTGTTCTGAAATACTCATTATTTCAGTTTTCCATCTTTGTTTGTCAGCAAACATTCTATACATTCTAAGTAAATCTTCTGCGAAAAGTCCCGCTTCATCTCCACCGGTACCGGCTCTTACTTCCATAAATACATTCTTTTCATCATTAGGGTCTTTTGGTAATAACAAAATTTTAAGATCTTGTTCTTCCTTTTCAATACTATCTTCAAGCTCTGAAATTTCTTCCTTAACAAGTTCTTTCATTTCATCGTCTAAACTTTCCTTTAACAATTCTTTATTTTCTTCAAGTTCTTTCTTATGTTTAGAATATTCTCTATATTTTTCAACAATAGGTTTCATATCACCATGTTCTTTAGCAAGTTTTTGCCAAACATTCATATCTTTCATAATTTCAGGATCTATAATTTTCTTTTCAAGTTCCTCAAATTTTTCTACTAATAGTTCTAATTTATCAAACAAAGTATATCTCTCCTTTTATAACTACAATCAACTTTAATTTATCTTAACAATTTATTTTTATCTAAAATATATAGCTTTATCAATAGGCATAAAGCCAATAATTAAATCATAACTCCTTTACGATAACTTTTCTATGGTAGTTATGATGAAATATAAGTAGCTTTGCCATTAGGCGCAAAGCTTTTAATTATATCATAACTCCTTTATGATACTTTTTCTATGGTAGTTATGATGAAATATAAGTAGCTTTGTCATTAGGCGCAAAGCTTTTAATTATATCATAACTCCTTTACGATACTTTTTCTATGGTAGTTATGATGAAATATAAGTAGCCTTGCCATTAGGCGCAAAGCTACTTATATTATAACACACTTACTATATTATTGTAAAATTTTCTCACTAAAAAATATCCTATAAAAAAGATAACCCGACACATAAGTATCGGGAATGTAATTATTGCTAACAATTTTTTATTATATTAATTTCTTCTCCTGTAAATTCTAAAATGTAGTCATACATTTTTACATTTTCTTCTGAATAATTGTGAGAAATATTAATAAATCCTAAGTTTTTATCATTTAAAATCATTTTTTCAATTATTGAAATTGAATTTTTATCAATATTGCTCATAGCTTCATCAAATACCAAAAAATTACTATTTCTAAGTAATGCTCTTGCAATTATAATTTTTTGTTTTTCACCACCTGAAATTGAAAGATTTAATTCATTCAAATTTTCATTTCTATTTTCAATAAGTTTTTTATCCAAATTTACTTTATTTAAAATATCATATATCAAATTATCCTCAATATTTTTAAATAGAGTTATATTTGAAACTATGTTTTCATTAAATAGAAACGAATTTTGTTCAACATAGACAATATTTTTTGAAATATCAGGATAATTCTTTATATTTTTACCATTTATCTTTATATTTCCGCTATAATTTTCAAACTCCCCAAACAGTAATTTCAAAATCGTACTCTTTCCTGAGCCGTTTTGACCTCTAATAAGGTATTTTTTACCACTTTCAAAAACATTTGAAAAATTATCAATAATATATTTATTCTCATTATAAGAAAAACTTACATTTTCGAATTCAATTTTCTCAACTCTCTCTTGCTCATTTTCTTCAAATTCGCAATCGGATAATGTTTCAAATAAATCATTTTTAACTTTCTTTATAGAAAATACAGTTATCAAATAGCTGGAAATGGTATTAATCGGATAGATTAACAAGTCAGATAATTGCAATATTGCTATAAAAGCTCCGATAGTTTCTTTTCCACTGATAATTGAACTGATTACAACATAATATATTAAAAATTGTGATATAAACGAAATTGCCCCCATACTAATTTCTAGAACTGCATTTTTTATGCTATATCTATAAGCATATTTTTGTTCATCAGATGAAATAGACTCCATTTTATCATTTATATTTTTTTCTACGGAATATCTTTTTATAATCCCTATTCCCTCAACAATATCATAAAAAGCTGTATTCAATTGTCTTAATCCTAAAATGCTCTTTTCTCTTATTCTTTGCATATCTATTTCGAAAAAATAAGGAATTAGGATTGATATAATATTTGTTCCTAGAATAATAAATGATGCAATAATATTTAATGAAAACAGCAAATACATATACCAAATAATAGATACTGCTTGAAATATAATATGTGGTATTGTTAAATAGTATTCTTCTACAACAGATTCTATCTCATTATTATAAATAGAATAAAGCTCTTGAGGATTTTCTCCCTTTTTACCCTTTAACAAAATTCCTCTTATAAAAAGATTTCTAAGCCTCATATATAATAATCTTCTATATTTAGCATTCAACAATTTACCAATAAATTCAGAATACAATACTAAAACTATTAGTAGAGCATATTTTACAAAATATCCAAAAATTTTATCAAATTGTTTAGCTGTTATGCTATCTGTAATTTCCTTAATTATCATTGGCATATTAGCATTTGAATAAACTGTAAAAATACTAAAAATAACAATTAATATAGAATATAGATAAATATTTTTCTTTAATTTTTTCATAACTAAACTCCATTAGTTTTTTCTTTAAAATATTATTCTAATAATTTACATAGACATTGTATCATATAAGAAATCTCATTTCAAATATTTTATGCTCAAAGCTTTTATAATAATTTCAACAAAAAATTTTTTTCACAAAAAAAGCTATGTAAAAATTTTACATAGCTTATTTTCTATAAATTTTAAGTGTGGTATTTACATACCAGTATTACTGTGATTAGTGTGACTTTGCTTTTAACTATAAGTATAACCAAAAAGTATGTGACTCTTTTATACCCCTTTTTTAATAAATTATCTTAATTAAAAAATTTTTTCTCATAAAAAAAGAGAGTAACAAACTCTCATTAAAAATATCATCTTATTTTTTTCTTCAGTTTTTTCGCCTCTTGATGCTTTTACGTTTTTAACGTAATTTTCAGCAGCTTTTCCTAATTTAACAACTTCATCCTTGCCCATTTTATCTTCTTTAACTTGAGCAATTAAGCTTTCATATTTTTTTGAATGCTTTCTTTGTCAGCATCCTTTAAATTAGGAATTTCTAATTCGATAGCTTTTTGAGCTTCTAATGCTTTTATAGTTGCATTTTTTTCTTCTTCAGAAGCCTTTTCCATCTTTGGTTCTTCTTTCTTTTCTTCTTTCTTTTCTTCTGCTTTCTTATTTTCAGCCGGTTTTGATTGACAAGCAACCATTGAACCCATTAATAATATAGCCATAGCAGAAATTAAATATTTTTTAATTTTCATATAAAACCTCCTAAAATCTCTATCCACGATGAATTATACTATAAGACATCCTTTTTGTCAATAAATTTAGCTTATTTTTTCAACTAATTCTGCAATCTTATCTACTGAAAAACCTTCAGCAATATCTTTCATATTTAAAGACATATATTCCACTCTTCTTCTATTTTTGTAAAACTTTTTTATCTCCTTTACAACAGCATTAATACTATCAGCATAAACTCCAATCTCTTCCTCAACAACGAAGTTTTTATTTTCTTCTTCATGTCCCGGAATGAAAAATGGAATTATAAGCGGAATATTTTTAATTATTGCCTCCGTAACTGTAAGCCCTCCGGGTTTTGTAATCAGAAGTTGATTTTCTTCCATAAGTCTTGCAACTTCATTTGTATAACCTAAAATTTCAAGTCTATTTTCATCTATAAAAAGACTATATTTTTTTCAAGTTTTTCTTTTAATTCTTCATTTTTACCACAGACCATAGTAAGTCTTATATCATTTGAAATATCCAAAATCGGCATAATATATTCCGAAAAATCATTCATTCCCAAAGTTCCAAATATAGTTAAAATATTAAAGCCTTCTTTTTTTTCATAATGTCTTTCTTTAAAATTGTCACTTATAGGAATTCCATAAGCACAAATTCTCTCTTCTTTTATTCCATCATCAATCATTCTGTTTTTTGTAAATTCGGTCGCTACAATATAATAGTCAACATAATCACTAAAATACATTTTATGCGTTATAAAATCGGTAATTACCGAAATAAATGGAACATCATAATATTTTTTTGCTTTATATGTTCCATAATTCCAATAGCAAAAACATGAGTTCCAATAACTACACTTGGTCTTTTTTCTTCCAATATAGGTAATATTTTATTACTCAACATATTTAAAATTGGTTTTGAAAAAACATTTTGTGTTTGAGTTATATTAGTTCCCTTATAAATAAGCCCATAAATTTCAGGTGTCTTAGTTACAATTCCCAAATATCCGCCAACGAGTAAGCTGTCTAACTTTTCTGAAATTTCCTTTAACAAATCTATTTCTTCTACATCGAAACCTCTTTGTTCGAGTTTCTCTCTAATATTATTTGCAGCTTTATTATGTCCCCCACCAAAAGATGCAGTTAAAATTAAAGCTTTTTTCATCTTATGCCTCACTTTATAGAAAGAGTCGGAAAATTTTTCCGACTCTAAATATTATTCTTCAACTATTTCTACTTCTTCAGTATCAATTTCAGTTTCTTTTACTTCTGCTTCTGCTTTTACTTCTGCTTCTGCTTTTAATTCATCAAATGTATGATCTTCTTCAGGTTCAGCATGTTCAAGAGCAGCTTCTCTAGCAAGTCTATCTTCTTCTTCCATTGTTTCATAGTCAATTTCAATAGATTTATAAACTTTCATACCAGTTCCTGCAGGGATAAGTTTACCTAAGATTACATTTTCTTTTAATCCTATTAAACCATCTGCTTTTCCTTTGATAGAAGCATCAGTTAAAACTCTGGTAGTTTCTTGGAATGATGCAGCTGATAAGAAACTTTCAGTTGCAAGAGATGCCTTAGTAATACCAAGTAATACATTATCGAATGTAGCCGGCATTTTATCTTCTTCAAGCATTTCTCTATTAACAGCTTCAACTTCTCTAAAAGGAACTAAACTTCCTTCTAAGAAATTAGTATCTCCTGAAGTATCTATTTTAACTTTAGAAAGCATTTGTTTTATGATGATTTCAATATGTCTGTCGTCGATATCTACCCCTTGGTTACGATATACTTTTTGAACTTCTTTAGTGATATATTCTTGAACACCTGTTGGTCCTTTTATAGCTAAAATATCATGTGGATTTATAGAACCTTCAGTAAGCATATCTCCTGCTTTGATTTCTTCTCCATCTTTAACTTTAATTCTAGCTCCATAAGGTATAGCATAGATTCTTTCATCACCGTCTTCAGCAGTTACAACTATATCATATCTCTTCTTATTATCAACTAATTTTACAGTACCGTCTATTTCAGTTATATAAGCAAGTCCTTTAGGTTTTCTAGCTTCAAAAAGTTCTTCAACACGAGGAAGACCTTGAGTAATTCCAACACCGGCAACCCCACCTGAGTGGAATGTTCTCATCGTAAGCTGAGTACCAGGTTCTCCGATAGATTGAGCAGCTATAATTCCTACTGCTTCACCAATATTAACAGGGTTTCCTGTTGCAAGGTTACGTCCATAACATTTTGCACAAACACCATGTTTTGATTTACAACCTAAAACTGAACGAACTTTTAATTCTGTAATTCCAAGTTTTTCAACTTTTTCTGCCAAAGCTTCTGTAATCATTTCATTTTTATAAATTAGTATTTCTCCTGTATTAGGATTTAAAACATCTTCAAATGAATGTCTTCCTACGATTCTATCTGCAAGTTTTTCAACTATAGCATTTCCATCTTTAAAGTCTTTTGCTAATACATATTCATCTGTACAACAGTCGTCTTCTCTAACAATAACATCTTGTGAAACATCTACAAGTCTTCTTGTTAAATATCCAGAGTCAGCTGTTCTAAGAGCGGTATCTGAAAGACCTTTTCTGGAACCGTGAGTTGAGATAAAGAATTCTTGAACTGAAAGACCTTCTCTAAAGTTTGCTTTAATAGGAATTTCTACGATTCTACCGGTTGCAGAACTCATAAGTCCACGCATTCCGGCTAACTGTCTAATTTGGTTGATATTACCTCTGGCTCCTGAGTCCGCCATAATTGAGATACTATTTGTAGGATCTTGTTTTGCAACAAGAATCTTTGTAATATCTTCAGTAGCTTTTGTCCAAACAGAAATTACATATTCATATCTTTCTTGTTCAGAAACTAAACCATCTCTAAACAATTCTTCATAAACTGCAATTTTATGTTCCGCTTCTTTAAGAATTTCCCATTTTTCTTCAGGAACTATTACGTCATTCATTGAGATAGAAATAGCTCCTACAGTTGAATATTTATATCCTGTAGATTTAATATAGTCTAATACTTCAGCAGTTTTAATATTTCCATGTTTTCTAAAACATTTATCTACTATCTTACCAAGCATTTTTTTATCTACAAGTCTATCTATTTCTAATGAGAATTTATCTTTACTTCTATCAACAAATCCTAAATCTTGTGGAATATGTTCATTAAATATAAATCTACCAACAGTTGATTTTACGATTTGACTTTCTCCTGTTTCTTCATCTCTATACAAGATATTAACAGTATCATGAATTTTAACATTATTTGTAGAATAAGCCTTAAACATTTCATCATAATCCATAAATGAACGAACGGCTTGTTCTTCAACAGTTCCACTTGTTAAATAATATGAACCTAATACCATATCTTGTGTAGGAGTTGTGATAGGCTTACCGTCTTTTGGTGCTAAAATATTATTTGTAGAAAGCATCAAAAGTCTTGCTTCTGCTTGAGCTTCAGTTGATAAAGGTAAATGGACCGCCATTTGGTCTCCGTCAAAGTCGGCATTATATGCCGTACAAACCAATGGATGCAATTTTATAGCCTTTCCTTCAACTAAAACCGGTTCAAATGCTTGAATACCAAGTCTGTGAAGAGTCGGTGCTCTATTTAAAAGCACAGGATGATCTTTAATAACTTTATCTAAGATGTCCCAAACATTTGAATTTAATCTTTCTACATATTTCTTAGCACTTTTAATATTATGAACAATTCCATCTTCAACCAATTGTTTCATAATAAAAGGTTTAAATAGCTCAAGAGCCATTTTTTTAGGAAGCCCACATTGGTGGAATTTCAAATCCGGACCTACTACGATTACAGAACGTCCTGAATAGTCAACACGTTTTCCAAGTAAGTTTTGTCTAAATCTTCCTGTTTTACCTTTTAACATATCTGATAGAGATTTAAGTTCTCTATTTCCTGCTCCTGTTACAGCTTTTCCGTGTCTTCCATTATCTATTAATGTATCCACAGCTTCTTGTAACATTCTCTTTTCATTTCTCATAATGATTTCAGGAGCATGAATTTCTATAAGTTTTTTCAATCTGTTATTTCTATTTATAACACGTCTATACAAATCATTTAAGTCTGAAGTTGCAAATCTACCACCTTCAAGTTGAACCATCGGTCTTAAATCAGGCGGAATAACAGGAACAACATCAATAATCATCCATTCAGGTCTATTTCCTGATTTTCTGAAAGCTTCACAAACTTCAAGTCTTCTTGAAAGTCTAATTTTCTTTTGACCTGTTGCATCCACAAGACCTTTTTTCAACTCATCTGAAAGTTCATCTAAATTAATATTTTCTAAAAGCTCTTTAATTGCTTCAGCACCCATTCCAACTCTGAAATTTTCTGCACCAAATTTTTCACAAGCTTCTCCATATTCGCCTTCAGTTAGTAATTGCTTAACATAAAGGTCAGTATCTTTTGCATCAAGAACAACATAATTTGCAAAATATAGTATTTTTTCAAGGGCTCTTGGACTCATATCCAATATAAGTCCCATTCTTGAAGGTATTCCTTTGAAATACCAGATATGTGAAACCGGAGCAACAAGTTCGATATGACCCATTCTTTCACGTCTTACTTTAGACTTTGTTATTTCAACTCCACATTTTTCACATACATTTCCCTTGTATTTTATTCTTTTATACTTACCACAATTACATTCCCAGTCCTTTACCGGTCCGAATATCTTTTCACAGAAAAGTCCATCTTTTTCCGGTTTTAGTGTTCTGTAATTTATGGTTTCTGGTTTTTTAACTTCTCCTCTTGACCAGCTTCTTATCTTATCAGGTGAAGCCAAGCCAATTTTCATTGCATCAAAATTATTTAATTCCAACAAGGAGTCCACTCCCTTCCTCTATGCTATTGATCAATATCTTCTTCTATAAACATTTTGTACTTATCTACTTCTTCTGAACTGTTTTTTCTTTTTCATCTTTATCTTCTAAAAAACTAAGGTCAAAACCGTCAAAATCTTCTTCCTTATTTTCTGATTTTTCATAGAATGAATCAAAGTCAAAATCTTCCTCTTCTTCCTCTTCTTCTCTGGCATACTCTTCATTTAAAACAAGTTGAGCCTTTATTTCATCAGAATTTTCTCTAAGTTTGATTTCTTCTCCTTCTTCATCAATCAATTTTACATCTAGACATAATGATTGTAATTCTTTCATAAGAACTTTGAAGGATTCAGGAATTCCCGGTTCAGGAATATTTACACCCTTAACAATTGATTCATAAGTCTTAACTCTACCTACAATGTCATCACTCTTAACAGTTAGCATTTCTTGTAAAGTATGACTTGCGCCATATGCTTCTAATGCCCAAACTTCCATTTCTCCAAATCTTTGTCCACCAAATTGTGCTTTACCGCCAAGCGGTTGTTGAGTAACTAAAGAATATGGTCCGATAGATCTAGCATGGATTTTTTCATCTACCAAATGGTGAAGTTTTAACATATACATATAACCAACAGTTACAGGATTGTCAAATTCATCTCCTGTTCTTCCGTCTCTAAGTCTTATTTTACCTGATTCAGGACAACCAGCAAGTCTTAATGCATCAAGTACATCAACATCACTTGCTCCGTCAAATACTGGTGTTGCAACTTTCCAACCAAGTCTTTTAGCTGCAAGTCCTAAATGAACTTCAAGCACTTGTCCTATGTTCATACGAGAAGGTACCCCTAATGGATTAAGAACGATTTGTAAAGGAGTTCCATCCGGTAAGAATGGCATATCTTCTTGAGGCATTATTCTTGAAATAACCCCTTTGTTACCATGTCTACCACACATTTTATCCCCTACATTAATCTTTCTCTTAGTGGCTACATAAACTCTAACCACTTCATTAACTCCTGGTGGTAATTCATCTCCGTTTTTTCTACTATAACATTTAACATCTACAACAATACCTGTTTCTCCATGAGGAACTCTTAAAGAAGTATCTCTTACTTCTCTAGCTTTTTCTCCAAAAATAGCTCTTAAAAGTCTTTCTTCTGCACTTAATTCAGTTTCTCCCTTAGGTGATACTTTACCAACTAAGATATCTCCCGAATTAACTTCAGCACCAATTCTTATAATACCATTTTCATCCAAGTTCTTTCTCATATCTTCACCGATATTTATAACATCTCTTGTGATTTCTTCAGAACCTAATTTGATTTCTCTCGCTTCACATTCATGTTCTTCAATGTGTAATGAAGTTAAAACATCATCTATAACAAGTTGTTCATTTAACAACATCGCATCTTCATAGTTATAGCCTTCCCAGTTCATAAATGCCATTAAAATATTTTTACCTAATGCAATTTCTCCATTTTCAGTTGAAGGTCCATCGGCAATAATATCTCCTGCATTTATTCTGTCATTTTCATTAACTATAGGTCTTTGATTAATTGTTGTTCCTTGGTTTGAACGTTTAAATTTAAGTAATCTATATTTATCAACTACATTATCTAAATCTCTTTTAATATGAATTTCATCACTATCAACTTTTGTAACAATTCCTGAATTTTTAGCAACGATAACAACACCACTATCTCTTGCCGCTTTATGTTCTATACCGGTTCCTACGATAGGAGCTTCAGTAACAAGTAGAGGCACTGCTTGTCTTTGCATGTTTGAGCCCATCAACGCACGAGTAGCATCGTCATTTTCAAGGAAAGGAATCATTGCTGTACCAACTGATACAATTTGTTGAGGAGAAACGTCCATAAGTTGAATTGTATCTCTTGGATAAATATCATTTTCGCCATTAATACCACGACCACTTACTCTTTCGTTTACAAAACGTCCATTTTCATCAAGTGGTTCATTGGCTTGAGCGATAATAACTTCATCTTCTTCATCAGCAGTTAAATAAACAATGTCCTTTGTAGCAATTCCATTATTTACAACACGATATGGAGTTTCAATAAATCCATATTGATCAACTCTTGCATAAGTTGTTAGAGAAGTAATTAGACCGATGTTTGGACCTTCTGGAGTTTCTATCGGACAAATTCTTCCGTAGTGACTTTCATGAACGTCTCTTACTTCGTATCCTGCTCTATCTCTACTAAGACCACCAGGTCCTAATGCTGATAATCTTCTCTTATGAGTAAGTTCTGCAAGTGGATTGTTTTGATCCATGAATTGTGATAATTGTGAAGAACCGAAGAATTCTTTTAAAGATGCAACAAGAGGTCTTATATTGATAAGTCCTTGAGGCGTAGCAAGGTCCGGATCTTGAGTTGACATTCTTTCTCTAACAACTCTTTCCATTCTTGATAAACCAATTCTAAATTGATTTTGTAAAAGTTCTCCAACAGCTCTAACTCTTCTATTTCCTAAATGGTCAATATCATCACAAATTCCAAGACCATAGAATAAGTTAAATTCATAACTTACAGTAGCTTCGATATCATCACGAATAATATGAGTAGGAGAAAGCTCTTTAACTCTATTTCTAACAGCTCTCTTAACTTGTGTTTCATATTCTTCGCCTTCATATTCTGATGCAGCTTCTAAAATTTCCATCATAACCGGATAGTAAATTTTTTCTGAAAGTCCATTGCATGTAATGTCAAATCCTAATTCAAACGCACTAATATCAACAAAGTGGTTACCAACAACGATAATCTCTTTATCTTCAACTTTTACATGAACTCTCTTATATCCTGCATTTTCAATTTTTTCAGCAAGTTCTTCTGAAATATAATCTCCAACACTTGCAATTTTTTCCATTTCACCGAATTTATCAGTCTTGAAAATATCTTCAGCTAAAATTGTTCCTATTAATCTATTTCTTAAAGCTAATTTCTTATTAAATTTATATCTACCAACTTTTGCAAGATCATATCTTCTAGGATCAAAAAGTAAATTATGTAATAAACTTTCCCCACTTTCAACAGTAGCAGGATCCCCCGGTTTTAATTTTCTATAAATTTCAAGAATAGCTTCTTGATAACTCTTTGTTATATCTTTTTCCAAAGTAGTATGAAGTTCTTTAATATCTCCGAAATTTTCAACCATTTCTTCATTTGTTTCATATAACAACGCCCTAATCATAGTTGTTATAGGCAATTTTCTTGTTCTGTCAATACGAACACTTACAACTCCGTTTGTGTCGGTATCATATTCTAACCAAGCACCTCTGTTTGGAATTACTGTTGAAGAAAATAACTTATTACCTGACTTGTCAATTTCTTCTCCATAATATACACCCGGACTTCTAACAAGCTGACTTACGATAACTCTTTCAGCCCCATTAATAATAAAAGTCCCGTTGTCAGTCATCAATGGAATTTCTCCCATAAACACTTCTTGTTCTTTAACTTCACCTGTATTATTGTTTGTTAAACGAACATCAACTTTTAGAAGTGTAGAATAGTTCATATCCCTATCCTTACATTCTTGTTCTGAATACTTTGGAGCATTTTCTAAACGATAATTTAAAAATTCCAGCTTCATAGCTTCGGAATAGTCTCTAATCGGACTAATATCGTCAAAAACATCTCTAATTCCTTGCTTAATAAACCAATCATAACTATCAGTTTGAATGGCAATTAGGTTTGGAAGATCCAAAACATTTTGAATTTTTGAATAACTAACCCTTTCTGTGATTCCATACTTTTCAGTATGCGTCATAAAACTTCACCCCTTTGAAAAATTAAAAAAGATAAAAATACATATTATCCCACTATTACATTATTATCTTTAAATTTTAACAGATTTTTTGTAAAATGTAAAGTCTTTTTTAGAATTTTTTCATTTTTTTAGACAGAAATTGACCTTTGAACCTGATAATTTTAATTTTACATTATGAATACTTTAATTAAATACTATATTATGGTATAATACAGTTGTAAATATATTGTTCTGATAGTTCAATAAATCACTATTTAATATTAATCTAAAGGAGGCACTTATGAGAAAAAAATGGACAAATTATTTAGTAACCACTTTATTAGTATTTTTAATTATATTTGATTTCAACAACCTTTCCACTATTACAATTACTTGTATGGCAATAGCAATAGCTTTTAATTTATACGATTTATTTAAAGATAAATTTTAACTTTTAATATTTTTTTATAAATTCCGCTTTTTAGTGGAATTTTTTCATTTAAAAAGGAAGTAAATTTATTACTTCCTTTAAATAATTCCTAATTCTTTCATATCTTTGACTTTAATTATTTAATTGTTTTATAATTTTTCCTAAGTTCATATGCTGAATATTTTATATCAGTTCCTGATTTAATAAATTCAGTTTCTTTAAAAATCTCAAATCCATTCTTAAAACAAATCTTCAGAGATGAAATATTTTCTTTTGCAATTAATGTGTTTATAATTTCTACATTATATAATTTTAAGAATTTACACAAACCATTAACAAGTTCTGTTCCATAACCTCTATTCCATTCAGTTAGCTTTATCGAATATCCTATGCCCCATATTTTCTTACTCTTTTCAACTTCAAAAGCACAAGCAGTTCCTATTATTTCATCATTTTCTTTTTTAAAAACTGAAAAATAGAAATCGTCAGTCCATTTTTCCGAATTTTCCAACTCATCTTTCAATATATCTCTAAGTTCTTCTCCATTTTTGTAAAATGGATCACACATATATTTTCCGGATATTTCATTTCCCCATTCTTTCGCTGCGTAATCACAATCGGAAAACTGCATATCTGCTATATTCAATCTTTCTGTAGAAAATCTAATATTTTTCATAACATCACCTAAAACATATATTTATATAAATAATATAAAATCAAAACTTTAACTATAAAAAATAGCGGAACTAAAATTCTAAATTTTAGCTTTTTAGTTTTATGTCTAAATATTTGCATGGATAGAAAAGCACCAATAGAGCCGAACAAAAAAGCTGATAACAATAAGCTATTCTCTGAAATTCTATTCTTGCCTTTTATAGCTTTTCTTTTATCAATATAAAATATTGTAAAAGATATTAAATTCATTATAAAAATTATAGAAATCAATAATTTATAGTTGTATAACAAACCGTCTAAAAGCAAATATAATATAAAAAATATCCTCATATACCCTCCTATTCAAAAAGTCGCAACTCAAAAGAGCTACGACCATATTTAATTAGCTTCAAGTATATTTTTTAATGTATGCCAAGCAAGAACAGCACATTTAACTCTTGCAGGCATTGTAGAAATATTTTGAAGAGCTATGGCATCTTTAAGTTTTTTTAGCTCATCGCCCTCAAGACCTTCTGTAATCATTGCCAAAAAGGTTTCACAAAGTTCCTTTGCTTCATCTAAAGTCTTTCCTCTTACCAAATCAATCATAAGTGATGTTGAGGCTTGAGAAATAGCACAACCTACTCCAACATAAGAGGCATCTTTGATTATACCATCTTCAATATCTAATTGTAATGTAATTTCATCTCCACAACTTGGGTTATGACCTTTTTCTTCGTGAGTCGGATGTTCCAAATATCTTTTATTTTTTGTATTTCTACTTTCTTCTGTTATTATCTCAGTATAAATTTCTCTAATGTCCAAGATGTAATATTCTCCTTACTTCTTTTAATTTATCAATGAAATATTCTACTTCTTCTTTAGTGTTATAGAAAGAAAAACTCACTCTACAAGTTGCATTTTCATTCAAATATCTATGCAAAGGCTCTGCACAATGATGCCCACTTCTTATTGCAATTCCAAAGCTATCAAGTATTGAAGATACATCATGAGGATGTGCATCTTTTACATTAAAAGCTATAACTGGACATCTGTTTTCTTCAGTTGTAGTATAAGTCTTTATGAAATCTAACTTTTTCATTTCTTCAAAAGCAAAATTCATAAGTTCTCTTTCCAATTTTTCTATATAATCAAAACCTAGTTCTTCAAGGTAATCAATCGCAGCTCCAAGTGAAGCAACCGCTCCAACATTTTGTGTCCCTGCTTCAAAACGGCCTGCAGGTAAAAGATATGTTGAATAATCCTCATAAACATATTCAATCATATCTCCTCCATAAAGGAATGGATTCATCTCTTTTAAGAGGTCAAACTTTCCATAAAGTACACCAACGCCCATTGCACTTAACATTTTATGTCCTGAAAAGGCTAAGAAATCAACATCTAAATCCTGAACATCCAGTTTTTTATGCGCAACAATTTGAGATGCATCAACTAAAACTTTTGCTCCATTTTTATGTGCTATTTCAATAACTTTTTTGATGTCAGGCATTGTAGCTACTACATTTGAAGCAGCAGTTATACATACTAATTTTACTTTATCGGAAATTTTATCTTCAAAAGATTTCATATCCAATTGGAAATTATCATCAAGGTAAATATAGTTAAGTTTAGCACCTGTTTTTTCTTTTAAAAATTGCCAAGTACATAAATTACTATGATGCTCCATAATACTAAGCATTATTTCATCATCTTTTTCTAATTTAGTAAGATAACAATAGGCAACTAAATTAAGTGCCTCACTTGCATTTTTTGTAAAAATTATTTCGGTAGTTCTCTTTGCATTAAGAAAATTCTTAACTTTTTTTCTTGTTCCCTCATAAATTTCAGTCGCAGACATACTTAAATAATGACTGCCTCTATGTGGACTTCCATTTTGATAAGAGTAATAATTTGTTATAGTATCAATAACAGCTTGTGGCTTTTGGCTTGTAGCTGCATTGTCTAAATAAATAACTTTTTTCCCAACTTTTTCTTCATTCAAATATGGAAAATCTCTTCTAATATCAAGAATAGTTTTAGTCATATTATACCTCCGAAAGTTTTTTGGATAAAGTTGTATAAACTCTCTCTCTCATTTCTTCACTATCTATCAAGTCAATAGTTTCAGCAAATTTTGATTCTAAAATCAATCTCTTTGCTTCAGATTCACTAAAACCACGACTCATAATGTAAAATAGTATATTTTCATCAATTTTCCCCGCACTCGCTGCATGAATTCCTTCAACATCATCTTCAGTACAAAGTAAAATAGGAACTGCAACATTTTTTATATCATCAGAAAGTAATGTTACATATTCTTGTTCAGAACCTTTAGAAGTAGATGAGCCACGCTTAAAGTCGATAGTTACTCTACAAGTCTTTTGAGCTCTATCAGCTAATGCTCCCTTAATAGACAAATCATAATTTGTAGCACGTCCTCTTTGAGTTGCCACATAATTAAAATCTAATTTTTGTTCGTTTTTTCCGAAATAAATAGAATTTACGTTGACATTTGAATTGTTATCAACGAGATCTCCTATATAGGAAACATAATTTTCTCTGCCTCCTAAATCAACTTGAACAAATTCAACATTTGCATTTTCTTTAACTTTGTAATAAACACTTTGAATACTCAAAACATCTAAAGAAAATCTTTGAGAAATGAAAATTTTTACATTACTGTTTTCTTCAGCTTCAACTTCTATAATAGAATGTCTGAATCCTTTAACACTTTCTCTTGAAAAATAGTCCAAAGTCAAGTTTAAAGTTGAATTTTTTTCAGCTTTTATTTTTATAATATCAACTAATTGATTGTTTTCTTCATTTAATTCTAATGAAACAACTTGATTTAAAGAATTTTCTTTCGTTGAAACAAAATCCATTTTTAAATTTGTAAATTCTTTTAATTTTTCAGCTATTTCATTTGAAAAAGAAAATTTTTCATAAGAAAAATTAAGATTTTTATTTTCATCCTTAATTAAAGAATATTCTTTTGGATTTAAATTAGGTAATAGTACTTCTGTATTATTAACTCTTGTTGCATTCCAAGTATTACTTGGTATAAAATTTCCTCTCATACAGACACCTCCTAACCAATAGTTCCTTCAAGTTCTAGATTAATCAAAGCATTCATTTCAACAGCATATTCCAAAGGTAATTCCTTTGCAATCGGTTCAGCAAAACCTCTAACAATCATAGCTTTTGCCTCTTCTTCAGGAATACCGCGACTCATTAGATAGAAAATTACATCATCGTCAATTCTACCAATTTTTGCTTCATGACCTAAGTCGATATCTGATGTTTGAATATCTATTACCGGAATTGTATCTGATTGAGATTCTTGATCCAACATCAAAGATTCACAAGTTACAGTTGATTTACAACCCGGACAGTTTGGTTTTACACTTACAAGGCCTCTGTAAATAGCAACTCCATTACCCTTTGATATGGATTTTGAATTTATTGATGAGCTTGTTTTTGGAGCAGCATGAATAACTTTTGCTCCTGTATCTAAGTATTGATCATTTCCTGCAAAAGTGATTCCTGTAAATTCACTCTTTGCTCCTTCTCCTCTCAATACACTCATTGGATATAGTAAACTTACCTTTGAGCCAAAGGATCCAGAAACCCATTCAATAGTTCCATTTTCATCAACAATTGCTCTTTTTGTATTTAAGTTATACATATTTCTTGACCAATTTTCAATTGTAGAATATCTTAAAGTTGCATTTTTCTTTACGAAAAGTTCAACTGCTCCGGCATGAACATTTAAAACATTGTATTTTGGAGCTGAACAGCCTTCAATAAAGTGGCAATAAGCTCCCTCTTCAATAATAATTAAAGTATGTTCAAATTGTCCCGCACCCGGTGCATTAAGTCTGAAATATGATTGTAAAGGAATACTTACATTAACCCCCTTTGGAACATAAACAAAGGAGCCACCACTCCAAACTGCATAATGTAGCGCAGCATATCTATGATCTTCAGGTTTTATGCAAGTCATAAAATATTCTTTTATTATATCAGGGTATTCTCTTACGGCAGTTTCAAAATCTGTATAAATAACTCCTTGTTTCCTCATTTTCTCAGTTAAGCTATGATAAACAACTTCACTGTCGTATTGAGCTCCAACTCCTGAAAGTGCACTTTTATATTCCGCTTCCGGAATACCAAGCGCATCAAATGTTCCCTTAATATCTTCAGGCAACTCATTCCAATCTTCACTCATTTTTGCGTCCGGACGAATATATGTTGTAATTTCATTTATATCAACAGGAGACAAATCAGGTCCCCAATTTGGATTTTTAGATTTTTCAAAAACTTCCAATGCTTTAAGTCTTAATTCCAACATCCAGTCAGGTTCATTTTTCTCTTTGGAAATTTGCATAACAATATCACGAGTTAAGCCTTTTTCAGTTTTTGAAAAATACCTTACTTCGTTTTTTATATCATAGACACCTCTGTCCATTTCTTCTACTTGCGTTTTTTTCTTTCTGATGTCATAACTACACCTCTTGTTCAACCCAAGAATAACCTTCTTTTTGAATTTTATCAATCAAAGAGGCATCTGATGTTTTTACAATTTTACCATTATATAAAACATGAACATAATCCGGTTTAATTCTTGATAATATTGCCCTGTGATGAGTTATGATTAAAATTGATTTATTTTCACTTTTAAATTTTTCAACATTTTCAGAAACAACCTTAACTGCATCAATATCAAGTCCGGAATCAGTTTCATCCAACATTACAAGTGCAGGATTTAACATAACCATTTGTAAAATTTCAGTTTTTTTCTTTTCTCCACCGGAAAATCCGACATTCAAATATCTTTGAGCATAAGAAGCGTCCATAGTTAAACTTTCCATTTTTTCTTCAAGCTCTCTTTGAAATTCGATAACACTTTCTTTTTCTCCTGTTATTGACATTCTTGAAGCTCTAATAAAATTTGAAACGGTAACTCCAGGAACTTCTTCCGGATTTTGAAAAGACATAAACATCCCAAGCTTTGCTCTCTCATCTGCTCTTAATTCATTTATGTTTTCACCCTTAAAAAATATGTCGCCCTTTGTAACTTCATAATTAGGATGAGCCATAATGGAATTTGTAAGTGTAGATTTTCCTGCTCCATTTGGTCCCATAATGACATGAACCTTTCCCTCAAAGATATCTAAATTGATACCTTTTAAAATTTCCTTATCTCCAACATTAACATGAAGATTTTTCACCTCTAATATTTTCATATATGTTACTCCTTATAGTAGTTTTATTTAGCATAATTGTTATAATACCCAGAGCATATAACAATAAACTAATATGTACGTTTCTCCAAATATTAAAGGCTAGAAATTTCTAACTAATAATATAGTCAAAAGACCATCTTCTGAGTAAGAAACAATAGCTTCGTCAACCATAGAACCCAAAGCATCTATATTAGACATATCGCTAGAGTCACTTCCAAATCCAATTAGATTTTCATAATAATTTTCAAACTCCGGAAGTCTGGCAGAATTTGATATTCTATTTAATTCTTCCAAATCTTTCGGTTTTATTTTAACATTTCCTTCAGCTATAACTCTCAAGGAATTCTTTTCTATTTTAAAATCTATTTTTAAATCTTGAACTCTTTTACTAAAATAATAATGAACAAGTCCGCTAACTATTAATTTAGCATAATGCTCTTCATTTTTAATTGTATTCAAAATTATTCCTCCTCGTTTTTATCAAAAAATCTTGAATTTTTGATTGCCTCAAAAACCGGGACTAAAGTTGCTGCCACAAAACCTCCCGAAAATCCATTGTTATAAAGGTTTAAGCCTCCATGTAGAAGTCCAACACTGGAAACAATTGAAACATGACAAAAACCTGCAAACATCCCCGCAAAAAAACCATATTCTCCCGAAACCGGTGCTAGATTTGTAGCAAATAAAATTGTAACAGTTGCAGATACACTATGTGGATCGTAAATATTAAAAAAGTAAGCTATAACTGTTCCAACAAGAATTGGAAATACATTCTTTATATGTTTCCCAAATATCCCAAAACCGAAAATGGTAAAAATCCCTCCAAGTATAGGTCCGTTTAACGGTTGATTCATAAAAATAACATAAGTTGTATATAGAAGTCCAAGTGCAGACATGTTAATCATGCTAACACCTCTACCATAGATATTACCAAAATCAGAAGGTGCTCTACCACTATTTTTTAATAAATTGCCTAAATTTTTAAAACTAAATCCATTTAGATAAAATCCTAGAGCAAATACTACTGCAAAGAATACATACATAATAATTGCTATCCGTAAATTTCCTTTACTTACAACATTTACATTTTTAACTTCTAAATTAAAAGATTTAAAAACTCCTTGAATAAAAAGTCCGATAACTCCACAAGTAAAACCAATATTATATAAGCTATAACCTTGATGAAAACGTAAAAATGATGCAGAAAGTGCAGGGATAAGCATTCCAATTAAAATTCCTACAGCATAAGAAATAAGTAATCCTTTAAAAAACGGTAACCCTATTCCAAAACAAATATAACTTACAACAGGACCCAGTGCAGTTCCAAAAAGGCTATTCATTGTTAAAGTATTAAATTTCAAACCTTCTATTTTACCATAAAGATAGACTCCAAAAGTTATCGGAATTGTATTAAATAGATTTTTTCCAAAAAGAGAAAAACCGAAAAGTGTAAAAAGTGCAGCTATAATAGGACCTGTCAACAATTGTTGTCTTCTCCACAACACAAAAGATGCTAATAACATAAGTAAACCAGCATTTAAAAATGTTGCCCCTATTCCACCTACTGCCATATAATCAGTAAGTAAATGACTTGGAGATTTTAAAATATTAATATAACCGTCTAAAATTTCTTTAGGACTGTCAAAAAGCAAGCCTACAGACATCGCCAAAATAGAAAATATAAATATCGCATCATATCTATAATGGTTTTTTACATATATCTTTTCTCTACTCAACACATTTCCTCCAAAATTTCCTCACATATATTGTAACATATAAAAAAAGAAATGTGAACAACTAAAGTACTTAAATAGAAAAAAAGATTATTAAATTTAGTGCCTACAATAAAATTAATATTTTTAATATCGATATTTATTATTAATAACAAGTTTTAAAAATTTATCCGTTTTAATAGTTTTTTACATAAAGACGTTATCGTCGTTAATTAAATTATACATCTTAAGCTACTTTTTTTCAATAAAACTATCTAAAATTTTCTTTTTCCTCTATGTTTTTCCATTAATAAAAATTATGTTATTACTTATATATTGTTTAAGTATATTTTTTATTATAATATGTTAAAATAGTCTTGTAAAGGAGGATTTTATATGAAAATATATGTAAATAGAATTTTATCTTCAATAAAGGATGAATTTGAAAAGACATCCCATCAAAATGAATATGGAGAAAAGATTTTTGAATTTACTCAAAAAAAGAAAGTTAAAACAAATGGATCTGTTTTTATACAAAGTTTAATATTTATGCTTATAGTTTCAGCTTTATTCTTCTATATTGCATTACCTATTATAAACTATGCCCATATTTCATTTTACTTTTTTCTTGGCGTAATCGCATTAAGTTTTGTAGGATTTTCTTCATTTTTGGAAAATGTAAAAAATGTAAATGATAAAACAAGTAAGGCTTTTAGAAAGATATTAATTTCAATATTAGTTGCTTCTATTGGTTTTTACGGTTTTGCAACTTTATTATCTTCCCAAGCTTTCAATGCAAAAAGATATTCAAATCTTATTGATAAGCAAGAAGGTATTTTTAAAGATGATGTAAAGCCTATTAATTTTAATCAAATCCCAGTCGTTGACAAGACAACCGCCGAAAGATTAGGCTCAAGAAAACTTGGCGAAATCGGAGGAGATTTGGTATCACAATATGATATTGACCCAACATATCCCCAAATAAATATAAAAGGAAAGCCATTTAGAGTTACTCCTCTTACCTATTCAGGACTTGTTAAATGGTTTGTAAATCAATCAAAGGGTCTTGGATATTATATTTCTGTAGATATGGCAAGTCAAGATACAAAACTTGTAAAACTTGAAAAACCAATTTTTTATAGTTTTTCAGATAAATTAAATAGAAATATAAAAAGACATATTCGTCTTAAAAGACCGACTTATATAATCGGAGAAATAAATTTTGAGATAGATGATGAAGGTAATCCTTTCTGGGTTGCATCCGTTCTAAAACCTACTATTAATTTAGTTGGAGGTATGGATGTAAGTAAAGTTTTAATTATAGATGCAAATTCCGGGGAAATTAAGGAACACGATAAAAAAGATGTACCTGCTTGGGTAGATAGAGTTTATCCTGCAGAAATGATTGAAGAACAACTTGTTTTCAATGGTGTCTATAAAAAGGGATTTATAAATAGATATATAAAACAAACCGGCGTTACAAAACCTACAAAGGGATATAATTATCTATCAATTGGTGAAGATATTTATTTTTATACAGGGATAACTTCTGTTCTTTCAGATAAATCAAATATCGGTTTCGTACTTGTAAATATGAGAACAAAAGAGACAAAATTTTATCCCGTTTCCTCTGCCGAAGAATTTTCAGTTATGGAAAGTGCAAGAGGTAGTGTTCAAGAGAAGGGATATACTTCAACATTCCCTATTCTAATAAACTTAAATAATCGACCGACATATTTTATGAGTTTAAAAGACGGAGCAGAACTTACAAAACTTTTCGCACTTATAGATGCACAAAAATATCAAAATGTTGCTGTAGGTAGTGACATTAACGAAACTGTAAAAAATTATAATAAATTAAATGCAGATTTAATTGATCCAAATGCAGAGAACAATTCATCTGTTGAGAGAACTATAAAAGAAATAAAATCGGTTAATATAGAGGGAAATACATTCTTCTACTTTACTACAAAAGAAGATAATTTAATCTATATTGCAGGAGTTTCCATTTCAAATGATTTAATTTTTGCAAAAGAAAATGATAAATTTAAAATTTCAGGATATAAAAATGATGACGGTACATTTAATGTTACAGGAGTAAAGAAATAGACTAAAAAAGCAAGTTGGATTAAACCTAACTTGCTTTTTTTATTAAATAAATTCTTCTTTATATTCATCTAAATACAAAACATTTACCATATTTGACCAGTTTAGTATTGAACCTATAAAATCTTGAATATCCAATCCGGGCATTTCATAAGTATTTTCATCACAAACCGTTCCAGTTGCATCTTCTATAAAATAAACCTTGAAATTTTTATCAGCTGCAACTATAGAAGTAAATAAACAACAATATTCAGTATTAAAACCACAAATAACCAATTCAGTTATGTCTTCATTTTTTAAAATTTTTTCAAGATTAGTATTGAAAAATGAGTCTGGCTTACTTTTCTCAACTATATATTTTGCATTTATATCCAAATTATCTATTATTTCAATACCTTCGCAATTTTTGTATAAAGGGCTTTCAATATTTTCATCAAGATGTTTTGTAAAAATAATTGGCATATTTTTACATTTAAAATCTTCAATCAACCACCTAATTTTATTTATTTCATCACTACAATCTCTTTGATTTATTATCCCTTTCTGTAAATCAATTACAAGTAACGCTCTCATATACTACCTCCATCAAAATAATTACTCTATACTTATTCCATTTGATAAATCAAAAATTGGTATTGCTATTGCAAATACTATAAATGCAACAAATAGAGAAATTAAAATAATTATTACGGGTTGTAAATATTGTAAAATTTTATCAACAGAATAATTTATCTTTGAGTCATAGTATTCAGTTGCACTTTCCAGTATTTCAACTAAATTTTCACTACTTTCTCCTATTGCAAGCATATTTATAAATGCCGGATTAAAAATCAAATCGTCCTCTAAAGATTTTGAGATTAATTTACCACTTTTTATTTCCAGAATAGCATTTTCTAAATGTTCTTTTATAAAGACATTTCCGGTAGAATTTTTTATTATCTCCAAACTGTCAACTATATTTATATTTCCATTTAATAAAATAGTAAAATTCTTTGCAATTATGGAAGTGATATAGTTTTGATAATGTGACTTTATATATGGAATTTTAAAAAGCAATTTTCCAAAAAATTTTCTAACTTTATATTTTTTAAAAATTAGTTTTAAAAATACAATAAAAATCAAAATTCCTAAAATTACAAATAAATAATTATATTTAATAAAATCCATACTTTTAATTAAAAGTTTTGTAATAGCCGGTAATTCAATATTGCTGTCGTTAAAAATATCTAAAAATACAGGTATTACATTATTCAAAAGAAAATTAAAACGACAACTGTAACCGACAACAAAATAATCGGATAAGTTAATATACTTATAAGTTTTTGTTTTAATTTATACTTTTTCTCATAATATGATGAAAGATATAAAAAAACTTCTGAAAGTCTTTCCGAACTTTCTCCTGATTTTATTAAAGATAAAAACAAATTATCAAATTTATTGACCTTTAAAAAAGAATTATACAAATCATTACCACGCAATAAATTTTCATAAACTTCTGAAAAAATTTTCTTTAAATTCTTATTAGGAGAAGTTTTCGAAAGTAAATTTATCGTTTCGGCAGTATTAATATTTGATTTTAAGAGAAGTCCCGCCTCTTTTAAAGAAATGCTTAAATCCAATAAATTGTGTTTATTTCCTATTTCCATATTTAAAATATTAAAAACTTTTTCTTTAAAGCTCATTTTAAAATTCTCCTAACGAAAATAAAATTTTATTTACTTCTTCAAAACTCGTTATTCCGTCTGCTATTTTTCTAAGTCCGTTTTTGTATAAACTTTCATTTCCGTTTTTCTTAAAATATTCATAAAGTCTTACACTATTACAATTTCCATTTATTATCTCTTTTATTTCATCATCTAAAATTAAAGATTCCAAAATTAAAGTTCTACCAATATATCCTCTATTGCAATGTTCACAACCACATTTTTCATAGATATATTTAGGTGTTTCAAGATTATTTTCTTTAAAAATTTCTTTTTCAAAATTTGTTAAATCTCTTTTAATTTTACATTTTGGGCAAAGTTTTCTAACAAGTCTTTGAGATAAAATTGCTATTACACCTGAAGAAATAACATAATTTTCTATTCCTAAATTCAAAAGTCTTATTATTGCTGAAACCGTGTCTGCAGTATGCAAAGTCGTGAAGATAAGATGTCCTGTTATTCCTGCTCTTAGAGCAATATTTGCAGTTTCTCTATCTCTCATCTCTCCAACTAATCCGACTTCAAAATCTTGTCTTAACATCGCTCTAAGACCAGTCGCAAAGTCAAGTCCCAAAGCTGAATTTATATTTATTTGATTTATTCCACTAATTCTAACTTCAACAGGATCTTCCAAAGTAATTATGTTGATATTTTCATTTTGTAATTTTTTTACAAATGAATACAATGTAGATGACTTTCCACTTCCCGTAGGACCACTTATAATTAGAACTCCATTTGGACTTTTTATTATATTTTCAATTAATTGCCTTTCTTCGTCATATAATCCCAGATTTTCTATGTCAATTTTAAAATTTCCAGCATTTAAAATTCTCATTACAATTTTTTCACCCAAAATTACAGGAACTGATGCAACTCTAATGTCAACTAAATTCCCATTATAATCAAAATCCAGTCTTCCATCTTGTGGCATTCTCTTAATTGTAATATCCATTTTTGAAATAATCTTTATACGAGAAATAATAATTGGGGCATTTAAACTATTTATTTGATAAATATCAATTAGCTCTCCATCTATTCTGTATCTTATATAAAAATTATTTTCTCTAGGTTCAAAATGTATATCTGAAGCATTATTTTTAATTGCATTTAAAATAACTTCATTTACAAAACTTTCTACATTTTCGATTTTTTCAACAAAATTCTTTTCCATAATTTCCTCTAAACAAATTTTCTTATGGCTTTTGCAACCCCATCATTTTTATTCGTATCAGTTATATAATCAACATTTTTCTTAACATTTTCCATTGCATTTCCCATTGCAACAGAAAGTCCACAAATATTTAGCATAGGTATATCATTTTCTCCATCGCCCATTGCAATAGTCTCTGATATATCAATATCATTAAGTCTGCATATTTCTTTTAAGCAAGAGCCTTTATCCGTATCTTTTGCCATTAACTCAAGAAAAAAAGGAAGAGAAAAAGAAATAGTGTATTCATTCTTTATTGTATCAGTAAATTTATCGTCCAATTCTTTTAATACATCATATTCTTGACAAATTCCTATTTTCAAAACTTTTTCTTCCAAATTATTGTCTATAATATATTGTTTTACATCTCTAACTCTGGCTATTTTAGGATTTATAAATTTTGAAATAATTTCAACATATTCATCATTAGAATCTTTAGTAAAAATAAAATCCTTTAAAAACACAATTGGTGAAAAACCATTATTCTCAATTATTTCTAAAATATCAAAAAGATACTTCTTTTCTAAACTCTTTACAAATTTTGGAGTTTCACTATAAGTTGTAGAAACTAAACTTCCATTTAAAGCTCCATAATAAGTATCTAGCTTTAAACTCTTTAAAATCTCTTTAACTGTAAACTCCTCTCTACCTGAAATAAATGCAATTTTTACACCCTTACTCATAGCATAAAATAAACTATCTTTAACTTCATCAGATATTTCATGATTTTCGTTAAAAGTAGTTCCATCCATATCAAGAGCTATTAATTTATACATAATTTTCTCCTTTATATAAAAAAGGGACTTCCCAGTCCCTTTAATTCTATTCAACCGTAACAGATTTTGCTAAATTTCTTGGCTTATCAACATCGTTTCCCTTTGCCAATGATGCATAGTAAGCAATAAGTTGACTAGCAACAACAGAAATAATAGGCATTAAAATTTCTATAGTACCTGGAATTAATATTCTTTCATCTGAAACACCAAAATTGTTATCTAACTGAGATATTTCAAAAACTTTAGCCCCTCTAGCCTTTACTTCTTTTACATTTGAAATAACTTTTTCATATAATCTCTCTTGAGTTGCAATTACAAAAACAGGTGTACCATCTTCAATTAATGCAATAGTTCCATGTTTTAATTCTCCCGCCGCAAAGCTTTCAGTATAAATATATGATATTTCTTTTAATTTCAATGCACTTTCCATAGCAGTATAGTAGTCAAGACCTCTTCCTAAATAAAAACAAGTAGTCTTATCCATTAATTCCAATGCAATTTTTTTGTAAATTTCTGTATCTTTTAATAATAATTCTATCTTACTAGGCAATTCCTTTAGATGAGCAATTATATTCTTATATTCATCGGAAGAAATTGTTCCTAAAATTTCACCAAATTTTAAAGCAATCATATATAGAGCTGTAACTTGTGTTGTATATCCCTTTGTACTGGCAACGGCAATTTCCGGACCTGCCCAAGTATAGAATACATTGTCAGATTCTCTTGCAATTGATGAACCTACAACATTTGTAACACTCAAAATAGTTGCTCCTTTGGCTTTTGACTCTCTAAGTGCTGCCAAAGTATCTGCAGTTTCTCCAGATTGACTGATTATTATAACTAAAGTCTTATCATCAATCATTCTGTCTGAGTATCTAAATTCAGAAGCAACATCCACAATTACCGGAAATCTTAAAGCCTTTTCCAAAATTTCTCTACTTACAAGTCCTGCATGATAAGCTGTTCCACAGGCAACAATATAGCATTTATTAAATTTACTTAAATTTCCATCTAATAAACCATCCATTCCATCTAAAATTAACTCATCTTTGTCATTTAATCTTCTACGGAAAGTAGCTTCAATTACCTTTGGTTGTTCGTAAATTTCCTTTAACATAAAATGATCATATCCATCTTTTGTAGCAGCTTCCACAGACCAATCAATATGTGTAATTTCTCTATTTACAACATTATTTTTTGCATCATAAACAGTATATTTTCCATCTTTAAAATGAATTAAATCTCTGTTTTCAAGATAGATAACATCTCTTGTATATTTTAAAATTGCAATAACATCTGATGCAATAAAAAATTCATCATTTCCAATTCCTACAACTAATGGACTTTCTTTTCTCATTCCAATAAGTTCTTTAGTATCTTCCTTTAAAATTCCAAAAGCATAGCTTCCCTTAACTTTATCTTTCATCTTAAAAACAGTACTTAAGAAATCTCCATCATCTAAATCTTCCAATAATTGAGGAATAACTTCAGTATCTGTTTCAGATTTAAAAATATAATTCTTTTTCAAAAGTTCTTCCTTCAAATGTAAATAATTTTCAATTATTCCATTATGAACAACTGCAAATTTAGAATTCATACTCAAATGAGGATGTGAATTTTCATCTGATGGAACTCCATGTGTAGCCCATCTTGTATGTCCTACACCAATATTTGAAATTTTATTTTTATATTCATTTTCCAATTTTTCTCTTAAATTACTAATTCTTCCAACAGTCTTAACAACATCTATCTTATTATCTTCCAAGAATGCAATTCCTGAAGAATCATATCCTCTATATTCTAAAGTTTCAAGTCCGTTTAAAATCTTATCAATAGCATTTGAACTGCCAATATATCCAACAATACCGCACATAAAATTTCCTCCTTTTATTAATTCTACTGCTACTTATTTAATAATGTTATCATATTTTACATATTTTTGCAAGTAGAAAATTTATCATATAATTAAATTTACATTAATTTATTATAGAAGAAAACTTATTTTTGTAATATTTTATCTAATACACTTTTTCAAACACTTCACATACCATAGGAGCTTGTTCATAAAAATCTTTACCTAAATTTTTAAATTCTTCCTTAAAATATTCATCATGAACTTTTTTCCAATATTCATAACTTCTATCGCCTTCACCTTCGAGCCAAGCGTGATTAAAAGATATTAAATTATAAGCTAAAATATATACCTCTCTTGTTATTGTAATACATTTTGGTTCTCCTGAACCACCTAAAATAATATTGTATTCACCCACTTTTGGAATTTCTTCATCATTTTCATAAAGCTCATATGCAGAAGTTGTAGCAGTTTTTATTCCCTTATTTACTAAATCAGCTAACTCATCTGCCATTTCTTTAGTATTACCGAAACTCCATGCTTCATATTTTGCATCCATAGGAATATTCTTTTCCTTACAAAAATTTCCCCAATAATCTTTAATTTTATCTGTCATATTTATTAACTCCTAAAAATGCTGATTATTTTTCAGACAAATCTATCCAATATCTCTCTAAATAAACTTTATCTTTTGGCTCATAAACGGTAGATTCATAAATACCTCCATTGTTTATGATTACTCTTTTACTCGCTTCATTTTCTTTTAAACAGGTTATTAATATTTTTTTAAATCCCATTACTTTACAAATAGGCAGAATTTCCTTTAACATCAGAGTTGCATAACCTTTTTTCTTTCAGAATGACATACTGAATATCCGATATGACCACCATATTTTTCAAAAAATTCGTTTAGATAATGTCTTATTTGAATAACACCTATTATTTTATTATCTTCTTCTCTGATAAAGATGAACTGAGTTTGTGGAACATATTCTTTTGGACAGGTATCTTCTGAGGAAAAATCTTCAACCTGTTTTATCCAGTCAGAAATATTTTCCATTCTTCTTAAAGATAGACAGCCATCCATATCTCCACCATTTATTATAAATTCTTCTCTAAAATTTTGTATTTCTTTTTCATATTCCATTGTAGGTTTAATCAATTTAAAATCTTTAGCCATATTATCACCCTTATCTCTAAAATTGGTCATACATAATAATTATTTTATAATCGCTATTAAATATTCTAAACCATAAAAATTTGCTGAAGATATTTCAACAAATGCATCTTCAGAAATCTTTCTACTTACATATACATTATATTCATCAACCTCAAAAAAGTCAAAAGCATTTGTATTTTTTGGTATACCAATCGAAACCGACGGTTTTAATTCAGTTGAACAATTTCAGTTACTCCAACCTTTTAGTTCAACCATTATATCTCTTTGATTTTCTTTTAAAAGTTTTTTTGCATTATTATTTATAACAACTTTAATAAAAATCCCTCCAAACAAAAAAGACTGAATTAACAGTCTTTTTAAACAATTATTCCATTAACTACTAAATTTTCCATAAAAAGAAAACTTATAGTTGAAACAGTAACAGTATCATTGACTGCTTTTATACCGTTCATAAGATACACATCAATTCCATCTATATTTTCTAATGTGTACTTATCTACATTTAAAGGTTTACCTAATGAAGCCATTGGTTTTAAAACAATTCCACTTCAGGAACTACAACCTTTAACATCAACAGTGATAACACTGTTGCTTTTTTTGTTTAAAAAATTCTTTGCTTTTTCATCAATTATAATTTTCATAATCATCTCTCCTAACGTTCTGATAGGAAAAATATACCCACTAAAAAAGTTATTTAACTTTTTATCAAAATATTTTTCTGATTATATTTTTATAAATTTCATCCATAGGAGCAAAAAATTCTTTATCATTAAGATAACTTAAATCCCCATCAATATTTCTAAAAATTATTGTTTCAGCATGTAAAAATTGGCTTCTTAAATCAAAATTATCTCTAAAAAACTTATTAACTTCTGCATTTCCATATTTAATATCTCCAATAATATAAAAACCCTTACTGCTTAAATGACTTCTAATCTGATGTGTTCTTCCGGTTATAAGTTTTATTTTTAGTAGGCTAAATTCATCATTATTTTTTCTACATAAATTTCTGTTATAGAGTCTTTACCGTTTTTAGAAATAGTAGATTTATTTTTTTCTTCGTCTTTTTCAATCTTTTCATTAATTACAAAATTTTTCTTAACTTTTCCACTTACAATAGTCTTATAATATTTTTCTATTGAATTTTCTTTTAATCTATTTAACTCTCTAAGCGCCTTTGAATTTTTTGCTCCTATAACAAGCCCTGAAGTATTTCTATCCAATCTGTTAATTATTGCAGGAACAAAAGTCTTTTCAGCTCTTGGATTATAATCTCCCTTTTCAAGTAAATATCCAATCATAAAATCCACCAAATTATTTCCATAATCTTCTTTAGATGATGCATGGGATAATAAATTTTTAGGTTTATTCATAACAATAATATTTTCATCTTCATAAACAATATCAAGTTTTTTAGAATATGAATATTTCTTTGACTTTGAAACAATCAGTTTTTCCAGTTCTTCTTCATAAATAAAAATATTGATTACATCATTTAAAGCTAAAATATAACTTGAATCAACCTTTTTTCTATTAACTTTTATCTTTTTTGTTCTCAAAAATTTTTGAATCATAGAAGTACTTGCATTATTCAAATATTTTTTTAAAAATCTGTCAATTCTTTGCCCAGAATCATTTATATTAACTTTAATATCTCTCATAAATCTCTCTCTTATCTAAAATTTCAAATCAATTAAAACAAATTATAACCGATAAAAATTTTTATGTCAATGAAAAAATCCCAAAGCTTTAACTTTGAGATTTTTAAATTAACTATTTATTTCTCTTTTTATTTATAGCAATCATTGCTCCGAAAAGTAATGTCGGAACAGCTAAACTTATTCCTGCAATAGAAGTTCTAGGTAATTTTTGTGATTTTTTAACTTCCTTTTTAACTTCTTTTTTGTTTTCATATACAATAGAGTATTTTGAGAAGTGAGTAGTTGTAAATGTAACATTTTTATCGTCTTGTGTAAAATCAAGACTTTCTAATTTCCCATCTTCATTTACATAACAAACTTCCTTAACTCTTTCACCTTTTCGTTTTTCCAATGTTACCTTATAATTTTGGTTTGGCATTTTTTCTGTATTATTTTTAAGAGTGAAGAAAATATCAAACAAATCCGCATTTTTATTTTTTAAAGCATCAACCGTATTTTTATCCAATCTCTTAACAATCAGCTTTAATTTAGCATTTAAACCATCGCCTTCAACAGTAACTTTTTCTTCGCCGTTTACAATCTTATTTACTTTTTCGTCAGGTTGATTTGAGTCTCCGGGCATATTTGGATTATTTTGATTACCCGGTTCTTCAGGTTTGCTTGGCTCTTCATCTTTAATTTCAAATTTTTTCAAATTATCCATTGCAGTATTTAATTCTTCAATCTTTTTAAGAGCATATTCGGGAATGGTTTCTTCTAATTCTATTTTTGATGCATCAATTACATTTTGCAAATCTGTTTTAGCTTTTTCAGCTTCTTTACTGTTTTCAAATTTAGTATTTTTTAAATAATCCACAGCTTTATCATATAGAGCTTTAAAATCATTATAAATTTGTGTTTTATCTACTTTTTCAAGTGTAAAAGTCTTATTATACTTATCAGGATTTGAAGTATCTGTTTCCTTGTCGTCTATTTCTCTTTCAACACTTATAACTTTTATATTTCCTTTGTCATCAACAGTAAAGTCCATACCGAAAGGAACAGATTTATGTTTAAACATTTCCATCTTTGAAATTGTTATATTGTATAATCTTCCAAAAGAAGAACCCTTTGCAGCTTCTCCTTCAAGCATAAAAACAACTTTTCCATTTTCATCTGATTTTGCTTTTCTGTATGAAGATAATCTTGGAGAAAGTCTGTTTATAGAGAACTCTACTCCCTTTGCAGGTGTTCCGTCTTTATATTTAGCATAAAATTCAACAGGAAAAGTATCAAATTTTTCAGAATCTTTATGAGATCCTCTAAATTCAACTATAGCATCTTCCACACTATTTACTTCTTTATCATTGATTTTTGTAATCATACCCTTTTCATTTGTAGTAAATTCAAAAACTTCAGTTTCAAAAGTCATTGTTTTATCTGTACTTCTAAGTCTTAATTGGTATTTAACATTGCTCTTAAAACCGCTGAATTTAACTTCACCTTTTTCATTTGTTGAACCTTGTTGAATAATATTAGGTATTGGATTAAATTCCATTAAACCGACTTTAAAATCAACTTTAGGTTTGCCTTCAAATAATACTCTAACTAAAACTTCTTTGGAGCCTTTAGCTTCTTCATTTTCCGGTTTTTCAGGTTCAGATGTAATTTTAACTAAATTCAGCTCCATAGATTCTTTTTCATCAATAGTGTAAGAGCCATCATCTTCATATACATCCAATCTTATATCTTTCATTGTGTAATCATTATTTTCCTTAAGTTTTAATGTATAAATTCCATCAGGAAGCTTTAAATTTAACATTGATTTATCAGAAGTTGCTGTTGTAACTAACTTTCCTGTTTCTTGATTATAAATTTCAAACTCATAATTGCCCATTACGACATCTTTCTTATCCCCGTTTTGAGTAGTTAGAATAATAGTAAAAGAAATTTCTTTTGCTTTTTCTTCAACTTTTTTCTTTGTAAGCATTAAGTTTACAATACTATCATAATTAGGAATTTCCCCATCTGTTACTGTGAAACTTACATCTTTCATAGTATATTCAGCATCTTTTAATCTTATAGTATATTTGCCGTCTGAAAGTTTTAAATTCAGCATAGACATCATACTTTGTACTTCTGTAATTTCACCCTTTTCATTTAGAATCTCAAAAGTAAAGTCCTTATTCATAATAGGACCGTTTTGGTCTGAAACAACAAAAGTAAAATCTTGTTTTTCTTGTGCATATGTAATTTTACTATCATTTCCTTGTGTAGAAAAAGCTGTTGTAGTAAAAATATTAAATGCTAGTAAACCAACTAGAAATTTTTTTAACATTTTTTGGTTCATATATATCCTCCTTGATTTTTTTATTATTTTATCATAAAGTTGATAATAAAAAAATCGCATACTGTAGTCGGATAAAAATCTATAATTTATTTTTTCAATTATAAATATCAGCATGCTACATTTAATCAATATCTAAAATTGTTTATAGTTTATCTTATATAAAAGTGTAAAAACTAAATCAAAGTATAAATTAATTAATATGGATATAAAACGTTATATTATTAAAATAGATATTATATTTACTCAAAGAATTTTTATTAAAAAATTTCGTTAAATTTTTGATAAAGTTAAAATTATAATATTTTATTAAAAATTTCTTCCAAAAATAATATTACAAAATTGTAATAATGTATTTTTTTAAATATTTTAAATTTAATAATTTCTAATTTTCCTATTACTCCACAAAAAAAGAGTAGTCAAACTACCCTTTCAAAATTTTTAAATATTCTATTATAACATTTTTTATTATCGCTCTATTCTTTATAAATTTACTTTTTACCTTTAAGATATCTCTTCCTAAAATAAGACTATTCATAAAATCTGTTAAAAAATCATACTCATCGTAATTGAAATCTAAACCAAATTTTTTAAAAAGTTTATTCAAATAGATAAAAGTTTCTTCTTTCAACTTCTGGAATAACTTTTCTAAATTTTCATCGTATTGCTTTTCTTGAAGAAATATAGTATAAACTTTAGAAAGTTCATTATCATCCAAAATTTTGTCCACAATAACTTCAGATATAATATCGTATTTATCTAAATTTTTATTTACTGACAAAAAATGATCAACTATTTCGAATCTATATTCACAACCATCTTCCATTAAGTCATATAGTATATCAGTGGTGCTTTTATAATATCTATAGACTCCACCCTTACTCATGCCACTATTTGCAATGACATCCTCCATAGTTGTATTATGAAATCCCTTACGAAGAAAAACGTCCTTAGCACTATATCTTATCTGCCATTTTCTCTCTTCTGCAGGTAATCTTTCATTTCGCATTTGTTTACTCCTAATTATGTAAAATTTATTTTAACAAAAACCCATCCTTAAATTTTTAAGGATGGGATTTATTGTGAAACAACAAGGTTCCCGATAACCCTCCAGATGTGAAGCATCGTGGAAGGGTTGGGTTCTTATAATTATCTATTTTTCTATCTTTGACTCTTCAATAATCTTTTCAGCAATATTTGCAGGAACTTCTTCATATCTATCAAATTCCATTGAGAAATCTCCTCTTGCTTGAGTCATTGATCTTAAATCTATAGCATATTCAAAAAGTTCAGAATGTGGTGCTTCTCCGATAACAAGTTGAGTTCCGTCCTCAAGCATTTCCATGCCTAAAACTTTTCCTCTTCTCTTGTTTAAGTCTCCCATTACATCTCCCATATAGCTTTCAGGAATTCTAACTTCAACTTTCATTATAGGTTCAAGTAAAACAGGATGTGCTTGTTCCATTCCTTTCTTAAATGCTAGAGAAGCAGCAATTTTAAATGCCATTTCATTAGAATCAACAGGGTGATATGAACCATCATAAAGAGTTGCCTTAACATTCACAACAGGATATCCCGCTAAAATCCCTTTTTCAAGACTATCTCTAATACCTTTTTCAACTGCAGGGAAGTAATTTCTAGGAACAGCTCCTCCAAAAACTTCTTCTGTAAATTCAAATTCTTCTGTTGTAGGTTCAAATCTCATAAATACATCTCCGTATTGACCGGCTCCACCGGATTGTTTTTTATGTTTTCCTTGAACATCAGACTTTCCTTTAATAGTTTCTCTATAAGCAATTCTTAAAGGAATAATATTAGTTTCTACACCATAAACATTTTTAAGTTTATCTAAAACTATTTGAAGTTGAACATTTCCTTGCCCACCTATCAAATGTTGTTTAGTTTCTACATTTCTTTCAGATACGAAACTTGGATCCTCTTCATGTAATTTATGAAGAGCTTGGGAAATCTTATCTTCATCATTTTTAGATTTAGGTTCTATTGCAAAATAAAGATTTGGTTTTGGATATTTAATCTTCTTATAAAGAGTTTTATTTTGCTTATCACAAATAGTATCTCCTGTTTCAGTTAAATTAAGTTTTGAAACAGCTCCAATATCCCCGGCAACTATTTCAGATGCTTCTATTTGAGTTTTTCCTCTTAAGAAGAAAAGCCCTGCAGCCTTATCCATCTCATCTTTGGTTGAGTTGAAAATTTCTGTATCTCTAGTAATTTTTCCACTCATAACTTTAAATATTGATATTCTTCCAATGAATGGGTCAACAACAGTTTTGAAAACAACTGCTGAGAAAGGTTCATTCACATCAATCTTTCTTACATTATCATCTTCATTTCTAAAACCTCTTTTTGCTCTTTCATCATTTGGAGCAGGCATATAGTCAGTGATAATATCAAGCAACATATCTATTCCAGCTCCTGTAGTAGCAGAACCACAAATTAAAGGAACAGCAGAACCGTTTAACAATGCACTTGTTACACCCTTCATAAACTCTTCATGGCTAAATTCTTCTCCTTCAAAGAATTTTTCCATAAGTTCATCGTCAGTTTCTGCTACAACTTCTACTATTGTATCATAAACATGATTTACTTCTTCAACTCTTATTTCAGGGATTTCAACTTCTTTTCTTTCAAATCCATCATATTCATAAGCCTTTTTATTTAAAACGTCAATAATACCTTTAAAATTTTCACCTTCGCCAAGTGCAAGTGTAAATGGAATAACTTTTTTGCCAAAAGCTATGTGTAAATCACTAACTACTTTTGCAAAGTTTACATTTTCTTTATCCATTTTATTTACAAAGATAATTCTAGGTAATTCAATACTTTCAGTATATTTTAAAACTTTTTCAGCTCCAACTTCAATACCATTTTGTGCATCTAAAACAACTAAAGCGGCTTCTGAAGCTCTAAGAGAACTATAAACTTCCCCACTAAAATCAAAATATCCCGGAGTGTCAATTAAATTTATCTTAAAGTCTTTCCATTCAACAGGTGCAACAGCAGTTGAAATAGAAACTCCTCTTGAAATTTCTTCTTTATCAAAGTCAGTTACGGTATTTCCGTCCTCAACCTTACCAAGTCTTTTCAAATTGCCTGTTTTATAAAGTAATGCCTCACAAACTGAAGTCTTACCACTGGCACTATGTCCAACTAATGCAAGATTTCTAATCTTTTCTGTAGAATATGATTTCATATCTAATTCCCCCTAACATATCATAAAATAGATAAATTAATACCTTAGAAATATTATAATATGGAAATGTTTTCAAGTCAAGTTTTTTTATAAAAAAACTAGAGACAACAACAAAAAAAGAGCGAATAATCTCGCTCTTAAGTTATGCTACTTCATTTACTTTTTCAGCCATTTTCTTTAATAACCCAGGATGAATTGCATTTGTAGGGCATTTATCTGCAGCTTGTAAAAGTAATTCTTCATCTAAACCTTGTTTATAATTTACAACAGCTAAATTGTTTTCAATAACAAATGCTTCCGGATAAACTCTTGCACACATTTTACATCCAATACATCCAACTTTACAAGCATTTTTAACAACATTTCCAGCTGCAAAACTCTTACATTTTACCATAACCGTTTGTTCATAAGGAACCAAATCAATTAAATTCTTTGGACAAATTTCTATACATTTATTACAAGCTGTACAATTTTCTTTATTTACAACCGCAATTCCATTTATCATTTCTATTGCATTAAATCCACAAACATCTTGACAAGTCCCACATCCTAAACATCCATAGGCACAAGTCTTACTTCCTCCTTGCATTGAGTTGTTTACCCTACAATCTCTAATGCCGGTATATATGTATTTTTCCTTTGCAAAATCCTTATCTCCTTGACACATTACACAAGCTACCATTCTTTGAACATCCCCTGCTTCTGTGCCTAAAAGTTTTGCAAGTCTTTCTACCAAGTCAGCTCCTCCGACAGGACAAGCATTTATTCCCGCAGTTCCTTCTGCAATGGCTTTTGCAAGACCGTCACAACCCGGAAATCCACAAGCACCACAGTTTGCTCCAGGCAATTCATTTCTAACTTGTATAACTTTTTCATCTACTTTTACAAAAAATACTTTTGAAGCAAATGCAAGTATCAATGCAAATAAAATACCTAAAACACTAAGTAACAAAACCGGTATCATTATTTCATTCATAATCTCACCTCTATACTAATCCCGCAAATCCATAAAATGCCAGAGACATAAGTCCAATGGTAATTAATGTAAGAGGAACTCCTTCAAGATTTTTAGGAACTTCTGTCAATTCCAACTTTTCTCTTATAGAAGCCAAACAAACAATGGCTAATAAAAATCCAAGTGATGCTCCTAAACCATTAAATATTGTTTCTAACAAATTATATTCTTTTTGTATATTTGTAATTGCAACACCTAAAACTACACAGTTTGTTGTTATAAGTGGTAGGAAAACTCCTAAAGCATTATAAAGATTTGGACTCATTTTTTTAAGTACCATTTCAACAAATTGTACTAAAGTTGCTATTACAAGTATAAACACGATTGTTTGTAAATATTCAAGACCTAAAGTATCCAATAATGTCTTTTGAATTACCCAAGTTACAGCACTTGAAATTGTAATTACGAATGTAACTGCCATACCCATACCAAATGCAGTTTCAACTTTATTTGATACACCAATCAACGGACAAATTCCCAAGAATTGTCCTAAAACATAGTTATTTACTAAAATTGATGCAACTAAAATTTTTAATATTGTAGCCATTAGTTACCCCCTTCTTTTTTAGCACTAACTTTTTTACTTAACATATTAAATCCTGCTACTAAAAGTCCAAGAATAATAAATGCTCCCGGAGCTTGTGTAATAACACCGATACTTACATAATTTTTTCCAAGAATTGGAAAACCAAGCCAAGTTCCATTACCTAAAACTTCACGAACACTTGCTAGTACAACCAATGCAAAAGTAAAGCCAACTCCTTGCCCAATTCCATCCACCATTGATGAAAAAACTGTATTCTTTGATGCAAAAGACTCTGCTCTCGCAAGGATTAAACAGTTTACTACTATAAGTGGTATAAATAATCCCAAACTATCGTAAAGAGCAGGTATATATGCTGCCAAGAACATTTGTACCAATGTTACAAATGTGGCTATAATTACTACATAAGCTGGAATTCTAACTTTATCCGGAATAAATTTTCTAAGGCTGGAAATTACAATATTTGAACAAGTTACTACAAATATTACTGATGATCCCATACCTATCGCATTTACAACACTTGTTGTTACAGCTAATACGGAACACATACCAACAAGTTGAACAAGTACAGGGTTGTTTGAAAATATACCATCAAAGAAAATCTTTTTTAATTTCATATTATCCCTCCTACTTTTCAAGTTCTTGTAATGCATCTATTGCAGCATTTAATCCGTTTAGAACTGCATTAACACTTATTGTTGTTCCAGTTATTGCTTGAATATCATTGTCTGCATCCGGATGTAAATTTTTTACCAGATGTTCAGTAACTTTATTTCCTACAACGCTTTTTGCGTATTCTTCAGTCGTTACTCTACTTCCAAGACCAGGTGTTTCACTATGTTTTAAAACTTTAAAACCAACTATAGTTTTATTTTCGGTATTTATAGCCATAAGCATTGAAATATCTCCGCCATAACCATTTTTCCCCAATGTTTTAAAAACATAACCTACCGTTTTATCTGATTTCTTCGCAACTTCTATTTTTTCTATATTTTTTATCTTTGTTTTTATTGTATTAAGTTTTTCTTCTTCAACAGTTTCAAACTTATCAGCTTCAGCAAAAACTTCTTTTAAAGCCGCCTCATATTGAGCCTTTTCTCTTGCTTTAATAACCGGAGAAGTAAAACTGTTTGCAAATGCAAGAACGAAACCTGCAATTGCAGTAATTAAAAACAATCTGACTGTCAATTTAATAGTTTCTTTCATTACTTTTTAACTCTCCCTTCTCCAAAAACTTTAGGGACACAATATTTTTCTAAAAGTGGTGTAAAGATATTCATAAATAGAATTGAATAACTTACCCCTTCCGGTAAACTACCAAAGTTCCTTATGAGTGCAGTTATAATACCACAACCCATAGCAAAAAATATTTGAGCTTTTCTATTAACAGGAGCTGATACATAATCAGTAGCCATAAAAAATGCCCCTAATATAAGTCCACCCATTAAAAGTTGAACCGGTAAATTTGCCACAGGAGTTCCTGTAAGAGCTAAAACAACTGCAGTTGTAGATATAAATACAAGTGGAATTCTAAGCTGAATAACACCTCTATACAATAAATATCCTGCTCCAATCAATAAACATATAGTTGAAACTTCTCCGATACAACCACCTCTTACACCTATAAATGCTTCAAGAAAATTTACTTGAGTTCCCTTTGATAAAGGTGTCGCATAAGTTGCAGCATCTAATGAAGAATAAGTTGAGGAATTTATCAAATTTGAAATTCCTGAATTAGGTGCAACATAATTTGACATTGCTGTTGGGAATGATGCCATTAATGCAGCTCTTGCAGCAAGTGCAGGGTTCATAAAGTTCATTCCAAGTCCACCGTATAATTGTTTAACGATTATAATTGCAAACATACTTCCAAGTGCAACCATCCAATAAGGAATAGTAACAGGTACGTTAAAAGCAATAAGCATTCCGGTAATTACTGCAGAAAAATCTTTAATAGTAATAGGTTTATGTGTCAATTTTTCGTAAATGTATTCAGAACCCACTGCAAATGCTATTGATACCAATGTAACCAATAATGCTCTAATGCCAAAGAAATAAATTCCGGCAAGTAATGTTGGTATCAAGGCAATAACAACATCTCTCATAACTGTACTTACTGTAGCTTCACTTCTTAAATGAGGAGATGATCCTACAAATAACTTCATTTGTGGTTCTTCATTACGTCCACCTCTTGCAGGTCTTTCACGCCTTTCTCTTGCAGGTCTTTCTTCTGAAGAATCACTGCTTTCTGCTGATCTCTCTCTTCTTTCTCTTGCAGGACGTTCTGTCCTCTCCCTAGGTTCTCTAGGAGTTCTTTCACGTCTTTCTCTTACAGGTCTTTCTGATTTTGTTTCTTCATTTGCTTGTGAATTTTCTGTTGTATCAGAACTTGTATTTTCTTTCTCAGAAACGACTCTTGATCTTCTTTCCCTTACAGGTCTTTCTGATCTTTCCCTAGGTTCTCTAGGAGTTCTTTCTCTTCTCTCTCTAATAGGTCTTTCTGATTTTGTTTCTTCAGTAGTCGAAGCTGTTTCAATATTTTCATTTTCAACTTCTTTTACTTCTTCAACATTTTCAGTTACGACTTCGTTTTCTTTTATCTCAATGTCCGTCCCATTTTCTAATTCAGAAGGGACTTCAACTTTTAAATCTTTTTCTTCCATAGTACCCTCCTTATGCTCTCTTTCCTTTACCTTGTTTTCTTACTTCAGCTTTTCCAAGTCTGATAGTTTCAACTAAAGGTCTGTTTGACGGACAAATATATGAGCAGGAACCACATTCAATACAATCCATTAAATGTAATTTTTCCGCCTCGTCAATTCTATTTTTCAAAGTATATAGCTGTAAATACAAAGGCTGTAAGTACACAGGACAAATATCAACACATCTTCCACATCTGATACAAGGACTTACAGCTTTAGGTGCGCTTTCCTCTTGAGTCATAAAAAGTAATCCACCCATAGCTTTACCTGTAGTTACATTAGGAGTATATTGTGTTTCACCCATCATTGGTCCACCTGAAATGATTTTTCCGGGTTCACTTTCATATCCTCCAATAAACTCTACAATATCGGAAACTTTTGATCCTACTCTAACCATAACATTTTGTGGTTCTTTTAGTGCATGTCCAGTCATAGTAACCAATTTTTCATATAGTGGCTTACCATGTAAAACAGCATCATTAATTGCAATTGAAGTATTAGCATTTATTACTCTTATGCCAACTGCTGAAGTAGAAGCTCCTGCAGGTACAACTATTCCGGTTGTAGCTTGGATAAGTCTTTTTTGGTCTCCTTGAGGATATTTAGTTTTTACAACACTTACAGTTACCTCAGGATAAGACTTTGAAGCTTCTTTCAATTTATCAATAGCAAGCGGTTTATTATCTTCAATACCTAAAATACCTTTTTTTGCTCCCATCGCTTTCATTGCAAGTAAAAGACCCATAACAACTTTTTCAGGATATAATTCCATCATAAGTTGATCACTTGTTAAATATGGCTCACATTCAGCGCAGTTTATTATTATGTAGTCTGTAATCTGTCCTTCTCTCGCTGTTAATTTAACATGAGTAGGAAATCCTGCGCCTCCAAGTCCAACAATTCCGGCTTCTTTTATGGCGTCTATTATGTCCGTCGCGCTTACTTCATCAATAGTTAAATTCTTTTCTTCATATCCCAATTCATCTAAACCGTCATTTTCGATAGTTATTCCTTGACACATAACACCTGTTGCAGTCATAATCTCATCAATAGATTTAACTTTACCGCTAACACTTGAATGGACATTTGCAGAAATAAAAGCTGAAGCCTCTCCAATTTTTTGTCCAACTTTTACCAAATCATTTTTACTAACCAAACAAGTAGCGGGTGCACCCGAGTGTTGTGATAGAGGTATAGTTACTACCTTAGGTACAAAACCGAAATTTATAGGTTTCGAATTAGTTAACTCTTTAAAGTCGTGGATATGTTTTCCGCCTTTAAAAGTGTTCACACTCACTTTATTCACCTCTTTTTATTATCACAATTTTTAAAATTTCTCTATAAATAAAATTAATAATATTAAAATTTTAGTATATAGAAAAGATTTTTCAAAAAACTTGTATTCACGATTATTTTACACTATTTTTACTTCAATGTCAATTTAATCTTAAGCAGTGAATTGATAAAAAGTAGCAAATCATCTTAGATTTTTAACTTTAATTATAAATATTTTTTATTGATAATTATTTATTGATTATACTATGAAATGTATTCTTAATTTTGAATCAATATTGATTTCTTCACAAAAAAACTCCGTTAGTTTTTCTAACGGAGTTGGTGCAGAAAAAGGGATTCGAACCCTCACAAGCTTTGCTCACTACCCCCTCAAGATAGCGTGTCTACCAGTTCCACCATTTCTGCATAAATCGGACTTAAAAAAGTCCGTTATTAACTTAATCTGTCCGGAAATACTTTACATTCCATTTTCTTTGCAGATGGACATGCTGCACATCCACCTAATGCAGTTTCTCTTAAAGTTTCAGGTAATGCATTTCCAACTTCATACATTGCTTGGACCACCTCGTCAAAAGGCACTATAGATTCTACTCCTGCAAGTGCAATATCACTTGCAACCAGAGCATTAATAGTTCCTGTTCCATTTCTTAAAGCACAAGGAAATTCTACAAGCCCTGCTACCGGATCACAAACCAATCCCAATACAGAAAGCATTGCAAAGGATGAAGCTGTCAAAGATTGTTCCGGAGTTCCACCATGTAATTCTACTATTGCTGCTGCACTCATTGCCGCTGCTGCACCACATTCAGCTTGACAACCACCTTCTGCTCCGGAAATTGTTGCATTTGTTGCAATAATTCTTCCAATTGTTCCGGAAACTAGAAGTGCCATTAGCATTTGGTCATCTGTAAAATTATATTTATCTTGAATCCAAGAAAGACTACCGGGTAAAATTCCTGCACCTCCGGCAGTTGGAGCAGCTACAATTTTTCCCATACCGGCATTTACTTCAGAAGTTGAAAAACCCCTAGCAATAGCTGTGACCATAGACTCTCCTAATATACTTTTTCCACTTTGTGCATATCTCAAAATTTTCTTTGCATTTCCACCGGTTATTTTAAAAGGATTGATTTTATCATTAGTTATAACATCGGAAGCTGATGCTTTCATTACTTCATAAGTTTCCCTAAGCATCTCTAAAAGTTCTTCTTTTGTTATACCCATTTCTTCAAGTTGGTGTTCCAATGCAATTTCACTAATTTTTTTATTTTTTCTTTACATAAACGTAATAATTGTTCTCCTGATGAAATCATATAACCTCCTACAATGGTTTTAAAATCATACAATCCAACATATCAGGTAATTTGCTTATTCTATAAATAGCCATTTCATCAATTCCTCCATCAATTTCCATAACAGCAGATGCAACTCCATCCTCCCTATTCATAATCAAACTACCGATATTTATCTTATTTTCAGCTAAAATTGTACTAACTTGAGCAATCATTCCATATCTGTCGTTATATTTAAGGATTATTGTATTATATACACCACCAAATTTAACGTCAACTCCATTAATATTTGTAATTTCAATGGCACCACCACCAATTGAAGAACCTATTACATAAAAACTATCCCCATTTGATTCAATAAATTCAGTCTTAACTGTATTTGGATGAGCAAATAATAAATCCATTGGAACAAAAGAAAAATCAATACCTCTCTTTGTAGCAATATCCAAAGCATCCCTTATTCTTTCGTCATCAGTATCATATCCTAATATTCCACCGACCAAAGCTCTATCAGTTCCGTGACCTTGATATGTATTTTTAAAACTTCCATGTAAATGAAAAATTACTTTCTTTATATCTCTTGCATAAATAATTTTTGCAATTCGTCCAAGCCTGCAAGCTCCAGCAGTATGGGAACTTGAAGGTCCAATCATAATAGGACCTATAACATCAAAAAGTCCATAGTTTTTCATTATTTTTTCACTACTCCTTCAAAATTATTAAACAAATCTCCCTGTTTAAAATGATTTTTCTCCATTTTTTCTAAAATTTCATCTCTAATCTTCCACCAACTCGTATTCCAGTTACAAAACAAGCTATTTTTTTCAGGAACACGACCAAGAAGTCTTTGTAAAACTATTTTTTCGTCTAGATTTCTTAAAAAAGAAATTACCAAGTCGATAAATTTCTCCTTACTTATTAATTCAATTTCTCCATTTAAGTACATTTCGCCTAAAACAGTATTTTTTACTATGTATAGCGAATGTAATTTTACCTCTTCAATTTTTAAAGCTGATAAAATCTTTGCAGATTCAATCATATCTAACTCATCATCCCATGGAAGTCCAACGATGATATGAGTACAAACTCTAAACCCAAATTTATGAATTAAATTAACAGCATTTATAAATTCAGCCAAAGTATGACCTCTATTTAACTTTATTAAAGTTCTATAATTTACAGTTTGCAAACCCAATTCAAAATCTATTTCTAAATTTCTATTCTTTTGAAAATTCTTTAAAAATAATAATTGCTCTTCTAAAATACAATCCGGTCTTGTTGACAGAGAAATCCCAATTATGTCCTCATCAACAACACTATCCTCTATCATCTTTTTAAAATCATCCATTCCAAGATATGTATTTGTAAAATTTTGAAAATATACAATAAATTTTTTAGCATTGTATTTTTTTGAAATATAGGCTTTATTTCTCAAGACCTGTTCTCTTACAGACATAGAGAAATGACAATTTTCAAAAGAACCGCCTTCCTCTCCACAAAAAATACAACCGCCCGTTGCGATATTACCATCTCTGTTCGGACAGCTTAAATTGAGTTTAACAGGCAGTTTATAAACTTTTTCTCCATAAATATCTTTAAGATATTTGGAATATGTTCTGTAAAAATCTTCCTCTAACATTCTAATTCCTTCAATGCTTCTAGTACTTTTATAGCATGGTCTTTAGCTTTTACATTTCTAAATTCTTTTAAAATATTTCCCTTATCGTCCAAAATAAAAGTGGATCTGACAGTTCCCATATACTCTTTACCACACATTTTTTTTAGTTTCCAAACATCAAAATGCTCTTGAATTGAAATATCCTCGTCAGAAACCAATTCAACGGTTAAATTATGTTTTTCAATAAATTTCTTATGACTGGCAAGAGAATCCTTACTAACCCCGATAATAACCGCATTTAACTTTTCAAACTCACTTTTAAGTTCACTAAATTGTATAGCCTCCAAAGTACAACCTGAAGTGTTGTCCTTAGGATAAAAATACAAAATTATCTTCTTTCCTTTATACTTATCTAAAGAAAATTCACCATTTATTCCATTAAACTTTAAATTACAAGCCATTTTTTTCTCCTAAAACATCCCTAAACAATTTCTTTAACTCAAAATATACTCCATCTTCATTATTTGTAAATTCAGTAATATTATTTGTCAAAGACTTTAACTCATCAATTCCGTTTTTCATCGCAAAACCAATACCGGAATTTTTTATCATAGATTTATCATTAAATTCGTCGCCAAAAGACACAACATCTGAAAGTTCAATATTTTTGCTTTTAAGATAATTAGTTACTGCAACCCATTTATCAGCTTTTTCAGATTGAAACTCCAAAACTTTTTTTCCATTAGGTATAAAATACCTATTTTTTACCAAATTATGCTCTTTATCAAACAATCCGTAAAATTCATCAATTTTTCTTTTTGATCCAAAAAGGCTATACATAAAACAGTTTGTAAAGAATTCATATCAACTTGGCTAAAATACTTAATACAATCTGTAGCAATCTTTTTGTCAGCAATATTTTCTTCAAAATGACTTTTCTTAGGTTGTCCGTCTTTTATGGCGAGATGATAACCGTCCACAAAAGAATCCACATAAACATAAGGATTCATTCCACAATCCAAAGCCTTATTATAAACTTCCAAAAATTTAGAATTTTTTACATATTCAACATTAATTAATTTGTTGGACTCCTTAAATCTGCTCATAGCTCCATTATTAGCACAGACTATGATATCTCTCTTTAAAGGTTGTAAAAATCCTGATGCCATATAAAAATGCCTACCTGTAGCGATTACGACCTCTATTCCATTTTCAATCAAATTGTCCAACAATTTAAAACTCCGCGCAGATATCTTTTTATCATCATCCAATAGAGTTCCATCTAAATCTAAACAAACTGCCTTTAACATAAATACCTCATTTATTAAAAAAATAAAGTGCCGATAACGGCACTTCGTGGACTAATCTTATTCTTCGTCTTCTTCAACTAAAGCGTCAAATGCGTCAGAAACCTTATTGAATTCTTCATCATCTTCGATTTCTTCAACTTCATATTCTCCGTCTTCTTTTTCTATATATTTGCAAAGTAAGATACTTCCGTCTTCTTGACTTTGAAGTGCAATATATTCTTTTTCTTCAACTTCAAAAACTCCAATAACTTCAAAAGTTTCTTCTTTTCCATCTTCGTTTTCAAAAACTAATAATTCAGCTTCCATTTCTTCTTCGCAACCGCAACCACAGCCACATCCACAGCCTTTGTTTTCTTCCATTTTGTATGTCCTCCTTAAAATTTTTAAAATCTTAAATTTTAAATTGATAAAAGATATTTTTCATAAAAATATGAAATACATATCTACAATAATGATACCACATTTTTCAAAAAAACATAGCTTTTTAAAATATTTTTTTAATAATATTTTTTAAAAAAATATTTTATTCACAATTTTTTATTGATAATGTTAAAATAAACCAATTTTTCCTGATTTCCTATTCAAAAATTAAAGTTATCCCATATTATTATAAAAGTTATCCACAAAATAAAGGTCAAAATATCCACTTATCCACAAGTTATTCAACTTATCCACAATTTTACAAAAACACTTTACTTTTTTTATTATCATTTAATCACATATAATAAAATTATGAAGTGATAAATTTACCTATATATAAATTAAGACAATTGAAAAACTTTCCTTTGTTTATAATATCAAGCATCTTTACAATACAATAAAAAAGTTTATCAAATATAAATATGATAAACTCATTTATTACTATACTTATTTTTTATTAACAGAATTACCTTATACAAATTTTCTATCAACTACATAATGTAATATTTTAACTTTTATTAATTTTTTTGATTTTTAAATAACTCTAAATAAAGTGTATAAACATTATATGCAAATGTTGCAATTGCAACTAGATAAATAATAATTGCAATATATAGCATAAATGTTGAAAAATTCTTAATAGATATTTTTAAAATTAAGCTACTGATAATAGCAATCGCATTTCCACCCAAAAAGTTTATATTTGTTGTTTTTTTATAAAATCTTTTCTTTTTTCAAGAACTACAGTTTTATAGTAAATAACTGCAATTAAAACTATTGATAAAAAAATCAAAAAATGAGAAAAATCTCTAAGTTTAACAATTGTCTTTAAAGATTCTATCTTGGACATAGTCTTAGCAAAACCTGATAGGACATTTTCTGAATTAATTTTCAAACTTTTATAACTACCTAATCCTATAAGTTTAATAACTATATAAAGCAGATTGAGTACAAAAACTGCTGAAATTCCTCCCATAATGTATTCTAACAAATTTTTCTTAGAAATAATTTTATCAAACTTTTCTTTAAAATCAACTTTGCTCTCTACAACCTTGTCAAAATTACCCTTATCTTCAATATCTTTTACTTCAACATTTTCATTTACTGTTTCCTGTTCTTCAGTTTTTTCAGTTTCAATTTCTGTTTTATTTTCCTTTTCTTCTAAGTTTTTGTCAATTTCTAAATCATCTTTTTTTAAATTGTCCATAATATCCCTCCTCAAAATAAATCATATAACTTTTATTATATTATGTTATTATGTTATTACCGTTATATTATACTACTATATAACAACTTTTTCAAGTGATTCAAACAGAGTGTATAAAAAATAAGAACCCCACCCTTCCACGATGCTTCGCATCGGCTGGGTGCCCGGGAACCTTGTTGTTTCACAATAAAAAGCTGTTGCAATTTGCAACAGCTTTTCCTATACTTGTTTAGCTATAATATCCTTAACTTTCATAAGTCTTGTAATAGTAGCTCTTTCGTTTTCATCTAATTTCATTCTGATGAATTTAATTGTTTCTTCCAAGTCCGGAATTGTTCTATACTCAAGAGCATTTACTCTTCTACGAGTCTTTTCAATTTCATCTGCCATTAGTTGACAAGCTTTTTCAACTTCTGCAAGTTCTAAAAGCTTATCCATTATTGAATGTAATTCTAAAATTGCATCGTCAAGTTCAGAAGATGTTTGAGCATAACCATAAGGGAAAATTGCTCCACTTGATTCCGTTCTATCGAATTCCATTTTAGGAATATTTACACTCATTACATTTTTTGTCTCAATGGCAACGGATACCTGTTCTTTCGGAAAGGCAACAGCTTGTTCCAAAAATTCGGGACTCATAACAGCACTTGCTAAAAGAAAAGATTTGAATGAATTTGAAAGTTCTTCTTCAACTTCAAGACGAAGTTTTTTATTTTTTCTAACCATTTCTATAAATCTTCTCATAAGTTCATCTTGTTTATCTTTAAGAAGTTTATGACCTCTTTTAGCAGTTACAAGTCTTCCTTTAAGATTTGAAAGAGCCATACGTGTAGGATTTACATTTAGCTTTGCCATCTATATCTCCCCTTTATTCTGTCTTTCCTAAATATTTATCAATATATTCCTCTCTAATTCTCTTAAGTTCTGTTCTTGGAACTATACTTAATAATTCCCAACCTAAGTTTAAAGTTTCTTCTATCGTCCTGTTTGTTTCATATCCTTGGTCAACATATCTCTTATCAAAAGCATCTGCAAATTTTGCGAATGCTTTATCTGCTTCTGATAATGCTGATTCACCTAGGATTACTGCCAATTCACGAGCCTCTCTACCTGATGCATAACCGGCATAGATTTGGTTCATTGTCTCTGCATGATCTTCTCTTGTCTTTCCTTTACCGATACCTTTATCTTTAAGTCTTGATAGTGAAGGAATTACAAAAATTGGCGGTTGAATACCTTGTTTATATAATTCTCTTGAAAGAATAATTTGTCCTTCTGTAATATATCCTGTAAGGTCAGGGATTGGGTGAGTAATATCATCTTCTGGCATTGTTAAAATAGGAATTTGTGTAATTGATCCCGGTCTTCCTTTAAGTCTTCCTGCTCTTTCATAGATAGTTGAAAGGTCAGTATATAGATATCCCGGATAACCACGACGTCCCGGAACTTCTTTTCTGGCTGCAGAAACTTCACGAAGTGCTTCTGCATAATTTGTAAGGTCAGTTAAGATTACCAAAACATGCATTCCCTTTTCAAATGCCAAATATTCAGCACAAGTAAGAGCCATACGAGGAGTTGCAATTCTTTCTATTGCAGGGTCATTTGCAAGGTTCATAAACAAAACTGCTCTGTCTATCGCACCTGTTTTTGTAAAGTCATCAATAAAGAATTGAGCTTCTTCAAAAGTGATACCCATTGCTCCAAATACTACGGCGAATTTTTCTCCACCACCAAGTACTCTTGCTTGTCTTGCAATTTGTGCAGCTACATTGTTATGCGGAAGCCCTGAACCTGAGAAAATAGGTAATTTTTGTCCTCTAACCAATGTATTAAGTCCATCTATCGTAGAAATACCTGTTTGAATAAATTCTGAAGGATAGTCTCTTGATACAGGATTGATTGGAGATCCGTTAATATCTATCTTCATTTCGGGAATAATCTTTGGTCCTTTATCAATAGGATTACCAAGTCCATCAAAAATTCTTCCAATCATATCTTCAGAAACTCCTAGTTCAAGAGGATGACCTAAAAATCTACAAGTTGTATCTCTTAAGTTAATTCCTGATGAGCCTTCAAACAATTGAACCATTGCCTTATCCCCATTAATTTCAAGAACTTTTCCCCTTCTCTTTTCTCCGTTTTGAACTCTAACTTCAACTAATTCTTCATATTTAACACCTTCAACGCCTTCAACAACCATCAAAGGTCCTACTACTTCTTTTACTGTCTTATACTCTTTAAGCATTAGAGTTACCTCCTTCGCTTATTAATTTTTCTATATCAGCCTTAACTGTTTCGAATAATTCATCAAATTTTTCCAATTCTTTTTCAGAAATATTTTTACTTCTTGCTATTCCTTCACGAGAGTCAATCTTTAATATTTCATCAAGATATACTCCTGAATTTAATGCTTTTTTAGCTTCATCATAGAAACCCAAAATAAGACTTAACATTTTAAATTGCTTTGGAAGAGAACAATAAGTATCAACTTCATGGAAAGCATTTTGTTGTAAGAAATCTTCTCTTAAAGATTTTGCAACTTCAAGTTTTAATTGATCCGCTTCTGAAAGCGAATCTCTACCTACAAGACGAACAACTTCCTGTAAATTTGATTCTTCTTGTAAAAGTGCCATTGATTGTATTCTGTATTCAGAGAATTTTTTATCAATGCTTTCATCCATAAACTTATCCATTTTATCTTGATATAATGAATAAGAGTTCAACCAGTTAATAGCAGGGAAATGTCTTCTATAAGATAATGCATAATCAAGTCCCCAGAACACTTTTACTATTCTAAGTGTAGCTTGTGATACCGGTTCAGAAATATCTCCACCCGGAGGAGAAACCGCTCCAATTACTGTTAAAGCCCCTTCTCTATCTTCTCCTAAACATTTTACAAAACCAGCTCTTTCATAAAAGTCTGCAACTCTTGATGCAAGATATGCCGGATAACCTTCATCACCGGGCATTTCTTCAAGACGACCGGACATTTCACGAAGTGCTTCTGCCCAACGAGAAGTTGAATCAGCCATAAGAGCTACTGAATATCCCATATCTCTAAAATATTCTCCGATAGTAATACCTGTATAAATTGATGCTTCACGAGCAGCTACCGGCATATTAGAAGTATTTGCTATAAGAACTGTTCTTTTCATAAGTGATTGACCGGTTTTTGGGTCAAGAATTTCAGGAAATTCCATAAGTACGTCAGTCATTTCGTTTCCACGTTCTCCACAACCAACATAAATTACTATTTCCGCATCCGCCCATTTTGCAAGTTGGTGTTGAACAACTGTCTTACCTGAACCGAAAGGTCCCGGAATTGCAGCAGCCCCACCCTTTGCTACTGGGAAGAAAGTATCAATTATTCTTTGACCTGTTACAAGGGGTCTAATTGGATCCAATTTTCTTGCATAAGGACGTCCTTTACGTACCGGCCATTTTTGAATCATATTTAATTCTTTAATTCCGTTGTCAGTTTCTATTTTACAAATAATTTCATCAACTGTATGATAACCTGATAAAATTTCAACTATTTTTCCATTTACAGCAGGAGGAACCATAATCTTATGAGAAACAACTGTAGTCTCCTGAACTGTACCGATTATATTTCCTTCAAAAACTTCATCTCCAACTTTTACTGTTGGAACAAAATCCCAGCTTTTTTCTCTGTCCAACGGTAATACACTTACACCTCTTAAAAGGAAATCTCCGGCTTTTGCTTGTAGAGCTTCAAGAGGTCTTTGAATACCGTCAAACATTTGTTCTAACATTCCCGGTCCAAGTTCAATAGAAAGTGGACTACCTGTTGAATAAACATCATCTCCAGGTCCTATACCAGTAGTTTCTTCATAAACTTGGATTGAGGCTTTGTCGCCTCTCATTTCTATAATTTCTCCAATGAGCTTATTTTTAGAAACTTCAACAACATCATATACGTTCGCGTCTTCCATCCCTTCTGCAACTACAAGAGGTCCGGAAACTTTAATAACTTTACCGACTTTCAATATAAGCCCTCGCTTTCTATAATATATTTGATCCAACAGCTTTTTCAACATTCTTGTTGATATTCTCTAAGCCTATATTCAAACTACCTCTGTTGCTAGGTATTAAAATCACTGCTGGAATAACTTCACTGTTATATCTTTGAATAGTTTCTGGAATATCTTTTGCTAACTGTTCAGTAACAAAGATAATTCCATAATCTTCTTTTGCTAGTTTGTCAATAATTCTTCTGGCATCATTACCTTCAATTGCAGTGAAAACATGAACCCCAAGTGCTCTAAAGGCAAGAACCGAATCCTTATCGCCAATTACAGCTATCTTATACATAAACTTCACGCAACCTTTCTTTAATGAATTCAGCAGATAATCCATTGACTTTTCCTACTAATATAAGTCTTAAGTTCTTAATTTCCAATTCTTTTGCGAAAAGAAAACTAAAAATAACTTCTGCTCCATAATGGATAGATTTAGTTTTTCTAACTATTTCAACTAAATAATCATCCATACTTTTTTCAAAGCTATTAAGAGAATTAGTATTTTTATACTCTTCTACGATTTTAGATAAAACTCTACCAATCTTATAAGCCTTTAACTTAATAGGTAAAAGTTCAATATCCTCATAGAACATTTCTAAAATCCTGTCTGTTTCGATATCTCCACCTTTTATCAAAACTTTTTCCAAAGTTTCTTTTACTTGATTTTGTTTTCTACATCTTATAAAAGTTCTAAGATTAAAAAAATCAATCATAGCTCTAAAATATTCTGAAATCATTTCAAGTTTAAATTCTTCAGTTAAATTCAAAACTTTTTCAAAGTATTTTTTATCTATAAAGATATCAATGTCTTGAGGGTCTTTTGTAATTTCGAAAAATTCTAAACATTCTTTAAAATCTTTTGATAAGTCCTCATCATCTTTTAAGGCTAATTCTCTAAATGTTTCAATTTCATTTGCATCTAACATACAATACATTGAGTCAAATTTTTCTTTTAAAATATGCTCTTTTACCAAAACTTTTAAGTTGTGATATTCATATTTACAAGAAAGTATCTCAACTAAAGATTTTTCAGGAGAAATTTCCATAACATCTTTGTATGTTTTATCCAAAACTTCTGACAAAACCTGTTCATAATTCTCAGGTCTATCCAATTTTGAAATTTCACTTGAATAAGAAGTTTCATTAAGTAACTTAATTGCATCTTCAAGAGTCTTTGCATCAGCAAGTCTATGAAGTTGTTGTTTAGTAAGGAGATTTTTCTCAGCATGACGAATTCTAACACTTGATTGGATAAAATTTTCTCTATCCATGATACACCTCCTATTAACTAAATAACTTATCTGCTACTTCTTGTTCCAAGTCTTCCTTTATTAAATCAACTAAACTTGAAAATTCATTATTTAAAATAATTTTTCCATTTTTTAGTGAAAATCCACTTTCAACAGTTTCATTTGCAACTTTAATTCCAAATAATTTTTCTCCTGCCAATTTCTTTTCACCTTCAGTAAGAATAATCTCGCTATCTTCTTTAATATCTAAAGTTTTTAATGATTTTTCGACAAAACTTAAATAATCTTCATGATTTAAAGTTTTTAATTTTTCTTTAGTCAATTCAAAGACTTTATTTATCACTTCTTGTTTTGCAACTAAAATCATATCTCTTGCTGTTAAACTTGAGTTTGAAATTATTCTATCTTTAGATTGTGTACCCTCTGCTTTTGCTTTTTCAATTATCTTATCAGCTTTTTTTTGAGCTTCACTTTCTGTTTTTCCAACAAGATCTGCAACTTCCATTCTAGCATCTTTTACTATTTTTTCAGATTCATTTTTAGCATCTTGAAGGATTTCATCTATAATATTGTCCAAATTAGACATTCTATCACATCCTTTTTATTTTATTTAATGCTTTTTATTTGAATGCAACGCTTGAAAGTAATAAGAATGACATAGCAAATGCTAAGATTGCATAAGTTTCAACCATTACTGAAAGGATAATACCTTTTGTTTGATGTTCTTCATTTTTTGCTAAGATATTAATACCTGCAACTGCAACTCTTGCTTGGTAATAAGCTGATTTTAATCCCACGATACCGACAGGTAGAGAAACCATAACATAGTATAAGCCTTCAACTAAACTCATATCAACTCTTAATTTGAACATTATGAAAAGACCTATTACAAATCCGTAAAGTCCTTGTGTACCAGGTAATAATTGTAATACCATTGCTTTACCGAATTTTTCAGGTTCATCAATAACCAACCCTGCTGCAGCTTCCCCTGCCATTTGAACACCTCTTGCAGAACCAAGTCCAGCTAATAATACCGCAAGTGCCGCTCCTAATATACCAAATACAACTCCACCATTTTGTGCTAATACAGCCATAAATTCTTTCATTACAAAATCTCCTTTTCATTTGTTTTTATTTTTTATTTTAGAATTATTTTACTTCTATATATTTCTTATCACTTCTAAATTTCTTAAACGCCTTTCCACCACCTTCGTAAAATTTACTGAAAAATTCCACGTACATAAGTCTAGAAGTATGAACATAAGCTGATAAGAAACTTAAAAATATATTAAATGCTTGAGCAAACACAAAAACTATCACTCCGAAAATTATTCCTACAATTCCTCCACCTACAAGCATTTTTACAATTATATTGATTGCTACTGCAATAAAACCGCCCGCAAGTCCAAGAGCCATAAGTCTAAGATATGAGACAAAATCTCCAATATAAGATGTTATTCCATAAAGTGAATACAGTCCTCCTGCAATTCTTCCTGCGATACTTTTTGAATCTCTGGCTCCAAATGCAACAATACCCAACATCCCAATTATCATTCCATAAAAAGCTATTGTATTTACTATCTTAGGCATTGTAACCGCTTTACCGATAATAACTAAAATAACAGAAGTCAAAGTCAAGTACCAAAGGAATACATCATAGAATGCATCCATAGGCTTTCCGTTTTTGATTAATACATAAGCTTTCATTCCCAATCCAAAAGCTAAATGTACTCCACCAAATGCTAAAGACAGTATCAGAACTGTCATAAAATCTTTTGATGAGTCCAAAATTTGAGTTGGTAAAGTAATTAAATCTCCAAAAGCCGAACCGTAAATTAATCCCCATATCATAGTTGAAAAACTAAGTGCAAAGAAAAATTTTAAGAATTTTTTTGTTGAATCGTTAAACTTCAATGTCTTTAAAGCTATGCCTGAACCTATGAATAAGATTAATCCATAAGCAAAGTCCGCAACCATCATTCCAAAGAAAATCCAATAAAATATTGACAATATAAATGTTGGATCAACTTCATCATATTTTGGAAGGGCATACATATTTGTAACTGATTCAAAAAGTGATGCTATCTTGTTATTCTTTAAGATAATTGGAACATTCGGATCATCATTTTTAGCATCTTCAATTTCCAAATAAACTTTGGAAGCTGATACTTTTTCAAGCAAAGCCTTGAAATTATCCTCTTTATCAGCCGGAATATATCCTTGAATGATATCCAATTTATCAGTAGCCTTAAAGTTTGAAACTACTGTATTTCTGAGAGATAAATTTTGATAATATTCATAAACACTTTTCATTTTTTGAATATTTCCGGTAAAGTTTTTAATCTCATCAGTTAAAATGATATTATCGTCTTCCAAAATTTTCTTTTCTTCTTCTAATTTTTTAATTTCTTTTGAAACTTCACCTTTTATTTCTAAATTAACTTCAGAAAAACCGTTTACTCTTAAGTTTTCAAATACTGCTTCATTTTCTGTTTCATTAGTAAAAATAATACAATATGAATTTCTTCCAACTATATCTACTTCTTCAAAATATGTATATTTCAAATCTACAGTAGATGATTTAAACTTTTCAATATTCCTAGTCGGAATATATCCCATTATGAATTTTAATTTTTTAAATGAATTTAAGTCTTCAATAGGTTCCTTAATCGAATTCCAAGGTAATAATTCTTTAATTGAATTATCTATAGCTGTCAATTTTTGATTATTTGACTCCATCTTTTTACTTATATCATTCAAATTGTTAAAATCTGGAATATAATCATAAGAATTAGCTTCTTGTTCAAGTTCACTAAAAGTATAAACTATAGGACCTTTCTTTAAAGCAGATAAACCTTTTTCCTTTTCAACAAAACGACCTAAATAATCAATCATCCATTTTACTCTTGTGGAGTCTTCGATATAGTTATTATCTACTGTATTAATATCCACTTCTTTTAGATAATCAAATTGGTCAACAGCATCAGATTTTGAAAAGTTAACATAACCGAATCTTTGAAGTTCTTCTAGCAATCGCTTCCTTTCAGCTTCAAAAGCAAATAAAGTGAATTTCTTCATTTTAACTATTGCCATTTACATTCACAATCCTCTCTACTATTGAATTAACCACAGATTCTAACTTATTATCTTCAACAGATTTGATAAGTTCAACATATTTTTTAGCTCTTTCAATAACCGGCTTTGCCAACATATCGCCTTCATTGATTAAACCAAATTTTATTTCTTCAGCTTTTTTATTAGCTTCGCTAATAACTTTATCAGAAATTTCTTCACATTCTTTCTCAGAATTTTTCTTCAAAGTCATAGCTTCAAGTTTTGCCTCATCAACTAAAGATTTCGCTTTCAACTCTGCATCCTTAACTCTGTTTATAGCATCAGTAGTCATTTCATCACCTCCTAAAATTAAACAGTATTTTAAACCAAAAATTAAAAATAACATTTTCATAAAAACATATTAAATCTTATAAATTTAAAACACCTATTTTATTATTACTTTAAAATAAAGTTAGTTTATTTTAAAACAAATTTTTTCTCCCCTCTATTTTAATCGTAAGAATATTATAAACTTTTTTTTCATTTTTTCAAGTTCATTTTAACAGAAAAAACTTTTTCATAAAAGATTTACTGTGATATCAGTTTATATCAATTTGTTTTTATTTTACCCTTAATTTACTGAATTAAATATATTATAAATATAGATTAAAGTCAATGATTAATCCCAAAGAAATATGTTAAATAAATATTCAAATTTCAATGTTAGTCAAGTATTTTACGACAATAATTCATAATGTTTTTTCTATAAAAAATTTTTATTTAAAAATATATTTAAAACTTATTTTTAAAATCTACTTATTATATGATAAATAACTAATAATGGATGGTGAAATAACATCCTAGGTCCTGAAAATTTCATAATTTGTTTTACTTTTTCTTTCATTTTAGGACTATAACAAGGATTTTTACAATTTGAACAAAAAGTTTTTGTATCCATATATTTACAATTATCTATTCTATTTAAAGAATAATTTAAAACATCCCTACACTCATCACATAATTTATCATTTTTGTGATTTTTCTTACAATACAATTTCACCATTTCAGTTATTACTTTTTTCTCTCTATCTCTTTTCTTTTCAATATTATTCTTCATAACTTATTCTTTAAATTCTATAATTTGCTTTTCAACATCTACTTTTGCATCTACTCCAAAAGGAATAATACATCTTGGAGTGCTATGTCCAACATTTATATTATATACTATGGACAAATCTTGATTTTTTATTTCATCAAGAAGAATTTGTTTATACTCTTCATAATACTCTTCGTTTTGTGGTTTTCCTATAATCAAACCTGAAATAACATCAAATATTCCATATTCTTGAAGTTTAAGAATCATTTTTCTAAATAACTCTGGTTTAGGCTTTTCTTCGCTAGTTTCAAGAAGTAAGATTTTATTTTCCCACTCATTCAAACTTGGAAATAAATCATACTTTTTACATAAATATACTGAATCTTCATATCTTGGAGTATCAAAAATGTTAAATATAGAATCCAAACAACCACCCAATATTTTACCTTCAAATTTTGAATCTCCTCTTAATAATTCAAATCCTCCATTATGATGTTCTTCCATTGAAATTCCAATAGCTTTTTCACTAAAATCCTCTCTCTCGTTATACCAAACATCGCTGGGATATATTTCTTTAATTTTTCCGGTATTAATTAATTCTTCAAAGAAATGCTTTGAATATGGTAGCATTTCATTTGACAATTCACAAACATCAGGTAAAAATGCTTGTCCATAGAATGTTTTTATCCCTACTTTATTTAGCATTAAATGATTAATTGTAGTATCTGAAAAGCCTAAAAATATTTTCTGCTTTGCTACTTTTTCTAATTCACTATTTTCGAACAAATAAGGCAATAATCTATAAGTATCATCTCCACCTATCGCACATAATATCATATCAATTGAATCATCTTTAAAAGCTTTTATTAAATCTTCTGCCCTTTCTTTAGGATTATTTTTTATAAATTCAATACCCTTTTTTGAATTAGGTAAAAATTCAATTTCAATTCCATATTTTTTTAGTCTCTCAATTCCAATTTTAACTTCATGTAAAACAAAATCTTCTCCTAATATCCCACTTGATAAAGATATAATACCTATTTTTCTTACTCTCATATATTCCTCCATAGAAAAAATCAGCTAAAGAACCGACCAAATTGTCGGTTATAAAGCCGATTATTTTAAATTTATTCTATTAACACTTTTTTCAATTAAATTTACGATATAATATCCCTTTGTATCTCCCTGTCTTGGAAGAGTTGTACTACCGGGATTTAAAACAGTTATTCCATCAACTCTTTCTCTTAAATGAACATGAGTATGCCCGAAAAGAGCATAATCCGCCCCAACTTCTTTAGCTTTTTCAACTATTTTATCAATTCCATTATCAACATCATATTTATGCCCATGAGTTAAAAAGAATTTTTTTCTTCTAATTTCTAAAACCAATTCTTCCGGAATATCCTTAGGATTTTTATCACAATTTCCTGCAACTGCATATATTTCCATCCCTGTTATTTGTTCTATCTTCTTTACATCTTCGGAATCATCCCCAAGATGAAGAACAATATCAACCTTATTTCTTTGCAAACTGTATGCAACAGGAAGTACAATTCCATGAGTATCACTAACAACTGCTACTATCATATCTATCACCTAAAATATTTTTTAAATCTTCTAATGCTCTTTTTCTATGACTAAATTTATTTTTTCTTCGGAACTTATTTCAGCCAAAGTTTTTTCCATATTTTCAGGAATAAAAATCTTGTCATATCCAAAGCCATTTTCTCCTCTTTCAACTTCTGAAATAGTTCCTTTTAAAATTCCCTTTGCTATAAATTCTTTTCCATTTTCATCAACAAAGACAATTACTGTTTTAAAATATGCGCTTCTATCAGATTTTCCTTCAAGATTTCTTAAAAGCTTCTCTCTATTTGCTTCACTATTTCCATGTTCTCCTGCATATCTTGCAGATAGCACTCCCGGTTCTCCATTTAAAGCATTTACGAAAAGTCCGGTATCATCAGCTAAAACAGCAAAAGAACAATATTCTCTTAGCTTTTCAGCTTTTAGCTTTGAATTTTCCTCAAGTGTATCATAAATTTCTTCAAATTCTTCATTTACACCCAATTCACTTTTAGTTACTATTTCAAAATTGAACTTACTTAAAATTGCAAGCATTTCCTTGACTTTATTTTTGTTATCCGTAGATAATGCTACCTTTTTCATTAAACTAACCTTTCTAAAATCAATTCATTGAATTTTTGAGGATTTCCCTTGCCTTTTGAAGCCTTCATACATTGTCCCATCAAAAATCCTAACGCTCTGTCTTTTCCATTTTTATAGTCTTCAATTGAAGATGGATTATTTTTTAGAACTTCTTCAACTATTTCAATCAATGCGCTGTCATCTGAAATTTGAATTAATCCTCTTTCTTCAACAACTTTTAGAGGATCAAAATCTCCTTTTTCAAATAATTCTCTAAGAAGTTTTTTACCTACATTTGCATTAATCTTATTTTCTTTAACTAATTTTAAAAGACTTGCAAAAGATTCAATATTTAAAGGAATTTCTTCAAATTCAATTTCCAAATCTTTAACTCTTCTTAGAACATCGGAAAGCAACCAGTTGGAAACAAGAGTTGCATCATCAACTTTTTTAACTACTCTTTCAAAATATTCAGATAAATATTTGTTTTGAGTTAATACATTTGCATCATATTCTGAAAGTTTGTATTCAGCTAAAAATCTATTTTTCTTATTCTTTGGAAGCTCCGGCATTTTTTCCTTAATAGCTTCAACAAAGTCTTTTTCAAGTTTGATATATGGAATATCAGGCTCAACACTAAATCTATAATCATTTCCCTCTTCTTTATGACGCATAATTATAGTTTCAAGCTTTGATTCATCCCAACGTCTTGTCTCTTTTTCACCAACAATATTATTCTTAACATTTTCTATATGTCTTTTTTGTTCATATTCCATAGCACGAAGTGCAGCCTTAAATGAATTTAGATTTTTAATTTCAGTAATTTTTGTCTTAAATCCACTTTCTTCATCAACTATATTTAAGTTTACATCACAACGAAGTGAGCCTTCTTCCATCTTAACATCTGAAATTCCAAGATATTTTATAGTTTCTTTTAAATTTGTCAAAAAGGCAATAGCCTCTTCAGGACTGTTCATATCAGGTTCAGATACAATTTCAATTAATGGAACTCCCGCTCTGTTATAGTCCATTAGAGTATGTCCATTTTCATTATGAATTGACTTTCCTGTATCTTCTTCAATATGAATTCTTTGTAATCTAAGTTTCTTCACTCCATTTTCAGTATCAATTTCTATATATCCATTTTTACAAATAGGAGTTCTCTCTTGAGTTATTTGATAACCCTTTACTAAATCAGGATAAAAATATTTTTTTCTGTCCATTTTCATATCCATAGAAATTTCACAATTAAAGGCATTACCTGCCATTATTGCATATTCAATCGCTCTTTTATTTATTCTTGGAAGAGTTCCCGGATGCCCTAAACAAATAGGGCAAACATTAGTATTTGGAGGACAACCATATTCATTTTTACAACCACAGAACATTTTTGTATCAGTTTGTAACTCAACGTGAATTTCAAGTCCTATTATTGTTTTTAAACTCATATTAAAGCCCCCTTTCAAAATTCATTGCAAGATTTAATAATCTTTCATCATCAAATCTCTTACCTATAAATTGAACACTTCCACAAATTTTTTTAAGATTTAAAGGAATGGAAATAGCTGGAAGCCCTGCAAAATTTACAGGCACATTAAAAGTATCTCCGGCATAAGATTTTAAAGCATTGTCCTTTTCAGCACCAATCTTCCCTGGCAAACAAGTTGTAGTAGGAGTTAAAATAAAATCATATTCTGAAAGTACTTTATTTACTTCTTTACTTATCAAATCTCTAACTTCCAAGCCTTTTTTATAAAGAACTTGATTGTTTGAGCTTGCAAGATAGAAAGTTCCCATTGCAATTCTTCTTTGAACTTCTTCTCCAAAACCTTCACTTCTAGTATTTGTAAAAAGTTCTCTTGTTGAGTCGTAATTTTCAGTTCTATATCCATATCTGATACCGTCAAATCTTGACATATTACTTGAAACTTCAGAGCTCATAATAACACTATATACATTTGTAGAATGCTTAATATATTTGAAATCTACTTCTTCAATTATAGCGCCTTGATTTTTTAAATTTTCAATCGCCTTTTTATAATCTTTTAAAATAATTTCGTCAATTTCATAATTTTCGATATTAGAAACTGTTGCAATTTTAATACCCTTTAAAGAAAAATCTTTATCTTCCTTAATATCTACAGCATCTCTCATTGTAACTGCATCCATTTTATCCAAACCGCCAATTGTATTTAAAACAGGCAAAATTGATTTAACATCACTTGATAAAATTCCTACTTGATCTAAACTACTTGCCATAGAAACAACTCCATATCTTGAAATCATTCCATAAGTAGGTTTATATCCTACACAAGCACAAAAAGATGCAGGATTTCTAACAGAACCACCTGTATCGGATCCTAAACTAATCATTGCTAAATCTGCACTTACACTACTTGCAGAGCCTGAAGATGAACCGCCGGGAATTAAACTTTCGTCAAGCGGATTTTTTGTTGCTCCAAAATAAGAAGTCTCACCTGAACCACCCATTGCAAATTCATCCATATTAACTTTTCCTAGAATAACAGCGTCTTCTTCCAAAAGTCTATCAATAATTGTAGCATTAAAAATTGGATAATAATTTTCCAAAATTTTTGAACCGCAAGTACTCTTATATCCTTTAACTAAAATATTATCCTTAATAGAAACTGAAACTCCAAAAAGAGAGCCCAATTTTTCTTTATTTTTTAATTTATTATTTAAAAATTCAACTCTTTCCATAATTTTTTCTTTAGAAAAATCAAGAAAAATATTCAAATCTTTTTTATCTTCAATTCTCTTTATAACATCAGTATAAAATGAAATCAAATCTACCTTACCACTGATAAAATCTTCTCTTATACTTAAAATATCCATTATTTCACAACCCTTTGCAATCTAAAATATCCATACTCTTTGTCACTTGCATTCAAAAGTGCATCTTCCCTTGAAATACTTTCTTCAACCACATCTTCTCTCAAAGGACTGTTATGTTCCACAACTATTTCTAGTGCTTCACATTCTGAAGTATCAAGTTCCATAATTTCATTGGCAAAAACAAGAACATCATCAAACTTTTTAGCAATAATATCAAGTTCTTCTTCTTTTACATTCAAGTTTGCAAGATAATAAATTTTCTTTACTTCTTCCTTACTAACCATAAAAATCTCCTATCTGAAATATTAATTATCAAGTATTATTTTAACATATTTTGACCAAAAAAACAAAAGAGTTGGACTTCCAACTCTTTAATTTTATGATTATTCTATCTTTTAAATCACTACTTTTCAATATATTTTTTATTGCTTCTTCTCTTATTTTACCTTCAAGTTCAAATTCTTCCGGATAATGATCTGCTTTTTCTAATTCTATTCTGAACTCTGATTTTTTACCTGAAAGTGAAATTTTACCAAATTTCAATCCTGATATCATATACCACGGATCAGTTTCCGAATGTCTCAAAAACAGTAAATATTCCTCATCCTTTTCCATTAACTCATATCCTGCAATATGATAAATCTTTCCCGTTTCCTCATCTATTCCGGCACTTTCATAAACATCTATAACATCTCCCGGTTTAAAATTACCTTTAAAAACCTTTTCTATTTTAAAATTCGAGATTGTATATACACCATAAACACCATTATAAACTTTATCCTTTTCTATTGTAGATGGATTTTGTTTTATTTTTTTACCCAAAACAATTACTTCCGTTTCCTTTTCAACATCATTCAAATTTCCATAATAATCTAGCTTAGCATCTGCAATAATATCATTCCCATATTGATATTTTCTAAAATTATTTTCATACGATTTAGTTCTTCCATTGCTACAAGAAGTCAATAAAAAGAACGATAGAAATAAAATTTTAAATTTATTTTTCATAACATCCCCCTTACTTCTTATTTTTAAAAAACAACTAATGGCAAAAAACTATGCATTAGTTTCTTACAATTTTTATTCACATATTTATTTAGGGTCACCCTTTTTATATTCAGTATTCGTTTCAACATCAACAATGGTTTTTTCATCTTTTATCCAAAATTTCTTTTCAGGGAAAAATTAGCAGTTAAGTACTTTTTTCCATCTTCTTCAAAAATTTTGGGTTCTAAAAATTTCCATCATCCGTAAAATTACCACGAAGTTTTTTAACGGATTCTTTTGAACATTTATCAAAGTCTATAGGTTTAGCCTTATAATACATACAAGGCACACCATAATATTCACCATTATCTAAAACAATTTGTGAATCATACGCATAATAATATCCACAAATTTTTCAACCTCTTTACTTGCCTTTCTAACTACTTGCTTATTTGTATTATCATCATTAACTTTAGAACTTTTAGAACAACCGGAAAAAGCAATAAAAACCGGCAAAATCAAAACAAACTTTCTAAAAAATTTTTTCATAATATCCTCCTTGAAATTATTCAAAGTCTAACCTAAAATATGTACATTATAGCATTTTCCAAAAATTCTAAAATAATTATTTATTATATTCACAGTTAAATTTAAGGAATAATATCTCCTTTATTTACAATGGCAAAAATCCATTCTTTTTTTATTTTCCAAATGTTTGCTTGAACTCTGTAAATATCCCATTCATCAATATCGAATATTCTAGCCCAACTGTCTATAACTATTTGTCTTTCTTCTGGAAAAACATTCTTATACTTTCCCTCAAAAAACTCAAATCCGTTATCTATCCCTTTTTCTTTTAATCTTTTTTTATACTTTTTATCATCTTCTTCATTCAAAGGGATATAATGATGATTGAGTACATAATCCCATTTAACTCCATCAAAATAGATTATCTCATCTTTTGGAACATCTAAAACATATACAACTGTATTTTCAATTACGGGCATACAATTCTTATTACTTACTCCACACCAAACAGGCATTTCAACTTCATCAGGTTTTGGAACTCTTTTACTTGCCTCTTTTACAAAATAATTATAACAACCTAAGATGTAGTCAGAAATCACTCCGAAATTTTCTTTGACATAAGAAATTTTATTTGTAAAATAACCTTTCTCTTCAATCTCTTTTAAAGAGCGAATATCTTGTCTTGTATATAATCTTACAGTTTCCATATATTCACATCCCTTCTATTTTATTATATCGCATTAAATCATAAAAATCAATATGACCATAAGACATAAAAAAGCTATTGAAAAAATTCAATAGCTTCTGTTCTTAAGTTATTATCTTTGTATAATCTTTTCCGTCATCATCAAATACCATAAAGTTTTTAATTCTCAATTTGATATTTGCATTTTCTTCGTAAACTCCGTAAGTTTCAACATGGTCTATAACTCTAACTACATTGTCATTTCCTAAATCTACTTTACAGTCATTTACATCTCCAAGATAGAATTGACTTACAAGTTTTGCATCAATAGTTCCATCTCTTTCGTCTATTCTAAGAGCTTCTGGTCTTATTGCAACTATAACATTACCTATCTTATCTCCGTCATAAGGTAATTTCTTTCCGGTATTTGCAAGTTCAACAAAGCCGTCTTTTGCAACTCCCTTAATGAAATTAACACGACCCACAAAGTTTGCAACAAAAGGATTTACAGGATTTCTGTAAATTTCTTCAGGAGTTCCTATTTGTTGAACAACACCTTTATTAATCAAAATAATTCTATCACTCATTGTCATAGCTTCTATTTGATCATGTGTTACATATACAACTGTAATTCCAAGTCTTTTTTGTATCTCTTTTATTTCAAAACGCATTTCTTCTCTTAGTTTAGCATCCAAGTTTGAAAGTGGTTCATCAAGTAAAAGTAATTTAGGTTTTGCAATCAAAGCACGTCCTAATGCAACCCTTTGTTGTTGTCCACCTGAAAGTTCTGATGGAGCTCTATCTTTATATTGAGATAAGTGAACTATTTCTAAAACTTTTTCAACTCTCTCTTTTATTTCTTCTTTCTTTATACCGGCTATTTTCAAAGGATAGGCAACATTGTCAAAAACATTCATATGAGGCCAAACTGCATATGATTGAAATACCATTCCTATTCCTCTTTTTTCAGGCGGAAGGAATGTTTTTCCTCCTGAAACAACTTTATCTCCTATTAGTATTTCTCCACTTGTAGGTTTTTCAAATCCCGCTATAAGTCTTAACATTGTTGTTTTACCACAACCTGAAGGTCCTAATAGAGTTATAAATTCACCATCTTTAAAAGTATCTGTAAAAGGTTTTAAAACTTCTACATTACCAAAAGATTTACTTAATTCTTTTATAGTAATCGTTGACATTTTTCCTCCTAAATTGAAAACTTACCTTTTGTAAGTTTATTTAAAATCCAGTTAACTACCAATACAAAAATCAAAATTGCAGTAGCAAGTACACTTGCAATTTGTTGACTATGATAAGTTTGATAATTGTAAAGTTCAAAACCGATTGTCTTTGTATGAGATGAATACAAAAGTGTACTCATAGTAAGTTCATAGAAACAAGGCATAAATATTAAAAATATACCTGCAACAATTGAAGGCATTATAAGCGGTGCAGTAACATCCTTAATCATTCTAAGCCAGCCTGCTCCGGAGATTTGTGATGCCTCTTCAAGAGAAGGATGCACCTGACTCATTCCTGAAACTACTGTTCTCATTCCCATCAACATATACTTAATCATATATGCAATAATCATAATATATATTGTATTGTAAATATTTATTCCAAATTTTCCACTCATTGTCATTATAAGGGCAAGAGCTATGGCAATACTTGGTGTTCCTGAACCTACTGTTATTAAAAAGTCAGGAATTCTTCTTCCCTTAACTCTAGTTCTCTCAAGCAAATAAGCCATCATACAGGAAATTATTATTCCCAAAAATGCCGCTGCTGAAGCTGCAACCAAACTGTTTATTGTCGAGCTTAATATACTATCCCTTGTAAGCATTTGTTGCCAAAATCTAAATGAGATATTTCTTGCAGACAATGGCTTACCCATATTGATAGTTATAGAAGTAAGAGCAACAGTTATAAAAGGAACAACTACTACTATAAAAGAAAAAATTGTAACTAATATTGTAAGTGGAGTTCTCCATTTTCCTAAATCAACTATTGTAGGTCTTGTAGATTTTCCACTCATTGTTATAAATTGTTTCTTTCCTAGCACAAATGTTGAAACATACAAAACTAAATTAGCAATTATCATTAAGAATACTGCAAGAGTTGTAGCATCAATTATTCCTTCTTCATTACCAATATGAACAAACTCAATTATTCTTGTTGTAACAGTGTGAATTTGTCCCGGTGCTCCAACTATTGACGGAATACCATAACAAGATGCAGCAGTTACAAAAACTAAAAGTGCTGCTGCTATTAAACTTGGTGTCATCATTGGAATTGTAACTGTAAATAATGTCTTTAAAGGACTTGCTCCTGAAATTCTTGCAGCTTCTTCAAGAGAAGGATCCATTTTTTCCATCGCACGAGAAATTGTGATAAAAGCATAAGGATAATAAAAACAAGTAAGTACCCAAATCATTCCCCATACACTGTAAATATTGAAAATCGGTTCACTAAGTCCAAATAATTTTTGAATTAACATATTTAAAGTTCCAACTCTTGGATTTAAAAGTCTAAGCCAAGCCATAGCCCCTACATAAGGAGGAACCATATATGTAACAACGAACATAGTTCTAAATATTTTTTTACCATATAAATTAGTTCTTCCAACTAAAAATGCAAGTGGAAAAGCAATTAACATTCCAAAAAATGTTGTAGCAATTGCAGTAACTAGAGTATTTCTAATAGCTATAAAATTTGCATCATAACTATAAACTCTCTTAAAAGCCTCAAAAGTAAAGCTTCCACTTGGAAATAAGGATTTAACAAAGAGATATAAAAGTGGAAAAACTTCAAAAACAAGCAAAAGTGCAACAATAGATAGCATTATTATCCACTTTATATCCAATCTAAATTTTCTTTCTGTCTTTTGCATAAAATAAACCTTTCATTAACAAGAGGGAGTTTCCTCCCTCTGTTATATATTTTTATTCTAAAATAATAAATTTCCATTTTTTATATGGTTATTATCTATTATTTTTTACCAATTGTATCTGTAAACATCTTTCTTAGAGAATCTCTATCTTTAACTAATTGTTCCCATTTAACATTTATACTATTTGATGTAATTTCAGAAGTTTTGATTGCATCATAAGGAACTTCAGGGAAATCTTTTAATACAGAGTGCATCCAGCCCTTAACTATATATTTTTGTCCTTCTTCTGATAAGAACCATTTTGAAATAGCTTCTGCAGCTTTTGTATTTTTGTTTTCTGTTAATTTTTCATCTACAACCATAATTGGTGAAGGAACTACAATTGTTCCATCTTTTGGATATATAACTTCCAATGAAGAGTTGTCATCTTGTCTTTTCTTTAAAACAGATTCTTCAAGAATCATAAGTTCATCCATTTCGCCAGTTTCAAGTTTAGTTAAAGCAACACTACCTGCTTCAATAGCAACTTTTCTCTTAGCCAAATTAGTGAAATATTCATCTTTATACTTATCCTTTAATCCACTTATAGCTGCAAGAGCAGTACCTGATTTTAAAGGATCTGACATAGAAATTTTTCCTGTAAGACTTTCTTTTTCAGCAAATTCTTTAAAACTTTGTGCTATATTTTCTTTCTTTGTTTTTTCCGGATTATAAGCTAAAACCATATTAGAAATTCTAACAGGATACCAATATCCTTCTTTATCATATTCGAATGCCAATTTATCTTTGTTTTCAATTTCAAATTTATGTAAAATCTTCTTTTCTTTTAATTCGTAAGCATAAGAAGGTTCTGCAACCATTATAATATCACAAGCAAGTTTTCCTGCTTCAATTTCCCCTGCGATTTTTGTTTGTAAAGTTCCTGTTCCGCCTTGGAAAAATTCAATTTCACAATTAGGGAATTTTTTCTTAAGTGCAGGTTTCATATTAGCAATAATATCTTCATACATTGAAGTATAAATTCTAATTTTTCCTGTAACTTCTTCATTTGCCTTCATATCTTTGCCTGTATCATCTTTCTTTCCGGAATCTCCCCCACAAGCAGTAGCTCCAATCATTAATGCTGACAACATAAGTGCCAAAAATTTCTTTTTCATAATCCCTCCTAAATAGAAATGTTATCTTTTGTTGAGTAAACACCTCACGACTAATTATATTCAAAATCTACAAAAAATCTACATATTTTTAGTTGATTTTATAAAAATTTTAAAATTTTCGATTATTTTTGTAGGGACAAAATAGTCCCTACAAAATAATTATCCCTACTTATTAGTTATTATTTAAAACATAGTAAAAATAAATAAAAACAAAAAAGAGAGATTTTTTATGAAAAATTGTCTCTCTTTTAATTTTTTATTAAATTTTTGAAATAATTTAGATTAGAATTAGAAAACGATTCTAAAAAATTATTCATCATATTATCTTACTTCATCCACTCATTAAATTTATTCAAAGTTTTTTCTCTGCCTATATCGGTAACTTTTATAATGTCATTTTCAATATAAGCAAATTTTTTATTTAATATATTCTTTAAAACTTTTTCAAATTTATTCTTTGCATAACATAAATGCTCATTTATTTTTACAACATTACACTCGATGTCAGCTCTTTCAGTATTTTCATGATTTATAATATGAAGCATCATTGTAACCTCTGCAAATTCAGCCCTTTTTCTGTTTTCATTTAATATTTTTTTGATAATTCCGTTTCTCGGTTCAAATATAAATACTAATAAAAATATCAATCCGTTAACTATGGCTATTGTTCCGGCAATAGAAAGGTCATAAATATATGCCATATAAAATCCTATTACACTACTTAAAACTCCCGTGAAAACACTTATAAATATCATTTTCTTCAAATCATGTGTTAATAGATATGCCGTTGCAGACGGAACAACCATATATGAAATTACAAGTATTGAACCCACCGCATTAAATGCTCCTACAGTTGTTATAGAAACTAAACTCATCAAAGCGTAATAAATAACAGCCGGTGCAAATCCGGAAATCAAACTTAAATTTTTATCAAATGTAGAAATCTTCAATTCTTTAAAGAACACCCAAATAAAAATCAAATCAATTAAAAATATTACTGCCATTACAAAAATAACCTTTGACATTTCATAACCGAAAAACTCGATTCTCGGAATTATTGAAAATGCAACTTCTCCAACTAAAACGGAGTCAATACAGAGATGCACTCCTCTTAAAAATTTTGAAATCAATATTATAGCAATACTGAATAAAAACGGAAATACAAGTCCGATAGAAGAATCTTCATGTAAAGTCGTCTTCTGATTAATAAGTTCTGTCAAAAATACAGTAAGTATTCCAACCAGTCCGGCACCGACAATCAGCAAAGGACTTGTCAAATCTTTTGTAATGAAAAAAGCAATTACGATTCCAAGTAAAATTGTATGAGTTATAGAATCTATCATCATAGACATTTTTCTAAGAATTAAAAATGGTCCCAATAGTGAACAAGCAGCTGAAACTAAACTTACAGCTATTAAAATTTCTAATTGTCTCATTTAGTCCCTCCTTGCATAGTTCTCTTTTTACTGAATAAAATTCCTTTTTTAGGCGAAAATAATATACTAAAAAATACAATTAAACTTGCAACTATCGCTATAACCGGTCCTGTTGACAACCCTTTATAGTACATACTTATAAATGAGCCGGTAATTCCGGAGAAAGCTCCAAAAATCCCTGATAAAATCATCATAATATTAAATTTGTCAGTCCACTGTCTTGCAGCTACAGGCGGTGCAATAAGCATTGTACTCATAAGAATTACTCCAACTGATTGAATTCCCATAACTATTGAAATTACAAGCAAAACTATTAATATTCCTGTCATTAAATTTATAGAAAATCCCTTTGTTTGAGCAAATTCAGGATCGAAGGAAAAAAGTTTTAACTCTTTCCAAAACAATAAAATTACAAATAACACCAAGATAATTATTCCGATTAAAAAATATATATCTTTTTTCAAAAAAGCGGCAGCTTGTCCGAATATGAATTTATCAAGACCCGCTTGATTTGTATTTGCCTTTCTTTGAATAAGTGCAAGCAGAACAATACCAAGTCCGAAAAATGTTGATAGAACTATTGCCAATGCACTGTCAAATTTTACTTTTGATTTCAAATCAATTCCAAAAATAAGAAGTGCAGCTATAACTCCTGCAATAAAAGCTCCAAGAAGTAAAAATTCTAAATTTTTAATTCCAAGCACCATAAAGGCAATACAAACGCCGGGAAGAGTTGAGTGACTGATTGCATCACAAATAAGCCCCTGCTTTTTTACCGTAACATATACTCCCATAATTCCGCTTAAAAATCCTAAAAGTCCTGAGCCCAAAGCTATCATCATAAAAGTATAGTCGGTAAGTAAATCTAAAATTCCATTCATAATCTACACCCTATAAGTCTTATTAATATTTTCTTCAGTAAAAACATCCTTAACCGAACCTGAAGCGATAACCAATTTATTTAAAAGTACCACATCATCAAAATATTCCTCAACAGTTCTTAAATCGTGATGAACAACTATGATTGTCTTTCCGTTATCCCTTAGATCCTTTAAAATTTTCATAATTTCTTTTTCAGTTTTAGCATCAACCCCTTTTAGAGGCTCATCTAAAAAATATATTTCGCTATCTTGAACTAATGCTCTCGCCAAGAAAACTCTCTGCTGTTGTCCCCCGGAAAGGTCGCTTATCTGTCTGTCAACAAAATCTTCCATTCCAAGTTTTTTTAAAGCCTCCAAAGATAATTCCTTTTCCTTTTTACCTGCTCTCTTTATCCAACCAAGCTTTCCATAAGTTCCCATCATAACAACATCCAAAACATCTGTCGGAAAATCCCAATCTACAGATTCGCTCTGTGGAACATAAGAAATATCTTTTCTAAATTCCTTATATGGCTTTTCGAAAAATGAAATTTTTCCGGATGAAGTTGGAATTAAATTTAACATTGCCTTTAGCAAAGTGGATTTACCCGCACCATTCGGTCCCATAATTGCAGTAAGTTTTCCTTTTTTAAAATCCAAGTCAGCATCCCAAACTACAGGTTTCAAATAATAGGCAATAGTTAAATCTTCAACTTTTACAGCTATCTCATCCATTTTATTCCTCCATAAAATAAAAATCTCCATAATATAAGTATATATATTTAGGAGATTTTTTTCAAGTATTATTTTAAAGCGTCAACTATTGTATCAATATTGTATTTAAACATTGAGATATAAGTATTTTCTTTTGTATTATCATCTCCCAATGAGTCAGAATATAACTCTCCACCTATTTTTACATTATGTCCTTTAGCTTTACAAGATTCAACTAAAGATTCAATAGTTTTCTTAGGAACTGAAGATTCAACGAAAACTGCTTTAATTTTAGTTTCAACTAAAAAGTCTGAAAGTTTCTTTATATCAGCAGCACTTGCTTCTGATTCCGTACTAATTCCTTGAATAGCTTCTACTCTAAAGCCAAATTCTTTTGCAAAATAGTTAAAAGCATCATGTGCAGTAACCAAAACTCTTTGATTTTCAGGTAATTCTGATACTTTTTTCTTTATATATTCTGAAAGTTCATCAAGTTCTTTTTCATATTTAGCAAGATTTTTATCAATTTCTTCAGCTTTTGAGCTGTCTGCTTTCTTTAAACCCTCTGCAACATTTTTAGCAGCAATTTTCCAATTCTTAACACTAAACCAGATATGCGGATCGTTTGGACCTGCTCCTTCTTCATCCCAAGGAAGTAAACTATCTGATGGAATATTTTTTGATGCAGTTATAACATTTTTATTTTGTTTTTCTAGACCTTGTAAAATTTCTCCCATTTGTCCTTCCAAATGTAATCCGTTTACAACTACGACATCAGCTTTTTCAAGTTTCTCAACATCTCCCGCTGTTGGCTTATATAAATGAGGGTCAACTCCCGCTTTCATCATTCCTTCTACTTCAAAATTGTCTCCACCTATTTGCTTTACCAAATCTGTAAGCATTGTACTTGTAGCAATAACTTTTTTCTTTGTAGTGTTTTGCTCAGTTCTCTTTTCCCCATCTTTATTTTTATTATCATCTTTTTTGGTACAAGCTCCTAAAACCCCTACAGAAAGTACCAATGCAAGTAATAAAATAATTTTTTTCTCATATTTCCCTCCTAAAATCTTTTATAAAGAGTTTATTATCTCTTACCCATATATATTACCACATTTTTAAAATAATATCAATTATTATTATCTTTTTTTAAAAAAATTTTTTATTATAGAACAACAAGTTTCCGGGTACCCACACGTTACGAAGAATTATGGAATGTTGGGTTCTTATTGCGAAACAAACTTATTTTTTACTATTTATTACATACCTCATATCCTTTTTTGAAATAAAAAAAGCACAGACAAAACTTTTTCGTTGTCTGTGCACTGAAGTAGTATAAAACTGCTTTTTTATAATTATTTTTTTGTTCTGTATAACCTAATTTAATTAATCCTTCTTCAGTCTTTTTCATACTAACTTTTACTTTAGCAGGATCTTGGAAATTTGGTCCAAGAATTTTCTTTGCTTTTTCAAAATCAATATCTGTATAGTCGATTTCTAAATCTTCAATGAATTTATCATCTTGATAGTCAATAGATTGTTTTATACCTTTAATTCCTTGATAATTTTTAGCAACCGGATCTAATAACTTTTGTGCAGCTTCTTTACTATTTGCTTTTGGTAATTGAGCGTAAACACCAACATTTTGAGTATTTTGTTTTAAAACTTTATCATCCTTTTCAATATAAGTATAGGTAATTGTAGTTTTTATACCATTTTTATCAAGTACAAAAGTTTTTGTAGTAGTTTCCTCTTTACCTGAACATGCTGTAGCTAATACTACAACAAAAAGCATAGCAATTGACAATAAAATATTTTTTATTTTTTCATAATCTTCCTCCGTTAATAAATATATATAAGTAATTTTATCATATTAAAAAGTTTTATTCAAATTATCTAAAATCTAATTATGCTATAAAAAAATTATTTAAACAGCATAGATTATACCGTTTAAACAATTACAAAGGTCAATGATTTATCATTGACCTTTGCTATTTTTAAAATAATATTATTTTTCTTTAAATCCGGCTTCTAAAAGAGATTTTTCCACTTCTTTAAAACTTTTAATCTTCTTCAAGCCTTCTTCAAGATTTCCTGAAGATTTTTCAGAAACTTTTCCACCAAAAGAACCCGCTAATGCCTTTAGTTTTTCAGGATCTATTTTATTTAAGTCAATACTAACTTTTATAGTAGCATCACTATCACCATAATCAACGTCAAACTTAACGCCTTCAACACTTCCTATTACACCAGTTAACATAGAAAACATTAATTTTGCTTGTTCTTTATTTTCTATTTCTAATGATTTATAAGACATTTTAGCATCAATATTCATTGAATTTACAGTATCATCTTTGTATTTTACTTTTACTGTCATTTCACTTCCATTTTCTGACTTGTAGAAAGATTTACTTTTTTCTCCACCACTACAAGCTACCAATAATACAATTGAAAAAACTAAGATAAAACTTGTAAATATTCTTTTAAAATTTTTCATAGCCTACCTCCTTATAATCATAACAATAAATATTATTTTTGTTCTTTAAATCCTTGTGAGATTACCATTTCAGCACTTTTTTCCATACTAACCTTAGTTTTTGTAGGATCTCCTGAGAAAGACATTCCCGGAAGATTTTTTGCTTTTTCATAGTCAAAATCTGTATAATCTACTTCAACTTCTTCAACAAATTTATCATCTGTAATTTCAAGGGTTTCTTTTAATCCTTTAATTCCTTGATATTGTTTAGAAAAAGTTTGTAATTGTTGTTTAATCTTTTCAATATCTTGACCTTGAAATGATGAAAATGCACCTTCAGTTTTACTAGTTTGTTTAACAACTTTGTCTTCTTTTTCGATATAATGATAAACTACAGTTGTCTTAACTCCATTTGTTTCTCTAACAAAAGTTCTTGTAACAGTAGTAGCTTCTTTACTAGAACAAGCAGTTGCTAATACTATAACAAATAACATTGCTAAAGATAAACCAATCTTTTTTAATTTTTTCATAAAGTACCTCCGTATAAATATTTATAACTTATTTTACCATATTAAAAAATTTTTATCAAACATTTTTTAACACTTTTTTATAAAAAACGTGTAATTTAAGAGCTTTACTATTTTGATTTTTATTATCTTTAGTAATGTTTTAATTTTTAAGTAATTTAACTCATTTTGTAGTTTGTAAGTTAATTTACTAAAGTTGATATTTGTTTTAAAAGCACCCAAAAGGGTGCTTTTTATTGTGAAACAACAAGGTTCCCAGAAATCCCCCGATGCAAAGCATCGTGGATGGGTAAAGTTCTTTTTACTCCCAACTTGGAGGAGCTACTTTTTCTTCAGTATTTTTAAAATATTCATATTCAGTGAATCCTAACATTCTAGAAATTAATACTACAGGGAATACTAACATAGTTCTATTAAATCTAGTAACTGTATCATTGTAAATCATTCTAGAATTTTTTACATCCTGTTCATAAGAATCAATCTTATCCATTGTACTTAGATACAATGTATTTGCCTTCAAGTCAGGATATGCTTCAACAACAACTGCAAGTCTAGAAAGTGCTTGAGTAAACATAGTATCATCTGCTTCAATATCTTTTACAGTACTAGCACTATTTACTCCGCCTCTTGCTTGTATTACTTTTTCCAATGTTTCAGCTTCATGTGCTGAATACTTCTTAGTTGCTTCAATCAAAGATTTTAAAGCATCCCATCTTGATTCAACATTTGCAGCTATTTGTCCCATAGCATTCTTTACCATTTCTCTAAGTCTTATTAATCTATTATAGCTTGACATTAGCCATAATCCTAAAACGACTACCAATGCGAGAATTACATATAATGCTGTCATAATCTTTCTCCTTTCCAAATGTATATATTTTATTATATTATACTAATACCCAATTATCGAGTTCCTCCACCGGAACCGCCACCGAAGGAGCCACCGCCACCTCCGATACTTGTGAATCCTCCGCCACCGCCGGAAGATTTTTGAACACTTTTAGAATAAGCATCTAAGAAATTATTAGAGAATACATGAGAGTAAAGCATAGCTGTATGCAATGAATTCACATCTACATCATACTTTTCTAAAAATTCCGGAGATAATTTTTTTAGTTGTTTTTCAACTTCATCAGCAACATCAAAAAGTGTCGCATAAATCAATAAATCTTTCCAAACTTTTATCTCTGAAACTTCTCTTTCGCTTAATAATGAAAAATCTTTTAAATAATTATAATATTTTATAAGATGTTCAGTAAATTTCTTACCTTTTTCATTATATTTATATGTCCACTTTCCTTTCTCATTCATCTCGAGCAAATCATATTTTCTAGCATAACTTAGAGAATCTTGTTTCATAGACTCCTGTAAAGATTTAAAAGAATTTTGATTATTTTCCTTTTTTAAATAAGCAGTAAATTCATTTTCCTGTAGAATTTCATCATCTCTAGCTGCTTTTACAACCATAGTATATAACTTTCTCTCTACTGTTGTTTCAAAATCATAATCTATTTTATTATTGATTTTTAAAGATAAAACTTCTTTTTTAAAAATAAAGCCCTTTTCCTCAGTCATAGGTATCAATACTTTTCCTTGAATCCATTTTAGAAAATATGCTCTAATTATTGACTCTGCTCCATCAAATCCTGCACATTTTAAAATGTGAGATAATTGCCACCATTCTTTTTCAGGGATATCTCTATAATATTCTCCTTTGAAATCTCCCTTTTTATATCCACCTTTAAGTTTCTTACTAGAAGTGACTGCAGTAGCAGTTCCGAATATCCCTATAAGCAAAAATACTATAGCCTTTACAGCAATTCCATAAAGTTTTTGTTTATTTTTATTACTACTACTCTTTTTAATATAACTTGAGCCTTTAAATGCCATATCTTGATAATATGAAAAGTCTTTATTTATAATTTCACCTGAAGTAAATTCACCTTTATTTAACTGAACTAAAACTGTTACATAGTTGGAACTTGAAAGACCGGTTAAGCTATTAAAAACTATACTTCCATCTATAAATTCTATTTTTCCCTTATTACCAAAAGCCCAAATTTTAGAATTTGTATTGTCAAACTTTCCTTCTTCTTTTGAAATTGTAACTTTAACTTCTTTTGGTGCGGCACTTAAATTGTCATTTACAAATTTCCAAAATATCATATCAGAGTCATTTAAAAGTTTTATAAAATTTGTTACTTTATATCTTAATACAAAAGTTTTTCTCTGATATTCTCCAAATCCAAAACAGAGTTCATAGCCGCTTGAAGTTTTTAAAACTCCTGATTTTCCCGCTTTTTGTTCCCTGCTCAACTTTGTATTCCAATATTCCAAACTTTCATAAGGAATTTCTTCTCCATCTTTAATCTCTGAAACTCTAAAATTCTCAATTTTACTAGTTCCTAAATTCCCAATAGGAATATAGTATTCAGTTCCCTTTGAGGCTTGAAAATCCATAATACTTTCAATATCTGCACTTCCATCCTTGTTAATTCTAACTTTTATTTCATTTTTATAAAAAGTATCTGCAAAAGAATTATTGGACTGAATAACAAAAAGTCCGAGCAGTATAAAAGAAAATATAAAAAATCTTTTAAAAAAATTCTTAAAAATTTTCATAAGCCCCCTATACCAACCTTCTTATTATATTATTTGCAAAACTTGTATTACTAAATAGCTCTACAAGTTTTGCAAATTTTTAATTTTTTATTATGCCGGAACTATCTAGTTCCACCACCATCTCCTCCACCGAATGAATCATCTCCACCGCCGGTACTTGTAAAGCCTCCACCACCGTCTGAAGCTTTTTCAACACTACTATCATATGCATCTGCAAAATCAGTAGAGAATACATCAGAATAAATAACTGCTGCATGCAATGTATCTAAATCAACACCGGCATTTCTCAACAATTCAGGAGAAAGTTGTTTTAATTGTTTTTCAACAACATCCGCAACATCATAAAGTGTAGCATAAATTAACAAATATTTCCAAACTTTTATCTCTGAAATTTCTCTTTCACTTAATAATGAAAAATCATTCAAATAGTTATAATATTTTACTAATTTCCCTGAAAATTCTGTACCCTTTTCATTATAAGACTGACTATATTTTCCTTTATCACTCTTTTCAAAAAGGTCATTTTGTCTTGCATACTCAAAAGATAATTCTTCCAAATCATCTTCCAGTGATTCATATTCTTCTTGATGATCTGTATCTTCTAAATACTTTGAAAATTCATTTTGTTGTAAAATTCCGTCAACTCCGGCTGCTTCTTCAAACATAGCGAATAATTTTCTCTCTACTTTTGATTCGAAATTATTAGCAAAACCTCTATTTATTTTTAGAGCCAACACATCTTTTTTAAAGATAAGTCCCTTTTCTTCAGTTACAGGAATCAATATCTTTTCTTGTATCCATTTCAAGAAAAATGCTCTAATAATTGAGTCTTGACCATCAAATCCGGCGTTATCCAACAAATAGGATAATTTCCACCATTCTTTTTCCGGAATATCTCTATAATATTCTCCCTTTAAGTCTCCCATTCCATATCCTCTGTTCTTTTTCTTGCCAAATACTTTAAAAAGAACTATAAGAGCAACAACTATCCCTATTATAATGTAGAAAAACTTATTACTACTTTTTTCATTTGAATTTTCAGATTTTTTCTTATAATCGGAGCCTTTAAATGCCAAATCTTGATAGTATGAAAAGTCTTTATCTATAGTTTCTCCTGCAGTGAAATCTCCTTTATTTAGTTTAACTAAAACTGTTACATAATTAGAACTTGTAAGTCCTGTCAAACTTTCAAAAACTATTTTTCCATCTAAGAATTCTATCTTACCTTTGTTTCCGAAAGCCCAAATCTTAGAATTAGTATCATCAAACTTACCATCTTCTTTAAAAATAGTAAGTTTAACTTCTCCTGGAGCAGCACTTAGTCCTTTATTTACAAATTGCCAATAAATCATATCAGAGTCTTTTAAAAGTTTTATAAAATCAGTTACTCTATATCTTAAAATAAAAGTTTTTCTCTGATATTCTCCAAAACCAAAGCAGAGTTCATAACCTTTTTCAGTTTTTACAATTCCTGACTTTTTAGCTTTTTCTTCTCTACTTAACTTAGTGTCCCAAGACTCTACACTCTCATAAAGAACTTCTTGTCCATCAACAAATTCGGAAACTTTGAAATTAACTATATCACTTTTCCCAAGATTATTTAAAGGAATATAATACTCAGTTCCCTTTGTTGGTTGAAAGTCCATAATACTTTCAATGTCAGCACTTCCGTCTTTGTTAATTCTAACATTAATTGCATTTTTGTAAAAAGTATCTGCAAAAGAATCGTTGAAAGGTATTACTATCAAACCTAGCAGTACTAAAGAAAATACAAAGATTCTTTTTGCCCAATTTCCAAGATTTTTCATAAGCCTCCGCCTCCTATTTCAATCTTCTTAGAATTTCTCCTTTACCTAAAATTTCTAAAATGTTTGAAAGTTCAGGGCCGTGAACTTGACCTGTAAGCAATGCTCTAACAGGCATATATAAGTCTTTTCCTTTATAACCTGAAGCCTTTTGGATTTTTTTCATAAATCCTTTAGCAGTTTCTTCATCCATTTCATCAATTTGAGATAATTCTTCTTCCATCTTTTCCTTTAAAATTTCTATATGTTCAACATTTCTCATTTCTAAAGCATCCGGTTCAACATCAACATCTTCAAATAAAAATCTTGATTGTTCAACAATTTCAGGAAGTCTTGAAATAGATTCTTGGAAAGTTTTTGTAATCAGCTCAAGTCTATTTTCACAAATATCTTCTTTGATAAAACCTGCTTCAACTAAATAAGGTTTAACAAGTTTTGCAAGTTCAGAAATTTCCATTTTTCTTATATATTGAGCATTAACCCAATCCAATTTATCTACATCAAAAACTCCTCCTGATTTAGAAACTCTTTCAAAAGAGAATTGTTTAACCATTTCATCTAAAGATAAAATTTCTTCATTACTTTCAGGACTCCAACCTACAAGAGCAAGATAATTTATAAGAGCTTCCGGTAAATATCCTTTTAATCTGAAATCTTCAACAGATGCATCGTCATTTCTCTTGGATAATTTCTTACCACTCTTGTTCAAAACTGTTGGTAAATGAACAAAAGTAGGTTTTTCAAAACCTAGAGCCTCATAAAGATAAATATGTTTAGGAGTAGATGAAATCCATTCGTCCCCTCTTACAATATGAGTAATTCCCATTAAATGATCATCAACTACTACCGCGAAATGATAAGTCGGAAAACCGTCAGCCTTAATCAAAACTTGGTCATCCATATCATTTGTATTTATTGTGATTTTGCCTTTGATAACATCCTCAAAAACAATATCTCTATTTTCAGGTAACTTCAATCTGATAACATAACTTTCGCCGTTTGCAATTCTCTTTTTAGCGTCTTCAATACTAACGCCTCTACAAAGTCCGTCATATCTTGGAATTTTTCCGTCAGCCTTTTGTTGATTTTTTACATCATCAAGTCTTTCTTTGCTACAGAAACAATAATAAGCATAGCCTTTTTCAATAAGTTCCTCTGCATATTTATTGTAAATTCCCTTTTCAACTCTGTCGGATTGAATATATGGACCACAATCTCCCTTTTCTGTAATATTGCCATTTTCATCAAGACAAACACCTTCATCCGCCTCAACTCCCGCCCACTTAAGTTCGTGAATTAAATTTTCGATAGCCCCTTCAACATATCTTGTTCTATCTGTATCTTCTATTCTAAGCAAAAATTTTCCTCCTTTTTGCTTAGCATATAAATAATTATAAAGCGCAGTTCTAAGTCCTCCTATATGTAAATATCCTGTTGGACTTGGTGCAAAACGTAATCTAACCATTCCTCTTTTTTCCCTCCTAAAAAATATCATATATTTATAATAATTATATATCAATTACATTATTTTGTAAAGGTTTTTAACAAAAAAACTAGCTCAAATGCATACATAAAAACCATAAATCTATAACGATTACATTTTATACTTGCAATTCGTTAAAATATTAATTCTATTTATATATAATACATTATTAACATAATAAAAATACATCTTTACTTTACTCTTTTTAAAAACAAATAGGCACAATTTTACATATTGCAAATAAAATATTCCATCTAATCTTATTAAATTTTAATTTATTTAACATTTGAAACATCCCCCATCAAATTAGCTATATGATGAGGAATCATGGAAACTTGCATTGACATTTCAACATGATAATTTTTATCTACACATTCATCCCAATACTCAAGATGCTTTTTATCTATCCATGAATCAGACTCCTCCACTCTTCTTCCATTTTCTCCCTGAATTGAATACCAATAAAGATACTCTTCATCTTCACATTTTTCTCGAAAAATAGTTTCTACATACATTTTCTCTCCGTCCAAAGTAAGTAATACTTCCTCCATATTTTCATTTAAAAAATTCATCCACTTATCTACTACTTCCGACTTCCCTTTTCTGACACGAAATCGTGATAATTCTATATTCATACTTTCCCCCAAAAAATAGTACTTTTTTTTATATTTGACTTTCTAAAAATTTACAATATTCTAAATTATCTTCTGTAATTTTATCACAATGCCCATAACCTTCCCATACTTTTAATTTAACATAAGGTAGTTTTTTGGGTATCACCTTCTTCGCTTCTTTATAATCAAACTCTTTAGAACCATAACAAAAAATCAGCTTTTCTTGCTCATCCTTAGATAAATCTGGAATTTTTACAAAAGAACAGTCGTGAATTATATTCACAATACTTTCATCATCCATCCTTATAAAAGACTCTGCCATTATTTTACCAAATTCCGCTCCATATAGAGTAGTCATTTTTTTTACAGCAAAATTCTTATCTTTAAGAGCTTTCTTATGTTTTCTCAAAAAAATTTTCTTAAAAAGAAAATCTAAAAAATAGGCTTTTTGCCACAAACTAGCTCCTTCAAAAACACATTTATCTACAATTATATCCTTGCTATTTAATAAATTTAACAATACTACTCCACCTAAAGAGGCTCCAAAAGCTAAATTTATCTTATCTATTCCGTTTTCAATTAAATAATTCTTTATTTTATTAGCTTCCATTTCCGCTGACTTATATACTTCTCTTGACTTTCCATGTGCTGATAAGTCCGGAATTATATATCTATAATCCCCTAATATATTGTCAGCAATTAAAAATTTCATTCCCTCAGCAGAAGATAACATAGGATGAATAAGTAATATTACCTTTTTGCCACCCTTATTAATATCAACAAAATTCATTTTTTGCTCCTTAATTTCCGTATTATCAATAATCTTTTTAATTTAACTCTATTATATCACTTGTTACAGTTCTAATCTATAAAAAATTTAAAAGAGAGTGATTTTTCACTCTCTCAAATATTTTTTTACTTATTTTTAAAGTATATATAGTTTATATTTTTGGACTACCCTTTAAGATTAAGAAATTGCTCATTTGCCTTTAACAACTTTTCGTAATAGTCATTATAACTCTTACTAAATTTTCTAATTAGTGGAATTGCTATCTCATAATACTTATTATCTTTCATATATTCTTTGAACTTATCTTGAATCTGTTTCATCATACTATTTTTATATTCTTCACTATTCTTATAAAATTCATATTGTGAAATAGCATCTTTGTTATTTTTAAGCCACTCTTCTGCATTTTCAATTGCTTCAATTTTAGATTTATTGACTTCTTTTAAGCTCTGAATATCAAATGCAGAACTTATCTTCTCAATATAACTCTGCTCATCTTTAGTTAATTCAAAATTAGGAAGTTTATCTAGATATTCAACATATTTTTTAAAATACTCTTCCTCATCTTTTTCTAAAGGTTCATTTAAAAAAGGTTGATAAGCTGAAAAAATCATTTGTCCAAAATATCCGGGGAATATTCTTTCTAACCTCTCATAAATAGACTCTTCAGACTCAATCAATTCTAATTTTCTGTTAATAACTTCTTGATTTTCTCCTTTTATGATAAGTTCAAGAACTTCTTTCTTTCTCTCATCAATATCTAACTGATGTTGTATTCTTCTTAAAACTGAATACAATATATCTCCATCAGAAGACAAGCAACTTTCTATCTCTAAAATACTCATACCTATTTTTCTAAATAATGATATTTTTATTAAAACATCTAAATCTTCATCACTATAATCCCTATAACCATTCACTACTTTTTTAGGATTGATAAGCCCTTTTTCCTCATAATATTCAATTGCTTTTCTAATTAAACCGGTTTTCTTTTGAACTTCATTTCTTAACATAATTTCTACCTCCTTTAATTAAAGGATATCACTGTCCCCAGGGGACATGTCAAGTGGTTAATAAAAAATTAACAGCAAACTAAAATTCTACACTAAATCAATTCTATTTTTTGCAATATTGAAATATTCCTCAGAAATTTCAATTCCTATAAATTTTCTATTTTCCATCAAAGCAGCAACTCCTGTTGTTCCGCTTCCACAGAACATATCCAAAATCACATCATCTTCATTAGTATGAATTCTAATCAATTTTCTCATTAACTCTAAGCTCTTTTGAGTAGGATGTGGAGTTCTTTCAGTACCACTAACTGTCGAAGTCATAAAGCTAGATCTTAAATAAGGAACATCTTTTGGCTTGTTAAAAATCCATTTTGCTTTTTTCTTTACTGCCCAAATCGCAAACTCTGTATCTTGAACATATCTTCGATTTATATTTCTTGGCATAGGATTTGATTTTTTCCACTCTATAAAATCTTTAACATCAAAACCGTTTTGTTCTAAAGCTTCAATTATAAAACTAATATATCTATAAGAACAAAATATAATAATCGAACCATTATCCTTTACCAATTTAGAATATTTAGAAATCCAACTTGTTAAATCAAAATTCTTATCCCATATACCAAAGTCAATACCTTTTCGCTTAGAAGTCTTCATTGTTGAAAAGTTATTTTCCTTAGAAATGGAATAAGGAGGATCAGTTATAATATGGTCAACCTTAATATTATTTTGAACTAAATAATTATAAACATAATCTGCATTCCCATTAAAAATTGTATATCTATCCGTTTCAATCTTTTTATCAAAAAAATTAACTTGTCGTATTATTGATTTTCCAATAGCCTTCGCAAAAAACGGAGGTACTGCATTCCCGATTTGTTTACAAACTTCAGTTTTACTGCCACAAAAATAATAAGAATCCGGAAAACTTTGCAATCTTGCGGCTTCTCTTGGAGTAATCGCCCTATTTAGATAAGGATGTGAATTTTTTCCATTTGATGGTGTATCAAATCTTGTATCAATAGCAGGACTTGGCTTATCCCATTCTAATCTTGACCATGTTGTCTTGAATTTTTGATTTCCATGTAGTTCTATGGGCAAACTGCTTTTGTCCCCTTCCGGTGGAATCATAGACAATTTTTTCAAAGAATTTTTAGAATGATTTGTAGCAATATGATTATATAAAATACCTTCCGGATTTCTTAATGTTTTTTGATAATCTGATTCTGCAAAATTTTTATAAACAGCTAAATTATTACCTTCACCGGATTCAAGAAAAGCTAAATCAGAAATAGCTTCCCTTACAGATATTTTTTTATATTCTTCTCTAATAAGATTTTCAAAATCAAAAGAAAAATCTTTACAACCTATAATTACCGCTCTTTCCCTATTTTGTGGGACACCAAAATCAGAAGCATCTAAAATGCAATATTCTACATTGTATCCCATTAGTTGAAAAGTTTTCACTATTTCATCAATAAAAAAGCCATTTGTAGCAGAAATTATATTCTTTACATTCTCTATTAGAAATATCTCCGGATTCAATCTTCTCACCATATAAATAAAATCTAAAAGCAAAGCATTTTTATTATCGGAAAGTGCCAAGCCTTTCCCGGTACTAGCAAAACTTTTACAAGGCGGTTCCCCAACTATCATATTAACTTTAAGTTCAATACATTTTTTCTCAATTTTGCTCTTTACTTTTTCACTAGTTATATCTCCTAAAATACATTCAGCATTAATATTATTATGCTTAAAAGTATCCAATGCAAACTTGTTAATATCATTTGCTACCACAGTAGCAAAACCTTGAACTTGATTTAAACCACAAGAAAGTCCCCCCGCTCCCGAGAATAAATCTAAAATTCTATACCTTATATCCTTCATATAAATCACACTCTCTAAAACAATTTGAGGGAATAAATTTTTTTCCCTCAATGAATTATATCATCTTTTATATCTCATTTCAATAATTTTTTACAAAGTAAATAAAAAATCATACAGAGAAAAATTAAAAATTTTTACCGAAATATAATAACTTTGCATCGTATAGTCAATTGTTATTTCACTAAAAAAAGAGTTCATACTGAACTCCTTTATATAATTATTATTATAAAAGCTCATTAAGATTCCTGCCGTCAATGCAACGAATCCAACTATTCTCAAACTCATTATAAGAAAAATCATTAAAATTAGACCTTATTTCTTCTAGACTTAGTGGCAAAAATGCAGATAAATGTGATTCACTTATTCCATTATTTTTTTATCATTAATCTTAACTTTCCCTACAAATCTATCTATATTGTGGTTTATATAATCTACTACTTCATTTACACTCAACAGAAGCAAACCGTCTGGTTTTGGTAATTTTCCTTCACTTGTGCATATTATTTTACCATTGTAAATTAGATAAACAACATAATCTGCATATCCATCAAAAAATACTTCCCTACTTTAGAAATTCTAATTTTATGGATAAACTCAAGCCTAGATAAAAAATCATTTTGATTTAACTCCCAATTATCACCATAATGTCCAGCAGAAATTACATCAATCCTTATATCTCCATAATTGCCAAAATTTTGACTAAATTGAACATCAACTTTCTTACCATTTACTATTAAATCTACAGCTTTAATGTCCTTTAAATTATTTCTCTTTGAATCAAAATGCATACTATTAAAAATAAAATTAACACAGTTTTCAGTTAATTCTTGCAGAACACCATAATAATTTTTACTATTAGCACTATTATTGTACATTTTCTCCTCCTGTAAGATAAAGTTTTGGATTAAATTCCAACAAAAACTTCGACAACTTTTCTTATTTTTTCTAAGACTATTTCTTTTTTCTTTTCTCTTACTCCACCTCTTCTGGATAGTGGTGGAATTATACCGTCTAATTCATCTCCAGCATATTCAACATATCCTTTAGATATGGATTTTCTATAAATCTGTTGGCTTTTTCATTTAGATTTTCTTCAGCAATTAGTTGATTAATTTTAACTTCCTTTTCCTTTTTGCAAAATCATAAAAAGTTTCAATAATATCGTCAGTATTTTTCAACTCTGATAATCTTGTTTTGCTAATGAATTCCATAACTAAATCTTCTTTTGCTCTTGTTCCAAGACTTGATCTGATTACTCTACGAACTTCTGCTTTTAAACTTTCGATATCGTCATTTTCTCTTGCCTTTTCAAGAATCAAAGCTAAAATATAATCTAGATTAATTTCGTCAGTCTTTAGCAAATCAATTTGAAATTCAACATCTGAAAAGTCAATTTGTGCTTCTTCAGCTTCTTTGCTTCTTCTTTCGTTCAAAATACTCTCTCTGATATCGACATATACACTTTTCATATCTTGCATTAGTCTTTCAGAAATAATTTTTTCAAAACTTTCAAACTCATCAAAATTTCTAAGAATATTCTCAGCCTTTAACAACTCTCCAAAAAGCTGTACAAATTCTTTTTTATCAGCTTCAAGTACAATTTCAGTTGGGTCAGGAAATTTAGCAATTATTTCTTCACATATATCCTTATAACCTTTAAATTTCTTTCCTGTTTCTTCATCTGTAAAGCCGTTGATGTATTCATCATAACTCTTTTCTAAAATTACATTGACACTATTTTCATCTCCAAAAGTTTTAATCGCATCTTCTGTAGCTCTTTCCAAATTTCTAAAACATACTATATTTCCAAAAGTTTTTACTTTATTTAAGATACGATTAGTTCTTGAAAATGCTTGAATAAGTCCATGATATCTTAAATTTTTATCTACAAATAAAGTATTTAATGTAGGTGCATCAAAACCTGTTAAAAACATTCCAACTACAATAAGCAAATCAACTTCCTTAATTTTAACTCTGTTAGATAAATCAGAATAATAATTTTGGAATTCCTTTCCTTCAGTTGAAAAATTGGTTTTAAAAAGTTTATTATAGTCATTTATTGCCTTATTCAAGAACTCTTTAGCTGTAGAATCCATAGCCGACGGTTCAAAATTTTCATCCTCTATTTCACCGATTGCAGATGGTTCTTCATTGGCAGAAAAACTATAGATTGTAGCAACTTTTAATCTCTTTTCTTCCGGCAAAGACTCTTGTTGTTTTTGAAATTCTTCATAATACAATTTTGCAGCCTCTACACTCTGAACAGCAAACATCGCATTGAATCCATTTAATCTTCTATGTTTTAAATCATAAAACTCATTTCTATGTGTCTTAGTATCAAAAACTTTTAAAATATATTTAGTAATTTCAGTTATACGGTCAGGATGCATTAACATTTTTTTCTCTAATTTCTTTAGTTTTTCCTCATCCGTTTCCATTTCAATTTCCTTGAATTTAGGAGTAATATTATTATAATCTACTTTAAATTTTAAAACTTTTCCATCTCTAATCGCATCTGTAATTACATAACAATGAAGTTGAGCACCAAATGTTCCTGAAGTTGTATCTCCTTTAAGAGAATTTTCAGCAAAAATAGGTGTTCCAGTAAATCCGAATTGATAATATTTTTTAAATGATTTTCTGATATTTTTTTGCGCATCTCCAAACTGTGAACGATGACATTCATCAAAGATAAGAACACATTGTTTATCATAAATTGGATGATTAGGATTTTTCTTTACAAATTCATTTAACTTTTGAATTGTAGTAACTACAATTCTATTGTCATCCTTTTCAATGGATTTTTTAAGTTCCTTAGTGTCCTTGCTTCCATTTACACTATCTTCTTGAAATCTTTTATATTCTTTCATAGTTTGATAGTCCAAATCTTTTCTATCAACTACAAAAAATACTTTATCAATAAAATCAAGATTAGTCGCAAGTCTTGCAGTCTTAAAAGAAGTTAGAGTTTTACCGGAACCTGTAGTATGCCAAATAAAACCACCAGCTTCTGCAGTTCCTGCTTTTTTACTCTCATAGCTTGACTTTATTTTCCATAAAATTCTTTCGGTAGCTGCTATCTGATAAGGTCTCATAATAAGCAAAGTGTTACTCGCATCAAAAACACAATATTTTGTAAGCACTTCAAGAATAACTCTTTTTTCAAAAAATGTTTTAGTAAAATCTTCTAAATCACGAATAACCTTATTTTTAGCATCTGCCCATTCACAAGTAAATTCATAATTATTTTTATTTTTTGCAGTTGTATTTGCAAAATATCTCGTATAAGTTCCGTTGGAGATTACAAAAATTTGCACAAATTTATAAAGAGAATGATCTAAATTAAAACTCTCTTTACTATATCTGTGAATTTGATTAAATGCCTCATGTAAATTTACTCCTCTTTTCTTTAACTCTATATGAACTAAAGGCAAGCCATTTACTAAAATAGTTACATCATAACGATTTTGATTTTTTTCTCCGGAAGTAACTTGATTTACAACTTGTAAAAAATTATTGTGAATATTATTTTTGTCAATAATCTTTATATTTTTTAAATGTCCATCATCAAAAGTAAAATCGTAAATATAGTCCTCTTGTATTTTTCTTGTCTTTTCAATCATTCCATCCTTTGGGCAATCTAAATACTCAGTTAAAAATCTTTCCCATTCAGATTTTGAAAAAGATACATTATTTAATCTTTCAATTTGAACTTTTAAATTACCATACAGTTCTTCACTTGTTGTAAATTTTACTCTTTCATATCCTTGAGAAACTAAATTAGCTATCAACTCTCTTTCAAGTTCAGCTTCACTTTGATATGAGCCTCCGCCAACCCTATTATTTTTGTCATAATGTGCTAAGATAATTCCTCCTGTCATCTCAGCAATAGTTGACACACTGTATTTACTCATTTCCTCTGACATCTAAATACTCCCTCCATAAGTTTTAGAAACAAATTCTAAAAATTCTTCCAATTTCTTCACTACTTCTTTATCCAATTTTTCAATCCATCTTTTAGGAATACTTTCATATCCAAATTTTGATCCTGCAATACTTCCTGCAATCCCTGCAATTGTATCTGCATCTCCGCCGTGATTTACAGCACCAATGATACAATCTTCAAAATATTTCTTTTCACTCCAATAAATAGCATTATTGAAAGTATTGACAACATATCCACTGGGCTCTAAAAGAACTCTCTTTTTTAGACTTATTCTCTTCCCTAAAATATGAGCTTTTATAATTTCTGTATATTCCTTTAAAATATTTCTACAAATATCATTATTATGAGTAATATCCCCTTGAATAAAATTAAGTTCAACAGATTTTTCTGAATTTAATAGTGAGCAAGGTAGGGCTCTCATAAGACTTCCATTTCCCAAAGCAGTATTATCCTCTGCAATATAATTTCCGGACTCCTTATAAAAACCTATTGCTTTCCTACATTGATTTCCAATGTCTTTAGGATTTGTATCATACCAAGCCACAAAACTATCAGCTACATCTTTCTTAAAATTCTTAAAATCATTTTTCATAAGAACTTCCATAACACAAATCGACATCTGTGTATCATCTGTAACCTCTCCAGCCATTAAGTCGAGCCAACCTCCACCTACTATATCAGTTAGCTTTCCGTACTCACTTTTTATTTCAGTATCACTCATAAATTCAGTAGTCGCTCCCATTGCATCACCAATTGCAAAACCATATAGAGCACCCTTTAACCTGTTTTTAATATTATTCATATATCCTCACTTTAAATTATCTTTTAAAACTTAGTAATTTTTCTCTGTAATACTCATATTGCTTTTGTCTTAATTCAATTTCCTTTGGCAAGCCTTTAGAAATATTATTTACAATAGAATCAAATTTATCAAGAATAGAAACAATATGCTCTTGAACCTTGATTGATGGAATAAGAAATTGTAATTTTCCAATTTCTCCAAGATTTATTTTTATAGGAGTTGCATTATGCAAAATTCTTTTACTCAATTCTTTTTTTCCTTGACTACTTTCAATTAAATATTTTAAAAATTTACTCAACACAATATCATTACTTGGTCTAATCAATGTTAATGTTACATAATATGCTAAATTATCATCATTTTCAACAATAGCACAAGTTCCAATATCTCCTATCCTAGTCATAAAAACATCATTTTTTCTAGGCTTAACCTTAAATTTATTATATTCTTCTGCTGTTATATATTTATTAGTTCCATATATATTTTTTATATCTTGAACACTTACAAACGGGACTCCTGTATTAACATATTTTGGAGTTTGATGAGTTCCATCATACAATTCAGCAACATCTTCTAACCTTTTTAATTTAACATCAAAAACACTAACACCTACAATTTCTGCAACTTCTTTTAGTAATTCAAAATAACTATTAGAAATTAGATTGTGTGTGTGTGTGTGTGTGTGTGTGTGTTTAGCACAACTTACATCAAATGTCAAGAGTTTTTCACGATAATATTCATATTGTTTTTGTCTTTGTTCAATTTCTTGTGGCAACAAACCTTTTGTATCAGCCAACAAAGATTGAAATTCATCAAGAATTTCAACTACTTTGTTTTGAATTTCAATTGGTGGCAATATTATTTTAATATTTTTCAAATTGTAATTATATAACCTATTTATTGTTCCCCCTGTTGAAGGATTCCATTTAACTATCTGATAAAAATAATATAAATATTTGTTTAAAACTAATCTTTCATTATGTGAAAGCCAAACTATATTACTATCTTGAAAATAAGCATCTTCACCATCAAAAATTACTGTTTTTCCAATTGTTCCACTTGCTGAAAGTAAAATTTCTCCATTTTTTGGATAATTGTATTTTTCTCTATATTCACGAAATAAATCTTGAGAGATAAAAGAATCTGCCTCTTTCCCAAAAGTACCAATTTTATAAAATGGAACTTCTCCTTGTGATGATGTTTGCTCTTTTAAAATTCTTTTACACATTTGAATTTCACCAATCTCTCCAAGAGTTATGAATTTTAATTCATAATCTTTACTTACTAACCTATCAATTTTCGCAGAAATATTATTCAAATATCCTTCACTTAAAAGCATGTCTCTATAAAATTCATACTGTTTAGTTCTGGACTCTAATTCAGCTTGTAATTCAGTAACATAATTTGTGAATTTGTCAAGTGTTTTTACAATTTTTTCTTGTGTTTCTATTGATGGAATAGGGATTTTTATTCTTTCAACTACATTACTCATTAATTTCGGGTTTCCAGAACCTCCTTTTACATGTTTTTTTGCTTCAATTTGTAACCAATATACTATAAACTTAACCAATAATTTTTTATTATCTTTTGGCTCAATCAATCCACAAATATTTGTTACTGAGAACTTTCCATTTCTATAGAAAACCGTCCCAGCATATGCTCCATCTGTAGTCCATGATGCAAATTCTCCATCAAAATCATATGTGCTTATACTTCCTATTTCTCCATTATTTCTTGTTTGAGATGAATATACAGGAAATTCCCCTTTATGTTCCTCTAAATAGATTTTAGATATAACACGACCCCTCTTAATATTACAAACTTCTCCTAGTTTTTTCCATTCTACTTTTTCACCTTTTAGTAATTCATCTATTTTACTCATCTTCAAGCTCCTTTACAATTTCGTTTATTGAGCTTCTTAATTCGTCTATTTTCTTTACTGTTTCTTCAATTTCTTTGTTTAGAACTTTTATGTCAATTTTTTCTCTGGTATCTTCTTTTTCTACATAAGTAGAAACGGATAAGTTATAGTCATTTTCTTCTATTTCAGTTCTATCTACATATCTTGAAAAATATTCTTTGTCTGTTCTATTTCTAAATTCTTCAACTATTGCGCTTATATTTTTTTCTTCCAAGATATTATTATTTGTTTCTTTTTTAAATTCTTTACTTGCATCAATAAAAAGCACCTTGTTTTCAGTTTTGTTTTTCGCCATAACTAAGACACAAGTTGCTATTGATGTACCGAAAAATAGATTTTCAGGTAATTGTATTACACAGTCTATAAAGTTATTATCTATTAAATATTTACGTATTGTTCTTTCTGCTCCTTTTCTGTAGAAAATTCCCGGAAAGCATACTATTGCAGCTCTACCATTGCTTGAAAGATAGCTTAGTGAGTGCATAATAAAAGCATAGTCTGCATAAGATTTTGGTGCTAATTTTCCTGCAGGAGCAAAACGTACATCATTAATCAAAGTAGGGTCTGAATCACCTATCCATTTAATTGAATATGGCGGATTTGAAACAATAGCATCAAAAGGCTTTTCGTCATTATGTAGCGGATTAAGTAATGTATCTCCTCTTTTAATAGAAAAGTCATTGTAATTTACATTGTGAAGAAACATATTCATACGAGCTAGGTTAAAGTTGGTCATATTAATTTCTTGACCAAAAAAGCCCTCATCTATGATATGCTCATCAAATTGTTTTTTCATTTGCAAAAGTAAACTTCCACTTCCACATGTTGGGTCATACACTTTGTTTATCTTTTCTTTTCTGTCCATTACAATTCTTGCTAAAAGTTTTGATACAGTTTGTGGAGTAAAAAATTCACCACCGGATTTTCCGGCATTACTTGCATAGTTAGAAATTAGATATTCATAAGCATCACCAAAGGCGTCAATATGATTATCTTTAAAATTTTCAAAATTTATTTGAGCTATTCCTGTTAAGATATCTCTTAATCTCTTGTTTTTTTCTGCTACAGTTCCACCAAGTCTATTGCTTGTTGTGTCAATATCATCGAAAAGACCTTTGATGTCGTCCTCAGATTCAGAGCCAATAGCACTTTTTTCAATGTCAGAAAAGATATTAGCAAGTTCTGTATTTAAGTTTTCATTATCTTTTGCACTTGCTACTACATTTTCAAAAAGTTGACTAGGCAAAATAAAAAATCCTTTTTCTTCTATTGTTCCACTTTTAAAGTCTCTTTTTGCTTCATCATCTGAAATTTTTGCATACTTAAAATCAGGATCTCCTGCTAAATGTTCATTTTCATCAAAATAATCTCTTAAGTTTTCAGAAATAAATCTGTAAAACAAAATCCCCAATATATATTGTTTAAAATCCCAGCCATCTACGGCACCACGAACATCATCTGCAATAGCCCATATCTTTCTATGAAGCTCTGCTCTCTGTGCTGTCTCATTATTTTCTTTTGAAAAATTCGACATTTTCTCTCCCTCTCTTTATTTTTAATATTTTTATTTTGTCATTATATTTTTTACTACATTTTTTATAAAACCAATTCATAAATAAGCAAATCCTCGCTACTTATTAGCTTAAAATCGTTATTTGTTGCGATTTTTTGTGTTGCTAATTGTCTTTTATCACATTCGATAATGAGTGAATGGATATTTTTATTTTTTGCATAGTCAATTAGTGATTTTGCTATTTCGTCTGCTATGCCCTGTCCCCAATAGTTTGAATTTAAGATAAATCCAATTTCGTAACTGTCTTTATTGTATTTGTGAAAAATAATATGTCCAATTAATTTTTTGTTTTCTTTATATTCTAAAGCAAATACTCGTAGAGGATAAGACAGAGCATTTTTGTTAAAAAAGTCTTTTGTGTCTTCTAAAGTGAAAGGTGTTTCAATGTATTCCATCACTTTAGGGTTACTTAATATAAGATATAGATCATCTACATCTGATTGTTTAAATTGTCTTATCCTACACCTTTTTGTTTCTATATTTAAAATATGTTCCAAGATTATGACTCCTAATTATTTCTATTCAACATCTTTTAATGATTCTATCATTGGAACTTTGTAAATAAATTTTATCATATCATTTTCTCTATTTAGAGAAGTACTCTTTTCCAAGTTGCCAAAGATATTGGTCAATTTGCTTAAGACTATATTCATTTAAACCATAGAATTTTTGGAATTCTATAATTATGCCTTTGAATTTAACATAATCTTTCAAGTCTTCGTTTTTAAAATCGAAAAACTTATGACATTTTCTAAAATATCTAAGTATCCTATCGACATAACTATCATAAATTGGATAATCTTTTGAATTATGATGACTACAATATTTTGAAGCAAAAGAGTATAATTTTTTCATTTCACCTCCAAGGGTTACTGATTGAATATCACTAACCGCAGAAATATCACCTTTTTTAAGTCTAGAATCTATATCAGTAACGTCATCAAGTATATGCTTGGCAACCGGATAGATTGAAATAATACCTGTACTATAAAATTTATTAAGTGTTGTTACCTTTAATAGAATATCATTAATATCTGTATTCTTTGGGCATAGTTTCAAGAATAGTTTATTAAGTGCTTCCTCTTTATCACAATATTCCTTATTGTCATCCCATTTTTTTAGATATTTTTTAACCTCTTCAATTGATGGTTTAGGAATAATAATTTCCTCTTTGTATTTTGTCATTTTTTCTACCTCTCTTTTTTAAAATATTTTCTATTCCACGTCTTTTAATGATTCTATCATTGGAACTTTTTTAAGCATTATTTTTACTACGAAGTAAACAATGAATGTAAAAAATAGTGTTACTAGTGCTGAGTAAATGTAGCTTATTAATTTTACTTTGTTGAAAAATCTGATTGAGTCCATAGCAAGTTGTTCCATAATGTTTATGTGAAGGCTATATCCTACAAATATTCCCAGTCCTATTCCTATCATTGTTAGTATTACGGTTTCTTTGTAAATATAATTGTCAATTTCCAAAGGATAGAAGCCTAAAACTTTAAGTGTTGCAATTTCTCTTTTTCTTTCAGAGATATTTATATTACTTAAATTATATAGAACTACTATTGACAAGAAGCCTGAACATATTACAATTAGCAAGATAATTGAGTTTACGCTGTAAGATGCATCATCAATTATTTTTTTCAAAGAGTAGATACTTACACCTTTTACTGCAACGGAATTTTTTTCCAAATCATTTATTACTTTTTCAATATTGTCCTTACTTCCGTCATTTAAAAGCATTAATTTAGTATTTTTTATAGGTTTTCTAAAGAATGTCTGTTCATAAGTTTTTTCATTCATTATAAAGAAATTACCGACATGATTTTCAAAAATTCCCGCAACAACTCCCTTATACTCTTTATTGTTATTTATAAAGGTGATTTCATCTCCAACTGAAAGAGAAAATTTTTCAGCTAATTTTCTATTTATATAGATACCGTCATTTAATTTTTCAATTTTTTGCTCCCCATTGTAAAGTGCAAAGAATTTTGAAAAATCGCTCAAATTATCTGTTGTAAAAACGGCAATTCTTTCGTCAAAACTCTTATCTGATTTTATATTTACAGATGTTGTTGCTATATCAATACTTTCGTTAATATCCTTATCGGCTTTTATTTCTTCATCAAATTTATCCAAATCTTTTTGTAATGCCATCGGATTGTAAATAACTGATGTGTGATATTTTGTGTATTTTGAGTATTGTAAATCGGAAACTCCGTCAAGGCTATCTTTTATTCCAAATCCAAGAACCAAAAGTCCCATACATCCCATTACACCTATTATTGTCATTGTAAGTCTTAGTTTATATCTGAATACATTTCTTAGAGTTGCTTTTTGTAAAAAAGAAAGTTCTTTCCAAATATAAGGTATTTTTTCCAGAAATACGAAATTTCCGGACTTTGGAGCTTTTGCTCTCATAAGTGATGAAATTTTTTCCTTTAGTGTTTTCATACAAGTTATATATGATACAAAAGCTGTGCAGAAAATTGCAATTAAAATTCCAACAGTAATTATTTCCGGATAGTAATTGTCAAAAACTTTTGGAAATATAAAGGCTTTTAAGTATGAACCATATACAAGCGGAGAAATTATTTTAAATCCTAAAACAGTTCCTATTGCTCCCCCTATCAAACTAGCTAAAAGTCCATAGTAAAAATATTGCTTTGCAATGTCCATATTGCTATATCCCAATGCCTTTAATGTTCCTATCTGTATTCTATTTTCATCAACCATTCTAGTCATTGTTGTAAGTGATACCAAAAGAGCGATGAAATAGAAAAATAATGAGAATACATTTGAAACTCCATAAATTCCATTAGCTGCAAAATAAACTTTTGAAGTCGCTGATGAACTGAATCCGTCTTCTATATTGTAAGTTGGCTCTATCAATTTAGATAAAATTTCATCTCCTTCAGAAATTTTACTGTCTGCCTCTGAAATTTTACTTTTGGCATCTTCCACTTCATCTTTTCCTTTATTTAATTTTAAGTTATTTTCTTCAATTTCCGCCTTTTTTTCAACTAATTTTGAATAGTATTCATCAAATTTACGCATTCCTTGTTTTGCTTGACTTTTCAATTCGTCCATTTTATTTTCTAAATTTTCAATTTCAAAAGCTAATTTTTTATCCCCTTCATCTAATTTAGAAATATTTTCTGAAATAACTGATAAATTCGTATTAACAGAATCTAAATTTTTTTGAATTGTCTGTAAAGCAATATTTAATTCAGCTAATTTTTTATTAATTCCTTCTTTCTTTGCCTTATATTCATTTTCGTCAATCAAATTTGAATTGTAATTTTCTTCAAGTAATCTCAATTCCTGATTTAAGGCTTTTATTCCCAATTCAATTTCTGATTTCTTTTTTTCTAATTCTTCTTTGTTTTTTACCAAAGAATTATTTTTATCGACTAAATCTTCCCTATTTTTATATAACTCAGTCCTTTTGTCATACAAATTATTTATAGCATCTGTCAATTTATCTTGATTTTCATTTATTAAATTAATAAACTGATTTTTTTGGTAATTCAAATCTGCAAAAGCTCTTCTTAAATCTTTTCGACCATTTTCCAACTTTTCAAGATTTTCTTGTAATTTTTTTTCGTTTTCTTCAAGATCTAATTTATTTTTAGAAAGTTCTTCCTTATTTTCATCTAAAATATCTCGTTTTTGTGAGTAAATTAACTCATAAACTTCTCCGGCTCTATTTTTAAACATTTCTTGTAACATAAGTTTTTTATCATTTTTTAAATTTTCAAAACTTTTGCTATTCATATTCAAATTATTTAAGTCTGAGAAAATTATTTTTGCATACGAAAAGTAGGTGAAATCAAAAGTATCTTTTGAAACTATCGCCAAATATCCGTTTTCTGTAGTTCCCATTAATAGTGTAGTTAAAACTTCAGGACTTTTGATAAAGCCTTTTACAGTAAATTTATTTTGTTTTAATTTTTTTACTTCGTCTTTAAAAATTCCAAATTTTTCAACATTTTTAAAGTCTATTTCATCTCCGATTTTGTATTTATCTCTCAATCTTTCATCCAATAAAATATCGGAGTCCGATGTAATATCTTCCCCTTCTATTACTTGAACGGTACTTATTTTTTCGGGCTTATTTTCAATAGTAAAATCGACTTCTCGATCTTCGTCTTTTAGATTTATACTATATCCATATTCAACATCTTTTAAATTTTCCAAACGGGAAATTATATCCTCATCTTCTTTTTGCAATCCAAAATTTGAAGAAATTTTAAAATCATATAAATTCCCTTCGCTAATGTGTTTATCTACACTTCTTCGCATTATATGTGGAGTTATTTTAAGTCCGACAAATACCATTACTCCAAGTCCTATCATAAATACGATGGATAAAAATTTTGGAAATGTTCGAAAGATTGTTCTGTAAAAATTTTTAAACAATGTTTTTTTCATACTACCACTCAATTTCCTTTATGTCCTTTGGATTTTTATTTAAAATCACTTTTTTTACTGTACTGTCGTTAATTTCAATAACTCTGTCTGCCATTGGTGCAATGGCTTGATTATGAGTGATTAAAATTACAGTTGTATTTGTACTTTTACATCTTTGATGTAGAAGCTCTAAAATTTTTTTACCTGTATGATAATCTAAAGCTCCTGTAGGCTCATCGCAGAGAAGCAATTTAGGATTTTTACATAGAGCTCTGGCTATTGCAACTCTCTGTTGTTCCCCACCGGATAATTGGCTAGGAAAATTTTTTAGTCTATGAGACAATTCAACAGACTCCAAAACGCCTGTCGGATTTAAACTTTCCTTTACAATTTGTCCTGCCAGTTCAACATTTTCCAAAACAGTTAAGTTTGAAATTAAATTGTAAAATTGAAAGACAAAGCCTACATCATATCTTCTATAGTCATTTAATTGTCTTTTATTAAATTTACAAATATCTTTACCATCTATATAGATTTCTCCACTTGTAGCATCATCCATTCCGCCTAAGATATTTAGAATTGTAGATTTTCCCGCTCCTGAAGGTCCAACGATAACGCAAAATTCACCATGCTCTATTTCGAAAGAAACATCCCTATTTGCAACAATCTCTGAACTCTTCCCTTCATTATATTTTTTATAAACGTTTTTAAATTCAACAAAAGCCATAATTCCCCCTGTTTCAATATATTCAATATATTTTTAAAATTATAAAATTATCCATATCTACCTAATTTTACTTTAGCACAAAACTGAAAAAAAATCAAGATTTGTAAATTTTATAAATTGAAAATATTTTTAGCAAATCATTTTTATATCTTCTAATTTTAATATCGTTTGCAAAAATATTTTTTGAAATTATTAAAAATATTTATTTTTCAAACTTTATATTAAACTTTTTTATAGAAAAAACACTTGTATTATTTATTGCAAAATGGTATAATGAGAAAAAGAAATTAAGGGGTGGTTGAAATGTTAAATTTTGTACTTGGTCCTTCAGGATCTGGAAAAACTAAATGGTTAATAGATAAAGCTAACGAAGAAATGAGAAAAGGAAATGGAAATATCATTTTTATTGATACTGATGACACTCATATTTTCAGCTTAGACCACAGTGTTAGATTAACAAATGCAAAAGAATACGAAATAGTAAATCTTGACAAATTATTCGGATTTATTTTCGGAATTGTTTCAAGAGATTATGATGTGGAAAAAATCTATATCGACGGTATCTATTCAATAATTGATCTTGATAGCGAAAAGCTTTGTAAATTTAAGAAAGATGTCGATGCACTTTGTGAAGATCACAAACTTGAAGTTTTCATGGGAATTAATCTTCCTAAAGAACAACTTTGTGAAGGTGGTCAAGCAAGTTGTGTAGAATTAAAAGTTGACTAGATTTAAAAAGCATCGTTAAGGTGCTTTTTTTGTGATATGAATATACCTACAGTACAACTTGAAAAATTTTTCAAAAAGAGAAATGAATTAATTACTGACCTTTCAATTGGAAAAATAGATAAAATTTCTTTTTTAGAAAAAATTATGAATTGATACAAAATTTAAGTATGAAACCACTTTTAAATATATCCTCGCTGGAAGAAGGAATGTATAATTACCAATATTACAATATTCTAGCAAAGTTTTTTAAACAAAAATCAATTTTGTATTCAAATAATAGAAAAAACAAAAAAAGTATAATGAAAATCTTATGAAATCTAATAATTATTATGCAGAAAAAGATAAATATCTTTTTAAGATTATTGACTTTTTGGATGAAAATTCCACAGAGGCATATTTCATAGATATGAATTCAAAAAGACTTAATAATTCTATTTATGAAATTGTAGTAAAGGATGTTGAATATGCAATTTTTCACTCTATGAACGGTAAGATTTTAGAAAAATTGAAAGAAAAAAATATATTTATAAATGAAATTAGAATTTCAAAAATAAATGACTATGTTAATACTAATATTTAAAAGGTTGTGTAGCACATACACAACCTTCTTTTCTTAATAATTAAACATTTCTAAAAACTTTGTCAATAACTTCTTTTAGTGTTTTAGATTTTTCAACTTTTAATGTTTTTAAATTCTTTATATCCACAACTTCATTTGAAATATATACCTTTTTGTAGCCCATTCTGTCAAGTTCTATTAATCTTTCACTTAAATTCGGAACTTTCTTTAATTCTCCTGTAAGTCCAACTTCTGCAATAAATACATTATCTCTTGGAACCGCTTTATTTAAAATCGAAGACGCAACAGAAATAATTACAGCCAAATTTACAGATTGTTCTGATATTTTTAGTCCTCCCGTAGTCTTTAAAATTACATTTTTATTATATAAATTAAATCCGGCTCTTTCTTCTAAAATTGAAAGCAATGTATTTAATTGATCTTTTTTAAGACTGTCCCCGATTCTTGCAGGATAACTTGTAAAAGACTGTGAAACCAAACTTTCAACTTCAACAACTAACATTCTGCTTCCCTCTTTTACAACGGACAATACACTTCCACAAATGTCCTTTTCTCTTTGAGTTACAAAAAATTCTGACGGATTTTTAATTTCCAAAAGTCCGTACTCTTCCATTTTAAAAAGTCCGATTTCTCCCGTTCTTCCAAATCTGTTTTTTGTACTTGTAAGAGTTCTTAAACTTTCATCAGACTCTCCCTCTAGTAGTAAAACTGAATCCACCATATGCTCCAAAGTCCTAAGTCCTGCCATTTCATCTTGTTTTGTCATATGGCAAACTATAAAGACTGCTCTTGGCTTTTTATTATTTTTTGCAATTCTAACCAATTCATTTATACATTCGACAGTCTGTGTCGGAGAACCTGCTCTTGAAGGAATTGAACTTAACATAACAGTTTGAATACTGTCTAAAATTACAATTTCAGCGTCAACCTCTTCAATTGAATTTAAAGCCTCATCCATACTTTGTGTAGATTGAATCCAAATATTTTCAGGAATTTCCTTTACAATTCTATTTGCCCTCGACTTTATCTGTGATGAACTTTCCTCTGCAGAAATATAGATAGTTTTTACATTTTTACTCGCGAAGTCTAGTGCAAGTTGTAAAAGCAATGTACTTTTACCACAACCGGGTCTTGCAGTTAAAATATTTACACTATCCCTTACAATTCCACCACCTAAAACACGATTTAACTCATCTATTCCTGTTATAAATCTATCATTTTCATTTACATTTACATTTTTAAGTTTTTCAACTTTTCCCTTTGCAACAATTTTATCGCTAGAGCTTTTTACATCGGAAACTTCAATCTCTTCTATCGTTCCCCAACTACCGCAAAAACTACATTTTCCTTGCCAACCCAATGACTCTTTTTTGCAATTTGAACATATATATTTTTTCTTTATCTTCATTTTAATCACCAACTATATTTTAATGTAAAAATTTTTAAAAAGCAATAGGAGAAATTTAATCTATTGTGTATATTAAAAAATTTAATGAAATTCACTTTCGCTTTTTGTATTGACTTTTGGAATTCTTTGTAGTATATTAAATTTGAATGAATATTTTTATATAAAGGAGATAAAAAAATGGATGTTTACGAAAAAGCCTTGTTGCTTCATGAACAATGGCAAGGAAAACTATCAACAGAATTAAAAGCAGAATTGAATAATGCAGAGGATTTAACTTATGCATATACTCCGGGTGTTGCAAGACCTTGTATGGAAATAAGCAAAGACCCTTCTTTAGCTTATAAATATACAAGCAAAGCTAATACTATTGCTGTTATTTCTGATGGAACTGCTGTTTTAGGTCTTGGAGATATAGGTCCTGAAGCGGCTATGCCTGTTATGGAAGGAAAGTGTTGTTTATTTAAAAAATTCGGTGGAGTTAATGCTGTTCCTCTAGTTTTAAATACAAAAGACCCTAAGGAAATTATTTCAATTGTAAAAGCTCTTGCTCCTACATTTGGTGGAATTAATCTTGAAGATATTTCTTCTCCAAGATGTGTTGAAATTGAAAGAACATTAATAGATGAACTTGATATTCCGGTATTCCACGATGACCAACATGGTACTGCAATAGTTGTTACAGCGGCTTTAATCAATGCATTAAAATTAGTAAAAAAAGAAGCTAAGGATGTAAAAGTTGTTGTTTCAGGAGCCGGTGCTGCAGGATATTCAATCATAAAATTAATTATGACGTTGGGTGTTGAAAATGTAATAGCATTCGACTCAAAAGGTGCAATCAATAAAAAACATTCAGAAAATTATAATTTTGTAAAGAAAGAATTAGCTGAAATAACAAATAAAGAACAAAAAGATATGACTATGAAAGAAGCATTTGTAGGTGCCGACGTATTCATAGGAGTAAGTCAAAAAGATTTAGTTACTAAAGAAATGGTAGCTTCAATGAATAAAGATGCGATTGTATTTGCAATGGCAAATCCTCAACCTGAAATTCTTTATGCAGATGCAAAAGAAGCCGGAGCAAGAGTTGCTGCAACAGGAAGATCAGATATGCCTAATCAAATTAACAATGTAGTTGCTTTCCCTGGAATTTTTAAAGGTGCTTTAGAAGCAAAGGCTAAGAAAATTACTGATGAAATGAAATTAGCTGCAGCATACGGACTTGCAAGTATGATTCCTGATGACAAAATTAGAGAAGATTATATTATTGTTTCCGCTTTTGAAGAAAATGTTGCTGATACTGTTGCAAAAGCAGTTGCAGAAAAAGTTAAATAGTAAATATTTAGTATTAAAATCCTCAACAAATGTTGAGGATTTTTTGTTTATAATGTTTTTTGGATGTATAGAAGATACATTTAGTTTTACTTGTAAACAAGTAAAACTATGAGATCTCTCGACTACGCTCGAGATGATGTATTAGGGGAATTTCTTTACCAGTTGTTATGACGTGAAACTTTTTGTTTACTTAACGATTTTTTTAAAAGATTATTTACTGTTCACATTAAACTATTATACGAAGATTTTTCCTTATACGTCATTTTGGCTGACACGTTAGCGAAACTGATTCTAGCCCTAACTTTTGCTGTTTACAAGAAACAAAGTTAGGGCTAGATTGACTCCGTTATACTCCACTCAAGATGACGTATTAGGCACATTTCTTTAGCAATTGTTATGACGCGAAACTTTTTGTTTACTTAACGATTTTTTTAAAGATTATTTACTGTTCACGTTAAGCTATTGAACGAAGATTTTTCCTTGTACGTCATTTCGACCATAGCGTTAGCGAAATCGAATCTAGCCCTAACTTTTGTTGTTTATTCATAAACAACAAAAAGTAGGTCTGACACAAAGATTGTTCAAATCTTTGATTTGAGTATAATCGACTGTGGAAATCTCACATTTTTGTTGCAAATAAGAACCCCACCCTTCCACGATGCTTTGCATCGGGTGGGTTCCCGGGAACCTTGTTGTTTCACAATAAAAATGAATGTATCGGAGATACATAAAAAATAAATTTGAGAATACAAAATAGATTGTCGTTTTCGACAATCCATTTTATTAACTCAAATATTTAAAAACAGTTCCTAATACTGCACACATTCCCTTGTAAAACAAACTTTCTTCAACATCAAATTTGCTATGATGATGAGGATAAATTTTATCACCCTCGTGAAGCTTAGGGTTTGAAAGCATAAAGTAAGTTCCTTTTGCTCTTTGTAAGAAGTAAGCAACATCTTCTCCACCCATACTTGGATTTTTTATTATTTCAACTGAATCCTCTCCTAAAACTTCTTTTGTGTTTTCTATAAAAAATTCAGTAAATTTTTCATCATTCATTACTACCGGATACATAAAGTGATAAATTGTTTCAGCTTCACAATTATAAGTTTTTGCAATCCCATCTGCGATTTCTTCAATTCTCTTTGCAATAAATTCTCTAACTTTTTCGTCTAAAGTTCTAACTGTTCCCTTGATATAAACAGATTCCGGAATTACATTATGAGCAGTTCCTCCTCTAATTATTCCGATAGTCAAAACTGCATTTGAAATTGGATTTATTTCTCTTGAAATTATCTTTTGAAGTCCAAGCACAATTTCTGATGAAACTACAATCGGATCTGCTGACAGATGAGGTGTTGCAGCATGCGATGATTTTCCTTTTACAGTTATTTCAAAAATATCAGCAGATGCCATTATGGCTCCTGTTTTTACTCCTATTTTCCCATATTCAATAGGAATTAAACAGCCTTCGTGAAGTCCTATTACCGCATCAACTTTAGGATTTTCCATACAGCCCTCTTCAATCATAGGTAAAGCCCCTCCCGGCGTTTCTTCTCCGGGTTGGAAAAATATTTTTACTGTTCCTTTAAGTTTATCTCTATTTTCGTTTAATATCATACAAGCTCCAAGTGCCATAGCAGTATGTCCATCATGTCCACAAGCATGCATATTTCCATTTGTAGATGCAAAAGGAAGTCCTGTTTCTTCAACAACGGGAAGTGCATCACTATCCGCTCTTATCGCTATACATTTTCCCTCTTGCTCTCCATCAATTTGAACAACAATTGCATTTCCATTTAACAATTTTTTGTAGTTTACACCTATTTCATCTAAAACTTTTGAAATATATTCCATTGTCTTTGGCAGTTCCAACTCCAATTCCGGAATTTGATGTAAATCTCTTCTTATTTTTATAACTTTCTCTTCTTTTTCTTTAACTAATTTTATAATATCCATGAAAAACTCCTTGTTTTTAATTGAATTAATATAGCTATATAATACCACTTTTTACAACAAAAAAATAGGGTTCCCTCCTATTTTAAGCAATAACTTCTTTTTGAAATTTTTCTTCATCACTATTTACACTATCAGCCAATCCCTCGTCCAATATTCCATTAAGAACAGGAGTAAGAAATTTTCTGATAAGTTGTATAAAAGGTCCTGTAAAGAATGTTATAATTAATGTTCCAATTCCGACAGTACTTCCCAATGAAAAGCCTATTATAACAAGTATAAAATCTGAAACAACTCTTACAGTTCTGTAAGGAAATTTTATTTTATCACTTATCAATTCAGAGATTCCATCAGCCGCTCCAACACCTAAACCCGCAAAGATGTAAACTGCAACTCCGATAGATATGATAAATGTTCCTATTAAACAAATTATAACTCTATAAACTAAATGTATATCTTGTAAATTAATCCATCCAAAAAGAAAATTCATAGTTTCAACTGTATAACCTACCGTAAAAATAGCCAAAATTGATGATATATTTATATATTTTTATCCACAAAGAATATTATACTTAAAAAACTAAGTTAAAAATTACTGCACAATTTCCATAGCTTAATCCTAAATGTTTGGACATTCCAAGCTGAACTGTACTTGCAGGATCAAATCCCAAATTTACTTTTATTGTTAAAAATACACCTATTCCCAATATAATCATTCCGATTATAGTCATAGCAGTCCTAATAAATAATTTATCTTTTTTCATCTTTTTATCTCCTAAACGCACATATAATTATTCTATAAAAAATAAAAAATTTGTCAATATTTAAAAATGAATTTATAAAGTATTCTGTATTTAAAGAATTTTGTTAATTTATTTAAAATTATACTTTATCTAAAAAATAGTTGACATGTTTTTATAAAAGTGTTACTATGGTATTGTAATAAATTATTTTTTATTTGAAAAGATAAGATTCCCTGACACCATCCGATGCCAAGCATCGTGGAAGAGTGGGATTATTATTCATTATTACATATTTTTAATATTTAGTTATTCCAGTATAAAAGCGGAGGTGTGCTATGAAAAAACTATTAAAAACTATCCTAATTTTATTTATTTCTATTTCTTTGGTATCTTGTTCAAAGGCAGAAAATCCAAAAGCACCAAAGAAAGTTGAAAAATCAGGAAAGTTATTCCCGGAAAACAAAGATAAATTAGTATTTGACAAAAGAAGAGTAGTTACTTTGAACAAAGTTAATTTTGATATTTTTAAAAATTTGGTGAAAGAAAATGGAAATGATAAAAATATATTTTTATCACCTATGTCAATACAACAATCTATTTATATGATTTCTCTAGCCACAGATGATAGAGAAGATCTAAGCGGTTTAACTTCTATCATTAGTGGTCACATTCTAAATTTAAAATTAAAAAATTCATCCCTATCAAACTTAATTACATTAAATTTAGAAAATATCAAAGGTGAAACAAAAGAAATTAACTATGATAATATTAGAACAGTTAAAACTGCAAAAGAAGGAACTGAATATTATCAAGATTTTCAATATTCTATATTAAAAGAAGTTTTGGATGATAAAGAATTAGAAAATACTTCTATAGCCGGTTTTTTTAGTGCAGTACATTTTGAAGCAAAATGGGATCAACCATTTAGTAAAGAAAAAACTGAAAAACGAGATTTCACAAAACTTGACGGCACAAAAATACAAGTAGATACAATGCTTAATACATTTAAAAATGTAAAAGGTATATCAGATAATAATATAGATATGTTTGCGATTAAAGCAAATGGTTCAAATATTTATTTCATAAGAAAGAAAAATAACGATATGTTAGGAACCGGAGACTTATTATCTTATATTTCAGATTTAAGAGAAAGTACTGAAACTTATGACGTAAATTTCTATTTACCAAAAATAGATATAAAATCTAGTGTTGACTGTAAAAGTTCTTACAAAAAATTTGTTTCAGAAAAACTATTTAATTCTTTTAAACTTGAAAAATTATTGGGAAATGCCGAAATTAAAATAACTGAAGCTAAGCAAAATTCAATTTTAAAAATTGATGAAAATGGTATAAATGTTAAAGATGCAGAAAAATCATCAAACGAATCAAATGGTGTCGCAAAAAACGGTGAATTAACAGTAAAAATGGATGGACCTTTTTATATTGTTATTGAAGACATGGAAGAAAACGCTAATACTGAAATGATAACTTTTTCATCATATATAGCTGATCCAAGTAGTAACAAATAGAGATTGCAGGTCTTAATCATAATAGTAAATACAATTAGAAAAATGTAGATAATTAAAAAATTAGAGAAATTGATTTTTTCAATTTCTCTTTTTATGATATAATATATATATATATATAATACATTAATCAAAATATTAGAGGTGAAATTTTGAAACAAGCCATATATAGAGAATTTAGACCAAAGGATTTTACAAGAGTTGTTGGGCAAGAACATATAGTCGAAATTTTAAAAAATCAAATAAGAACAGGAAATTTAGGTCATGCCTATCTGTTTTCAGGAATCAGAGGAACAGGAAAGACGAGTTGTGCCAAAATTTTTGCACGTGCAGTGAATTGTTTAAATCCGATTGACGGAAATCCTTGTAATGAATGTGAAAATTGTAAAATGATTTTAGAAGACAAGGCTCTTGAAGTTGTCGAAATGGATGCTGCAAGTAATAGACGTATTGACGATATAAGGGAATTAAAGGAAAAAGTAATCTATCCCCCACAAATTGTAAAATACAAGGTCTATATAATAGATGAAGCCCATATGATTACAAATGAAGGTTTTAATGCTCTTTTAAAAATATTAGAAGAACCGCCTAAACATTTAATTTTCATACTTGCGACAACTGAAATTGACAAACTTCCTGATACTATCATTTCAAGATGTCAAAGATTTGAATTTAAAAGAATTAATAATTCAGATATAGTTAAAAATATAAATTATGTTTTAAATAATCTAAATGTCGAAGTGGAAGAAGATGGAATTAATTTGATTTCAGAACTTTCTTCAGGGGCGATGAGAGATGCACTAAGTCTTTTGGATCAAGTCGTTGCTACGGGAAAAGAAAAAATTACCATTGAAGATATAAATGAATGTTTGGGACTTGTAAACCTGAATATGTTATTCGAGCTTTCAAAGTCAATTTTAAATTCTTCAAAAAATGAGACAATAGAAACTTTTAGAAATTTAGTTGAAAATGGAAAGACTCCACATAATATTATTATTGATTTAATAAAACATTTCAGAAATATAATTTTAGTAAAAAGTGTAAAAAAAGAACTTACAACTCTAAATGATGTTGAGTATAAGAGGTATTTAGAACATTCAAACAAATTTGAAATAGCTGAGCTTATTTACATTTTAGAAAATCTATTAGATGTTGAAGATAAGATGAAAAAAAGTGATATGCAAAATGCTCTAGCTGAACTTTTAATTATAAAAATATGCTCTTTTAAAAAAGAAAAATCTGAAATGGAAAAGAGAATTGAAAGTCTTGAAGAAATTATAAAGAGCGGAAATTTAAAAGTTGATATTGTAGAAAAAGTTGATTCTACAAAAGAAGTTGAGGAAGAAGTTGTTGAAGCTGTTCAAAATACAGAAGATTTAGAACATTATAAATATATTGAAAATCCAATAGAATCAGAAGATATTGAAAATGATGAAAATGTTGTAGCTGTTGCTAATAAAGACAAAATTGAAGATATAGAGCAACCTAATGAAGATATTTACGAAAAGATAGATTTAACATCTTTTAAGGATGTTTTAAAAACAACCATTTTCAAAAAAACAGTATCCAAACTTTTTGATGAGAGTGTAAAAGAAATTTACTATTTTCCAAAAGAAAATTTCTTACATATTGACTGTAAAGAATATTTATTTAAGTTTGGAAGTTATAAATTAGATGAAAATAATTCTTTCATTTTAAAGGAAACTGTTGTTTTAAATGAATTTTTTACAAAGGTTAATATGCCGGTTCAAAATTCTTTGACTGTTTATGCAAATTTTATAGATTAGTTCAGACTGTTGTTGATTTTTAGCCTATTATATTGTCTAGAATGGAGGTATGCTATGAAAAAACTATTAAAAACAATTTTTTTGATGTTCATTTCAATTTCTTTTGTATCTTGCACTAAGGCGGAGAAATTATTTCCTGAAAACAGAGAAAAACTGGTATTTGATGCATCACAGACAAAGCAGACAAATAAAGTAAATATGGATATTTTTACAGCTTTATTAAAAACAAAAAACTGACGATAATTTAGTTCTATCCCCTATTTCAATACAAAGATGTTTAGATTTAATCTCTCTTTGTACTGATGACAGAGAAAATTTACCACTTTTTAAATTTTACGATCAATCACATCTTCAAAATTTAAAATTTAAAAATACTAAGTTGGCAAATTTGATTTTAATAAACTTACAAAATATCAAAGGTGAAACTAAAAATCTTAATTATGACAATATTAAAACAGTTAAATCAGCAGAAGAAGGAACTAAAGTTTATCAAAAATTTCAAAAATCCAACTTAGATGAAATTTTGGATAAAGAAAAATATCTGATGATGTTGTAGCCAGTTTTATCGACACAATTAATTACGAGGTAAAATGGAAACAACCATTTGACGAAAAAAAGACTGAAAAAAGAGATTTTACAAAATCTGACGGCACAAAAATACAAGTTGATACAATGTATAATCATTTTGAAAATGTAACAGCTATATCTAATGATGTAATGGAAATATTTTCTATTAGGTCAAATGATTCAAATATTTATTTTATAAAGCCTAAAGAAGAACATAATTTTTCTGCAGAACAATTACAAGATCTTATAAATACTTTTAAAGAAAATAAGGAAAGATATGAAGTAAATTTCTATTTGCCAAAAATAGATATTAAATCACAGGTTGATTTTATGAATCTATTTCCAAAGATTGGACTTGGCAAATTGCTAAATGAATTCAAAATAGAAAAATTATTGCCTGATATGAATGTTAAAGTTTGTAAGGCTAAACAAACTTCTACATTAAAAATTAATGAAAAAGGTGCAAAAGCAAAAGCAGTAACAAAAATAGATGTTAAAGAGACAAGTATGCCTGTGGAAAACAAAAATATTGATATTAAAATGGATAGACCTTTCTATATCATTATAGAAGACCATGACGAAAACAGCAAGGCAGATTTGATAACTTTCACAGCATATATTGTAGATCCAAGTAAAAATAAATTTAGTTTAAAGGCAGTATCGGATTTAATCCGATATTGCTTTTTTTAGTCTTTACAAAATTATATATACTTTATCTTATTATTGTAAATTATTGATTTATCCTTAAAAAAATGCTATTATAAAGTATAAATTTTGAAGTTTTATGTTATTTGATTAACAAAAAAATTTTATTAAAAACAAATTTGAGATTAAATAATTTGATTATTTAATTTTTTTTAGGAGGTAATTATGGCTAAAGGCGGTTTCCCTAAATTCGGCGGTGGCATGAATATGGGCAATATGATGAAACAAATGCAAAAAATGCAAAGAGAACTTGAAAATACGCAAAAACTTTTAGATGAAGAAGAAGTTTCTGCAACATCAGGTGGTGGAGCAGTTGAAGTAACTGTTAATGGAAAAAAAGAAGTTTTAAGTATCAAACTTGATCCTGAAGTTGTTGATCCTGATGATATAGAAATGTTACAAGATTTAATTATGACAGCTATAAATGAAGCTAATAGAAAAGCTCAAGAAAAACACGATTCAGAAATTAATAAAATAACAGGCGGAATTAATATTCCGGGATTATAAAAATGAATAATTATACTAAATCTATAGATGAAGTTATTCACTATTTGTCAAAACTTCCATCTATCGGAAGAAAATCTGCAACTAAAATGGCTTTGAAAATTTTAGAAATGGATGATGATTTTACTATTGGATTTGCAAAAAGTCTTATTAATATGAAAAAGAATACTCATCATTGTAAAATTTGTGGAAATTTAACAGAAGATGAAATCTGCAATATTTGTGCTGATGAAAAGAGAGATAAGTCAATTATTACTATTGTAGAAGATATGCAAGGTGTAATAAGCCTTGAAAAAACTAAAGTATATAAAGGAACTTATCATATTTTAAATGGTCTTGTTACTCCAAGAGAAGGAATAACTTTAGACGACTTAAATGTAGATTCACTTTTAGATAGAATTGAAAAAGATAATGTAAAGGAAGTTATTTTCGCTATAAGTCAAACAATTGACGGCGAATTAACTGAAATTTATATTGTAGATTTACTAAAAAATTTCAAAAACTTAAAAATTTCAAAGATTGCTAATGGAATTCCTATAGGTAGAAGCATAGACAATTATGATGAATTAACATTTTTAAAGGCATTAGAGGACAGAAGAGAGATAGAATATTAGGTTTCTAATGTTTATGGGGGAAAATATGAAATCGACAAAGAACAATTTTATTTCAGGTGTTCGACATTCAATACCTATATGGATAGGTTATATCCCATCAGCAATTACTTTGGGAATTCTATGTAATACTAATTCACTAGGTTTGTTACATGCTTTTTTAAGTTCTTTTGTTTTATATTCGGGTGCTGCCCAATTTATGTTGGTAGGTTTTTTGACATCAAGTGTTCCGCTTTTCGGAATTGCAGTTTCCGTATTTTTATTAAACACAAGACTATTCCTTATGTCTGCTACTCTTGGAGCAACAGTAGATAAGGTAAATCATAAAGCGTTCCCTATTGTAGGATGGTTACTAACAGATGAAAGTTTTTCTATACTTTCATTTAATAAAGACAAAGTAAACACAGCTTTTACACTTGGTGTGCAAATTCCACCTTATTTTATTTGGGGAATTTTCACAATAGTGGGTTACTTTTTGGGAGATTTTTTACCACAAAATTTAAAGGTTGCTTTCAGTGTCGGTCTTCTTGGACTTTTCGTAGCACTATTAGTACCGAATGTAAAAAACATTTAGTAACTGTAAGAGTTGTCATCGTGACAGCAATAATATACTCTATTATCTATTATACAAAAATGTTTCCTCTAGGTTGGGATATAGTTTTTTCAATAATACTTTCTTCAATAGTAGGTATATTCTTAATTGGAGATGAAACTTTAGAAGATAAAGAAGAAATAAAAGAATAAGGAGAAATTATGGACAAATATTACTATTATATCGTAGGCACATTAATCGCCGCAGCTGTAACAATAATTCCAAAAGTTCTTCCACTATTCTTTCTTAAAGGAAAAACTTTTAATAAGAAACTAATGACTTTCTTTAAAATTGTACCCTATACTTCCATGTCGGTACTAATTTTAAGAGAAGTCTTGGTTGCAGAGTCAGCCAACAAATTAATGTTTACGGTTACAATTGCAGTTGCTTCAGTAGTTTCGTATATAACTAGAAATATGGTACTTACTGTTTTTGCATCAATACTTACAACATTTTTATATATGAATTTTCTTATATAAGTATTTAAGGAGCTTTAAGCTCCTATTTTTGTGCAAAAAAAGATACTGAATAAAATCAGTATCTTTTGTAAATTATTCTTGTTCTATCTTATCAGTTAATCTTTCCATTTCGTCAATTAAACTTCCGATATACTCAATTGTATTAAGAAGCGGTGCATCTGTTGTAACATCAACATCTGCCATTTTTGCAAGATCTACCGGATTTTTACTTCCACCGGCTTTTAGAACTTCAATCCATTGTGCAGCCTTTGAATTATCCTTTAAAATATTTAGACACATTTGTGTTCCGATTGTTAAACCTGCACTGTAAGTATATGAATAAAGTCCCATGTAGTAATGAGGTTGTCTCATCCACGTTCTTTCAACTCCATCTGCAAGTTCAACATCTTCACCAAAGAATTTTTCCATAGTTTCTTTAAAGATTGTATTTAAAGTTTCAGCGTCAACAGCTCCGCCTTTATCTATAATTTTATAAACTTCTCTTTGATAATATGCTTCTAAGAAATGTGTTACGAAATTATGATAATATGTTTTTGAAATTATTTCTGAAATAATCCATCTTCTTTCCCTATCAGTCTTTGCATTTTCAAGTAAATAATGAGCCATAATCAATTCATTTGTTGTTGATGGTGCTTCTACAAAATAAGTTGAACAATCAACATTTAAAATATTTTGATTTTGGTGACAAAGTGAGAAATGTCCACCATGTCCAAGTTCATGAGCAACTGTAAGAATGTCGGACATATTTCCTGACCAAGTTAAAAGTACATAAGGATGCACTTTATATGGACTTGCACAGAAAGCACCTGAGGCCTTTCCTTCATTATCCACATAGTCAATATACCTATTATCGAAAGCTCTTTCCAAATAAGCTTTATAATCATTTCCTAAAACTGATAATCCATCAATTACCATATTTTTACATTCATCAATACTGTAAACTTTTTGGAATTCAGAATCTAAAGGCATTTTCATATCTGAAAAAGTCATTTTATCTAATTTATTTACTCTCTTTAAAAGTCTTGCATATTTTCTAATATGTGGTGCAAGTTTTTCCATAATAACATCACATTGTCTATTATACATATCCATTGTAACTTCTTGTGAAGCTAGTAAATAATCAAAAACACTGTCGTATTTTCTAACTTTAGACATTGCCTTATCTTGTTGAACATTGCTATAATATGCACTTGCAAACGTATTTTCGTATTTTTCTAAAGTCTTGTAGAATTTCTTAAAAGCATCTCTTCTAAATTCAGTATTTGAACTAACTTCAAAACATCCTTCAAAAATATTGTAAGTCATTGGAGTTTTTACACCATTTACTTCAACATCTTCAAAAGATAAGTCTTGCATTTTTGATTGTTGATATACTCTATAAGGGGTTTCAAAACTTCCTGATAAAGCTGAAAGTGTGCTTTCAACTTCTTTTGATAAAGTATGATCTTTTCTGTCTAAAAGTTTTTCTAAAAATCTTCTATTTTCAGAATTTTCTTTCATAGCCTTTTCTATAATTCTCTTATCATTTGCTAAAATTTCAGTTTCTACAAAGCTAAGTTTGGCATTAACCGGAGCAATGGTATTCTCAAAATCTACAATTCTTTCAAACTGTTCTTTACCACCTAAATCTGTTTCATAGTCCAAACTTGCATAGTTAGCAGTTAAATCAATCAATACATAAATAGGTTTTAAATCTTCCAAACAGCTATTTATAGTACAGTAGCAATCAAGTTTTCCTTCGTAAATTTTTACAAGCTCATCTGTTTTTTCTACTATTTCTTTAAGGGCATTTTTATAATCTTCTTCTGTTTTAAAAAGATCAGTCAAATCCCAAGTTAATTTTTATCTACTTCATTTCTTTTCATATCATACCTCCTAAAATGTTTTCTCCCACAATATCTATTCTACCATATTTTAAAATTTTTTCATCAAATTAATAAAAAATATTAATTAAATTATCAAAAAATCGAGATAAAATGATAATGAATCATCTTAATCCCGATTTTAATACAAATATCTTAAATTTACCTTAAAAATTTATTACAAATTAAATCTTTATTAATCACAAATAGCTATAATTCTATAAAAATCCGCTTCCCAACTATTTCTTGATTTTTTTATATACTCCTTTGCTTTTTCAAAATTTTCATCAAGCCATTTGTCAACATCTTCGTTTTTGGAAAGCATATCATAAAATTTTGCTTCATCAACTTCGGAATGAATGCTTTGATAGCATCTTGTAATTTTTAAATTATCTTTTTTATCTCTGGTAACAGTAAGCTCAAGTACTACAGAATTTCCGCTAATTTCATCAGATTTAGAATAAACAAATTCAGTTATAACTTGCAAATTAAAATTATAAAAATTTCCCTCTTGCTTCCACTTTTCAACATCTACAGGTTTTACTATAACTTCATATCTATAGTAATAATTATCCAATTCTTTATTCTTTAAATCATTATACTTAATTTTATAATTCATAAGTTTTAGGACGTCTTTTGAAAAATAGATCTCTAAATTATTCTTTTCACCCAAATCTTGATTTCTATAAAATTTGTAAATGGCATCAGAAGCAAAATCCACTTCTTTAGAAAATATCTTCTCTTTATCTTGAATTTCAGTTTGAATATCTTTAGCTACGGATTTATTTATACTAAAAGAACATAAGGCAAATATTGAGAAAAGGCTTAATATTATTAATCTTTTTATTTTCATAATAATCCTCCTACAAAATTATTTACATAAAACATCCCTACCAATTTAATTATACCATACTTTTTTGTTTGTCTAGTGATATTGTATTAAACTGTTATGCTATAAAATATAATAATTTTCTTTAAATTTTATAAAAGATATATAATATAAATAAAAATTATTTGTAAAAAACCGTTTTTACTATTGAGTTTTTTATGAATTTCTTGTAAAATATGTTTAGACAAAATACAATTTTTCTTAGTTTTGATATTTTGATTTTTTTATTTTTAAGGAGAGGGAATGTAATGAACAAAAAGAATAGCATAATTGATATGTTAACATTTGGTTTTGCACTTTTTGCAATGTTTTTTGGAGCAGGAAATTTGATTTTTCCCCCATATTTGGGAGTTCTTTCAGGTAGCTCTTGGTTTATCACATTTTTAGGCTTTACAGTTACTGCTGTTGGTCTTGCACTTGTAGCTCTAATGGCTGTTACATATTATGAATGTGATATAATGAAATTTTTTAGTCCTATAGGAAAGAAACCTGCTTTAGTTTTGAGTTTTATGGTTATTATGTGTGTTGGACCGCTTCTTGTAATTCCAAGAACGGGTGCAACAGCTTATGAAATGGGAATCAAACCTATATTGGGATTTCATAATACTTTTACTATAACAGCAGTAGCTATAATATTCTATTCGCTAACTTACTTTTTAACTGTAAGACCATCAAAGGTTGTAGATATTATCGGAAAATTTTTAACTCCTTTTTTAATTCTTGCATTAGTTGTAATAATTGTTAAAGGAATAATTTCTCCACTTGGAGCTCCTGCAGAAACCGCTAAAATAAATAGTGTATTAGGAAAAGGATTAATTGACGGTTATCAAACAATGGACTGTTTTGTATCTTTAGCAGTAGGATCAGTTTTATTATTGACATTAAAAAATAAAGGTTACAGCGAACCAAAACAACAAGTAAAAATGTTGTTTAAATCAGGTCTTATCGCTTGTACTACTTTAGGATTAATCTATGGCGGTCTTACATATCTTGGAGCAACTGTTTCTGCAAAATATGGACTAGATGTTGAACAATCTCAAATAATTGTAAATGTAACACAAAATCTTTTAGGAAATGCCGGAAAAATTGCTTTAGGTTTAGCATCATTCCTTGCTTGTTTAACAACTTCAATAGGACTTACATCAGCATCAGGAGAATATTTGGTAAATATTACAAAAGGAAAAATTAAATATTCTACTTTTATACTTTGTATTTGTATATTTGGAACTGCAGCTGCAATAATCGGAGTTAGTGGAATAGTAAAAATCGGTGCTCCAATACTTGCCGTTGTTTATCCACCAACAATAGTTTTAATTATACTTGCATTCTTTAAAGATAAAATTAAAAATGATTTAATCTTTAAATTACCTGCTTTTACAGCAGTTACAATAAGTTTTATTCAAGTGCTTTATGAACAATTGGGAATTTTAAAATTTATAACTATTTTACCATTAAGTGATATAGGTTTTAACTGGATAATTCCAAGTTTTATAGCATTTGTAATAGCATTATTTATTAAAAAGAAATAAAATCTAATAGTATTTAAAAAAAGGTGATGTTCAAAATATAACATCACCTTTTCTATAAAAATTTTTAAATTTTAGCATTTTTCAAGCAATACATTTCTTGCATTTTCTTCTGTATCACAACTTTCATCAAAGCCGTCATAGGGTGCTTTAGGGTCATGAACTTTCGGTTTTCTCCTTAATGAATTACAAATTTCATCTGTATGAGCAAAAGCAAAGTCTATATCATCAGTCCAGCCTGTATGCCCTGTAATAATTTTTAACTTAAGATTTCTTTTTCTAAGAATTTCTTCCAATCTTTTAAGCGATTTTATTTGCAACTTTCTATCTTCTGCAAGATTATTTAAAAACGCGTAACCGCCGTCTGCACCAAACCAAATTGTATCTCCGGTAAATAAATAAGTATCATCAATTAGATATACAAGATGTCCCCAAGTATGACCGGGAACAAGAATTGCTTCTATTTTAATATTTCCAATGTAAAACACTTCTCCATCATCAATCAAAACTTTTTTATTATCAATATTCACTTGAGGTAATTTATGTAAACCCCAAAACACTTTACGCCTTTTACGGCCTTCTAAATACTCGTTTTCAATTCTTCCAATATATATTGTTGATTTGCTAAATAATTCATCACTGCCTCTTTCAATGGCTCCTACATGATCTGTATCTTGATGAGTAATTAAAATCTCTTTTATATCTTTCGGACTGATATTAAGCCAACTCATCTTTTCCTCAAGTCTATCATAATTATATCCCGCATCAATCATAATAGTATAACCATCTTTTGTATAAAAGTAAATATTAGCTACATATTCTCTAATACAGCTTACTCTTTCATCAATAAAACCCGTATTTAAAGGTTTAAATATTTCTTTTCCTCGAAACAGAAAAGACATAATTTTTACTTGAAATTCTGAATCTTTTTTTGACATATATTTCACCTTTATCCTTTCTGATAGAATCTAAACTAAAAAGAGGAATCAATTATAAAACGCAACAGAGAAATTTACATTTCATACTATATTTGTTAAAAAACACAAAAAAGCACGATGATTCGTGCTTTGTTTTGTTAAATTAATCTTGAGTAGAATTCTACTACTAATGAGTCTTGAATTTCAATAGGAACTTCGCTTCTTTCAGGCATTCTTAATAAAGTTGCTTTTAATCCTTCTTTCTTTTCGATGTAAGGAACAACTCCTAAGAATGTAGATTCAAAGTTTTCTTTGAACATTTCAACTTTTTGTGATTTTTCTCTTAAAGTGATTTCATCTCCAACTTGTACTTCGTATGAAGGTATATCAACTTTTTTACCATTAACAAGCATATGTCCATGAACTACCATTTGTCTAGCTTGTCTGATTGAAGAAGCAAATCCCATTCTGTAAACAAGGTTATCTAATCTTGTTTCTAACATCATAACAAGAGCATCCCCTGTTATATGTTCTTTTTGTCTAAGTGCTTTTTCTACATAAGTTCTGAATTGTTTTTCCATTACTCCATAGTAAGCTCTTAATCTTTGCTTTTCAAGTAATTGTAAACCATATTCTGTTAATTTTTTGTCGTTTCTTGCAAGACCTTTACCCATTCTTTTGTTAGCTTTTGGGTGTCCGCATACATTTAAGCCTAGTCTTCTTGATTGTTTAAATCTAGGTCCCATCATTTTTGCCATATTTTCATACTCCCCATAAATTATTTGCCGCGATAATTTATAGCCACGCATAGATTATACAACTTTTTTAAACTTTTGTAAATAGCTTTTTTATGTTTTTTTCAGTATTTTTTAAATAAAAGCTCCCCCATTTACATTTAAAACATGTCCTGTTATATAAGAGGCTTCTTTGGAAATCAAAAATTTTACCACATCTGCAATCTCTTCAGGTTTTGCAAGTCTTTGTAAAGGAAATTCAGAGCAATAAGCCTCAATACTTTCCTTTGGAACATCCTTTAACATATCAGTATCAACTCCACCGGGTGCAACTGTATTTACAGTTATACCGGAATACCCTAACTCCTTTGCAAGAGCCTTATTCATAGAAATAATCGCTCCTTTAGTAGCTGAATAATGTGCCTCAAGTGCTCCCCCTGTAACTCCCCATATTGAACTTATTCCAATTATTTTCCCATATTTATTATTAATCATTGAAGGAATCGCCCTTTTTATGCAACGATATGATCCATGCACATTTACATTAAAAATATCTTCCCATTCCTCTTCTGTAATATCCTGAAAAAATCTCACACTTGCAATCCCTGCATTATTTATTAGAATATCTACATTTCCAAAATTTTTTTCTATTTCATTAAACATATTTTCAACTTCGGTAGTCTTTCTTATATCCGCTTGTATCATTAAGACATTCGAATTATATGTTTTTATTTCTTCAAAAACTTTTTTTGCCTCTATTTCGTTTTCTTTATAATTTATAACTATATTATAATTTTCTTTTGCCAAAGCCTTTGCAATTGCAGAACCAATGCCCCTTGATGAGCCGGTTATAAGTACAGTATCTCTTTTCATAATATCTCCTTTTAAAATAAATACTAATTAAGTATAACATAAAATAATATAAAAATAAAAATTTTAGTTTCAATTTAGGTATTTAACGGAAAAATATGGTATAATATAAGTAACATTATATTTGCATTTTTAATGCAAATATAAAAAATGTTAGGGAGGTATTGGTATGAAATTACAATTTATAGGTAAAAACATTGAAGTTACAAATGCTTTAAAAGAAATCACTGCTAAAAAGTTTGAAAAATTGGATAAATTTTTCTCTAAAGACATTGAAGGTAAAGTTACTTACAGTGCAGTTAAAAACGATAAGATTTTTGAAGCTACAATTTATTTACCAAATAGCACAATACTTAGAGCAGAAGAAAGCACAAACGATATGTATACTTCAATAGACATCGTTTTGGATAATCTTGAAAGACAAATAAGAAAAAACAAAACTAAACTACAAAAGAAATATCAAGCTTTAGAAACTATAAGATTTGAAAAAATTGCTGAACCTTTGGAAGAAGAAGAATCAAAAATTGTTAGAGTTAAAAAATTCGATGTAGCTACGATGTCTGAAGAAGAAGCTATTTTACAAATAGAACTTTTAAACCATGACTTTTTCATTTTCAAGAATGCAAAAGATTATAAAACAAATGTATTATATAAGAGAAAAGATGGAAATTACGGTTTAATAATAGCTGATTAAGTAATAAAAAATGTTTTTAAATAAAATCGCAGGTTATCACCTGCGATTTTTTTATCTCTCCGACATATATTTTTCTACTTCATCAGGAGTTAATTTTCTAACCTGTGTATTTTCATATTCTTGGTATTCTTCAACAATAAAAACAGGTTTCATTTTTTCGCAAATTTTTCCTTTATTTCTTTTTAAATAATCTTTTAAACACTTTTCATCTTCAAAAATCTTATAAGAAAGTCTTCCATTTTCACTTAAAATCTCATAAATACCACATGGTTTTTTGTCGTATAATCAGCTGTTCTCAAATATAATTTTGCAATTTCCAAAGATTTAAAAGGAAAATTCCAACGTTGTAATCCTCTCTTTTTATCGTATTCAATACAAATACATCTTCCACAAGTTCCACAGATATATTGAGTATGATTTTCCAAACAATCTATCGGATTTAATAGTGGTGTCATCCTACTTTGATTTACATAACATTCTTTACACATTAAGCTCACTTCCTTTTTTAATTTTCTTTACTTTTAAAAATTTATTAAAAAAAGTCAACAATTCTCAGTTGTTGACCTTTTTATCCTAGTTTTTATTTAATATTTTATCCAAAGAATCTAAATCTTTTTCTCTAGTGATATACATATCTTCATCACCATCAATTGAATTGTATTTTACAATAGAATAATCTTTATATCTATATATTATAGTACCACCATCTTTATACATTTCACTAGTAGAGTTTCCATTTTCCCTATCATTTTTTAGCTTTTGAATTAATTTATCTTCATCCAAAATTCCTTTTGAGATAGCATCTTTAATATTGTATGAAGTACCATCTAATTCTATTGTAAATTCCATACCAACAGTATAGATATCAAATGGCACTTTAGAATTTTTCTCTGAAACTTTTTTAACCCCATTTCCTCCAGTATCCTTAACTGTAAATTTCAAACCTTTTTCTTTTTTTTCATCTTTATTTTCATCAGGCTTTTTATCTTTTTCGTCCTCTTCAATGTTTTCTTTAATCTTTTTCTCTTTAGCATCTATTTGAGTATTATCTTTTGGTTTTTCTTCCGGTATCGGTCTTTTCTTGCAAGAAACAAAAGTAGTACAAAGACAGATTGTAAGAGCCATAATTAGAAATCTTTTTTTCATAGATATCATCTCCTTTATTATGTTAATTCAGTTTATCAAATATAACAAAAAAAGTCAAATAGATTAATTTTTCTATTTAACTTTTTAATTTTTTATTTAAAGATATTTTTAATGTAAAATATAATATAAAATTAAAATTACACCAAGAACGATTCTGTAATATCCGAAAACTTTGAAGTCGTGTTTTTTAATATATCTCATCAACATTTTAATTGCCATAACGGAAACTACAAATGCCACAAGCATTCCAAGTATTAAAATGAAAAATTGGAAAAAGCTAAATGCAAAGCCAAATTTTCTAAGTTTTAATAAACTTGCACCAAACATAACTGGAATTGACATAAAGAATGAAAATTCTGCCGCTAAACTTCTTGAAAGTCCAAGAATTAAAGCTCCAATTATAGTAGCTCCAGATCTAGAAGTCCCCGGAATTAAACTTAAAACTTGAAAACATCCTACATAAAAAGCCAATGTGTAACTTAAATCTTCAAATCTTTTTATATTTTGTTTTTTAAATTTCGGATTATTTTCAACAACTATAAATAAAATACCATATAAAACTAAGGTAAATGCAACTGTTGGAAAATTATAAAAATATTTTTCCAAAGTCTTATCAAAAAGCACTCCCAAAACTCCTGCAGGAATGACTCCGACAATAACTTTTAACCACATATTAATCGTATCTTTTTGTTGTTCCTTAGTCTTCCTTTTCGAAAAAGGATTTAACTTGTTAAAAAACATAATTACAACCGCAAGGATAGCTCCAAGTTGAATAACAACTAAAAACATCTCTTTAAATTCAGCAGACTGATTTAATTTTAAAAATTCATCAACCAAAATCATATGACCTGTACTGCTAACAGGTAGCCATTCGGTAATTCCTTCAACAATACCTAAAATTATAACTTTGATTATATCTAATAACCACATAATATTTCTCCTTCTTAAAATAAAATTATAGTCAAAGTTTACCACATTTTAATAAATTTGAAAAGGGGTGTAAATATTTTATTTATTATTTGATTATCTAAAAAGCAACAAAAAAATTGGTATGAATAACCACACCAATTTTTACATTTATTTTATATCTCTTTTAAACTCAAGAGCTTTTGTAAAAGCTTTGTTTTTACATAAAATATAAAAAACAGGGACTCCTACCGCATAGATAACTAAGGCTTCAGAAAGCATAAGTTCTCCTAATATAGCCCAAAAACCTACAGGATTTGGCATCATAAAATATATTTCCAATGCTATTGGAAGCATACCTACTAAAACTGGTACTAAACAAGCTATGTAGAAGTTTTTAATTTTAGTCATAATCAATGCAACTACAAAAGTTGCCAAAGTTCCAACCACCATATCAATAATTCCTACTGTACTAGCGATATTTGCTAAAAAGCAACCTAATGTTACACCAATTGTGTATTCCGGATTAAAAAATGGTAAAATTGCTAAAGTTTCTGAAAGTCTAAATTGTAAACTTCCATAGCCCAATCCAAAAGTTTCTGAAAGAATAGTCAATACAACATAAATTGCCGCTACCATTCCCTGTCTTGTAATTTTTTTAACGTTCATATTTCCTCCTTTTTTGGAGTGCTTTGTTCAACAAAAAAAGGGCAAATGTGCCCCAGCACTTGATTTTTAAAGTGGGTGCCAAGCAAAACACTTTTCTTCTAAATTTAATTCTTTGTAAAAATTACCATAATATTTTAACATAAAATATTATTTTTCAACAAAATAAAATATGATAAAAAGTGTTTTTTTCATAAAATACTTGACTTAATTTGAGTAAAGTGATATATTTATAGTGTATAGCGAATATGTTGATTTGGTTAAAAATTATATTAAAATCTTATTATATAGATTGCTAATATGGATAGAACAAATATAGTTGTATTTTATAGATTTTCTGTAACTATAATTATTTTAAAAAGTAAAAAGGAGTGATTTTATGAAAAAATAAAAATTTTGTTCATGTTTTTGGTATCAACTTTGTTGTTATCGTCTTGTGCTTCAAAGAGCAATAAAGTAGATCAACTTTATGGGAAAAGATATGGAGCTGTTGATTCAGGAATTACTGTAATTAAAAAGAGTAAATTATATTCCGTTTTATCCTTTAGATTATCTGAAAATGCAGTTTTTAAAGATAATGTAGCAGAACGTATATCAGGTGGAGATTTTGATTATCCTAAAGTAGTAAGAAAAGGTGGTAAAGAATTTTTAACTGCCGAAGGCTTACCAGATGATAGATTTGAAATAGTTTCAGAGAATGTAATTGTAGATAACTATACTGGATTCGAATTTACTCATTATGATAGAGTTCCGGATAAAGAAATGGAAAAGTATTATGGTAATGTATATGAAGGACCTAAGGGCGGAACTGTTGAAATAGTTAAGAAGACAGAAGATTATTCTTTCATAAGCTTTGAATTACCTATGAATGAGGAATTTGAATATAAAGGAGAAGGTCCAAAAATTTATGGTGGATTTTATGACTATCCAAGTATTGTAAAAATTGGAGATAAAAGATATATAAGAGCAGAAAATTTAGAAGAACAAAGACTTGAAATTATCAATGATAATGTCATTTTAGACACTAAAACAGGTTATGAATTCGGTCTTAAAAATCTTAGCAAAAAATAATTTTAAAAGTTCAGTAATTAAATTTAGTTACTGAACTTTTTTTATATAAGTCTTAATTTATTATGTTATACTAGAATGTAATATAAACATAAAAAATGTCTAACTGAAAGATTAAGATTTTAATTTTTTTCTGAAAGAAAGATATTCTACTTTACATATTACATATCATACTCAATAAAATGGATTTAATCCATAATATCAAGGCGGTGTTTTTTATTTATATAAATTAACACAAGCTTATTTTGTATTGCTATAATTTTTAGAACAATTTCAAAAAAACACGATACCGTATGAATTTAGAGAATATCTTCTTTCATACGGTTTTTTATGGAATAAAGGAGGTAAAAATGCAAGAAAATCGCTTAGCTTTAATCGGAATTATTGTAGAAGACCTAACAAAAGCAAATACTATTAATGATATTTTGCACGAATATGGTTCTTATATTGTAAGTATAATGGGAATTCCCTACAAGACAAGAGGTGTTTCTCTAATAAGCATTATCATCGATGCACCTACAAATGTTATTAACAGCTTATCCGGAAAATTGGGAATGTTAGAGGGTGTTAATGTAAAAACATCCTATACAAAATCAAAGGAGTAATTCATTGAATATACATCCGAAAATTCAAAAACTCCTAGATGATATTTCTGTAAAGAATATTCTATCCCTACTTGAATTAGATGATTTTTCTTCGGTGTTTGAATATGCAGATAAAATAAATTATCTTAATCACGGAAAATATATTGATATTAGAGCTATTGTAGAATTTTCAAATTACTGCAAAAGAAAATGTAAATACTGTGGATTAAATTCTACCAATTCTTCTGCCAAGCGTTATCGAATGACAGAAAAAGAGATAATACATACAGCTATAGAAGCAAGAAAAGCGGGATATTTAACCGCTGTACTTCAATCGGGAGAAGATTCGTATTTTACAGTAGAAAAATTGGGATTTATCATAAAGGAAATAAAGAAACAAGTGGATATGTTTATTACATTAAGCTGTGGAGAAAAAACTTTTGAAGAACTTACATATTTAAAAGAGTGCAGAGCGGATAGATATTTACTAAAACACGAAACGGCAGATGACTTGCTCTATGATAGACTTCACCCTTGTGGAACTCTTGTAAATCGTACAGAATGTCTGAGAAATCTCAAAAAACTCGGATATGAAAGCGGTGGCGGTTTTATGATTGGACTACCTACTCAAAGTTTGGAAACAATCGCAAAGGATATTTTTCTTCTTTATGATTTGCAATGTGATATGGCAGGAATTGGTCCTTTTATTCCACATCCGGAGACGGAACTAAATAATTATTCTGCCGGTAGTACGGAACTTACAAAAAAAGCTGTTGCCATTACCAGAATCATCTTGCCGAAGGCAAACTTACCTGCAACAACTTCACTTGGTGTATTGGATAGTAAAGAAAATAATAATTTATTCTCCTGTGGTGCAAATGTAATTATGCGAAAAGTTACCCCACCTGAATATGTAAAACTTTATGAAATCTATCCAACTGATATCAATGTAAAAAACATTGAAGAAGAAAGAAAAGAATTGGAGTTAGCAATTCGAACTCTTGAAAAAATACCGAGATAATTGTACATAATAATTTAATTAAATCATAAAATTAATTATAACAACAAGGCTCATACTGACTAAAGGAGGATAAATATGGCAAAATATAATCCTGCATCCAGTCATGCAGAAGAATTTATAAATAATCAAGAAATTTTAGATACGATAGAATATGCACAAAAAACAAAAATAATTTAGAGTTAATGCGTAAAGTGTTGGAAAAAGGAAAAAACGACAAGGACTTACACATCGTGAAGCTGCACTATTATTAGAATGTGAGGATAAACAAATTCTCTCTGAAATGTTTGAACTTGCAAAAGAAATAAAAGAAGGTATATACGGAAAAAGAATTGTATTATTCGCACCGCTTTATTTATCCAATTATTGTGTAAATGGTTGTCTTTACTGCCCTTATCATAAAAAGAATACACATATTCGCCGAAAAAATTAACACAGGAAGAAATTAGAAAAGAAGTAATTGCATTACAGGATATGGGACATAAAAGACTTGCATTAGAAGCTGGAGAGGATCCTATTCACTCCCCAATCGAGTACATTCTGGAAAGTATTGATACTATCTATAATATCCATCATAAAAATGGAGCAATACGTCGTGTCAATGTAAATATTGCAGCTACTTCTGTTGAAAATTATAAAAAACTTGAACAAGCAGGAATCGGTACCTATATCCTATTTCAAGAAACATACCATAAAGATACATACGAAGCTCTTCATCCAACAGGTCCAAAACATAATTATGCATATCATACAGAGGCGATGGATCGTGCAATGGAAGGAGATATTGACGATGTAGGTATAGGTGTATTGTTCGGGCTTTATAAATATCGCTATGATTTTGTAGGATTGATTATGCATGCAGAACATTTAGAGGCAAAATTTGGAGTAGGTCCTCATACAATAAGTGTTCCCCGTATTCGTCCTGCAGATGACATCGACATCAATGAATTTCCGGAAGCAATTGTCGATTCCCTATTTAAAAAAATTGTTGCATTAATTCGTATTTCTACACCATATACTGGAATGATTATTTCAACAAGAGAATCTGCCGAATCTCGTAAAGATGTTTTAGAAATCGGTGTTTCTCAAATAAGTGGCGGATCCTTTACAAGTGTTGGAGGATATGCCGAAAGAGAATTAGAAGAAGAAAGCTCCGCTCAATTTGATACAAGTGATAAACGTACTCTTGATGAAATTATGTATTGGTTAATGGAATCAGGTTATATTCCTAGTTTCTGTACAGCTTGTTACAGAGCAGGTCGTACCGGAGATCGCTTTATGTCTCTTGCAAAATCAGGCCAAATTGGAAATGTATGTCAGCCTAATTCGCTTATGACTTTGACTGAGTATCTTATTGACTATGCATCTCCACAAACAAAAAACTTGGAGAACAACTTGTAAAAAGAGAATTGGAAAATATTCTTAATCCAAAGATTAAAAAACGTTCAGAAGACTATATTCGTCAAATGGAACATGGTTCTCGTGACTTTAGATTTTAAGATAAGGAGGAAACAAATTGCAAACAACTCCAAACGCAAATAGAATTCATATCGCCTTTTTTGGAAAAACTAATGTCGGTAAATCTTCCCTTATCAATGCAATTGCAAATCAAACTATATCTCTTGTATCCGAACAGAAGGGAACAACGACAGATCCTGTTAAAAAAGCAATTGAAATTCATCCGGTAGGTCCTTGTCTTTTAATTGATACAGCAGGATTTGACGATGATAGTATTCTTGGAAATGAAAGAATTGAACTTACAAAACAAGTTATTGAACAGACAGATATTGCCGTATTATTATTTGGCGATAATTCCTTTGAAAAAGAGAGAGAATGGATTAATTATTTAGAAGAAAAAATATACCAATTATTTTTGTAATTAATAAATCAGATATTGTTGATAGCAAAAAGATAACAATTGAAATAGAAAATGAATTCAAAAAGAAGCCTATTTGTGTCAGTGCATTGAATAAAGAAAATCTTGACATCTTGTTAAAAGAATTTCAAAATATAAGTAAAGACTTAGAAAAAGAAGAGTCAATCTGTGCTCATCTTGTCAAACCACTTGATACTGTATTATTAGTAATGCCTCAAGATATTCAAGCTCCAAAAGGGAGATTGATTTTACCACAGGTGCAGACAATTCGCGATTTACTGGATAATAAATGCGTTGTAATTTCCACAAGTTTTGAACAGTTTGATCAAGCTCTTGAAGCTTTAACAAAAGCTCCAAACTTAATTATTACGGATTCTCAATTATTTGCAAAAGTATTTCCAAAAAAACCAAAGAATAGTTTATTGACTTCTTTTTCTGTTCTTTTTTCAAAGTACAAAGGAGATATTGAGGAATTTATTCGTGGCTCACAAAAATTGGATTCTTTGGATGAAAACTCAAAAGTTTTAATTGCAGAAGCCTGTGCTCATAAACCACTTAAAGAAGACATAGGAAGAGTAAAATTGCCCAGATTATTACGCAAAAAAATTCATCCGGATTTAAAAATCGACATTGTTTCCGGAAATGACTTTCCAAAAGATTTAAGTCACTACGATGTAATTATTCATTGTGGTGCTTGTATGTTTAACAAAAAGCATGTAATGAGTCGTGTTGAACAGGCAATTAATCAGAAAATTCCAATTACTAACTATGGTATTGCCATCGCAAAACTAAATGGCATTTTAGAATATATTGACTATTAAATTTAGAAAAACTCCTACATTATTAGGAGTTTTTTTCTCTAGAAATCAACTATTTCTAAATATTATGTATTAAAATTTAATTATCATCCTTTATCATAAATTTAGACATAAAAACTGCACCCATTTCCTATTAAAATTTGGGGTGCAGTAAAAAATTCACTACTTTTTAAAGTTGTTTTTATTATTTACATTATTTAGACAATTGGTCAAATGCTTCTAATGCCTTTCCTCCATAAATAGTTGAAGGTCCTCCGCCCATAAGAACCGCAACGGAAATAATTCCGGCAATTTCTTCTCTTGTAACTTTTAGATTAATAAGATTTCTTACATGAGCTTCAATACAACCTTCACAACGAACAGCTACTGCAATTCCAAGTGCAATATATTCTTTTTCTTTTACAGTTAATGCTCCATCCTTAAAAACTGCTCCAAAAAGATCGCTAAAAGCTTTCATTTCGTTAGGTAGAGCTCCACCTAAATTTTTTGAGTTTTCTACAACATTTTGTAATCCTTTTACATGATCCATCTTAAAAGACCTCCTTTTTTTTATTTTTACATTTATTATATACCCATTTTTTATTTTAATCCCATAATTATCCAAATTTTCACAACATTTTTCATCAATTGAATGTAAAATTTTATTTTTAACAAAAAACGGAGAGTTTTTACTTCTCCGCTTTATTAATTTCATTTTTAAAATTTGCTATTTCTTTTTCAACAAATTCTTTTGTTTTTTATTAATTTGTTCATAAAATGACATTAGTTTTCTAGCCTCTTCAGTTAGTGTTGAACCTCCACCACCTTTTCCTCCGATTTTACCAACCAGAAGTTTACAATTCAAATCCTTTTCAGAACGAATTATCATTTTATAGGCTTTGGAATATGCCATTTTCATTTCTTTACAAGCTCTATTGACTGATTTATATTCGTCAATCAATAAGAGTAATCTATATAATCCATTTCCAAATGAATAATCTTCATTATACAAAGTCAATTTTACATTAAAATTTTTGGAAACTCCAACATTAATACATCCCCTAATCTCTATAAGCGAAATAATAACAAATAGCTACTATACTTCCACCAATTATATTTCCTATTGTAACAGGGATTAAATCATATATAACCGCTCCCACACCTATATCTGATAATATAACGGATAGTGAAAGATAGAACATATTTGCAACACTGTGCTCAAATCCGCAAATTAAGAACAATATAACGGAAATTGCACAAGCGCAGAATTTTGAAACTCCATCTTTACAAGCATAAGACATCCAAACTCCCAAACAAACGAAAATATTACATCCTATCCCTTTAAATAAAAGTACTATAAAACTTTCTGTAGTTTTTGAAACGGTAATCTTATGCAAAAATTCTAGCATTTGTGGCGACAATACACTTGCAAAATAAATAATTAGTGACACAAAAATCGCACCGACAAAATTAAATAAGTAAACAGATACCCAATTTCTAAACATCTTCAGAAATGTAATCCTCTTTCCCAATGCAGGAGCTAACATCAAAACATTTCCTGTAAATAAATCAGCACCGGCAACAACTACGGCAAAAAGCCCAAAAGAGAAACAAACTCCGGAGATAAATTTTCCATAAGTGGCATTTAAACTCGCCATTCCCGTATTAACAACTATATAAGAAAGTCCACTCAAGGCAATAAACATACCAGCTAAAAAAGCTAAAATCAGCATTTTATGAAGTTTATAATTAGCCTTGCCCTCTCCAATTTTATACAACGATTCTAACAATTCCAATTTTCCTATAACTCCCATGATGTCCTCCCATCTTTATAAAAAAATAGAAATTAGAAAAAGTCGATATTATAAAAATTATTTTTTTCTAAAAAAAGATCTTATAGTTTCTACAATATTCATAATCATGTCAACCTTATCGATGACAATGTCAACATTTTCTCTAATATCCATTGTAGTATCCACAACTTGTTCTGCAACAAATCTTGTAGATATATTAATATCCTCAGTAATATCTCTTACATTTTCAAGTGTTGAACTTACATTTTCAACACTGTCAATTACATCATCCTTTGTATTAACTAAAATTTCATCAGTTTTTTCAAGAATTTCATTTGCATTAGTGACAGCTTTGTCAGCATTTTCAACCAGGCTTGGCAATTTTTCAGCAACTGAAACCAAACTTTCTTCGCTCTTTTCCAAAATGGTATTCATTCTTCCGAAAAATTTTATTAACTTAGTGAAGAAACAAATACAAGCTAACAAGCAAACTATTGCAACTAAATAAAGAATAACTCTTAAAGTTAAATCTAAATCTATTGTTACCATTTTTCCCTCACTATTCTTCTGTTGATTCTGTTATATCCATTTCTTCAACTTCCGGAGAAATTTCAGTCATATTTCTATTAGTGAAATCATCATATTTTTCTTCAACAGCTTCTTTAACTTCTTTAGCTTTATCAGCAACAACTTTAACAGCATTATTTACATTTTCACTTACATATTCAACACCGTCTTTAGTTGCTTTAACAATATCTTCTCTTGTTTCTTTCCCTGACTTAGGAGCAAATAAGATACCAATTCCTGCACCAACAGCAGCTCCAACTGTAATCTTTGCAGCATTGGATAATTTTTCTTTTCTTATTTTTCTTCTAACTTCTCTTTCTCTTTCTAAACGTCTTTGTTCAATATACTTTGCTAAGCTCATAAAAAACCCCCTAATCATTTATTATCTTATTAAAAAGTCTTTCGGTTCCTGTCATTTTATAGACCTTCGCAATTGAAGGTGGGCAAACTGTCTTAAATCTCACGGTTTCCTTAAAAAAGGCTGCCATCAAAGTAAGAACTCCGTAATCCCTTATAAAAAATGTAGGTATAATTAAACAGGAACCTTAGACAATATTATTATAACATACTTTAGCCCAAAAAGGTAGTACTAAATAAAAATATATAGAAATTTTATACAAAGTTTAAAACAATAACTAATTAAATTAATATGCTTAAGTTATAAAATCATATTGTTTAGATAATATATAAAAAAAGACGATATTTCTATCGCCTAATTTATTATTCATTATCTACTAACATCATTTTTTCTCTTTCATATCCAATTTTAACCCTATAGTAGCCTTTTAATTTCTTATCTATTTCTTCGTCCATTGTATAAGCTACGAGATGACCTGATGTTATACTCTCAAGTTTCCCGTTTGTTGCAATTATTATAATATCTTTTTTGTCGATTTTTCTTAAAACATTTGCACTTAATTGTTGATTTCCACGTCCAAATACATAACCTTGTCCACCCATCGGAGTTACAATCAAAATAGCTCTTTCATCTCCAATTACTTCAAGTATATCTTTTTCACTACAATCTTTTTTTACAAGTTTTTTATTTTAATTATATCAACACCTAATACAGTATAAGGTAAATCCAATTCTTTCATGATATACATAGGAGTTGTTCCGGATCCAATTATATAGAAAATATCATCTTTCATACCATCTATTACATCACAGGCAATTGAAACTTGAGCGTCGCTATCTGATTGAGGAGTTTGTGATTTTTTATTTTGTAAATATCTTTGATCAAAAGGAACTCTTAGATAACCATAAAGTCTAACTTCTACTCTATCATCCCTAAAAGCGTCTTCGTCAATATCAACGACATCTTTTTCAATTACCGGAAGCTCCACTCCATTTATAACTTCAAAAAGAAGACTTCCTGCTTGTTCAGGAGTGTTTCCATAAACAGGTGAGTGAATTTTTACTCCCGCAGGTACTCCAATTACCGGAATCTTATCTTCTATAACTGAATAAACATCTCTTGCTGTTCCGTCTCCACCTACAAAGAAAATCAATTCAATGCCATTTTCTAAAAAGTATTTTAAAAGTTCTCTTGAATCAGTAACTGATGATTTTTCAGAGGCATTATAAACAATTTCATAATCTAAGCCAAGCTCTTTACATTCTTCTTCTCCCATAAGTCCACTTGCAGTAAAGACTTTAAATTTGTCTTTTAACTCAACAACTTTCCTCAATGCCTTTTTAGCTTTTTCAGGAGCTTCTTGAACAGCACCAAGTGCTATTGCTTTTTCTAAAATACCTTCTCCATCAGTTCCTTTAAGTCCTACTCTACCACCCATTCCGGCAATAGGATTTACTAAAAGTCCAATTTTTTCATAATAACCTCCTCGATAATAATTTGTATTATTCTTTTATAATTATATCACAAAAATTTTATACCCGAAATATAAATTTTAAAAATATTTGAATAACGATATTTTGTTTTTAGATAAAAAAATTTGATTAAACTTTTAAAAAATATTTTTAACAAGATATAAATTTCTAAAAAAAGTTTTTGACAAAAAGTCATTTTTTCTGTATATTTTAACTTTTGTAACATAATCTTTGTATAATTAAAAAATTTTTATAAAAAAATTTTATTTTAATTATATTTTTAAATATATTAAAAATAATTTTTTATTATTTTATCAATAGTTATAGTAAATCTTATCAATATTTAGTTTGTAGATAAAATATTTTAAATATTTTTAAAAAAAGTTTTATATTTTTATATTATTTTGTAATTATTTAGGGTATAATTTTCGTATATTACTAATCTATAAGTTAAAATTAAAACGTTTTTATTTTAAAATAGCCCTATTTTGTTAATTATATGAATAATAGTTTTAGTTTAGTAAAGAACTTTTTAGAATTTTAGAAAAAGACTATTGTATTTTTTGTTTTTTATAATATAATTACCTTAAGGAAAGTAGGTTATCTTATTAGAGGTAATTAATTTCTATTAAATTTAAGGAGGAATTTGATATGGCTGCACAAAAAACACCATTGTACGACAAACACGTTTCATATGGAGGAGAAGTTGTTGATTACGCAGGTTGGTTATTACCTGTTAAATATGAAGGATTAGCTCCTGAACATCATGCTGTTAGAAATAACGCTGGTTTATTCGACGTTTCACATATGGGAGAAGTTACTGTTAAAGGTAAAGATGCTTTTGACTATGTAAATCATTTAATCACTAATGATTTAGGAACTATTGGTGACGGACAAGTTATTTACTCTTTATTATGTAATGAAAATGGTGGAGTTGTTGATGATTTACTAGTTTATAGAAAAGGTCAAGATGATATGTACATTGTAGTTAATGCTGCAAATACAGATAAAGACTTTGATTGGTTCTTAAAACAAAAAGGAAACTACGATGTAGAAATTAAAAATATTTCATCAGAAACTGCACAAATTGCATTACAAGGCCCTAAGGCTGAAAAAGTATTACAAAAATTAGCTAAAAATGTTGATTTAGCAAATGAAATAAAATTCTTTACTTTTAAAGAAAATGTTGAACTTGGAGATTGTGGAAAATTCCTAGTTTCACGTACAGGTTATACAGGTGAAGACGGATTTGAAGTTTACGGTTCAGGTGAAGATATTAATAAATTATGGGATGAAATACTTAAAATTGGTAAGGAAGATGGAGTTGTTCCTTGTGGTTTAGGCTGTAGAGATACTCTAAGATTTGAAGCGTCTCTTCCACTTTATGGAAATGAAATGGACGACGTTATTACTCCACTTGAAGCAGGTCTTGGATATTTCGTTAAATTAAAACAAGAAGCTGATTTCATCGGTAAGGCTGCTTTAACTAAACTTAAAGAAGCCGGCGTTCCTAGAAAATTAATCGGTCTTGAATTAACTGGTAAAGGTATTGCAAGACATGGTGCAAAAGTATTCAAAGGCGATAAAGAAATCGGATTTGTTACAACTGGTTATATGTCACCTACATTGGGCAAAACTATTGCAAATGTAATTGTTGATGCAGATCAAGCTGAAATAGGAAACGAAGTTCAAGTTGAAATCAGAAACAAAAGAGTTCCTGCTGTATTAATCAGTAAGAAATTTCTTAAAAAATAATTAAATCATTAGGAGGTAGATTCTATATGTATCCTTATATTTCTCTAACAGAACAAGATGTTAAAGATATGTTAGATAGCCTTGGTATTAATTCTGTTGAAGATTTATTCTCAGACATTCCTGAAGAATTAAAATTAAAGAGAGAATTAAATATTCCAAAAGCAAAAAGCGAGTTGGAAGTTTATAACTATCTAACTAAGTTAGCAAGTAAAAATGCATCTTCAAGTGAATATCCAACATTTTTAGGTGCAGGTGCTTATGATCATTATATTCCTGCTGTTATTCCAACAATTATTAGCAGAAGTGAATTTTTAACTTCTTATACTCCATATCAACCTGAAATCAGTCAAGGAACTTTACAATATATTTTTGAATTCCAAACTATGATTTCAAATCTAACTGGAATGGATTATGCGAATGCATCACTTTATGATCAAGGAACTGGCTTAGCTGAAGCAGCAATTATGACTGCACATAATGCTAAGAAGAAAAAAGTTTTAGTTTCTGAAGCTATCGCACCTTGGTCAAGAGAAGTTTTAAAAACTTACCTTCATGCTCAACATATTGAAATGGAAGTTGTTAAAACTTGCAATGGTGTAACTTGTATTGATGATTTAAAAGCAAAATTAAATGACGAAATTGGTGCTGTTTTAGTTCAAAATCCAAACTTCTTCGGTAATATTGAAGATGTAACTAAGATTTCAGAACTTGCTCATAGCATCAAAAAATGTTACTCAGTAGTTTCTGTTGATCCATCTTCTTTGGGAGCTTTAAAGAAACCATCTGATTGTAATGTAGACGTAGTTGTAGGTGAAGCTCAACCACTAGGTATCCCTATTTCATTTGGTGGACCATACTTAGGATTTATGGCTGTGAATAAAGAATTTTTAAGAAAAATTCCGGGAAGAATAGTTGGACAAACTGTTGACAGAGATGGAAAGAGATGTTGGGTTCTTACTTTATCAGCCAGAGAACAACATATTAAGAGAGAGAAAGCTACTTCAAATATCTGTTCTAACCAAGGTCTTAATGTTTTGACTGCAGCAATTTATATGGATCTTTTAGGTAAAGAAGGTCTTAAAGAACTTTCAAAACAATGTATAAAGAAAGCTCATTATCTTTACAAGAAACTTTTAGAAACAGGTAAATTCGAAAAAGTTTTTGATGCTCCTTTCTACAAAGAATTTGCATTAAAAGCTAAAAAACCGGTTTGCGAATTAAATAAAAAATTATTTGAAAACGGAATAATCGGTGGTTTCGATCTTGGAAAGTACTATCCTGAATTAGAAAATGTTATTATGTTTGCAGTTACAGAAAAACGTACTAAGGAAGAAATAGACAAACTATGTAAGGTATTGGAGGAAGCATAATATGAAATACGATAAATTAATATTTGAACTATCAAAACCTGGTAAAATTGGTCATAAATTACCAGAATTGGATGTTGAAGATGTATGTATTAAAGAGCTGATTCCTGCTGAACTTTTAAATGATGGCGAAATTGATTTACCGGAAGTTTCCGAACCGGAAGTTGTTAGACATTTTGTAAATCTTTCAAATAAAAACTTTGGTGTTGATACAGGATTTTATCCACTAGGATCTTGTACAATGAAATACAATCCAAAAATCAATGAAGCTATGTGTGCTCTTCCGGATTTTGCAACACTTCATCCAAATATTCCTGAATGTGGAGCTCAAGGTGCTTTACAATTAATGTATGAACTTGGAGAAGCTTTAAATGAAACTTCAGGTATGGATGCTTGCACATTACAACCTGCAGCTGGAGCTCATGGTGAAATAACAGGTATTATGTTATTTAAAGCATATCATGAAAACAACAAAGATTTCCAAAGAGATAAAATTATAATTCCTGATTCAGCTCATGGAACTAACCCTGCAACAGCTACAATGGCAGGATATAAAATTATCGAAATTAAATCTTGTGAAAATGGATTAGTTGATATTGAAGCATTAAAAGCAGCAGTTGGTGACGATACTGCAGGACTTATGCTTACTAACCCAAATACATTAGGATTATTTGAAAAAGAAATTCAAGAAATTACAAAAATCGTTCACGATGCTGGCGGTTTAGTATATTATGATGGAGCAAATGCCAATGCAATATTAGGACATGTTAGACCTGGAGATATGGGATTTGATGCAATTCACTATAATCTTCATAAGACATTCTCTACTCCTCACGGTGGTGGAGGTCCTGGTGCAGGTTATGTTGGATGTAAAGATTTCTTAAAAGACTTCTTACCGGTTCCTATAGTTATTAAAAACGGTGAAAAATACAGCTTATCTTATGATGTTCCAAAGACATTAGGTAAGATGAAAGATTTCTATGGACACTTTGGTGTATTAGTTAGAGCTTATGCTTATATTTTAGCTTTAGGTGCTGACGGACTTAAGAAATCAAGTGATTATGCAGTATTAAATTCTAATTACTTAGCAAATAAATTAAGAGATTACTACAATCTTCCAGAAAATGTTAAATTCAAACATGAATTTGTACTCGGTGGATTAAAGAATCCTAACGGATTAGTAACTCTTGACGTAGCTAAGAGATTAATGGATATGGGATATCACCCACCAACTGTATACTTCCCATTGATTGTTCATGAAGCAATGATGATTGAACCTACTGAAAGTGAATCAAAAGAAACTCTTGATGGATTTGCTGAATCTCTTATTAAGATTGCAAAAGAAGCAGAAACAAATCCTGAAATTGTTCACGCAGCACCTCATGACACAGAAATCAAACGTCCAGATGAAACATTAGCTGCTAAAGAATTAATCTTAAAATATACAAAATAGTATAAATTTTTAAAAAGCTGTTATTAAAGTAACAGCTTTTTTTTACCTATTTTTAGAAAATATTTTAATAAATAATCATTATCTAAAAAAATTAGGGTATAAATTAGTCAGAAAAATATAGGAGGTTTTTTATGAGTAAACTTTTAAGCCCTATGGAAATAGGTAGAAATAGATTTAAAAATAGAGTTGTTATGGCTCCAATGTGTATGTTTCATACAAAAACTGTAGATGGAGTTTTGACTAAAGAGCATTTTGATCACTATGTGGCAAGAGCTTTAGGTGGAGTTTCCGGAATAATTGTTGAAGCAACAATGGTTAATCCTAATGGCGGAATTAGAAAAGTAGATTTAGGATTATACAATGAAATTCAAATGAAAGCATTTAAAGAGCTTGTGGATAGAGTTCATAATTATGATTGCAAAATCGGAATTCAATTAAGCCATGCAGGAAGAAAAGCAGACTCATCTTATGATGATATTATTGCACCAAGTGCAATTCCTTTTTCAGACGAAAAAGCTCCAAGAGAATTAACAAAAGAAGAAATTATTTCTTTACAAGATGATTTTGTAAATTCTGTAAAACTTGCAAAACAAGCTGGTTTTGATTTTGTAGAAATTCACGGAGCACATGGATATTTGATAAATCAATTTTTATCTCCCCTATCCAATCAAAGAAATGACAAATATGGTGGTAGTTTAGAAAAAAGATATAAATTTTTAGGAGATATTTTAAAAGCGATTAAAAATATAGATATTGATGTTCATATTAGAGTTTCCGCTAACGAATATGATGAAAATGGAAATTCTTTAGAAGATATTATAAAAATTCTAAAACTTGCAAAAGAAGATGGAGTTGTTTTCAACAGTATTTCTAGTGGCGGAGTTGTTCCAAAAAGTCCACTAGTTTATCCCGGATATCAAGCAGAATTAAGTAGAGAAATTAAAAAAGCAGCCCTTACAGTTTCCGCAGTCGGTCTTTTAGAAGACTATGGTTTATGTGAGTATTTACTTCAAAGTGATGCCTGTGATATGATTTACCAAGGAAGAACACTTTTAAAAAATCCGAACTGGGTTTATGGAGCCGGAGCATATTTTAACGAAGGAAAAGAAATAGAATATCCTCTGTATTCATACTCTGCAATAAAATTTTAAAATTATTTAAAGAAAAAGTAGCTTACAAAAGTAGGCTACTTTTTTAAATAATATGCTGTAATAATTAAATATGTATTACTCTTGATTCATTTTTGTTATATGCAGTATCATGAAATAGGTATTTTCCATGTATTTTGTTTTCGTACATAACCATTATTAGTGGTACTATCAAGCTCTTAATAGCATAAGTACTAATAAAAATTAAAAATACTTTTATATCTATAAATTCCAATTTTCTATAAAAAATATAATAAAGTATCCCAAAATTAACTGCTATATTAAAAATAGTAGCCAATGTAGCAACAACAATATTTGTTTTAATGCTGGATTTTAAAATTTTTATCGTGTATAAAGCTAATATGGATATATTATAAATACAAATAGGTTTATAGTCTTTTCTGTAAATTACTAATGATTTTCTATTATACAAATATTGTCTTCCGTTAGGTCTTATACTCCATTCATTAATCCAAACATGACTAACAGCATCAACATCTTCCCAAGGAATTAGTAAATCTATTTTTCTTAGGTATATTCCTTCTTTACATATATAAAATTTCCAACCAACAATAGAAAAAACTATAATAATTATAAGAAAAATTCCAATGAAAAAATAGTTTAATTGCCATAGTTTTAAATTAAAATTAAAGAATTGTATTATTGCATTTTTATCAGCTATTATCATATTTATAATGAGAATGCCAAAAGTAAGTATAAATAATATAAATCTGTAAAAAATACTATGAAATTTTATCTTTTTCATATTCTCTCCTTATCTTAACTAATCAAAATAAACAGTATGAATTTTGACATTATATTTTTGGGTTTCTTTTTTAAACTTTTAACCAACTCACTATTAGCTTTATTTTTACCGAATATAATACCTCTACTCTTCCCATTTTTCAACTGAATTGTTAGCATATATCTTCTTCCATTAAGCTTTACCGCTCTAAGGCTATTCACATCAATTGATCTTATTTCTTTTAAAGGAATAACTCTATCAAAAATATAAAGTGCATTATGTATATAAAAATTTCCATTTGAAATATGATAAGGTCTAAAAACACTTCCACCACTTCGAACTATTATTGAAAATCTACGAAATATTATAATAAAAAAAGCAACAGAAAGAAATATCAAAGCATTTCTTGTAATACTATATTGCCACATATCTTTAAATCCTATCCAAAAATACCTAAAAAAATCAGACATATTAAAACCTCTTTAAATTAATATTACATTAATAATTATACTATAAGCTCTAATTGTATTCAATATCCGCTTTTAACTTATATCTTATAGATTTTCAATAAATCTTATATTGTTAGCAAAGGAAAATTTGATATAATTTTAGTGTAAAATCAACTCAAATATTCAATATAATATATTGAGTTTTTCAAAATTTTTTTAGAATTTTCATTAAAATTTACTAATTTAATTTACCATTATTTACAAAACTATATTCTATTTATGTCCCTATTTTTTGAAATTAAAGTTGTATAATATTCTTAAGGAAAACATTATTACAATATAGTGTTTTTCGAAAATTGAAAGGGGGATTTTTTATGGATTCATTGATTTCTGTATTATCAAAATTTGCCAATTGGCTTTGGGGACCTCCTCTAATGATATTATTAGTAGGTGGCGGTATTTTTTTAACATTTAGATTGGGATTTTTCCAAATTCGTTATTTTCCTTATATTATGAAACAAACTTTTGGGAAAATGTTTAGTAAAAACAAATCCGGTGAAGGAACTGTTTCACCTTTCCAGGCTGCAACTGCTGCTCTTGCTTCATCTATTGGTGCTGCAAATATAGTTGTTGTACCTTCAATTATTTTTATAGCAGGTCCCGGTTCTATACTTTGGATGTGGATTACTGCTATAGTAGGTCAAGCAACAAAATTCGGTGAAATTGTACTTGGTATTCTTTACAGACAAAAGAACGAAGAAGGCGAGTTTGTTGGTGGTGCTTGTTACTACTTACAACATGGTATTGGCGGAAAAGCCGGAAAAATTTTAGGTTCACTTGTAGCATTTTTCTTTATGATTGAAATTTTACCTTCAATTACATTACAAACACTTGCTGCAGCAGGACCTTTAGGACAATTAGGAATTCACAAATACATTGCTATAGGATTTATATTCTTCTTAGTAATATTGGTAGTTTATGGTGGAATTAAGAGAATTGGACAAGTAACTGAAAAATTGGTTCCATTTATGGCATTAATTTATTTAATCTTTGGAGTTATAGTTCTTGCAATTAATATAAATAAAGTTCCTGAAGCATTTAAAATGATTTTTGTCGGTGCTTTTAATCCTACAGCCATAGCCGGTGGAGCTACAGGTTGGGCTGTGAAAAAGGCAATAACAAATGGAGTTGCTCGTGGTGTTTACTCAAACGAATCAGGTATGGGTTCTGCACCTTATGCACATTCAACAGCAATAACAGATCATCCTGCAAGACAAGGAATGTGGGGAGTTTTTGAAGTATTTGTAGATACAATAGTAGTTTGTACAATGTCTGCACTTATTGTTTTAACAACAGGAATATGGAAAAATCCTGAATATAAATCTATAGCTGTTGAAAGAGCATTCAACTCAATCTTTGGAAATATCGGTAGCGCAGTAGTTTCAATCTCATTGTTTTTATTCGTTCTTTCAACAATAATCGTAATAGTATTCTATGTTGAAAAACTTGCAGAATATCTATTCGGAACAAAAGTAGGAAAAATTATGAGATTTGTTGCAACTATTATGATAGTTTTAGCAGCAGTTCTTTCATTTGAACATGCAGGAGTTTTCCTAGACTTAACATTAGGTCTTGTAGTTATTCCTAATATGATTGGAATAATACTTATGAGTGGAAAAATCAAAAAGGCAAAAGATGAATTCTTCCATACTGAAGGAAAATTTTACTTAAAAGATAAAGCTGAATAGCCTTCTATAGAATTTTTTTAAAAGAAAAATCCGAGTTTAGTCGCTCGGATTTTTTCTTTAAATTTATTTAGTTTCAAATTTTTATTGACCTTCTACGAATCTGTCAATATATTCTTGATAAGTCATAAGTCTATCTTCAAATATATTTTCTTCAATGTGAATAATTCTATTTGCGATTGTATTCATAAATTCAGTATCGTGACTTGCAAATAAAATATTTCCCTTAAATGCTTTAAGTCCGTTATTCAAACTTATTATACTTTCAAGATCCAAATGATTTGTTGGTTGATCAAGGATTAAAACATTAGAATTTTTAAGCATCATATAGGATAACATCATTCTAACTTTTTCTCCCCCGGAAAGTTTTTGAGCAGGTTTTAAAGCCTCATCTCCGGAGAACAACATTCTTCCCAAAAATCCTCTAATATAAATTTCAGATTGTTCAGTTGAAAATTGTCTTAACCAATCAATCAAATTGTAAGGAGTATCTTTAAAAAATTCTGTATTGTCTTTTGGAAAATAAGATCTTGAAGTAGTAACTCCCCATTTAAAACTTCCGCTGTCAGCTTCCATCTCTCCGGCTAAAATTTTAAAAAGAGTTGTAATTGCAAGCTCATCTCCGATAAAACCAATCTTATCATTTTTATTTACCATAAATGAAACCTTGTCTAAAACTAATCTTCCTTCAATTGTCTTTGAAATTTCATTCACTTCCAAAATTTGATTTCCAACTTCTCTTTCCATTTCAAAACCTACAAAAGGATAACGTCTTGTTGAAGGTTGAATATCTTCGATTTGAATTTTATCAAGTAATTTTTTACGGCTTGTAGCTTGTTTTGACTTACTCTTATTTGCAGAGAATCTTGCGATAAAGTTTTGTAACTCTTTAATTTTATCTTCTTTTTTCTTGTTTTGGTCTTTTAACATCTGTGCTGCAAGTTGACTAGATTCATACCAGAAATCGTAGTTTCCGACAAAAATCTTAATCTTTTTAAAATCAATATCCACCATATGGGTACAAATATTATTTAAGAAATATCTATCGTGGCTAACTACAATAACAGTTCCCTCATAGTCCATAAGGAAATTTTCTAACCATAAAATACTCTTGATATCCAAGTCATTAGTAGGTTCGTCAAGTATTAAAATTTCAGGATTCCCAAAAAGTGCCTTTGCAAGTAAAACTTTAACTTTTTCCTTACCTGAAAGCTCACTCATCTTTTTCTCATGCAATTCAGTTCCAATACCAAGACCTTGTAAAAGAGCTGAAGCATTTGCTTCTGCACTCCAACCGTCCATGTCTGCAAATTCCGCTTCAAGTTCAGAAGCTAAAATTCCGTCCTCGTCTGAAAAATCTTCCTTTGCATAAATTGCTTCTTTTTCTCTAATGATTTCCATTAAACGAGCATTTCCCATTATTACAACATCAATTACTTTTTCATCTTCAAACTTAAAGTGATCTTGTTCCAAAAAACTCATACGAGTATTCGGTTTTATAGAAACACTTCCGGTATCAGGTTCAAGTCTTCCCTCTAAAATCTTAAGAAAAGTTGACTTTCCCGCTCCGTTCGCTCCAATTACCCCATAACAGTTTCCCGGAGTAAAAGATAAATTTACATCATCAAAAAGTTTTTGACCTTGAAAACTCAAACTTAAATCTATTACACTTATCATTCTTTCACCTCATAATTTATTCTCTATTAAACATAAGTTAGATTATACTATATTTAGGGTAATTAATCAACTAAAAAAATGAGTCTTAAAGACCCATTTTTAAATAATAATATTTTTTTATTACATAAATGCTTCTGCTACAAATTTTAATATAAATAGTAAAGCTAAAATATATACAACAGGAGAAGCTTCTTTTCTTCTACCTGAAACTAATTTTAATATTGCATAAGAAACTATACCAAAAACAATTCCGTTTGCGATTGAGTATGATAGAGGCATCATAATAATAGTCAAAAATGCTGGTAGTGCTTCTGTATAGTCATCAAAGTTAATTTTCTTAACTCCTGTAATCATAAATAATCCTACTACAATTAATGCAGAAGATGTTGCATAAGTTGGAATAACTGCAAAAATAGGTTGGAAAATTAAAGCTAGTAGGAAAAGGCAAGCTGTTACTATCGCTGTAAGTCCTGTTCTTCCACCTTCAGCAACTCCCGCTGCACTTTCAACAAATGTAGTTACTGTTGATGTTCCAAGCATTGCTCCTACTGTTGTTCCTATTGAATCTGCAAAAAGTGCTTGTCTTGCTTTAGGTAAATTGCCGTCTTTATCCAACATATCAGCCTTTGATGCAACTCCTACTAAAGTTCCAACCGTGTCGAATAAATCAACGAATAAAAATGCAAAAAGAGCTACAAACATTTCTGTGGATAAAATTTTACTGAAATCAAATTTCATAAAAATAGGTGCAATACTTGAAGGCTTTCCTATGACAGCCTTTGGAAGTTCAGAAACCCCACAGATTATTGATACTATTGTAGTAGCTATCATTCCAAATAGAATTGCTCCCGGAACTTTTTTTACAAGTAAGAAAATAGTAAATAAGATACCAAAAATTGTGATTAATGATGTCGCACTTGTAATTGTTCCAAGATCAAGAGGTATTCCCTTTCCTTGTTTAACAAGTCCCGCTTGATATAATCCTAAAAATGCAATAAAGATACCGATACCTGCACTTACTGCTTGTTTAAGTGAATATGGCATAGCATTTACAATCATCTCTCTAACTTTTGTAAAAGTTAAAATTAAAAATACAATACCTTCTAATAAAACAGCTGTTAATGCGAATTGCCAACTATATCCTTTACCAATTACGATTGTATAAGCAAAGTATGCATTTAAACCCATACCAGGAGCTAATGCAAAAGGATAATTAGCAAGAAGTGCCATTATGACTGTTCCTATAAATGATGCAATAGCTGTTGTTGTAAATACAGCTCCCTTATCCATTCCGGCTTCAGATAAAATCGCAGGGTTTACAACTAATATGTACGCCATAGTCATAAAGGTAGTAATACCTGCTAAAACTTCTGTTCTAACAGATGTTTTGTGTTCTTTGAGTTTGAAAAAGTTTTCAAAAAATGTACTCATAATTCCTCCTAAAAAAATTTTAAAAACAAAAAAATAACTCTTAAAAAATTAACAGCCAAAAAATAAACGCCCAAAAAGTAGGCTTCAAGCGAAACCTACCTTCTGGGCTTTTCTCCCTTAGGTGTAGTGCATAGCACCTGCACAGCTTGGACCTGCAAGAAAAATCTTCGGAACCCTATGTGCACTTTCTCTTTGAGTTATCAATATCACATCAATATAATAACAGTAAATAATTCTTTTGTCAATATCTATTTATTAGCTAATATTCTCAATTTAATTTTAAAAAAGGAATAACAATTCTTTACGATTTAATATTCCTTTATTAGTCTGATTAACAGGTATTTATTTTCGATATTCCTTTACTTTACGAGAATACTTATCCAACAATTCTCTCGAATATTTTTTTTCGTTTTTTGAATCTTTAGCCTCTTTCCAAAGAATAGAAGCAACTTTTAACTTATTCGAATAGTCTAAACTAGATTTATCTGAGCAAAAGTCTTTTAAAAATTGATTCCATTCACAAACTGAATTATCATACTTTGCATAATCAGATTTTCCATAATACACATTTAGCATATCCTTAATTGTAAAATTCAAATCTTTATCTTTTTTTACTTTTCTCCAAGATGTCGCCATATCAGCATTAAATTTAAATGGTGATATTCCTGTTAAACTAGAAAAGTATTCTCTAAACTTTGCATTAAAGGAAAAACCACACTCAAGTAATGGCGTATCTAGAGTAATATTTTCTACTTTCTTCTTTTCTTTTGTTATTACAGTCTTTTTAATGACATTTCCTTTAAAATACTCCTCAATAATACAATTGAGTTCTTGTTTTGTCCCTCTATATTCTAAACCCAGTAATTTACATATTTGAGAAAGTTCTTCACGATACCAATAATATTTACAAAATTCTTCAAACGATTTAATTTTGTGAAACTCCGGTCTTTTTTTCAATGTTTTTCCTCCAATAAATAGCAATTAAAACTAAAGAGGAGTAACTTTTAATATAACTCCTCTTTATCCTCCCTTAGTTATTTTCATATATACTTTCTAAAAATTTATAGATATCAAGATATACCTTCTCTTTTCCAATTTCATTTAAAATTTCATGTCTCATTTGTGCATAGAGTTTTATTTTTACATTTTTCATTCCAACTTTTTTGTACAATCTATAACTTTCTAAAACACCTTTACCATAATCTCCTACCGGATCAGATTTTCCGGAAATAAAAAGAATAGGTAAATCTTTATTTATATTTTCAACATTCTTTTTATAAGACATCTCTTTTATCAAAGTTAACAAATCCAAATAGAAAGTATTTGTACATAAAAATCCACAATCTTTATCTAAAATATAATCTTCAACCGCTTTTTCATCTCTTGTAAGCCAATCGAAATCGGTACTTTTATTTTTTATTCTGGAATTATATCCTTTAAAGGCAAGTTTGTTTATAAAAGCACTCTTTTTAGTCCCGTTTTTTCCACTCAAAACTTTAGCTAATAATATTCCTATTCTATGTTTTATACCACAAAGTTCAGTAGTTCCACAAATAATCGCTCCATCTACACAATCAGAATATTTATTCAAAAAATTTCTAACGATAAGCGAACCCATACTATGTCCAAATATTACAATTTGTTTATCCGGAAATTCTTTTTTAATATATTTATTAAGGTCATGAACATCTTCAACCAATTTGATATATCCATCTTCATCTGCAATATGCCCTTTTAGTCCTTCATCTTCACAAGTTTTTCCATGTCCTCTATTGTCCATTCCAAAGACTCTAATTCCCTGTTTTTCCAAAAATTGAGCAAAGTCTTTATATCTTCTTATATGTTCTTCCATTCCATGACAAATTTGCACAATCATTTTAGGATTTTTTAAATTTTCAGAAAAATCGACACAATATAAGCTTTTGTCATCAATACTTGAATTTATATAAAACTCTTTCATAAAACACCTCATAATCACAAGTTACAATTATTTTACCACAAATTACTTAATAAATATAGTGTCTTGGTTGTTTCACAATAAAAACCCCACCATCCCACGATGCTTCGCATCGGGCGGGTACCCGGGAACCTTGTTGTTTCACAATAAAAAACTTATTTTTACAATATTATGACACAACTGTTATAAGAGAAAATGTATAAAAAAGAAAATATTTTGTATAATTGTAATATCAAAAAATTCCATTCTAATTTTCTATATTTCTTTTAACTTTTTAACAGTTCTTCTAATTTTATCAATATCAAAATCTCTATATTCAATTACAAAAGGAACTTCTGAATTTAATTTTAATATGTTTCTAATAATAAATTCATAATTCACAGTTCCTGTTCCTAACTCTTTATGCGAATCTATGTCTCCATTATTATCATGAATATGAACCCCGATAATATAATTGTAGAGTTCATTCAAATTGTCATTATAATATGCTACATTATAGTGTCCTAAATCAAATAAAAATTTAAAATCTTTAACTCCATCCACTATTTTTTTGATATCTCTAAAATCATCCCCCAATAACAACTTACCATTTTTTTGATATGGTAAATTTTCAATACCAATAGGTGTCAAAAATTTATTATTTTCATAAAATTTCCTAAAATCTTCAATTAACAACTCAATCCTATCAGTCATTTTTGCTCTTCCAGATCCACACTCTCCAATATGTAATGTCAACCATTTAGCAGATGTTTTATCACATAAATTCAAAAAATCTCTTAATATATCAAAAGATGTCATTTTTAATCTGTTAACTTTCTCAATGAAATTGAGCCCTAAAGTTCCATGATAACTAATACTAATATTATTATTTTTTTTAATTCTGAAACAAATTTTACAAAATCCTTTGAAAAATAGTAGCTATCTATGTCAGAATTCTTTATCTGAATTTCAAAATGTTTTATACCCATACTAAGAAGTAAATTTACCAATTCTTTATCAAATAGATATTCTATTTTTTCAATTTTTAATCCTATTATCATAACTAACCCCATCTACATAACTTTTCAAACTTCCATTACTATTTTATTATTTTATGTACATTAAAATTTCTATCCAAATAAAACTCTTGATAATTGATTTATTATATTATTAGAGTTTCTTTCAAAAAACATTTTCTCTATATTATTTTAATATAGATTATTGATATTAAAGATATTCTATACTTTTCAAAAAATTTTGTCAACAATTTGTAATAACTATATAATAAGTAAATTACTTTATATATTTTATAAAAAAACTCATTTCTACAATCGTAAAAATGAGTTCTATAATTAAAGTGCTTCTGCGTGATATGAGCTTCTTACCAGTGGTCCTGAGTTTACTCTTAAAAATCCCATCTTAAAAGCTATATCTCTATATCTATCAAATTGTTGTGGATGGACATATTCCTTAACAGCTATATGGAATTTTGTTGGTTGTAAATATTGTCCAACAGTTACCATATCGCATCCTACTTCTCTAAGAGCCTTGAAAACTTCAACAACTTGTTCTTCAGTTTCTCCAAAACCCACCATAAGTCCTGATTTTGTTTTAAGTCCACATTCCTTTGCATATCTTAAAACCTCTAAACTTCTTTGGAAGTTTGCAGCAGGTCTTACTTTTGGATAGAATGCAGGGATTGTTTCAACATTGTGGTTTAAAACATCCGGTCTTGTTTCATAGATAATATCCATTAATTCTTTTCTTCCTGACATATCCGGAATTAAAAGTTCTATTGTAGTTTCAGGATTATACTTTCTACATTGTCTTACAACTTCTGCAAATTGATTTGCTCCTTCATCCGGTAAATCATCTCTTGTTACTGATGTTACTACAGCATGTTTTAATCCTAAAATTTGAACTGCTTTAGCAAGATTTTCAGGTTCATTTAAATCAACGGGATCCGGAGTATGTCTTGTTACATTACAAAAAGTACAATTTCTTGTACAGTTTCTCCCTAAAATCATGAAAGTCGCAGTCCTTCTTGAATAACATTCCATCTTATTAGGACAATTTGCTTCATGACAAACAGTATGTAAGTTTAAACCTTCAACCATACTTTCAACATCAGTTGTATTCTTGTCTCCCTGAATTTTTAGTTTTAACCATTCAGGTTTTCTCATTATTTCTGCTTTTTTTCTTAGCATATTACACCTCTTAAAACAATTTAATTATATCATCAATAAAGACTTCTTTATCCATTGACTTAATATATCTGTCAAGCTCAATATCTTTAAGGGCTTCTTCAATTGACTCTTTAGAACATTGAACTCCTCTTAATATACTACACAATTTATCTATACCCAATTCACTAAAGAAATCCCCTTCAATTGAAATGTCTTTAATCCGTCCATTTTCAATATCAAGTCCAATTTCTACAACTCCACAGGAATATTTTTCGGCTTTTCTGTTCTTTTTTAAAGAGCCATTTCCATAATTCCAATCTTTTGTAGCAAAAAGAGAATCTCTAATTTCATAGATTTTTTTCATCTCTTCTTCAGTTAAAATCGTAGTACCTGTAATTTTGTATTCTTCTTTTATATATTCTATCGCTTTATCCATAAAATTTTCAACATTTAATTCAATCATATCGCCTATAAATCCAACTCTGGATCTTACCGATTGAACAGCTTTGCCTTTAAATTTTATATCTCTCGATTTTAAAGAATTAGTTAAATTATACAGATTTGCTTTAAACAAAAAAGTTCCATGATGTAAAATCTTTTCTTTGTTTTGATATTGAGCATTCCCACTTACCTTTGCTCCGTCTATTTGAATATCATTTCTTCCTGTAAACTCTGCATTAAGTCCCAAAGATTTCAAGAAATTAACAACAGGCTTTGCAAATTTTTTAAAAGAAGAATCTACATCATCTCCGGTTTTTTTAGTTATAAAACTATATTGCATATTTTCCGTATCACAATATATTGCACCACCACCGGATAATCTTCTAATTACATCCATATTATTTGCATTTGTAAAATCTAAATTTACTTCCAAATCAATATTTTGATATCTTCCAATCAAAATACAAGGTCTATTTCTCCAAAGCATAAAAATATCTTCATCATAATTTTCCATTAGATAAAGCTCGATTGCATGATTTAATGCGGGATCAAAATTTTTATTTTCAACAAAAATCATATTATCTCTCCATAAATTAATTTTAACACAACTATATTTTACCACAAATTAAGTTATAAAAATAGTGCACAAAAAAAGAAAACCAATATGATTTTCTTTAAATTTTTAATAGCTTTCTTAAATTTTGAAAAATTACTATTATAAAAAGCACGGCAATTCCGGTTAATACCATTGTTCCGCCGGGTTTTAATCCTTGATAAAATGAAATTACAATTCCTGCTATTGTAAAAGTCATTCCAAATAATATAGAGTAAATAACAGTTTGAAAATAAGATTTTGAAATTCTTAAAGCACAGGCTACAGGAACAACCATAAGAGAAGAAACCATTAAAACTCCAACAGTTCTTGAAGCGATAGAAATAGAAAGAGAAATTAAAAATGTAAAAATTATATTTACAGTTTGAACTTTAATTCCTGCAAGTCTTGCTCCGACTTCATCAAAAGAAACATATAATAAAGCCTTGTAAAGCACTGTGAAAACTGTTATTACAATAAAAAATACCAATGTAACTAAAATAACTTCAAAATCACTTATAGCCACAATACTCCCAAATAAAAAGCTGTTAAAATTGGCTGCCCCCTTTACGAAATCAGAAAGAACTGCAGCAAGTCCAATTCCTAAACTCATCATTATTGCTGTTGATATATCTGAATTTTTCGGAAAATATCTTCTCATAATCTCTATGGAAAAACTTGCAATCGCACAGGAAATTATAGCAGTAATAATCGGATTTACTCTAAAAATAAGACCAATTGTAACACCCGCAAGAGAAACATGGGAAAGAGCATCTCCAATCATAGAATTTCTCTTATTTACCATAACAACCCCAATGCAAGGTATAACAATGGATAGCATAATTCCAACTAAAAAAGCTCTTCTCATAAATTCAAGTTGAAACATTATCTTACCACCACTTTCTTATCTTTTATTTCCACAACCTTTGTCAAATTATCTTTCATAATCTCAAGCTCGTGAGTTACAAGTAAAATTGTAATTCCATGCACTCTGTTGAGATGAGTTAAAATTTTAAAAAGTTGATTTTTACTTTCCTTGTCAATTCCCGTTGTAGGTTCATCAAAAATTAAAATCTTTGGATTATTTATCAAAGATTTTGCAATCATAATTCTCTGTTGTTGCCCACCACTCATTTTATTTATAGGTGTATTGGCAAAATCAAGCATATTAACTTGAGATAATGCCCTCTTTGCTAGTTCAATATGGCTTTTTCTAGAAAACTTAAAAAAGCCCATTTTTTCGTAAAGATTTAAAGTTACAATCTCCATAGCAGTTATGGGAAAATTAGGTATATTACTCGCATTTATCTGTGGAACATATCCAATTGTATTCCATTCTTTAAAATTTTTAATATTCGTATCTTCTATAAATATCTCTCCACTTGAAGGATTAAGCTCCCTTAAAATCAATTTGAGTAAAGTTGATTTCCCACTCCCATTTGCTCCGATTATAGCGATAAAATCTTTCTCTTGAATATCAAAAGAAAGATTTTCCAAAACATTAATACCTCCACTGTAAGAGAAAGACAGATTTTTTATTGAAATAATATTTTTCAAATCATTCTCCTATTTGTATCTTCAACTGTGGCTTTTAAATTTTTTCCATAAGTTGAATATATTCTTTATTTTTTTCTATTCATTATTTACATTAGCTTTGCCACATACTGAAAAAAGTGATATAATAATGGCAAAGGAAATGATTTTAGTTATGATTTTTTCGTAATTTCTCCTTTTAAGAGCACTTATTTGCAAATAGCACTCATTTACATACAGTATTATATACCCATTTCATCTAAAAATCAAGCAAAGGAGAGTATTTATGAAAAAAGCTTTTTTGAAAATTCTAAAAGATAATGACTTAAAAATTACAAAAAACAGATTAGCAATTCTAAAAGAATTAGAAAAAAGAGAAGTTCCTACAACTGCTGAAGATATTTACAATGCTATCTCAACAAAGGGCGAAAAATTCAGCATTTCAAGTATCTATAGAGCATTGAATCAATTTTGCGAAAAAAATATTGCAAAAAGAACTGCAGAAATAGACGGAACTACATATTATCAATTAAATAGCGGACATATCCACAGTTTAATTTGTGAAAAATGTAAAAAAATAATTCCAATAAACCATTGCCCAATACATAGCTTAATTGACGATATTGAACATAAAACTGATTTTATCGTAACAGGTCATCATTTAGAAATAAAAGGTATTTGCAAAAATTGTCAAGAAAAACTCACAGAAGAAGAGCTGGAATGTATTAAAGATTCCAGCAAAGAAGTACATAGTAATCACAAATGTAAAGATGAACATTGTATATAAATATTAAAAATTTTTAAAAAGTATTGACAAATTTTTTATAAATTGATATAATATACAGGCATTCAGAATGAATGTAAAGTTTGGTGGGTGTGGCCTAGCTGGTTAGGGCGTCAGATTGTGGCTCTGAAGGTCATGGGTTCGAATCCCATCATCCACCCCATATATGCAGGAATGGCGGAACTGGCAGACGCGCTAGACTTAGGATCTAGTGTCATTGACGTGGGGGTTCAAGTCCTCTTTCCTGCACCATTTCTATTACTGTAGAAGTATTAAAAAAGTAGAGTTTTGACTCTACTTTTTTTCTTTTTTAAATTTAAGAAAGGAGTTGTTATGAAAAAAGTTGTAAATATTGAAAAAACTGACTCTGATTTTGAAGATTATATTTTATTTGATATAGAAACAACAGGTCTTAATAGAACTAAAGACTTTATGTATATGTTCGGAATTTGCGAGAAAAAAGGAAAAAATTTAATCTATTCTCAATACTATATTGAAGACGAAGCAGAAGAAAAAGAGCTGATTTTAACAGTAAAAGAGCTTTTAAAATCAAAAAAAGTCATCTCATACAATGGAGATAGGTTTGACTTTCCATTTATCAGAAAAAAAATGGAAAAATACAATATTCTAAAAATTGATTTTCAAAATATAGATATTTATAGACAATTCCAAAAACTTAACTTTTTTCTAGATGAACCTAGTCTAAAGGCTATTAATTTGGGAAAAAGACTTGGATTTGACGTTCATGACCATGTTAATCAACAAGAAATGCCTAAAATCTACAAGATGTATCAAGAGCTTAAAGATAAAGAGATGCTGTCAAAGCTGATTTACCACAATTATATTGACCTTAAAGTTTTAAGTTATATCTATGAGTATAAAGAAAGCATTTTAAACAAAATTTTAACTATTAATAACAAAAAATTTAAAGGAATTTTAAAAACAATTTATATTCAAAAAAATTATCTTATAATAAGACTTTTTAATATAAAAAATATAGATATAAATTTTCACGAAAGCAATTACAGTATTACAAGCAATAAAGATGAAATAAAAATCACTTTGGAATTAGAAAGTGGAATAATTGAAAACAATATAAAAGCTAAAGTTTTTAAATCAAAATATGAAAATAAAATCTTTAAAGAATCTTCAAATTTAAATGAAAACTTTGTTCTTATAATAAAAAATAACAAAATAATAAAAGAAAATTTACTCCTTTTATTAAACTTAATCTAATAATGTTAAGTTCTAAACAATCCTTTAATTTTTTTATAATTTGGTGTATAATAGTATTGGAGGTTGTTATGTAGTTAGGGTTTTATTTTAGGAGTTTGCTATGGATGTTGGAGACAGAATATTTTATCCTATGCATGGAGCAGGATTGGTTAAAAGCATAGAAATCAAAAGTTTCGGCGATAATTGTGAAAGATTTTATGTTATAGAACTCCCTTTTGAGCAAAATTTACATATTTTTATTAAAGAAAAAGATATTGATAAATTTGAATTTAGAGAGCTCGTAAACGAAGACACCCTTGATAGAGTTTACAATTATATTAATAATGAGAAATGCCCTATGCCAAACAATTGGATTCAAAGATATAGAGAAAACACACAAAAGCTTAAGTCTTCTGATATTTTCGAAATTGCTTATGTTTTTAAAGGTTTGGCTGTTAGAAACGAAAAGGGTAAACTTTCTCTAAAAGAATTATTCATGTTAAACCTTGCAAAGCGAATTTTGATTTCAGAATTTGTAATGGTAAGTGGTTTTCCAAAAAACAAAATAAATAAAATTATAGATTATTCTATAGAACATTAGGAGGAAAGTATGTATAAAGTTTTAAGGTACTTGACCTTTGTTTTTGGTGGGCTTATTGGGATTTTATTAGCCTACGGAGTTGGTCAAGTTTTTGAGTTACGTTTAAGTAACCCTGTTATAGTTTCGATTTATTCGGTTTTTGCAATTATTTTTGGTATTATTTTTTATTTATTATTCCCCGCAATTTTAAAGAAACTAACAGGTAATTTTGATGTTATGATTAAAAAAGCTCAAAAGACACCAACTTCAGATTTTGTTATCGCAATCTTGGGACTTATAGTTGGTCTTGTTATAGCTTTCTTAATTTCATTACCTATTTCAAATATAAAATTTCCGGTTATCGGAAATTTATTGAGCGCAACAATTAGTATTTTTATATATGTTGCACTCGGATTTGTAGGAATTAAAATTGCAGTAGATAAAAAAGAAGAAATCTTGAAATTCAAAATTTTTTCAAAAGAAAAATCCAACAAAAAAGGGCATTCTTGTCCTAAAATATTAGATACTTCTGTTATTATTGACGGAAGAATTTACGATATAGTAAAAACAGGTTTTGTAGAAGGGCCAATTATAATTCCGATGTTTATGGTTAAAGAATTGCAATATATTGCCGATTCTGAAGATCCAAACAGAAGACAAAGAGGCAGACGCGGTCTTGATATTTTAGATTTGTTACAAAACGAAAAGAATATTGAAATAAAAATTGTAGATAAAGATTATAAGAATATTAAGGAAGTTGATCATAAACTTTTAAAATTGACAGAAGATTATAATGGTAAGTTAATTACTAATGACTATAATTTAAATAAAGTCGCATCACTTCAAAAAATTTCTATACTCAATGTAAATGAACTTGCACTTGCAGTTAAACCGGTTGTAATTCAAGGAGAAAAGCTTGTTGTTGAAGTCATTAATCGTGGTAAAGAGCCTGAACAAGGTCTTGGTTATCTTCCTGACGGAACTATGATTGTAGTTGAAGACGGAAAAGATTACATCGGACAGACAATAGAAACAACCGTTACAAGTATATTGCAAACACCTGCTGGTAAGATGATATTTACAAGAAAGAATTTAAAATAAAATATTTATTTCAAAGGAATTTATTTCACCATGCTTTATATAAAGTATGTTGATTTTTTAAAAAATTTATTGAAAGGAGAAATTTATGAACGAAAGAATCTACAAATCAACTTCTTTTCAATTTGTAAAAGAATTGATAACGTTGGTTATTGCTTGTGCATTTTTAGGCTTTATTTTACATTTCTTTGTCCAACTATATGTCAATGTAATAGTGGTAGCAATTGTAGGAATTGTGTCATTATATTTTACACTTAGTGATAAAAAATTATATGTTAAAGTTACTGATGAAACTTTAACAGTCGTAAAAGGCAAAAAAATTGATGAATATAATATAGAAGAATGTGCAATGAAAGCTAGAATAAAAAATAATGATATTCTAACTTTATATGTAACTGATTCAAATGATAATACTAAAAGTTATGATCTTTCATTATTAGGTTATAAACAATTTCAAAAGCTCATTGAAGATCTTACTATTATCGGAGATAAAGCGGAAGCAATAACGCTAAAAGCGGAATAAATATATAGGAGGACATTATGGATAATATTTCACAAATGATTAAAAATATGGGAGTTATGGCTTATATAATTCCTGCAGTTTTAATAGTTTATGTTATCGGAATCGTAATTTGGATGAAAAAAGAAAACAAGGATATGAAAAATGGCTTTCAGATCACCCTGATGCAGTTAAAATTTATTTATCTACAAGTTTTAGCCCTATCACTTCAAAATCTCTTGTAGGAAGAATTATAAGTCCAAATGCTTATCCGAGTATTGCTTATGAAGGAACTAAGTCTGTAATTTATGCATTACCGGGAACTGTTGATGTTGAGCTTACTTACAGTTATACAAGACCCGGAATACTTCATAAAAATGTAACTACAACTTGGGGTCCTACAAAACTTTCACTTGAAGTTGAAAAAGGCAAAACTTATTCTTTAGCTTTTGATAAAGAAGAAGAAACTTTTAAACTAAGTGTTCAATAATAATTGAAAGCAAAAAATTTGGCAATTAAAGTAGGATTTTTATATAAAAATAAAATTATAAAATTCTCATAGATAAAAGAAAAGCCCTTAACTTGTAACAAATACAAGCAGGGCTTTTCTTTTTAACAAAATTTCATTCTATTAGGATTTATATCCTTCTCTTTTTCATAAAATTTTAAAATCTCAATACCATTATCAGAAATTAACTTTTCAATTAATCCTTTATCTTCAATATCATAGAATAAAATACTTATTCCGCAACAATGATCTTCAGTTTTTGGAGTCGGCGCTATTGTACATTTTATTCCATTTTCCTTCATTAATCGATAAAGCTCCTGTCCATTTTTGGTATCTTTAAAAAAATATAATATAACATTAGCTTAACATCTCAATGAATGCACCAATTCTTGTTTTTAATTGTTCACTATCTGCATCCGTATAGTCAGTTTCGATTCCTAGAACAGGAATTTTTGCTTCTTTCAAAGCTCTTTCAACTATTGTTCCCTCTGTATCATAAAGTGTACAGAACTTCAAGTTTACATCAATAACTCCGTCAATATTATATTCTTTAACCAATCTTATTATGTCTTCAACTCTTTCAGTATTCGGAGTAAAACATGCACAGTTGATATTTCCTAAATATCTACGAGTTAAATTTTCAACCATTTCATCAATTGTATTTCCACTTTCATCAACAAGATGTTCAGAATATCTATTACCTGTACACATTTCTTCACAGACAATCATTCCACCTATATTTTCAACTATTTGGTGAATCTTCCAGTTTGGAATTGAAAGTGGAGTACCTGTAAGTAAAATTCTCTTTGTACCTTTTTTGAATACACTTACATTATTCTTTGCTCTTTCTTCAAGTTCGTCACAAAGTCTATTTACTTGTGCAGTAAATCTTACAGGGTCATCATAAAATGCTATTTGTGTAATAAGTAGTACATCTCTTCCTGAAATAGGTACATTTTCAAGTTTTCTAAAATTATTTAATCTTTGAAGTGCCTTTCTCTTGTTATTCAAAGTTACAATTGCATTTCTAAGGCTTTCTTCTGTAATTTTATTTCCAGTCAATTTTTCAAGTTCAGCCATATAGCCTTCTATTTCTTCTTTCCATTTAACAAAGTCTTTTTCTCTCTTCATTTGTGGAATATCCATTATATACATTGGAGCATCTTTTGCTAAAATTTCCCAAGCTTTTTTCTTTCCATCACAAGTTGTTTCTCCAACGAATAAATCGGCAATTCTAAAGAATGGACAAGTTCTGTCGAATCTTGCACCCAAAGATGCTTTAATCAACGGACAAGTAGATGTTGGAAGTACTTTTTCTCCACCCGGAACCCAAAATTGAGATCCGCTACATAGCCCTGTCGCAATAGCTCCTGCTGCAACTACAACTTCATCAGGAACATGGATACAGAAAGAGCCTACAACTTTCCCACCCTTCTTTTGAAATTCAATAAGTTCTGCAGGTCTAATTCCGTGAATTTCTGCAACTACCATATTGAAATAATCCATACTCTCAGGTCTGTTTTCTTGACTTAAAAAAACATCTCCAAATGCGACAGGTAAAACTTCGCATAAAATATCATGAGTATTAACGTCCATATCTAATTCTTCCCACATTTTTCTGTAATCAGCCATTTCTTGCCTCCTAAAATAAATTTTTATTTATTACCATAGGGACAATCTTGAAATACAATATCTAATTTCTCTTCTTTTTCTTGATTATACTTCTCTTTTAAAAATTCATAACCACTACTTTTATAAGTCTTAAAAACTTCTCCAAGACAAAAATTTTCTATGATTTTATAGTCCTTATATTTTTTATCAATATCGTCCAAAATCTGAATTGCTCTTGGAATATATAGTTTCTGCCTTTTTTTATCTACATCTTTAAAATTAGATAAAATTCTATCAATCATATTATTTTTTTCTTCCAAAGAGAAAATAAATTGAGTATAAAATTCGACTTCGTATAAAAATTTGGAGTCAATATCTGTTTTTGAAAGTTTTTCTAAATTTGAAGAAATATTTTTTGATAACTCAACGGCTTTTAAAAAATTTTTTTCAGAAAATTCTCGTTTATAGACTTCTTCTACTCTATTTTTTAACTCTCCCAAATTTTTGTCATAGAAAAAAATCTTATCTTTTAAATTATCTTTCAATATTTTTAAAAGTAAAGGACAAGAATTATCTACAACTATCAATTTTGCATTATAAAGTAAAGGGCATTTTTTAGTAATAGCATAAGTTAAAGTTGAATCAACTATGCTACACAAATCTTTTTCATTTGAATATTCCAATATGTATTTATCTACTCCGTCCAAAGGTAGAGGCACCAAGTCAAAGCCGTAAAATATTTCTTTCGGAACAGTTCTTCCCAAACAACCTATTATGTATATTTCGTTTTCTAAGCCCATTATTGTCTCTACAAAAGCATTTCGCCTAAGTTCCAAAACTTCTTCTCTCAAATTTTCCATAACCGTCATTGATATTAAATCATAACTCCTTAATTTATACTCGTTATTCTTTTAGACATTTTCAAGAAATTCTATGATAAAATAACTTTTAGCTATGTATCTGACTATTTTTAACACTCACCTCCGGCTTAAAATATTTGTTATTATTATTTAGCCAAATACAATACTTTATATATTTACATTTGTATTATAACACATATATATTACGTAGTAAAATTAGAATTATTAATTGAAAATACTTATTCATTATAATTATTTATAATATAATGCTGGTTTTATAATATTTATAAAAAAGAACTCCAATAAAAATATTGGAGTTCTTTATAATTACGATACTATCTTCTCTTTTTAGATATTACAGCTGTAGCAATTCCTAAAAGAACAGTAGGTAATAATGAGATTTGTGCAATACCTGTTCTAGCTAATTTTGGTTTTCTAGCAGTTCTGTTATCAGGTTTTACATCTTTTATAGGTTTATTATTGTCATTTCCCGGTTTGTTATTATCATCCCCAGGTTTACTGTTATCATTTCCCGGTTTGTTGTTATCTTCAGGTTTTTCAGCTCTATACTCTACTGCATATTTTGAAAAATGATTTGCAACAAATTTTATATAACCATCATTATGCACAAAAGTTAAAACTTCAAGCTTTCCGTCATCATCAACATAATAAAGTTGGTCTGCAATTTTTCCTTTTTCTTTAGGAATTTCAACCACATAATGTCCAACAGGTAAATTTACCTTTTCTTTTGTAACTGCATCTCTAAATGAAATATCAAATAATGAGACATTTTTACCTTTCAAAGAAGGAATTTGATTAGCATCTATTTTTTCAACTACAAGTTCCTTTCCGGCTAAATTCTTTCCTGTTACAGATATCTTAGTTTCTTCATCTGTAAGTGTAATTTCTTCTTCAGGATTTTCAGGTTTAACACCATCCAATTTTTCTGTCTTTTCCTTTAAATCCTTTGTTAATTTGTTTACATTTTCTTGACTTACAGGATTTTCTACAGCCTTAACAGCTTCTTCTAACGCTTTGTCAAATTCGTTTTTGATTTCTTCTGTAGCATATTTGTATTTATCTGTACCTTTTGCAGTATTCGCATTTGTTATTGCTTTATTTAATTCGTCAAGATTTATATTACTCTTATAGATAAAAGTTACTTCTTTAATATCTCTAACTTTTTCTTCGTGAATATGTCCAATTTCTTTTTCTTCAACACTTCCGTCGGCTCTAACAATCTTGTATTTTATAGCTTCAAAATTTGCATTATTTTCTATAGGTCTTACATTAAAAGATCTAAGTTTAGACCATTTATAACCTTTAACAGTCGCACCTTTGAAAACTAATTTTCCATCTTCTGTTTCATGTTTTACTGTTACTTCAGATATTTCATCTGCTGTCATATTTTCTTTTTTGCCAACTTTGTCATTTACAACAGTCGCTCTTACAAAAACTTCTTGGTCATAGTTTTCACCGTCAACAGCAACTAAGTATTTAAAAGTAACATCACCATTTGGATTAGTAGGGATTGTAACATTTCTTGGGCAAATAAGTTCAAACATTTGAGTATTTCCATTACCGTAAATTCCAGTACCGTCTGCACTTACCATTATGAAATTGTCCATACTGTCTGAAGTACCTTCATTTTGCAATGGATACCATTCTACTCCGTTTTCATCTACAATTTTTATCTTTGTCAAGGCTTTATTGAAATTAGCTCCAAACATAGTAACCCAAGTTTTTTTACTTTCTTGACCTACAGGAGTATATGTGTGAGTTACATCCGGTTGTTCTGTACCGCCACCTGATGTTCCATAAGATTGAATTGACATAAAACTTAAGATAGGTTTGTCAGTTATTTTATCAGTAGGTAAAACTGTTGCAACTAATCTTTTAGCCCTATTTTCCAATATATTTACTCCAATTGCTGAAGAATATGTCTTTCCATTATCCAATGATACCATGACTGAATAAGTTTCAGCTTTATCGGTTTTATTTTCAGGTAAGGTAAAACTTATAATTTGTTCAGTATTATTTACAACTTCTACATTTACATTTGCTGATTCTGTTATTTCTGAATTTGAAGTTTTATCCTTATTATTTATTAGAATTTTGACCTTAACAGCTTCACTTAAGTTTTCTCCAACTAATTTAACCTTTACATTTCCGCCGGCTTTAGTTAGAACTTCGCCTTCAACAAAATTAGCTTCATTTACCGTTGGGAAAGCATCTTTTATAAATTGTTCAAAAGCTCTATTTTCTCTGTTTTCCCCGTCTTTTATTATTCTTTCTTCAAATCTAATTGTCGCACCGATTTTAATATCTATTTTATTAGCCAAAGTTATGACAATTTTATCTCCAACAACTTCAACCTTATCTTCCGCTTTTAACTTTTCAAAATTGTCTGTTGTAGATTTTTTATAAGAAATACCGGCTTTTAAAGTTTCATTATCTTTAACTTCAAAAACTCTCTCATCAAATTTTACAGTTATTTTTGTCTTACTATTGTCAAGATATACATTACTTGGTAATAAATCTATAATATCTCCACTTTCTTCGCCACCTACAGTAACAGTAACCTCTTTATCATTTAATCTAATCTTATAAACTTCTTCCTTATTTGATTTTGCTTCAGGGAATTTTAAAGTTGCACTTTGAACTTTATTTGTTCCGTTGAAAGTGTAATCCATATTAATTTTATTTTCAACACCGTTTTCAACCTTAAAAATTTCAAGTTTAAGTTTATCAGACTCTAAATTTTCACCTTTTACAGTAATAGTATTAACCCCTCCTACCTTTGGCATATTAGGAGTTTTTACTTTAAGTTCATTTATTACCATATTATTTTCTTCAAATCCCGGAGCAACTGTAACAGTTACTGTCGGATTATCTTGAAATACTGTTTCAGACCCGTTTGTATTGAATTTTAAAGTATAAACTTGTTCACTTGTTGTATTATTTTTAGGAAAATCAATTGAAACAGTCTTTTTAGCCTTGTCCCCTGTTACTACAGCACTTTTTCCTAAATCAGTTGGTACATTATTTAATAAAACTTGAACCTTTACTTGATCAGCAGGAATATGATTGTCATTAATTCTTTTAGTAATTAATTCTAAATTTGCTTTTCCGCCCTCTGTTGGTAAGTTTTGATTTTCAGGTGTTACTCTGACGATTGCATTTTCATCATTATTTTGTTCAGAAGGAGCAACTTTAATAGTAACTGTCGGTTCAGCTTGAAAATCTGTTTCAGAGCCTTTTGCATTAAATTTTATAGTATAAACTTGTTCCTTAGAAGTAGTATTTTTAGGAAAATTCAAAGTAATTGTCTTTTTAGCTTTTTCACCTTTTACTTCTACATTTTTTCCTAATTCAGTTACAACCCCATCTAATGATATTTGAAGTTTTACATTTTCAGGAGAAATATGTTTATCATTAATTTTCTTAGTATATACAGTTAAATTTACTTCTCCACCTTCTGTTGGCAAATTTTCTTTATCTGCCATTGCATTTAAAATCGCATTTTCTTCAACAGGATTTGGTTGTTCAGGATTTACCGGAGGAACTACAACTCCACCACCGCCATTTGATGTACTCTTTCTAATTCTAACAAGCTTTTTAAATTCTTCATAAAATGAACCGGAATTACCATTTACACCAAAAGCAACTTCATATTGTATGCTTTTTCCTGTTTCATTTTTTGGAAAAGTTAAAGTAACTATTTTTCTACTTGAACTTTCTTTTGTTTCTTCAGAAAAAGTCATTGACTTTTCAACTTCTGTTAAACGTTCAGTACTTCCTTTAAGAACTACTTTCGCCTTAATGTCTTTTTCTTCCAGGTCGGATCCCTTAAGTGTGAAAGTTCTCTTTCCGTCCTCAGTAGGAGACATAACAGTTGAATCTTCAACTTCAGTTAAAGCACTTGTCTCTTTTGCATAACTACTTATTCCGATAGAACTGAATGTTATTGAAAACAAAAGTACAAATGCAAAGATTTTTTAAGCATTTTCATTACAATGCTACCTCCTTAAAAATATTTTATCACCTATAGATTATATATTATAAAAAATTTTTTTGCAAATATTTTATCAATCAATAAGTTTTTCTAATGAATATCCCCTTATTTATTAGAATTTCTTATTAAAAACTCTTTCAAAAGTAAATTAAGCATATTTTTGTCTTTTATATTGACAATGTTTATTATTTATGTTATACTCAACTTGTCTTCAGGGCGAGGGTCGTTTCCTCACCGGCAGTAAAGTCTGCGAGCATTATGCTGAATTGGTGAAATTCCAATACCGACAGTTAAAGTCTGGATGAGAGAAGAAATTGTTATGCCCTAAAGATGGCATTTTTTTTGCTAAAATTTAGGAGGTTATTATGAACAACAAAAAATTTGGTATTTCAGAAATTACAAAAATTGCAATTCTTGCATCAATATCAGTGCTTTTAATGTTTATTAAAGTCCCACTACCTTTTGCCCCGACATTTATGGAAATGGATATTGCAGAATTACCTGCATTAATCGGTGGATTTGCAATGGGACCGTTAGCAGGATTTTTAATTGTATGTATAAAAATTTTACTTAATATTGTAATTAACGGAACAAAAACTTTTTATGTCGGAGAGCTTTCAAACTTAATAGTTTCATCAGCTTTCGTTTTAACAACTGCTTTTATCTATAAACACAATAAAAGCAAAAAATCTGCTTTACTAGGACTTGTAATAGGTAGTATTTCAATGTCAATAATTGCAACTTTGAGCAATTATTTTATAATATTTCCACTTTATGCAAAACTTTTAAAAATTGACTTAAATGCTTTTGTCGGAATGGTAGCAAAAATTAATCCACTGGTAAAAAGTTACTTTACATTAATGCTATTCTCAGTATTACCTTTTAACTTAGTTAAAACAGCTGTTACTTCAATAGTAACATCATTATTATACAAAAGAATATCACCAATATTAAAAAGAAAATAAAAAATTTAAACATAAATACAATCAAAAAACGACAAATCTTTTAGATTTGTCGTTTTTTATATTATTTGTTAATATTAATTTATTCCCTTTGATTTTTCCATTCTTCCATAAAGATATAGTGCAATTAAAGTAAATACTAATGGTCCTGCAACTGACATTATAGTTGTTAACCAGTCTCCTGATGTGATTGCAGGTTCAATAACTGTAAATAAATTTGCAAAACCTACTATAAAACAAGCAACCGCAACCGCAACTTTAGCTGATGCATAAGTTTTGAATTTTACAAAAGGTCTTTCTATCTTATCATCTCTTTTAAACGCCAAGAATGAATAAGCGATGAAGAAATATGGTAAAGTCATTGAAACATTTGTCATTGAAACTAAAACTTGGAAAAATTGTTGTGCACTTTTTCCACCGAATGATACTATAAAGATTATTATAATTACACAAACTGCTTGATAAACCATTGGTTTAGTATAAATTCCATTTTTTTGTTCAGTCCATGATTTTGGCCATAATTCTTTAGGAGTTCCACCAATTAATTGTTTTAGTGGAGAATAAATAAGAGCAAAGAAAGCTCCTGTTAATGCTAGGAACATTGAAATACCCATATAACGAGAAACCCAAAGTCCTACATTTCTAGCAGCAGATTCTGCAAGCCCAAAAGCAAGACCTAATTGATATCCCATATGGTTCATAGCAATATATGATACATTACCTAAAGTAATTTTTTGACTAGAAAATTCTGCAAATGCAAATGACCATTTAGTAAATGTACCAAAAATTAAAATACCTAATGAGTATCCTAAAGATATTACAATGGCTGAAATAACAACTCCTTTTGGAAAGTTCTTTTCAGCATTTTCAGTTTGATCAACAAGTCCTCCGACAATTTCCAAACCACCGTATGCAAATATAGCATAAACAACAAATGACAAAACTTGTAAGCCTCCGGCATAAGCAGGATTTGGTGAACGAACAAAAGCATCAGCAGTTATAGGATCTCCAACTCCACCTTTATTAAGGATTAACATTAAAATTCCACCAACAAATAAAAATACATTAATCAATGCTACGGCACTACCCCCAAAAGATGTGAACTTCTTAATTTTATCAACACCCTTTGTGGATATGAATGTTAAAACAATAATCCATATAATAGCAAGAATACCTAATGTTTTTACAGAGTCAAGTCCGAATAGTGACCAGCTTTGAGTTTTATCAATTCCAAAAATTGCATTTGATAAAACAATCCATATACCTGAACCAACATTTACCATCCATACAATAAATGCTGAATACCACATAAATGTTACAACAAATGCATACTTACCTCCTGAAGTTCCTTCAAGCCAAGAATACATTCCACCTTCAGAATCCTTAAAAGCTGCTCCGTATTCTGCAATCATAAATGCAAATGGTAAAAAGAAAGTTAAACAAGATATAATAAACCAAGGAATAGCTGCGTATCCCATAAGATAATATGATCTTGTTACATTAGTAAAACCAAATACAGAAGTGAACACCATTAAAACGAGTGCTCTTAAACTCAATTTCTTTTTAGACATAATATCCCTCCAATTCTTAATTTATTCAATTTGAATGATAACACAAAATAACAGGTATGTCAACATATTATAAATAAATTTTATACTTTTTAATAAAATTAACTTTTAAAGTGTTGAATTATAATTTTTAAAAATAATAATATTTTATGAAAAATAGTCAGTTAATTTTAAAAATAATTTATTATAATAAGAATTTAAAGTCTATTTACAAATAAATTATAAAGCTTGAAATTGAATATCATAAGAAATTTTAATAAAATAAATCAATATAAACTTAAAATAGACATTATCTTGTATTTTAAATAATAATTTTTAAAATAATCATTTATCTTTCTATATTATATATTTTAAAATTATAAAATAAAAAACAGCTATTTTCAGAAATTAACCGTTTTTTTAAACTATTTTAAAAATCTACTTTTTTCATAATTACATTTCCATCTATCACCTTAATTATATTATCAAATTTTTTAAGATGCTCAGTAGATGTATTATGTGTTACAATCAAAACTGTTTGATCAGATTTCAATAAAATATCTTCTAGTCTTGAAACACTTTCCGTATCAACGCCCGTAAAAGGTTCATCCAAAACTAGTATTTCTCCTTTTCTGCATAATATACGAAGTAATGCTAGAACTCTTTTTTCACCACCACTAAAGTTTGAACAATCAGGAGTATTTCTACCGAGTATATCTTTGACTATCGTAACTTCGTTGGCATTATTAGGAATATAATCATAGGAATATGAATCAAAAACAGTTATATTTTCTTTTACAGATGCACGATAAATATGCTCATGTTGACTCATATAAAGCAATGTATTTGATAAATTAAGCTCTTTTACATTTTCTCCATCAATAATGACTTTCCCCTGATTTGGCTTATGTATTCCAAGTAATAAATTTAAAAAAGTTGACTTTCCTGCACCTGATTTACCAACAATTGCATATTTTTTTCCTTTTTCTATTTTTAAATTTATATCTTCTAGTTGTAATTTATCAACCGTGAAATTTACATTATCAAAAATAAGCTCGTTTTTAAAAGTTTCTAATTCTTTTTTATTTATTATTTCTGATTTTTGATTTAAAAATGAAAGTATATTTTGTTTTGTAGAATTAACTGAACGTATAGCAGTAATGTCATATAGCAAACTATCAATAGGGTCAATAAATGCAGAAGAATAGCTTAGTGTCGCTATTGCCACACCTACTGTTATCTCTTTTTTATAAAATAAATATCCTACAATAGTAAAAGTTAACGCCCTAACCATTTTGGTCATAAAATCACTTACTCCAAGTACAAGAGCCTTTTTCTTCCCAAATTCATACCTTTTATCTGCTGTTTTATATAGAATTTCATTATGTCTATTTTTTATATTTTCAATTGTTTTAGAATTTATTAAACCAAAACCTTCAAGCAAATCGGAAATAGTTGAAGTATATTTTCCAAGATGTTTTTGATAATTACTTCTACTATTATCCAACATTTTTCCAAATATCTTTGGGATAAAAATCGCAAAAATAGAAGATAAAACTACAACTAAACCAATTTTATAGTTGATATTCATAAAAATAATAACTCCATAAATCAACATCATATTTACAGAACGAATTACATCTACAATAGGTTGTAAATAATCTTGTTCTAATGCAGTAATATCATTTGATTGAATAGAAATATATTCCCCTATCGGCTTCTCTTGAAAAACTTTAGCATTCATATTAAAAATTTTATCAAAAAAACTCTTTTTAAGTCTTGTTTCAAATGAAATTCCTGATTTAAATGCTACTAAAATGCAAAAATATTGCATTAGAGAATAAATTCCAAGTAATAAAGCATATAATAGAATGGCTAAAATTATTTGACTTGACGTACTTTGTAATCCATAGTCGAATAACCACTTTTGAATCAATGGAGTTAATGCTAAACAAATAACTCCAATAAAATCCAAAATTATTTGAAGAATAATATATTTTTTAACTTTAGATAAATAATCTTTCATTTCTTACTCCTAAATAATTTATAATAGTATAAAATAATACCTTCATACCTTTATATTATATCATACTTTTCATTTTTAAAATGATTTTAACTTAAAAGTATGATGACATTAAGTTTCCTTTTTGAAATGTTTAATGTAAACCTAATTATAGTAAGCTAAAACTCAAAATGGAAATTTTAATTTTTAATGATATTCTTTAATTTTTATAGTTTTTAAAACTTTACTTTTTGTTTTTTATGATGTATAATTGTAAAGATAAATTTAAGGAGGTAAGTTATGGCAAATTTAGTTAAGTTTTTTAAAACAAATCTATTTAACTTTTTTAACTTTGTTTTAACGATACTCTTTTTCAATTTTAATAGTGGACTTACTGTCTTTAAAAATATTTTACTTAATTATTAATGGAATAACTGTTGTTATTTCATTTTTTTATATGTTTTTAAAGCTTAAGTCAAAGGAGGATTTATGAATAATAAAGAAATTATCGGTGTAAGGGATAAAGTTCCCGTAACAATGCTTATACCTTTGAGTTTACAACATACTTTTGCTATGTTTGGAGCTTCAGTTTTAGTTCCAATTTTGTTTAATGTAAACCCTGGCATTGTTCTTTTGATGAATGGTATAGGTACATTATTGTTTATTTTTATCACAAAAGGAAAAGCTCCTGCATATTTAGGTTCAAGTTTTGCATTTTTAGGAGTAGGTACTGTTATTATTAATACTATGGGTTATAGATATGCACTTGGAGCATTTGCAACAACAGGATTTTTAGGTTGTATCTTGGCTTACCTAATATACAAATTTAGAACTGATTGGATAAATATTGTACTTCCACCGGCAGCAATGGGTGCGGTTGTATCTCTTATTGGTCTTGAACTTGCAGGAAATACAATAACAGGCGGAAAAATCGGTGCAAATATATTGACTGAAACTTCAACAAGTGCAGACGTTTGGGTGTTCATGATTACACTTTCAGTTGCAATTTTAGGCTCAGTTGTATTTAGAAAATTTTTAGGAACTATACCAATACTAATTGCTATCATCTGTGGATATATAGCAGCCTTAGCTTTTGGAATGATTGACTTTTCTACAGTTACATCTTCAACATTATTTACAATACCGGAATTTCAATTCCCGATTTTTGACTTCAAAGCAAGTTTGATAATGTTTCCTGCATTACTCGTAATAACTTCAGAACATATAAGTCATCAAGTTGTAACAAGTAATATAATCGGACAAAATCTTTTAGAAGATCCGGGCTTACATAGAAGTATCTTTGCTGATAACTTCTCAACTATGTTATCCGCTCTTGTAGGTGGAGTTCCAACAACAACTTATGGAGAAAACATAGGTGTAATGGCAGTTACTAAAGTTTATTCAGTTTATGTAATTGCCGGTGCAGCAGTAATCTCAATATGTATGGCATTTATCGCCCCTTTAAGTATGTTAATTCAAAGCATACCGGGAAATGTAATTGGTGGAATAACATTCTTACTTTACGGAATGATTGGTACTTCCGGAATAAGACTTTTAGTTGATTCAAAAGTTGACTATTCAAATAGCCAAAATTTGATTTTGACTTCAGTTGTATTTGTAACAGGACTTAGTGGAATTTCAATTAATTTCTTTGGAATGCAATTAAAAGGAATGGTTCTTGCAAGTATGGTTGCAGTGGTACTAAGTTTAATATTCCATTTTCTAAACAAGTTTGGACTTTCAAATCATAAATAAATAGGACAAAAACAAAAACTCAGCTTTTTTCAAAGTTGAGTTTTTTAATTCTATAAAAAGTTAATTAATACTTTCGTTAAGATTTCTTTCAGAAATATAAACAAGCAATAGTTGAGATCTCCATTATTGAATGTATCTTCGATACATTTATTTTTGCTTGTTTACAAGCAAAAATATGAGATTTCTCCATTCCGCTATCGCTACAGTCGAAATGACGTATAAGGGAAATCCCTTTGTTTAAGAGATAGACGTGAACAGTAAATAAACTTCAAAATATATTTATATTCTGAATAAAAATGTAATATTTCACGTCTTAGTACCTAGCAAAACAAATCTCCCCAACACGTCATCTTGAGCGAAACGTAGTGTAGTCGAAAGATCTCAACTATTATTTGTTTACAAATAATAGTAAGTCCTGTACAGGACTTATAAAAAACAAAACAGCTATATAATTACAACGAAGTTATCCTAAAAATTTTTAGTTAATATATTTTTTATCCGATGTATCTTCGATACGTTTACTTTTGCCATTACAAAAGTATGAGATTTCCACAGTCGATTGTACTCAAATTAAAGATTTGAACAATCTTTGTGTCAGACCTACTTTTTGTTGTTTATGAATAGACAACAAAAGTTAGGGCTAGATTCACTACGCCAAAATGACGTATAAAGAATAATCTTCGCCTATTAGCTTAACGTGAACAGTAAATAAATTCTAAATACTATTTGAAAAAAGTAAAAACTCAACTTTTCGCAAAGTTGAGTTTTTCTATAAAATCCATAATTTTATAAGTTATTTTCTAGCCATTTTTGTAATTCATCAAAATCGTAAAATGCACTTAAGGCTAATCCATCTTTTACTGTATAATTTTTACATCTATATTTTTCATTTTCTCCTTTACTCTCCTTCTAAATTTCAGCAAAAAAACAGCAAACCAATTTGATTTACTGCTTCATGAATTACTATGGTATAGCATGTTATTTGTTAACTACGCTATAAAAAATTTCAATCATAAAATCTTTTTTACTTATCCCACTTTGAACCTTTTTTACATATATAAAAATCACAACAATCTGCACCGGTAGCTATTGTTCCTTTTCTTTTTAGTACACCGCCCATCATAGCAATAGTCTCATAATCCATCTTACACATATATGGTATCAATTCCTCGTGATGTTCCTGTTTACCCAAGGCACAAAGCCCACATCTATGATATATCACTGTATATTCATTTTCGTCTCTACCTAAAATGAGTTCTGTATTCCAATTAAACTCACTATCAGAAACTGCATTTGCAATCTTGTTTTTTTCTATTTTCTTTTTTTGCGTTTTTATATCAAAAGCCTTTTGTTTTTGGAAGTTTTTCTTTAATATAGGAGCTTCCATTGTAGCGCTGACCATTTCTCCAAACTGTTCTTGATCCATTTTTCCTTCCATCGCTTCATATATGGACAGCCACAAAATTCCGCTGGTAAGACACACTCTCAGAGGATTTTTTCTAAGGCTTCCTATATCCGGTGTCCGTTTAATCATATCCTTATAATTTTTTTAGAAATCCTTTTTACATTCTTTATATCAATATCTTTCCAATATTGTTTTATAAATTGAAATATGGTAGGCGATAAGACATACCACATTATCTTTTCGCATAAAGAATTTTTCATAATTTCCCTTCCTTTCAAAATTTTTCAATATATAAGTATTATAGCAAATTTAGGTTAATTTTACCATTGATATGTTTGCCGTCCGCTACGTTCTGTTCTTTGATTTTTCTGTTTCGAACGTTAAGCTATAAATAGAAGAGTTTTCTTTATACGTCATCTCGACCGGAGTGAAACGGAGTGGAGAGATCTCATAGTTTTGCTTGTAAACAAGCAAAATTAAATGTATCGTAGATACATATATAGATAAAATTTCGCAAGGTTTTATATTCAATTATAATTGAATAAAAAATTTAAAATAGTATAAAACTTTATAAAACTAGCATAGAAAAAAACTCAACCTTTCACAAAGTTGAGTTTTTCTATAAAGTCCATAATTTTATAAATTATTTTCTAGCCATTTTTGTAATTCATCAAAATCGTAAAATCCACTTAATGCTAATCCATCTTTTACTATGGAATTTTTACATTCTTTCTTTATATCATCAATCATCATTCCAAATCCCCCACCACCATGAGTGCAGAAAGGAATAATTGTTTTGCCATCCAAATTTGCATTACGTAAAAAAGTAAGAACTGGTGGTGCAAAAGTCTTAAGCCAATTAGGTGAGCCTATAAAAACTATATCTACATCATCAATATTTCCTATTTCTTCAGTTAAAGGCGGACAGTATCCCTTATCAATTTCAATTCTAGCTTCTTTTACTGCTGTGTTATATGAAAATGAATAAGGTCTTAGTGGTTTTAATTCCAATAAATCTCCATCTGTAATCAAAGCGATATCTTCCGCTAATCTTCTAGTTATTCCTGAATAGGAATAATACACAACTAAAATTTTCATCAAAATCTCCTTAAAGTTTCAAATTGAAACTAAATTTTTAATTATTTTTTAAGATAGCTTTGAAGAATTCTTTATTGTTTTCAGTTTTCTTTATATTTTTTACTAAATTTTCCATAATTTCATTAGTATTTGTATTTGAAAGTTTTCTACGAATTAAATTTGCAGATTGCATTTCTTCTTCACTCAAAAGTAAATCGTCTTTTCTAGTTCCTGATTTATAAATATCTATGGCAGGGAAAATTCTAAGTTCTGAAAGTTTTCTACTCAAATGAATTTCCATATTTCCCGTTCCCTTAAATTCTTCATAAATCATATCGTCCATTTTACTTCCCGTATCCACCAGAGTTGTCGCAATTATGGTTAAACTTCCACCATTTTCAACATTTCTCGCAGAACCGAAAAATCTTTTAGGCTTATGCAAAGCAAAAGGATCAAGTCCACCTGTAAGAGTTTTTCCGGAAGACGGTGTATTTACATTGTATGCTCTTGAAAGTCTTGTTATGCTGTCAACCAAAATAACTACATCTTCTCCGAGCTCTACAAGTCTTTTTGCTCTTTCAAGTACAAATTCTGCAAGTCTTATATGATTTTGAGGCAATTCATCAAAAGTTGAAGCTATTACTTCCGCTTTTGTAAATCTCTTCATTTCCGTAACTTCTTCAGGTCTTTCCCCAATAAGTAAAACAAAAATCTTGCTCTTTGGATTATTGATTTCTATGCCTTTTAAAATTGAACGAAGTAGGCTTGTCTTTCCTGCCTTTGGAGGAGCGACTATTAAAGCTCTCTGCCCCTTTCCAATCGGTACTAAAAAGTCAATTATTCTAGTTGAAACCTCATTCTTTTCAGTTTCTAAAGTATATTTTTCATTCGGATAAATCGGAATTAAATCGTCAAAATCTTTTCTAGTTTTTAATTCTGAAACCTTAATATCATTTATTTCATTTATATAGATAAGCGGAGAAAATTTTTCACTTTCTTTACTTTCTCTAGTTAAACCTAAAATTTTATCTCCCTTTTTAAGCCTAAATCTTCTTATCTGAGTTGGTGAGACATAAATGTCTTCTTCTCCTGAGTCATATCCATTTGAACGCAAAAAACCATAACCGTCTGCAGTAATATCAATAAGCCCACAAACAGTTTTTGTATTAGTCTTTAAGTCATTTTCATTTTCAACAGGCTCGTTTATCGTCACCTTTTCAGATTCTTCACTTTCAAAGCCGTTATCCGCCTTTAAAATTTCAGATATCAATTCGTTCTTTTTATATTTTGAAACATTTGCAATTCCATAAGACTTTGCAATAGTTTTTAATTCATCAAGATATTTTCCTTTTAGTAGTTCTATATTCATACTATCTCTTTATCTTTGCATATTCAGGTTTTTTAGAAATTCTATGAGTTGCTTCAATATTTCTAATTGTTCCTGTTTCTGCTCTCATTACAACAGAGTAAGTCTTAACTCTATCATTACCGATATGTCTAACTCCGTTTAAAAGTTCTCCATCAGTTACACCTGTTGCAGCAAATAAAACTTCATCACCATTTACCAAATCATTCATTTCTAAAACCTTTAGCGGATCTTCAAGTCCCATAGCTTCACATCTTTTGAATTCTTCTTCATTAGCAGGAACAAGTCTTCCTTGGAAAACTCCACCTAATGCTTTAATAGCCGCAGCAGCTAAAACACCTTCAGGTGCCCCGCCGATTCCAACCATTAAATCACAACCGCTATTTTCAATACAAGTCGCAATGGCTTGAGCAATATCTCCCGCTTCAAAAAGTTTTATTCTTGCACCAAGTTTTCTAACTCTATCTATAATATCTTGATGTCTTTCTCTATTTAAAATACTAACTGTAACTTCCCCAACTTCTTTTCCTAAAGCTCTCGCAAGTCTTCTTATATTCATTTCAATAGGTAAATCAATATGTATGCAATCAACAGCCAAAGGACCGGCTGCAATCTTATCCATATACATATCAGGAGCATGTAATAAACAACCTTTTGGAGCACAAGCAGCAACTGCAATCGCATTTGGCAATCCATTTGCTACAAGAGAAGTCCCGTCAACCGGATCAACTGCAATATCAACCTTTGCAACACCTTCTTGTCCATTTCCTACAACTTCGCCAATATACAACATAGGAGCTTCATCCATTTCTCCTTCACCGATAACAACAGTTCCTTCCATTGGAAGTTCATTGAACATTGATCTCATTGCTTCAACAGCCGCTCCATCTGCACCGTTTTTATCGCCTTTTCCTAAAAAATATGAAGAACGAATTGCTGCAGCTTCTGTAACTCTTACTAAATTTAAAGTTAAATTTCTATCCATAGCTTCCTCCTATTATTTAACACTTTCCCAATCTTTTAAAAACTTTTCAATTCCTATATCAGTTAATGGGTGTTTTAACATTTGTTTGAACACCTTATAAGGTACTGTTGCAATATCTGCTCCACTCTTTGCAATTTGAAGAACATGCATTGGAGTTCTTACAGATGCGGCAATGATTTCAGTTGTAATCGCATAATTACTGAAAATTTCAAAAATATCTTCAATTAAAATCATTCCTTCAGAGCTAATATCATCAAGTCTTCCTAAAAAAGGACTTACATAAGTTGCTCCAGCCTTTGCTGCAAGAAGTGCTTGAGTTGCTGAGAAAATCAAAGTAACATTTGTCTTTATTCCGTCTTTGCTCAAAACATTAACTGCCTTTAATCCCTCTTCAGTCATAGGAATTTTTATTACAATATTCTTATTTATCTTACAAAGTTCTCTAGCTTCTTTTACCATTCCTTCCGCTTCAAGACTGATAACTTCCGCTGAAATAGGACCGTCAACGATTGAGGTGATTTCAGTTATAACTTCAACAAAATCTCTTCCCTCTTTTGCTATTAAAGATGGGTTCGTAGTAACTCCATCAAGAATACCCCATTTACTTATCTCTCTTATCTCATCAACATTCGCCGTGTCAATAAAAAATTTCATCAATTGCCTCCTAAATATAATTAATCTATTCGAATATATTTTACCACAAAACAATGCAAAATGCTAATTAAACAAAAAGTTGTTTTAAAAAATTTGGGTATAATCAATTATAACATTATATTTTTTAGAATGGAGGTTTATATGAATAAATTTTATAAAGAAATATGCAAATACTACGAAGATATTTTTCCAACAAATGAAGCACAACTAAATTTTTTAAATAATATTTCAGATGGAAAAGACTATTTAGACATAGGCTGTGCAACAGGACTCGTTGCAAAAAACTTAGAAAACTTAGGAAAAAATGTAACTTGCATCGACTTAGAAGAAAGCATGGTAGAAGAAGCAAGAAAAAAAGGACTCAAAGTATATGAAAAAAATATGTTAGAATTAGACTTTGAAGAAAAATTCGACGTCTGCTATTGCATTGGAACAACAATTGCACATTTGGAAGACATAAACCAAATATGTAGCTTCATCCTAAAAACTATGGACTTACTAAAAGAAAATGGAAAACTAGTATTAAGCTGGGTAAACTTTAAACCTTTCATTCTTAAAAACGACCTATTCCTTGGAGCCTTACCGACTCTAGGAACAAAAGTAAAATTTACAAGAAATTATTACAGAGAAAACAGCAAAATCCGTTTCAACACAGTCCTTACAACAGAAAACGAAAGCTTTGAAAACACACAACTCCTAGTTCCACTACTGGTTGATGACCTAATTTCATTCGTAAACCGACTCGGACTAAAATACGAAATCTACGGAAACTTTAAAAAAGACAAATTCGACGAAGAAAACTCTCCGTCAGTAGTATTTGTAGTGAGTAAATAGAGAAAAAACAAACCTACTCGTGAATCACGAGTAGGTTTGTAAATTGGATTAATATAATAATTTTTATATAATTTTTTATTAATATAATAATAATTGATTTAGTTTCCATCCATTTTTGTGGAGATAAAGTAAAAGCATTACTGCCAGCTTCATTTTTAAACCTATCGAATTCGATAGGTTTAAAATTTATATTATTCATTGATTCCCACAAACCTAAAAATTCAATTGTATCTTTGCTTCTTAACCAATTATTTATAACAACTATTTTAGTAAAAATTTTTTACTCATTTTTTATAAATTTACTAAACCATTTATCCAAAAAATTCATTTGTTCTTCAGTGTGAAAATAATGCTCTCCATTTTTCATAATAGTAAGACTAGAATTAGTTTTATTTGCAAAATTCGTCATAGTCTCCAAAGAAGTTAGAAAGTCATTTTCTGCATAGAGAATATCTGTTGGTACATTCCATTCTATTGGATTATTCCTAACATAGCTAAGATATTCCCAAGACAAAGTTTCACCAAAGGATGTTGCAATTTCTTTTTTATTATATAATTCTTCCTCTGAAACATTAGACAGTTTCATCATATTTAAAATTATTTTTTCCATATCTACAACTGGTGAAATAAACATAGCTTTTTTAATTTTCTTATCTGATAATGCAATCATAGAATAATAAGCTCCCAAACTATTTGCTATTAAGTAAATATCATCATATTCAGAGACTATAGAATCAAAAAACTTTGAAAATTCTATCTTTGCATCCCAAGGAAATTCAGATTTGTAATCAAAGCCAATAATTTTACATTCATTATTAAAAAATTTTTTATAATATTCGGCTTCAACAGAATTTCCGCCTTTCCCATGTATGTATATAACTGCATTTTTCATTATAACACCTCTATTTTTTATAAAATTCGGGATTAAATACAATTGTTCCATATTTTAATTTAGGTAATTTAATTATCTCATCATATAATTTATTAACTTCTTTAAACGGCTTAATAGATAAATGTTCTATATTTTCAAGACTTAAAAGTGGAGTGTAATCCTTACTTTTTACAATACTTGTAAAAAACCTAAAAAATCTTAATTGCTTCATATCTTTCAAAAAATCAATAGAATCTATATGAATATTCTTTGGGGCAAAACAATCCCCCTCAATTGTAAGACTTTCCAATTTTTTAAGTTTTGTAAGTGGACTATAATCGTCAATTTTTTGAAAATTTTCAACTGTTAAAGCTACTAAATTTTCTAATTTCGAAATTGGTTCAATACTTCCCACACTTGAACCTGAACCTAAATGAAGGAATTCAAGATTTACAAGATTTGAAATCTTAGAAATATCTGGATAAACTCCCCATTTAATATATAATTTTTTAAGATTTTGTTGTGAACAAACCGCATTAAACAACTCTTGTGGCATTCTTGTACAAAATGTAAGTTCTGTAAAAGCCGTTGGATTTTTAATTAAAAAATCACACCATTCATTTACAACATTTTTTCTTGCCTTTGCAGTTTTATACTTTGAATTAGAACTATCATCCAATTGAGTACAATTTATTATAATTGCACTTTCTCCATTATATTCAGAAACCTCTATAATACTTCTAGGTCTATTTTCATTTTTGAAGTAATAATCATAACCATATATTAATTGTTTTTCATTTAAAACCATTTTTTACTCCTTTCTATTTAAGAAGATTATATCTAAATTTTCATTGCTAATACTTTATTATGATTATATCATAAGTATATATTTCATTCAATTTGAGTTGATATGTTTGTTTTACATATTTTATGTATCTTCGATACATTCACTTATGCTTGTAAACAAGCATAAGTATGAGATCTCTCCATTCCGCTCTGCTCCAGTCGAGATGACGTGTTTGGGAAATATCTTCGATTAGTAGCTTAACGTTAATAGTAAATAAACATCAAACTATATTTATAACCTTATACAACGATATGTTTCACGTCATAGCAACTTGCAAAACAATGCCCCTAACACGTCATCTCGACCGGAGTGAAACGGAGCGGAGAAATCTCATAAAGCTCCTTTTAGAATTAATTTACAATTATTTATGTTTCAAAGATTCCTTTTACTTTTGATTATACACAGGCATAAGTATCAGATTTCTCTACTTCAATTTGCTACGCGGCGTTTCGGTCGAAATGACGTATAAAGAAAAATCTTAAATTAAGAGCTTAACGTTAAAAGTAGATAAACTTCAAAATATATTTATAATCTTAATATAAAATAAAATCTTTTACGTCATAGCAACTTTAAAACAATGTCACTCGACTGTAGTCGATCTAGCGCTAACTTTAAACAAAAGTATGGCTGACGGAGTAATTGTCTCTTAGATACAATTTCTCTGAAAATCTCATGTAATGAACTTGAAATCTAACATTTCTAACAAAAAAGACGATAGAAATATCGTCTTAATTTTTTATCCTTATCAATAGCATTTAACTAAAATAATTTTTTAATATTTAATCAGTATTTAAATTTTTTCAATTGTAAAACTCATTGGTTCAAAATCATCTTCATCATATTCATAATCGCCTGGATTAGACATATTTAAGATTTATGCACCTGTTCTCTGATAACCTTGAAGCTCATATGCATATTCTTTAGCTTCTCGCTTTGTATCAAATATTAAATCTTCTTCTCCTATTTCCCAAACAATTTTATACTTTGCCATGCTTTTCTCCTTATTCTATTTATTTTATAATATCTTTTTATACCAAATTATTAAATTTAATTTATTAATATGCGACTAAAGGACAATTAAATTTTGATTTTATATTTTGCCAATTTTGTTATATATAATGCTCAAAATGTACATCTATAGATTATAATTATTTTTTTCGCATTTTTCCCAAAACTCATCACAGTAATTATTATGTTGATAATAATTTAATATTGGTACATTTTCATCTACCAAATACTTACCTATACAATGTTCTACACCATTTCGACATTTTAGTATATTTTTTACATTCTTATAACCAGTAATTTTAATGTCTAATCCTCTTATTGGAATAACTATTACTTTTGATTTATCCCATTTAACATTAAGGTGGTCTAAAAATCTCCAAGTTCCATAGTTTTTATTAGTTAAAAATCCTATGTCATTACCAGCTCCTACCAAAGCAACGTGCCCGCTTTCTAGAAATGTAATCCATATAATATGTTTTTTATTGTTAATTTTTGAGCTTTTCATTATTTTATTATAATCAATCTTTTCAGTAATTAAATCAAACTCTATTATATCTCCATCTATATTTTTATTTTTAAAACATTCCGATAATATATTCTTAATTTTGTTCAAATCAACTATTGGTTTTTTAAATTCTTCTGTAGCTTTTTCTTTTCTCTTATCAATAAAAAGCTTTTTAAACATGTTAGTCTTTTCTCCTTATTATTAGATTATATTTTATTTAATATTTTTAATATTTTTAAATCAATAATCAATTTACGAGTTATCTCTACATATTTATTTCTATTAGCTAAATACATATATAAACGAAATATCCCAATACTAATTATTAATAAAATTATTAATGCAAAAGAAATAGTATATGTTTGTACTTTATTAGTTTTAAAACTTTCTGATATTACATTTGGAATAATCGCGCCAATAATTAAATAAAAAATTTTAGAAAAAAATCAATAATTGGTTTCATAGAATTAGATTCATTATATGATTTACTTATAGGTTCTATTTTTAAATTAAAATAGTCTATCACATAATCAATATTATCACAATTAATATTATATTTATTCAAAATACTACAAAATTCATTATCTCTAATTTTATTTATATCATTTGTATAATCATTAAATCCTTTCAAATTTTTTACTATTATTAATATAGTTAACATTATTAAAATCATCCACAATATAATTGTTATCTTTGGTTTATTATTCGATATAAAGACTAATCCCATTATATAAAATATTAAATCAGCAAAAAGTATAATGATAATACGGTTACAACTTTTATTATTATTACTTTGTTTAGCACGTTTTAAGACACTTGTTAAAGAAGATAAATTCTTATAATCTTTATACAAATTTGATAAGTTAATTTTTAGAATATCTTTATTTTCAAAAATTTTTTTATTATTTCTATTTTTAATCATAATTGTTTATCCTAGTCAAAAAATATTCCTTTCTTAAAATTTTTCTTTTAACTTATTCTTTTGAAATGTTAAAATGCATTTCCCATAATTTTTCAACATCCTCATAACTTGCATTTTTTGCTTTTGGTGTATTAGTGTCGCCAACCCTAGTATATATATGAAAAGGGTTAACATCCCTGTACCTTTCAGCTAAATATATAGGGATATATTTAGATTTTTTACATACAAGAACATCTATTTTTTTACTTTGATAATATATATGTTTTATTTCAACTTTTGGCATATGATCTCCCGCAAACTTTATACTCTTGAGCAAATCATAAATTTCTTCACTATTTTTTTGTTTATCAACACCACAGATTTCAAAGTTATTTGAGACTCCAAATATCAAATAAGAATCTTTTCCTCTTGTGTTATTAGACAAACACAAAATATCATGAATTAAATCACCCAGTTTCTTGCTATCATGCCATTCTCTTTTAAAATCATAATTTTCATCTTCTTTTTTACTATTAATTAAATTAACTATTTCAGAATTAATAGAATCAATTTCTATTCTTTTACATTTAATATTATCGACTAATTCTTTAAGCTCCTTTTTTTCTTCACCTTCACATTTTCCATTAACACATGTATTATTCTTATTATTTGTATCATATATGTTAACAACCGCTCCGCTATTATGGAATTTAATTTGCCAAAATTTTCCATTATTTTCTTTTTCTATACAGTCAGAAATTTGATATCCTATTTTTGACAAACAATCTTTTACATATTCAATATCTATCGTTATTTTTGACATTTTTACAAAAATCCTCCCTCAATTATACATCATTTACAATAAAAATCGTTTCCATAGAACTTAACAACATACAAACCTATAATTAACATATTTAATCGATTTTAATATCTATTGTTAAATTGTTCATAAAACAAAATATATATTTATAGTAGTTATTAAATTATGTTGATTATAACATATAATTAATATATTATCAATTTTAATTATTCAAAACTCCATAAAAATTTCTTAATTTTCAAAAATCATAATAATTATTGATGAGAGATTTCACGTTATTATTAACTAGCAAATTAAAAAGACGATTCCTATCGTCTTTTTATATAATTATTAACTTTTTAATCTATAACTTCAAACTCTATTTCATCATAAATATCTATATCATCATAATCTTCAGTTTTAACATCACTATCAAAGTCTCCTTCAAAAAACCATTTATATGACCTTGAAGCTATAACCTTAGTTTCAGCATAATCTAAACTACCACTAACTGCTGCTCCAACTACGGGTATTAGTTTCCCTATATTAACAATTCCCTTACTTCCAAATTTTGTTAATAATCTGAAACCAACTTTTTTATTAATAGCAATTAATACTTTTCCAGGTATCTTCCCTACTAATTTTGTGGCTACTTTTTCCCCTACTTGTATCCCTGCTTTTTTTAAGAATTTATTAATAGATAATCCAGCTAGACATGAATAAATATAAGTTTGTATTTGGTCGCTTTGCAAGTCATAACCTGCCATATAAGCTGTACAAGCTATCATTCTTATTTGCACATACAAAACATTAACGATATTTGCAGGTAAAGCTATTGGTAATGTTATAAGTCCTCCAAGACCTGTAACCACTCCAGATGTTGTGCATTTTATTATTTGCATATCCATCATATCTTTACAAGCCTCTTCTCTTGAATTATGCTTACTTAAATAATCATTAGCAAACTCTTCAATTGGTGGACTTACTTTTGGAATTCCACCTAATACTTTTGCATATGTATCATCCAATAATTTCGTCATATCATCTACTGAAATAAAACTTTTTTCTCCATAAATACTATCCCCTAAATATAATTTTTATATTATTAATTATATCATTAAAAAGTTTTTTATTCTATATTTAGATGTATCTTCGATACATTCACTTATGCTTGTAAACAAGCATAAGTATGAGATCTTTCGACTACACTACGTTTCGCTCAAGATGACGTATAAGGAAAATTCTTCGATTAAGGGGTTAACGTTAGTAATAAATAAAATTCAAACTCTATACAGCAAAAAACAGTAAATCTTACGACTTACTGTTTAAAAGAATTCTTTAAATTCTTCTTTAAATTCTAATATTTCATCTTTCGGAAGATGATGTATATAGTCATTAATGTCATTTGAGTCAGTATAACCACTTAATATTTTATCAGGACAATCATAACCAAGTTTTCTTGCAACATGTACTGCAAATTCATTAAATGCATTTCCAACAGCTGTTATAATATTTCCATCTTCAACTACTGATTGTGGTAAAAAATTATTTTCTTCAATAAAGGCAAAGGATTCTCTCATCTCAACAAATAAAGAATCCGTATATTTTTCCCTTTTAACAAGCCTGCTTGTGCTAGGAATATCGGACTGGAGCAAATTGCACCAATCACAAAATTATCATCATTTACAAAGCTTCCTAAAAATTCTTTGATTTTTTTATTTCGTATGGGTTGTCTTAAGTCACTACATCCTGAAAGAATCAGGCAATCATAATCATCTTTACAAAAATCAGAACAAGTTTTTACAGGATTTATCAAAATTCCCTCTTCACTCCTAACAGGATTTAATTCTGGATATATGACATCAGTAAAAGTATCAAAATACCAACGAAATATATACATTAAATTTGCAACTTCTTGCAAACTAAAATCAGGATAAACCAATAATGCAATTCTTTTTTTCATTTCCTATCCCCTCACTTTATAATATATTTATTTTTATAAACCTAAACCAGTCCTTCAGCCTTCATACGAATTGCATAGAACTCCTGAAATGTATCAGGCTCATTTTCTATTGTATCCTTCATTTGAATCAACTTTCTTTTTCCAACTCGTCTATCTAAAATCGCAAAAATTCTTACTAGTAAATTTTCACTTTTTAGGCTTATTTCTATGCTTTGATTGTCAAATTCTGCAAAGGCTTTATAAAAACAACGTTGGTCAAATACTCCCAATTTTAAAGCTGTATCGTCCATAAATGCATTTTCTTTTTTCATTCTTTCTTCGTATTTTTCATCTTTAGGAAATAAATCGGCTTTAAACCAGTTATTCCAAAAACAACCTTTGATGATTTCTTTTCCGTCATATCTTATTGCTGCTCGTCCCTCATGGTCAGGACTTTTGCTATAAGTTGTAGCAAAATATTGAATATGCCCTTGTAGGCTTTCAGCAAGATATTCTTTTTCAAGTTTTTTCCTAATACCGCTCCAACTAGCCAATATTATCTCCCCCTTTTAAATCAATTTTATTTAGCTATATTTTGACTATTTTCTAAAAATAGAAATCGGAACAAAATTTACGTAAATAGAAAGGCCAATGCAAATTAATACATTTTTAGAATCTCCAGGCATTGTCTCTAAAAAAGTCCTCCAACTAGTATTGGAAAAATAGGAATTATAAATTATAGCGGAATATATAAAATTAATAAAGCATAATGCGGTTATCAACAAACTTATCCTTTTAAAAACTATGAAATTTTCACCTTTATATTCCTTAATACGACCTATTAAAGCAAAAACAATTCCTCCAATTGCTATTATTAACCACATATCTGCCTCCTAAAAATATTTTCTTATCATTTTATATTTTACATCATATTTATTGATATTTCAAACACAAAAAACAGTAAATCATATTGACTTACTGTTAAACTGCTATATTTTAGCTTAAACAAAATCAAATTTATAAATCTCTACGCAAATAAATCATATCAACCAATTGGATACCGTCTTCATATATTGGGTGATTATAATTATCCGTAAAAAAATTTTTGACAGTATGCGAGCGAGAAAATCCACATTTCAAATAAAAATCAATAGTTTTAGGACTATCTCCCGTACCAACTTGTAATGTAGAAAATTGATTTTTATATTTAGTAACAACAAAATCAATTAGAATTTTTCCGTAACCCATTCTTTGAAAGTTAGGGTTTGTAGCAATATTTTTTATTTCAAGAACTCCATTTCCCTCATCAGTAACTACACATTCAGATTTAACACCATTATCCTCTAAAACAAACATAATTCCTCTATCAATATATTTGTCAATCATATCTTCTTGTTCATCAGCAAGAATCAGAAGCTCCATATACTGCTTTTTGTTTTTTCTAATTTCCAATATCTTCATAATTTTATCCTACAATTTCAACTTATTTAATCCTTTATATTCATCATCACATTATTATACATATTTTTCAAACCTAGACTGTTCAATTACCTTATCTCCAAGCAAAGTAATTGCCTTTTGTGGACATAGACTTATGCATCTATAACACATTGTACATTTATTTTCAGGAACTGCTTTTTTATCTTTTATGCGAATATTTTTCATCGGACAAATCCTACTACATAAACCACAACCATTACAATCATCACTTATTTTTAATTTATCAGTATATCCTATAGTTTTACGATAAAACCATAATCTTTGCCCAAAAAGTCCCTTCAAATGTGATATGAAAGTCAGTCCTTCTCTTGGATATTTTCCCTTTTTAATCTGTTCTGCAACTTCTTCTAATCGCTTATCTGTATTTTTTACTATTTGCCTATTTTCTTCAATATCTTTTTTCAACAGCTTACTGTCGCAAACGGAATCAGGCATTTTTATCTGTATGCCTCCCAGAATTTCTGCTCCATATTTTTTTAAAATTCTTGCAGTACATCCCGTTCCATCTCCACTGAAAAGTCCCATTGTATTTACACAAAAAACTTTTTTACCTTTCCAAAGAGAACTATTTTTCTTAATAAAATCTCGTACCATAAATGGAGCATTAGAAAATTGAGTTGGGTAGCCTAAAAAAATTACATCCTCTTCTTTTAATAAATCTATAATCTGTGGAAATTCTAAAGGAACACATTTTGACTTATCATCTATCAAATTTACAAGTTTTTCAACACAATGTTTCGTGTTTCCTGTTCCACTTAAATAAATGCCTATCATATATTCCTCCAATGAATTCTAATCTACCAATTTTACTTTTCTATATTATATAAAAATTCTTCTACTTTTTCCAAATATTCTTTTGGCTGATCCCCGTGAATGTCGTGCATAGAATCGAATCCCTCAATTAAAGTACTACCTTTAATCAATTCTTTAACACGCTTTGCATCTTTTTCATCCATTGCAGAAATCAGAAGTCCATCTTTATTATAATAAGAAGGAGCTGTATTTTTTGGTGGTTTTACATGTAATATACAAGTTGGAACAGTAATTTCTTTCAATAATTCCTCTTGTTTTATCCCCTTAAAGAAACTGAAATCATAGAATGCATCTCCGAATCTTAAATCATAATCACCTGTTTTATCTTGTAAATTAGCTGTTAATTGAAGTAAAGTATTTACTCCTAACTTTGGTGGATAATACCAAATAACCGGTATTTTAGTCTTATCCTTTTGAAATCTTTTCATTGCAGGTTTAGCCACAATTTTATCCCAATTATCTTTTCCACCCTCATTAAACAGTTTTCGCATCGGATCATTCTTTAGATAATGTTCAAAATAAGTAGTATTAGGTTTTTCAGTTAAATAATTGTGAATATTTTCAAAAGTTTTATAAGAAAATGTGTTTTCTGCACGTCCTTTTTCTGTTGCAAAAAATGGTCCGTCTTCTAAAATAATCGCTTTTACATTTTGCGGGAATTTAGCTCCTGTATAGGCAGTAATAATTGCACCTGAAGAATGCCCCGAAATAATTGTTTTTTCTCCAATTTTTTCTTGAATAAATGATGCAATATCGGAACCTATGCTTTCAATATTATATAAATCAGGATTTTTACTTGACTTTCCATGTCCATAATAATCAAGTGCAAAGACATGATATTTTTTTACTAATTCAGGAAATATAGTACAATAATCCTTCCAATCTACCATTTGTCCATGCAATAATAGAATAGCCGGACCATTCTTTGGACCTTCAACATAATTTATTACATTTCCATTTTTTAAATTAAATTGTTTTTCTTCTAAGCCTAAACTTGAAGCCTTGTTTTTCCTGAACTTTTCACCTGAATAGTCATAATTTAGATTATAAATTGCATAAATTACAACAGAAACAACTACAACTAAAAATATTATCACTATAAATTTCAATATTTTAATCTTCCTCACTTAAATCACCTTGAATATTCATCAAAAATTTTGATGCAACATCTCCATTCATAATTGCCAATCCTCTTCTTTCATCTCCAAGAATTAGCAAATTATCTCCAGTTTCTATGGAAAAAATTTCTCTTGCCTCTTTCGGAATAACAATTTGTCCTTTAGTTCCTACCTTTGCAGTCCAAGCATGAAGTTTCCCATCTTTTTTACTTTTCATATCTTCCTCCGTATAATAAGTATGTTTATTCATACTTATTATACCAATTTAAAATAAAAAAGCAAATTATAACACAAAAAAACAGTAGCTTTTTAATTTCTACTGTTTAAATAAATTTATCTTCTTTAAATATATTCTCTTTTTATAAGCAGATAGCTCTTTTATTGCAATGTTTAAAGATAGCTTTGATTTTTTCTTTTCTTTTAAAGAACCTACAAAGACGATTTTTTGTTCAGGTAATTTTAGTATATATGTAGTATATAAAATTGCCTGTGGTTGTGGAAATTTAATCTCCAATTCACCTTTTTGGATTCTAATTTTTTCATTTTTCATCTTTAAAATTGCATAATCGTCATATAGTTCAAGCTCTGCTTCTTCATCTTCTCTACTCCAAAATTTAAAGACAATCCAAAAAGGTACTAACATTGAAATCGGAATTAATCCAAAAATCAAATATACTGCATGCTTAGGATGGTCTTTAAAATATTGTGGCTCATTTGTACTTGCAAATCCTAAATAAATAAGAAACTCATAACAAAGAAGAATTCCTATCACTATTCCTATAATAACCATAATATATAGCAAAGTTGGACTATTTTTGTTATATCTAAAATTTATTTTTCTCATTTTAAATTCTCTCCTTTATAATATAAAATTCAAAACCCTTACTAATTTATATTTTACATTATATAATCTAATATTTCAATTAATTCCAAAAAAAGACTATGAATTTAGATTCACAGTCCTTTGTTTTAAAAAATTATTTTCTTGATGCTTCAAATATACTTTGAATTGAGCTGTCTAACATTTTATCAAATTCTTCCCCAGTTTGATTTACATTAAGTCCTTCTGTTAAAGCTCTTGAGAAACTTGCTATAACTCCGTGGTTTTTAGCAAGAAGTTCATTTGATTCTTCTCTTGAGTAACCGCCTGAAAGAGCAACAACTCTAACGACTCTCTTGTGGTCAACTAATTCTTTATAGAAGTTAGGAACAGTTGGTAATGTAAGTTTTAACATTACTTCTTGTCCTTCTTCTAATTTATCAAGTTCTTTTAATATTTCCCTTTTTAAAATTTCTTCGCATTTTTCCTTTTCTGCTGAATTTATATCAACTTCTGGTTCAACAATTGGAACAAGTCCACCTGCGATAATTTGTTTTGCAAAATCAAATTGTTGCGCTACTACTTCTTTGATAGCTTCTTCATTTGCTTTTTTAATTACTGAACGCATTTTTGTTCCGAAAACTCCATATTCAACGCCTTTTTTTACAGTTTCAGCCAAGTTAGGAATTTCTTTCATAAGTTGAACTCCGTTCTTTTCTTCAGCTAAGCCCTTGTCAACTTTTAAAAATGAAACAATGCCTTTTTCATTCCATAAATAGTCCGGAGTGAATTTACCGTTAACTTTTCTTTCCATTGTCATTTCAAACAAAATTGCTCCTAATATACGTTCTTTAGTAAAAGCCTTTGAAGTAACAATTCTTGTACGCATTTCGTGAATTAAATCGAACATTTCAGCTTCATTTGAATAAGCATCTTCATTTACACCATATAATCTAAGTGCTTTTGGTGTACTTCCACCACTTTGATCTAAAGCCGCTATAAAACCTTCATCGTTTTTGATTCTGTTAAATTTTTGTAAATCCATATCTTCGCTCCTTAAAAATTATTAAGTAAATTTTACTCTAGCTATATTTTAACATATTTAAGGTAATTTCACAAACTCATAAATCATTTATTTTTTAATATTTTTTTACTTAATTACTATAAAAAAAGCAAATATCATCTTGATAATTACCTTTAAACAAATTGTTTACATTTTTAATATACTCTCAGTTAAAACTTTTGAAAAATTTATTCCCAATCTTGTTCCTTTATCGTTCGCCCATTTAGGTATTGATAAAGTCTTTTTTACTAAAGATGTATCTTTTAGAAATTTTTCTAAATCTATCTTTATTAATGTAACAAATTCATCATTCTTTGTCTTTACATTTTTTATTGGAGTGGCTTTAGGTAGCTCAATTCCTTTTTCCACATATTCAGACAAAACAAGACCTAACACTTCTTCTGCCATTGAAATACCAAAAGAAATATCATCAGTATTTATTCCTGTATAAGCTTCTTTTATATCGACACTCTCAATAAAGTAACCTTGTGGACTTTCTTTTTTAAATACAAATGGATACACAACAAACATAAAATCACTCCTCAAAATTTTAGATACAGGACTATTTTTTTAGTCCTGTATCTTTTAAGATTCTCTGCTCAAGACCTTTACCTAAATCTTGGTTCCCATGAACCGGCACTACAATTATTGCACCATCTTTTTCTAAAATATGATGTGAACCCTCTTGCCTTAATTCTTTCCAACCATTTTTCTTTAGGAGCTTAAGCATTTATTTTCCAGTAAGTGGCATGTGCACTCTACCTCCTTACGTAATATATTATAGCACGTATGATTACGTAAGTCAAATTTTCTATATAAATCTATTTATATTTAATTTTATGAACAAGTATTATTAAAACTAAAACAAATGAAATGCTGTTAGCAAAAATAAGAGCAAAATCTTTTATCTTTAATCCATGAACTAGCCAAAGGAAAATTCCTGTTGTTTGCATAATACACATAATCAAAGAAAGAGATTGTGTATTTTTATCTTTTATTATCTTTATAACTTGCGGTGCAAATGCAAAAGTTGTAAGACAAGCCGCTACTATTCCTATCATATAACCTCCTAATATTTCATTTAATGATTTTACCATATTTCGACTAAAAAATACAACTTGACAAAAGATTTTATTTATTATAGTATAAACTAAATAACATATAAATTAGGAGGTAAATATGGAATTTAAAACACTTTTTCCCGAATTTGAATCATTCGACAAAGGACATTTAAAGGTTGATGATATTCACGAAATTTATTACGAACAATCAGGAAATCCAAATGGAGCTCCAGTTGTATTCGTTCACGGTGGTCCAGGTTGTGGTTGTGGAGAAAAATCTAAAAGATTTTTAGATCCATCATTTTATAGAATAGTAACAATAGACCAAAGAGGTTGCGGTAAGAGTAAACCATTTTTGGAATTAAAAGACAATAATACACAAAATCTTGCAGAGGATATGGAAAAGATAAGAGAACATTTAAAGATAGATAAATGGCTTGTTTATGGCGGTTCTTGGGGAACTACTCTATCCTTATACTATGCAGAAAATTATCCACAAAGTGTTGTAGGCTTAATTTTAAGAGGAATTTTCTTGGGAAGAGATGAAGATATTAAGTGGTTGTATCAAGGCGGAGCAGGAATGTTTTTCCCTGAAGCTTTTGAAATCTTTAAATCTCCTTTTAATGAAGAAGAAAGAAAAGATTATGTTCAAAGTTATTACAAATACTTAACTTCAGATGACTATGAAACAAAGAAAAAATACGGAAAATCTTTTAGTGCATTTGAAAATTCAGTTGTTGCTCTTGAACCGAGAGTTATTTCAGAAGAAATCACTGATGAAGATATTTCAATGGCAATTATGGAATGCCATTACTTTGTAAATCATTGTTTCTTTGAAGAAAATTACATTTTAAATAATGTTGAAAAAATAAAAGATATTCCTACAATAATTGTTCATGGCAGATATGATGTAGATTGCAGACCTGTTGGGGCTTATTTATTGCACGAAAAACTAAATAATTCAAAACTGATTTTTCCAATTTCAGGTCACACTTCTTTCGATCCTGCAATGACTCACGAGCTTATTTTAGCACAAGAGGAATTTAAAAAACTTTTTTAGATTTTTCTTAATAAAGGAGGAGCTATGAAAGCAAAAAAAGAAAATTTATCTATGATAATATATTTATTTGGTACTATAGTAGAAATAATTTTGTTGCTGTATGTAAAATCCTTTAAAACAGGACAAGGAATTCACCTTTCAAATTATCTTAAATATTTTGGAGTACTTTTCCCACAAGTAATGGGTGCAATTGGAGCTTTATATTCAAGATATGCAAAAATACAAATATTGTGGTTGTTTTTAAACATAGGTTTGATGCTTTCTGCTACCTACTTTTATGTAGCCTTTGTTGAAGCAGTTGGTTAGGAGATACAATAATTATTAAACGAATTAAATATAAATAAAGGAGGTCAATATGGAAACAAAAAAACTAATTTACCAAAAATAGTTTTTACTCTATCTTTGATTTCATTTTGTATCATAGTATTATCATTTATTGTAATTCATTTTACAAATTGGGTAGATAATTTGAGTTCGATATATTTTTATATATTATATATAACAACTTTTATTTTGCTTGGGCTCTCAATGTATTTTACAAGAAATTTAAGTAAAATTTATTCTATAATAAGTGTAATTCTTTTCTTAATTACATTTAATATTAAACCTATAATGTTTTTTATATTAAGTTTAGGAGGTTTGATATGAAAAAAGAAAATTTATCAACAATTTTGTTTTTACTCGGTACAATAATGGAATCAATTTTGCTACTATATGTAAAATCCTTTAAAACAGGACAGGGAATTCACCTTCCAAATTATCTTTTTTATTTGGGATTCCTTTTCCCACAATTAATCGGAGCAGTGGGTGCTTATTTTTCAAGATATTCAAAAAAAGTAGGATTATGGTTATTTTTAAATCTAAGTTTAATCATTTCAACTTTATACTTTTTTGTATCATATCTTGAAGTCATAGACTAGGAGATAAAATGTTAAAAAATGATTATATAATGAGAAAAATTGAAGAATGGATAAGTATGATTTTAGAATTTGTCTTTAAAATCGACAAAAGTTCTTCACCTGAAAAACTATTAAAATTAGAAGCAAGCACTGAAATTTTAAAAGACTTAAAATTAAAAATAGACAATGGAAATATAAATGAAGCTGAAGATGCTTTATTTGAAATATTGAAATTCAAAACTCAAGACAGCTTGTTAATGGGTCTCCTTTTTTACTCATATCTAAATGAAAAGGATTCAAAATTTTTAAATGAACATAATTTTGAAAGAGATGAAATAAAAACGGGATTAAAAGACTTATTAGACGAATTTAATATGAATAATTTATCAGACTTGATTTAACTAAAAGCTGACTTGAATGGTCAGCTTTTTGTATTAAATTGAGTATCAAACTGGAAATTAATAGATTTTTATGTTAATATAATTATATAAATTACAAAGGAGGCTTTTATGTTTAATCCGATTAAATACGAAGGTAATTTAGGAGAACAATACTCCTATTTAATAAAAGATTTGTATGAATTATGTAGTAATGAAGAAAACACAATAGCTAATTTAGCAAATGCATCCGCCCTATTAAATTTCTTTTTAGAAAAAATTAATTGGGTCGGTTTTTATATATTAGATGAAAAAACAGATACTTTAGTTCTTGGACCTTTTCAAGGACTTCCTGCCTGTGTAAGAATACAAAACGGAAAAGGAGTTTGCGGAACAAGTTCAGGTCTTAAAAAGACTTTGAATATTGAAAATGTCCATAATTTTGAAGGTCATATCGCCTGTGATGGAAAAAGTAATTCAGAGATTGTTATTCCGATTTTTAAAAATGAAAAACTTTTTGGAGTTTTGGATATAGATTCACCTATTTTCAATAGATTTTCAAAGGAAGAGCAAACTTATCTGGAGGCGTTTGTTAAACAACTGGAAACTCACATATAAGGAGGTTAATATGAAAAACTTTTTAAATTTTTATTCTTCATAGGTTTGTGTTTGATTGTATTTATTCAAGCTTTAATTTATCATTCACAAAAAAATGAGATAGATACTTATGAAGAATATGTATTAGTCCTTGGAGCAAAGGCAAACAACGGAAAACTTTCAAAAACTTTAATCAACAGACTTGATACAACAATTGAATATTTAAATAAACACAAAACTGCAAAAGCTGTTTTATGCGGTGGAAAAGAAAAAACAATGAATACTCCCAAGCCGAATATATGCAAAGATATCTTATTGAAAAAGGAATACCAAAAGAAAGACTAATTGCTGAAACAGAAAGTAAAAATACTTTTGAAAACATAAAATTTGCACTCGAAAAACTTGATAAAAAACCTTCAGAAATTATGGTAATCTCATCAAGCTATCATCTATTTAGAGCAAAATTTATTCTTTATAGATTTGGAGTTTTAGCAAGAACAGTTCCAGCAAAGACTCCTACAGGTGCTGTGATTTCATCGTATGTAAGAGAAACTTTTGCGGTTGTAAAGACTTTTCTATATGATAAACCTACAAAAGATGATTTAACAAAATTATATCAAAAAAACAAATAATTACGATTTAAGTATATTATAATAACGATAGAGCATAAAAGAATTGAAAAAACAAAAAAATTTCAAAAAAAGTGTTGACAAAAATGAATAAAAGTTATATAATATACAAGTAATCGTAACGGGGTGTAGCGCAGTTTGGTAGCGCACGTGGTTTGGGACCATGGGGCCGGGAGTTCGAATCTTCTCACCCCGACCAATTCCTATGAGTTTTGCTCATAGGAATTTTTTTATGTAAAAAATTTTAAAAATTTTTTCTTTTGTTTCAAATGCAACAGATTTTCAATATAAATTAGGCTATAATATTATTAACATAAATAATAAATCATATATAAAATTATTAAATTGATTAGAGAAAAGGAGAAATACTATGAAATTAGAAAAAAGTACAAAAATTGGTGAATTAGTTGAAAAATATCCAGAAGTTAAAAACTTCTTAAAAACATTAAGCCCAGAATATTCAAATCTTGACAATGAAGAACTTTTTGCAATGATGAAAGATATTGCAACTATAGAAATGGTTGCAATTAAAGGCGGATTTGAATACGACGAATTAAAAGAAAAGTTAGAAAACTTTATTAATGCTTAAACGCATCCATACTAAGACAAAAAAGCAGGGTTTCCCTGCTTTTTTACTTATTTAAAATATGGTTTAGCATTTTTACTTAATGTATCTTCGATACATTTACTTTTGCTAAAGCAAAAGTATGAGATCTCTCCATTCCGCTCTGCTACAGTCGAGATGACGTATAAGTGAAATAACTTTGGTTAGGAGCTATACGTTAAAGGTAAATAAAATTCAAAAGTTATTAATTCTTTTGATATGAGATTTCCACAGTCGATTGTTACCAAATCAAAGATTCGGACAATCTTTGTGTCAGACCTACTTTTGTTTAAAGTTAGGGCTAGATTCGTTTCGCTCTGCTACAGTCGAGATGACGTTTAAAGGAAGTCCCTTTGTTTAACGGCTTGACGTGAACAGTAACTAAACTTCAAGAATTCTTATAAGAAATTATATAAAAATAAAAAGTTTCACGTCATAACAACTAGCAAAGAAATGCCCCTATCACGTCATCTTGAGCGAAGTCGAAAGATCTCAACTATTGCTTGTTTACAAGCAATAGTATTTCTGAAAGAAATCCTAATAAATTATTGATGTATCTTCGATACATTTACTTTTGCTAAAGCAAAAGTATGAGATCTCCAGAGTCATTGTATCAAAAGATACAACGACCCCGTCAGACCTACTTTTGTTTACAAGTAAACAAAGTTAGGGCTAGATTCACTTCATTCACTTCGTTCATTTTGGTCTGGATGACGTATAAAGGAAGTCCCTTTGTTTAACGGCTTGACGTGAACAGTAACTAAACTTCAAGAATTCTTATAAGAAATTATATAAAAATAAAAAGTTTCACGTCATAGCATTTTGATAAGAAAAGCCCCCAACACGTCATCTTGAGCGAAGTCGAAAGATCCCACTACTATTATTTGTTTACAAATAATAGTAAGTCCTGTAAAGGACTTATATAAAAATAAAACAGCTATATATAATTACAACGAAATTATCCAAAAGACTTTTAGTTAATAAATTTTTTTCGATGTATCTTCAATACATTTACTTTTGCTAAAGCAAAAGTATGAGATCTCCAGAGTAATTGTATCTAAAGATACAATTACCCCGTCAGACCTACTTTTGTTTACAAGTAAACAAAGTTAGGGCTAGATTCACTCCGTTTCACTCCGGTCGAGATGACGTGTTAGGGGAATTTTTTTCAAATATTATGACGTAAAAAATTTTGTTTTATACTCATATTATTGATGTATATTCTATATATTTAGTTTTGCTAAATCAAAAATATGAAATTTCCATAGTTTATTTTATAGAAATGTAACAAAAAAGCAGGGATTTCACCTGCTTTTTACTTTATTTCTTATTCTTTTTCCGTAAATTTATACATTGCTATCGAACTTGCAATTGGCAAATTAAAGCTGTCTATATCTTCGCTTTGTTCTATGAATACCGGCGTTGTTCCTTTTAAGTCAAAGTTTTCAAGTCCATGTGATTCATTTCCAAACATCAATGTAAAAGGCTTTTTAATTTCAACATTTTTTAGTGAAACTGAATCCTTATTTAAAATGAAAGAGTAAATATTATTTTCTTCAAAAGTTTTTTTGTATTCTTCAAAAGTTTTAAAGATTTCTACATTCATTTTAAAAATTGCTCCCATTGAAGCTCTAACAGTCTTAGGGTCAAAAACATCACAACCGTCAATTATTGCAATATTTTTAAAGCCAAAGCCCAATGCAGTTCGTAAAATTGTACCTAAATTTCCCTTATCTCTCGGCTCACATAATAGTATGTGATTGTCTTTTTTTATCTTTACAAAGTTTTTTTCAAAAACTCCAATAACAAATGTATTTTCTTTGCTTTGAAGTTTATTTACAATTTTATCATTATAAATTAAATTAATTCCTTTTTCATCACAGATTTTTTCAAGTCCTGCTTTATCGTCATATTTTGAATGTACCAAAACAGCTATTGTCTTGTAATTTTTTGAATGTAAAAGCTCGATTGTCGGGAAAGCTCCCATTGTGTATGAAAAATTCAAATCTTTTTTATATTTACAAAATTCCATAATTTACCTTAATTTTCTTGAAAAATTATCTTCTCTTTTTATCACGTTTGGACTTTTCGTCTTTTTTATCCTTTTTATTTTTCTTATCTTTTGGTTTTGCAGAAAATTTTGAAGAGTCTTCCTTTTTATTGGCAAGTTCAACTAAAACCTTAAAGCCCTTAATATGAGCATTGTTTAAGTTGTTTACTGCATCTTTAAGTGCATTTTTATGGATATTTACAAAGCTGAACTTTTCAAAAATTTCAATATCTCCAATATCTCTTGAACTTATATTAGCATCGTTACAAAGCGCAGAAACAATATGTCTTTGAGAAACTCCCTTCCTTGAACCTATGTTGATATAAATTCTTCCGGAATTTTTTTCAGTAACATTTGATTTTCCACCCTTGTTTGAAATGGAAGTCTTATCATTTCCTTTTTCTTATTTTTCTTAATATCAACATCCATAAGCTCTTCGTGATTGTTAAGCTTATTATTTTCATTATAATGTTTTAAAAGACAAGCTGCAATATCAATCGGAGAATAATCTTCACTCATTAGAATATTTATAAGATTTAACTCTTTTGTATGTTCATTTTTATTGATTTCTTCCTTAATGTCTTCCATAAATCTTTCTTCATGTCTTTTAATCAAGTCTTTAAGAGTTGGCATATCTCTTTTTTCTATTTTAGTCTTTGTGTATTTTTGAATTTGAGATAAAGTATTCATTTCTCTTGGTGAAACAAAACTTATTGCAGTTCCTTCTCTACCCGCTCTTGCAGTTCTTCCAATCCTGTGAACATAGTATTCCACATCTTGAGGCATATCGTAATTTATAACTAAATCTACATCGTCAACGTCTATACCACGGGCTGCAACATCTGTCGCAACTAGAATATCAATTGTAGAATTTCTAAATTTATTCATTACCCCATCTCTTTGGATTTGTTTTAAATCCCCATGAAGTCCGTCCGCAAAATATCCACGGGATTGAAGTCCTGCAGTTAAGTCATCAACCATTTTTTTAGTATTACAAAAAACTACAGTAAGCTTTGGATTTTGAACATCTAAAATACGGGATAAGATTTCAAGTTTCATATTATGTTTAAGTGCAAAATAGTATTGAGTTACCTTTGGAACTGTCAATTCCTTTGGTACAACTTTTATAAGTCTCGGCTCACTTTGATATCTTGCTGCAAAGTCCATAATTTCTTGATCCATTGTAGCAGAGAAGAAAGTTGTTTGTCTTTCATAAGGCAAAAAGCCTATAATTTTTTCAATATCTTCTCTAAAGCCCATATCAAACATTTCGTCCGCTTCATCTAATACAAAAGTCTTAATATTTTCAGTTTTTAGAGTTTTTCTCTTAATATGGTCAATAACACGTCCAGGAGTTCCTACAACAACTTGTACTCCCATTTTTAAAGAACGAATTTGTCTTTCTATTGGTTGTCCCCCATAAATTGGAACAACAGTAACTCCCTTATACTTTGCAAGTTTTGAAATTTCTTCTGCAACTTGAATTGACAATTCTCTTGTTGGGCAAAGTACCATTGCTTGAGTTGTTTTATTGTTTTTATTTACTTTTTCTACTATCGGAATACCGAAAGAGGCTGTCTTTCCTGTTCCCGTTTGTGCTTGACCGATAATGTCTTCATCATTTAACATAGTTGGAATAGCTTGTTTTTGAATTGGAGAAGGTTCTTCAAAACCCATTTCAACAACGGCTTTTAAAACTTCCTTCGACAAATTAAAATCATTAAAATTTTCTATCATATTTTTCCTTTCTTTTTTCGTGAACCTTAACGTTAGTTCCGAAAGAAAAAGACAAAAACAAACTACACATTAAACATCACGACATATTACGAGCAAAAAATTTAGGAGTATAATTACTCCTTGATTGCTCAAGTGTATATTATACCATAAAAAGATATCTATTTTCAAGTAATATCTACAATTTATTAGACTTATCCACAAAAATTGTGGATAAATCTCGATAATAAGTTAATTGTTAAAAAATTAATTTATATATAAATGTATAATACATTGACTTTGTTTTTTTTGTGATATTATAGTAGTAAGAAATCAGTTCACCTTAATGATGTAAAATTTTTTGGGAGGGTAGTATGTTTTACATTAACTATAGTAGGTATAAAAACGGAGATTTTTTTAATATTTTAACTTTAGTAGTTAATTAATTTTTTATTGTGAAACAACAAGGTTCCCGGGAACCCACCCGATGCGAAGCATCGTGGAAGGGTGGGGTTCTTATTTTTAGTGGGAGGTAAGATATGAAAAAAATTAGTAAAATATTATTATGTTTTATGATTTTACTTTTAACTTCTTGTACGGGAAGTAATGAAATTAAAAATTATTACGGAAGAAAATTTGTTGGTAAAAACGGCGGAGATATTATTATTACCGAAAAAGTTGTGATATACTCAGGAGAACCGAGTAAAATAAATCCGAATTCAACTCCTGAAGATATTAATAAGGCAAAAGATAAAATGAAAAAAGAAAATGCAGCAACATTTAAAAATCCTAAAATCGTAAAAAAAGGCGATAAAAAATATTTAACAGCAGATAAGTTGGAATACAAACTTTCATTTGTAGATGATGAAACAATTATTGATGAAGATGACAATTATGAATTTAAATTATCAAAAGATAGCATTTACAAATAATAATTAAATAAATAAAACTTACAACAAAAAAAGTTATGAATTATTTTCATAACTTTTTTCGCATTTATTTATTTATTTTTACGGAGGATTTATAAAAAAATCTCTACTAATATGCTAATTAATTGTTGTTGTTACTGTTGTTATCATCATTTCCATCAAAATCTTCTTCATTTCCATTGTAATTGTCATTGTTACGATTACGATTTGGATTAAAACTGTTTTGATTTTGATTTTGTTTTGTCTTATTCTCAACTTTATTTAAGTCAAATTGTGAGAATTTAACTTCTATTGTAGTTGTTTTTCCATCTCTGTAAACTTCAATTTTAACTTTATCGCCAATCTTATAGTTTAATAAGGCAGCTTTTAAAGTTGAGTTTGATGTAACTTTTGTATCTCCAACTTTTGTTATAATGTCTTTCGGTTTTAATCCTGCAGACTCTGCCGGAGAACCTGATAGAACTTCATGAACATATACACCTGAGTCAACAGGTAATTTTTCTTGTCCTAATACATTATATCTTGAAACATCTATACCTCTTATACCAAGTGATACACTTTCAAACTTACCGTTTTTGATTATTTGTTCTAAAATCGGTTTTGCCAAATTTGAAGGAATTGAAAATCCGATTCCATCACTATTTCCGGCTTTTGCTGTATTTATTCCGATAAGTTGTCCTTTATCATTAAATAATCCACCACCACTATTTCCAGGATTTATTGCCGCATCTGTTTGGAATAAACCTTCCATAGTTGAACCATCTTGTAATGTTATAACTCTATCTTTTCCTGAAATGTATCCGGAAGTTAAAGTTGATTTTAAATTTATACCAAGTGGATTACCGATTGCTATAGCTTTATCCCCTATTGAAACTTTTGAACTGTCTCCAAATTCAACAGGTTTTAAATCAAGTCCTTTAGGATCTATCTTAATAACTGCTAAGTCTAAAGTTTTATCACTCCATAGAACTTTGGCTTCTCTCTTTGTTCCGTCACTTAAAATTACTGTTACGGATTTTGTCTTTGAAGGGTCAACAACGTGATTATTAGTTAAAATATATCCTTCTTTACTTACGATAACCCCTGAGCCAAGTCCACTTGTTTGTTTTTGAGTTGAGAACATATCTTCAGAAACCCCTACAGTTGTTATCCCTACAACTGATTGCATAGCTTTTTGTGCAACAGCTTTTTCTACAGTTGTTCCGCCTGATGTATCTGCATTTGTTGTATTTGCATTTTGATCAGTTGGAGCTTGATTTAAAGCTGATTTTTCACTATTATTTTTCTTTAGATAATAACTTGTTCCACCTATACTAATTGAACTAGCTAAGATTATAGCTAAAACAAATTTTGAGAAAGATTTAAGTCTATTTCCTTTTTTCTTTTTTCAAATTCCTTTTGAACAAGTCCGTCAACATAAGCTTCAAATTTTTTATCTTTTTCATTTGAGTCTTCCATATATTCTTCATCGTAAATTTCCTGTTCAACGGAACAATCATAAGGTTCTTCAATCTGCTCTTCGATATATTCTCCATAATCTTCATCACTTATATTATTTATTTCATCTATATCATCTTGATTGAACAATTTTTGTGTTTCATTTATTTCATCCATATTAGACATTTCATTTATTTCGTCTATATCAGATGATTCAGTAATATCATCTTTTACTTCTTCATTTATTTCGTCTTTTGTTTCTTCATTTATTATATCTTTTACTTCTTCTACTTTTTCTGAAGTTTCTTCTATATTTTCTTTTATATTTTCAGTATTATTTTCATTTTCATCAAAAATATTGTCTTTTTTATTATCCATAATAAATCACCTCTTTTTTAATCTCATTTATTATCTTGAATATATTATAATCTGTCAACCTTAAAGTAAGCTTAAAGAAAAAACTTTTTTTAAATTTTTTCGAAAAATATATTCAAAAAAATAAATTTAGTTATCAACAGTATAATACAATGAATTTTAATATAAAATATATGTATTGTCTATCAACTGTAAACATTATATCGTTAAAAACTTAAATGTACTTAAAAAAGAGGAGAATTCTTCTCCTCTTTAAAAATTTTGATAATATTATGAAAAACTATTATTTATACTAGATGATTCCCATATCTTTTCCAGCTAATTCAAATGCTTTTACAGCTTTATCTAATTCTTCTTTACTATGAGCTGCAGAAATCATACAACGAATTCTTCCTGTTCCTCTTGGTACAGTTGGGAATACTATTGCTGAACCGAATACTCCGTATTCTCTTAATTTTTTAGAAAATTCCATAGTCTTTGCTTCTTCTCCGATAATTACAGGAGTAATAGGAGTTTCTGAATGACCTGTGTTAAATCCTAATTTTCCTAATTGTTCTTTAAAGTATTTAGCATTATCCCAAAGTTTCTTTTGTAATTCATCTGATTCGATTAAAGTTTCTACAGATGCGATACAAGCAGCAGTATCTCCAGGAGATAAAGTTGTACTGAATAGTACAGGTCTTGCTCTGTGGTTTAACCATTCGTAAGCAACTTCGTTACAAGCAACATATCCACCTTTAACTCCGATAGCTTTTGAAAGAGTTCCTATAACAAAGTCAACTTTGTCATGTAATCCGAAATGATCTACAGTTCCTCTTCCGTGGCTTCCCATTACTCCTGAACCGTGAGCATCATCAACATAAGTTAATGCATTATATTTTTCAGCTAATTTTACGATTTCAGGTAATTTTGCAAGGTCTCCGTCCATTGAGAAAACACCGTCAGTAATAATTAAGATTGTCTTATATTTTCCTTGAGCTTCAACTAAAACTCTTTCAAGGTCTTCCATATCGCTGTGTTTGAAAACTGCTTTATCAGCTTTAGTCATTCTAATACCGTCGATAATTGAAGCGTGGTTTAATTCATCAGAGATAATTAAATCGCCTTTTTCTGTAATTGCTTGGATAGTTCCTATATTACAATCATAACCTGATTGGAAAATGAATGCTCTTGGAGATTTTTTGAAAGTTGCTAATTTCTTTTCTAATTCTTCGTGTAAATCCATATTTCCGATGATAGTTCTTACAGCACCTGCTCCAACGCCATATTTTTCAATAGCTTCTTGAGCTTTTTTCTTTAAAACAGGATTATTAGCAAGTCCTAAATAGTTGTTTGCTGATAAATTTACCATTTCTTTTCCGTCAAGAATAATTGTTGATGAATTCTTTCCGTTTAATACAGGTAATGTACGATAAACTCCATCTTCTTTTAACTTATTAACTTTTTCTTGTAAAAATTCTAAATCATGAATACTCATATCTCTATCTCCTATCTATAACTATTTTAATTTTTTCTCAAATTTTCTAACATATCAACTGTCATCTTGTCTAAATCAAAACTTGGTTTCCAACCCCATTGTTCTCTTGCTGCAGAGTCATCCAATGAATTTGGCCAGCTTTCAGCTATAGCTTGTCTGATTGGATCTACATCGTAGCTTAGTTTAAATTCAGGCATATATTTTTTGATACTTTCTTCTAAAATTTCAGGTGTCAAACTCATAGCTGTAATATTGAAAGCATTTCTGTCCTTAAGTTTTGAAGGATCAGCTTCCATTAAATCAACAACTGCTTTAAGTGCATCAGGCATATAAAGCATATCCATTTGAGTTCCTTTACCTATATAAGAAGTGTAAGCTTTGTTTTTAATTGCTTCATAATAAATATGAACTGCATAGTCAGTTGTTCCTGCACCAGGTAATGTTTTATAAGAAATAATTCCCGGATAACGAACTCCTCTTACGTCAACGCCAAATTTATTAAAATAGTAATCACATAAAAGTTCTCCTGAAACCTTTGTTACTCCATACATAGTATTAGGTCTTTGAATAGTAACTTGTGGTGTATTATCAAGTGGAGTACCAACTCCAAATGCTGCTATTGATGAAGGAACAAATACTTTTGCATTTAATTCTCTTGCAACTTCTAAAGTATTTACTACCCCGTCAACATTAACCTTCCAAGTTAATTGTGGCATACTTTCTCCTCTAGCAGAAAGTATTGCTGCTAAATTTACAATTGTATCAGCCTTAAATTCTTTCGCTAATTCAAACATTCTCTTTGGATCAGTAACATCTAATGTTTCAAAACGAATATCTTCGATAGCCGCTTTGTTTGCATCTGAACAGTCTGTAGCTAATATATTTTCTCTTCCGTAAATATCCCCCAAATAAAGAGCCAATTCAGTACCTATTTGTCCAAGTGCTCCTGTCATTAAAATCCTTTTCATTATTCATTCTCCTTTCAAAATCATTGGGTAAAGTTTTTACTATCCAAATGTATTATACATCAATTTTAATTACTTTACAACACCTTATATAGAAAAATTTAATATTTTTATATGGCATATACGGATAAATAATTCAAATAATATCATAATAATAAAGCAGAATTTGTAATATCTTTTTTAAAGCTATAAAACTTTTATTTGCCTATTAATACTATTTGTCATTAAAAATATCGTTGTCCTGTAAAATTTTAAACAGAAAATCTTTTGAAATAATATATCAACTCATTTTTTCGTCTTTAAACTTCATTTTATTGTAAAGATATTTTTATATAAATATAAAACCAATAAAACATATCCAACAAAAAACTAAGGAGATTATCCTTAGTTTTTTACTAAATTTACTATTCTGTTCTCAAAGCTTCAACAGGATTTTGTTTTGCCGCACTCTTTGATGGAATAAATCCACCTATTAATGTTAAAATCATACTGATTAAGATTAAAGTTATAGCCTGTGGAATAGATAGATAAGCAGTTATATTCGGCATTTCGGTAACTTCTCTTATTATAATATTTATAGGTATCAGTAATAAATATGTTATTCCAATTCCAAGAATCCCAGCGAATAAGCCGATTATTCCGGTTTCTGCATTAAAGACCTGTGATATATTTTTCTTTGAAGCTCCGATTGACCTTAAAATCCCAATCTCTTTTTTTCTTTCAAGTACACTTATATATGTTATAACCCCAATCATAATAGAAGAAACTACTAGTGATATGGATACGAATGCAATTAGTACATAGCTTATTACATTTATAATTGTCGTTACAGAAGAAAGTATTGTTCCGACTAAATCTGTATAAGTTATCACTTTATCATCTTCGGAGTTATTTTTTCTCATCTCATTGTATTTATCGAGCAGAGAAATTATTGACTGTTTTGTTTCAAAATCTTTAGGATAAATACTGATTTTAGAAATATCCTTATCTTCAACATAGTTAAATAACTTCATATTGTTCTCATAAGAACTTTCATTACTATTAGTCATAGCAGTAATTAGTGATTTTATTTCTTCCTCATTTAAGTTCATAGAAAAGGCATTCCCGAATTTACTTGAATCTATTGATAATGCCTTTGGCAAATTTTTCATAGAAGATGTTAGAGCCTCTCTAATGCTATTAGCTATTGCTGATGAAATATTTTTAATTAAACCATCTACAAAATTTTGTGAAGAATTTTGATTTCCTGATAAACCGGAATTAATTAAATCTTTTACTCCCGAAGAAATCATATTTTTTGCATCTGCTGTTCCAATATAAGAATTAAAAGACTCTTTTAATTTAGATGGATCAGGCTTGTTATTTTCTTTGGCATATTTCAAATATCCATTTGACAGAGCCTTTGCTAATTCTGCTATATCATTATTATCGAGTTTTAAATTTTCTCCTAAAGAATTTAATAGTTTTCTAGTTTCAGCTGAAACTTTTCCTCTAGCTTCAGGAGTTTTAAAATACTCTAATAAATATTGATTAAATTTATTAGGATCAGTGTAATTATTCTTTTTCGCAAATTCCGGATATCCTGACATAATAGATTTCATTATATCAGTTATCTTTTCATTTGTAATCAAAGTTCCACTATTTTTAGAAATCATCTTTCCAAAAAATTCCTTTAGAATATTTTTTGCATCATCAGTTTTCATATAATCACTTATTGACTTTGGCAATTCAATATAATTAGTTGAAGGATTTTTAGAAGAAAATTCTAAATATCCTTTTAAAATATCACTGATTAATCGAATTAATTTATCCGAATCCAGTTTGATGTCTAAATTTTTAAAAAATCATCATTTCCGATATTATTCAAAATTTTTGAAAAATCAATATTATTCATTGAATTTACATTAAAATTTAATTTAGAAGTATCTATTTTAAATACTTCAGATAGTTTTTTCTGATCTATTGAAAATAATTTTGCAAAGTCTAAATTTTGTTTAATTTTTTCTCCAAAAGGAGTATTTGTTAAAATATTGGTATTTGGGTTTTCTTTTTGAGCCTTTACAACTTCACTTTCTTTAGATATTTTTCTTAAACTTGTTTCTAACTCATCTCTATACCAAATACCTGTTGGCAAAATAGAAGAATTTTCATCACTATTTGGAGAAGCTATTCCAACTATTTTTAAATTTATTGATTTGTTTTTTAAAAGATTTTCAACAAATGACAAATCTGAAGAATTTTCTATATATACTTTATTTTTAGAGTCATAAGAATATAGCTGTGAGCTACTTAAAACTTTAAATTCTCTCCCAACAATATCTTCATATTTCCAAGAAATATTATCCTCTTCTATAACATTTTCTTCTCTCTTTTCAAATTTTTTAGCCATTTTTGAAAGCTCATCATTATCACGAAGTCCCAAAGAATAAAAAATAAAATCGGATAGAGAACCCTTTGAATTAGTTATTACTATAGCTTCATTTTCATTACTAGGCCAAGAGCCGAATTTTAAAGTATATTTATCCTTATATATTTCTTCGTTTTTAGGCAATTTAGAAAAAGCCCTCATAGAATTTCTTGAAAACATAAAATTATTAGATGAAAAACCCATAGACTTAAAAGCCTCATTTGGATTTACTTTAACATATTTCTCATTATTTAAAGTATAAATAATAGGTGTAATATCGTATTTATATTCAATTGTCTTAGCATAATTATTGATCGCTTTCCCGTCATTTTCAAAATAATTTTTTAAAGAAGATAAATCATTTTTATTAATTGCTTTTAACATTTTTTGAATAGTTTTTACTTCGCTTATATCTCCATCATCTTCTTTACTCGAATTTTCAAAGATTTTAGACATTGAAAAACTACTGCTGTCAATCTCTATCGGATATGAAACCATAGTCTCCTCTTCGGTATCCTTAATAAACTGATTTACACCATTGGATAAACCCAAAATTAAAGCTATACCGATTATTCCGATTGACCCCGCAATTGCAACCATAAGAGTTCTTTTAAATTTAGTTTTTAAATTATTAAAACTCAAAGCTATACTTGTAGAGTATGACATAGAAGATTTTCCAAAATTTTTATGAACTCCATTGCTCTCATTTTCTAAAATAAAAGGATTAGAGTCGGAAATAATTTGTCCGTCATTTAATTCAACAATTCTAGTTGAATATTCATTTGCCAACTTTGGATTATGAGTAACCATTATTACAAGTCTATCTTTTGCAACCTCTTTAAGTAACTCCATAACTTGAACACTTGTTTCCGAATCAAGAGCACCTGTAGGTTCGTCTGCAAGTACAATGCCGGGATTATTTACAAGAGCTCTTGCTATAGCAACTCTTTGCATTTGCCCACCGGATAGCTGATTAGGCTTTTTATGCATTTGACTTTTAAGCCCAACCTTATCCAGTACATCAATAGCTCTTTTTTCTCTTTCAGCTTTAGATATTCCGGAAATGGTTAAAGCCAATTCCACATTGGCTAAAACAGTCTGATGAGAAATTAAATTATAACTTTGAAAAACAAAACCTATTGTATGATTTCTGTAACTATCCCAATCTTCATTTTTATATTTTTTAGTTGATATTCCATCAATTAAAAGCTCACCTTGTTCATATTTATCTAATCCACCTATTATATTTAATAAAGTAGATTTTCCACTACCACTCGGACCAAGAATAGAGACAAATTCATTATCTCTAAAATTAAGAGATACATTATCTAATGCTTTTTGAATTAAATCCCCTGTTTTATAACTTTTACTGATATTCTTAAGCTGTAACATTCCCGTCCTCCTTTACTAAAATAAAATTCTTAACATAAGAATAATATACCCTTTTATATAAAAAATTAATTGAACATAGAAAAATTATCAATTCCAATTACTTTAAAAAATTAAAGTTGAAAAAAGTTGGCTCTGATGTTATAATAAATATAATTTAACTTTGTTAAATTATATTTATTTCATCGTGTTTACCTTAAAAATTTATCAAAATGAAAACACGATATAATATCCAAGTAACTTTGTTAAATTATACATATTTCATCATATTTACCTTAATTTAGTTATCAAAAAGAAAATATGATATAATTAATATAGTTTAACTTCGTTAAACTATATTAATTTCATCGTGTTTACCTTAAAAATTTATCAAAGTGGAAACACGATTTAGTAAATTTAATTAGATTATCAAAAATAGAACATATTATGAATTTAAGCTAATAATTATTTTATAATTTAGATATAAAAATACAAAAAGAGGTGATTTTATGAAAATACTTATTATAGGTAAGGGTGGTCGTGAACATGCAATGTTAAAAGCATGTCAAAAAAGCAAATTAGTTGAAAAAATTTATGTTTTACCGGGAAATTGCAAGATGGAAGGTGCTACAAAGGTAGATATAGATATGTTTGATATTGAACAAATTAAAAATTTTGCAATAAAAGAAAATATCGACTTAACAATTGTAGGACCGGCTGATGTTTTAGCACTTGGAATAAAAGATGAATTCAACAAAAACGGCTTAAGACTGTTCGGACCTACAAAATCTGCAACAAGAATTGAATCCAGCAGATATTTTACTAAACAACTTATGGAAAAATTAAAAATTCCTACAACTAAATATGTTGTATTTACAGATAGAGAACAAGCCTTAAAATTCGTTTCCGGAATTGAAAAATTCCCTGTAACTATAAAAATTGACTCAATTCCAAAGAATATGGGAATTTTTATTGCTAGAAGTAATAAAATGGCAACAGATATAGTAAATGAAATCTTTGACGAAAATGAAAATTCAAAAATTTTAGTTGAAGAATTTATAATAGGTAAAGAATTTTCAATCTTTGCATTAGTAAAAAACAGCAAGGTTTATCCACTACAAATAGTTAAAGACTATAAGAGAACATCAGACAGCGACGAAGCTGAACATACCGGAGGTATGGGAGCTTGTAGCCCTGTTGCAAAAATTACAGATAATGAAATTGAACAAGTTGTAGAAAAAATCTTAAAGCCGATGGCAAAATCAATGTATGAAGACGGTTATGGCTTTGAAGGATTTTTATACGGCGAAATTGTTGTAACAAAAGACGGAATAAAAGTTCTAAGCTTCAATGCAAGACTTGGAGATCCTGAAGCAGAAGTGTTATTACCACGTTTAGAATCAGACTTTGTTCAAAATATTCTTGACGTAATGGACGACAAAGAGCCTGAAATCAAATGGAATGATAAAGTTTGCGTAGGTGTAGTTCTTGCATCAAATGGTTATCCGTCAAAAGAAAAATGTCAAGATAAAATTAATCTCGTTCCCGTAGAAAGTGATATTTACTTTATGGGTGTTGAAGAAAAAATAATGAAATCTATGCAAAAGGCGGAAGAAATTTAATCGTAACAGCTATGGCAGAAGATTTTGAAAAAGCAAGAGAATTAGTTTACAGAGATATAGAAAAATTAAAAACTGACTCTTTCTTCTACAGAGAAGATGTAGGAAAATTTTAATAAATAAATTAAAACAAAAAGCATACTCAATAAAAATGAGTGTGCTTTTTTTAAGTCCTTTATAGTACTTACTATTATTTGTAAACAAATAATAGTAATGAGATCTCTCCATTTTGCTCCGCTACAGTCGAGATGACGTATTAGGAATATCTCTATGCAAAACATTTTGACGTGAATTATTTTGTTCTATATAATATGTTAAAATACAATGATATTAATTTTTTCTATTTTATTTATAAAAATAATTTGATTTTTATTTACTGTTAACGTCTAGCCATAAAACGAAGTATTCACCTTTAAACGTCATTTCGGTCGAGATGACATGTTTGGTGGTATTTTTTATAACAATACTATGACGTGAAATATTTTTCTTTTTATACTTTTTTAGAATTATCATTTGTAGTTAATTATATTTTAAAACAGCAAAAAGAGAGCTTACGCTCTCTTTTTAGTTAACTATTTATTTCTTTTCTTTCTTGAAATTTGTAAAAGTCCAAGACTTAATCCAGCCATTGCAATGTATCCAAACATTTGAGTTCCTATTGATGTTTTTGGAACTCTAGGCACCGGTTTTTCTTTGTTAGTAATTACAAAACCGTCTTTTGCATTTCCTTCTATCTTGCTTTCATATCCTTTAACTTCTACTTCTTTTACTGTATATTCTATTTCTTTTCCATTTTCATCATATACAGGTAAATCTTTGAAAGTATGTTTCCAAGAATTTGCTTCGTTTAACTTCGCTGTTTGAATTTCTTTTCCATTTGCTAAAAGTTTAACTTCGATTTCATTTAATACTTTTCCTATCCATTTCTTTTCTACTGAAACTTCGGTTTTTTGAACATTTCTATTAGTAATTACGAAACCATCTTTTGCATTTCCTTCTATCTTGCTTTCATATCCGTCAATATTAACTTCTTTTACTGTATATTCTATTTCTTTTCCGTTTTCGTCATATACAGGTAAATCTTTGAATGTATGTTTCCAAGAATTTGCTTCGTTTAATTTAGCTGTTTGTACTTCTTTTCCGTCAGCTAAAAGTTTTACTTCGATTTCATCTACAGCTTTTCCTAACCATTTCTTTTCTACAGGAACTTCTGTCTTCGCTAAATTCTTATTTGTAATTACAAAACCGTCTTTTGCATTTCCTTCTATCTTACTTTCATATCCGTCAATATTAACTTCTTTTACTGTATATTCTATTTCTTTTCCGTTTTCATCATATACAGGTAAATCTTTGAATGTATGTTTCCAAGAATTTGCTTCGTTTAACTTAGCTGTTTGTACTTCTTTTCCGTCAGCTAAAAGTTTTACTTCGATTTCATCTACAGCTTTTCCTAACCATTTCTTTTCTACAGGAACTTCTGTCTTTGCTACATTCTTATTTGTGATTACAAAGCCGTTTTCTGCACTTCCTTCTACCTTGCTATCGTATCCGTCAACTTTAACTTCTTTTATTGTATAAACTATTTTTTTACCATCTTTATACTTGTCAAGATTTGTAAATTTGCCTTTCCAATTTTCACTCTTCTTTAAAGTTAAAGTTTTTCCTGTATCTTCATCATTAGCAAATAATTTCACTGTTACTTCTTCAACACTTGCAGGTCCAACCCAACGTTTTTCTACAGGAATTTCAGTTTTTTCAACATTATGTTTGTTTTTGATTATAAATCCGGCAGCACCATCTACATGTCCTGCAACTATTTCAGTATCATATCCTTCTACTACTGTTTCTTCTTTAACAGTATATTTAATTTCGTTTCCTTGTGCATCATATTTGTCAAGATCAGTAAATTCGCCTTTCCAATTATTTTGCTCATTTAATTTTATTGTCTTATCAGTAGGAACATCATTCTTTACTAATTTTACAATTATTTCTTTAACTCTCTTACCATCTTGGTTATTATTATCTTCCCATTTCTTTTCTACCGGAATTTTTGTCTTTGCTACATTCTTATTTGTGATTACAAAGCCATTTTCTGCACTTCCTTCTATCTTGCTTTCATATCCGTTAATTTTAACTTCTTTTATTGTATAAACTATTTTTTTACCATCTTTATACTTGTCAAGATTTGTAAATTTACCTTTCCAATTTTCACTCTTCTTTAAAGTTAAAGTTTTTCCTGTATCTTCATCATTAGCAAATAATTTCACTGTTACTTCTTCAACACTTGCAGGTCCAACCCAACGTTTTTCTACAGGGATTTCAGTTTTTTCAACATTATGTTTATTTTTGATTATAAATCCGGCAACTCCATCTACATGTCCCGCAACTATTTCAGTGTCATATCCTTCTACTACCGTTTCTTCTTTAACAGTGTATTTGATTTCGTTTCCTTGTGCATCATATTTGTCAAGATCAGTAAATTCGCCTTTCCAATTATTTTGCTCATTTAATTTTATAGTCTTATCTGTAGGCTTATCATTCTTTAATAATTTTACAATTATTTCTTTAACTCTCTTACCGTCTTGGTTATTATTATCTTCCCATTTCTTTTCTACAGGAATTTTTACCTTTTCGTTACTCTTATTAATAATTGTAAAATTATTCTTTGAATTTTCTTTTATTTCTTTATCATATCCGTTAATTTGTTCTTCTTCAACAGTATATTTAATTTCAGTTTTTCCATCATCTTTAAATTTATTTAAGTTTTTAAAAGTGTGCTTCCAATTATTTTGTTCGTTTAAAGTAACTTCAGCAACCTTTGTACCGTCAGCTAATAAATTAACTTTGACACTTGAAGCTTTTTTTCCTATCCAAGTTTTATTAACACTTACTTCAGTTTTTTCTCTCTTATTAGTTATTGTTTTTATTACGGCTACATCATCTTTTACTTCAACTTCAATTATATCTTCATTTTTTATCCAACCTGCAGGAGCTTGTATTTCTTCAATTTTGTAAGTTCCTTGAATTAATTTTTCAGAAACAGCTTCTCCATTATCATTAGTTACTAATTCGAAAGTTTTATTTGTTGCCTTATTAGTAATTTTAAATTTTGCACCTTTTAAAAGTAATTGATTATTTTCGGAGTCAACTTTAATAATCTTTATTTTACCAAGTAAATCACCTTCAATAGTTCCATTTGAAATCGCACTCTTATATTCACTTTGTGAAATATGTGTTTTTCCTTGAGAAAACATTTTTAGAATGTTTTTTACTTTAACATTAGGCTTATAAGTTGATCTATATGTTAAGATATATTGTTCTCCATTTATATCCCCAAATTCATATCTGAATTTTGTAAAATTATTTGAAAATTTAATTTTATCTGAGACATTTTTCTTCCAGAAAGTTTTTTTAACATTTCCGAGTTTATCAATTTCAACTTTTCTAAGTTCGAAACTACCTCTCTTATAACGAAGTCCATCAAAACTTCCTTCAATAACACTTAATTCATCTTCAAATACAACCTTCTTAAATTTATCTTTCTTTACATTTATACGAGCAGTCCAGCTTAATTCATCAACTTTATCATGAATTCTATTAGCCCATTTAGCTAAAATTTCATTTTCTACTGAACCCGGTTTTCCTATTTCAACTTCTGTCTCATGTTTTTTACCATTCAATTCTATTATAAACTTGTTTTTTCCTCCAAGAGTAATTTTATCTTGATTGAATGAAGCTTCCATAGAAACAGTCCCCTTAACATTATAAAGATTTTCAACCTTTTCATTTAAAGTTACTCTTACTGTTCCTCCACCAGTTTTTTTTACTGTAATTTTCCCTTGTCCGAAAACAGTTGTTCCATCTACTCCATAAATTGGGAAATTAACAGCTGCAGAATCTTCTATAAATCTGAAATTATCCGGTAATTCAATTTCAAAATAATCACCATTTTTCAATGCATTTCCATATTTTTTTGCATCCCATACTAATTTAATTTTAAATCTGCTCCAACGTGATGTTTTATTTAATTCTTGTCCCTGCCCATTTAGAATTTTAAACTCTGTAATATTTACATCAGGCGTAATGTTTTTAGCCCTATCTTCTGCTGAAACTTTAAAAGCAGGTAATAAAGTGCCCAACACCATAAGAACACTTAATAGCATACAATAAATTCTTTTTTTCATTGCGCTCCTCCTCATAGAATAATAATAGTAGTGATTAATATTTTAACTTAAAAATATCAATCCTTTTAAAATACATTGTTATTAGAAGCCTAAACTAATAACTAAACTTAAATAAATTTCATAACCTTAATGAAATACTATTTAATATACGTATTAATAATAACATTTTTGCGATTTTAAATCAAATATGCTAAATATATATTTAAATTTATACCGCTTAACGTCAATAAATTATTTCGTGTTTCTCTACCCGGAAATTAAAACAAAGTTAAAATTTACACAATTAATCAAGTTTTTATTGATTTGTTTCTGTATTTAATTAACAATATAATATTATGTTACATTATTATAATATGTTTTTATTGCATAAAAATTAAAATATTAAAAATATAATTAATTAAAAATTCATTACTAATTTAAAAACAAGACTAAATCCACTCTTTTATACAAAAATTTGGTTGTATTACAGTTTAATTTGCTTTTAAAAATGCTATGATGTGAATTATTTTGTTTTATTTATAATTTCGTAGTAATCCTATATCTATTTTTATTTTTTAAGTCCTTTACAGGACTTACTATTATTTGTAAACAAATAATAGTAATGAGATCTCTCCACTTCGTTTCGCTTTGCTTCACTTCGGTCGAGATGACGTTTTGGGAATATCTCTTTGCAAAACATTTTGACGTGAATTTTTTTGTTCTATATAATTTTTTAAAATACAATTATATTAATTTTTTCTATTATATTTATAATGATATTTTGATTTTTATTTACTTTTAACGTCTAGCCCTAAAACGAAGATGCTTCCCCTATACGTCATTTCGAGCGTAGTCGAGAAATCTCATACTTTTGCTTTAGCAAAAGTAAAATGTATCGTAGATACATCGATATTTTAATTTTATTTCTAAATGTGCTATGACTTGAATTAAAAAAACAACAAAAAAGCATACTCGACATATTATACTAGAGTATGCTTTTTTGATTTTTCTACAAATCTATGAAAATATTTTTAGAATTTTTTTCTGCTTCCCGGTTTTACAAGCTCAATTTTTCGTTCTTTACAAAGAGGGCAATCTTCTTTTTCAAATGCTTGAACATTTAAAGAAATTGCAGGGAAAAGTGGATATTCAATATCTGATTTTCCATTTGTTCTATCAACTATTGAAGCAATTCCAACAACATTTGCTCCATGTTCTTTTAGAACTTTTATTGTTTCCAATGATGATTTTCCTGTTGTAACAACATCTTCAACTACAAGTACATTTTCTCCCTCATTTATGAAAAATCCTCTTCTTAAAGTCATCATTTCATTTTCTCTTTCTGTAAACATTGCTCTTACTCCCAAGGCTCTACCCAATTCATAAGCAATTACAATTCCACCCATTGCAGGTCCAACTACTGCATCAACTTTTACATTTGCATCTTCAAGTTTTTTCTTAATTACCTTACAAACTTCTTCAGCTTTTTCTGGATACATCAAAAGTTTTGCACATTGAACATATTTGTCGCTATGTTTCCCTGATGATAATAGGAAATGTCCTTCTAATAACGCTTCACTTTCTTTTAATAATTCCAATACTCTTTGTTCCATAATTTCCTCCTAAATAATTCCTCTAATTTCTTCTAAATTTTTTATATTTTGTTCTTTACAGAATTTTTCCATTCCTTCAATTATATCAATCATAACTCTCGGATTGATAAAGTTTGCTGTTCCGACTTGAATTGCAGTTGCTCCAGCCATAATAAATTCAATCGCATCTTGCCAATTCATTATTCCACCCATTCCGATAATTGGAACATCTACAACCGAAGCGACATCTCTTACCATTCTTAAAGCTATCGGTTTTATACAAGCTCCTGAAAGTCCTGCCGTTACATTGTCAAAAACTGCTTTTCTATTGTAAATATCTATTGCCAAGGCATTAAATGTATTTACAAGTGAAAGACAATCCGCTCCCGCTTCAACACAAGTTTTTGCCATTTCTTTTATATTTTCAGCATTTGGAGATAATTTTACCATAAGGACTTTATCCGTATTTTCTCTAACTTTTCTTACGATTCCCTCTGCAATATCACATTTTATTCCAAAAGCCATTCCGCCTGATTTTACATTCGGACAGGATATATTTAATTCAATTATTTTTATATTTGTTTTATTTATAAGTTCAATAGATTTTAAATAATCCTCTAATTGTGAACCTCCAATGTTTGCTAAAATCTGTGTATCAAAACTTTCCATAAAAGGTAAATCTTCTTCAATAAAAGTTGGTACTGAAGGATTTTGAAGTCCGATACTGTTCATTATCCCTGCAGGTGTTTCGTAAATTCTAATTCCCGTATTTCCGTCTTTACCTGCAAAAGTAAGTCCCTTTGTAGAAATACCGCCTATTCTATTTAAGTCGATATATTCTGCATATTCTCTGCCGAAACCGAAAGTTCCGGACGCTCCGATAACGGGGTTTTTAAATTTAACTCCACAAATATCTACTTCCAACATTAAAAATTCACCTCCTTAACTTCAAATACAGGCCCTTCCTTGCAAATTCTTTTCATTCCATTTTTAGTTTTACAACTACAAGCTAGACAAGCCCCGATTCCACAACCCATTCTACTCTCTAAAGAAACATAGACAGGTATGTCAAAGCCTAAATTTTTTACTGAATTCATCATGGGATTTGGACCGCAACAATAAATTACATCATAATCATCTTTTATTATCTCAGTTATGAATCCCTTATGTCCTACACTTCCTGTATTTGTTGCGATATATGTATTTTTTGTAAATTCCTTAAATTCTTCAGTAAAATATATTTCATCTCTAAAGCCTGCATATAAATCGACATCCGCTTCCAATTTCTTTGCAAGATATAGCATTGGTGCAATTCCAATTCCCCCTGCAACAAGTGCAACTTTTTTTCCTTTGAATTCATCAATCGGAAAGCCGTTACCAAGTGGTCCTAAAATTTCTATGCTGTCTCCAACTTTCTTTTCGGACATAATCTTTGTACCTTTTCCTACAACTGCATAAAGAAAAGTCAATTTATCATCTTCCATATCACAGATACTTATCGGACGGGGAAGCATAGTCCCGTCCTCAAAGCATTTAACCATATAAAATTGACCAACTTTAGCTTTAAATTCCCCCTTGACATCCATTTTGTAAATGCCTTCGGAAATTTTTTCATTTAAAATTATTTCAACTTTTTCGTATGATTTATTCTCCATAAATATCCTTCCTCATATTCAAAACGGCTTCTCTTGTGTAATGAGCAAATCTTTCTTCGCCGTCTTCAAATTTTTGATAGTATTTTATAATTCCTCTTGAAGAGTTTACAACTCCGCCGTTAAAGTCATTCAAATAAGTTCTGACGTCTTCCGCTTTTGCACCTTGTGCCCCATATCCCGGTAATAAGAAGAAAATATTTTTATATCTTTCTCTTATTTTTTTGGCTTCTTCACTATGAGTTGCTCCTACGACAAATCCCAAAGGAGAATATCCACATTCAGAAGTCAATTCATCAGCAAATTTTTTAAGTTCATCTCCAACTTTGAAGTATAGAGCTTCTCCATTGTAGTCAAGACATTCAATATCTTTTGCTCCCTCATTTGAAGTTCTAAGCAATACGAAAACTCCCTTTTCTCCTGTTTTTAAATAATCTAAATAAGGTGTGATACTGTCCATTCCCATATATGGATTAAGAGTTATAAAGTCCGCTTCAAACTCTCCTTTAAAATGTGCCTTTGCATATTCCTTTGCAGTACTTGCAATATCTCCTCTTTTAACATCCCCGATACTTAAAAGTCCCTTTTCTTTAAGATATCTTAAAGTTCTTTGATAAGCAATAAGGCCTTCAAGTCCGTTTGCTTCATAATATGCAATTTGTGGTTTATAGATTGCTACAATATCACTTGTTGCATCAATTATTGTCTTATTGTATTCAAAAATTATATCTGAAATTTTTTCGTGTTTTTCTTTAATATAATTTGGAATATAGTCTAAATGGCTGTCAAGTCCAACACAAACAAATCCTTTTTCTTTTACTGCTTCATATAATCTATCTACTATCATTAAAATTCTCCTTTATATTTAATTTCTCCCGCTTTAATTGTCATAAGCACTTCTCCGTAAAGTTCCATTTTATCAAAAGGTGTATTTTTTGCTTTTGATGCAAATTTACTTGAATCTACAACAATTTTTTTATCAGTATCAACTATAACCAAATCTGCAAAATATCCCTCTTTTAAAAGACCTTTTTTAATTCCCATTAAATTAGCTCCACCATAGGACATTACCTTTGACAAAGTTCTTATGTCGATATTTCTCTCTTTAACCAATTTTGTATTACAAATCGCAAAGGCAGTTTCAAGTCCAACAAGTCCCGGACTTCCATTCGCCTTATCCTCTGCAGTATGTGGTGCATGATCCGTTGCAATCGCATCAACAGTTCCGTCCGAAATTCCATCTATTAAAGCCTCAACATCAGCTTTTTCTCTTATCGGCGGATTTACTCTGTATGAATTATCCCAAAGTGCAATATGATGTGGAGTTACTTCACAAGTAACCTTTACTCCCTCTTTTTTCCCACGTCTTACAGCTTCCAAAGAGTCGATTGTACTGACGTGGCAAAGATGAATTCTTCCATCCAATCTCTTTGCAAGATAAACATCTCTTAAAGTCATAAGGTCTTCTGCTATTCTATAATCAATTGGAGAAAGTTCACTTTCTGCATGTATCATTATTATTTTATCGTATTTTTTCGCCTCTAAAATCGCTCTGTACATTGTAGTTTCAGAAAGCACACCCTTACCGTCATCGGATAAAAATTTTGCATTTTCAAATTTTGAATAGTCAACCAAATTTTTTCCGTCAAAATTTTTAGTAACTGCAACTATCTGATTTATATCTACTAAATCCAATTCTTTTGCTCTCTTCATTATATCATTATAAGTTTCCAAATCACCGCAAATCGGCTTTGTGTTTGCCATTGTATTTACAGTTGTATATCCACCTCTTAAAGCTGAAAGTGAGCCTGTTTTTAAATCTTCCTTATAAGTAAAACCCGGATCTCTAAAATGCACATGTAAATCTACAAATGCAGGCATAACAGTTTTTCCCTTTGCATCTATAATTTCAAAACTGTCATCAAAACTTAAATTTTCACCAATCTCTACAATCCTTCCATCTTCAATCTTTATCTCTCCGACTTTATTTATATTTTTATCCACTAAGATTGCATTTTTAACTATTTTTTTCATTATGTCCTCCACAAGAATATAAATTATCACAGTAATTACATCTATAAATTCCCTTTTCTCTATTAACTAATATAAATTTATTTTGAATATTTTCGTGGCAAGTTATACAACGTGGGTTTTTACATTTTATAAAACCCTCTACCTTTTCAGGTAAAATCATTGAAACTTTTTCTTTTATTTTTTCGTTTTCTATGATATTTACAGTCAAATCCTTATCTATCAAGCCTAAAATCGCAAGGTCAACATCAATTACATTTTCAATTTTTATCATATCTTTTTTGCCATATTTTTTAGAATCTGCATTCATTATAAGTGCCACTGTATAGTCAGCCTTATCCAATTCTAAAAGTTTAAAAATTTCATAGCCAAGACCCGGTTTAATATGGTCTATTACAATTCCATTTGAAATACTATTAATATTTAACATTATTTTACCTCCAACAATTTTAAGATTAATGCCATTCTGATTATCATACCGAATTTAACTTGATTAAAATACTTTGCTCTAGGATCTTCATCAACTTCTGTTGCAATTTCATTTACTCTTGGCAATGGATGAAGAATTATCATATCTTCCTTAGCGGTTTTCATCTTCTTATTATCTAAAATGTAAGTATCTTTAAGTCTTACATAATCAGCTTCATTGAAAAATCTTTCCCTTTGAACTCTTGTCATATATAGAATATCAAGTTTGTCCATAACTTCCTCAATTGTTCTAACTTCGATAAACTCAACATTATGGTCATTTAGATACATCTTAATATATTCTGGAATAACAAGCTCAACCGGTGAAATAAAGATGAATTTATTTCCCTTAAACTTTGAAAGTGTCTTAACAAGTGAGTGAACAGTTCTTCCGAATTTCAAGTCCCCACAAAGCCCGATAGTCATATTTTCCAAACTTTTCTTATATTGTGAAATTGTAAGTAAATCTGTAAGAGTTTGAGTTGGATGTTGATGTCCACCGTCTCCCGCATTAATAAAAGGAACAAGTGTAACTTCTTTTGCAAGCTCTGCAGAACCCTCATGTGGATGACGCATAGCGATAATATCTGAATAGCAACCAACAGTTTTTATTGTATCTTGTAGGCTTTCACCTTTAGTCGCTGATGAAACTTTAGGATCCGGAACAGTTATGCAACTTCCGCCAAGTCTAAGCATAGCTGCTTCAAAGCTCAATCTTGTTCTTGTTGACGGTTCAAAAAATAATGAAGCTAAAACTTTTCCCCTACATTTTTCTGAAAATTTTTCAGGATTATTATAAATTTCTGCTCCTAACTCCATAAGTTCAAGTAACTCTTCACAAGAAAAGTCTTCACTACTAACTAAATTTCTAAATTCTTTCATACAATTCCTCCTATTAAGTCATTTTGTCATACACAAAAAAAGGAAATAACAAACAGTTATTTCCTAAAATTAAAATCATTAAAAACAAATATTGAATAAAAATGAGAATAAAAGCCCTTTAAAAAGCCTCTAACAGCTTTAACAAAAGGAGATTTTATAAACTCAAAAAAAATGTCGGAAATATCATTTTTAAAAAATGAATTACCGACAAAAATACCAAAATTATTAAAACGAGAAAATTTAAGACCAAAAACAGAAGAGTCAATTAAACAATTATTTTTGCTATTAAAAACTGACATTTTAACTGAATTTGTCATAAAATTTACCTCCGTCAAATTTTCTTTGACTATTATACAATAATAGAATTATAAAGTCAATAGATTTACAAAAGTTTCACAAAAAAACTCCACCATTTCGGGGGAGTGTTTTTATTGTGAAACAACAAGGTTCCCGGGTACCCACCCGATGAGAAGCATCGTGGAAGGGTGGGGTTCTTATTTATTCAATAAGTCCGGTTTAAATGTCGGAACCATATCTTTTAAGATATCTGTAATATCTTTTTTATCCAGAGTGTTTTTAACTTTATCAAGTCTTTCAAGTCCGTCTTTTAGTGCTTCTACATTGTGAACTATCGGTTTTTCTATAAATATTTTTTCGTAATCAGTTGCTACTGAATTTTCCATATTTAATAGTAATTCTTCATAAAGTTTTTCGCCCGGTCTAAGTCCTGTAATCTTAATGTCTATATCCTTATAAGGTTCAAAGCCTGAAAGTCTGATAAGGTTCTTTGCCAAGTCAAGAATTTTAACAGGCTCGCCCATATCGAGTATAAAGATTTCTCCCCCTTTGGCAATTGCCCCTGCTTGTAATACAAGTTGGCAAGCTTCAGGGATTGTCATAAAGTATCTTATTATATCTTCGTGAGTAACTGTAACAGGTCCACCCTCTTTTATTTGATTGATGAAAAGTGGAATTACAGAACCATTTGAACCCAATACATTTCCGAATCTAACAGCTACAAATTCTGTTTTAGATTTTTCATTATATGTTTGTACTAACATTTCGCAAATTCTCTTTGTAGTTCCCATTACAGATGTCGGATTTACAGCCTTATCTGTTGAAATTAAAACAAATCTTGAAACACCGTGTTTATCACAGGCTCTTATAACATTTAATGTTCCGAAAACATTATTTTTAATTGCAGAAGTTGAACTGTTTTCCATAAGTGGAACATGTTTATGAGCGGCTGCGTGAAATACTACATCAGGTTTATATTTTCCAAAGATAATATCCATTCTTACAGCATCTCTAATTGATTCAATTTCTACAACCAAGTCCAAGTCCTTATAATGTCTTACAAGCTCCATTTGAATTTCATAGGCATTATTTTCATAAATGTCTAAAATTATCAATTTTTTTGGACTGAATTTCGCTATTTGTCTGCAAAGTTCGGAGCCGATTGAACCACCTCCACCTGTTACCAAAACAGTTTTATCTTTCAAAAAGTCATTTAGCACTTCTTGATCCAATTTAACTTCATCACGTCCAAGTAAATCTCCAATTTCAACATCTCTTAAATCTCTTATATTTAATTTTTGATCATCAATTAATTCATACATTCCGGGAATTATTTTAATTTTCATAGAAAGTTTTGAACAAATATCAGAAATATCTTTTTGAATTTCTCTATTTGCTGAAGGCATTGCCAAAATAACTTCATCTATTCTATAATTACTTATAGCTGAAATTATTTTTCCTTTCCACCAACTACGGGAATTCCTAAAATTTCAGTTCCAACTTTATTTTTATCGTCGTCGATAAAAGCTACAACCTTATAACCTAATTCCTTATGTTTTCTAAGTTCATTAAGTACCAATACACCGGCATCTCCGGCACCTACAATCAAAACCCTCTTAAGCCTATCCACAGGAATTGAAAAAACTAAATTTTTTCTAGCCTTTGAAAGATATCTCGTGCCTGTAACAAAGAACATATCTATTACAAGTACAAGTGCCATAACACTTCTTGGAAATCCTACATTCATTGAGATTAAAAGCCCGGCTGTTAGAACATTTGCGACAACTATTGCCATAAAAATTCTAAATAGCTCTTTAAAGTCTGCATATCTCCACATTATTCTGTATAATCCGAATAGTGCGAAAACCACAATTTTAATTAAAACTATAGGCACTATCCATTTGATATACATATCCCAATAATGTGCAGGAATATGCCAGTCAAATTTTAATAAAAATCCCAAGTAGTAGCAAAAATTTATAACTATAATATCCAATATTATTAAAAATAATTTTCTGGCCATTATTATTCTCCCATTTTAAAATCCGAAGAAACTAATTTTTGTAAGTATTCCTTTATAGATTCTTGATTTGCTTCATCTTTCAAGCCATATTCAATACTTGCAATCAAAACTCCAAGTTTATTTCCAACGTCATAAGTTTTTCCGTCAAATTTATAACCTAATAATTCTCCCTTTAAAGTCAATTCATTTAAGGAGTCTGTAAATTGTATTTCTCCGTTTTTCCCCGCTTTTTGATTTTCAAGAATTTCAAATATTTCATTTTTAACAATATATCTTCCAACCATTGCTAAATTTGAATTCGTTTCATCAATATTCGGTTTTTCTATAAGTCTTGTAGAGTCAAAAACATTTTTTTCTATTTCTTCCCCTTCCAAAATGCCGTAATTATGTCTTTTTTCATCAGGTATAATCTCAACTCCTACCACTGTTTTTTCATATTTGTTATAAATATCAACCAGCTCTTTTGTGCAAGAACTATTTTTACAGTCAATTATAACATCACCCAAAACAACGCAGAAATCTTCGCCATTTACAGCTTCCTTTGCACAAAGAATCGCATGCCCCAATCCTTTTTGTTCTTTTTGGATAATAAAACTTATCTTACATTTTAATATTTTTTCCAAAATTTCAATGTCTTTTTTCAAAATATTATTAGAATTTTTAACTCTTGAGTCAATTTCAGAGTTAAAATGTTTATCAATTGTAAAATAATCCTCATTTACAATCAAAATTACCTCATCAATTCCAGCTTCTACAACCTCTTCAATAACATATTGCAAAGTCGGTTTATCAAAAATCGGCAACATCGCCTTTGGAACTCCCTTTGTTGCAGGGAACATCCTAGTTGCAAGTCCCGCAGTTGGAATAACTACTTTTTTTATCTTCATAATTACACCAATGCCCTTAAATTCTCGATTATATAATCAACTTGTTCATCTGTCAATAATGTATGAAGTGGCAAAGTAATTTGTGACTTATAATTATTATAAGCATTTGGATAATTTTTAATATCAAAGCCTAAATTTTTATAAGCTGTATGCATAGGTAATGGCTTGTAGTGAACATTTGTTGCAATTCCTTTTTCAGCCATTTTTACAATTATTTCATTTCTCTCTTCTTCACCGGCACCTTCAATATTTACAATATAAAGATGACAGCAAGATTTTCTATCTTCTTCAAAATGAATAAAAGGTTTAACTTTTGTTCCTTCAAATCCCCTATTATATCTTTCTACAATTTCAAAACGTCTTTTCAAAAGATTTGGATATCTCTTTAACTGAGCTAGACCAATTCCTGAAGCAATGTCAGTTAAATTGCATTTGTAATTAGGAGCAACAATATCATATTCCCACGCTCCAAGTTTCATCTTTGAAAGAGCGTCCTTTGACTGACCGTGCAAAGATAAAAGTTGAAATTCTCTATAAATTTCATCGTCATCTAAACCTAAAGCTCTATTCCAAGTAACAGAGCCACCTTCACCAACAGTAAAGTTTTTAACGGCGTGGAAAGAAAAACATGTAAAGTCCGCAACACTTCCACTTGGTTTACCCTTATATTCAGCTCCAAGTGAATGAGCACCGTCAGCCATAACTACCACTCTACCTATTTTTTCTTGTAATTTATTATTTGGTCTAAATAAAGCTTTTTTTCTCTCTACAATTTCAAAAATTTCATCATATTTACAAGGCTTTCCGGCTAAATCAACAGGAATAATCACCTTTGTCTTTTCTGTAATGGCATCTTCCAAAGCCTTTAAGTCCATAAATTTATCTTCTTTATTAGTATCAACCAAAACAATTTTTGCTCCTACATGATGAATAACACTTGCAGATGCAGTATAAGTATATGCACAAGTTATAACTTCATCTCCCTCTCCCACTCCAAGAACTCTTAAAGTAAGCTCCATAGCAGCAGTTGCAGAATTTAAACAAACAGTTTTATCTGTATTTGTAAACACTGAAAGCTCTTGTTCCAATCTTTTTGTCTTTGGACCGGTTGTTATCCAACCTGATTTTAAAGTATCGACAACTTCATCAATCTCTAATTGGGTAATATCCGGTGGAGAAAATTCTATTCTCATATAATCACTATCCTATCTATTATTGTTATTACTGTCATTGTTATTTTTATTAGCGTCGTTAGTTACATCGGCACTTTCTTCAGTTTTTTCCAAACTTGATTTTTTCTTTCTATCAACAACAGCACCTTTTCCTGATTTAATATTTCTAATCAAAGATTCCTTATCTTCTTCATCAACTACCAAATATTCAACATTTTGAACCTTTTCCCCTGATTTTTGGTTATCAATAACAACTTTTCCTGTATGGAAACTTTGACAACCCGCAAAAGAAAGACAAAGTAAACAAACTGGCAATAAATTTCTCTTTTTCATAACGAACTCCTATTCACTATCCTTTTCAACCATAGGCTTCATTGTAGGGAAAAGTAGTACATCTCTTATAGATTCTTGATTAGTTAAGTACATAATAAGTCTGTCAATACCTATTCCCATACCACCTGTTGGTGGAAGACCTACTTCAAGCGCATTGATGAAATCATAATCCATCATTTGTGCTTCTTCATCTCCATTTTCTCTAGCTTCAACTTGCTTTAAAAATCTTTGTTTTTGATCTATAGCATCATTTAACTCACTAAAAGCATTAGCGATTTCTCCACAATTTACAAAAGCCTCAAATCTTTGAGTATATCTCTTGTCCTTAGGATCTCTCTTTGCAAGTGGACTGATTTCAACCGGATGCTTTGTAACAAAAGTAGGTTGAACCATATATTCTTCACAGAATTCTTCAAAGAATAGAGAAATAATTTCTCCTCTTGTAGTATGTTCTGTTACTTCAATTCTCTTTTCAATAGCAATCTTTCTTGCTTCTTCATCAGTTAAAATAGTTTCAAAGTCAACTCCCGCATATTCTTTAACAGCGTCAACCATTGAAATTCTTCTCCAAGGCGGTTTAAAGTCGATAATCTTACCTTGTAACTCAACTTCAGACTTTCCGACAACTTCCATACAAATAGTATAAACCATTTCTTCACAAAGTGTCATCATTTCTTCATAGCCAACATAGGCTTGATACAATTCAATTGCAGTATATTCAGGATTATGAAGTTTATCCATACCTTCATTTCTGAACATTCTTCCCATTTCATAAACCTTATCGAAACCACCTACAATCAATCTCTTTAAATATAATTCATTCGCAATTCTTAAATACATATCAATATCTAAAGTATTGTGATGAGTTATAAAAGGTCTTGCATTTGCTCCACCTGCAATTGTATTTAAAATTGGAGTTTCAACTTCTAAAAATCCTCTACTGTCAAGATATTTTCTGATAGAAGAAATAATTTTACTTCTCATAATAAAAACATCTTTAATTTCAGGATTTACAATTAAATCTACATATCTTTGTCTATATCTTAAATCAACATCCTTTAAACCGTGGAATTTTTCCGGTAAAAGTTGTAAGGATTTTGTAAGTAAAACAACTTTAGAACTTCTTATTGAAATTTCTCCTGCATGAGTTGTAAAAACTTCTCCCTCAACCCCTACAATATCTCCAATATCCAAAGTCTTAACTTCTTCATAACTTTCGCCTAAAACATCAAGTTTATTGAAAAGTTGAATCTTTCCGCTAAAGTCTTGTAAGTCCATAAAACAAACTTTACCATGACCTCTTTTAGTTCTGATACGACCGGCAAGTCTTACAACTTTTCCTTCATAATTATCATAATTATCTTTAATTTCTTTTGAATAAATTATATCTTCAAACTTTTCGATTTCGTGTGGATCTTTTCCGGCTTCTACCAATTCTTTTAATTTTTCTCTTCTAACCAAGAGCATCTCATTCAAATTTTGTTCTTCCACAATATCACCCCTTAATTTCTCTTAATATTATCTATTTTATATTCTACAACATTTCCATTTGGTAATTGTACTTGAACTTTATTTCCCTTTTTCTTTCCTAAAATCGCTCTTCCTACAGGTGATTCATTTGAAATTTTTCCTTCAAGTGGATTACTTTCAGCAGAACCTACAATTGTATATTCAAGCTTTTTCTTAGTTGCAATTTGAAGCAAAGTAACAGTAGCTCCAACATTAACAGTATTTGTATCTATCTCAACTTCATCAATAATCTTTGCATTCGCAATCATATTATCAAGTTTTACAATTTTTTCTTCAATTTGAGCTTGTTCATTCTTAGCTTCATCATATTCAGAGTTTTCAGAAAGGTCTCCAAAATCTCTTGCTATCTTTATCTTCTCTGCTATTTCTTTTCTCTTAACAGTTTTTAATTCTTCTAATTCCAATTCTAATTTTTTTAAGCCTTCGGCAGTTAAAAATATTTCTTTTTCGTCCATAATATTTCTCCTTAAAAATTTTAACTCTATTCAAGTAATTATACTAAATTCATCAAAAAAAGTCAATCAAACAAAGGCAATTACATAAACAAGCCAATAAAAATATTCTTACTAATTATTTAAAAAAACGCTTGACTAAAGTGTAAAAAGGTGCTATGATGTATTTGAAATTATATTAAAGTTTCAATCTGTTTAGAAGCTAAAGTGTTATAATTTCAAAAAAATTATTTTGCTAGGGGGGATTTTATGGCTAAGCTAAAAAAACTGGTTAGTTTGTTGTTAGTTTCTTTGATGCTATGTTCTTGTGCATCTTCAAGTATGTTAAAAAATATTGAGAACAGAGTTTATGATGGAGAAAAAGGAGCTCAGTTAGTAGTAATGAAGGAGAATTTCAAATCTCCTAAACTTAGATTTCAAGGTCCAAGTCCTATTACACCAAATACAAATCCGGAAGACATTGAAAAGAATAGAGATAAATATGAAAAAAGTATAACAAAAGAATATTCCGGTGTAAAAATTGAAGAAAGAGATGGCAAAAAATACATTGTTGCTAAAGATTTAAAATACAAATTAGTTGTTATAGATGAAAATACTATCCTAGATGAAGAAGACAATGTAACTTATAGACGTCTACCGGATTTATATAAAAAAGATAAAAAGTAAAAGTTGATTAAACTCCACACAAGTGGAGTTTTTTGTTTTATATATCGTAGATACATATAGAAATTTTATTTTTAATTTCTTTCAGAAATACTATTGCTTACTGGCAAGCAATAGTTGAGATTTCCAGAGCAAAAAATATTTTGATATTTATTTACTTTTAACGTCTAGCTGTTAAACGAAGTTTTTTCCTTATACGTCATCTCGACCGAAACGAAGCATAGCTGAGTGAAGTGAATCTAGCCCTAACTTTGCTTGTTTACAAGCAATAGTAGGTCTGACGCAAAGATTGTTCAAATCTTTGATTTGAGTACAATCGACTGCGGAGATCTCATACTTATTCTTGTTTACAAGAATAAGTAAATGTATCGTAGATACATTATATGAAAATTTTATTTTTTATTTCTTTCAGAAATACTATTGCTTACTGGCAAGCAATAGTTGAGATCTTCAATACAATTGTATCTAAAGATACAATTGACTCGTCAGACCTACTTTTGTTTACAAGTAAACAAAGTTAGGGCTAGATTGACTTCGTTACACTACGCTCAAGATGACGTGTAAGGGGCTTTTCTTTGCAAAGACTTTGACGTGAATTATTTTGTTTTTTATTCTATATTTAAATAAAATTATATGCTTTTTTATTATATTTTCTATTATATTTTTTCTACTATATGTATAAAGATATTTTAAAGTTTATCTACCCTTAACGTCTAGCTGTTAAACGAAGATATTTACCTTATACGTCATCTCGACTGTAGCAGAGCGGAGTGGAGAGATCTCATACTTATTCTTGTTTACAAGAATAAGTAAATGTATCGCAGATACATTATATGAAAATTTTATTTTTATTTCTTTCAGAAATACTATTGCTTGCTGGCAAGCAATAGTTGAGATTTCCACAGTCGATTGTACCCAAATCAAAGATTTGAACAATCTTTGCGTCAGACCTACTTTTATTTACTAGCAAACAAAGTTAGGACTAGATTGACTATGCTCGAGATGCTGTTGTAGCTTTTATACATAAAGTAATATGTGGTGAACTTTTTCTTTCTATATTATACTTAAATAAAATCTTATAAATTTTAGTTTCATCCTATCTGTTATCAAAATTTATTGTTATATTATAATCTTTTGTTAAAAAATATCAAATTTATTATAGTTTGAAAAATAGTTACTAAATTATCTCACAAATAAATTTTTTAAACTACTTTTTTATGTTTTAAAATTGTATTTCTAGGTATATATATATTGTGTGGTAGTATTTAAAGATAATAAACTCCTCCCATAAGTTTTCCTTTTCTTTTCTACCACACTACATATTACCAGCAAGTTTTTGTTCTTTATAATCCTCCCATGATAAGTACAAATTCAACTGCTGTAATATTTTTTTCTAAACTAAAAAGATGGATGCGAAAGCAACCATCTTTTTTTATAAATTTATTTAATCTACATCTTAATCTAAATCAGTAAAATTCATAATAATTTGACTAAAAATTCTATGCTTTTTCTTTTATTAAATTTTAATAATGTCAGTCTAATATTTATAGGCTAACTTAGAAATATAACCTCCATATTTAGCAATCCCTTGTCTATTAGACAATCCCATATATTGTAAATATCCATGATATCCACCTTCACTATAATAAATATATCGTGGCGGAGTAGAATCACTATAACTTAATTTTAATATTATCCATCTTCTTCTATGTCGAGGAGTAATTGGTTTATGTGAATTTGCTTTAATTATATCTCTTAAGCAATCAGATAAAATAAATCCTAACATTCCTGCTATTACAAATTTACTTACTTTTTTCATAACTAATCCCCCTTGTAATTTTGTACAGTTTCTAAATAAACTATTAAAGTATATTCATTATATCATATAAAATAGTGTTTGTAAACATCTTTTTATACTTTTGTATAATAAATAATCAAGTGTCTTTTTCTTAGCAAATAGAAAATACAAATTTATTGCACAAAAAAGCGTAGATTTCTCTACGCTTAATTTTTATAAATATTAAATTATTTCTAACCTAATCTTTGTTTTGCATCTGATGCTCTTCTTACTGCTTGTCCTGCATAGTTTATTGAAAGCATTAGAACAAGTACTAACATTGATGCAGGGAACCAAATATACATTCTATCTCTTAAGATTGTAGGGTCTAACGCCTTGTTGATAAGAGTTCCAAGTGAAGGTACTCCCGGTGGTAAACCGAATCCAAGGAATGTAAGTCCGATTTCAATTCCCATATTTCCTGCTAAGTCCAAAATAGCACTTATTATAAGAATTGAGCTGATATTTGGTAAAATTCCACCGAACATTATCTTCCAAGCAGGTGTTCCCATTGTCTTAGAAGCACTTATATAATCACGTCTTCCTTCTGAAAGAGCCTTTGATCTTACAAGTCTTGCAATACCTACCCAATAGAACACACTCATGATGAATACGAATGTAACCATATTGTATGAAGGAACTAATGTTACGAATACGATAATAAGCATAAGAATTGGTAATACTTGGATAAAGTCTATAATTCTCATAATGATATTATCTACAATACCGCCGTAGTATCCGATAATCAAACCAACAATAATACCAATTACATTAGTTAAAACTGTTACTGATGCACCAATTATTATTGAATTTCTAGTTCCGATGAAAAGTTGTCCTAAAAGAGATCTACCGGCTTGGTCAGTTCCTAGAAAATATCCACCTTCTCCTGGTCTTAGGAATGAATCCATAAGATTAACTTTCATTACTTCTTCTACATCGAAGAACATACTTCCTATAAATACTGTTAAAATTATAAAAGTTAACAATGCAAGTGAAAATGTTGCTAATTTATCTTTTTTAAATTCCCTAACAATTACTTTAAAAGCACTTGGTGTAATTTCTTGCTTATTTAGGGAAGCATCTTTTTTTATTTCTTTTTCTTTACTCATTTTCTCACTCCCCCTATTATTCTATTCTTATTCTTGGGTCAACTATACTCATAATTATGTCTGATAACAAACTTCCAAGTAAAGTCATAAATCCAAAAATCATAATTAATGTAGTCAATACTGAATAATCTCTTGATTGAATAGCTTCAATGAATAATTTACCCATTCCAGGATATCCAAATATTGTTTCCATAAATACTGAACCTGAGATAAGTCCTGTCAATGTGAAACCGAAGAATGCAGCTATTGGTAAAAGAGAATTTCTAAAGATATGATGAGTATAAACTTTATCAATAGGTACTCCCTTACTTCTTGCAGTTCTTACATAGTCTGAACCCTTAGCATCTATAATTTCATTTCTTAAATATTGAACTGTTCCTGTTGTAGCTATCATTGCATAACAAATTGCAGGTAATATCATATGTCTTAATCTACTTATAACATATCCAAATCCTGAAACACCGGGATCCACAGAATCTGATGCAGGGAACCAATGCAATGTGTAAGCAAATAATAAAATCATAAGCAAGTAGAAAATAAAGCCCGGAATCGCATAAGTTACGAAGTTATACAATGTAACAGCTTTGTCAAACTTACCTCCATTATATCTACCGGAGAAAATACCAAGCGGTAATGCCAATGCATATAAGAAAGTTACGCAAAGTAGTGATAACCAGAAAGTATTTCCAATTCTTTGTCCTAAAAGTGTAGATACAGGTAATTTGAATGAATAACTTGTACCGAAATCTCCATGGAACATATTTGTAATCCATCTCCAATATTGTTGATACCATGGATCATAGAAACCATATTTTATTCTTAATGCTTCTATTTGCTTTGGATCAGTTGTCGGAGTGATTTGTCCTGTGAAAGGATCCCCCGGCATCATCTTAGCTAAAATAAATACTATAATACTTAATATTATTAATTGAGGTATCATTAGAAGGAATCTTCTTAACACGGTTTTCCACATACTATTTTACCTCCTTTTTTGCTACATAATGACTATCTGTAAGTTTAATCAAATCAAATACTTTACCATTTTCATCATAGTAGTCTTTTTCTAATTCTTTATATTCTTGTTCTACTTTAATTCTGTTTTCAATTAATTGTTCTTTCAATCTTGGATCCGTTTCCGGAATAGCTGCAATTAATCTCTTTGTGTAGATATGTTGTGGATTTTTATAAATATCTTCCTTTGTTCCTCTTTCAACAAGTCTTCCTCTGTACATAATGTTTATGTAGTCGCACATATGTTTTACAACACCAAGGTCATGAGAAATGAAAAGGTAAGACAATCCCATATCTTTTTGAATTTTTTTCATAAAGTTCAAAACTTGTGCTTGAACTGAAAGGTCAAGTGCTGAAACAGGTTCGTCGGCAATTATAAGTCTAGGATTTAAACTTATTGCTCTGGCAACCCCAATTCTTTGTCTTTGACCACCGGAAAATTCGAATGAATATTTATATAATGCATCTTCCGGCATACCAACTATATCCAAAAGTTCTAAAACTTTTTTTCTTTCTTCTGTTACAGTCATTTTTTCGAAGTTTCTTAAAGGCTCTGCAATGATGTCTATAACTCTCTTTTTAGGGTCTAAACTCGCCATATTATCTTGGAAAATCATTTGAACATCTCTTGTAAATTCTTTATCTTTTCTTACCATTTTTTTAGTAAGAGGTTTCCCGTCAAAAATAACTTGTCCACTTGTAATTTTTTCAAGACCGATTATAGCTTTACCTATAGTACTCTTACCACTACCACTTTCTCCAATAAGTCCATAAGTTTTTCCTTTTTCGATAACCATATCTACACCGTCAACAGCTAGTACATGGTCTATTATCTTATTGAAAAAACCTCCTCTTATAGGATAGTGAACCTTAAGGTCTTTAATTTCTAAAAAGCTCATTAATTACCCCCCTTTTCATCAAAATGAAAATTCTTATAGCAAGTACATCTTACAAAATGTCCGGGTTCAACTTCATGCATTGTAGGATTTTCTTCATGTTCTTCATCACTAATCCAAGGAATTCTGGCTTTAAATCTACAACCTTGTCTTGGTAAGTTCTTTAATGAAGGAACCATACCTTGAATTACATATAAATCTTCATCGTCTGCATCCATTTGTGGAATACTGTTCAACAAACTTCTAGTATAAGGATGTTTTGCATTTGTAAATAAATCCAAAACAGGTGCTTCTTCAACTATTTGTCCCGCATACATTACACAAACTCTATCAGCAAGTTGAGCAACAACTCCTAAATCGTGAGTGATTAAGATAATTCCTGCATTAATTTCCTTTTGAATTTCAACCAAAAGGTCCAAAATTTGTGCTTGAATTGTTACGTCAAGTGCAGTTGTCGGTTCATCCGCAATAATAATCTTAGGTTTACAAGCAAGAGCGATTGCGATGATAACTCTTTGTCTCATACCACCTGATAATTCATGTGGATATTGTCTTGCAACACGAGGTGGGTTAGGAATACCTACTTGTTCAATCAATTCCAAAACTCTGGCTTTTCTTTCTTCAGCATTCATTTTTGTATGATAAATCAAGCCTTCCTCGATTTGTTTTCCTATTCTTTGTAAAGGATTTAGTGATGAAAGCGGATCTTGGAAAATCATTCCAATGCCTTCTCCTCTAATTTCATTAAATTCTTTTTCTGACAAACCTACTAAATTCTTTCCTTCAAACAGTATTTCTCCTGTTGAACGAGTATAGTTCGGATTATGTAAACCCATAATAGTAGTAGCTAAAGTCGATTTACCACAACCACTTTCCCCTACTATAGCTAGTATTTCATCAGAGAATAATTTCATATTAACGCCATCTACTGCGTCAAAATAATCATCACGGATTCTAAAACTTGTGTGTAGATCTTTAATTTCCAAAAGTAATTCTTTTTGATCCATAGATTCTCTCCCCCTAACTTTGTGTTTTGGTATTATTCTCTATAATTTCATAAATACATTTTGTTTTCTATATTTATATTAAAAACTAAAGTAAAAAGGAATAAAAAACATTTTAAATAATTCCCTATAAAATAAAAATCAATTGAAAATAAATCAATTTTTATCAATAAATGTACCTATGTTATAAATTCATCTATAATTATACAATATTTAAAATGAATAATCAAGTACCCTGAAAACATTTTTAAAGTTTGTTATTCCTAATGCCAGGACATTTTAATAATGCATAATTATTCATTTTTATAATTATTTTATTAAAAATTAAATTTGTATGTACATTAATACTGTTTTTATTCTACTTTGAACTTGTAATCTTCTATATTATATGTTAATAAGTCAGTATCAATATAATATATTAATCTAAAAAACATTTTTGAATAATCTTACAAGTTGTAAAAACTTAATTAATGAATTTTTAATGAATTTTTTAAACCATAAAAAATTTTAATGAAATTAATTTCTTATATTTTCATAAAAATTTTATAAGAACCCCACCCTTCCACGATGCTTTGCATCGGCTGGGTACCCGGGAACCTTGTTGCTTCGCAATAAAAAAGACATCTAAATTTTAGATGTCTTAAATATAATCTATTTTTCTACGATTTCAATTTTATCGTCTGCTTTTATCTTTCCGCCTTTTATTACTTTTGTGAAGATTCCTTCTCTTGGCATTACACAATCTCCAACAATATGTCTTATTTCACAGCCTAGATGACATTCTTTACCAATTTGTGTAACTTCAAGAATACAGTCTCCTACTTTTAAGATTGTCCCAATCGGCAATTTGTAAAGGACAATTCCTTCAGTTAAGATATTTTCTGCAAAATCTCCTGCTGAAAGTGTAGGAAGTTTTTCTTTCATCGCTTCCATACTTTCAACTCCAAGCAAACTTACTTGTCTATGCCATTTTCCTGCATGAGCATCGCCGTCTATTCCGTAATCTTCAATTAATTCTATGTACTCTACGGGATGTTTTTTTATTCCCTTTCTTTCACTTATACTTACTGCTAAAACTTTCATTACTTACCCCTCACAAAATCTCCGCTTTTTCCGCCTGATTTTTCTAATAATTTAATATCCGTTATTTCAATATCCCTTTGAATTGCCTTGCACATATCATATATTGTTAGAGCTGCTATTGAAACTGCTGATAGTGCTTCCATTTCAACTCCGGTTTCTCCAACACATTTAGTTGTGGCAATTATTTCTATTTCAAAGTTTTCATAATCCATATTAAATTCAATGTCAACACCAACTAAATTTATCGGGTGGCACATTGGAATTATATCAGAAGTCTTTTTTGCTCCCATAATTCCTGCAACTTGAGAAATAGCTAGAACATCACCTTTTTTTGCTTTGCCCTTTACAACTATATTAAAAGTTTCTTCATTTAATTTAACTTTTGCAAAAGCCTTGGCAATTCTTTTAGTTTTTCTTTTTCTCCAACATCGACCATTTTCGCTCGGCCTTGATCATTAATATGAGTTAAAACTTTTTCTTCCATTTTAACCTCCGATTTTATTCATATCTCTTGCACTTTCACTCTTTCCGTCTTCAAGATGATGTTTTTCAGGTTTTTCATAAATTCCTCTCTTGAAAACTTCTTCAAGCTCTTCTCCACTTAAGCCCTTAAGATTTATTTCATCTCTTGAATGTAGGCAAGGTTTCAGTTTTCCGTCGCTTGTTAATCTTATACGATTACAATCTTCACAGAATGAACAACTTATAGGGCTTATAAGTCCTATTCTACCCCTTTGTCCTTTTATCTTGTAGATTTTTGCAACTCCGGAAACTCCGTCGAACTCCAATTCAGGAACTTTTTCCAAAACAATTTTATTTGAAATAAATTTATCCTTAGACCAATTTGCCGTTTCTCCAATTTGCATTAGCTCGATAAAACGAACTTCCAACTCGTATTCATTTGCTAAATTTACAAAGTCCTGTATTTCATCATCATTAAAGCCCCCGATTAGAACTACATTTATCTTGACCTTAAAGCCCTTTTTTATTGCATAAAAAAGACTTTCCATAGTCTTATCAAAATCATTTCTCCTTGTTATATCATTGTACTTTTCTTTTATCAAAGTGTCAAGGCTGAAATTTATTCTTCTAACTTTATTTTCAAAAAGTTCATCTGCCATATCTTTTAGATAAACTCCATTTGTCGTTATTGCAATATCTTCAATTTCATCAATCTTAGAAATCTGTTTACACAAATTAATAAAACCGCGACGAACCAAAGGTTCCCCACCTGTCAACCTAATTTTTTTTATTCCATTTTTAGATGCGACTTTAACTATCTCAACAATTTCTTCAATGGATAGAATATCACTATGACAAAGACTTTTAACCCCACTTTCGGGCATACAGTATTTGCACCTTAAATTACATAAATCAGTAACTGAAATTCTAAGGTAGGTGATATTTCTTCCAAATCTATCTTTCATATAATCTCCTATCTAGATTTTTAATTATTTTCCGATTCCAACAAAATTAAATCTTCTTTTCTTAAAGTAATAAAAAGATTATTTTCGTTTTCAACCTTTTTCCAAACATCCTTAGTTACTTCAACCCTTATGGATTTTCTTGCACCTTTTTTTCGAACTAATATTATATAAGTAAAAACATCTTCAATGACCTTGTCGATTTCAACTTCAAATGAATTTTCATCTGATTTTACAAATTCAATAAAATGTGCACGCACTCCCAAAACCTTATGATTTTCTAAAATCATATCGCTAGTTTCAAGCTCAACATCCCAGTCCTTTGCTCTAAGTCTATTTTCTGAAATTTTTTCAATTTCAGAAAAGTTTTTACAACCGGAAATCAGACAGGACGAAAAAGTTTTAGGATTTTTAAAAAGCTCTTTCTTTTGCATAAGCTCTTCACTTTTACCTTTAGACATTACACAGATTTCCTTACAAAGTCTATAGACTTCTTCTCTACTATGTGAAACCAAAATTGTAGGAATTTTGTATTTTCTTAAAACTTCCCCAACTTCCAATTCTATTTTCCATTTTAAATAGTCGTCCAATGCAGAAAAAGGCTCATCTAAAAGGATAATTTCCGGCTTATTTATAAGTAATCTCGCAAGAGCAACTCTTTGCTTTTCTCCACCGGAAATTTCATATATTTTCTTATCTTTTAAATGAGAAATTCTCATCTCTTCAAGTTTTTCCATAATTAATTTATCAAAATTTTCTCCTTCTCTTATACCCACTTTAATATTTTCATATACATTCATATTGGGAAAAAGGGCATAATCTTGAAATAAATAACCTATTTTTCTGTCTTTTGGTGAAATATTTATCTTTTTTTCAGAGTCGAATAGAACTCTATCATTTAATACAATTCTTCCTTTATCGGGTTTTTCAATTCCTGCAATACATTTTAAAGTAAGACTTTTTCCGCTTCCTGATGCTCCTAAAAGCCCCATTATTTCATTGTCAAATTCAAATTTCGTTCTTAAATTAAATTTTCCAAAATTCTTTTCAATATCAACATAAATCATAAATTACTCCAATTTTTTATTCTTTAATCGCTTTATTTTCCAACATATTTATAATGATAAGAACTGTAAATGAAATTACAATATTTACAAGCACCCATCTATAAGCCAAAGCATCATTTCCCGTTCTCCAAAGTTGATAAACGGTAGTAGAAATTGTTGCCGTATCATTTGGAGTGTAACCTGAAACCATACTTGTCGCTCCATATTCGCCCAAGGCTCTTGCAAAACTTAAAACAAGTCCTGCTAAAATTCCCTGTTTGCAATTAGGTAAAGTTATTCTCCAAAAAATCCAAGTATTACTCTTTCCAAGTGTTTGAGCAACATATTTTAAATTCATATCGAAATTTTGAAAAGAACTTCTGGCTATTCTATACATTAGTGGAAAAGTTACGACTACAGTTGCAAAGATTGCAGAATACCAATTCATAACAAGTCTTATTGAAAATTTTTCCAAGAAAAAACTTCCGATTGCACTTTTCGGAGATAATAATCTCAAAATGAAAAAGCCGATAACCGTAGGTGGTAATACTAAAGGAAGTGTTAGAATAACATCCAAAATTCCCCTTACAAATCTATTAAGTTTTGAAATATAATATGCTAAGAATATCCCGATAAAAAAAGTTATCACAGAAGAAATTAATGCAATTCTCAGCGAATTCAAAAGAGGATAAAAATCCATAAACACTTCCCTTTCTTATTACTATTTTGTATTTTTATTTAAATTATTTCGCCATTGTAAAGCCAACTTTTTCAAAAATTGCCTTACATTCATCACCTTTTAAGAATTCTAAAAATTCTTTGGCTTCTTTTGCGTTTTTTGAATTTTTCATAATTGCAGCTGGATATAAAACGGGAGTCTTAATCATTCCTTCTTTTGCAGTTGCAACAACTTCAAGTCCAGCTGAATAAGCATCAGTTGCATAGATGATACCACAGTTTGCAACCCCTTCTTTAATCCAAGTTGTAACTTCTTTAACATTGCTTCCTAAAGTAACTTTCTTTTGAATTTCATCCCAGATTTTTAAGTTTTTCAAAAGTTCTTCTGAATATTGCCCAACAGGAACGTCAGAGTTTCCAAGAGCGATTTTAGAAATTTCAGTCTTTGTTAAATCTGTAAAATCTTTAAGTCCTAAAGAATTTCCCTTTGAAACCGCAAGAACAACTTTATTTTCTAAAAGATTAAATCTAGTTGCTTCGTCAATAACTACAGTAGCTTCAGGAGTCTTTGACTTATCCAAAGCATTCATTTGTTTTTGAGCTGCTGAAATGAAAATATCCGCTTCAGCTCCTTGTTCGATTTGTTTCTTTAAAGTTCCTGAAGAATCAAAAGTATAAACCAATTCAATATCCTTATGTTTTTCTTCATATACTTTTTTAATTTGTTCCATAGTTTCAGTCATTGAAGCCGCACAAAAAACAGTTAGCTTCTTCTTTTCTGTCTTTTCAACTTTAGTTTCTTTCTTATCTGCAGGTTTTGAAGAACAAGCAGTAAATCCAAGAATCATAGTTAAAACTAAAAATACTCTTAATAATTTTTTCATAAAATACTCCTTATACTATATTTGACTTTTAGTCAAATAAATTTTAACATTTAAAAAGAAACAAGTCAATAACTATGGTTAAGTTGTTTCTAAAATAGTCGAACGATATTAGTAAAAATAACCGATGCGGATGTGGGGTTTTTAATAATTATATAAATTTTTATTTTTACTATATTTTTTCTACTATATTTATAAAGATATTTTGATATTTATCTACTTTTAACGTCTAGCTACTAAACGAAGATTTTTCCTATATACGTCATCTTGAGCGAAGTGTAACGAAGTCAATCTAGCCCTAACTTAGATTATTTACTTGTAAATAATCTATAGTAGGTCTGACGCAAAGATTGTTCAAATCTATGATTTGAGTACAATCGACTGTGGAAATCTCATACTTATTCTTGTTTACAAGAATAAGTGAATGTATCGTAGATACATATAGAATTTTAATTTTTATTTTTGACGCAAAGATTGTCCAAATCTTTGATTTGAGTACAATCGACTGTGGAAATCTCATACTTATTCTTGTTTACAAGAATAAGTGAATGTATCGTAGATACATATAGATATTTTAATTTTTATTTCTTTCAGAAATACTATTGCTTGCTAGCAAGCAATAGTTGAGATCTTTCGACTACGCTCAAGATGACGTGTTGGGGGCTTTTCTTTGCAAAGTATTATGACGTGAACTATTTTGTTTTATATGATATGTTAAAATACAATGGGTATTAATTTTTTTCTACTATTTTTTACTATATTTTTTCTACTATATTTATAAAGATATTTTGAAGTTTATTTACTTTTAACGTCTAGCTATTAAACGAAGTTATCTCCCTTATACGTCATTTCGACTGTAGCGTTAGCGAAATGGAGAAATCTCATACTTTTGCTTTAGCAAAAGTAAATGTATCGTAGATACATATAAAAATTTTGTTTTTTATTTCTTTCAGAAATACAAACAAGCAAAAGAAAAGCAGACTCATTTGTCTGCTTTTCATAATATCTAATTATTTACTTTTCGAATAAGAACATACCTGTTACAAATTGATTATCATCAGGAACATCATCTTTTTTCAAAGGTACTTCTTTTACTTTCTTTAGTTCCGTCCCATTTATTTCATACTTTGCTAAAACCTCTTTATTATCTTCAAATATATGGAATACATAGAGATAATTATCAACTTTGAACATTCTAGTTGCTCCCGACTCCAATTTGTGAAATATTTCTTCTCCGGTCTTTATGTTTTTAAAAGTAATTCCTCCATCATAAGGAGGTAAAAAATTAGCACTTCCTAGAATATAATAATCTCCTGAAATTTCAACATCAACAACATTCTTTGTTTGCAAATCGACTTTTTCAATTTCTAATGTATTCTCATCAAAAATATACATCATATATTTATTATCATTATTCTCGTCATTTGCAAAATAATATTTATTTCCTATTTTGCTCAATCTATCAAATTTATATTGTTCCAGTTCAATGCTCTTTACAAGTTCCAAGTCATTATTATATACATATAAAAGAGTTTCTCCTATTTTGCTTTCTTTAGTAAGATCATCTTTAGCAGAAATTACAAATAAATGTTCGTCATTTGCAAAACTTAAAGAGATGTACTCAGCTTTTAGTTCTATTGTCTTTTTATTTCCACTTTCTTTATTTGTGACAGTAATATAAGATATTCCATTTGAATTTGTAGTTCCAAAAACATTTGTCTTATTTTCAGCAATAGTATAAAGCCCAAAAGGCTCTACCTCATAAGTCTTATATGAAAAGTCTTTTAGATTTACTTCTAAAATTTCTTTTCCATCATGTTTATACTCATGACCAATAACCTGTCCAAAATAAGAATCTTTATTAAAAGTAGTAGGATTGGCAAAATGACCTACATTTGTAAAAGGAAAATCTACATCTACAACTAAATTCAAGTCCTTATCATAACCTAATATTGTTGTCTTTTTGGTAAAATTTGTTGTCTTTACAATTCCAAATACAAGTTTACTTCTATCTTCTTCTGTTATTTTTGGAGTATTTAAACTTTGATTTGATGTTTTATATTTCCAAAACAAAAATACTCCAGCAAAAACCACTAAAACTACCACTAAAATGGAGATAATTTTTCTTTTCTTTGTCATAAGCTCCTCGCTTTCTACCTAACGGTTAAAAATTAGCCCTTTAAGTTTACAATTAATTTGTAAACTAAAACAGCTTATGCTAAATATATCATAAATATATTATTTTGTCAATTATTTTAACAATATTGTTTGATGTTTTATTTTACGTTTGTTTTAAAATATTAAAACCGAAATATCGTCATATTTTTAAGCAAAAAATGTTTTTTATTTGTTGTATATATTTTAAGATAATAAAAATTGAGAATTTGTTTTTATTTCTTTCAAAAATACTATTGCTTGCCAGCAAGCAATAGTTGAGATCTTTCGACTTCGTTACACTTCGCTCAAGATGACGTGTTGGGGGCTTTTCTTTGCAAGGCATTGTGACGTTAAACATTTTAGTTTATATATTATGTTTAAATAAAAATATATGGTTTTTGTTTTTATATTATATTTTTCTTATATATTTATAAAGATAATTTGAAGTTTATTTGCCTTTAACGTCTAGCTACTAACCGAATCTACTTCCTATATACGTCATCTCGACCGAAATGAGTGAAACGAATGAAGTGAATCTAGCCCTAACTTAGATTATTTACTTGTAAATAATCTATAGTAGGTCTGACACAAAGATTGTTCAAATCTTTGATTTGAGTACAATCGACTGTGGAGATCTCATACTTCTGCTTTAGCAAAAGTAAATGTATCGTAGATATATATAGAATCTTATCCTTTTTTTCACAAAAAAAGAGATAATCTTCCATTATCTCTATCCTATAATATTTTTTAAATAGTCTACATCTTTTATTAGTATTTTTTTCGTTTCGATTAACTCTATAACTCCTTTTGCATTTAGTTCTGCAAGTTTTCGAGTTACGGTTTCTCTTGTAAGTCCTGCGAATGAGCCCATATTTTCACGGCTTATATTTAATTCAAGTAAAATTCCGTCAATTTTTTTGACTCCAAAGTTTCTAGCCAGACTCAAAAGAAGTGATGCAACTTTTACATCTGCACTGTTCTCTATAAGTCTTGTTACCAAATCTTCTGCATGTCTTATTCTTAAAAAGGATTCTTCTAAAATCTTTATGGTAACTTTGGGATATTTATTTATAATTTTATCAAAACAGTCTTTAGAAAGAGAGATTACCATTGTATCTTCAATGGCTTGACCATAGTAAATATAACCAGTCTTTTTTATAAGATTAAGCCCACCGATAAAGTCATCTTTTTGATAGATATAGAGCATTTGTTCAATTCCGGAACTGCTTATCGTGTAAACTTTTATTTTACCGCTGGCTATTATATACATAGTATCGGCTTTATCTCCGGGTTTAAATAAAAATGTATTCTTTTTGTATTTCATTATATTTAATTCATCTCTGAAAGTATCAATATTTTCTATAGACAAATCAGAAAAAATCTTTAAATCTTCTAAATTAATATCTTTCTTTTTCATTTAAACCTCCTTAAAAACATTTAGTAAACTTAATTCTATCATTAATTGTAAATAAAATCAACAAATGTATATATTTTTTAGCTTTAAAATAAACAAATATTTTATCGATACAACATTTTAAAGTTTTTGATAAAAAAATTAAAAATATATTGACAAATATTTTTTAAGTGGTAAAATAATGGTCATAGATAATAAATTTGAAAGAAAGAGTAGAAAATTGAAAGTTTAAGAGAGTTAGTGGTTGGTGTGAACTAATACGGAAAATTTTTGAAAATCATCTTTTACAAAGGATTCGTGAAATGAGTAAGGAATCCCGCAGTGGTTTGCGTTACAAAAACCCGACATTGTTAGATGTTTGAGTGTTTCATTTTTTGAAAAATTAAGGTGGTACCGCGGAAATTATTTCGTCCTTTGTTCTGTTTAGAACAAAGGACTTTTTTTTGAAATAATTTACCACCATTTATATAATGAGATTATTTAAACCTAATGTCCAATATTTAAAATTTTAGGAGGTTTTTATGAAAAACAATTTATCAAGAGAACAATTTTTCAGTGTAGCAATAATGCTATTCGGTTTATTTTTTGGAGCAGGAAATTTAATTTTCCCTCCACTATTAGGAAAACAAGCAGGTGGTGTAACTTTCCAAAGTTTACTTGCTTTTGGTGTAACAGCAGTTGTATTCCCTATCTTAGGTGTAGTTTGTGTTGCAAAGACAAAAGGTCTTTCAAATCTGGCAGGTAAAGTAGATAAGTGTTTTGCATTAGTATTTACAACAATGATATATATGGCAATAGGACCCGGACTTGGAATACCAAGAGCAGGAAGTCTTCCTTTTGAAATGGCAGTTGCTCCATTTTTACCGGAAAATGTTTCAGTAAATCTTTCAAGACTTGTTTATACTTTTGTATTCTTCTTTGTAGCTTATTTAGTTTGCTTAAAGCCAAATAAATTGGTTTCCAGAATGGGTAAATTTTTAACTCCGGCTCTTTTAGTTTTAATAACAGTTATGTTTGTTGGAGTACTATTTAAAAATCCAAATGCTGTAACAAGCCCTGTTGGAGATTATGCAAATTCTTCAACTGTTAAAGGATTCTTAGAAGGATATAATACAATGGATACAATAGCCGCTTTAAACTTCGGCCTTGTAATCTCACTTGCAATAAAATCTTTCCAAGTTGAAAACGAAGAAAAAGTAATAGGTTATACTGTAAAAGTTGGTTTAGTTGCCGGTACTTTCCTTTTTGTAATATATGCAATGCTTGCTTATATAGGAATGACAACTTCAGGCTTAACTGAAAATGTTAAAAACGGTGCTGAAATATTAACAACTGTTTCACAATATGTATTTGGAAAATTCGGTATAGTTTTGCTTGCAAGTATATTTACTCTTGCTTGTCTAACAACTTGTATAGGACTTATAACAAGTATAAGTAAATTCTTTGAAACTATGACAAAAGAAAAAGTGTCTTACCATACTTGGATAGTATTTTGGACTTTCCTTTCTTTCCTAGTTGCAAACTTTGGACTTAACACAATATTAAAAGTTTCTGTTCCTGTTTTAATAGCTATATATCCTGTTTCAATAGTTTTAATAGTTCTAGGACTTACAGAAAAATATTTCGGATACAATAAATTTACTTACAGGCTTGTTTGCTACACTGTAACTTTCATATCATTAGTTGAAGCATTACAAAGTGTTAAATTAAATTTACCATTTGTATCAGAATTAGTTTCAAGTCTTCCTTTCTACAGCTTAAGTCTTGGCTGGGTTTTACCAATGGCAGTTGTTTGGTTTGTGGGAATGAGTTCAAAACTTCTTGAAAATAACAAAGCTACTGTAACAAACACAGCTTTTGATGAATAATATTGATATTAAAACCTCTTTATGCTAAAATAATTAAAAAAAGCTTTATAAGGAGGTTTTTTTATGGAAAATATTTTAAAAGTAAAGAATCTTACTAAAATGTTCGGACAAAATTATGCAGTAGATAATGTTGATATGAATATTAATCGCGGAGATATTTACGGATTTATCGGAAGAAATGGCGCAGGTAAGACAACTTTAATTAGAATTTTACTGGGTCTTTGTGAGAAAAATAGTGGTGAAGTAGAACTTTTCGGTTCAACTAATCTGCTTGAAGGAAGAGATAAAATAGGTTGTATTATCGAAAATCCTGCAATATTTCCAAAGATGACTGCTAAAGATAATATAATTGCTCAATCAAAAGTTGTAGGAATAAAGCTTAGTAATACAGAAATTGATGATTTACTTAAAACTGTTGGGCTTGATTCATCAATGAAAAAGAAAACTAAAGATTTTTCACTCGGTATGAAGCAAAGACTTTCAATTGCTATTGCACTAGTTGGAAACCCTGAATTTTTAGTTCTCGATGAACCTACTAACGGACTTGATCCGGAAGGAATCAGAGATATTAGAAATTTGATTTTAAAATTGAATAGAGAAAAAATATTACGGTTTTAATTTCAAGTCATATTTTAGGAGAACTTCATAAATTGGCAACAAGATATGGAGTTATAGATAACGGAAAACTTATCAAAGAATTTACCGCTAAAGAGCTTTATGAGAAAACCGAAGCAGGCTTTGAAATAAAAGTTAAAGAAGCTGATATTGAAAATGTTGAAACATTCTTTAACGAAAGTAATATAAATTATTCATTAGATAGAGAAAAATCTAAATTTACTATCTCCGGCGAAGAAAATTCCGATGAAATTCTAAAACAAATAACTGCAAGGGGTGTAATCCCTGCTTCTTATGGATTTAAGAATATTGATTTGGAAGATTATTTTATGGAACTTATAGGAGGTAAACATGAATAGAGTTTTAAATTATGATAAATATAAATTACAAAAAACTAAATTTTGGTGGATTTGTATATTAGTTGCAATAGCTATGAATACTATCGGTTTATATATAATGATAAAATTTTCATCTGGTTACGGCATATCAAATCTTCAATTTGAACAATATAGATCTATTGCTAATCCTGTAACTTTAGTATTTTTAATAATTCCTTGTATATTTGTTGGAAATGACTTTAAAACCGGAACTATTAAAAATATTGCTTCTAAAGGAATTAAAAGAGAAGAAATAGTGCTTTCAAAATTGATTTGGAATTTCGTTTTGGCTATTCTCTTTATGGTTTGTTCAGTAATTGCGGGATTAATAGTATTAATATTATTCTCAAAAACTTCAATAAAGTCAAAAGATTTTATAGAACTAATGAAATTAACAGGAATTGCAATTATTGCGCTTTGTGCCTTTGCCTCAATTACTACTTTAATTAGCTTTATAGTAAAGAGCTCAGGAGCTGCCATTGCAATTTCAATAGTTTTAATATTAGTATCAGAAATATTGATTAACTTAGCAGAAGTACTTTTCAAATTTAAAAATTTTTCAAAATTTTCTCCTAATTTTATTGCAAATATTGTATCATCAGGAGCATCATCAAAATCAACGACAACTTTTATAATTTCAATGTTTGTATGGATTGTAGTTTGCTCACTTTTAAGCATCTATATCTTCAAACAACAAGATATAAAATAGTAATTAATTTAAAAAGGAGTTTGAACTCCTTTTTTATTTACTAATTTTATACAAGTCCTTTGTAGAATATACAATCAAAAGTAAAATATATCATAAATACATTTTGTGGATTTTTTCATAATAAGGGAGCTTTAAATTTGCATAGTAATTTTATTTAACTATTTTTTAGTCCTTTGCAGGACTCACTATTATTTGTAAACAAATAATAGTATGAGATCTCCAGAGTCATTGTATCAAAGATACAATTACTCCGTCAGACCTACTTTTATTTACACATAAACAGAATAATGGGATTTCTCCACTTCATTCACTTCGTTCATTTCGGTCGAAATGACGTGTTGGGGGCTTTTCTTTATAAAATATTTTGACGTGAACTATTTTGTTTCATATAATATATTAAAATACAATGGGTATTAATTTTTTATACTATTTTTTACTATATTTTTCTACTATATTTATAAAGATAATTTGAAGTTTATTTACTTTTAACGTCTAGCTACTAAACGAAGTTTTTTCCTTACACGTCATCTCGACTGTAGCAGAGCGGAATGAATCTAGCCCTAACTTTATTTACAAGTAAACAAAGTTATGAGATTTCTCCACTCCGTTCCGCTTTGCTACACTACGGTCGAAATGACGTTTTGGGATAGTTTCTATTCAAAGTATCGTGACGTGAATTATTTTGTTTTATATAATATATTTAAATATGATTATATAATTTTTAACTTTTTATATTATAATTTTCCTACTATATTTATAAAGATAATTTGAAGTTTATTTGCCTTTAACGTCTAGTTACAAAACGAAGTTATTTCCATTATACGTCATTTCGACTGTAGCAGAGCGGAATGGAGAAATCTCATACTTTTGCTTTAGCAAAAGTAAATGTATCGTAGATACATCAAATATAACTTTACAAACAAAAAAGCAGACTCACTAATCTGCTTTTTAATTCATCATTTTCCCATTTATATTACAATACTCCAGCCGTTTCCTAAAATTAAATTTGATATTAGAAAAGCTAGTAAATTAGACAGTATTACCATTGGAAATAGTATAAGTATTATCTCAACAAATCCAAAAATAAGGTAATGGCTTCCTTTTTCTCCAAAAAAGAGACTGTAAAGATGATATTTAAAGTAGTATAATGGATTTTTCCTTTACTATAATCTCCATATTTTTTAAAAACCATATCCAAGCTATCTCTCTAATATAAACCATAAGTCGATATGCCATAGTTACTGATATGATTATTCCAATAACAAATGTATATGAAAGAAAACTGTATTCAAAATATAATCGCATTAATGTTACATAAACAATTAAGATGATTTCTATAAGAAAAATCCATTTTATATATTTTTTCATTGTAAATTTATTTTCAACTGTAGATTCTTTTGCCAAAAACATCAAAATAACTACTAAAATAACTAAAACTATAGCTTTTATAATGCCCTCTGCTATTTCCATAATTTTCACTCCTTAAATGTCCAATCGTTAATTATAAGATAGTTCATCTTCTATAAATTTTCCGTCTTTAGCCTCTTCTGGTATTATTATTTCTTCAACTTCATTGATTTCAGAATATTTTACTGTAATTTCTTCATCCAAAGATACCGAATCAACCCTTTTTCCATCTTTAAAATATGCAAATTTAGCTTTTATTTTACATTCTATCGGTAAAAATGTCTTTTTGTCAATTATATATTTTACTTCAATTTTTTCAGGCAATAGCTGTTTTATTAATCTATCTATATCCGGTTGAATCAAGGTTGTAATTTTTGCCAAGACTTCTTTGACAGAAAGATCACTTCCTGAATAATTAACTTCATAAAAAAAGTCCTGTTCAGACACTTTCATTTTATTTTTAATAGAGTTTAAAAATTCTGTTACACTTTCAAAGTTTGTAAGGCTTATTCTACGATTATACGATTGTCTAAACTTTTCGTTTATAGCCTTCTTCCAAGTGTTAGTTTCTACATCTTCTATATAAACCGTATCGTCTGTAATATAAAATATATTCTCTACCTTTTGTCCATTTCTTTCTTCATTACGACTAATTTTTACAATTGACGGATTTGTAGTTATGGAGCTGTTTAAAGTTATAATTGCATTTACATTTTGATCCGGATTTGTGAAATTTAGTTTAGTTTCTATTTTTGCATTTGTACTTTTTATTGATTTTGTGGCTTCTGTAACTTTCTTAACTAATTCTTCATTTCCAGCTTTGTCAATATCAGATGAACAACTTACTGCTATAATAAAAACGAAAAATAGTTAAAAATACTAGAATTTTTTGTATTATCTTCATATCACACCTCCAAAACAAATGCTAATTACATTTTAATATATCTTTAATAAAATGTAAATATAAGTTTTGAAGCAAAAATGCAGACATTCAGTCTGCATTAAATTATTTTTCTCTATTTTCTTCAATTATTTTGCATTTTTTACTTCATCAGGAATTGCTATTTCTTTAACTTGATTGATGTCGAAATAATTTGCTTTTATATCCATATTAAAGGATATTTCTTTGGTTCCTTGCGAAACCTTAACTGTTGACTTTATTTCACAGTCTGTTGGATAAAATGTCTTTTTATCAATTAGATATTTTATTTCAAGTTTTTCAATTTCCATATTTTTAAGAATTTTTTCTGAGTTTTGTTGAGTTGAAATTATAGCTTTTTTCAAGGCTTCTTTAGCAGAAGCATCCGTTCCTGAATAAGTAATTTCATAATTTGAACCCTTTTCTTCTACCTTGAAATTCTTTTCAACAGATTTTAAAAGCTCTACCATATTGTCAAATTTAGCAATATTTTTTCTATCTTCAAATATCTTTCTTAAATTTGCATCTTTAGCAAGTACCCATTTTTTGTAAATATTTTTTATATATATCTTTTCTCCCAGCATATACATATTAATATCTCTGCTTTTCCCGCCTGTTTCCACTTTTCCATCTACTTTTACGACAAATGGATCTTCAGTAGCTTCTGCGTCCATTGTAACAGTTGTGACTATACTTTTACCTGAAAGATTAACACTTAATTTACTTTCCACTTTTGACTTCGAACTCTTTACCGATTTCGAAGATTCGTCAATCTTCTTGATAATTTCTTCATTACTCATCTTACTATTTGATGAACAGCCTACTGCTCCAATAGAAAGAGAACAAAGAGCAAGAGCCATTAATATTCTTTGTAATTTTTTCATAATTAACCTCCTTAGTCAATGTGTAACTATATAGTAATATATTTTTAATTACCTTTTTATTTCATTTCCGGAGCATTTTTAACTTCATCCGGTATTTTTATCGGTTCAACTTTATTTATATCAGAATAAGTTAATTTCATTTCTGAATCAAATGATACAGAACCTTGCTCTTGTTTAACAGTAGCTTTTATCTTTATCTCACAATCTAGCGGATAAAAGGTAGTTTTATCAATTATATATTTTACTTCATAATTTTCAAGAGTCATATTTTCAAATGACTTTGCCAAAGTAGGTTGAATTGAAAGTGATGCTTTTTCAAGTACTTGTTTAGCTGTTTCGTCCTTTCCGGAATAAGTAACTACATAGTTTGAACCCTCTTCAACTATTGAAATATTTTTTTCTACAGCTTTAATTAATTCAGGAATAGTCGCTAAATTTCCAACATCTTTTTGTTTTCCGAAAACATTTTTGAAATTTCCATCTTTAATTTTATACCATTTTTTATCAAATGATGATTGAAAATACATATCTTCTTCATTAAAATACATATTGTATCCACTGGATTTTTGTCCAACTATAGTAGTCTTTCCTTCTAATTTAACTACAAGTGGTTCTAATGAAATTGTTGATTCAATTTCTGAATTACAAGTTGCTCCTTTTCCAAAAATATCACTTTTTACTTTGCTTTGAACTTTAACTTTTGTGCTTTTTACTGCTTTTGAAGCTTCTAAAATTTTATTTGAAAGTTCTTCAGCTGATATTGTATTTTCTTTTTTTGATTATTATTTGTATTATTATTATTGTTATTATTATTGTTATTATTGTCATTATCACTTTTTGATGAACAGCCTACTGCTATAAAAGAAACTAAGCAAATAGCAAGAGCCATTAATATTTTTTTATTTTTTCATAATAACCCCCTAAATCAATGTGTAAGTATATATTAATATATTTTTTTAAAAAAGTAAAGACTTAAAATATTCAAAAAAATGCAGATAAACTTTCATTTATCTGCATTAAATTTTCTTTAATTAGATTTATAGTCTTTTGCATTTTTAACTTCATCAGGAATTACTATTTCCTTAACTTGATTTATATCAGAATACTTGATTTTCATTTCCATATCAAATGACATAGTCTGACCGGCTTCTGAAACTTTCATTCCTGTTTTAATTTCACATTCTGTTGGATAAAATGTCTTTTTATCTATAACATATTTGATATCCAGTTTTTCTATTTCCATATTCTTTAGCGCTTTTACCGCATCCGGTTGACTTGAAACCATCATTTTCTTCAAGACTTCTTTAGCTGAATCGTCAATTCCTGAATAAGTAGCTTCGTAATTTGAACCCTTTTCTTCTACTTTTATATTTTTTTGCATTGCATTTAAAAGTGCTAATGAATCATTGAAATTAGCTGAATTTTTACGTCCTTCCAATGTTTTTTTAAGATTTTCATCTTTAACATGCATCCACTCTTTAGTTAACATATTTTGAATATACATATTTTCTTCAGTAATGTACATATTCATATCAAAACTTTGTCCAAGAGTTTCTGTTTTTCCGGTAATTTTTACTGTCAACGGTTCTGAAATTGCCTCTGCTTCCATTGTTACAGATGTAACATAATCTTTTCCACCAAGATTAAAACTTACTTTACTTTCAACATTTGCTTTTGAGCTCTTTACTGATTTTGAAGCTTCATCAATTTTCTTAATTATTTCTTCATTAGTTAGTTTTCCACCACCATTTGATGAACAGCCTACTGATGTAATAGAAAGTGAAAAAAGAGCAAGAGCCATTAAAAATCTTTTTATTCTTTTCATATAAACCCTCCAAATAAATATCTAACTATATTTTAATACTTTTATAATAAAAAGTAAAGCTGTAACAACAAATTTAAACTTTAAAAGCTGAAAAATCTCTTTGTATTATTGTTCATTTATTTCATACACTTTTTTATTAGCCAATGCTTCATCAATAAGTCTATCCACATCTAAAAGAGATAAACTGTTATTTATATCTTCAATCTTCGGTTTTGTTACCGGATGTTTTGGTAAAAACACGGTACAACAATCCTCAAAAGGTAAGATACTAGTTTCATAAGTGTCAATCATTCTTGCAATGTCAATGATTTCAGTTTTATCCATTGCAATTAAAGGTCTTAAAATTGAAATTTCAGTAGATTTATCCACAACTGTAATTCCTTGAATAGTTTGACTTGCAACCTGTCCAAGACTTTCTCCTGTGATTAGTGCGTGATAATTTTGTTTAATCGCAAGTTTTTCTGCAATTTTCATCATAAAAATTCTGCCTAGAATAGTAATTTCTTTTTCAGGGCATTTGCTTGCAATTTCCTTTTGAATCGGTAAAAGATTTATGCTTGTCATTGTAAATTTTCCAACATAATTTGAAAGTATTTTTGCAAGGTCTTTAACTTTTTCCTCTCCTCTTTCACTTGTAAAAGGATAGGAATGAAAATGTATTGCTCCAATTTCCATACCTCTTTTACCCATGACAAAACCAGCAACGGGGCTGTCAATTCCCCCTGAAAGAAGCAAAAGTCCTCTCCCGCTTGAGCCAATTGGAAGTCCACCAAAGCCCTTATATCTCTTTACATAGACATAAACATATTCTTTAACATCTACATAAATTGGCATTTGTGGATTATGAACGTCAACCTTTAAAAGATTTCCGAAATTTTTAAGTACAACTCCTCCAAGATCCCTTGAAAGTTCAGGAGATTTTGGAGTAAATTTCTTATCAACTCTATTTACAAAGACTTTAAAAGTCTTTTCTTCATTTATTCCTAAATCACTTACTAAAACTCTTGTCGCCTCTCTTATATTTTCAAGCTTTTTTTCAGTTCTTAAAACTTCACAGATATAAAAAATTCCAAAAACTTTTTTAATTTGTTCAATCATTTCATCAAAAAGCTCTCTATCAGCCTTTATATAGACTTTTCCCTGCTCCTTATAAAATTCTTCAACTTCAAAATCTGCTATCGCTTTTTTTATCTTTTTTATAATTCTATTTTCAAAATCTTTTCTATTATCTCCCTTTAAAGTCAGCTCTCCGAAACTTACGCTAATTAAATAATCCATTATCTTCCTCTTTTCATAATCATTCTAATTTCATTTACATACTTTTCTAAATTTTCAATAAAAACTTTAATTTCTTCTTCTGTATTAAACTCGGAAAGAGAAATCCTTACAACTCCGTCATTATATTTGTTGTCAAGACCTATCCCGTCAAAAGTTCTGCTCTTTTTACCCTTACTACAAGCAGAGCCTGTTGAAATATAAATCTTTTCACTCTCCAAGAAATGTAAAAGCACCTCACTTCTGATATTTTCAAAAGCGACAGTTACAATATTCGGAACTCCGTCTTTAGTAGTTAAAAATTTGTGATTTTCTATTTTTGAAATGCCTGAAATCAGTAAATCTCTTAAGTTTTCCAAATGTTTTTTCTATTATCTAAATTTTCATACATAAATTCGGTAGCGACCTTTAAACCCATTATTCCAGCCACATTTTCCGTTCCGGATCTAAAGTCTTTTTCCTGACCTCCACCCAAAACAAAAGGTCTTAAATTTATATTTTTATTTACATATATTGCACCAATTCCCTTTTGAGCGTGAATTTTATGTCCACTCAAAGTTAAAATATCAATCTTGGATTTTTTTACATCAATATTTACTTTCCCGAAAGCCTGAGCAGAGTCAACATGAAAAATACATTTCTTATTCTTTTCCTTAATCGCTTTTCCAATGCTTTCAACATCTTGAATAATGCCAAGCTCATTATGAACATAGGCTATTGAAACTATTTCAGTATTTTCATCTACGAGATTTTTTACACTCTCAATGTCGATATAGCCTAATTCATCCAATTTTAAAAATCTAATCTCTTTTTTCTCTTTTAAAAATTTATAGACATTAAAAACGGAGGAGTGTTCAATCTCTGTTGAAACAATATTTTTTCCCTTTGCACTTGAAATCGCTCCAAAAATTGCAGTATTATTTCCCTCTGTCGCACAGGAGTTAAAAAACACCTCTTCAGCCTTGCAATTTATATATTTTGCTATAACTTCTCTACAAGAATTTATATCTTTAGAAACGGAATATCCAAAATCATAAAGAGATGACGGATTTCCGTAATTTTCTTTTAAATATTTTACCATAATATCTATAACTTCATCGCGAACTTTCGTAGTCGCGGCATTATCTAAATAAATCATAAAAACTCCTTAAAAAACTCATTTTACTATCAATATTTTAATATAAATTCAAGAAATAAGCAATAAAATAATTATAAAGTTATAATATTGAAGAAAAACTGTTTGAATTTAATAAATTAAACTATTGCTTTTTGAGAGATTTGTGTTATGATATAAATATAGGATAATAGTTTGATGATTATTTACTTTTAACGTCTAGCTGTAGAACAAAGATTATTCCTTTATGCGTCATTTCGACCGAAACGGAACGTAGTGAAGTGAAGTGGAGAAATCTCATACTTTTGATTGTAAACAATCAAAAGTAAATGTATCGTAGATACATTTAATATGCAAATTTCGTACTAAATTAGTCTTTAGGTGATTTACAAATTTTATCTAATTGTTTTATTTCTAAGTCCTTTACAGGACTTACTATTATTTGTAAACAAATAATAGTGTGAGATCTCTCCACTCCGTTACACTACGGTCGAGATGACGTGTTAGGAAATATCTCTTTACAAACTGCTATAACGTGAATTATTTTTATTTAAACTCACAAAAACCTTAGATAAATACTTAAAGGAAAATAAAAACGAATAAATTTATTAATTGAAAATTAGAGGAATAAAAAATGAAAAGAATGAGTACAGGAGATTTATACAAATCATTTTTAGTTGTATTGTTTTCCGGTTTTATAATTGGATTTTTAAATTTACTAAATGTGAATAAATTTTATATTACTATTATAGCTGTAACTTGTATTTGTATAAGTTCCTACTTAGTATTTTTTACCAAAATAGGAAAATTTAAAATATTTAGAAATAAATATTTTGAAAAATACTATGAAAATTATATTATATCCGGAAGGCTCTTGATTTTAGGGATTATATTTTTCGTTGTATATATCAAAAATACAAATGGATTTTCTCTATTAGGAGTAATTTTTATACTGATAGGTTTAATCTTTCCTTATTTTTCAAGAAAAAATTGGGATAATAATCGGAAGTAAATAATTTAATAAGTGCCCAAAAGATCACTTTTTTATAAAAGACTATATAAAAAGCGACTACTTTTTGTAATCGCTTAAATACTATTTATTAAAAAGGATGATAAAATACAGCACTATCCTCCAAATGAATAGCTCCTTGAGATTTATAAAAATCATATGCCGAAGAATTTGTTAAAGTTGTAAAAAACGCTCCGGAAACTCCCAATTTTTTCAATTCTCTTATAGCATCACCATATAATGCTTTTGCTATTCCCTGTTTTTGAAAAATCGGATCAACGAACAGTTCATCAATATAGTATGTTTTCCCATCATTAAAAGTTTGTACATGTCCTAATATGGCTCCAACCGGAACACCTTCTTTTATGGCAATAAGCCCATAAAAATGTGGAAAATCAAAAATATTGGTTAAAGAAATTCTAACACTTTCATCTGTCCATCTTTGATTCCACTCACTCTCATTAAATGCTTTTTTAAAACTCGGAATAAGTTTCTCTAAATCTTCTTTTAAAACTTTTTTATTTCCATATGCTACCTCTTTTTATTGATATTCTATATCGTTTTTATAATTATAACATTTCTTTTTAAGTTTTTCAATAAAATTTTAATTATAAAATAAAACCGTCTTCTCAATAAAAACTACTATTTACCTGCTTTAATAAATCATAAAATTCTAAAAAACTCATTACATAAAAAAAGTGGCTACATCGTAACCACTTTTTAAATTATCTTTTCTTATTTATTTTTTCTCTTTTTACCAACAACTACTGCCATTCCTAAAGAAGCAACTGCTATTGCAACAAGTCCTAAAACATTTGAATCAAGATTTGTCTTTACAAGTCCTTTTCTCTTCTTAGGAGGTTGTTGTCCCGGTTGTCCCGGTTCTTCATTTTTAGCATATTCAACCGCGTAAACTGAGAAGTGTGTTGCCTTAAACATTACTTTAGTATCATCTTGAGTAAATTCAATATTTTCAAGATTTCCTTCGTTATTTACATAGTGAACGGCTTTTGCTGTCTTTCCTGTAGCTTTTACTATTGAAACATTGTATTCGCCTTCAGGAACATCAACCTTATTACCGTCTTTATCAACAAAGTAAATGTCGTATAAATCAGAGTCAGAATCTTTTAACTTTTCAACTGAATTTTTATCTTTAACTTCAGCTTTTAGAGTCCAATCTTCTTGTAAACCGTAACCTGAAACTGTAACTTTATTATCTTTATCAGTTAATGTTACTAATTTTTTGATATTTACAACTTCTTTAACTTTGTCATTTGCAACTGTAATTTCAAAAGTTTCTCTATCTACTTTATATCCTTCAGGAACTTCTATAGTAACTTTATATTTACCATTTGGAATATCTCCGTGGAATACTTTTTTATTAAATTTACTTTGTGTTAATTCAGTTTTTTCCTTTGAATCAACATTTTCAAGAGTTACTTTTATTCCTTCAGGAAGCTCATCCAAACCTTCAAAAGAAACATTTACAACATCTTTTATAGTTTCTTTTGTCTTAAAGATTACCTTCTTTGGTTTGTTTTCTTCAACTGTAAATTTAATTGTTTTTGTTTCAAATGTTAAAGAATCATCACTTGTAGTAATTTCAGCAGTATACTCTCCAACAGGTAAAACAGTCATTTTAGCTCTGTGGAAATTAACTCCTGTAAGTTTTCCGTCTTCATCCTTTATTGGAGATTCGTAAACTTTAGTATAAGTTTTGAAATTATCTATATTAATTACATTTCCATCTTTATCTTTGATTACATAAGTTGCACCAGGACCCATATAATCCTCAGCATAGTCTTCTATTTGTAATCTGATATTAACTTCTCCATGTCCTGCCGGAATTTTTTCTTCTTTTTGTTTTGTTTCCAAAACAAGATCTTTAGTTTTATCTTTTTCAGCAGTTATGCTGTTCATTTGTGAAGTCAAAGGTTCATATATATCAGGAATTTGAGCAATGTAGAATGTATATGCTCCCGGAGCAACATTTACTAATCCGTTAGAATAGTTATAATTTCTCATTGGATTCCAGTTTGTTCCGTCATTAACCCAAACATCTTGTTTCCAATTGATTTCAATTGGGAACATATTTAAGTTTTCAGAACCTTCAATATGTTTTCCTTCAAAGTCTTTATAGTTTGTTACTTTGAATATAGGTCTTATGTTAGCTCCTAAATCTTGTGGTTTTTGTTCTTGTTCAACATAAGTTGATCCATCTAAATTAAGTGAAGAAATATTTCCTGCATGGTCAAAAGTATGAATAGAAATATTCTTATGTTCTACTCCATCAGGAATTTCAAAAGTACCGTCATCTTTTGGAAGTATCCATTTAGTATCTCCATTTGAATCAATATATTTTAAGAATGTTTCTTCAACACCACTTAAATTATCTGTAATTTCAGGTTTGTAAATTTTTCCTTCAACCTTAGGTTTAGCAATTACAGGAGCAGTAACGTCGATTTTTACGTCGAATTCCAATTTTTGTTCGTTTTCAACAGCAGCGCCCGGAACTTCAGAGTTTGCTGTTATTACATATTTGTATTTTCCTTCTGGAAGAGCAGTACCATCATTCTTTACTCCATTCCAGAAAGTTTGATCTATAATATTGGATCTTTCAGTACCGTCACTGTAGTTATTGCTGTTTTTATAAGCATAACCTGAACCATTTTCATAAACAAGATTTCCATTTTCATCATAAACTTTAGCTTTAATATATTGTGTATTTCTATAGAATACACCTTTGAATGCAACAAAGTCTTTATTATTATCTCCATTTGGAGAAATTGCTAAATTATCCTTTGAGAATGAAACATTTCCTGCATTGAAACCTAGAGGAATTTCACCTTTACTCCCAACAAAATTATATTGTTTTCCATTATCTCCTGTCCATTGTTTACCTCTTGCATAAGGGTTGTTTTCAACTGTTACAAGAGATGTAACATCTCCTGTGTAAGTATTTCCTTGTAGCATATACATAGGAAGTGTTTTGCTTAAATCAAATTCATAAACAGGTTTTTCCCAAAGAGGTACATTAGCCCATTTTCCTTTAAATCCACTAAATGCTATACTAACTTCTTTTGTATTATCTTTTGCATCTTCAAAGAATACAAAACCTTCTAAGAAGTAACCATTAGGCATTTGTTCACTTAATTTTTTATTATGTTTACTTGCATCAACTGTTATTTTAACATCTACTGAACCATTAGCAGGAACAGTGATTTCTTTTCCTTGAATTGTCTCTAAAGTATTTGTCTTTAAAGTAAATTTTCCGTCAGCAACTGCATCAGTACCTAAAACAGTCTTGTATTTTAAAGTTCTTGGCTTATTTCCAATATTAACAACTTTTAAATTAATATCGAATTTGCTATCAACATCATTTAATCTAACTTTTGGATTATTGTTGCTATCAACTACATAAAGTTCGCTGGATGTAGCTTTTTCAACATTTACAGCACCCGCACCTTGTTTTCTAGGAGAAACATAATTTTCAGTTCCTTTTTCCTTAACAGGATCTGCTGTACTCATCATTAGAGCTTTAATAATGTCATATTCTTTATCTCCCTTAATTTCAGGATGTCTTTTATTTAAACTTTCTCTTACAAGAGCTACAGCACCTGCAATATGAGGAGTTGCCATTGAAGTACCGCTCATAGTTGCATATTTATTATTATTTATTGAAGAATAAATAAGTCCGCCCGGAGCTGTTATATCAGGTTTAAAAGATCCGTCAGATGCCCAACCGTAAGATGAGAAATCAGTTAATTGTCCACCATCAGCATAAGGGATTGCACTTAATTGTCTTGTAAATTTAACTTCTTTATTAATATTTTCAATAATTTTCTTACCTGCAGAATTTCCTATAAATACAGATGGAATCTTTACGTCTGTTATTTGATCTCCAAATGCCATACTTATAAGGTCATCTCCACCATCTTCATGGTTGTAGATTATTACCCCTTTAGCACCTTTTTCTCCGGCTAATTTAATCTTATCTGCAAAAGTAGCTCCACCTCTTTTTACTAAAACAACTTTATCTTTAACATCCTTGCCATCATAGTCGGAATCTTCATTTCCAAGACCTGCTTCAACTACATTGTATTTTGCAAAATCTTGACCGTCAGGTATAAAGTTCTTTTCAGGAACAGGATCTCCCTGATAATCATAACCCGGGAAATAATCTCCTGATTTTAATACTCCTTGAACTCCTTCGATGCTGATAGTTCTAACTCTTTCAACATCAGTATACATAGCCGCAACAGTTAAAGCGTCCTTTGCAACCCCAGGTTGTCCAACTGTACCATAGTCAGGATTTGTTGCAGGAGGATTAGCACTAAATGCACCGAAATGTCCGTCATTACCGGCAGCGATAGCTACAATAACACCCATCTTTCTCGCATAAGCTATAGCTTTATCCATAGCTTTTCCAACAGATGCAACAGAACCGTTGGGAGCACCTAAACTCAAGTTTATACTGTCTGCTCCAAGTTTTACAGAGTCTTCAAGAGCTTTTGCATAAATATGAGTATAAGTTGATTGTCCTTGGAAAACTCCCATAAAAATAAGTTGTGCTTCCGGAGCAGTTCCTATTATTTTTTCTTTTTTAGTTGTTCCGTCTTCTTGAGTAAATTCAGATTCTTTTTCCGGATTACCTACTGAAATACCGGAAACGTGCATTCCGTGAGATTCTTCTCTCATTTCTTCTTTTACATTTTCGCCATTTGTGCTGTAGTTATGAGCATAAACAACTTTGTCAGTTCTCCAACTACCATAATTAATTCCGGCTTCCTTCATCTTTTGATCCATAGAAGCTTTAGTTGGATATTTTCCTTTAGCAACTTCAGAAACTCTTAAGATGTCGTGATTTACATCAACACCTGTATCTAATACGGATACAACTCTACCTTGTCCGTTGTATTTCTTTCTAAGTTCGTCTGTAACCTTCATTAGATTGTTTGAATCTAAACTTCTTTTCTTTCTCTTGGAATTAAATTCTTTTTCAGATTTTTTAACTGTAGGTTTTAAAAATTCATTTGAAACTTCAACTGACTCAACAGAAGCCATTTTTGAAATTTTTTTGATATTTTTAACCTTAGTTTTTAAAGCAATTCCGGCAAATAATAAGTCATATTCATAATATGTTTCATAACTTATATCAGCCTTATCAAGTTCAGCTTTAAAAGCATTGATTAAAGCTTTACTTTTAGCTTCTCTGGCTTTTTTTCCTTCTGCAGTTTTTAAACTGGCAAAATCCACTTCGGAATTTTCTTTTAAAACTACAATATAAGTTTTTTCTTCATTTTCATTTTCTTTAAACTTATCTGTAGTTTTTGTAATTTTTGGAAATTTATTAACTTTTTCATTAGCAAAAACAGCACTCGTGCTACTTAATAATAATGAAAACGTTAATAGTAGGGTTAAAAACCTTTTCTTCATCGAAAAACCTCCTTAAAAATATAATAAATAAATATAATATAAAGAATATTACTTTAACAGTATAACATATTTATATACTTTTGTACATACTGTTTAAAGTAATATTTTCAAAAAAACATTGAAATTTAATGGATTTTTATATAAACTAAAAATATTTTAAAAAAAGTAATAAAAAATTAGGGAGCATTTTTAAAAATTTACTCCCCATCCTTAGTTACTGAACCTAATTTTTTAATAAGACATTGATATCTACAAATATACAATATAATCAGCTATTGAATTTAAAAATTTTTGATTTTTAATTTTTCCATTTCCATAATGTCCTACTATAAGTTTTTACTGAATATTTGCTTTTTCAAGCATTGCCTTATAAAATTTCGAGCTTTTACAAAGTTCGCTATCTGTACCTACCGCTTCTATTTTCCCGGCATTTAACAAAACAATTTTATCTGCATTTCTTATTGTTCTAAGTCTATGAGCAATTACTATAACTGTTTTTTCTTTTATAAGTTCAGAAAGAGCTTCCTGAATAAGACTTTCATTTTCGACATCGAGAGATGCTGTAGCTTCATCAAGCAGTATAATCGGTGCATCTTTCAAAATAGCCCTTGCTATTGATATTCTTTGTCTTTCTCCACCGGAGAGTCTTTGTCCATTTTCTCCTATTATAGTATCTATTCCTTCCGGCATTTTATTTATAAAATCATCACATCTTGCTATTTTAGCCGCCCTTGTTATTTCCTCATCTGTAGCATCTTTTTTCCCGATTTTAATATTATCTTTTATACTTGTATTAAAGAGGATAACATCTTGAAATACTATGGAAAAATTTTTAAGTAAAGTTTCCGGATCAACCTCACTTATATCCTTTCCACCTATCAAAATTTTTCCTCTATCTACATCCCAAAATCTTGCAGTAAGCTTTGCAACTGTTGTTTTTCCACTTCCGCTTGAACCGATTAAGGCTGTAATTTCACCTTGCTTTGCGATAAAACTAATACCATTTATTACAGAATAATTATCATATCCAAAATGAACATCTTTAAATTCAATATCATAATTTGTAATTTCCATTTGCTTTTTGCCCTCTTGAATAGGCATAGTTTTTATTTCCCTTATTCTTCCAACCACAGCATCAAGCATAACTATCATGGACATAAAAGTAATTATTCCCTCTATTGGTAGATAAATACTTGTTGTCAGCATTAAAAATGCGATATAAACCAGTATATTTACCTCACCCGCAATAAGCATATTTACACCAACAACAGCAACACTTATAATACCAAGTTTTAATATTGCAGTCGCTATTCCTGTAAGTGTCCCTGCAACAATTTCACCCTTAGTTTTTTGTTTTGTAGACATATTTAATTTTTTAAAAAAATCTTTTAGCATTTGTTCTTCTAAATTATAAGATTTTATTTGCTCTATCTGCTCAATCTTTTCCTGCAAATCATCAAAAACCTTACGATTATCATCTATCCAGTTTTGCACTACTTTTTTCTGACTTTTCCTTGATAAAAATATTATTAGAAGTGAAATTGGAATCACCCACAATGCTGCAAAAGCCAATTTTGGATTATAGATAATAAGCATTAAAGAAATAATGCCTGTAGAAATAGCAGTTGAATATATATGAGGAACGGCATGTGAAAATATAGTTTCATATAAATTCATATCATTCATCATTGTTTCTGCAAGATCTGCCAAATCTCTTTTTCCAAAATAAGAAAGAGGCAGTTTTTTTAATCTTTCTGCTAAATCAATCCTTGAATTTGCACTCTCATTATACACATTGGTATAGAGTCTTACATAATCCCACCTTGCAACTAAAAACATTAATATCATCATTACTATAATTAATATAAGATAATGAAATAGAGTAAAATTATAACTTTCAATACCCTTCAAAACGCCTATATACTGAAACAAAAACATAAAGGCAATCATTGGTGCAAATAATTTTGTTAAATTAACAAAGGTATGTGAGATGATTGCTTTTTTTAAATTAATCGCTCCTTTTTCAGACATAGCATATCGTTTCATAAAATAAGAAACCATATCTTAACCTCCTATCTTCCAATTTACAGATTTTTGATATTCATCCCAAAGCTTTTTATAATGCCCATTCATATTTATCAAATCTGAGTGCTTACCTTCTTCTACAATTCTACCTTTTTCTATAACAAGTATCTTGTCTGCATCTACCACAGTAGATAATCTATGGGCAATCATTAGCATTGTCTTGTTTTTTGATAATTTTTTAAAAGACTCCTGAATTAGATGTTCATTTTCAGGATCCGCAAAAGCTGTAGCTTCATCTAAAATAATAATATCCGCATCCTTAAGAAAAGCTCTTGCTATAGAAAGTCTTTGAGCTTCACCACCTGAAAAATATGTGCCCCTCGTTCCGTAAACAGTATCAAGTCCATTTTTCAAACCTTTAATTATCTCTTTACAGCCTGAATTAATCAAAGCATTATCTATTTCTTCATCTGTTGCGTCGGGTTTTGCAATTAGAAGATTCTCTCTTAAACTCATCTTAAACAGTTTGGAATTTTGAAAAACAAAGGCTATTTTTTTCATCAAAGCTTCTTTTTCAAAATCTTTTATATTAATCCCGCCAATTAAAATTTCACCTGATTTAATATCATAAAATCTGGTAGCAAGCCTTGCTATAGTTGTTTTACCACTGCCCGACATTCCAACTAAAGCAACTTGTTCTCCTCTTTTTACTTTAAAGGAAATATTATCCAAGACATTTTCTTCACCATAAGAAAAACTTACATTTTTAAACTCAATTCCCGCATCAGAGCTTGTTTTATCTCCATAAATAAAATCATCATATTCAAGTATATTTTCAATTTTATCCAGAGCAAGCTCCGCAAAATAACTAAATTGTGTAATTGTCGCCGTTCTCATAATAAAAATGGCAAATGTCGGTCCTATCAGAAAGTAAATAACAGAATCTGCAACTACATTAGCTAAATTTCCATTAAATTTTATTAATAATAAAGCTACAGGCACTAAGAAAAATGCTGTCGATGTAGAAATAGTCTCAAACCATGACATTTTATTCGTGTAACTCATAGTAAGATTAAGCACAAGATCTTTTATTTTGATAATTAATGAATATAACTTATCAAAACTTTCAACACTTTGTGCGAATGTTTTTACCACAGGAATTCCCCTGACATATTCCACAGTCTGAGAAGATAAATTGGAAAGGTCTGCATAATACTCATCTTTCATTTCCTTCGTTTCAGAGGTCATCATTGATGACATTAATATCATTCCAATAATCATTGGCACCATACTTACAAGCCCCAATTTCCAATCAAACATAAAGAAAAATACAAGCAGAACTATCGGCGATATAACTGTCATCGCCATATCAGGAAGTTGATGTGCTAAAAAAGAATGTGTTTCAGAAGCACCGGATACAATTACATTTCTTATTCTCCCACTTTCTTTATCATCAAAATATCCAAGCGGTTTATTCATTAGTTTTTTTACCGAACTCTTAATAATATTATCTTCTACCTCAAATGCAAAAATATGGGATAAAACAAGACCTATAAGGTATATAAATAAGCCTACCCCTGCAAATGTGGCTGCATAAATCGAATTTTCCCTCACATAGACAAAATCTACCATTTCATTTAAAATTAAACTATTTACAATCCTATGAATAAAAACCATAGGCATCAAAACCATAATACCTGAAATAGCAGACATAATCATAGCGACATAAAGCAAAATACTTTTCTTACCGGCATAAGGCATTAGCCTTTTTAGTATTGATTTTTTCTTATTCTTCAATGAATAACTCCTCCTTTTCTTTAAATTAAACAAGCTTTATAAATATCCTGTTTAGACTAAATATAAAAATTGGTGTTTTAAAATTTTTAACAGTATATAACTCTTAGCTTGTTTTTATCTTCTATTTATTATATAATAAATGAGAAATTCAATCAATTAGACATAGCTAACTATGTCTATTTGGAGCAATGTCTATTAGGGATAAAAATTACAATGGAGGTATATATGAGTGATTTTTACAACTTTGTTAAAAACTTTTTTTCTACAAATGAATGTACTGATAATACAAAATACTCCTCTGCAGGACATACATTTTGTTTTAATACAGAAGATGCGGAAGGCATATATTGGTTTTATGAAGGTAAAAATTTTACAATTGATATTCACGATGTTTTCATAAAAAAAGAAATTATCCACACAAGTTTTGCCGGTTTGGATAATTTCTATTCCTTTTACTCATCTTATTTAGTTACAGCAAATGGAGAAAGTTTTAATCCTTATCAAAATCTTTCTTCAAACTCACTCTATATTATAAATACAAAAAATTCTAAAAACTATAGATTTATACTACATAAAAACTCTCCCTATCTAGGAATAGGTATAAATTTCAACCAATCTATGATAGAAGATTGTCTATCCTCATACAAAAACAAAATTTGTAACTATGAAAATTTATTTTTCAACACCAATACAATTATAAACAAATCTTTGGAAAGAATTGCAAAAGATATACTAAATTGTAAGATGATATCTCCTGCTGTTGAAATCTTTTTTGAATCAAAGGCAAAAGAATGGCTTAGTATAACTATAGACGCATTTTTAAATAAGTACAACAATCCAATATCTATCGCCGATGATGAAGCTTTGGAAATTGTTGCTAATTATATAGATGATCATTATGCAACCTCAATTTCACAAAAAACTTTAGAAAAAATATCCACTATGAGCGGTACAAAACTTAAAAAATTATTTAAACAAAAATATCAATGTACAATTACCGAATACACTCAAAGACGCCGAATGAACATGGCAGAAGTTCTTCTATTAAACTCCTCCCTTAAAATTCAGGATATTGCTGAAGCAGTGGGGTATTCTTCTCATAGTAAATTCAGTACTTGTTTCAAAAAATATAAAGGAATGTATCCAAAGGATATAAAAAAATATAATTCTAAAAAAACTTCCCTTTGATTATGTATGTACCAAAAAAATTATAATTTCATTGGGTGGATACTTGGGAACCTTGTTGCTTTGCAATAATTATATCAAATGATACGAATACCCCGTCAGACCTACTTTTGTTTACAAGTAAACAAAGTTAGGGCTAGATTGACTACACTTCGCTAGCTACATTTCGAGCGAAATGACGTGTTGGGGGAATTTCTATGCAAAGTACTATGACGTGAATTATTTTATTTTTTATGCAATTTTAAAATTAATTTTTTAATAATATTTAATACTTAGTTACTTTTAACGTCTAGCTGTCAAACAAAGATATTTACCCTTATACGTCATCTCGACCGGAGTGGAGAGATCTCATACTTTTGCGTTAGCAAAAGTAAATGTATCGTAGATACATAAAATTATTTTTACCCCAAAAAAATCAACGGATTTCCGTTGATTTTATTTTTTATAATCCTTATTTGTTTTTAAAAACATTTTATCCCTTAAAAAATAATTTATAATAAGGGATAAATTGAATTTGTAGTTAAAATATACCATTTTTTAAAGTATATTTAATAAATGAAGTTTATATTTATAAATCCAATAAATATACAGTCTCCGGACTTATTACACCATTTTCAGTATGAATCATCCAATCACTCACATAATCTATAGAATATATCCCCTCATCGCCTTCGTGTAAATTAGGAATATTATAAGGCTCTTGAGTCAATCTTGCCTTAAAACCATCTTCTTCCATAGAAAGAGCTTCAAACCAAATATGCTCACGATTTTTCTTATCCAAATTACCATCTTCGTCTATTGTTTCAAGACCTAGCTTTATTATAATAGCAATATCATCTTTTCCTTCTTGTTTTTCCTTAAGCATTCTTTCAACATAAGAAAATCTTTCTCTCGCCAAAGAACTCATTCTAGCAGTTTCTTCAGTGCTTATATAATACAGAGGATTATTCTCCAGTTTTTTTGTGAACTCTGAAGGCTTTCTTAAATAATTTTTATTAAACTCTTCTTCGCTTCCATAAAGGAAAAGTATATTTGTTTTGGAGTTATGAGAGTCTTCTCTATCTTCAATACCTCCAAGAATATCCTTAGGATAATATTTCAAGGCATTTATCCATTTTTTTGATGTAGCAACAATTGGTTCGTCATCATAAAAAACTCCCAAATGTATTGTTTCTTCTCCATTTTGATTTCCATCATCCTCTTCAACAGGATTGTTTTCATCTAACAATCTACATGCATAACTTGAAATTAAATCATAATGTGTTCTGGAGTCATCCTTATTTGAACCCAAAATCTCAATTTCATGTAAATTACATCTACATAATCCATGTGTATGTAACCACACTTCATTTTCATCATAAACTGCTTGAACAGTATATAAACTTGTAGGAGAAGGAAGTACATTTGATTTTACTGCTAACTCAACCCATTTTTTATTTAATAATCTCTCAGCACTTTCATCACAAAGGGCCACCATTTCAGGAATCATAGCATAGATAAGCTTAAGCTGTAAATGATAACATTTTTTAGGATTTCCTTCAAACTTCATATAAACATTTAGGGCATTCTTTATTTTTAAAATCTGTTCTTTTTCCTCTTCTGTAAAATATTGTAGTTGCCACTCTACAATCTCATCTGTATAAAAATCTCCAACATAAAATCCTACTTCATATTCTACTCCATCATATAATAGAACAAGTTTTCCTGGTAAATCTTCACTTGGCATAATTTTTTCTTTAATTTCAACACCATCTATGGCTTTAATATTAGCAAAAGTATCTTCAGTAATTGTGTAATTTTCAGGTGCTAAAGCCAACATATATGAAAATTCTTCCCAATAAGTAAGATGTGCTTCTTTAATTAAAGTAGGAGAATACTCGTCATTAGAATACTCTTCTTTCTTTTCCTTTGAATCATTAAATAATCCGTTAATAACTTTTTTAAAAAAACTCATTATTTTTCTCCTTTTATACTAATATAATCAATGTCAGTATATCATAATAATTGAGTAGATTCAATGTTTTTTACACTAAAAAATTATAATTTATTTTATTAAAATAGACTATATTCATAATTATAGGGCTTTATGAGATCTTTCGACTTCGTTTCACTTCGCTCAAGATGACGTGTTGGGGGCTTTCCTTTTCTAACTTATATGACGTGAATTATTTTACGTTATAAAATTACTTATTATTTTTCGAAAGTTTATTTACTTTTAACGTCTAGCTATCAAATAGAAGTTCTTCCCTTATACGTCATCTCGACTGTAACGAAGCGAAGCTGAGTGCAATGGAGAGATCTCATACTTATTCTTGTTTACAAGAATAAGTGAATGTATCGTAGATACATAAATTAAAAAAACTATTCAAAATTTCTTTCAAAAATACTATTAATTCTAAACAAGCAATAGTTGAGATCTTCATAACAATTGTAATCATAAGGCTGTTATTAAATTTTAACCACCTTGTGATTCATATTTATTTACTCCAATTTTGAAAGCAAAATTTGCAATGCTAAATAAAACTGCTATCCAAATAATTTGCATTAAAAATACATATAAAATATCTCCGGACTTTCCTTGTAAAATCATTACCGGATAATAATATATGTAACTTATTGGTAAATAATTTAAAAATTGAAATTTCTCAGTTAATAAAAATAACGGAATCATCTCACCACTAAAAATCTGTATTACTATCCATACTATATCCCTAAGACTTAAAGTATTCTCAAACCAAAAGGATAGAATTCCAACTATTTCAAATATGAAAAATAAAATTGTAAATCCTAGCAATGCGGAGATAAAAAAGTAAATTATGTTTAAAAATATTAATTTTTCACCTGTTTGCAAGAATAAATTTGCTATCATTATTATTAAAAATCCAAGTGGAAATGAAATAATAAAATTTGCAAAATTCTCAAAATATTTTTTCTTAATATATGAAATGGGAAGTAATAAGTATCTATCCAAATCACCACTTCTTATATCTTCATACACATAATAACATACTGTTCCGGCAGGCATCATAATTGATTTTAATATCAAAATTGAAATGTAATACATTATAAAAAACGAAAACTTAAATTCTCCCAATTTTTGATATTCATTTAGCCAATAAATCATAAAAATATAAATCATTATTTGAACGGGAAGCGTTGAAATCATCATAATTACATTTAGAAAATATTCTTTCATCTTCTTTAATTCTAAACTTATCAAAACCAAATATTTTTTCATTTTAGCCTCCATTTGATGTATATTTTAATATAGCTTTCTTATGTATAAATTCGTATAACAAGGCAAAAATTATTAAAATAACAATTTCAAAAACCAAAAATTTAAAATTATCTGTCCTTCCAAAGAAACACATTGTAGGATAATAAGAAATTAAAGACATTGGTATAACATAAGTTAAAATTATTTGAACAAATTTTGGAAAAATTGTCAAAGGATAATTTTTTGTAATATTTAAACTGAAAATCAACTCACGAAATCCCTCAAATCTATCAATTAAGAAAGATAACATTGTAAGACTTCCATAAAATAAATTAAGTATCAAAACTCCAATGGCTAAAAAAATAATGGCCATTAAAAATTAAATATACTAAAACTTATTTCATAAGCAAAAATTACAACACAAAAGCCAATAACAAACATAAAAAATTGTTGTATCATATATACTATTGGAGTATTTTCAATTAAAAACAAAAAAATATCTCTTCTTGGAAGTATAAGATATTTATCATAGCTTCCATCATTTATACAATATGGTAAATCTCTATACCCAAAGAAAAATCCACCTAATGAATCTGCAAGTAAAGCAAACATATTTAAAACCATAATTTCTTTTATTCCATAAAGACCTATTTCTCCAAAGTTACTGCTTAAAACCAACCAAAAGACTAAATTTAAAACAATATTAAGTAGAGCATATATAAAAGTCATAACAGTATGAATTGGATAGATAGTAACCAATTTTAGAGAGTTTTTAAGTGAAATTAAAATTAATTTTCTCATCTTTTATTCTCCCCATAAAATTTAATCAACAAATCTTCTAAAGACTCATCAAAAATATTTATATCTGAAACTGAGTTTTTAACCAAAAATGATACAATTTCATTTACTCTATCTGCAAGAACAACAAGCTCAATTTCATCTCCATAAATCACTTTTTTTGAAATACTTTCCAAATACTCTACTGAAATATTATTCTCATTTTTAAATCTAATAATTTTATCAGATTTAACATTATTAAATAATCTTTTATCTCCGTCAAATACGATTTGTCCTTTATCTACAATTATCAATCTACTACATAATTTTTCAATTTCATCAATATTATGTGTTGTTAAACAAATTGTAGTATTTGAATTTTTATTAAGATAATCTAAAAATGATAGTATTTCATTCTTAACAACTATATCCAGACCTATTGTAGGCTCATCCAAAAATATAACTTTGGGATTATGTAATAGTGATGCACAAAGTTCACATCTCATTCTTTGTCCAAATGACAATTTACGAACAGGAGTTTCGTATAATTCCTTTAAATTTAAAATTTCATCATAATAACTAAGTCTTTCTTTAAAAGTTTTATCATCAATTCCATAGACTTCCTTATAATATTTTAAAGAATCTTTAACAGGTATATCATAAAGCAAAATTGATTTTTGCCCCATAACAACTCCTATACTTTTCAAAAAATTATTCTCTCTTTTATATGGTATAAACCCATTAACCCTTATTCTTCCACTTGTAGGCTTTAATACTCCGGACATCATTTTCATTAATGTACTCTTTCCTGCACCGTTTAATCCGATAAGTCCTATTTTTTCTCCCTGATTAATAGAAAAGGAAACTCCTTTTACTGCATTCACAATATTAAAAGGTTTAAACAATCCCTTTCTAATATGATAATCTTTCGTTAAATCTTTTACTTCTATCATAACATTCCCCACTAAAATATTTTTAAAGTAACTTTTGAATTTTCTTATAATAAAATAACTTCCTATTAAATTTGATAATAACATAGTAATTATTTAATTTCAAGTAATTATACTATAATCATTTGTTAAAAATAAAAAATTAGAACACTAACAATAGACTAATCATAATAAATTCTAAGAAAATAATTATTTTCTTGACAATAACAAATTCTTAAAATAATATTAAATCAAAAAAACCAATATAAATAACTCATTATCCCTTAAAATATGTTAATTTCTAAGCTATAATTTTATATTTAATAAAAAATAGATTTATCATTATATTTTTTTAATAGAATCAATGATTCAAATCATATTTCTATCAGAAATACTATTGCTTGTTTACAAGCAATAGTAGGTCTGACGCAAAGATTGTTCAAATCTTTGATTTGAGTACAATCGACTGTAGAGATCTCATACTTATTCTTGTTTACAAGAATAAGTGAATGTATCGTAGATACATCATAATTAAATTTATATATCCTCTTCACACAAAAAAATCAACGGATTTCCGTTGATTTTTCTCCTAAATTTACATATTTAATTCTTCTCTAAATTTTGCAAGGGCTTTTTTTTCGAGACGACTTACTGTCATCTGTGAAATGTTTAGCTCTTTTGCAAGGGCAACTTGTGTTTTTTGTTCAAAATATCTTCCAAGTATTATCTGTTTTTCAACTTCGGTTAATTTGTCTAAAGTTTTTCTGATAAAGTCTTGATTGTCGATAAAGTCAAATTCTTTATCATCTTCTCCAACAATATCAATTAAGTTTGTGTCTTTGTCTTCACTATCAGAATTTTCAAAACTTTGATCTAAGGATTGAGGTGTGTAAACTTTACTAGCTTCCATAATTTCCAACACTTCTTCTTCTGAAAGTTCTACATAGTCGGCAATATCTTTAATTGTTGGAGTTCTTCCAAGCTCTTGTGTTAAATGATATTTTGCATTATTAACTTTTTTAGAGTTCTCCTGTATTCTTCTTGGAACTCGAATTACCCAACCTTTATCTCTGAAATATCTCTTTATTTCTCCAACGATAGTCGGCATAGCGAAACTTGAAAATTCAAAGCCTTTTGAGATATCATATCTATCTATAGCATAGATTAAGCCAAGACTTGCAACTTGGAATAAATCGTCGTAATCTATTCCACGATTTACATATTTTTTAGCTAAAATTTCAGCCATATATAGATTTTTTCAATTAATTTATCTCGAAGTTCCGGTGTGGGTTTTTCAAAATATTCTCTAAACAGAGCCTTTATCTGTTCTGAGTCCGGTTTGCTATATGCCTTTTTCATTTTTTTATCCTTTGTTTTTAATTAAAAGTACACTTTTTTCCTTAAATTCTATTTTATCGACTAAATTTTCCAAAATTAATAAAGCAAATTTATTTTCTTCTTTTTCTTGAATTCCCAAAAGAGAAATATCAGGGATGACTTCAATTTCAATTTTATCTTCAAAAACATCCATACTGATTTCAAAAATTCACTTTCATCCACAAATAAATTCAAAACTTCAGAAATTGAAACCTTTAAATCTTCGATATTTTCAATATCCATAGAGATTGTATTCGCTATGGAAGAGATTGAAAGTCTTACTGTTGAAATATATTTTTTTTCTGAAGGAAATTTAACAAATATTTTATCCATAATTACCCCTCTATTTCAAAAACTTTATCCAAATCGGTTATGAGAAAAATTTTCTTGATATGAGGTTTTAAGCCTGTTATAACAAGTTTTTCTCCCTTTTCTTTTATATTTTTATAGATACTTATAAAAGCACCAAGTCCTGTTGAATCAATATATGAAAGATTTTCACAATTTACTGTTATGTTTTTTACTCCTTTAACGGAATTAACTTTTTCTTTAAATTCTTTATTGGAATTTATATCCAAATCGCCTTGTAAATCGACAAAAAGTTTATCCCCCTCTTGTCTTAAATCAACTTTTAATTCCATAGCATCTCCTTATTCAACATCATTTACATATTTTGCAACTGCAACGATTTTATCCTCTTCTTTATTTACGTCCTTGATTATAACACCTTGTGTATCTCTACCTTTTACAGGTATGTCCTTAACAAGAAGTCTTATGATTCCTCCACTTTGTGAAAGAACGATAATTTCATCATTTGGATTTACTATTTTTGATGAAACTACAAAACCGGTTTTATCAGTTACTTTATAAGTTTTAACACCTTTTCCACCTCTGTTTTGTACTTTGTAGTTTGAAGTTAGAGTTCTCTTTCCAAAACCGAATTCGGAAACTACAAGAAGGTGTTTTCCTTCAGAGTCAAGATTCATTGAAACCACTTCATCGTCTTTATCAAGTTTAATTCCTCTTACACCTTGACCAGTTCTTCCGATTTCTCTAATATCTGAAAGTGCAAATTTAATTGCAAGTCCTTTTCTTGTAACCAGAATAGCAGAGTCTTCAACAGTTGCAACTCTAACTTGGATTAGTTCGTCATCTTCAACTAAATTGATTGCTTTCATTCCAACTTTTCTAATTGCTTTGAAAAGTTCAACAGATGTTCTCTTGATTGTTCCTTTCTTTGTAGCCATAATCAAGTATTCATCAGCTTCAGCATCTTTTACAGGAATTACTGCATTTACTTTTTCTCCATGCATTAATTCTAAAAGATTTATAATATTTTGTCCTTTGGCTTGTCTTTTTCCTTCAGGAATTTCATAAGCCTTTAATTTATAAACTCTTCCCTTATTAGTAAAGAATAAAATTAAGCTATGAGTTGAAGTGATGAAAAGACTGTCAACATAGTCGTCTTCCTTTGTAGTAAGGGCGACAACACCTTTTCCTCCTCTGTTTTGTACTTTGTAAGTATCAGAAGGAATTCTCTTGATGTAACCTTGTTTTGTAAGAGTTATTACAACATCTTCTTCTTTGATTAACTCTTCAATTTCAATTTCATCAAAATTAGGTTTTATTTCTGTTCTTCTGTCATCGCCAAATTTTTCTTTAATTTCTATTAATTCTTCTTTGATTATATTTAAGATTAATCTTTCATTTCCTAAAATTTCTTTAAGTCTTGCTATTTCTTTAATCAAAGAGTTATATTCATCTTGTAATTTTTCTCTTTCAAGACCTTGAAGTCTTCTTAAACGCATTTCAAGGATACTTTCAGCTTGAATTTTAGTAAAGCCGAAACGTTCCATAAGTTTTTCTTGTGCATCTGAGTAAGAAGCTCTGATTATCTTAATTATTTCGTCGATATGATCAATCGCTTTTAAAAGTCCTTCAACGATATGTGCTCTGTCTTCAGCTTTTTTAAGTTCAAATCTACAACGTCTTGTAATTACTTCTCTTTGATGTTCAACATAATGTCCGATTAATTCTTTTAAGTTTAAAACTTTAGGCTCACCATTTACAAGTGCAAGGTTTATTACCCCAAAAGTAGTTTGCATTTGTGTATGTTTATAAAGATTATTTAAAATGATATTCGGATTAGCATCTCTCTTTAATTCGATTACAATTCTAATCCCTTTCATATTACTTTCATCTCTTAAGTCTGAAATTCCTTCAATTCTCTTATCTTTGATAAGCTCAACAATCTTCATAATCAAATTAGTTTTATTAACTTGATATGGAATTTCTGTAACTATAATTCTATTTTTATTATTATGTTCTTCAATATTCGCAACTGCTCTTACAGTAATTTTTCCACGTCCTGTATGATAAGCCTGCTTTATTCCTTCAAGTCCCATAATATTTGCTCCAGTCGGGAAGTCAGGACCTTTTACAAATTTCATAAGTTCATCAACGGAAATATCGAAATTGTCGATATATTCGCAAGTTGCATCAATTACTTCGTTTAAATTATGTGGTGGCATATTTGTAGCCATACCAACTGCAATACCAGCAGCACCATTTACCAAAAGATTTGGAAATTTACTTGGTAAAACAACCGGTTCTTTTTCGTTTTCATCATAGTTTGGAGCGAAGTCAACTGTATCTTTATTTATATCTCTTAACATTTCAAGAGCAAGTTTTTGCATTCTAACTTCTGTATAACGAGGAGCGGCAGCACCGTCTCCGTCAATAGTACCGAAGTTACCTTGACCGTCAACAAGAGGATAACGCAAGTTGAAATCTTGTGCAAGTCTAACTGTCGCATCATAAATTGCAGAATCACCATGAGGGTGATACTTACCCATTACTTCCCCGACAAGTCTTGAAGATTTTTTATAAGGCTTGTCCGGTAAAAGTCCAAGACCTTGCATTGCATAAATAATTCTTCTATGAACAGGCTTTAAACCGTCTCTAACATCAGGTAAAGCTCTTGCAACAATAACACTCATGGCATATTCAAGGTATGACTTTTTCATTTCCTTTTCGATATCTACATCGACAACATTTATTTTATTTTCTATATCAGCCATCTATTCCTCCTATGCGTCAATATTTTCAACATATTTCGCATTTTGTTCTATAAATTCACGTCTCGGTTCAACCTTATCTCCCATAAGAGTTGAGAAAGTTTCATCTATTGACACAAGTTCTTCATCATCAATATTCACTTGTAGGAAAAGTCTGTTTTCAGGATTCATTGTTGTTTCCCAAAGTTGTGCAGGATTCATTTCCCCAAGACCTTTATATCTTTGAATTCTATGTGAATCACGACCAAGTTCGTCTAAACTAGCTTGTAATTCTTCATCAGTCCAACAATATTTTACAACCTTAACACCTTTAATAATTCCGTATAGTGGCGGTTGTGCAATATAAACATGACCTTGTTCTATTAATTCTCTCATATAACGATAGAAAAATGTTAAAATTAAAGTTCTAATATGTGCACCGTCAACGTCGGCATCTGTCATTATAACTATTTTTCCATATCTTAAATTATCTAATTTAAAATCTTTTCCAATTCCCGTTCCGAAAGCAGTAATCATTGACTTAATTTCTTCATAGCCTAAAATCTTGTCAATTCTTGCCTTTTCAACATTCATAATCTTACCTTTAAGCGGTAAAACTGCTTGGAATTTACTATCTCTACCTTGTTTTGCAGAACCACCCGCAGAGTCCCCTTCGACAAGATATATTTCATTTACAGAAATATCACTTTCTTGGCAGTCGGATAATTTTCCGGGTAAAGTAGTATTATCCAGAATGGATTTTTTACGAGTTAAATCTCTCGCCTTTCTTGCAGCTTCTCTCGCTCTAGCACTACTTTGTGCCTTTTCTATAACAATTTTACCAACTTTTGGATTTTCTTCTAAGAAAGTCATTAAATTATCATATAGGAAAGTTTCAACAATACCACGGCTTTCACTATTTCCCAGTTTAGCCTTAGTTTGCCCTTCAAATTGAGGATTTGGAAGTTTTATAGAAACAATTCCTGTAAGTCCCTCTCTTGTATCATCTCCTTGAAGATTTGCTTCCTTATCCTTAATTAAATTGTATTTTCTTCCATAGTCATTTAAAGTACGAGTAAGAGCAGTCTTAAATCCTACTAAATGGCTTCCCCCTTCAGGAGTATGGATATTATTTGCAAAAGTTAAGACATTTTCAGAGTATCCGTCAGTATATTGCATAGAAATTTCAACTTGTGAATCTCCTCTTTGTCCTTGAAAATAGATTACTTCATTATGAAGATTATTTTTATTTCTATTCATATACTCAACAAAAGATTTTATCCCACCTTCATAGTGGAAAGTTTCAGTATAATCTTCTCTTTCATCTGTAAAAACAATTTTAACACCCTTATTTAAAAATGCCATTTCTCTAAATCTATTTCTTAAAATTTCTTTTTCAAAAATAGTTGTATCAAAAATTTCAGAATCAGGTTTAAAAGTTATTATTGTTCCGGTTTCTTTTGAAGTACCTACAACTTCAAGTTTAGAAGTAGCATTACCTCTTGAAAATTGTTGTTCATAAAGTTTTCCATCTCTTTTTACATTTGCAATAAGCCACTCTGAAAGAGCATTTACTACAGAAACCCCAACTCCATGAAGTCCCCCTGAAACTTGATATGCATTGTTATTAAATTTTCCACCTGCATGTAGAATAGTTAAAACTGTTTCAAGAGTTGATTTTCCTGTTTGTGGATGCACTTCAACCGGAATACCGCTACCATTGTCCTCAACTCTTACAGAATTATCATCAAAAATTGTAACTGTAATTGTATCACAAACTCCTGCCAAAGCCTCATCTATACTATTATCAACAACTTCATAAACTAAATGATGAAGTCCCTTTACTCCTGTCGAACCTATGTACATACCAGGTCTAAGTCTAACAGGTTCAAGACCTGTTAAAACCTTAATGTCTTTCGCACCGTAATTTCTAATTTTTTCTTTACTCATTTTTTCCCTTTCTCGCTTTTTCCATTTCTATAACATTAATATTCTTAAAATTATTTACAAAAGATTTATCTGTAGTCGTTATAAAGACTTGATTATCCGTTAAATATTCCAAAATTTCATATCTTCTGTCTTCATCCAACTCACTGAACAGGTCATCAAGTAGAATAATCGGTTTTACTCCCTTAAATTCTTCAAAAATATTTTTTTGACACATTTTAATCGTAATTATAATATTTCTCTTTTGACCTTGTGAAGAAAAGCTCTTCGCATCATTTCCATTTAAAATAAATTTATAATTTTCCTTATGAATACCGAAGTTTGTAGTCTTATTTTCACAATCCAATTTATAGGATTTTGAAAAATTCTCCAAAATTTCCTTTAAACATTCATTTTCAGACCTTCTATGATTTGATAAAATTGACTCATACTCTATAAAAAGAGTTTCTCCAGACAATTTTTGATGAATTGAATTTATTTCCATATTTATCAAGTCAATCAGCTTTTTTCTCTCCATACTTATTTCATAAGATAGAAGAGCAAGTTTTTTTGTCAGAGCATTCATCTCCTGCTTATAAAAGCTGGATAAATTCACACCCTTTAAAAGTAAATTTCTTCTAAAAATGACATTTCTATATAAATTTAATTTCTGTTTATAGCCCTTTGTCATCTTCATAATGAAGCTGTCAAAAAAATTTCTTCTAAAATTCGGACTTTCTGTGATGATTTTAAGTTCATCAGGAAAAAATCCGATAATATTTGAAAAGTCGTAAAGTTCATTTACACTTTTAATCTTAATATCATCAATTTTAAAAACTTTTTCTTATCTTCGGTATATAAAAAGGAAATTTTATTTTCAAATCCTCTTTCCTTTACAAAAGTATCAACCTTTGTAAAACTCTCTCCAAAACTTATAAAATCTTCCTGTTTTGCCTGTCTAAAACTTGACGCAACAAGAGAAATGTAAATTGCCTCCAAAACATTCGTCTTTCCGATTCCATTTTTTCCGACAAAAACATTTATATTCTCTTTAAACTCAAAAGAAATATCTTTTAAATTTCGAAAGTTGGTCAAATGTACTTTTTCAACTATCAACTCTACCTCTTTTTAATAATTAAACTTATTTCTTCATTGTCAGCTAATAATTTAACAGTCATTCCATCATAAATCTTTCTTCCGCGTCTTGTTTCAACTTCTCCGTCAACTAAAACTAAACCTTCAGAGATAAATAATTTGGCTTCAGCTCCCGTTTGAACAACTGATGCATATTTCAACAATGAATCCAATTTTATAAATTCAGTATCAATAATAATTTCTTCCATTTTTAACTCCTAGTATTGAGAATCTTGCAATAAAACAGGTAAAACTAAATAAGTATAATCTATATTTTCATCTTCCGGTCTTATTATACAAGCACCTGCTCTACCGTTAAATGTAATTTCAACAAAATCCTGTTCTATTGTCTTTAATCCATCTAATACATATTTTGAATTAAAGGCAATTTTAAGATTATCTCCCTCTTTTTTGATGTCGATAATATCTTTTAAATCTCCAATTTCAGATGAGCCCTCAACTAAAATACTGGTATCATCTATTGTAAAAGTAACTAAATCTCCCTTTTCCGCCTTATAGATAATATTCGCTCTTTCAATCGCATTTATTAAATCACGTCTTGAAACAATAATCTTTGTCTTGTGTTCATAAGAAAATAGAGCCTTGTAATTCAAATATTCTCCATCAATTACTCTAGTTGAAAAGATAGTATTTTCAAAAGTAAAAATTGCACTACCTCTTACAAGTGAAATTCCCACAACTGCTCCTTCAGGAACAATTTTTGAAATTTCATTTAAAGCTCTTGGTGGAATTATAACTTTCTTTTCAATATCTTCTTCTATCTTAAAACTTCTCTTTGCAATTCTATGACCGTCAAGTGCGACAAAATCTACATTTTTATCTTCAATTTCAACGTCAACACCATTTAAAACTATTCTATAATCATCTATTGCAGTTGCAAAAATAGTTTGTTTAGTCGCAACTTTAAGCAAATTTTCTTGAACATAAAAATCGACTTTATTTTCAAAAGTTGGAAATTCAGGATATGAATAAATATCCATTGCAATAATATTGAATTTTGCATTTTCACTTTGAATAAAGACTTTTTCTCTATCGACTTTTATATAAACTTCATCATTAGGTAATTTTCTTACTATATTGGAAATCATTGAAGCATTAAGTAAAACTTCTCCCTCTTTTTCAACCTTACATTCAGTTGAAGTTTCAATTGCAAGTTCCAAATCGGTTGACTTCAAAGTTAATCTATTATCTTTTGCGATAAATAAAATTCCTTCTAATATTGAAGTATTATTTTTAAACTTATCGCTCTTAAAGATATATTTATCAAACTCAAAAGTTCATTTTGCATTATCTTTATTTCCATTATTTTCTCCTTTTTTTCACATATAAAAAATATATAATTTAGTAGTAATAGTAGTAGGGGCTGTGGATATCTCAAATAACCCTTTTTAATGTTCAAACTTCAACATTTACTCAACTGTATAACTACTGTATAAATCACAAAATAATCATAGACTTATAAACATATTAACAATAAAAAATTCTAAAAAGTTATCAACAACTTATCAACAGGCTTATAAACAGTATAAATTGAATAACTAAAAATTTCTTTAAAAATAATATTACATTTTTGTAATACTAATCTTCCAACATTTTCTTTATGTTTTCTATATCCTGCTTTACGGATTCCGTTGTTCTTATCTTTTCGTCAATCTTTTTAACTCCATGCATTATAGTAGTATGATCCTTTTCAAAAGCTGAACCTATATTTCCCAAAGCACAGTCTAACATATTTCTGCAAAGATACATTGCAACCTGTCTAGGATAAGCAATTGAATTGGCTCTATTCTTTGAGCTTAAATCGGAAACCTCTATTTTAAAATACTTACTTACAGTTTCCTTTATCAAATCTATATCCAATTCTCTTCTATTCAGTTCATTAAGTTTTTGGGCTAAAATTCCCTTTACATAATCAACTGTCATCGGAGCATCCTGTTTTAATTTATAATGAGCCAAAACATTAATTAAAGCTCCTTCGAGCTCCCTAATATTTGTCTTTATATTCATTGCAATAAATTCCAAAACTTCATTTGAAAGAGTTATCGGCTCAAACTTTACCTTGTCTTGTAAAATAGCCATTCTAGTTTCAAAATCAGGTGGTTGAATATCAACAGTCAAACCCATATTAAATCTGCTCTTAAGTCTGTCCTCAAGATTTTTAATCTCCTTTGGCGGTCTATCTGATGAAATGATAATTTGTTTATTTCTGCTGTATAATTCATTAAAAGTATGGAAAAATTCCTCTTGAGTTGCAGTCTTTCCAGCAATAAATTGAATATCATCTATAAGCAGAACATCTACATTTCTATATTTTTTCTAAATTCGGATTCAGAATTTTGACTTTTATCCCTGATTGAGTCAATCAAATCAATTGTAAATTTCTCACTACTCAAATACAACACCTTACAATCAAAATTCTTATGAATTTCATAACCTATTGCCTTCATAAGATGTGTCTTTCCAAGTCCTGAATTTCCATAAATGAAAAGAGGATTGTAAGTACCTGCAGGATTTTTGGCAACAGCTTCGGCAGCAGCCATAGCAAATTCATTATTCTTACCCTTTATAAAATTATCAAAAGTAAATTTTTCTGTAAAATCCAAAGAATTACTTGAAGATGAAATTTTCTTTAATTTTCCTTTTTTGTAGCCTTTTCACCGGATTTTGAAAAGAAAGAAGTTTGACCTCCTGAATTTTTAATCGCTTCCAAATAAATCTCATCAGTAGCGACAACCGGTAAAAGCTCCGTTCTCTCCTGAATTAGAGGAAAAAGCTGATTATTTATAGCTTCTTCAATATAATCTTTAAAATGTCCATTTATAAAAGTTTTAATATAATTTGACTGGCAAAGAACCATTAACTTATGATTCTCATAACAAATCGGCTTTAAAACTTCAATCCATGTTGCGAAACGGCTCTCCCCAAGTTTTGCTTTCAACTCATGACAAACTTCAAGCCATAAACTGTCAACCATTATTTCATTCTCAAACATAAACTACTCCCCATACAAAGTTATCAACATATTTATCCACAGTGAATAAAATTTTAGAAATATTGAAATTTAAACATTTATATAGTATTTTCTAAAAAATATTTAAACAATTTAAAAAGTTATCCACATTTTTAAAAAAGTTATCCTGTTTATAAAATAAATTGTATTTTTACAAATTTTTGAAAAATTTAAAAAAATTATCAAAAGATAATAAA
>AFUS01000005.1 GCA_000223315.2 Parvimonas sp. oral taxon 393 str. F0440 | reverse complement strand
ACATCAGTAAAAGTAACAAAGGCTTGGGAAGATAAAGATAACCAAGACGGAAAGAGACCTACAAGTGTAACAATTAAGTTATTTGCAAACGGACAACCAACTAATAAAACTATTACTTTAACAAAAGAAAATGGTTGGAAGGGAAGTTTTGACAATCTTGATGAATACAAAGACGGTAAAAAGATTGATTATTCAATTGAAGAAGAAGATGTTGGAAACGGATATGCAGGTTTTATCACACAAACTTCAGAAACTGAATTCAATGTAATCAATAAAAGAGAACCGGAAAAGACATTTGTAGAAGGAAGTAAGACTTGGGATGATAAAAATGACCAAGACGGAAAGAGACCAAAAGAAATTAAGATTAATCTGTTAAAGAATGGAACTAAAATAGCTACAAAGACAGTTACAAAAGCAGATGATTGGAAATGGAAATTTGAAGATCTTGACAAGTATGAAAATGGAGAAGTAATCAAATACACAATTACAGAAGAACAAGTAGAAGGTTATACAACAGTAGTAACAGGACATAATGTTAAGAATTCATATACACCGGGAAAGACATCAGTACAAGTAACAAAGGCTTGGGAAGATAAGAACAACCAAGACGGAAAAAGACCTGCAAGTGTAACAATTAAGTTACTTGCAAATGGAGTAGAAACAGGTGATAAACTTACTTTAACAGAAGCAAACAACTGGACAGGAAGTTTCACAGATCTTGATGAATACAAAGACGGTAAAAAGATTGATTATACTGTTAAGGAAGAAACTGTAGGAAACGGATATGAAAGTAAAGTTACAGGAAGTGCAAAAGAAGGCTTTACAGTAACAAATACAAGAGAACCTGAAAAGACATTTGTAGAAGGAAGTAAGACTTGGGATGATAAAGAAAACCAAGACGGAAAGAGACCGAAAGAAATTAAGATTAATCTGTTAAAGAATGGAACTAAAATAGCTACAAAGACAGTTACAAAAGCAGATGATTGGAAATGGAGATTTGAAAATCTTGACAAATATGAAAATGGAGAATTAATCAACTACACAATCGTAGAAGAAAAGGTAGAAGGTTATACAACAGAAGTAGAAGGACATAATGTTAAGAACTCATACACACCGGGAAAGACATCAGTACAAGTAACAAAGGCTTGGGAAGATAAAAATAACCAAGACGGAGTAAGACCTGCAAGTGTAACAGTTAGATTATTAGCTGACGGACAACCAACAGATAAAACTCTTACTTTAACAGAAGCAAATAACTGGACAGGAAGTTTCACAGATCTTGATGAATACAAAGCCGGAAAGAAAATAGAATATACTGTAAAAGAAGAAGCTGTAGGAAATGACTATACAAGTGTAATTACAGGAAGTGCTAAAGACGGCTTTACAGTAACAAACACAAGAGAACCTGAAAAGACAGAAGTAGAAGGAAGTAAGACTTGGAAAGACAATAATAACCAAGACGGAAAGAGACCAAAAGAAATTAAGATTAATCTGTTAAAGAACGGAACTGTAGTAGAAACAAAGACAGTAACAGAAAAAGACGGTTGGAAATGGAAATTTGAAAATCTTGATAAATTTGAAGCCGGACAATTAATCAACTATACAATAACTGAAGAAAAGGTTGAAGAATATACAACAGAAGTAAAAGGAAACGATGTTGTAAATACACATACACCGGGAAAGACATCAGTACAAGTAACAAAGGCTTGGAAAGATAATAATAACCAAGACGGAGTAAGACCTGGAATAGTAACAGTTAGATTGATAGCTGATGGAGTAGAAACAGATAAGACAGTAACTTTAACAAAAGATAATAACTGGACAGGAAGTTTCACAGACCTTGATGAATACAAAGACGGAAAGAAAATAGAATATACTGTAAGAGAAGAAAATAGTTGGAAACGGATATACAAGTGTAGTACAAAAACAGGAGAAAATAACTTTACAGTAACAAATACAAGAGAACCTGAAAAGACATTTGTAGAAGGAAGTAAGACTTGGGATGATAAAGAAAACCAAGACGGAAAGAGACCAACAGAAATAACAGTAAATCTATTAAAGAACGGAACAAAAGTAGCTACAAAGAAAGTTACTGAAAAAGATGGCTGGAAATGGAAATTTGAAAATCTTGACAAATATGAAAATGGAGAATTAATCAACTACACAATCGTAGAAGAAAAGGTAGAAGGTTATACAACAGAAGTAGAAGGATACAATGTTAAGAACTCATACACACCTGGAAAGACATCAGTACAAGTAACAAAGGCTTGGAAAGATAATAATGACCAAGATAAGAAGAGACCTGATAGTGTAACAATAGAATTACTAGCAGATGGAAAAGAAACAGGAAAGAAAGTTGTATTAACAAAAGAAAATAACTGGACAGGAAGTTTCACAGACCTTGACGAATATAAAGACGGAAAGAAAATAGAATATACAGTTAAGGAAAAAGCGGTAGGAAATGGATATAAGAGTGTAATTACAGGAAATGCAAAAGAAGGATTTGTAGTAACAAATGTAAGAACACCAAAACCAAGAATACCAAAGACAGGAGCAGGAAGTAATTCAGCACTATACACAGTATTATTGGGATTATCAGGAACAGCATTATTCTCAGTATTTAGAAGAAAGAGAAAAGAAGAATTATAAGATTTCAAAAACTTTTAAATAAGAAGAGATAAAAAATACAATATTGATTGTTGTTAATCGGAGGACATCTTTTGAGATGTTCTCCTTTTTTGTATAAAATTTTTTATATTATATAAATATGCTATTTTTTATGATATAATAATTATAAATTAATTAAACTTTGGAGGAAGTTATGCTTCATATAGAAAATGTAAACAGAAAAAATATATGGGAAATACTTAAATTAAAGGTATCTGAATCACAAAAAAATTTTGTTGCATCTAATGATGTAAGCATTATTGAAGCATATTTAACTATTACTGCAAATGGTGTTGCTTTTCCCTTTGGAATCTATAATAACGATATACCGATTGGTTTTTTGATGATTGGCTATGATGTGGATGAAACTTGGGAAAATGTTCCAAATATAGCAAAGGGAAACTATAATCTTTGGCGTTTGATGATTGATGAGACTTATCAACAAAAAGGTTTTGGAAAAAAAGCTATGAGAATTGCTTTGGATTTTATTAAATCATTTCCTTGTGGTAAAGCAGAATATTGTTGGTTGTCTTATGAACCCGAAAATAAAACTGCTAAAGAGTTGTATCATTCGTTTGGTTTCGTAGAAAATGGTGATATGGATGGAGATGAAGTTATTGCAATACTAAAACTTTAGGATAGACGAAATATAAATTTATAGGAGAATCAGATATGACAAAAGAGGAAAGAGCAAAAAAATGGTTTAAGAATATTTCAAATTCAGAAAATATAAATATGGAGAAAAAAGTAGAGATATGTAATGTTGCTGCAAGATGGACAGCTCTTATATTTATAGGATTAGTTATGGTAGAGTTTGTTTTGTTATCAATGGTAAATAATGGAGTAATTTTAAATTATTTAGCTGATATTTTAAATGGAATGAGCAAGGATTTACATGGTAGAGGTCAATATAAAATTTTAGCAATTGCGGGAGTGACATTTTCTTTGCCTCTTATAATTTTACCTTTAATTATTGCTATTACTTTTAGAAATAAATATATTAAATCTAAAGCAGAAAATTATTTGTATAGAAAATAAAATTATCACAAACTGAGGCTTTATATGAATATTAGATTTGAAAGAGGATTAAGAAAAGAAAATGCCACTATCTTATGTAAATGGTCAAATGACAGAGGAGATGCTTTTCAAGAACAATGGATGGGACTAAAAATTTCATATCCTTTGACTTATGATAAAATTAAAGAAATGGAAAATATATTTTCTATATTCAATGAGGATGAATTTTTGGGAATAATTCAGCAAATAAGAGTTGAAAAAGATAATATACACATTGGTAGATTTATGATAAATCCCAAAAAGCAAGGAATGGGTTTTGGAAAAGAGGCAATAAGAGGTTTTATAGATTTGATTTTTAAAGATGAAAGTATAAAAAGTATTTCTTTAAATGTTTTTGATTCTAATAAGAACCCCACCCTTCCACGATGCTTTGCATCGGGTGGGTTCCCGGGAACCTTGTTGTTTCACAATAAAAATGCAAGAAATATTTATACTAAACTGGGCTTTGAAATTGATGAAGTTATTGAAACACCAAAACTTAAATATTTAATGAAAAAATATAGACAATAAAATTTTTAAAACAGCAATTCAAATTGATTGCTGTTTTTCTTTTCCAAAATTAAATTTACAACGCATTTATTTATAATCAGAAATATGATATAATAAAAGTACCTTTATGCCTTGAAATAAATATAGATTTTTCATAAAGCATTGAGGAATATTTTATTAAAAAATGATTTTGATATAGAGGTATAAAATGCAAGATAGAAAAGTATTTTTATATTATTTTTTAGCTGTAGGAATGATTTTATTTCCTATTTTAAATTTATTAAGTTTTGTGCCCATGGTTATTTTATATAAGAAATCGAACTTTAGGACTTATGTTTTATTCTCCGGACTGTTTTTCGTGTTATCTTTATTTGTTTTGGGGAATTTTACTTCATTAATACCTATTTTTATTTCTTTTATAATGATAAAAGGTATGGATGCCAATAAAGACGGATATGTTATTTTACTTGGAAGCTCTCTTGCTATGACTATTCTTATAGTAAGTGATTTCATGCTTTTAAAATTAAATGCAAATTCTTATGAAACATTTTTAAAAGTTATGACTGAATTTTTAGAATCTTATCCTAATTATAAAGAAGTTTTAAATATAGAAAGTGTTGAAGTTTTTGTAAATAAAATGATGACGATTTATCCTTCAGTTTCTTTTGGAATTTCTTTTATATTTTGTGCTTTGGGTTATTCGTTTTTATCTAAAAGAGTATATAAATTTGATAGAAATTCAGATGATTTCATAACACCATTTGATTTTAAGTTTGCATTTTTCAGTATAGCAATTTTAGCTGTAATGATTTTTGTAAATATTAATGGTGTAGAAAAATTTTATGAGGTTTATTTGATTTGCTTAAATTTACTTATAGCATTTATTAGTATTATGATAGTTCAAGGTTTTATAAAGTTAAATGCATTACTAAGTAAAAAACAAATAAAATAGTGGCAAATATTCTAAGTTTTATTTCAATATTTTTTGCTATTATTTATTCAGTATATTTTATTTATGGAATTTATAGTTCAATTAAGCGAGGTGTGAAATGGGAAAGAAATTAGTTAAATTATCAGATTTTTATGTTTTATTTTTATTTATGATGATAATTTCGGCTTTTGTACTTTATTTTCAATTTATATTTGGGATTATATCCTTTTTATTAACTTTGATTTCATTTGTTTTAATTTTATATTATGTAAAGAATAAAAATGTGGAATATGAAAATGATGTAAATCGATATAGAGATTCTCTAGATAATATTGCAAGTGAAGTTGTTTATAAGATGCCATTTCCTGTAGCTGTATTGAATAATAAAGGTAGAGTTAAATGGTATAGTCCGGAATTTTCAGCACTTTTTTCAGGACAAGATATTGTAGGAATTGATATAAATTCAGAAATTTCAAATTTTGATATTGCTGAAGTTTTAAAAGAGGGTTCCGGAAAAGCAAGTTGGGAAACAGAAAAATTTAATTATATTGTTTATTATAATGTAGTAAAAGATGAAGATAATGGCGATGTAAATGTAATTATTTATTTAATAGACAATTTAGAATTTTCAAAACTTGAAAAGCAATATGAAGATGAAACTTTAAATTCAATTTTAGTTTATATTGATAATTATGAGGATGTAAGAAGTAATACTAAAGAAGATTTTAGAACTTTGTTACTTGCTGAAATGGATAAGACTATAATAAGCTATTTCTCAAGTTTAGGTGCAATTGTCAGAAAGTATGATTCAGGAAAATACATTATTATATCAAATAATTCAATTTTACGAAAAATTAAAAATGATAAATTCAGTGTAATGGAAAAATTAAAAGCTATAGAAGTTTCCGGGAAAATAAAGCCGACTTTAAGTATAGGGGTTGGACTTGGAGGAAATAATCCTTTTGAAAGATATAAGGAAGCTTTAACTGCTCTTGATATGGCATTAGGACGTGGAGGAGCACAAATTGTCTTTAAAAATGGAGAAGATTTAGAATTTTTCGGTGGTAAAAATAGTAAAGGTGTAGAAAGAAATAAGGTAAAGGCAAGGGTTATTTCTCAAGCACTTGAAGGTATAATAAGAGAATCTTCAGAAGTTTTTGTAATGGGACATAAGAATCCTGATATGGACTGTTTTGGAGCGGGACTTGGAGTAATGGCAATTTGTAAGGAATTGAAGAAAGATTGCTATATGGTTTTAGAAGATGTTCCTATTACAATTAGAAATGTGTATGACAGAGTTAGAGTTGGGAATCCTGAATATATTGATATGATGATTTCTCCCGAAAAAGCTTATGATATTTGTAGAGATACAAGTTTAGTTATTTTGGTTGATAATTCCAGAAAACTTTCAACAGAAGCACCATATTTATTAGATGTTACTTCAAAAATTGTTGTAGTAGATCATCATAGAATCGGAAAAGATTTTGTTGAAAATTCAATGCTGACTTATCTTGAGCCTTATGCATCATCCGCTTGTGAACTTGTAACTGAAATAATTTATTATATGTTTGAAAAAATTGATTTGGATAAATTAATTGCAGAAGCTTTACTTGCCGGAATTGTAGTAGATACTAAAAATTTCTATTATCAAACAGGAGTAAGAACTTTTGAAATGGCGTCATTCTTGAAACGTTTTGGAGCTGACAGTATTGCAGTTAAACATCTTTTCAAAGATAATTTCAATACAATTAAATTAAAATCAAATGTTTTATCTAACGCGATTTCATATAGAAATTACATTTGTATTGGAGTTTTTCCTGAAGAAATTGAGGAGTCAATGTTAATTGCGGCACAGGCTGCAGACGATTTGCTTGGCGTTTTAGATATAGAATGCAGTTTTGTTTTAACTAGAGTTTCAGGACAAATCCATATAAGTGGAAGAAGTCTTGGTAAAATTTCAGTTCAATTAATTTTAGAAAAAATAGGTGGTGGAGGACATTATACTTCTGCCGGAGCAAGACTTGATTGTTCTATGGATGAAGCAATTGAGAGATTAAAGAAAGCTATAGATGAATATTTATTGGAGGAAGATATAGATGAAAGTAATTTTAATTAAAGATGTAAAGAGTTTTGGGAAAGCAGGAGAACTTGTTAATGCTAAGACAGGTTATGCAAGAAATTTTTTAATTCCAAATGGATTGGCTAAAGAAGCTACTAAAGAAAATCTTGAAATTTGGGAAAAAGAACAAGCTGAATTAAAGAGAATTGAAGCTGAAAATATAAAAAATGCAAAAGAGTTAAAAGATGTTTTAGAAAAATTAGAAGTTGTTATAAAGACTAAAACAGGAAATGGTGATAAACTATTTGGTTCGATAACTTCTCAAGACATCAGTGATGCTTTGAAGAAACAACATAAAATTGAAATTGATAAAAGAAAAATAGAATTAAAGGAAAATATAAAATCACTTTGCACTTTGACTGTGCCTGTTAGGGTTTATCCTGAAATAGTTGCAACGGTTAAAGTTTCTATTGAAAAGGAGTAATTTATGCATAATATTTACGACTTAGAAGCTGAAAAATGCGTCTTGTCGATAATGATTACAGAGCCAAATAAAAGGGAATATGTTTTTGAAAAATTAAAGAGACAAGATTTTTATTTAGGTTGGCATAAAGATATATTCAGTTCAATCTTGGAATTATCAAGAGAAAATACAAATGTCGATCCTCTTACAGTAATCAATAAAATGGAAGCAATGGGCTTTGATACTGAAGCCAACAATGGAATTGTAGGAGTTGTTGAAATTGTAAATACAGTAGCTTTTTCATCAAATATTGAAAATTACTGTAAAATTGTAAAAGATAAGGCTGATACCAGAAATTTACTTTTTATTCTGGATAATATAAAAGATAGAGCTTATAAAAATGAAGATTATGACAAAGTTTTAAAATCAGTTGAGAGTCAAATTTTTGAATTATCTCAAAATGAAAATAGAACGGGACTTACTCATATAAAAGATACACTTACAGAACTTATAGATATACTGGATAAAAGAAGTAAAAATAAAGGTTCAGTAACCGGTATTCCTACAGGCTTTGCCGATTTGGACAGAGTTTTGCTTGGAATGCAAAGAAAAGATTTAATTTTACTCGCTGCAAGACCTTCCGTTGGTAAAACTGCTTTAGCTGTGAATATCGCTTTAAATGCAGCACAAAAAGATTTTAGAGTTGCAATTTTTTCTTTGGAAATGAGTAAAACACAATTAGCTCAAAGAATGTTAAGTTCTCTTTCTCTTGTAAATTTGAAACAATTGATAAGTGGTGAAATAAGTGAATGGGATGATATTTTTGAAGCCAGTTCCCTAATTGCAGGAAAATCTATTTATATGGATGATACTGCCGGTATTTCCATAACGGAGCTTAGAAGCAAATGTAGAAGACTTAAGGCTGACGGCGGTCTTGACTTTATTATGATAGACTATTTACAACTTATGACTTCTGAAGGTAGAAATGAAAATAGACAACAGGAAATTTCTACGATTTCCAGAAATTTAAAAGCCTTGGCAAAGGAATTGGACGTTCCTATTTTGGCATTGAGTCAATTATCTCGTGATAGTGAAAAGAGCGGAAGAAAACCTAAACTTAGTGACTTAAGAGAATCAGGTGCGATAGAACAGGATGCTGACGTTGTAATTTTACTTTATAGAGAAGATTATCAAAATGAAGAAGCGGAAGTTAAAAATCAAATTGAATTGATTATTGCAAAGCATAGAAATGGGGAAACAGGAACTGTTGAACTTAACTTTATTAAGGAATGTACCAGATTTATTGATTTACAAACTGATAGGGATAAGGAGCTTTTTAATGGATAATTTTTTAATTGAAGATGGTGATATTAAAATTAAAAAATTTGAAAAGAATTATTTAAAGAGTTTTAAAAATTTCTCTCCCTATGATGATATTTTGCTTACCGATTATAATCTTTGTTTTTTGACAGAATCAGATTTAAAAAATTGGGAAAAGAAAATTAAATCAAAGAAGAATAATTATTTTGCAGTTTTCTTAAAAGATATTATGATAGGATATATTTCTATCAGTAGAATAAGTTTTTTGAACAGTAATTTTGAATTATCCCTTAGTTTTGATGAAAAGTTTTGTTCAAAAGGTTATGGTTTTAAATCGTTAAGAATATTTTTAGAATATTATTTTGAAAATTTCGACAAATATTCTATTTGGTTAAATGTAAATGCCTTTAATCAGAGAGCTATAAAACTCTATGAAAAAGTCGGTTTTGAGAAGATAAGTGAATTTCTTGGGGATTTTGAAGTTCAAAAAATGCAAAATTTAAAGAGATATGAAGAAACAAAGGAATATTTTGAAGAAAAAAGCGGAATAATTTATTCCAAAATTTTCACGATGAAATTAGATAGATTAAAATTTTTAGAAAGGTGGGATAGGAGTGGAAATAAGTTTTAAAAAGTCAATAATTCAACCCGGAGTAACTCCTATTGAAAATATGTTTTTGGATAACTACTTGCCAATCGCTGATGAGATTTCGCTAAAAGTTTATTTATTTTTATATAAAAGACTTTTCGGCTCATATAAGAGTGAATTGACAATAGACTCTATAGCAGAGGAGCTTAGATTTTCTAAAGTTCAAATTATGAATGCTCTGAAATATTGGAAAAATAATCAACTATTGGACTATTCTTTGAACGAAGATGGATGTGTAGAAAAAATAGAATTTGTAAACAATTTTGCACTATATGCCGGTGGCATCTATGATGATAATGTAGAAGAAGAAAAAGAAAAACCGATGATTGACAATAGAGAGTATTTTGAAAAAATTGAAGAAATTACCGGTTTAAGTTTAAAGCCTTATGAGATAACTAAAATTATTTCACATATTGAAGAAACCGGACATGGTATGGATTTGGTTTATAAGGCTTATGAGTATGCCAAAAGCATTGGAAAAAGTATGTCGGTAGATTATATTATCGGAATTTTAAGAGTTTGGAAGAGAGATAATAATATTTCAACAGTTGAAGATTTGAAATGTTTTCTTGAAAATAAAGACAAAAATAAAATTAAAAGATATAGTAAAAATACTAAGAAATATATAGAAAAAGAACATATATTAACAGAAGAAGAAAAAAGAGAAAAAATGAAAAACGATGAAAATTCAGCAACATCACAATTGCTCGATAGGTATTAATTATGAATTTAGATGAATTAGTTTTAAAAAGTCTTAGTAAAAGACCTTTATTAAGAGAGAAAATAAAAGAAGAAAGAAGAAGAGAGCTTTATTCTTCTATTGAAAATATTGAAAATTTAATATCGAAGAAAAATGAATTAGCAACTAAAATTATGAAGTCCACACTTTTAAATTTGGATTGTTCAAAAGATAGAGTAGAATTTGAAAAAATTGAAAAAAGCATTGATGAACTACTTTTAAAAAATGGATTTTCAAAAGAATATTTGAATAAATATTATGTTTGTGAAAAATGTAAAGATACAGGATATTATAATGGCTCCGTTTGTAGTTGTATAATGAAAGACTTAGTTGATGATAGAGTTTTAGAGAGCGGATTTTCAAATAAGAAAAGAGAACAAAATTTTTCTAATTTTGATTTTTCTCTATTTGAAGGCAATTTTGAACATGTTAATAGACTTGTAAATTCCAGAGAATATATTGAAAAACTTATAAATTTTTCAAAAGATTATTGTGATAATCTTAAAATTAAAGATTATGGAATATTCTTTTATGGCAAAAGCGGTGCAGGAAAGACATATTTTGCATCTTCAATGGTAAATTATCTCTTAGATAAGGGAAAAAGGGCATGTTTTATAACTGCTACGGAATTTTTTGAACTTATGGCAAATTATAGTTACAGCTTTTATAGAGATAAAAAAGAATTACAAGATAGGATTGATTTTGTAAGGAATGTAAATTTTTTAGTGATTGACGACCTTGGAAATGAAATTTCCAATAAGAATAATAACAGTTTTTTAAGTTCACTTTTAGATTATAGATTCGAAAAGGGTTTAAATACAGTTATAACTTCAAATCTCTCTGAATATGACTTAGCTGAATACTATGATTCCAGAGTTGCAAGTAGAATTAGAGGGAATTTTAAGTTTTTTGTTTTTCCACCTTCTGATTTAAGAGAAAAAATTAGTAAAAATATGAAATTATAGGAGGTAGTTATGAAATTTAACTGGGAACAAAAGAATACAGTAAATGTTATAACAGGTGTTTTAATATTTACTATTTCCATACTTTGTTATTTTATATTTTCAAATATGAAATCCATAATTTCATATACTGCTAATATAAAATATATTTTGATGCCTTTTATATTAGGTGGAGCGATTGCATATATTTTAAACTTTTTTGTAAAATTTTTTGAAAATATATTTTTAAATTTTGAGTTTTTTAAAAAACAAAAGTATAAAAATATTAGAATGTTATCAATGCTTTTAACGTATTTTATATTTTTTGCATTTATAGTTTTACTTTTAAAATACATTATTCCGCAATTTTATTCAAATATAAAACTATTTGTGGACAGGACTCCGTTTTTTATAGATATGGGAGTTGAAAGAGCAAAGTATATGTTGCAAAATATTGAGATAAGTTCGGAAATTAGATCTTTTATCAATGGTAAATTGACGGAGTTTGCAACTTTTTCTACAACATTTTTAACAGATATGATTCCTTGGGTTGCAACTTTTGCAACAAGGGTTATATCCTTGTTTTTAAATATAATTTTAGCTATAATAATATCGGGGTATTTGCTATATGATAAGGAAAATTTTTCAAGAATTTTGAAAAAATTTATGATAGCAGTTTTTCCCGAAAAATCAAATAGAATTACTTTTAAAATTGTAAAAAGGTTCGACTATACTTTAAGATCCTATCTTTTGGCAAAGGGAATTGGAGCGATAATTGTAGGAATAACTTTTTATATAATTTTATTAATTATGAAACTTGACTATGCACTTTTATTTGCATTTACACTAGGTTTTACAAATTTAATTCCATGGTTTGGATGTTATCTTGGAGCAATACCGATAGTTATTGTATTACTTTTCACTTCAACATTTAATACTGCTTTATGGTTTGTAATAATTGTAGTGATAGTATCTATGATAGATGCAAATGTAATATCTCCTAGAGTTTCAGGAAAGAGTTTAGGCATAAGTTCATTTTGGGTTATCTTTGCACTTGTGCTGGGCGGTAGTCTATTTGGAGTTATAGGATTTTTACTTTCTGTACCGGTGTTTGTAGTAATTTATACAACATTGAAGGAATATATAGAAAGTAGATTGGAGAAAAAAGGATATTCTGTAAAAAATCCTGCTGAAGAGTTTGAAAAGAAAGAGGTATAATTATGTTAGATATAAGAAGAATTAGAATGAATAAAGAAGAAGTTATTGAAAGTTTAAATTCAAGATTTGGAAATTATAATATAGATAAAGTTCTTGAGCTTGACGAAAAGAGAAGAGAAATAATTTTTGAAGTTGAAAATAAAAAAGCGAGACAAAATGAAGTTTCAAAACAAGTTCCAAAGTTAAAAAAAGAGGGAGTAGATGTTTCAGAACTTTTTAAAGAAATGAAATTACTTTCTGATGAAATTAAAGAGCTTGACATTAAAGTAAAAGATTTGGATGAAGAAATTAGAAAAGCACTTTTAAGTATTCCTAATACACCAAATAAAGATATTCCGATTGGAAAAAGTGATGAAGATAATGTAGAAATCAGAAGATTTTTAGAACCTAAAAAATTTGATTTTGAAGTTAAAGCACATTGGGATTTAGGTGTGGATTTGGATATTTTAGATTTTGAAAGAGCAGTTAAAATATCTGGATCAAGATTTTCAGTATTTAAAGGTTTGGGTGCAAAACTTGAAAGAGCATTAATAAACTTTATGCTTGATTTACATAGTGGACAAGGCTATGAAGAAGTTGGAGTTCCTGTTTTGATTAACAGAAATTCAATGTATGGAACAGGACAACTACCTAAGTTTGAAGATGATATGTTCCATGTTCCTTCAAAGGATTTATTTTTAGCACCAACTGCTGAAGTTCCTGTTACTAATCTTTTAGCAAATGAAATTTTAGAATTTGAAAAACTTCCAACTTACTATACAGCTTTTACTTATTGTTTTAGACAAGAAGCGGGCTCCGCAGGTAGAGATACAAGAGGTTTAATCAGAAATCATCAATTTGATAAAGTTGAAATGGTTAAATTTGTAAATCCTGAAAATAGTTATGATGAATTGGAAAAACTTACAAATGATGCTGAGGAAATTTTAAAACTCTTAGAAATTCCATACAGAGTAGTTTGTTTATGTACTGGAGATATTGGTTTTACAAGTGCAAAGACTTATGATATAGAAGTTTGGATGCCAAGTTACGGAAGATATGTAGAAATTTCTTCTTGCTCAAACTTTGAAGATTTCCAAGCAAGACGTGCTAATATCAGATTTAGAGATGAAGACGGCAAAGTTAAATTCGTTCATACATTAAATGGTTCTGGATTAGCTGTTGGAAGAACTTTTGCAGCAGTTTTGGAAAACTATCAAAGAGAAGATGGAAGTATAGAAATTCCGTATGTTTTAAGAAAATATATGGGTTTGGATGAGATAAGAAAATAGGGGAGTATTATGAAATTTAAAAAAGCATTACTTAGTTTAGTATTAATATTTTCAATTTGTCTTGTAGGGGCTGGAAAGTCTTTTGCAATATTTGGAATTGAAAATAAAACTACTGCATCTTTAATTGGGGATGCTAACTCCGGAGCTTTATTTGTTGCTGAAAATATAGATGAACCTTTATCAATAGCAAGTATTTCAAAACTTATGACTTATTATTTAGTTAAGGAAAGTATTTCCGAAGGCAAAATAAAAATGGAAGATAAAGTTAAAGTTTCTAAAAATGCGAGTTCAGAAGAAGGCTCAAGTTTAGATTTAAAATCAGGAGAACAAATCAGTATTAAAGATTTACTTGATGGGCTTATGATTGTTTCAGGAAATGATTCTGCTGTAGCACTTGCAGAAACCATTGCAGAAACTGAAAGTAAATTTGTAACGATGATGAACGAAAAGGCAAAGGAACTTGGACTTCAAAATTCTACTTTTACAAATGCTTCAGGTCTTATGAAAAATGGTCAAGACAATAAAATGTCAACAAGAGATGTTTTTCTACTTTCAAAAGCTATAATTGAAAAATATCCTGAAGTTTTAGAATATGCAAAAACTACGGTTTTAGAACAACCTTCAAGAAATTTCAAAAAAGAAAGTACGATTCCTCTAGTTGGACAAGTTGAAGGAGTAGACGGTTTAAAGACAGGACATACTGATGAAGCGGGATATTGTTTAGTTTCTACAATGAAAATAAAAAAAGGCGAAAGTGAATTTAGAATAATTTCCGTTTTAATGGGAGCAAAAACTAAAGCTGATAGGGCTCAATATATGAAAGATATGCTAAACTATGCAAAACAAAATATAGAGACCAGAAAAATTATTGATTCACGAAAATTTGTGAAAAAAGTTGAATTAAAATCTTCAAGTCAAGGTTATGTAGAATTGGTTGTTAAAGAAGATGTTGACAGAGTTTCAATGAAAGGAATAAATTATGAAACGGAAGTTAATATCGGAGATGTTAAATTACCTTTAAAAAAGGAGATAAAGTAGGAGAAATCCAAGTTAAAAATTCCAAAGAAGTAATTGCGACAGTTGATTTAGTTGCTAAAGAAGACTATTCAAAGGCTGGAGTACTTACCAGAGTAGGAAGATTCTTCGCAACAATTTTAGAAGTTGTAGAAACTGTTTTACCATAAATATTTTAAAATAAATCCGACTGAATGGTCGGATTTTTTCATTAGTATTATTAGAAGAATTATTAATAGAGTTAGATAAAGAAATTTTTATCACGTAGTTTAATATTTTTTAACTTTTTATTATCTCAATAAAGTTATGTATTGTGTGTTTGCTGTATTAAATGATATAATAATAAAGTATTGTTTATTTTTCATAATATTATTGGAGGATTTATGGAAACTATTTTAGTAAATATGTGTATGATTTATGATAGAGATAAGGATAGAATTTTAATTTTGGATAAAGTAAAGAAACATGGTTGGGAAGGTCTTACTTTTGTCGGAGGACATGTTGAAACGGGAGAAGTCCTATATGATTCCTGTGTTAGAGAAGTTTTTGAAGAAACCGGATTAAATGTAAGGAATTTAAAATTAAAAGGAACTGTCAGCTGGATTGATGAAATTAATAATAAGAGAGAGTTAGGATTTTTATATTATACTGAAGATTTTTCAGGAGAATTGATTGAAAATAATATCGAGGGAAAACTCTTTTGGATGGGAGTTGAAGAATTTAAAAATTCTGATGGAAAGAGTTATAGCATAGATAAAATATTTGATTTATACTTAAATGATGATTATACCGAATTGATGATAAAGTGGAATCAAAACGATGAAATTGTATCTGAAATATTTTTCTAATATAGGAGGAGGTATAGATGAATTTTATTAAAGGTATTATATTTACAATTATTTCTGCATTTGTTTTCGGCTTTACGCCAATACTTGCAAAACTTACTTATGCCGGAGGAAACAATGCTATTACTCTAACATTTTTAAGAGCGTTTTTAGGATTGCCGTTTTTATATGTTGGAATGAGAAAAAATCATACTCCTATGAAGATTACAAAAAGAGAATTTTTTCATTTTATTGCTCTTTCTTTCTTAGGGATAGGAATTACTACGACAGCCCTTTATGGATCATATAATTACATTTCTGTCGGTATGGCAACTACTATACATTTTATCTATCCTTGTGTTGTTTATTTTATTTGTATTTTATTTTTTAAAGAAAAAGTCACTTTAAAGAAGATGTCAGCACTTATTTTTTCAATGATAGGGATTGTGATGTTGGTTGATGATGTTACAGGAGGAAGTACATTCGGAATATTTTTGGCAGCTTTATCAGGTGTAACATATAGTTTATTCTTAGTATATTTGGATAAAAGTGGTTTTAAACATATGGATCCTTTTAAATGTACATTGTATATCAGTTTATTTAATATCGTAGGGATTTTTGTTCTTGGAAAAGTTACAGGGCAACTTACTTTTGGACTTACACCAATGGCTTGGGGACTTACAATTTTAATTTCATTTTTAACTTCAATTTTTGGAAATGCATTTTTACAATTTGGGGTTAAATACTGTGGTGCTACAACAGCCTCAATACTTTGTACTTTTGAACCTATAACAAGTGTAGTTTTGGGGATATTTTTCCTTAACGAATCTATGACTATTTTTAAAGTAATAGGTTGCGGATTGATAGTTTTAGCAGTATTATTATTGTCATTAAATAATGACTTTAGAAGAAAAAGAAAATAGAAAGTGTGTTTTAGTTAAAATACATTTTTGAAAAATATTCATTAAAATACAAAAATATTAAGGATAGCAATAAGCTGATAGTGAGGTAAGATGAAGATAAGAATTGATAGATTTCTCTGTCATATGGGAATTGGTTCGAGAAGTGAAATAAAAAAGTATTTAAAAACTTGTAGAGTAAAGCTTAATGGAAAATTTGAAAAAAGTCCAAATACTCAAGTTGATATTGAAAAAGACGAAATTTTATTTGATGATGAAATTGTAATTTATAAAGAATTTACTTATTTGATGTTGAATAAACCTAAGGACTATATCAGTGCAACCTTTGATTCAAAACTTCCTACAGTTTTGGATTTATTAGAATTTCCATACTCTAATATGGAATTGTTTCCAGTTGGACGACTTGATATAGACACAACAGGTCTTTTGATTTTAACAAATGACGGGAAATTTTCCTACAATGTTACAAATCCGAAGAAAAAAGTAAATAAAAATATTTTGTAACTTTAAGAGATGATATTACAAAGGAACAAATTGAAAATCTTGAAAATGGAATTTACTTTGAAAAAGAAGACTTTACAACGGAAAATGCAAAGGTTGAAGAAATTTCAAAAAGAGAAATTTACCTTACAATTTCTGAAGGAAAATTCCATCAAGTAAAGAGAATGTTGGAATACGTAGGAAATGAAGTTGTAGAACTAAAAAGAGTGAGCATTGGAAATTTGAATTTAGATGAAGAGCTTAAACTTGGAGAGTATCGAGAAATTACAAATAGCGAATTAGAAGAAATATTTAGATAAAGTTTTGATTGTTATCAAAACTTTTTTTATTGTTATTTTTGTGATAAAATAATTATAAGATATTTATTTTTAGGAGTTTTTTATGAAAAATTTAGAAAATGTTAGTAATAATCATAGAAAAGAAGATTTAAAATTACTTTTTTATGGAATTTTAGTGGGAATAGTTGCAGGGGGATTTTCAAGTTTCTATCGTTATATTATACACGGAATAGAAGGAATTTTAGGAGTAATTATAAATTTTAGTAAAAGTCATTTTTATATTTATCCTATTATTTTTATTGTACTTATTTTGATTTCTTTTTTAGTTACGAAGATTAAGAGAATGTCAAAATTTTGTGGTGGTTCCGGAATACCTCAAGTAGAAGCTGAAATAAAGGGATATATCAATCCAAATCCTGAAAAACTTTTATTTGCGAAAATTGTTGGAGGAGCTTTAACAGCTTTAGCAGGTTTTTCAGTGGGTCGTGAAGGTCCTTCAATTCAAATTGGTGCAATGAGTGGAAAGTTAGTTTCAAAAAAATTAAAGAAAAATAAAACTGTTGAAAAATTTTTAATAACTTGTGGTGCAAGTGCAGGACTTGCAGCAGCTTTTAATGCACCTGTAGCAGGAATATTATTTGCAGTTGAAGAAGTGCATAGACATATCAGCAAAAAACTTTTAGTAGCTTGTATGGCTTCTACAATAACTGCAGATTTAGTTTCAAAAATATTATATGGAACGGAAACAGTTTTTAGTTTTAGTCTGGCGGAAAAATTACCATTAGTAAATTATTGGACTTTGATTTTATTTGCAGTTGTTTTATCTCTTTTAGGAGTGCTTTATATCTTTTTAATGGAATTTTTTATGAAAGTTCAAGATGGATTGAAGATAAAACAAGAATTTAAGCTAATACCATATTTTTTACTACCTATATTAATTTTAGCCTTTATGCCTAATTTATTGGGTGGTGGCGGATTTTTGATGAAAGAGCTACAAAGTGTTGATTATCCAATTTATATGCTTATAATAATTTTTATAGTAAAATTATTATTTTCAATAATTTGCTTTAGTTCAGGAGTTCCCGGTGGAATTTTCTTTCCTATTTTAGTTTTAGGTGCAACTATAGGGACAATTTTTGGAAAAGTTGTAGATCCTGTTTATATAAATAGTTTTATAGTTTTAGGGATGGCAGGGTATTTGACTGCAATAGTTAGAGCACCACTTACTTCAATAATTTTAATTTTTGAAATGACAGGTAATCTTTCCTATCTATTACCTCTTTCAATAGTATGCCTTATAACTTATTCTGTTCCGAATTATCTAAAATCACTACCTATTTACGAATATCTTTTAGAGAGATTAATGGAAAAAGAAAATATCGCTACTTCAAAAGATGGGGAAAAAATGACTATGAGTATAGTTGTTGAAATCGGAAGTGAGATAGAAAATAAGAAAATAAAAGAAGTGAAATTTCCAAAGGGAATGTTAATTATAAATATTGACAGAGGAGTCGAAGAGATAATACCAAACGGAGAAACTACAATAATAAATGGAGATGTTATAAATATACTTGTAGGAGAAAACAAATTATTTGATACATTTAATGAATTACAAAAGATTTGCCAAAATAATTAAATTATTTAGGATGATAAATTTTTGAATTTTTTTATATTTAGAATTATTGATTAATAAACGGGGGTGATTTTATGATTAAAACATTAACTTTAGATGAAATAGAAAAGTATAAAGGAGAAATGGCAAAGATATACAAAGAGGTTTTTAAAAGTGATGATTTTTCAGCGAATTTTTTAATCACCAGAATTGATGACAGTTTGAAAAATAATATAAAAATAGTTGGTGCTTTTGAAAACGAAAAGTTAATTGGATTTGTATATGGTTTTGATTTTTTAAAAGAAAATTGGTGGGCGATGCAAGTTGATTCACAGTTACCAAAAGGAATTGACTGGTATAAAAATACTTTTGAGCTAAATGAATTAGCAGTTCTTGAAAACTATCAAGGAAAAGGTTATGGAAAAAAATTGATGAAATGTCTTATTGAAAATTTAGGCAATGATAAAATTTTATTATCCACTAAGAAATTTAATAATGATAAAATAATCAATTTTTATCATAAATTAGGATTTGAAGATTTAGTAAATCCATTTGAATATCCTAATGGAGATTATGAAACGTCAATTATATTATGTTTTAAAAAATAGTTTTAAAAAAGATTAAATAAAATAATAGTAAACCCTAAATCCATATAAAAGATATAGGGTTTTTTTATGTAATAGCGTCATTATATAGATATTTATTATCAAAAATATTTGACAACGATTGCCTAAGGTGGTAAAATAGAATAAATAAGAAATAATTATCGAAATTATTTTGGTTTTTCTTATTAAAAATATATTTTAGGAGGTTTTTTATGATTACAGATGGATTTCAATTTATTGCTCTGTTATTTTTGTTTCAGGTATATTGATTTACCTAGAAAAGAAGTTTAAGAATGGAATATTTTTTAAATATGTTCCTGCTTTGGTTATTATCTATTTCGGTGCTATGATTTTATCTACACTTGGTGTTTGGGATATGAGTGCAGAAAGTGTATCGAAAGCTAGAAGTGTTTTAAAAGATGCAATATTACCGTCAATGATATTTTTAATGTTGTTGAGAGCTGACCTTAGAGATATTGCAAAACTAGGTCCTAGAATGATAATTTCATTTTTCACTGCAACATTTACAATAATGATTGGTTTTGTTGTTGCATTCTTACTTTTCAAAGGAAGACTTGCATCCAATGCACCTTTAACTTTTGGAGCACTAGCAGGAAGTTGGGTTGGTGGAACTCAAAACATGGTTGCAGTACAACAAGCTGTTGGTCTTGAAGGTTCAGGAATGGGTTATACTTTATTGATTGACTCAATAGATTATTCAATATGGATAATGTTCTTATTATTCTTAGTTCCATTTGCTGATAAATTTAACAAGTGGACAAAGGCTGACACTTCAAAAATTGATAATATTAATGAACATCTAACTGCAAAATTTTCAACTATAAGTAAAGAAATAACTTTCCAAGATATGTTTTTCTTATTGAGTGTTGCACTTGGAGTTACTGCTATTACAGGAATAATTGGAAAAGAAATGGTGAAAATTCCTGCACTTGCATTTATGGGAGCAACCGGTTGGACTATAATTATAACTACAATTTTGGGAGTTATTTTTGCAATGACACCACTTGCAAGAATTCCTGGTTCTCCTGAAATTTCAAATGTATTACTATATATGTTAATTGGATTAATCGCATCAAATGCAAACTTTATGGAACTTACACAAGCTCCTGCATATATTTTAGCTGGTTTTGTAATTCTTATAATTCATGGAGTTTTAATGGCTATTATCGGAAAAGTATTCAAACTTGATTTATTCACTTGTGGTATAGCTTCTCTTTCAAATATAGGCGGTGTTGCTTCATCTCCTGTACTTGCAGCGGCGTATTCACAATCATTGGTACCTATAGCTGTGTTGATGGCTTTAATCGGAGTTATTACCGGAACGTTTTTTGGAATTGGAGTTGCAAAATTCCTGACACTTTTAGCTTAAAAAATTTTAATTAGAATGGTTGATTTTATTGACCATTCTTTTTTATGCAAATTATAAATTGTAAAAACTTGTAAAATAAATATTTTTGTTATATACTATTTTGTGAAGATTTTAAAAGGAGTTTTGTATATGAAAAAAGCAATGCAAATGTCTGAATCTATTGAAGTTGCAATTTTTTTAGCATTAAGCGGGGGGCTTATGGATGCATATTCATATCTTTTAAGAGGAGAAGTTTTTGCGAATGCACAAACTGGAAATATGTTGTTATTAGGAGTTCATGCTTCTCAAGGTAATTGGGCAATGTGTTTAAAATATGCTTTTCCAATATCTTTTTTTACTTTTGGGATTTTTTTAGCTGATTTATTTAGAAAAAAAGGTGATTTTAAATTACATTGGCGACAAAATGCATTAATTTTTGAAATATTTTTACTTATTTGTGTAGCTTTTATTCCCGAAAATATGAATGAAACAGCAAATGCAATTACATCTTTTGCCTGTGGAATACAAGTTCAAAGTTTTAAAAAAGTTTGTGGTATAGATTTTTCTACAACAATGTGTATTGGAAATTTAAGAGGTGGAACTCACAATTTAGCGGAGTATTTTTATACAAAAAATAAAAAGTTTTTAGAATATAGTTTAATGTACTTTGCAGTTATATTATGCTTTATTATCGGAGCGATTATAGGAAGTAAATTTAGTGAATTTTTTGGGTTAAAGACAATTTTGTTAAGTGCTATTTCGCTTGTTATTTGTGTATTTATTATGTTTATAGATAGAGAAAAAAGGAGAGAGATTTTGTTTAATATAGTTTTATTAGAACCGGAAATTCCTTTCAATACCGGAGCTATTGGAAGAACCTGTGTCGCAACAGACACTAAATTACATTTAATAAAACCACTAGGTTTTTCACTTGATGACAAGATGGTAAAGAGATCAGGACTTGATTATTGGGATAAGTTAAAACTTTTTGTCTATGAAAATATTGAAGATTTTTATGAAAAAAATCCGAATGCAAATATCTATTTTGCAACTACAAAGGCAAAAAAAACTTACGATAAGGTTGATTATTCTCCGAATGATTATATAATGTTTGGGAAAGAGAGTAAGGGAATACCTGAAGAGATTTTAGTTAAAAATGAAGAACATTGTGTGAGAATACCGATGTGGGGAGAAATACGATCTCTTAACCTTTCAAATTCGGTATCAATAGTATTATATGAAGCACTAAGACAACAAGACTTTTCAGAACTTGAAAAGTTTGGAGAATTACATAGATTACATTGGAGTGAATAATGGACGAAGAATTATATGAATTATTAAAACAAAAAAGAAAAATAGAAGCTGTAAAGTATGTTAGAAATAAATACGATATAGATTTTAAAAGAGCAAAAGAAACAGTTGATAAATTAGTAGAAAAAGTGGAATATTTTGATGGAAAAAATCTTGGATTATTTGAAGAAGATTATTCTGATAATAAAAATTTAGATACTTCTGAAATATCTGATGACAATTTATATGCTTTGATAAAAGAAAATAGAAAAGTAGAAGCTATAAAATATGTAAGAGAAAAATATAATTTTGATTTAAAAACGGCAAAAAATATAGTTGATAGTTTAGATATAAATAATCTAATGGCATTTACAGAAAAAAATATTGTTTCTGCATCAAAAACTGATTTTTCTAAATGTGGAAGTGGTTATAGAAACGAAAGTTATTCCTATGAAATGATTGATGGAAAACAACATTTCTTTGCATATAAAGATGGAGAAAAAAGAGAAGTCGGTAGGACTGCAATTCCTAGTGAAATATTGAAATGGTTTGAAAAAGCTGGAGAAAAAGCTTCAGATGAATATGAAGATAAAGAATATAGGAAAAAAATATCTTTTGGGGAATTTTGTTGGTAGCATTAATAGTTGGAATTTATTTCTACTTTAATTAAAATTTGACATTTTAAAGAAATCGAATTTTTTACTGTTGGGATAAATTAAAACTGTTTGTCTATGAAAATATTGAAAATTTTTGAAATCTATATATTATATTGGAGTGAGCAATGGACGAAGAATTATATGATTTATTAAAACAGAAAAGAAAAGAAGAAGCTGTAAAGTATGTTAAAAATAAATATAATATGGATTTTAAAGACGCAAAAGAAACAGTTGATAAGATGACAAAAACCTTGGAATTTTTTGAAGGTAAAAATCATGGTTTATCAAAAACTGATTTTTCCGATATGTTTAAAAATTCAATAATATCAAGGATATATGATAATGATTTATATGTTTTGATAAGAGAAAACAGGAAAGAAGAAGCTGTAAAATATGTAAAAGATAAATATAATTTTGATTTAGAAAAGGCAAAAGCTATGGTCGATACTTTGGAGCCGGAGATGTTTACAGAAAAAAGTATTATTTCCACATCAAATTCCAACACATCTAATTTTGTAAGTGGTTATAGTATTGGTAACTATTCTTATAAAATGAGTGATGGAGAACAACTTTATTATATTTATAAAGACGGAGACAAAAAAGAAGTAAATAGGGTTTCAATTCCTAAAGATATACTTAAAGATTTCGAAAAATCTGCAGATGAATACGAAGATAAAAGAATAAAAAGAAAAAATATTCTTTTGGGAATACTTTTAGTGATTATAATAGCAGTAATACTTATTTATTTTAAATAAAATTTGACACTTTAATTAGTTTGTGTTAAAATTTAAGTGATGTAGAGATATATCAAAAAATAATAAAAAATTCAGGAGGAAGGAATGTTAATTAGATAACTATTATGAGACAGAAATTTAATAGCTTTTTAGAGCTTAGTTTTTTGTTGCCATTTTAGTTATACATTCCTTTTTGTGTTCTTTTTTAGAACTCCTTTTTGAGTTGCAAAATGAATGTTGAAATGGCAATAAGTGGATTGCCATTTTTTTGTGGCTTAAATTAGGAGGATATATGCTTAGTATAAAAAAATTATCAATATATTTAGTGAATGATTTAAGAACTGTGATTGAAGATTTCAGCTTTTCTTTAGAAACCGGAATGAAAGTTTGTATAATCGGAGAAGAGGGAAACGGAAAATCCAGCATTTTAAAGGCGATAGTAGATGATGAGAGCTTAAAAGAATATGCTGAAATAAGTGGAGAAATAAATAAGAAAAATGAAGTTATTGGATATTTACCACAGATTTTAGAAGCAAAGATTTTAGATTTTTCAACAAAGGAATATCTTGAGAATAAAATTAAAGAGGATTTTTTTGACTATAATTTATTTTACAAATTGTTAAAAGAGTTGAATTTTGATGAAAATTTAATAAATGAAAAGCAAAAGATAAGTGAATTATCTGGTGGGGAAAGAATTAAATTTATTTTATTTTGCGAACTGATGAAAGAGCCTACTTGTCTTTTATTGGACGAGCCTAGTAATGATTTGGATATAAATTCTATTGAATGGCTTAAGAATTTCATAAAAAACATTGATATTCCAATAATTTTTATTTCTCACGATGAGGATTTAATTGAAAATTGTGCAAATGTAATTATTCATATTGAACAGCTTATGAGAAAACAAAAGCCGAAGATTTCAATTGAAAAGTTGGATTATGAGAATTATGTTGAGAATAGAGGAAATGCTATTGAAAGACAGGAGAGAATTGCAAAAAAACAAAGAGAAGAATTTGATAAGAAACAAAGAAAATATCAGAAAATATATGAAAGAGTGCAACATGAAATCAGAAGTACAAAAAATGATTTTTGGGGGAAAGAGCTGAAAATAAAAATGCATACTGTAAAGTCTATCGGGAGAAGACTTGAAAAAGAAAAGGAGAATTTACTTAATTTTCCTGATTATGAAGAATCTATTTTTGTAAAATTTGATGAAGCTGTTAATTATTCTTCAAAAAAGGAAATTATAGATTTGAATTTGCAAAAACTTGTCATCGGTTCTAAAATTTTGAGTGAAAATATAGAGTTAAAGGTATTTGGTACTGATAAAATCTGTATAATCGGAGAAAATGGAATAGGAAAGACAACTCTTTTAAAGATAATTTTGAATAATATAAAGAAAAATGTAAAGATTGCTTATATGCCCCAGAATTATGACGATAAGATGAATGTTGATATGAGCATTATAGATTATTTGAGTAAGACTTACGAAAAGGAAGAGACTACAAAAATCAGAACATTTTTAGGGTCAATGAAGTTTACTGCAGATGAGATGTTTCATAATTTAAAATCACTTTCAGGAGGACAAAAGGCAAAAATTTACTTTTTAAAAATGATTTTAGAAAATCCGGAAGTTTTGATTTTAGACGAGCCTACGAGAAATTTATCTCCTTTTTCGTCAGTAGAAATAAGAAAATTATTAAAATCATATAAAGGAGCGATAATTTCGGTTTCCCACGATAAAAAATATATTAATGAAGTTTGTGATAAGGTTTATAGACTTACTAAAAATGGATTGGAACTTGTGATTTGAAAACAGGATGTAGTTTAGCTTAAATTTTGACTACTTTTTGTATTTATGGTAAAATAAAAGTTAGTAAATTAGGATTTTAACATAAAAACGGAGGATATATGGATAAAATTTTTGATATTTTGGAAGGTATTTTTTCAGTTGAAACCTTTGGAAATTTAAAGCTATACGACTTGATGGCGATTATTTTTAAATATATTTTTGTAATTATTATCTATTATTTTATTTACAATATAATAAAGATGATATACTTTGATATAAGTACAACAAGTGAAATGACTGAGGTTTCCAATACCTATCTGAAACTTATAAACAGAAAAGAGAGCCTTCCTTTTAAGGTTCATGAACATTATTATATAACTGATGAAACTACATTGGGTCGTGGAGATTCTAATGATATTGTAATAAATGATAAATTCATTTCTAAAAATCATATGAGAATTATTAAAGATGACGGAATTTATTTTATTGAAGATTTAGGTTCTGCAAATGGGACTTTGCTAAATGGAGAACCTATTACAGAGGCTATTGAACTTAAAGATAAGGATTTAATTGACGTTGGTCGAATTGAGTTCTTATTTGTAAATGAGGAAGTTGATGATGATTAGTAAAGTATTGAAGTCAAGATTTAGAACTCTAAATGTAAATTCCTATGTCAGTACAAAGAGTATTCAAGGTCTTTTACTATTCTTTCAAATTTTAGGACTATTTCTAATAATGGCTAGGGATTTTGCTAATTTTGACAAAACTAAATTATTTTTTATGGTTGCCTTAATTGGTTTTGTATATATTTCAGGGAAATTGGTACAAAAGTTTACAAGGGGCGATTATTATATAATGCTTATTGCAAATATGTTATTTTCCATTGGAATTTTAGAGATTTACAGGCTGAATAACAAATTGGCATATAGACAAATTATCTGGTTTTGTATAGGAATTGTAGCCTTTTGGATTGTATATTTAATTTTAAAATATATAAAAATTTGGAGTAAAATGTATTACTTTTATGCCGGAATTTCTTATCTTTTATTTATTGCAACTATTCTATTCGGTAGAAGAATTAATGGTGCAAAGAATTGGATAAGATTAGGTTCGAATTTTGCTTTCCAACCATCCGAGCTAATAAAGATTGCATTTGTTTTCCTTATTGCAGCTTTTTATAAGAATAGGGATAAGTTTGAAAAAGATATTTTGAAGAGATATAGTCTCCATTTCTTTTTCTATACTTTTTTAGGATTTTTATTTTTACAAAAGGACTTGGGGACTGTACTTGTGTTTTCAGGAGTCTTTATCTTTGCACAGTATATGTATGAACCGCATAGAAAATATATGTTTATCAATCTTATAATTCTTTCTTTTGGAGCTGTTTTAGGATACATTTTATTTACTCATGTTAAGGTAAGAGTAAAAATATGGCTGGATCCTTTTAAATATGCCGACGGAATGGGTTACCAAATTATTCAAGGTTTCTATGCTATAGCAAGTGGGGGATTTTTCGGGAAAGGTCTTGGACTTGGCAGACCTGATTATATTCCTTTTGCGGAAAGTGACTATATATTTGCAAGTATTTGTGAAGAAATGGGAATTTTAATGGGAATGGGAGTAGTTATGTTGTTTTTAATCCTAACTTATAGGGGAATAAAAACTTCTATGGAACAACATAATAAATTCTACAAATATGTAGCTTTCTGCCTTTCATTAATTTTCGCCTTTCAGTCATTGATTATGTTTGGTGGGATTTTAAAACTTATTCCGCTTACGGGAATTACAATTCCTTTTGTTAGCTATGGAGGTTCTTCAATTCTTTCAAGTTTCATCGCTTTGGGAATTTTACAATATGCCTCTGAAGAAAATATATAGGAGAATAATATGGTTGAAATTAAAAGATATAAAAGAGTTTTAACTTTTATAAGTTTATTATTTATTTTAATTCTTGGATATATGACTTATTTTCAAGTTGTAAAAGCTGATAAACTTAAAAACTCTGATGACAATAAAAGAAATTGGGTTGATGATAACAAATTAAAAAGAGGAAATATTTTAGATTCTGAAGGAAATATTTTAGCTGAAACTAAAACTGACGAAAATGGGGATAAATATAGATATTTTCCTTATGGAGAATCCTATGCCCATATAGTCGGATATAACAGCAAAAAATATGGAAAGACAGGAATTGAGAAAAAATTTAATACAACTCTTTTGAATAAACAGGATAAAACTCCTATTGGTGAATTAAAGAAAATTTTGATAGATCAAAAAGAGGGTAACTCAGTAAAATTGACTACAAATTCTGAATTGCAAAAATATGCTTCTTCACTTTTAGAAGGACATAAGGGCTCTATGATTTTGATGAATCCACAAACAGGTTCAATAATCACAATGGCGGACAGACCGACCTTTGACCCGAATACAATAGAAGCTAATTGGAAAAATATTATCGCCGATGAAGAAAATGCACCTCTTTTATCAAGAAGTATTGCAGGACTTTTTCCACCGGGATCTGTTTATAAATTAATAACAGGAACTGCATTGCTTGAAAAACTAAGTGGTAGCGACTTGAATTATAATGATAAAGGTTCAACAACTATTGACCATTACAAAATAAACAACTACGCAAAGGAAGCAAATGGAAATATAGATTTGAGAAAAGCATTAGTTAAATCTTCAAACACATATTTTGCTGATCAGGTACAAAAAATAGGTGTTGATGCAATGATTGATGTTAGTAAAAGATTTATGTTCGGTCAAGAGATTCCTTTCGAATTAAAAACTGCTATTTCTCCAATTCCATATAATGATAAAACTACTGCTTTGGAACTTGCAACCGGAGCATTCGGGCAGGGAAAAGACTTAGTTACTCCATTACATGTAGCAATGTTTACAAGTGCAATTGCAAATGGCGGAAATATGATGAAACCTTATATTGTAGGAGAAATTTTAGATCCGAACGGAAAAATAATCGAAAAAACTACACCTGAAGTTTTATCAAAAGTTGCTGATAAACAAGTAATGGATACAATGAAAGATTATTTAAAATCTTCAGGAGATAAAAACTTTGTTGGATTTATAAGAGGAAAGAAAGTTGCAGGTAAAACCGGTACCGCTGAAAAAACAAAAGATAAAATTCACTCTTGGGTAACTCTTTTTTATCCTGTAGATAATCCTACAATTGTATGTACTGCATTTTTTGAAGAGGAAAATAAATTAGCGGCTGAAATGATTCCACTTGTAAAAAAACTTGTAAATAAGGCAATAGAACTTGGATATTAGGAGATAATATGAATTATAAGGTGATATTTAGAATTGAAAGATTAAAACTCATAGATAAATTAAAAGCTAAAATTGTAAATTACAGAAGATATTGTGAAGAAACGGGAGATACTTGCGAGATTGAAATTGTTTGTGCAGGTAATGTAGTTACACATTTCTTAGAAGAAGATGAGTTTTTTAAGGATGAAAGTTTACAAGTTAAACTCTGTAAAAATGCTTTAAACGGATTAAAACCAAATTATGAGCAAAAAAATATTCAAATAGTATCAGCCGGAATAGGAGAAATTATTAAAAGAAAATCTGAGGGCTGGATTGAATATACAATAGATTAAAATATTTAAAAAAGAATGTGCAGACATTCTTTTTTTTATAAAAAATTACAAATGTTTAGAGATTAAAATTTATAAAAAATTTCTTTATCCGTAAAATTAAAAAATTAGAAATTTTATATATTATGGTAAATTTTATATAGATTATATTAAAAATTTTATCAAATTAATCTATATAAAACTTGACAAATATACATATAAGTATATATAATATAAATTGAGATTGAGTATTCATTATTTTTTATTAAAAAAATAATTTAAGTATTTAGTTTTGATTAGTAGAGTAATGCGAGAGTTGTTGATGTATTTTACTACAAAAATTAATATTAAATTAATATTTATGGAAGGGGAGAAAAAATGAGAATTTTAAGGAAATGCAAGAAGATGATTATAGTATCGCTAATATTATCAATACTAATGCCTGTAGTTTTATCAGGTATATCTTTTGCTCAAAGAAATGATAATAAATCAAGTGGTACTCATACTACAGTTGGAAGCAAGAAAAATTTAAAACGTGCCAACAATTCACCTGTTATAGGAGTTGATCATCCGACAAGACCTGGAGAGGTAATGCTGTTTAAGGAAGTAAAAAAAGTTGAAGGAAAACTTAATACTTTTGATGTAACTCTTCGTATGGAAGCTAAAGATGTCAGCAAAAAATCAGATATTGTTTTAGTTATAGACCGTTCTGGTAGTATGAATGACAATTCTCGTATGAAAAAAGCAAAAGAGGCTGCACGTGAATTTATTGATAAATTATTGCCAAGTAATAATACTCGTATTTCTATTGTATCTTTTGCATCTGATGTTAGAACGGATCAAGGATTAACAAATAATAAGGAGAATTTGAAAAATGCTGTAGATAGGATTTATGCGGATGGTGGAACATTTACACAGTCCGGAATTAAACAAGCGGAAGCTATTCTTGCAAATTCCAATGCAGACAATAAACATATTGTTTTTCTTTCAGATGGTGAACCTACTTTCAGTTATTTAATTGGTAATGGATATAATGCAGATGATTATTTCTCTAATGAAATTAATCCTGATATTAATATTCCTAAAGAAGCATTTACAGACGAGAGAATAGGAAATGGAAATGGTTTAATTTGGAAAAAATGGAAACCTTTTAAATATTATTTGTATCACAATCATGGAAATAATGCAATTGCACAGTCAAAATATGCTAAAACTTCGGGTTATAGTATTTGGTCTATCGCTTTAGAAGCGGGACAAACAGGAACTAAAGTATTGAATGCTGTAGCATCTCCGGGACAGTCTTACAATGCAACACCGGCAGAATTAAATAAGATTTTTAATGAAATAGCAGGAAAGATTTCATCTGCTATGAAAGATGCTCATGTTACCGATCCGATGGGAGCCGGATTTCAAATTCCTGTAGGAGAAGTTTCTAATATCAAGGCAGTTCCGGAAAATCCCGCACCGACTTATGATACAAGTGTAACTCCACACAAATTGATATGGAATCCCGGAACAGTAACTACTCCAATTGAAGAGGGTTCAGATATTAAGTATGCAGAGTTAAAGTATCGTGTGGTTATTAATGACGATATTTTAAATGTAGAACCTGATGCAAATGGACATTATGATACAAATGGAAATGCAAGTGTAAGCTATATAGATATTAATGGAAATAAACAAACTCCTGCTTTTCCAAAGCCAAATGCAAAGCCTGTAATCATAAAAATGGAAAAAGTACTTTTAGATTCCAGAGGAAATAAAATTCCAAGCAGTGATGAGAGAAAATTTAATTTTAATTTAAAATTACAAGAAGATAACGCATTTAATCAAGATTATGAAGTTAAAGGCAATGCAGCAAGAGTTATGGCTGATTTGCGTATAGATAAGCATTATACACTTACTGAAAATAAATTTTCTGGAAGTCCTTCAAGTGAACAAAATGATTATGATATTGATGTTAAATGGAAAACTTGGGATGGAACACAAAGTGGAAAAGGTAATGATAATAGTTTGTCTAACTGGCTTGTTCCAAAAAATGCTAATGGAGAACCGTTAAATACGACAATAACCGTAACAAACAAAGAAAAAGCAAATGGTAAACTTACTATAAAGAAGACTTTTAATCCTGATGATAATTTACCATTTAATAATTTTATATCTAATTTGAATAGTTTATTGCCTAAAAACTTACGTAGTGGTGAACCAAAGTATACTATAACGGTAGTAGGAAAGTCACTATATTCAGATGAAGAAATTTTTAGACAAACTTATGAACTTAGTGTAGGAGAAACAAAAGAAATTACGGGTCTTCACTATGGTATTTATAAGATAACAGAAGAAGGAAAAACTCCTAATTTTATTGACAGTGACGGAGTAAATGATGGAATTGTTACAGTTAAAGTTGATAAAAAAGAAGCTTCTGTTGAAATTATTAATAGACCTGAAAATAACGACTATACTACGGATTTTGAAGCTAGTAAAACTTGGGTAAACGGACCGACAGCTGATCATACTGCACCTGAATTTAAACTTTATGCAGATGGAAAAGATGTAACAGATGATAATGCAGATAAATTAGAAATTACTCCTAATAATGGAACAGCATCTCAATTTACTTATAAATGGACAGGAGTAAAAAAATATAATACAAGTGGAAAGTTAATTAATTATACAGTAAAAGAAAAAGACGCAAATGATGATAATGAATTTAAAATTAACAACAACACTTATACAGTAACACAAAACGGAAACAATATAACAAACACATATAAGCAACCTACAGACGGGAAAGTAGAAGTAACAAAAGAATGGGACGGACCGGAAGAAGGAAAGCTGAAGAGACCTGAAATAAACTTAACTCTTTACAGAAAAGTAGCAGGAGGAGAAGAAGAGAAAGTACCTGAAGCAGAAGTAAAAGTAATAGATGGAACAACAACAACTGCAAAATGGGAAAACTTAAAGACAAAAGATAACAATGGAAAGGACTATACTTTCATTGTAAAAGAAAGTTTCAAGAATGCAGATGATGTAAATAATGGAAACTGGACTATAGTAGAAAGTACCGAAGTTGAAAACGGAGTTGCTACAATAAAGAATAAAGCAGTAAACGGAGAAGAAAACTTAGGTAAGCTAACAGTAAAGAAAAACCTAATAGCATCAGGAACTAGAAATACATCAAAATCTATTAAATTTGAATTCAAAGTAACAGGACCAAATGGATATGAAGAAACTTTCAAATTGTCACCTGGAGAAAGTAGAGAATTAAAAGGACTATACTTTGGAGAATATAAAGTAGAAGAAACAGATGCAAAAGGATGCAAAACAACTTACTCAGTAGCAGATGGAAAAGTTACACTTAAATCTACAGATAAAGAAAAACTGTAGAAGTAACAAATACAATTACAAAAAAAGACGAAAATGGAAAATTACCAAAAATGTCTATTTCTGGAACTGGACTTACAATGCTAGTAATTAGTAGTTTTGCTGGAGTGATTCTTACAAAGAGAAGAAAAGATCAATAATTTTTAGGTCAAAAAATTAAGGTTGAGAAGTTTAAACTTCTCAACTTTTTTTGTAGTTAAGAAATTTGAGTGCTAAAAAGTTAAAATAATAATAAAAATGTTTTCAATAAAAAATTATATATAATTAAAATATATATATTTGTAAATAATTATCATATATGTTGATAAAAATTTAAAAAATGGTAAAATTAATTTGTGAAAATTTAGTTTTTATTTGGAGGTTATGATGGAAAAATATAATTGGTCATTAGAAAAAATCTACAAGAATGTAGATGAAGCAAGAGCAGAGATAAAACTTTGTGATGAGTTTGTTGAAAGACTTACAAAGGAAGAAAAATCTGTTAAAAATTTAAAAAATATTATGGAATTATCTGAAAAAGCAAATAGACTTATGGAAAAATTATATACTTATTCATATATGAAAAGAGATGAAGACAGTAGAGTTCCTGAATCTCAAAAATTAGCTTTAGAAGTAAATTCACTAGGTACAAGATTAGGTTCTGCTATGGCATTTTTTGATCCTTTCTTAATGAGTTTATCAGATGAAGAATTGGAAAACTTTTACAAAGAGGGAGATAATGAAAAGTATAGAGTACATTTTGAAAATATTTTAAGATTTAAACCTCATACTTTAAGTGCAGATGAAGAAAAACTTCTTGCAAATTGTAGCGAAATGATGGGAACAGGTCAAAACTCATTCTATATGTTAAGTTTTGCCGATATGGACTATGGAAAAATTGAGAGCAAAGATGGTGAAAAACTAACTCCTGCAAATTACAATGCTTTCCTTTTAGATGAAAATGAAGAAGTAAGAAAAGAAGCATTTGATAAAATGTATGGAACTGTTTCAAATTTCAAGAATACTTATGCTACAACACTATATAGTGCAATTAAAAATTTAACAATACTTGCAAAGGTTAAAAATTATCCTTCAGCCAGATATATGGAATTATTCCAAGATTGTGTACCTGAAACAGTTTATGATTCTTTGATAGAAAGTATTGAAGAATATCTACCTTCTCTTCATAAATATTATGGTTTAAGAAAGAAAGCTTTAAAGAAAGACAAACAATATATGTGGGATGTTTCTGTAAATTTAGAAAAAGAATTTGACCAAAAATATCCTTATGAAAAAGCAAGAGAGTTGATAACTGAAGGTCTTAAGCCATTGGGAGAAGACTATATTGAAGTTTTAAATAGAGGTTTTGATGATCGTTGGGTTGACGTTTATCCAAGAGAAGGAAAAGCTGGTGGAGCATATTCTTGGGGAAGTTATGATACAGATCCATATATCCTAATGAATTATACTGATACATTAGACAGTATGTTTACATTAGCTCATGAATTTGGACATTCAATGCATAGTTATTATTCAAAATCAAATAATGACTATCTATATGCACAATATAAGATTTTCGTTGCAGAAGTTGCATCAACTTTCAATGAATTAACTCTATTAGACTATATGTTGAAAAATGTTAAAGATAAACACGAAAAGATTTATATTTTAAACTATTATATCAATATGTTTATCGGAACAGTATTTAGACAAACAATGTTTGGCGAGTTTGAAAAAAATACTCATCTAGAAGTTGAAGCAGGTAATGCCTTAACTGCTGATGATTTCACAAGAATTATGGGTGAATTAAACGACAAATATTATGGAGAACATGTTGAAAAGAGTGAATTAGCTAATTACTTATGGGCAAGAATTCCTCATTTCTACACTAATTTTTATGTATATAAATATGCAACAAGTTTCTGTGCAGCAAGTTTCTTGTCAAGCAGAGTTGTTAAGGGAGATAAAGAAGCATTAAAGAATTATAGAAACTTCTTAAAGGATGGATGTAGACATCAACCAATAGAACAATTAAGAGCGGCAGGAATTGATATGGAAGATAAAAATTCAATTAATAAGGCTCTAGATGTTTTCAAAGGTTTAGTTGACGAATTAGAAAAAGAATTAGAAGCGTAGGAAAGATTTAAGGAGGGTTTTTTTCGTGTCTAAGAAAAACAAAAAAAAGAATAAAATTGAAAAAAATTCTTCAAATTTTTCAGAGGGAGGATTTGATAAATCTATTTTATCCGACTATTCTCAATGGAGAGAAGATTATTCCGAAAAAGAAATTTCTGAAGAAGTTGTTCTCGAAACGAAGAAAGAAGAGAATGAAATTGATGATTTAGATTTTAAATCAAATCTTATAAATTCAGAAGTGGAAGACCATACATTTTCAACTGATGAAGAAAAACTAAAAGAAGAATCAAAAAATGAAAATGTAAAAAAGAATAAAGAAGAAAATAAAGAAGAAGATGAAATTTTAACAGAAACACAAAGACTTCAGCTTATTTACGGCAATGTTGTTCCCCTACACGAAAGACGTCGTAGGGGGAGCAAAGCCTCTAAAAATAAAAATAAAGAAAAGAATAAAGAAAAAAACAGGAAGTCTTAGAAACTATAAATGTTGAAAAAAAGAAAATATTGATAAGGAAGAAATTGCTCAAAATTCAGGTAAAAATATTGAAATAAAAGATACTGAAGTGCCTAAAGAAACTGTAGAACAAAAGGAAATTAAACCAAAAGAAGCTGAAAAACCTAAAGAAACTGTAAAGTTAAAGGAAGATAAGAACAAAAAAGAAGTAAATAAATATGAAATGCCGAAAATTCCAAAAACTTTAAAAATGCTTTTTTCATTTACCATACTTTTGGCAATTTCAATTGTCGGATTTTTTGGACTTAAGGCATATCATTCTATAGATGTAAAACTTCCGACTATTTTATCAGGTGTGGAATCAAAAAAAATTGGATTTTATACTACGAATATAGTTTTCAATGGAAAAGGAATTGATAAAAATCAAGCAGAATATCTTATTTCAACTTTTGAAGAAGATGAAACTAAATTTAAGACTATTGAAAAATGGCTTAAAGAAGATGCTGAAAATTTGAAAAAGGATTCGAACTATAAGAGTGACAGACCGATTAGACTTCAAAAAAGCGGAAAAATATTAGGACTTTTTGATGATTATAAAATTCATTTAGATCCAATAAAATTGAAAGTTGAAAAGGATGATGAAGTACAAACTACAATTTTATTAAATGGCAAGGAAGAGGCTGTTTCAGATAAAGAATATGAGTTATTTCCTGGAAAATATACAATTTTTTATTATGATAATAATATAAAATTAAAAGAAGATATTACTCTTTTCTATGATGAAAAATCAGATATTAAAACTGTTTCTTATGGAGCGGGAACTGAATACCAAATTGCAAATGAAGTTGAAAAACTTGATACAAATTCAAATGAAAGTTCTTTTAAAATTTTAACAAGAGATGAAAACAGTATCTTGTTTGTAAATGATAAAAATACAGAATTAACTGTAAAAGAATTTAATAAATTATCCGGAACAAATATAAAACAAGGTGATATTTTAAAAGTTGTAACAAAAATGCCTTGGGGATATACAATTTCTGATGGAGTTACTTACCAAGGAGAAAAAAAGATAAATGTTAGTACATCTCTTACTGATAAAAGATTATTGGAAGTTGCTATTGCAAGAACTATAGAATTGTTAAGAGAGGATGTTCAATCAAGAGGAAAAAAAGATGCGAATTTATTGACAACAATGATAGACCCATCTTTAAGAATTGAAGCAAAAAGAGTTGAATCATTAATAAACAACGGCAGAGAATATGTTGGAGGTTATCCTTCAATGGAATTCGACCTTAATTCATTTGAAATAAGAGAATATGGGGATACTTATGAAATGTATATAGGTGGACATTTATTGGTTCAAGAGACAACATATCCTCAAAATAGCAAACCACCACAATTAACATCAATAACACCTGAAGAATTCACGGTTGGATTTCATTTTATCTATGATAAAGAGAAGAAAAATTGGTACAGTAATATTTGGGGTTTTACAACAAGAACAATTACTAGAACTAATATTAGAAGTGTGGATATATCAAAAGATATGATTGCAAGATAAGAAATATATCCTGATTTGACACAAATTCTGAAAGTATACAAAAGCTCATCTAAGTAAATTAGATGAGCTTTGATTTTTTTTCGTATTATTTTCCGTGATTTTTATTTAATTAATTCCAAATTGGATTCTATATCTTTTTTCTTGGATTATTTATATTCAAGATTGTTTTTTGTATCTTTTATTGTTTTGTCATTTATTATCTCTAAATCTATATCCAAATTATCAGCTGTAATAAATTCTTTTCCATCTTTTTTAGATATTTTTACATTTTCATATATCATATAACCTGTAGAACCGGATTTTACTTTTTCATACAAAGTTAAGTAATATTTTTTTGAATCAGAAGTATTTTCAGTATTCTTTTTTTCTTTAATAACAAAAAATTTTTCTTTTGTGATGAAATATTTTTCGTTTAGCTGTTCTATTTTTACTCCTTTTGCTGAGAAAGAACAAAAAATTAAAGTAATTAAAGTGAATATAAAATATCTTTTTAAAAATTTTTTCATATTATTGAATCTCCCAATATTTTTTAGTACTTTTGTACTATGAATTAATTATATCATAAAAAATAGTAAATAAAAGACTAATAATTTTTATGAAAATATGATATAATTATACAATAATAGTATATTTGTTTGATGATAAAAAGAGAATTATTTGACTTTTTTAGTATTACATATAATTAAATTAGTAAAAAAAGATTAGTAATTTTTAAATAGAATTGGGAGTATTATATGGATATATATATGGATTTAATTTTTCAAAATTTTGAATTTTTGATAAAGATGGTTCTTGCAACTGTAATGGGAGCCATAATAGGTTTTGAAAGAAAGAGTAGAAATAAGGAAGCGGGTATCAGAACTCACTCGATAGTTGCACTGGCTTCTGCACTTATGATGATTATTTCTAAATATGGTTTTTTGATATTGATAAGTATGATGCTGCACGTATTGCATCTCAAGTTGTTTCAGGAATCGGTTTTTTAGGCACAGGTCTTATTTTTATAAAAAATAATTCAGTAAACGGTCTTACAACTGCTGCCGGAATTTGGGCTACTGCCGGCATCGGGCTTGCTATGGGAGCGGGACTTTATGCAGTTGCAATTTGCGGGACACTTTTAATTGTAATTGTTCAAATTTTAATGTATAAAGATGCATTTTTAAACAAAGACCATTTGACTATAACATTTGAGGTAAGTTTGGAGGACAGTTTTAATACGATTAGAGAGATTAGAAATTATTTGGAAAGATTTAAACTTGAAGTTCAAAATGTAGAGATTGTAAAGAAGAGCAGATCTGTAATAGTTAGATTTTATACGGTTGTTCCTGTGGATTTTGAAAGAGAACATTTGGAAGATTTAATTTTTGATGATGAAAGAGTAAAAAAGATTGAAATGTAGTTGACTTTTTTTGCTTTTTTATATATAATTATCTCAATATTTAATAGTGAGTGTTGATTGTGCATACAACACAGGAGTTCAAAAGTGATTGTGCTTAAACATTATGAGGCCTATGCGAAGAAAGGTGGTACCACGATAAGTCGTCCTTTCAGAGTTGTAGGTCTTTTTTTATAGGAGGTTTTTATGGAATACAAGAATGTTTTTGAAGAGCTTGTCGATAGAGGATATTTTGAACAAGCTACTTATGAAGATGAATTAAAAGAGTTATTATCCAAGGAAAGAGTAAAATTCTATATCGGTTTTGACGCAACAGCAGATAGTTTGACAATTGGACATTTTATTCAAATTATGGTTATGAAGAGAATGCAAAATTATGGACATATTCCAATTGCACTTCTAGGTGGAGGAACTACAATGATTGGAGATCCTTCAGGAAGAAGTGATATGAGAATGGTAATGACTGAAGAACAAATTAATCACAATGCTCAAAGATTTTTTGAACAACTTTCAAGATTTATTGATTTTTCAGACGGAAATGCAATTATAGAAAATAATAAAGATTGGCTTTTAGACTTAAATTTTATAAAATTTATGAAAGAAGTAGGAGTGCATTTTAGTGTAAATAAGATGCTTACTTGTGATGCATACAAAAACAGAATGGAAAAAGGTCTTACATTCTTTGAATTTTCATATATGTTAATGCAAAGTTATGATTTCTTATACCTATATAGAAAACATGGTTGTAAATTGCAATTAGGCGGTTCTGACCAATGGAGCAATATCCTTGGAGGATATGATTTAGTTAGAAAACTCGAACAAGATAAAGTTTATGCTATGACTTTTAAACTTTTGACAACTGCTGACGGTGTTAAAATGGGTAAATCCCAAAAAGGTGCTGTTTGGTTGGATGAAGAAAAAACTTCACCTTATGACCTTTTCCAATATATGAGAAATGTTGATGATAGGGATGTTGAAAAATTCTTACTAATGCTTACTTTCTTGCCAACTGAAAAATGTAGAGAATTAGGAAAATATAAAGATGAAAGAATAAATGAAGCTAAAGAAATTTTAGCTTTTGAAGTAACTAAGATTATTCACGGAGAAGAAAAAGCTCAAAAAGCATTGGAAACTGCCAGAGCATTATTTAGTGGAGAACTTTTAGATGAAAATATGCCTTCAACTGAAATTAAAAAATCAGATTTTGAAAATGAAGAAATAGGAATTTTGGATTTAATTAGAACTTGTGGACTTTCAAAGTCTAATGGAGAAGCCAGAAGACTTATAGAACAAGGCGGAATTTCTTTAAATGGAGAAAAAATTACCGATACAAATTTAAAAGTTTCTTTAAATTTAGAAGAAATTGTTATAAAAAAAGGTAAAAAAATCTACCACAGAGTAATTGCTTTATAGGAGTTTTTGATGAAAAAAGAAGATATTTATGTTGTAGGGATTGCCGGAGGCTCTGCTTCCGGAAAGACCACTATTGTTGAAAAATTAAAAGAACAATTTAAAGACGAAATAGTTATGATTAGTCATGATTTTTATTATTGGTCAAATGATGACAAGACTTTAGAAGAAAGGGCAAAGTTAAACTATGACCATCCAAAGTCTTTTGAAACTTCTAAACTTATTGAGGATATAAAGATTTTAAAATCAGGTAAAGCGGTAGATTTACCGATTTATGATTATACATTGCATACTAGAAGCAAAGAAACTATGAGAGTTTATCCAAAACCTGTAATAATAATTGAAGGGATTTTAATTTTGGAAGACCCAAAACTTAGAGAGCTTATGGATTTAAAGGTTTATGTAGATGCAGATGCAGATGAAAGACTTATAAGAAGAATTTTAAGAGATACAAAAAAGAGAGGAAGAAGTCTTGAAAGTGTTTTAACTCAATATCAAACTACAGTTAAACCAATGCATGAGGAATTTATTGAGCCAAGTAAAAAACACGCGGATATAATAATTCCTCGAGGAGGAGAAAATGCTCCTGCGATAAAGATGCTAGTTCAACATTTAAAGACTTTTTTGGATAAAGATGAAAAAGATAAGTAAGACAAATGTATGTAGAATTTTAGATAGTAAAAAATAAAATATGAATTTGTAGTTAGAGAAGAAGACAAAGAATTTGAAGAGATTGGAATAGACAGAAATATTTGTTTTAAAACACTTGTACTAGAAGGAAGTGATAAAAATCATTATATCTGTGTTATTCCTATAGATTCTCATTTGGACTTAAAAAAAGCTAGTAAACATTTTAAATTAAAAAGTATTAGAATGATTTTACAAAAAGACTTAGAACCTTTAACAGGTTATGTTCATGGTGGTTGCAGTCCTGTTGGAATGAAGACAAAATTTAAAACGGTTTTTGATGAGACTGCAAAAAATATGGATAAATTTCTTGTAAGTGCCGGTAAGGTTAGAAATTCAATCATAGTAAATCCTATTGAATTTGCAGACTTTTGCGATGCAGATTTTGCTGATTTGGTGGTAGAATAATGATAAATTGTATTATACTTGCAGGTGGAAATTCCAGAAGAATGACTTTTCCGAAAGAATATATAGAGCTTGAAGAAAAGTATTTAGTACACAATTCAATAGAAGTTTTAAAAAATATCTTTGAGGATATAGTTGTCGTTTCAAATAATAAGGAGCATTACAAGGATTTAAAAGTTAGAGTTGTAAGGGATATCTTTTACAAAAAAGGACCTATGGCAGGACTTCATAGTGGGCTTTGCTATTCTAATAGTTATTTTTCTTTTCTGACTGCATGTGATATGCCGAATATGGATGAAAAATTTATTAGATTTTTGATTTCAAAACTTGATGTAAATTTTGACGGCATTGTTTGTCTTTCTGAAGATGGAAAAATTTTACCTATGAATGCAATTTATAAAAATTCTTTGAAAGAAGATTTAAGAAAAGAGTTAATCAAAGATAATCGAAAATTTGTTAGATTTATTGAAGATAACAATTTTAAATTTTTGGAATATAAAGATTGGAAATTTTTTGACGAAAGAAATATGTTTGAAAACCTAAATACTATAAAGGAATTGGAAGAATTTAGAACAAAATTATTAAATAAAAAGAAAGATTAATGGCGGATTATACCGCCATTTTTTGATAGGTATATTATTGTTTTATATATAATTATTACATTTTTTATATAATTTTTTAAATTGACAAAACACTAAAAAAGTTGTAAAATAGTAGATGTGAGAAGTCACATTTAATTTTAAGGAATAATGATTTGATAATTGTAACTTGAAAATTTAATACAAGGAGGTGTGTAAGACTAATGCCAAGGGAATTTATATTATTTCCTGTTTTTTAATTGTTGGAACTATTATTGGTTATGCTTTTAGAAGATTTTCTTCAGAAAAACTAATAAATGGCGCCGAAAACCACGCTAAAAAAATTGTTGAAGATGCTATTAAAGAAGCTGAAACTAAGAAAAAAGAAAAATTAGTTGAAGCTAAAGAAGAAGCACATAGAATTAAACAAGAAAGCGATAAGGAAAACAGAGAGAGAAGAAACGAAATTCAAAAATTGGAACGTCGTTTAATTACTAAAGAAGAAAATTTAGACAAGAAAAACGAAAATTTAGATAAGAAAAATGAACGTCTAAATAAAGAATTAAAGGCTTTAGAAGTTAAAGAATCTGAAATTGAAAAATTAGTTGAAAAACAAAAAGAAGAACTTGAAAGAGTTGCCAATATATCATCTGAAGAAGCTAAAGAAATTATACTTGAAGAAGTTAGACAAGAAAGTATAAAAGATGCTGCAAATATCATTAGAGAAATTGAACAAAATGCTAGAGATAATGCAGAAAAAAATGCTAGATATATTATTGGAACGGCTATTCAAAGATATGCGGCAGATCATGTTGCAGAATCTACAGTTAGTGTTGTAACTTTACCTAATGATGAAATGAAGGGTAGAATTATAGGTAGGGAAGGAAGAAATATTAGAACATTTGAAAGTTTAACAGGAGTAGATTTAATTATAGACGATACTCCGGAAGCAGTTGTTTTATCTTCTTTTGATCCGGTTAGAAGAGAGATAGCAAGACTTGCTCTTGAAAAATTGATTAATGATGGAAGAATCCACCCTACAAGAATTGAAGAAATGATTGAAAAATCAAGACAGGAAGTTGAAAACAGTATTAGAATTGCAGGAGAAGATGCCTGTGATCAAACTAATATTCATGGATTACATCCTGAACTTGTAAAACTTTTAGGAAGACTAAAGTACAGAACTTCTTATGGACAAAATGTTTTGAAACATTCTATAGAAGTTGCACATATGGCAGGAATGTTAGCTGCTGATATTGGAGCTGATGTTAAAATTGCCAAAAGAGGTGGTCTATTACACGATATAGGCAAGGCTATAGATCACGAAATGGAAGGAAATCACGTTGAATTAGGTGTTCAAATGGCTAAAAAATATAAAGAAAAACGTGAAGTTATCCATTGTATTGAAGCACATCATAATGATGTTGAACCTTCAACTGTTGAAGCACTTTTGGTGCAAGCAGGAGATGCTATTTCAGCCGCAAAACCCGGCGCAAGACGTGAGTCTGTTGAAAATTATATTAAGCGTTTGGAAAATCTTGAAGCAATTGCAAATTCATTTGACGGAATTGAAAAATCTTTTGCAATTCAAGCAGGACGTGAAATAAGAGTATTGGTTAAACCGGAAGTTATTGACGAAGATAAAATGTTATTAACTTCAAAAGAAATTATTAAGAAAATACAAGAAGAACTTGAGTATCCCGGAACAATTAAGGTTAATTTAATTAGGGAAACAAGAGTTGTTGACTACGCTAAATAGTTTTTAAATTTGAAAACAAGAATGTTTATAGAAATATGGACATTCTTTTTTTATGCAAAATTGAAAGTTGTTAAAAATATGTATCTACGATACATTCACTTTTGTTTTCAACAGAAGTGTGAGATCTCCACAGTCGATTGTATCCAAATCAAAGATTTGGACAATCTTTGCGTCAGACCTACTATTGCTTATTTATAACTAAATAAGCAAAGTTAGGGCTAGATTCACTACATTTCACTCATTCCGGTCGAGATGACGTATAAGGGAGTGTACTCATTTTAGAGCTAGACGTGAATGGTAAATAAACTTCAAAAAATATTTAAAAATTATTTAAAATAAAATATTTAACGTCATAGTACTTTGCAAAGAAACTATGCCGACACGTCATTTCGACCGAAACGAAGCAAAGCTGAGTGAAGTGAATCTAGCCCTAACTTTTGTTGTTTATTCTTAAACAACAAAAAGTAGGTCTGACGGTAGCGATTATATCGCAAGATATAAACGCCATGGAAATCTCATAACTTTATTTGCTTGTAAACAAAAGTAGGTCTGACGGGAACAATTGTATCTTCTGATGCAATTGTCCTGGAAATCTCATATATTTGCTTGTTTGCAAGCAAATATAAAATGTATCTATGATACATTTAGTTATAAAATTATTGATATTGTTTTGCAATTGTGATATATTTATAGTGATTAATAATTTTGTTAGCAAATAACCGGAGTAAATTATGATAAAAGAAAATATAAATATTGAGTATGTAAGTGAAAAAAATTCACGGTTTTTAAAAAATATTTTAAGAGATGATATTAGTGAAGATTTTGTAGATTCGTTGGATGTAGTTCTGGAAATAACAAATTATGGAATAGAACATAATTGTAAAGGACATACTTATGCAATTAAATATGATGAAAAACACATAGGCTTTATACTGTTATGGGAAGCTATTGAATGGAGTACAGACCCTGAAATAATGAAAAAAGAGCCTTTTTATAGGCTTATGGCATTTATTATTGATAAAAGATATAGAGGTTGTGGGATAGGATCTTATGTTTTAGAAAAAGTTATCTTACAATGTTATGAAGAATATGGAATAAGACCTATTGCATTAGGTGTTCATAAATATAATTACAGAGCTGAAAAGTTTTATGTTAATAGAGGTTTTGTAAAAACTGATTTTATGGAGGGAAATGATTACTATTTTTTTAGATTTCCTAAATTTTAAGGAGTAAATTATGAAAAGAGAAAAATTATCAGTTTTAGGAATTGGACCAATATATGTGGGTATTATATTAGTCATAACAGCGATATTAATATTTTTACAAAACAAGGGTTATTTTAAAAATGGAGAAATACCTTTTTTAAAAATTCCTTTTATGATTATAGGTATAATATGTATATTTATAGGTATTGGACTGTGGATTTCTGCAGTTGTTAATTCAAGAATTTCTAAGAATATAAAGGAACTAAAATTGGTAACTACGGGAGTTTTTTCAATTGTAAGAAATCCGATTTATTCAGCTTTTATGTTTCTTTGTTGGGGAATTTGTTTTATTTTTAATAATTTATATTTTTTAGTTACAATTCCAATTTATTGGATTCTTTTGACTATTTTAGTGAAAAGTACGGAAGAAATATGGCTTAAAGATATTTTTGGAGAGGAATATCTGGAATATTGTAAGAGGACAAATAGATGTATCCCATGGTTTTCTAGGAAATCTTGATTAACTTATTATTTAAATTTAGGGGGTAGTATGAATAATTATTTTGATGAAGTTGCTAAAGTTTGGAACACAGAGGAGAGAAAAAATAGAACTTTTACCATATACGAAAAAATGTTTAAGTATTTAGGAGAAGGTTTGAAAGAGAAAAAGGCTCTTGAAATCGGATCGGGAGATGGACTTCTTGCAACTTTATTATCTAAAGATTTAAAACATATTGATTGTATGGATACTTCTTTAAAGATGAGAGATGAGTCTTTAAAGAGAATAAATGAAATGAAAATAGAAAATATCAGTATAAATGATGAAAATTTTTTGGATAATTCGAATGAAAAATACGATGTAATTTACAGTTTAACTGCTTTTCATCATATTGTAGATGTAGATGCGGAGCTTAAGTTGTTAAGAGAACATATAAAAGAAAATGGGAAAATAATTATAATGGATTTGGATACAGTTTCTCCGGACTTCCATAAGGATTTTCCAAATTTTGACGGGCATGATGGATTTTCAAGAGAAGAAATGGAAAATTACTTTAAAAGAGCATCATTTATTCCGAAAAACTATGAGATTTTATGGAATGGAAGAAGCAAGGAAATTGATTTTAGAATTTTCTTAATGGAAGGAATTTGCAAATAATAAAATTAGCATTATAAAAGCCGAGTTGAATTTCCAACTCGGCTTTTGGATTTAAAAACATAAAATCCTATTTTTGTATTAATGTTTTTCTTTAATATCATTTAAGATATTCTTAATATCAGTTAAAATTTCTTCTTGAGTTGGAGCTGTAGGAGTTTCTTCAACTACTTCTTCTTTCTTTCTTGTTAGCTTATTCATAGCTTTTACCATCATAAAGATACAAAATGCTATAATTAGAAAATCAATTACATTTTGAATAAATGCACCATATTTAAAAGCAACTTCTGCAATTTCTTTAGACTTGTCTCCCGCTTTTAATACAATTTTTAGGTCTGAAAAATTAATTCCACCTGTTAAAATTGAAAGTAAAGGCATTAGAACATCATTTACTAAAGATGTAACGATTTTTCCAAATGCTCCACCTATAATTACCCCAACTGCCAAGTCCATTACATTACCTTTTAAGGCAAATTCTTTAAATTCTTTTAACATAAACTTCCTCCTGTAAATAAAATATGATAAAATATATTATATTTAAATAATTACATTGTAATCATTCAGTCAGTTATTACCCAAATATAGAGATTTTAACCATTTAGGAGATTAATATGTTACAAAAAATTATAGTAAGCAACTGTGCAACATCGATGTTTTTTGAACTTTTAGAAAAAGAAAATTTTGATTATATAAAAAGTTTGAATAATGAAAAATTTAATATAAATTATAATGACCATATTGATTTGAGTGTCCTAAAAATTGATGACGATATTTACATAGAGTCTTCTGTTTTTGACTATTATAGTAAGTATTTGAGTGAATTTAATTTAAAAAAGGTGGATGTTTCTAATTTTAAAAATGGAGAGATGGTTTTAAATATTGCAAAAAATAAGAAATATTTTTTTCATAATGAAAAATTTACCACAAAAGAAATTTTTGAAAAACTTAAACTAAATAGAGAATATTTAAAGATAAATCAGGGATATGCAAATTGTAGTATGATTTGTTTTGAAAATCATATAATAACAAGTGATGAGGGAGTATATAAAACATTAAAAGCTGAGAATATCGATGTGGAACTTGTTACAAATGAAGGAATTATTTTAAATGGATATAAAAATGGCTTTATCGGGGGAACCTGCGGTTTTGTTTCTGATGATATTTTATTATTTTATGGTGATGTGACAAAATATCGAGATTATGATATAATTAAACGCGTAGCTGATGAAGAAAATGTGAAAATACTCTATCCAAAAGGCGAAGCATTTGTCGATTTGGGTGGAATTGTTTCGCTGTGGAGGTAATTATGGGATTTATTAAACCGAGCAATGTTGTTGGTACTATGGAACTTTTACCAAATGAACAAATTTTGTTCGACAATGTTAAAAATATAATTGAAGATACTTTTAAAAAACGTGGATTTTTACCGATAGATACACCTGTTTTTGAAAAAAATGAAATTCTTTTAGCTAAAGGTGGCGGAGAAACTACAAAACAAATTTTTAAAATTGATTCTGAAAGCAAGGATATTTCTTTAAGATTTGACCTTACTGTACCTTTGGCAAGATATGTTGCTCAATATTTTAGCGAGTTGAATTTTCCTTTTAGAAGATATCATATAGGTAAAGTTTATCGTGGCGAAAGAAATCAAAAGGGGAGATATAAGGAATTTTATCAATGTGATATTGATGTTATCGGTAATGGAAAACTTGATATTAAAAATGATGCAGAGCTTCCTTATATAATCTATGAAATTTTTTCAAAAATTATTAATGAAAAATTTGCGATTAATTTTAGCAATTTAAAAATTATTAATGGACTTTTTGAAAATTTGGGTATAGAAAATAAGACTGATATGCTTCGAATTATCGATAAGATTGAAAAAATTGGTTTTGATAAAGTTGTTGAGGAACTTAAAAATATAGGTCTTAATGATAATAATTTAGAAAAAATTATAGAATTTATAAAAATTTCAGGAAGTAACGAAGAGATTATTGAAAAACTAAATTCATTAGGAATTGAGAATGAACTTTTTGAAAAAGGTGTTGAAGAACTTAAAGAAGTTTATAATTGTATGAAACTTTTTGGAATTCCAGAGGATTGTATAAAGATTAATCTTACAATTACAAGAGGTCTTGATTACTATACCGGAACTGTTTATGAAACATTTTTAGAAAATTATAGACAACTTGGAAGTGTTTGTTCAGGTGGAAGATATGATAACTTGGCAAGTAATTATACAAGTCAGATTTTACCGGGTGTTGGAATTTCTATCGGGCTTACAAGATTGTTCTATCAATTGCTTGATAAAAACTTATTTAAAGAAATAAAAACTAACAGTGTTGATGCTTTAATTATTCCAATGGAAAATTGTTATGATTATGCTATAAAACTATTGAATTTATTTGAAAATAGTGGTAAAATAATACAAATATACTTTGAAGACGCAAAGATGAAGAAAAAAATATCTTATGCGGACAAATTAAATATTCCTTATATAATCATAGTAGGAGAAGATGAAAAAGCAAATAATACTTATACTGTCAAAGATTTAAAGACAGGGGAGCAATCGACTGTTGATTTTGAAGGATTGATAAAGTTAATATAGACGTTGAAGTAACGAGTAGGATTTAAGCGCTTTAAGAGAGAATGAAACGTGGCTGGAATTTCATTTAAGAATGCTATTTACCGAAAACTATTACTGAGTCTTTTATCTAATTAAGAAGTAATTAGGGTGGAACCACGAGTCATCGTCCCTACAGTTTTGTAGGAATGGGGCTCTTTTTTTATAGGAGGATAATATGGAAATGATTAAAGTTACATTCCCTGACGGGTCTGTTCATAAATTTGAAAAAGGTGTAAAGATTTTAGATGTGGCAATCAGTATTTCAGAGGGTTTTGCAAGAAATGTTTTAGGAGCTGTTGTTAATGATGATGTCATAAAAGGTTTAAGTGAAACTTTAAAAGAAGATTGTGCTGTTAAATTCGTAAAGTTTGAAGACAAAGAAGGAAAAGAAATTTTCTGGCATACATCAAGCCATGTAATGGCTCTTGCTATTCAAAGACTATTTCCGGATACAAAATTTGGAATAGGTCCTGCAATAGATAACGGATTTTACTATGACTTGGATTCAGAACATAAATTCACACCGGAAGATTTAGAAAAAATCGAAGCGGAAATGAAAAAAATTGTTAAGGAAGGATATTCTGTTGATAGAAAAGAAGTTGATAGGGACTTTGCTTTAAAATATTTTGCAGAAAAAGGTCAAGATTATAAAATAGACTTAATTGAGGGCTTTGACAAAGATGCAGAACTTTCTTTCTATGAATTAGGAGAATTTACTGACCTTTGTAGAGGACCACATCTTATTGATGTTAAAAAAATAAAAGCAGTTAAACTTCTAAGTATTGCAGGTGCTTATTGGAGAGGTAGCGAAAAAAATAAAATGCTACAAAGAATTTATGGCATAAGTTTTGAAAAGAAAAAAGATTTGGACGAATATTTAGAATATTTGGAAGATTGTAAACAAAGAGATCACAGAAAAATTGGTAAAGAGTTGGGAATCTTTATGATTAGCCAAAATGTTGGAACAGGTCTTCCTTTCTGGCTACCTAAAGGTGCAACAATTAGACGTGTAGTTGAAAGATATATAGTTGATAAAGAAATTGAATGTGGATATGAACATGTTTACACTCCAATTCTTGCAAATGTTGACCTTTATAAAACTTCAGGGCACTGGGATCACTATCAAGACAGTATGTTCCCACCAATGGACTTAGGAAATGGAGAATTATTAGTTTTAAGACCTATGAACTGTCCACATCATATGGAAATTTATAATAATGATGTTCATAGTTATAAGGAATTCCCTATAAGAATTGCTGAACTTGGAATGATGCACCGTTATGAAATGAGTGGCACACTTTCAGGATTACAAAGAGTTAGGGAAATGACTTTAAATGATGCTCATATCTTTGTTCGTCCTGATCAAATAAAAGAAGAATTTACAAGAGTTGTAAATTTAATGAAATCAGTTTATGAAGATTTTGACATAAAGAATTTCAGATTCAGATTAAGTTACAGAGATCCTGAAAATAAAGAAAAATACTTTGATGATGATGAAATGTGGAACAATGCTGAAGCAATGCTTAAGAGTGCAATGGATGACTTAGGATATGAATACTTTGAAGCAAAGGGGGAAGCGGCTTTCTATGGTCCTAAACTTGATGTTCAAGTTAAGACTGCAATAGGTTTAGAAGAAACTCTTTCTACAATTCAACTTGACTTCTTATTACCACAAAGATTTGACTTAACTTATGTTGGAGAAGATGGAAAGAATACTCACAGACCTGTTGTAATTCATAGAGGAATTGTTTCTACAATGGAAAGATTTGTAGCTTACCTGATTGAAGAATATAAAGGAGCATTCCCAACTTGGTTAGCACCTGAACAAGTTAAGATTTTACCAATTTCTGATAAATTTAATGACTATGCTTTTGAATTGCAAAAAGAATTTGCTAAAAAAGATATAAGAGTAGCAGTTGATGATAGAGCAGAAAAAATTGGTTTAAAAATCAGAGAAGCACAACTTGCAAAAATTCCATATAGCTTAATCGTAGGTGAAAATGAAGTAAATGAAAGAACTGTTTCCGTTAGAAAACGTGTAGATGGAGATAAGGGTTCAATGAAATCTGAAGACTTCCTTGAAATGATTTTAGAAGAAGTTAATTCAAAAGTTGTAAAATAATAAAAATATATATTTTAATATTAGACAAAAAAGCTATTGAAGTAAAACTTCAATAGCTTTTTAACTATATAACATCATCATTAATGCAATGAAATTATTTAGAAAATGACCTAATATACAAGGTAATAAAGATTTTGTCTTTTCATATATTAAACATCCAATGAAACTTGGAAATATGTATAGAGGAACTAAATACAATCCATCGTGAATTACTGCAAATACAAATGCAGAAATAAATGCCGGTATAAATATTTTTAAGAGTTTTCCTCTATTTTGAAAAATTTCATGTAAAAATGTAAATATACCATACTTAAAAACAATCTCTTCTCCAATTGGAGCAGAAATTAACATATTTACTATTAATATCTTATTGAACTTTAAAGATTCAAAAATATGCTCAGTGTTTTCGCTTTTAAAATTTAGTCCAAATAGTGGATATACATACGAAATTACGATATTCCATAAAATCATAATTATACCAATTCCTACTCCAATTAGAATTAATTTTTTAATAGAAAATTCAGATTTTTTTATTGATATACTGTCATCTCTTTTTTACTTAAGAAAACAGTAATTATAAAAGTAATAAGTGTCGCAATAGAACTAATTACACTTGTTAGAAAGTCATTAAACATATCTTCACTTTCTATTAAATGTTTATTATTCTGAAAGAAATTATAGACAATAGGTAAATTCATAACAGTTTCAACAAATTTCATATTTTCTAATAAAAGAAAAAATATCACCATAATTAAAATCGGAGTTATAAAATAATTTATAACTAAAATTAATGATTTTAAGTTAAATCTTTTCGTTTTAATTTCCGGATTTGATACATTTGTATTTTCTATAGATTCATTCATTGTGGCACCTATTATTCGTTATCTACACCTTTTTCCTTAGAGTATTCAACTAAATTATCATAATTTTCTTTTGAAATTATAATTTTACCGGTTTTTCTGGAAATACAATTTCTGTCAATTAATTCATTCAAATATCTGTACATTGTTCTTTCGTTAATTCCCAAATAGTCTGAAATAACTTTTTTAGTTAAAGAAATTTTAACAGGGAATTCAGCATCAACACATTTTGATAAAAAGAATTCAATTAAGTTTTTCTTTCTTCCATAGTTTTTAGTTAAATCAAATGTGGCGATTGAATGTTTTGCAAAATCTAATAAAAATTGGTTGTAAATTTTTAAAAGTTCAATACTTTCAGGTTCTTTTTCAAATCTTTCTACAGGTATTCTTATAAGTCTTGTATCTTTGAAGAATGCAACACTCTTATAGAAATCATGTTTGTTATCCATAAACTCAAACAATCCTAAAATTGAAGTATTAGTTATATGATTAAATACTATTAGTTCCCCAACCGGTGTAAAATGAACAACATTTGCACTTCCCCGCACTAATAAATATAAATAATCCAATTTATCATTTTCTTTGATTATTACAGTTTTCTTCTTTACTTTAAGTACAGTGAATTCTGAATATAATCTTTTATCTAATTTTAAATCAAAAGTTTTATCAATTAAAACTTTTCTTAATAAAGTAACCAATTTACTTTCCATCAATGTCCCTCCTTAATATCCTAATACAACAATATTATAATACAAATAGAAGAAAAAATAAATAGAGAATAACAAAGATTTAAAAAAATTTTTTAATTTATAATATTTTCTTTTCAAAGGAATTTAAAATAATAAAACAATAGAAATAATTGATAATATATTATTGTTATAATAGAAATTGATAAGAAACGGACATACAATAAAAAATATTAGTAAAAAATATATTTATATAATATTTATTAAATTCTTTTATGAAAACATATTCAAACAGGTTGACAAATATATAAAATATATGCTATCATTGTCTCATAGAGAATTAGTTCAAAATATAATTATTTTTTATTGACGATTCTCAAGAAAAATTTTATTATTTAATAACTTTGTTTTTCTGTAAATATAGAGAAACAAGGTTAAAATTCTTATAAGGAGGCTATTATGAGTAAAAAAAATCTTGTACTTCAAGTGTTCATTGCTTTTATTGCGGGTTTGGTACTTGGAGTAGTATTATGGTTGGCGAAAGTTGATATCTCCGGCTATGTAAAAATCGTTTCCCCATTCGGTCAAGTTTTGGTTGCAATGTTAAAAATGATTGTAATTCCGGTAATCTTCTTGTCTTTAATTGATGGGGCTGCTTCAGTTCCTACAAAGGAATTTGGAAAAATCGGGGTAAAGGTAATAGTTTGGTATTTCTTAACTTCACTTTTTGCTGCGGTTTTAGGTTCTGTACTTGCAGTAGGATTTAATCCTGGATCAGGAGAAGCACAACAAGCTGCTTGGAAAACTCTTATAAATCCACAAAACACTTCTGAAATTGCTAGTAAAGCAAATAGTTCATTAACAGATGTATTTATAAGTATGTTCCAAAATCCATTCCAAGCTTTAGCACAAGGTAATTTCCTAGCTATTATTGTATTTTCTATAGGTTTTGGTCTTGCACTTAAGATGATTTCCGAAAGAGCTGAATATTCAGGAAAAGTTAAGGCTTTACTTGATATAATTGATGTTGCAAAAGAAGCTATCTTTAAAATTGTAGATTGGATTTTAGCATATTCTCCAATTGGGGTATTTGCTCTTACTTCAGTAAACTTTGCAAGTTATGGTTCTTCATTATTTGGACCTTATATCAAACTTACAATAGGAGTTGTACTTGGAATTTTTGCTATGGTATTGATTGTTTATCCTTTAATGATGGCTCTTACATTAAGAGTAAATCCTTTTAAAGTATTGATGAAAATAAAAGAACCTATGCTTACTGCATTTGTAACAAGAAGTTCTGCTGCAGCACTTCCTGTATCTCTTAGAGTTGCAAAAGAAGATTTAAAAATAAGTGAAAATATTTCTTCATTCGCATTACCTTTAGGTTCTACAATCAACATGGACGGAGTTTGTATCCACTTACCAATGTTTGCAATTTTAGCTGCAAATATGTTTGGTGTTAAAGTTACATTTGTTTCACTTTCAGTTCTAGTTTTAACAACTGTTCTTGCATCAGTAGGAGCAGGTGGAGTTCCGGGCGGAAGTTTAATGTTACTATTTATAATCTTACAAAATATGAAACTTTCTCCAGAACAAATAGCTGTTATAGTTGGTCTTGCATTAGGAATTAACCCAATACTTGATATGTTCGAAACTATGAACAATGTAACAGGTGATATGGTTTGTACTTACAGTGTTGCAAAACTTTCAGGCTTAGTTGATGAGGAAAATGAATAAAATAAAAACACTTAAATAAAATAAAAAATGCTACAAAATGTGGCAAACAAATAGATGAAAAAGGTCAATGATAAAAACATTGAAAATTAAATAAATTATTCAAAGGAATGTAATCTATAATCAATAGGAGACATTCCTTTTAAATTCTCCTTAATACATAATCTCGACTAAAACGAAGCGAAGCTGAGTGGAGCGAATCTAGCCCTAACTTTGCTTGTTTATAAGCAATAGTAGATTTGATAAATAAAAATGAAAAAATAAAATAATTCACGTCATAGCACCTTGTAAAGAAAATATCCCAACACGTCATTTCGACCGTAGTGGAGAAATCTCATCAAGTTCCTTTCATAATGGTATTTCAGTACTATTAAAAAAGCAAAAAGTATATCTGACGGGAGCAATTGTATCTTCTGGTAGAATTGTTCTAGAAATCTCACAGACAATTCAACTTCCTTAAATGTAAACAAACCATTCTTTTAATTAGTTATTTATGTTATAATAATGCTATATTAATGACATATAAAATAGGAGATGAAATATTATGACTTATTCAGAAGAAATAAAGAAAATTCGTCAGAAGTGCTTTTTATCACAAGAAGCATTTGGACGGGAAATTGGTGTCTCATTTTCATCCGTCAACCGTTGGGAAGGTGGAAAGAGCAAACCAAATATGTCAGCTATGAAATAAATTAAAGAGTTTTGTCTTAAACATAATATTGATTATATAGTGTTGAGGTGAGAAATGAAAATTACAATAATTCATGGTCAGAGCCATAAGGGTTCGACATTCCATATAGCTCACTTGCTTGCTGAAAAACTGGATGGTGAATTAACAGAGATTTTCCTTCCGAAAGATTTCGATGAATTTTGTTGTGGATGTACAAATTGCTTTATAAATGGAGAGGATAAATGCCCCCATTTTAAAAAGCTTTCCCCTATAACAGAGGCAATTGACAATGCCGATGTGATAATACTTGCAAGTCCAGTTTATGTTTTCCATACAACAGGTGCCATGAAGAGCTTATTAGATCATTACGGTTACCGCTGGATGTCTCATAGACCAAAGGACTCAATGTTTAGAAAGCAGGGAGTCTGTATTTCTACAGCTGCCGGTGCAGGAGTTAAGTCAACTAACAAGGATATGGCGGACAGTCTCCTCTTCTGGGGAGTTGGAAAGATATATCGTTTTGGAACAGGTGTTGCAGCTACAAGTTGGGAACAGGTAAGCGATAAGAAACGGAGACACATTGAAAAGAATGTTTCATCAATAGCAAAGAAAATACTAATCAGACGAAACAAGGTTCGCCCCGGAATAAAGGTAAGAGTACTATTCTCTGTGATGAGACTCTTCCAGAAAAAGGGACTTAATCCAATCGATACTAAGTACTGGAAAGAACAGGGATGGCTGGATGGAAAGAAACCATGGAAAAACTGAATTCATTAAACAAATCCCAGTTTGTCGAGCTAAATAAAACTGAATATTGAAGATACAAGGCGATTAAGAAATAGAAAATCTTAGTCGCTTTTTCTTGTGAAAAAAATTAAAAATATGAGATTTCTCCATTTCGCTATGCTACAGTCGAAATGACGTAAAAGGTAGAAAACTTCGTTTAATAGCTTGACGTTATCAGTAGATAAACTTTAAAATTTTAAAATTTTAAAAATGTATAAAAATAAAATAATTTGCGTCATAGTACCTTACAAAGAAAATCTCCCTACACGTCATCTCGACCGAAACGAAGCGAAGCTGAGTGAAGTGGAGAGATCTCATACTTTTGTTTATTTGTAAACAAAAGTAGAGTGGTTAGGAAAAATTCTATTCTTTAAATCAATGGTAATGGGAATCTCATAAATCTACTTTCTTAATTATATTCTATCATTATTTAATATAAATATATAAAGATAAAAAGTATAGTTTTATACAAATACTATTATTAAAAAATTAATTAGTTTATTTGTGGTATAATAAAAACATATAATTTTAAATCTTTTTTTGAATTAGTATAAGAAGTGATTATATTAAATATATGAATAACTTGAGTATTTTGAAAGATGGTGCTAATATGAGTAACAAAAATATAAAAAAAGAATGTGAAGAACTATGGGCAAAAAATAAATATTACGTATTAAGCAAATCGCATAAAATATATTTAGAGATTAGAGAGTATCTGAAGGAAAAAGAAGTAGATATTTTAATTCTAAATGAAAAAATACAAAAAGCGAGAGATGTAAAAGAGAATAAAAAAGATTTCACGAACGCTATTCTTCATGTATGGGGATATTTCAAAAAGCAATCAAGTGAAATTGAAAAACAAGAATTATTTAATATATTAGAAGAATATATGAAAGGGAAAAATAATCAGGAAGATGTAATTGAATATATCAATTATTTACTAAAGAAATATCCTAATAAATATTTACAAGAATCAACTTTATTAATAGGAGAACAATATGAAACTTTGGCATGAAAAAATTATCCCCTTATTACCTAGAAATCAGCTTCTTGGTCAACATAGAGAATGTTGTGCACTTAGAGGTAATGGATGGGGAAAAAAACACAAAACTGTAGATTATGTATTTTTATATTCTCCGTATTACTTGTTTGTTTATCACTCATTAGTTATGGATGAAATGGAAAAAAGAGGATATAATATTTCTTTAGAATGGAAAGATAAGAATTATAGAGGAAAGAAAGCAGAAAGTTATAATAATCTTGAAGAAAAAATTACAGATACCCCAATTTACAAAGAGCATAATAATGAATACTTGATTGAATGTATAGAAAATTTAAGAGAAAAAGGGATAAAATTAAAACTATAAAAAACAAAAAAATTCATGTCATAGCAACTTAAAGAAAAACCACAAACACGTCATTTTGACTAAATCGAAGCTGAGTGAAGTGAATCTCCTAACTTTGATTGTTTACAAACAATAGTAGATCTGACGAGAGCAATTGTACCTTCTGACGCTATTGCGCTGGAGATTTCATAGATAATTTAACTTCTTTAAAAGTAAATAAATCATTATCTTAAACAATTATTTATGTTATAATTAATATGTATATTGCTAATACTTTTACAATATTATTCAATAATTGTAATTAGTATAATTTAAGAATAATAAAAAATTAAAAATAATTTAACATTTAGAAAGGAAATTGTTGTATGTATGAAATAATCATTTCTGTTGTAACATCTTTAGTTTCAGGATTTATTTTTTGGCTGATTTTCACAAAGATACCAGAAATTATTAGATATAGAAAAGTAAGGCCTGTAGTTGAATATGATGTAAATGTAATTTCCGTGTATATTTTATTTTATCTACAAATGGCGTTTGACAATCGTGGCATGAGGCCTTCAGTATCTCAAAACAAAATAAAAGCAAATATTTTTAGTGAGGAATAGTATGATTTGATGTTACAAAATAAATGTTTAAATGAATCATATTTATATGATGAGAACAAAGATTATTTGATACCTATAGGGAATGAACTAGATAGACTGTCAAAAAAATTGTTGAAGAGGTAGAAAGCTTAAGTTTTTATCATAATTTTATGACTTGTAAGGAAATTATTTTGTTAAAGAAAATAAAAGAGGCTATTACATGTTATTCATATAATGATAATGCAAAAAATGAATTTAATGGTAGAGTTTTCTTTCCATTTAATCCAAATATAAGTTTTATGGCAAATAATTTTAAGACTATTAATAATTACTTTTATGAGCTTAATAATATAATTTTTAAATACAAATATTTAAGTAATGATTTAAATAGATATAAGTATGATTTAATATTAGAAAAGTCAAGGGTGTTTTATGAGCAAGGAATGTATAAAAAAGCTTATAAGTGTTCACTAAAATCTTCTGATATTATTGGGAAACATGGAATGATGTTTAAATGTTTATATAAATTAGGAAAAAAGAAAAAGCTTTAGTACATTTAGGGATATATTTTAATAAATTAGAAGACAATTTTAACAAAAATCTTCTTAGGTTAATTACTTTAAGAGGTATATTTGAAGATTCCTATCATGATGAAGAAGTATTTAATTTTGTAAGATTAAAACGAGATGAGGATGAAATAGAAGAGTTGTTGACTTATTTTCAAGTAGAAGAAGAATTAAAGAGTAACATAAAAGAACAACTTTATAAACTTAAAAGTTATTATGAAAATAGTTAAAAAGTTTGTCTTAAAGATAATATGGATTTAGTAAGTTTTGAAGAGTCTTAGCTGAAATACAATTCCATGGAATTAAAGGGATAATTAATATAAGAGAAAACTATAATCACAATTATTAAAATCTATTGATTTATGTATTGTTAGTTTAAAACTAATATAACACTAATGTTATATGATAGAATTAAGAAGTGTCATTTATGATATTAATTTAGCAAATTTAAGAAAGTTGAATAAGAAATACTAAAAAGGTTTATATAAAATTAATTTTGTCATAATATTAATCTTTAGAGAAGTAGATTTAGAAATTGAGGTGAACTATGAATATAAAGTTAGTTAGAATAAGCATTGAGGACACAGAAAAATTATGGGAAATGCAAGTTCAAGCATTCCAAAAATTATTGGATAAATATCAAGATTTTGATACTAATCCTGCAAATGAAACTAAAGAAAAGATCAAAACTAAATTACTTCAAGAATATACTTTCTTTTATTATATTTATGAGGAAAATAATATCGTTGGTGCTATTCGGGTAATTGATAGAAGAGACGGAAGCAGAAAAAGAGTAGCACCTGTATTTATAATGGAGAGATTTCGTAATAGAGGGTTAGCTCAAAAAGCTTTCTATGAAATAGAAAGAATTCATGGTAAAGGTAATTGGGAGCTTGATACAATATTTCAAGAAAAAGGAAACTGCTACTTATACGAAAAATTAGGATATACAAAGACTGGAGAAATTGATAGAATAAATGATAAAATGGATATTATTCACTATATAAAAAATTAGGAACTCTCAGATATCTAAGTTGAAAAATATATAGAAACTAAATAATTCATGTCATAGCAACTTAAAGAAAAACCACCAACACGTTATCTCGAGAGTAGTCAATCTAGCCCTAACTTTGCTTGTTTACAAGCAATAGTAGGCCTGACGGGAGCAATTGTATCTTCTGATACAATCGCCCTGGAAATCTCATACTTTTGTTTACAAGTAAACAAAAGTAAATTTATTTGGAGTAATTGTATATTTTGGGCTAATTGTTTTAGAAATATAATAAATACTCAATTGTATTTATAAAAAGTTTATTAGTTTTTTCTGAAAAATTTTTTAAAATATCTACTTAAAAAAGACAATTAACAGTATCATTTTGGAGATTATTCATATATAATATGGGTAAATAGTAAATGACTTTTTGACATAAAATTGGAGGTATTTATGATTTCTAAAATAAAAACATTGGACGAAGCTAGAGAATTATCAATGAATATTATTAAGGCTAAGGATTTAACTTATGAGCAAAAGACTTCTCAACTTGCAAAGCTTGCAGAGAATTTGAATGATTTTCCTGTAAGTTCAATTAATGATAGAATTTTTGAAATTTCTGAAAATGGAGGTTTCTGCGATTTGTGGGAAGGTCATGCGCCTTATGCACCGAGATATATTTGCCCTAATTATCAAAAACTTTTAGATGAGGGTTGTAAGTTTTTACGTCTTGAGAAGGCTGAAACTTTACTCGATGCAATAAATAGTTTATTGATTTTTTATCATCATGTTCCTTCTATAACAAGATACCCGGTTTATATTGGGAAAATTGATAAGCTTTTAGATCCATTTATTACAGATAGAGAGGAAGCTAAAAAGTTAATTAAGTGGTTTTTAGTTTCTTTGGATAGAACAATTAATGACAGTTTTTGCCATGCAAATATCGGCCCTGAAAAGACTGTTGCAGGAGAAATTATTTTAGAATTACTTCCAATTTTAAATAATGTTACTCCAAATATGACAATTCTTTATGATGAAGATATTACACCTGACGATTTTGGAGAAAAGGCAGTTTATGCATCTCTTTTAACTGCAAATCCTGCTTTTGCTAATGATAAATACTATAGAAAAGATTTTAATGGAGATTATGCGATAGCAAGTTGCTATAATGGACTTCCAATTTCAGGCGGAGCATTTACTTTAAGTAGATTAAGACTTGGCTCTCTTGCTAGAAGTTCAAGTTCAAAACAAGATTTCTTTAATAGAGTTTTACCTGAAGCAATAGATTTAATGTGCAATTTTATGGAAGGAAAAATCAGATTTATAGTTGAAGAAACTCCTTTCTTTGAGGAAAACTTCTTAGTTAAAGAAGATTTTATCGAGTTAGATAGATTTGTTGGACTTTTCGGAGTTGTAGGACTTCATGAATGTGTTCAAAAACTTTTAGAGTTTGAAAGTAAAGATTTAGTTTATGGAAAAGACGATTATGCCAACAATTTGGGGCTAGAAGTAATGGATTTTGTAGAAAATAGAGTTAATTCATTTGAAAGTAAGTATTCAACTTTCTGGAACCATAGATTTATGCTTCATTCACAAGTTGGGGCACAAGATGATATGGAAGATAGTGCAGGAGTTAGAATCAGAATAGGTAAGGAAATTCCTATGTATGACCATATTAAACATTCAGCTTTATTCCATAAGTATTTTCCATCAGGAATTGGCGACCATTTTCCATTTGATGAAACTGCTGAAAAGAATCCTGCTGCTGTTTTAGATATTTTTAAGGCTGCATTTAGATTAAATATGAGATATATTTCATGTTATGGAGAAAATGGCGATTTGATTCGTGTAACAGGATATTTAGTAAAGAAATCTGATATGCAAAAATTTATTGACGGAGAAAGTATCAGCTATGATACTGTTCAATATGCAAGAGAGGCTTTTGAAAAATATCATTTATTAGAACGTAAGGTTAGAGATGTCAAATAAAGGAATTATAAATAAAATAATAGATATGTCGGTGGTAGACGGACCTGGAAACAGGACGTCTATTTTCCTACAGGGTTGTAATTTTAACTGTTTTTATTGTCATAATCCTGAAACTATTAGACATTGTATAAATTGTATGGAATGTATTCCGTCTTGTCCGACTAAGAGTTTGAAGAATGTAAATGGAAAAATAGTTTGGAATGATAAAACCTGTATAAATTGTGATGAATGTATAAGGGTTTGTAAGCATCTTTCAAGTCCAAAGATTTATAATTGGACAGTTGAAGAAACGGTCGAAAGAATAAAAAAGAATATACCTTTTATAAGGGGGATTACAGTTAGTGGTGGAGAATGTACTTTGCAACATACTTTTTTAACTTCTCTTTTTACAGAGGTTAGAAAGCTTGGTCTTACTTGTTTTGTTGATACAAATGGTGGAATACCTTTAAAGAGACTTCCTGATTTTGTAGAAGTTTCAGATGCTTTTATGCTCGATATAAAGGCTTTTGATAATGAGGAACATCTTTTTATAACTAAAAGTAAGGTTGATGTGGTTTTAGAAAATGCAGATTATCTTGCAAGTATTAATAAACTATTTGAGATAAGGACTGTAACAATTGCCGGAATGGACAATAGAACTACTATTGATAATATTACAAAGATGCTTTCCAAATACATAAAAATGGGACATAAAATTCGATATAAAATTATAAAATACAGAAAATATGGAGTTAGAGAAGAATATAGTATGTTTTCTGCTCCAACGGATGATGAAATGGAAGAATTAAAACAAATAGCACTTCAAAATGGATTTGAAGATGTTATTATCGTTTAGTCAATATTATAAAATATTTTAGAATTATGTGTTATGCATAGTTCTTTTTTGTATAGAAAATATTAATATTTTCACAGTTTAGAATAAGATATATCTATTATACTTTAAAATCATTATATGATAAAATAATATTGTATATTTATTTTTAATGGAGGATAGTTATGAAAATAAAAGCATATTAGCTTTAGCACTACTTTGCGGATTCTCTTTTTCACAGGTAAGTTTTGCCGATAGTGAAACTGTGATTTACAACAAAGACGGAATTATAGTTAATTTAATTGGAGATGGCGATGGAATTTTTAAGATTTCTGTTGAAAATAAGACTTCAAAAGATATGGTTGGGGTTAAAGTAAAGACAGAAGATATTAAGGGTCTTAAAATCATTAAGGGAAAAGAACTTGAGATTGGCGATATAAAAGCCGGAGAAAAGAAAATTTTAGAAAATGAAAAAATACAATTTGAAGTAGTAGAAGCTATTAAAGATGGCATTAAAAAAGGAAAACTGGCTAAAACTGGAATAGATGGTGTTTATAAAATCAATGTAACAATTGCGGTAGCAGGAATTGTTGGAGTTGTTTCTGTTTTAGTTTCTAAAAAGATAAATGCAAAAAAACTTTTATCTGTTGCAGTTGGTACAGGAATTTTGATGTCTTCAGTTTTGGCATATAATTCAAGTGCAGACGGAGTTTATAAAAATTCTGCCAATTTATCCGGAAAGATAGAAATAAAAGGAAAGACTTATGACTATGTCGGAATTTTGATGTGGAATGGTGAAAATTCTAAAGTTGAAAATGACGAACAGGATAAAGTTGTTGAAATTGAGGATGCAAACTTGAAAAAATTCATTTTAGATAAGCTACATGCCTATGAAGGTGAAGATAGTTTTGAAACAGAAATGAATGAATATAATTTTAAACTTACTGATAAGTCATATAGAAAAGATAAAAATTCAAATGAAATATATAAGAGTGATTTGGAAAAAATTGAATCAATAGGAATTAGAGGAATGGATGCGGCTGAAGAAAATCTTATTGAAGTTAGCAGTATTAAAGGACTTGAATATTGTAAAAATTTAAAGACTCTTACAATTTCTTCCGGTGAAATTCCTGATGATAACGAAGAAATAAGATATTCAAAAGGAGCTATTAAAGATTTAACACCACTTTCAAATCTTAAAAAACTTGAATTGTTAAGACTTTCTCATAATGAAATTTCAGATATTTCTCCACTAAAAGATTTGACAAGACTTAAATATTTGTATATTTCACATAATAATATTTCAGATATTAGTTCGTTGAAAGATTTAACTAATTTAGAAAATTTTGATTTTGCAGTTAATAAAGTATATGAAATGAGCGTTGTTAAAAACTTTAAGAAACTTAATTTACTAGATATTTATTCAAATAAAATTTCAGATATCAGTTATGTTAAAGAACTTGAAAATATAACATATTTAATAGCAGATAACAATAATATTGAAAATATTAGTGCTTTGAAAAATTTAAAATTATTAGAAAATCTAGATTTAGGAAATAATAAGATTAAAGATATTTCTGTTATAGACGGCTTAACAAAATTGACAAAATTGAGTTTAAAGGGTAATAATCTTGACAGTTTTAATTTAACAAATATTACTAAAGTTGAAGATTTGAATCTTGAAAATAATAAAATTTCAGATGTTACATTCTTAGAAAAACTTACTAAACTTACAAGCTTGAATTTGAATAAGAACAATGTAGAAAATATAGATGCTGTTAGTAATTTAAAAGATTTAATTTATCTATATATGAATAATAATAAAGTTTCAAATATTGAAGCTTTGAAATCTTTAAATAAACTTTCAAATTTAACAATATCAAATAACAATGTTTCAGATATTTCAGCTCTTAAAGACTTAAATGAACTTGCAAGTGTTAAAATTGACGGAAATAAAGTAAGAGATTTTTCACCTATTAACGATAAGAGCAGTATATTTGAAAAAGTTATTCATAATCAAAATTTAGATTTAGATGATGTAGCTGTTAGTGAAAAAAATTTTGAAATTGAAAATCCTTTTATTGGACTAGACAAGATTGCTAAAGGTGGAAATGTCAATGTTAGCTCAGAAACTAAGGGAGTTACAGTAACTTTAGAAGACGGAAAATTAAAATTTAATTTAACAGATGAAGCACTTAATAAAACTAAAGACGGCGGTTTAGACTTAAAAGTTAAATTTGCTTTTGAAAATGAAATGGACTATGCAAATAATCCTACTGAATTAAATTTGAATTTAAAACTTGTTCATTCAAGCAAAAAAGTTGTTAAAATTGAAGATGCTAAATTTTTAAAGGTTATTAATAAGAATTTAGATAAAAATAGAGCGGATAATCAAGAGGTTACTGTTGAAGAAATGGAAAGTTTAACAGAATTATCAATTTTCTTAAAAGAAGATGGAAGTGCCGACTTTAGTGAAAATGCAAAATATTCCATACTTGGAGTTCCTCAAAGTTTAGCTGGAACAAAAGATTTTAAATTTGCAGTTACAAGGGGAATGAAGAGCATTAAAGGTTTGGAATATGCAAAAAATCTTAGGAAATTGAAAGTAAATGAAAATGAAATTTCAGATATAACTTCTCTAAAAAATTTGACTAAATTGGAATATTTAGAAATTCAAAGAAATAGAATTGTTGATTTAAAACCTTTAGAAAAATTAACAAATCTTACTTTCTTGAAATTATATAACAATTTAATTGAAGATATAACTCCTCTTTCTAATCTTACAAATCTAACAGGATTAGATTTACATTACAATGTAACTGTTGAAGGAGATGAACTTCATAAAAACATATCTAAGGGAATTACTGATATTTCAGCTTTAAAAAATTTGAAAAATTTAACATTCTTGGACATTTCAGCTAATAGAATAGAAGATGTTTCAATTATTAAGGATTTGAATAAAATTGAACACTTGGATATTTCAGGAAATAGAGTTAAAAATTATGAAGGACTAGGAGATTATATTGCCGAAAGATTGGAAAAAGCATTAAATGAAGGTGTTGGAAGTATACAATTTTCAGGGCAAGGAGTCAACTTTGGTTCTACTGTGGAAGTAAATGGTAAAGAAGTTTCTTTTGATACACCTTTTAAAGGAATTAAAGAACTTGGAAATTCATTGGCACAAGCATTTGGATCGGAAGAAACTATTAATCTATTTAGTGAAATTACTGCAGGTGATGATGGAATTGAAGCAAGTTATGATGTAGAAACAAATAAGATAACTTTAAAGTTTTCTGATGAATTTATTGCTGAATATAAAGGAAGAACATTTGATATAAATTTAAAAATGACTTTTGATGAATATACTTGGACTTTAAAAAATGTAAAGCTTAAATTTTCAGAATAATATATAACGAAAAGGGAGATTGGATTAATCTCCTTTTTCTATTTTTACTGTTATAAAAATATTTTTTGTGATATAATAATTATAGCTTTATGCCATATGATAAAGCCATAATTATTTCATCATAATAACCAAAATTTAATTATTAAAAAGAGATTATGATTTAATAAAATGTAATTTATATTTATAATTTAGGAGGGAAAATTTGTTAGAGATTATTTTAAATTCTTTAGATGAATGTGATAATTTTTCTAAAAGATTTTCAAAAACATTAAAAAATGGCGATGTGATTTCTTTAATTGGAGATCTTGGTGCCGGAAAGACAACTTTTACAAAATTTTTAGGAAAAAATTTGGGGATAGGTGAAGATATTACTTCACCAACTTTTAATTTAGTTAATTTATATTACGGAAAGTTTGAATTTAATCATATGGATTTGTATAGAATTAATACTCCGGAAGAACTTTATCAAATAGATTATGAAAACTACTTTTATCCTGACGGGATTACGGTGATAGAATGGGCAGAAAATGCAGATTATTTATTACCTAAAAATTTAATTGAACTTGAGATTTTAAAAATTTCTGAAAATTCAAGAAAGATTGTAATTAATGGAAATAATAAAAGAGAATTAGAAATTATAGAGGAATTAGAATGAAAATTTTAGCGATAGACACTTCAACAACACATAGCTCCTGTGCAGTAATGGAAGATAATAATATTGTTGGAGATTTTAGTATTAATCAAAGTATGAGCCATAATGAGATTTTACTTGTAATGGTTGATGAAATGCTTAAAAAATTAAATATTGATATAGAAGATATAGATTTATTCGTTGCAGTTACAGGGCCGGGCTCTTTTACAGGAATAAGAATAGGGGTTACTGTTGTAAAGGCCTTGGCAATGGCTTTGAATAAACCGATAGTTGCAGTGAATACATTAGAGGCTCTTTCTTTTGGGGTGTTTTCCGATAAAAAGAAAATTCCTTTAATTGATGCTAGGGGAGAAAGAGTTTACTATGGAGTTTATGAGGGGATAAATAATAAAAATATTGTTGCTCCTGCTCTTTTAACTATTGATGAGCTTTTAGAAGAATTTTCGGATAAAGGTGAATTTGTCTTTGTAGGAGATTGTGTTAATTTGTATAAGGAAAGAATTTTTAAAAATAAAAATTTTGCGGTTACTCCTGCATGTTTAAATAGTTGTATTTCAAAAAATGCCTGTGTTATCGGAAAACAAAAATATGAAAGTGGAGATATTTCAGACTGTTTTAATTTAAGTCCTGAATATGTAAGACTTTCACAAGCTCAAAGAGATTTAGAAAATAAAGGTAAGTAGATGATTTTATATAGATATGCGAAAAATGGGGATGTCTTTGATATTCTTTCTTTAGATGATGAAAATTTTTCCAATAATTTTGACGAAAAATTTTATTTGGAATATATAAAAAATCAAAGAGTCGTAGTTGCAGAAAATCAAAAAAATATTGTGGGGTATATTTTATTTAACCAAATTTTAGATGAAGCTGAAATTTATAAAATAGTTGTTTCTAAAGAGTTTAGAAAAAAACAGATAGCATTTAAAATTGTTGAATTTTTACTTGATGAATTAAAGAAAAATAATGTTAAGAAGATATTTTTAGAAGTTAGAAAAAGCAATATTCCTGCAATAAGTTTATATAAAAAATGTGGATTTATAAATATTAGAGAGATTATTGACTATTATACTAATCCTAAAGAAGATGGTATTATGATGTTAAAAGAGGTAGTTTAATGGAAGATGTAAAAATAATGGCGATAGAGAGCAGTTGTGATGAAACAAGTGTAGCTATTGTAAAAAATGGTAGAGAAATTATTTCTAATATAATTTCTTCTCAAATAGATATGCATAAAAAATTTGGGGGAGTTGTTCCTGAAGTTGCTAGTAGAATGCATTTAGAAGTTATCAATAATATTGTAAAAGAGGCATTAGATGAAGCAAAAATCTCAATGGATGACATAGATGCAATTGCTGTAACTAAAGGACCCGGTCTTGTTGGTGCTTTACTTGTCGGTATTTCAGAGGCGAAGGCACTTTCCTATGCTTGTAAAAAACCATTGGTTGGAGTTAATCATATGAAAGGACATATTTGTGCAGCATATATAACTCATAAAGAACTGGAGCCACCATTCATTTGTCTTTTAATTTCCGGGGGACATACTTATTTAGTACATGTAAAAGATTATAATAATATGGAAGTGATAGGAAAGACAATTGATGATGCTTGTGGAGAGGCTTATGATAAAGTTGCAAGATGTTTAGGAATGAATTATCCTGGTGGACCTGAAGTTGAAAGACTGGCAAAACTCGGTAATGATGAAGCTATAGATTTTCCAAGAGTAATGCTTGATAAAAATAGCTATAACTTTAGCTTTAGCGGACTTAAAACTGCTGTATTAAATTATTTAAACAGTAAAAAGCAAAAAAATGAAGAAATATCAAAAGAAGATGTCTGTGCCAGTTTTCAAAGAGCAGTTTTTGATGTTTTGATTTATAAGACTGAAAAATTAATGAAAGAGAAAGATTTGAAAACTCTTGTCGTATCAGGTGGAGTTTCTGCAAATAATACATTAAGAGCGGAAATTGAAAAGATGTGTAAAAAAAATAATTTCAAATCATATTTTCCTGATAAAATACTCTGTACAGATAATGCCGCTATGATTGCATCGTCCGGATATTATGAGTATATATCCGGAGTAAGAAGTGATTTGACATTAAATGTTGAGCCGAATTTGGAGTTATAATTTTTAAAAAAATTTTAAAAAAAGTGTTGACAACTAAAAAAATAAAGTGTATAATATTCGAGTAACTGTTTGAGAGATACATTTTTAAAAGATTAGATAAATTAAAAACTTTAAAAAAGTATTGACAAATTATGAGTTATAGTATATAATTATTAGGCAGTCAATTTTAAAACATAAATTGATTGATGAGGCCCCATGGTCAAGCGGTTAAGACATCGCCCTTTCACGGCGGTAACCCGGGTTCGAATCCCGGTGGGGTCACCACTTTATTTTAATTGGTGTTGGTTATATTTGGGCGCATAGCTCAGTTGGGAGAGCATCTGCCTTACAAGCAGGGGGTCATAGGTTCGAGCCCTATTGTGCCCACCAAATATGGCCTGGTAGTTCAGTTGGTTAGAATGCTAGCCTGTCACGCTAGAGGTCGTGGGTTCGAGTCCCATCCAGGTCGCCAATAATTATGCTGGTGTAGCTCAATTGGTAGAGCAACTGACTTGTAATCAGTAGGTTAGGGGTTCAAGTCCTCCCACCAGCTCCAATCTGCTTTTTGTAGATTATATGGAGGAGTTCCCGAGTGGCCAAAGGGGACGGACTGTAAATCCGTTAGCTGCGCTTTCAGTGGTTCGAATCCACTCTCCTCCACCAATTGAATTTTTTGTTAAGACCATAAAGTTTGAGTTTATATGCGGGTGTAGCTCAGTGGTAGAGCCCCAGCCTTCCAAGCTGGTTGCGAGGGTTCGATTCCCTTCACCCGCTCCATTTTGCACCTATAGCTCAGCTGGATAGAGCAACGGACTTCTAATCCGTGTGCCAGAGGTTCGAATCCTCTTAGGTGCGCCAACCTTTGGGGTATAGCCAAGTCGGTAAGGCACTAGACTTTGACTCTAGCATTCCGCAGGTTCGAGTCCTGCTACCCCAGCCAATTTTATGATTCATTAGCTCAGTCGGTAGAGCACCTGACTTTTAATCAGGGTGTCCGGGGTTCGAATCCCCGATGGATCACCATTCATGGAGAGGTATCGAAGTGGTCATAACGAGGCGGTCTTGAAAACCGTTTGGGTTCACGCCCACGTGGGTTCGAATCCCACCCTCTCCGCCACAATGGAGAAATACTCAAGTGGCTGAAGAGGCTCCCCTGCTAAGGGAGTAGATCCTTTACGGGATGCGAGGGTTCAAATCCCTCTTTCTCCGCCAATAATTTGGGCCTTTAGCTCAGTTGGTTAGAGCGCCCGGCTCATAACCGGTAGGTCCCGGGTTCAAGTCCCTGAAGGCCCACCAAATTATCTGAAGATATTTCTATTATAGAAATATCTCTTATTTTATAGAGCTAAAAAAGGATTGATACTGTAGGGGTATAGTTCAACGGTAGAATGTCGGTCTCCAAAACCGCTGATGAGGGTTCGATTCCTTCTACCCCTGCCATTTACATAATATTTTAAATATGCCCAGATAGCGATAGTCGGTATAAGAGAGTAACCAAAATATCGAGATGAAATCGAAGATATTTTAAATTAATATCTTAGTCTAGTGCGAAGCACGAGAGAATGAGCTATCGCATAGCAAAAAAATCATAATATTAAATATGCCCAGATAGCTCAGTCGGTAGAGCAGAGGACTGAAAATCCTCGTGTCGGTGGTTCGATTCCGCCTCTGGGCACCAGATCTGTAATTCGAGAATTCTGTTACGGATTGCTATTATTTTCCTGCTGATGCAGGATTTTTTTTGCTCATTTTTTGTTTTATAATTTTAAGCCCAGATAGCGAAAAGTCGGTATAAGAGAGTAACCAAAATATCGAGATGAAATCGAAGATATTTTGAGTTAATATCTTAGTCTAGTGCGAAGCACGATAAGATGAGTTATGAAAAGTTAAAATAGAGAAAATCTTAAAAAGCAAATAAAATAAAAGTGTTAATAAATAGTTATCATCTGGTAGAGTCAGAGGACTGAAAATCCTCGTGTCGGTGGTTCGATTCCGCCTCTGGGCACCAGATCTGTAATTCGAGAATTCTGTTACGGATTGCTATTATTTTCCTGCTGATGCAGGATTTTTTTGTCTATTTTTAGATAATTTTTTATTTTAATTTAATTGTTCTGTATTTAGGGTATAAAAGTCTTATAAATAAGGAGGTATTAAAATGGAATTAAGTGAAAAGATTATTGAATTATTAAAATCTTCAGAAGCTCTTAAAAGTGGAGAAATTGCCGAAAAATTAGGAGTTGAAAAGGCAGATGTGGATAAAGTTTTAAAGAAATTAAAGGCTGAAGAAAAAATAATTTCTCCAAAGAGATGTTATTATTCTGTTGAAAAATAGAAAGAGTCGTTGATTTAATTCAACGACTTTTTAAAATTTAACTAAATTTCTCTATCTTGTAGTTTTAGATTTTTTCTAAATTCTGTAGGCAACATTTTTTGATATTTTAAAAAATTTCGATTAAATGTTTTAACGGTATTATATCCGACTTCAAATGCAATATCTGTAATTTGCATATCTGTTTTTAATAATAGTTTTGTGGATTTGTTAATTCGTACAAAATTTAAAAAACTTTTAAAATTTTTCTCTACATAGTATATAAACAATCTATTCAGTTCAGTTATAGATATTGAGAAGTTTTTACATATACTTTCTATATCAATATCTTCACTTGAATTTTTGACTACATAGTTAAGTATTCTGTAGAATTTTCTGATATTTTCTATTTGACAAATTTGAGATACTTTATTGAAAGTTTGTCTGTACTTATTAGGATTTTGACCTGTTCTTGCTGTAAAAACTTTTGAAAGGTGAGAACGATCGGAAAATCCGGTTATTTCTGCTATTTCTTCTATATCTAAATCTGTATATAGTAACATATCCATAGTTTTTCCGACTCTCATTTCATTTATTAAGGTGTTAAATGAAAGTCCGGTTGTTTCCTTTACATATCTATTTATGGTTGATTCACTCATGAAAAATAGTTTTGAAATAGTGGAAATTGTAAGTTTTTCGCTTAAATGGGCATGGATATATCTAAAAATATTTATTTTATCAAATTTTTCATCCATTTTTCTTATCTTATTAGTGTCTTCATCCTGCATTCTTCTGTAAGTTATAATCAAGTCAATTATTTTATTTAAGACATAAGCTGAAGATATTGGGTTTTCATTTTTATTATATAATGTTGAATCTTCACCTAATTCATCTCTTAGCATATCAAATATATTTGAAAAATATTCGAATTGCTCATCAGTACATTGAATTACCGGATTATCGTAAAATGAATTTATTAAACTTAAATTTTCCGCATCTACATTGTAAAATGATTTTATTATTTTATTAGCGCTATCAAAATTATATTTTAGAATAAAATATTGTATAGTCTTTGAAACTTCAACAACTTCAGTATATTCCCAAGGTAGAATACAAACTAAAGTCCTGTCTTTTATTTCGTAGATATTATTTTGTATTCTCATCTTTGCAGTTCCTTTTTTTATCAATAAAAACCTGGCAGACTGATGAAAAAGACCTTTTGTCGGGGATGAAATTATCTCTCTATCAATACTATACATACTCTCTTCATTTATATATGAATTAGCTCTGTTTTGTATTTCTATTCCTTTTTGTTTAGTCATAAATACTCCTGTTATAAAATATTTTCTATGTACATTATTAGTATAAATCATAATCTAGTTTATGTAAAGTTTAAGAGGTTAAAATATATGTCTTTTTTTAATATAATATAAAATTATTTTCAATATTATAAATATTTAATTTTAAAATAGTTTATATTCAAATAATTAATATTAATCAATGGACAATTTATAATATATTATTTGTAAAATTGTGTTATATTTTTCATTAATATAAGACAATAATTATATTTTTATTAAATGATTTTATATTAATTCATTTTTGAAAAATACTAAAAATGACAAATCTATTAAGACTATACTTATAAAATAAATAGAAAGTAATACAAATTTTATTAAATAAAATGTCCGAAATTTTTTAATGAATATAGTATAATAATGGTGTAGGGGTACAGTTACTGTACCAAATATATATTCAAAGGAGAATTGTTATGAGCAAAAACTTAAGAGGAAGAAATTTCCTAACATTATTAGACTTTACAAGTGATGAAATTCGTTACCTTTTAGATCTTTCAAGAAATTTTAAAGATTTAAAGAGAAGTGGAACTCCTCATCGTTATTTAGAAGGAAAAAATATAGTATTATTATTTGAAAAAACTTCAACAAGAACTCGTTGTTCTTTCGAAGTTGCGGGAATGGACTTAGGTATGGGAGTTACTTACTTAGATCCGGGTTCTTCACAAATGGGTAAAAAAGAATCTATTGAAGATACTGCAAGAGTTTTAGGAAGAATGTATGACGGTATTGAATACAGAGGATTCAGCCAAGAATTAGTTGAAACTTTAGGAAAATATGCAGGAGTACCTGTATGGAACGGTTTAACTGACAAATTCCACCCAACTCAAATGTTAGCTGACCTTTTAACAATTGAAGAAAAATTCGGATACTTAAAGGGATTAAACTTTGTATATATGGGAGATGCAAGAAACAATATGGGTAACTCACTTATGATAGCTTGTGCTAAAATGGGTGTAAACTTTACAGCTTGTGCTCCAAAAGAATTATGGCCTGAAGAAGAATTAAGAGAAAAAGCATTAGAAATCGCTAAAGCTACTCATTGTACTGTAAGCTTTGAAGAAGATGTTAAAAAAGGAACTACAAATGCTGATGTAATCTACACAGATATTTGGGTTTCAATGGGTGAACCGGACGAAGTTTGGGCTGAAAGAATTAAATTATTAAAACCATACCAAGTAAACAAAGAAGTTATGGCAAATGCTAAAGAAACTGCTATCTTTATGCACTGCTTACCTTCATTCCATGACCAAAAAACTGTTATCGGAAGACAAATTTTTGAAAAATTTGGTATTCCTGAAATGGAAGTTACTGATGAAGTTATTGAAGGACCTCAATCAGTTGTATTTGATGAAGCTGAAAACAGAATGCATACTATAAAAGCAGTTATGTATTCAACTTTATGGTAAGAGGTACAAATGGGAAAGAGAATAGTTGTAGCTTTGGGGGGTAATGCTTTAGGCAATACCCCTTTAGAGCAATTAGAGAAAGTTAAAATAGCTGCCGATATTATTTCAGATTTAGTTAAAGATGGAAATGATGTTATAATCGGACATGGAAATGGACCTCAAGTAGGAATGATTAATTTGGCTATGGATTATTCAGCAAATGGTAAGGAAAAAACTCCTTTAATGCCTCTTGTTGAATGTGGAGCTATGAGTCAAGGATATATTGGATATCATTTACAACAAGCCTTAGGTCAAGCGTTTAAAGAAAAAGGAATAAATAAAACTGCTGTTTCCGTTGTAACTCAAGTTGAAGTTGCAGAGGATGATAAAGCATTTGAAAATCCAACTAAACCTGTTGGAATGTTCTATACAAAGGAAAAAGCTGAAGAACTTGAAAGAGAAAAGGGCTTTACTTTTGTTGAGGATTCAGGAAGAGGATATAGGAAAGTTGTTCCTTCACCAAAACCATTACACATTGTTGAAATTGACGCTGTTAAGAAAATGGTAGATGCCGGGCTTGTAGTTATAACAGTAGGTGGCGGTGGAATACCTGTTGTTAAGAAAAATGGAAAACTAGTAGGAATTGATGCGGTAATTGATAAAGATAAATCAAGTGCTGAACTTGCATCAGAACTAGATGCTGATTTCCTTTTAATTTTAACTGCAGTTGACAAAGTTTGTATTAATTTCAACACACCCGAACAAAAAGAATTAGATGAAATCACAGTTGAAGAAGCTAAGAAATACATTGCAGAAGGTCAATTTGGAAAGGGAAGTATGCTTCCTAAGGTTGAGGCTTGTTTAGATTTTGTAAATGGTTCAGAAAACAGATGTGCCATCATTACTTTGCTTGAAAAAGCATCAGATGCTGTAAAAGGTCTTACAGGAACTAAAATAGTTAAGTAGGAGGACATTTTGAACAATATTTCACATAGAACAAGCTTTTTGGCAAAAATTGCGCTTTTTATTGTAGCTATTTTATGGGGAACTTCTCTTACGGTAGTTAAAAGTGCAGCGGATGTATTTAAACCTAATTTTATTTTAGGTATTAGATTTACCATAGCCGGAATTATCTTAGCAATTATTTTTCATAAAAAATTGTTTAAAGCAAGAAAAGATGAATTGACAGCCGGAGCTATAATTGGAGTATTTTTATTTGTTGCTTATTCAAGTCAAACACTTGGAGTTACTTTTACAACTCCGGGACGTAGCGGGTTTTTATCAGCATCATATTGTGTAATTGTACCGTTTTTATATTGGATAACAAATAAAGTTAGACCTGATAAATTTAATGTATCTGCTGCAATTTTTTGTATAATTGGTATATTCTTTATAGCTATGGCAGGAGAGAGCGGTTCAATTTTTAATTCAAGTTGGACAGCGATTTATGGAGATGCACTTGCACTTTTAAGCGGAATTTTATTTGCATCACATATAGTAATGGTTACAAAACTTGGAGTAGGTAAAGATCCATTTGTACTTACAATAATGCAATTTTTAGTATCAGGTGTTTTATCTTGGATAACTACTTTTGCTTTAGAAAATAATGCAGGAATGCAAATTACATTAAGACCTATGCTTGAAGTTTTATATCTTTCTATAATGTGTACTGCAGTTGCATTATTATTACAAAACTTAGGGCAAAAATATACAGATCCAAGCAGTGCCGCTATTATTTTAGGTTGTGAGTCAATCTTTGGAGTTGCATTACCTGTTGCGCTTGGAATTGAAAGTTTAACTGTTAAATCAGTTATAGGTTTTGTTCTAATTTTTATTGCGATAATAATTTCAGAAACAAAATTATCTTTCATATTTAAAAAGAAAAGTGAAGAAGCTGAAAATAAAATTTAGAAGTCTTAGGACTTCTTTTTTTATTGGAATTCAAGCGGTTTGTATCGATAGAGTTTTTTGATTTATATTGACTTTTGAGCTTTCGTATGTTAGTATAGAGATAAATTTGGGGGGCAGTATGTGCCCTTTTCTTATATAGGGGGAAATATGAATTTTGATAAATTTGTAGAAGAAAGACATTCCGTAAGAGCATATCTTAAAAAAGATATAGAACAAAATTTAATAAATGAAATAAATAGAGATATAGAAGAATACAATAATATTGGAGATTTGCATATTCAATTCATTACAAATGAACCGAATGCCTTTGGAAAGAGTATTTTGGCAGATTTTGGAAAATTTAAAAATGTTAATAACTATATAGCAATGATTGGGAAAAAATGTGATAATTTAGATGAAAAGATTGGATATTTTGCAGAAAAATTAGTTATAAAAGCTCAAAGTTTGGAGCTTAATACCTGTTGGGTTGGAGGAACATATAGTAAGAAAAATGCTAAATATGATATAAAAGAAGATGAAAAACTTGTATGTGTTATAGCTATAGGATATGGAGAGACAAACGGAAAGACAAGAAAACTTAAAAGTATTTCTTCAGTTGCAAGTAGTGATGTAGAAATGCCTGATTGGTTTTTAAAAGGAGTAAGATTTGCACTGCTTGCACCTACAGCCTTAAATCAACAAAGATATAAAATTATTCTAAAAGATAATAAGGTAGATATAGTTTCAAAAATGGGATTTTATACAAAGGTTGATTTGGGAATTATTAAATACCATTTTGAACTTGGAGCAGGTAAAGAACATTATAGCTTTGAATAATAGGAGGAAATATGTTTAATATTGATGTTTTTTAATTTTAAACTGTATAATTTATGTTCATAATTTTGAAAAAGATGATGTACAAGAAAAAATAGTAGGTAAAAATATTAATGAGATATTTGATTTTATTAGGAATAAAAAAGATGAATCTGGAAATTACCCGGCAGGAATAGATGAAGAAGAATTTTTAAATATTTTAAATACAGTTGACCATAATAGAAAAATTTATGAAAAAATAAAAATAGTAGATGTTGATAACTCGGTCTATGGAAATGCTTCCGGTAGTTATAGAGTTGTAAATGTGAGTTTTCAGTTTAAAGATAATTTAATTATAGTTTACAAGGGTACTGCAGGAGATTTTGAGTGGAAAGATAATGTAGAAGGAACGTATAATATAACAGATACAAAGCAACAAAGAAGAGCTTTAAGCTATTTTGATGAGATGGTTGAAAAGTTTCCGGATATAAATAAAATTTATGTTTCAGGTCATTCCAAAGGTGGAAATAAGGCTCAATACATTGGAGTTCTACGGGGAGATATGTCCAAACTGAAAAAAGTATATTCTTTTGATGGGCAGGGATTTAATGAAAATTTTCTAAAAAAATATAACAAAGAAATTACAGATAATGGATATAAAATCTATAATATTTGTAACGAATATGACTATGTAAATATTATTATGCGGTCAGTATCGAATAAGATTTTTATAAAATCTACTACAAATATTGGAAATGAAGATACCAGATATTCTAAAATAGTTCATATATTAGGAGGGGTTCATTCTCCATACTCAATGTTTAAAAAAGAAAATGGAATTTTAACTTTAAATGAAGTTGTCGAACAGAGTGAAATTATGAAAAATTTTGAAAAACTTTTTGAATACTATGATGCAAATATGGATGAAGAAGATAATAAATTCATGTATTATAGAATGTCCTTGTTAATGATGGATTCAGGAAAGGAAGTTTTTGGAGTTGAATGTCCAATTTCACCAAAAGGCTTTTTTAAAAGATTTACAAAACTTACAAGGGAATTTACAAAGAATGAAAGTGACCTTGATGCTTCGGAAATAACAAGCCTATTTAAACCAATATTATCAGACATAGGTTCGATAATTATAAAGGGGAAAATTTCTGAAAATAGCAGATAAAAAATATTAAAAAACTTAAAAAATATTGACTTTTGTATATATAAATGTTAGAATATTTAGGTACATTTAATAATGTATAGTTATGTGCATTTTTAGAAAAAATTTAAGGAGGTGAAGAAATGCCAACTATTAACCAGTTAATTAAACAAGGAAGAGAAAGAGCTGTTACTAAATCAAAAGCACCAGCATTAAGTTTTAATTTTAATACACTTAAAAAGAGAAGTACTGCTAGTGAATCACCACAAAAGAGAGGTGTATGTACAGCTGTAAGAACTGTAACTCCTAAGAAACCTAACTCAGCGTTACGTAAGGTTGCAAGGGTTAGATTAACAAACGGAATGGAAGTTGCAGCTTATATTCCAGGTATAGGTCATAACCTTCAAGAACACAGTGTTGTGCTTATTAGAGGGGGAAGAGTAAAGGACCTTCCAGGGGTTAGATACCACATTATCAGAGGTACATTGGATACTGCCGGGGTAGCTAACAGAAAGCAAGGAAGATCTAAATATGGAGCTAAAAGACCTAAATAATTAAACTGATGTGGCAGAAATGTTTTATTAATTAGAGTTTAACTTTATAATACATACATTTGTGTGCTTATCAGCAAAGAAAAATCGCTGAGTACCAGTGATACTACTAAATATGGTAAGGAGGGAAGAAAGGTGCCAAGAAAAGGACATGTTCCAAAGAGAGAGGTAATGCCGGATCCGATTTATGGAGATGTGGTTGTTACTAAACTTATAAACAACATTATGCTTGACGGAAAAAAGGAACTGCTCAAGCTATCGTTTACGGTGCATTTGAAATCGTAAAAGAAAAGACTGGCGAAGAACCAACTGAAGTTTTCAGAAAGGCTCTTGAAAATATAATGCCTGTTTTAGAAATTAAAGCAAGACGTATAGGTGGGGCAACATACCAAGTACCTATTCAAGTTAGGCCTGAAAGAAGACAAACTTTAGGTTTAAGATGGTTAGTAACTTACTCTAGAAATAGAGGAGAAAAAACTATGAAAGAAAGACTTGCTAAAGAAATTTTAGATGCTGTAAATAACACAGGAGCAAGTGTTAAGAAGAGAGAAGACACTCATAAGATGGCTGAAGCTAACAAGGCTTTTGCACATTACGGATTCTAATATAGGAATTTTATTTAAAAGGAAAGGGGAAATGCTATTGTGGCAAGACAATATTCACTTGAAAATACAAGAAATATTGGTATAATGGCGCATATCGATGCTGGTAAGACAACAGTAACAGAAAGAATGCTCTATTATACAGGAAAGATCCACAAAATAGGTGATACTCATGAAGGTGCTGCACAAATGGACTGGATGGAGCAAGAAAAAGAAAGAGGTATCACTATTTGTTCAGCTGCTACAACTTGTGTATGGAATGATACAAGAATTAACATCATTGACACTCCAGGACACGTTGACTTTACTGTAGAAGTTGAAAGATCTTTAAGAGTTCTTGACGGTTCAGTTGCACTTTTTGATGCAAAGAGCGGTGTAGAACCACAATCAGAAACTGTTTGGAGACAAGCAGATAAATATGGCGTACCACGTATTTGCTTTATAAATAAAATGGATGCTACCGGAGCTAATTACTATGACTCTATCGAAACTATTAAAGATAAGTTAAAAGCTAATCCGGTTCCTGTACAAATTCCTATTGGAGCTGAATCAGAATTCGTAGGAGTTATTGACCTAGTTACAATGGGTGCTATTATTTATAAAAACGACTTAGGTACAGATATAGAAGAAATAGATATTCCGGATGCTTACAAGGATAAAGCAGAAGAATATCGTCAAAACTTATTGGAAGCATTAGCTGAAACAGATGAGTTTATTATGGAAAAATATTTAGAAGGAGAAGCTATTTCACCAACTGAATTAAGAGAAGCTATTAGAAGAGCTACTATTAATCTATCAATAAACCCGGTACTTTGTGGTTCAGCTTATAAAAACAAAGGGGTTCAACCTCTATTAAATGCTATCGTGGCTTATATGCCATCTCCATTAGACATTCCTGCAATTGAAGGCGTGGATGATAATGAAGAACCTGTAGAAAGACATGCTTCAGATGAAGAACCTTTCTCAGCATTAGCATTTAAAATTGTAGCTGACCCATTTGTTGGAAAGCTTGCATATTTCAGAGTATACTCAGGAACTTTAGAATCAGGTTCTTATGTATATAACTCAACAAAAGGCAAAAAAGAAAGAATTGGTAGAATTCTTATGATGCATGCTAACAAGAGAGAAGAAGTTGACAGCGTATCAGCTGGAGACATCGCAGCAGCAGTAGGTCTTAAAGATACTACAACTGGAGATACTCTTTGTGATATGAATAGCCATGTAATTCTTGAAAAAATGGAATTCCCTGAACCGGTTATTTCTGTTGCTATCGAACCAAAAACAAAAGCATCTCAAGAAAAAATGAGTATAGCTTTACACAAATTAGCAGAAGAAGATCCTACTTTTAGAACTTATACTGATGAAGAAACTGGTCAAACAATCATTTCAGGAATGGGTGAATTACACTTAGAAATCATCGTTGACAGACTTTTAAGAGAGTTCAAAGTAGAAGCTAATATAGGTAATCCACAAGTTTCTTACAGAGAATCTATTTCTCAAGGTGCAGAAGCTGAAGGAAAATACATCAGACAATCTGGTGGTAGTGGACAATATGGACACTGTAAAATTAAAATTGAACCTCAAGAAGCTGGTAAAGGCTTTGAGTTTGTAAATAATATCGTAGGGGGAGCTATTCCAAAAGAATATATCGGACCTGTTCAAAAAGGTATTGAAGAAGCAACTCAAGCAGGTGTACTTGCAGGATATCCTGTTTTAGATGTTAAAGTTACTTTATATGATGGTTCATACCATGAAGTTGACTCATCTGAAATGGCATTTAAGATTGCTGGTTCAATGGCATTTAGACAAGCAGTATCAAAAGCTGCTCCGGTTCTTTTAGAACCGATGATGAAAGTTGAAATAACAACTCCGGATGAATATTTAGGAGATGTTATGGGAGATGTTTCATCAAGAAGAGGTAGAATCCAGGGGATGAATCCTAAAAATGGTGTTCATGTACTTGATGCATTTATACCTTTAGCTGAAATGTTTGGATATGCAACAGACTTAAGAAGTAATACTCAAGGTCGTGCAACATATTCAATGCAATTCGATCATTATGAAAAAGTGCCTCAAGCAATTGCAGAAAAAGTAATTGGCGAGAGAGCAAAAAAATAGATTAGGAGGACTTTAGTAAAATGGCTAAGCAAAAATTTGAAAGAACTAAACCACACGTTAATATCGGAACTATTGGTCACGTTGACCATGGTAAAACTACTTTAACTGCAGCTATCACTTTAGTATTAAATAAGAGATTTGGTACTGGTGAATTCGTTGATTATGCAAATATTGACAAGGCTCCAGAAGAAAGAGAAAGAGGAATTACAATTTCAACTTCTCACGTTGAATATGAAACAGCTAACAGACACTATGCACACGTTGACTGCCCAGGACACGCCGACTATGTTAAGAACATGATTACAGGTGCTGCTCAAATGGACGGAGCTATCTTAGTAGTAAGTGCTGCTGACGGTCCAATGCCTCAAACAAGAGAACATATCTTACTTGCAAGACAAGTAGGCGTTCCTAGAATTGCTGTATTTTTAAATAAAGAAGACCAAGTTGATGACCCAGAATTAATCGAACTTGTTGAAATGGAAGTTAGAGAATTATTAAGTGAATATGAATATGATGGAGATAACACTCCAATCGTAGTTGGTTCAGCTTTAAAAGCTCTTGAAGATCCAGATGGAGAATGGGGAGATAAAATCGTTAAATTAATGGAAGAAGTTGACGCTTTCATTCCTGAACCAGTTAGAGATGTTGACAATCCATTCTTAATGCCAGTAGAAGACGTATTCTCAATCACAGGTAGAGGAACTGTTGCTACAGGTAGAGTAGAAAAAGGTAAAGTAAAAGTTCAAGATAGCGTTGAATTAGTAGGTTTAACTACTGAAAGAAGAACAGTTGTAGTAACTGGTGTTGAAATGTTCAAGAAGATGTTAGATGAAGCTGCTGCCGGAGATAACATCGGTCTATTATTAAGAGGTGTTCAAAGAAACGAAATCCAAAGAGGACAAGTTCTTGCAAAACCAGGTTCAATCAACCCACATACTAAATTTGAATCAGAAGTTTACGTATTAACTAAAGAAGAAGGTGGAAGACATACTCCATTCTTCTCAGGATACAGACCACAATTCTACTTCAGAACAACTGACGTAACTGGTAATATCCAATTAGAAGAAGGCGTAGAAATGGTTATGCCTGGAGATAACGCTAAATTCATAATCGAATTAATTACTCCAATCGCTATTGATGAAGGTTTAAGATTTGCCATCAGAGAAGGTGGAAGAACAGTAGGATCAGGCGTTGTTACTAAGATTTTAGCATAATTAAATTTATGATTTTAAAAGGGAACTTTGTAGTTCCCTTTTTTGTTGTAAAAGGTGTAAATCATATTATTGAAATTCTTTTTATTAATTATTAGCAATTAGTAAACATAATTTTTTTACAATAAACTTTATTTATTTTTAGTTTTATATACTTCATATTATAAAATAAATTAGAAAAATTAAAGATAATTTTTTTAGTTGCCATACCTTGCATGTTTTTATATTTTATGTTAATATTACTTACGAAATCGTTTTTTACTTTAGGAGGGATTATGAAAAAAGAAGTAAATATAATATTTGTAATAGGTTTTAGCTTATTTGCAATGTTCTTTGGTGCTGGAAATTTAATATTTCCAACATATTTGGGATATACTTCCGGTTCTTATTGGCTTATAGCTTTTATTTTATATATGGCTGCTGATGGACTTTTGGCAATGATATCACTTTATTGTGTATTTTCTTCCGGAGGTATCACAGAATTTGTAAAACCTTTAGGAAAATATTTGGGGACAATAGTTTTAGTTTGTATATCTTTATGTATAGGACCTTTGGTAGCAATACCAAGAACAGGTGCAATTACATATAATTTGGGGGTTGCAAACTTTGGATTCAACAGTTTAATTATAACTACAGCGGTATTTTTTACTATTACATATTTTATTTGTATAAAATCTGAAAAAATAGTTGATTTTATTGGAAAATATTTAACACCTGCATTACTTGTATTTTTAATTATTATGATTATCACAGGTATAATTTATCCTGTTGGAAAAATTCAACCCGGAGAAGATTTACAAAAAGTAATGTATGAATCATTTTTAAATGGTTTTCAAACACTAGACGGACTTGGTGCGGGTCTTTTCAATGCGGTTATAGTAAATGCTTTAGTTTTCTATAAAATTAGAAAAGAAAGAGAGAAAAAAGTAATATTGTCTTCTTCTATTATAGCTTTTATTTGTTTAAGCATTGTTTATGGAGGACTTTGTTTCTTAGGAGCAAGTTCAAAATTAAATGTTGAAGGTGCAAAAAACGGTACAGTTATTTTACTTAACTTTACAAATGCATTATTCGGTCGTATAGGTATTTTAATGCTTTCAGTTATAGTAATTTTGGCTTGCCTTACAACTTCAGTTGCACTTACAGGCGGAGTTTCTGAATATTTTGCGGAAATAATGCCTAAAATACCTTATAAAATTTGGGTTATGATTGTTTGTTTTGCAAGTTTTATATTCTCTTGTCTTGGAGTAGATGCAATAATAAAATTGGCAGTTCCACTTTTATTTACATTGTATCCACCAATAATTATATTAATTTTGACAAGTATATTGAGAAATAAAATTCCATGTAATAAAGCTATAAAATATTCAGCAATACTTTCAATAATTATCGGATTTATAACTGTATTAAATGACTCTTTAGGGATTTTTGGATTTATAAAATTATTACCACTTAGTTCTTTAAGTTTTGGTTATTTAATCCCAGCAATAATTGTATTTGTTATTGTTGCTATATTTGAAAATAATAGTAAAAATAATAGTAAAAATAATATTGAAGCTACTAAGGCATAATAAAATTATATTAAAAGATTAATAAATAAGAGCCCCACCCTTCCACGATGCTTTGCATCGGGTGGGTTCCCGGGAACCTTGTTGTTTCACAATAAAAAAGCAACAAGTTACATTGTTGCTTTTTACTTTTACAATATTCGAATAAAGATAGTATTGATAAAATTAAAAGGTTGAGGATTTTATTCCTCAACCTATTTTGTTTAAAAAAATTTACTTTTTCTTTGCTTGATTTGCAACAGAATTTATTTTTGCATTTATTACATCTTGATTTCCTAAATAGTATTTATTTGTAACTTTGAAATCATCATCGAATTCATAAACTAAAGGAATTCCTGTAGGTATATTTACAGAAATAATCTCTTCATCTGTTAAATTATCTAAATATTTAACCAATGCTCTTAATGAATTTCCATGTGCAGTTATTAGAACTCTTTTTCCATCTAACATATCTTTTTTTATAACATCTTCATAATAAGGTATTACTCTTTCAATGGTATTTTTTAAACTTTCATTATAAGGTAATTCACTCTTATCGACATTTCTGTAAGGCTCTTGATTATGAGGACATCTTTCGTCATCTTTATCAAGTGCAGGAGGTGGTACATCAAAGGATCTTCTCCAAAGTTTTACTTGTTCTTCTCCATATTTTTCAGCAGTTTCAGCCTTGTTTAAGCCTTGTAATGCTCCATAATGTCTTTCATTTAATTTCCAAGTTTTTATAACAGGTAACCACTGTCTGTCCATTCTTTCCAAAACAATATTTAAAGTGTTAATAGCTCTTTTAAGATATGAGCAGTAGCATACATCAAAATCGAATTCATTTTCCTTTAAAGAAAAACCGGCTTCATTTGCTTCGATAACACCCTTATCTGAAAGACCTACATCAGTCCATCCTGTAAACAAATTTAATTTGTTCCACTCGCTTTCTCCATGTCTTATTAAAACTAATTTCATTTTTTAAAACTCCTTTAATTTTTCTTATATTAATTATATTATAAATAGCAAAACTTTACAAGAAAAAACTTGTCTAATAACCTTTTTGATGATAAAATAATAGTTGGATTTATTTATTTTTGGAGGAAATATGTTAAGAAAACATTTATATAGAATTAGAGCAATGCCATATTTGTTATGGACGACTTTATTTACGATAGTGCCTTTGATTTTTATAATTTATTATTCTTTTAAAGTTAAAGATGAAAATTTTGTTTTTACTTTGGATAATTACAAGAAATTTTTCACACCGACTTATGTGAAAATTATTTTTGTGTCTTTAAAATTATCCTTGATTTCAACTTTTTTATGTCTAATTTTAGGCTTTCCTGCGGGACTTTTTTTAAGCAGAATAAAAAGCGAAAAGCGAAGAAATATCTTTGTTTTATTATTCATTATGCCTTTATGGACTAACTTTTTACTTAGAACTTACTCTTGGATGAGTATTTTTAGAGAACGGGGAATTATAAATCAAATGCTTATAAATATCGGAATTATAGGAAGTCCGATAAAATTTTTAAACAACAACTTTGCAATTATTATAGGAATGATTTACAACTTTTTACCTTTTATGGTACTTCCAATATATACTGCACTTATAAATATCGACAAAGAATATATTGAATGTGCTAAAGATTTGGGAGCAAGAGGAAAAGATTTATTTTTAAGAATTATTTTTCCATTAAGTTTTAAGGGAGTAATATCAGGTTGTATTATGGTTTTTATGCCTTCCGTTACAACCTTTATAATTTCTGATCTTCTTGGTGGAAGTCAGAATATGTTGGTTGGAAATTTAATTCAAAGGGAGTTTTTACAGGCTAGAAACTGGGAAACAGGTTCAAGTATTTCCTTAATTATGATTTTTATAATTTTTGCAAGTCTTATACTTTTTAAATTGTTTATAAATAAATCAGAGAGTGAATTTGTAGAAGGATTTAAAATATGGTAAAAAAACATAACGGGAAAATTTATCTATTTTTGTGTTATATATTTTTATATATGCCAATTATATTTATGATGATATTTTCCTTTAATGAATCAAGATATAACAATGCTTTTACAGGTTTTAGCTTAAAATGGTATGCAGAGCTTTTTAAAGACGAATCCGTTATGAAAGTTTTTTTCAAACACTTATCATAACAGGTATTGCGACTGCCTTTGCACTTGTAATCGGAACTCTTGGAGCTTGGTCAATATATAAGTCTGTTAGTCCAAAGCTTAGAAGTTATTTTACAAATGTAACTTATCTTCCACTTATACTTCCGGATATTGTAATCGCTATTGGAATGATAATACTGTATGTGTTTTTCAAATTTAATTTCGGATATTTTACGATAATTTTATCGCATATAATATTTAATGTTCCATTTGTAGTCTTTGCAATTTTGCCTAAATTATTGACTTTTGATAAGAGTCTTTATGATGCGGGAATGGATTTGGGAGCAAGACAATTTCAAGTTTTTAAAAGAATTGTCTTACCACAGTTAATACCTAATTTAATTATAGGGGCATTGGTTTGTATAACTATGTCCTTAGACGATTTTACTGTTAGTTATTTTACTTCGGGAAATGGAGTTGCAACACTTTCGGTAAAAATTTATTCAATGACTAAAAGGGGAATTAGTCCAAAGATAAATGCATTGTCAACATTGCTTTTTGCAATAATAATTTTAATTTCAACAATAACATATATATTTAAAAATAAAGGGGTAAAAAATGAAAAAATTAAAAATTTATTAGTATTACTTTTAGTTTTAATTGCAACTGTATCTCTTACAGCTTGTGGGAAAAATGATAAAAAAGAAGAGAAAAAAGAAGAAAAAACAGAACAAAGTTCAGAAAAGAAGGTTTTAAATGTAACAAATACAGATCTTTTCATAGATCCTGAAACAATCAAGGAATTCGAAAAAGAATATAACTGTAAAGTAAATTATACATTTTTTGAAGAAAACGAAGAATATTACACAAAATTAAAAAGTGGTGCTGAAAAATATGATGTAATCGTAGCAAGTGACTATATGGTTGATACTATGATTAAAGAAAATATGTTGGAAAAACTTGATAAAAATAAAATTCCAAATATGGAAAAGGTTAAAAAGAATATAGAAATTTAGTTTTTGACCCTACAACTGAATATTCAGTACCATATACTATTGGAAATATCGGAATTGCTTATGATAAATCAAAACAAGAAAAAGTTGACAGTTGGGCTGACCTTTGGAGCGAAAAAAATAAAGGCGAAGTTGTAATGTTAGACGGAAGTAGATTTACAATGGCAATAGCTATGATTAAAGAAGGATTAGATCCAAACTCAACAAAAGTTGAGGATATTGAAAAAGCCAAAAACTCTTTGATCGCTCAAAAGAAAATAGTTAAAAATTATGTTGGTGATGATAAAGCAAAAGATAATTTAATAAATGGAGATTCAAAATTAACTTGTATCTGGGGTGGAGAAGCACTACTTGCAAAAGATGAAAACAAAAATGTAGAATTTGTTTTTCCTAAAGAGGGAGCAATATTTATCTTTGATAACTGGGTAATTCCAAAGGTTTCAGAAAATAAAGATTTAGCAGCTAAATTTATCGACTTTATGTCAAGACCGGAAATTTCCGCAAGAAATTGTAATTTTGTAAAATATGGCTCACCGATAGATGGAGCAAGAGAGCTTATGGACGAAAGTTTAAAAAATAGTGATATAGTATTTCCTAAAAAAGAAGTTTTTGAAAAGGGATTCATACTAAAAGATTTAGGCGAATCAAATGAAAAATTACAAGATGCTTGGACAGAAATAAAAGCAAAATAAATATGATAAAATATTATAATCAAAAGACACTGCAAGGTGTCTTTTGTCTTTTGTTGAATTGTGATTTACAGAAACGATAGAGTGAAGTGATAATATTTTTAGATTAAAAACAAAACGTTATCCTGTTCTTAAAACCTTTGACAAGAAGGTATAAATTTGGTATACTGTGTTTGGCTAAGAATTTAGCTAAAAATTTATATTTTAGGAGGATGAAAATGGAAGTTTCCGAAAAGAAAATTAAATGGCAGTCCCTTGTATTTATGTGTTTCTCAACACTTTGGGGATTTGGAAATGTTTTAAACGGTTATATTTACTTTCATGGTACTCAAGTAATATTTTCTTGGATACTAATGTTTGCATTTTATTTTATTCCGTATGCACTTATGGTTGGAGAACTTGGTTCTACATTTAAAGATTTAGGTGGTGGGGTAACATCTTGGATTCAAGAAACTACTAACTCTAAATTAGCTTACTATGCAGGTTGGACTTACTGGGCAGTACATATTACTTATATTGCCGGAAAAGGTTCAGGTGGTCTTAAGGCTTTAAGTTTTATGATTTTCAGAGACGCTAAAGCATATGACAGTATTCCTACTATCTATGTTCAATTAGCTACTTTTGGTGTTTTACTATTATTCTGTTATTTAGCATCAAGGGGTTTAAGTCCTATTAAGAGATTAGCAACACTTGCAGGTTCAAGTATGTTTGTTTTAGGTATTTTATTTATTCTTATGATGTATGCTGCACCTGTTATCAATCCAAATGGTGGATATTTAAAATTAAATTTCGCTTGGAATAACTTATTCCCTAAAGTTGACTTAAACTATTTAAGTAGTTTATCAATCTTAGTATTTGCAGTTGGTGGTATTGAAAAGATTTCACCTTATGTAAATAAAATTGAAGGAGATTCTGCTAAAGAATTCCCTAGAGCTATGATGTTTGCAACTTTAATGGTTGTTATCAGTGCTATCTTCGGAACAGTTGCTATGGGACTTATGTTCGATATCAACGAAATTAATGCAAGTAAAAAAGCATTTGACTCTTATGCAGCAAACGGTGCTTACTGGGCATTCCAAAAATTAGGACAATACTATGGTGTTGGTGATTTACTATTAATCATCTATTCAGCAGCTAACACTGTTGGACAATTCTCAACATTATTAATCAGTATAGATGCTCCTTTAAGAATGTTATTAGAAGACCCTAATGCAAGTCAATATATCCCAACAAGATTGTTAAAGAAGAACGAAAGAGGAGCTTATGTAAATGGTATCGCATTAGTTGCAATCCTTGGTGGAGCAATCATATTAGCTCAATCATTTGTACCGGGAGCTACTACAGTTCTTAGACAACTTACTCGTCTTAACGGTGTAGTAATGCCGATGAGATATATGTGGGTATTCGTAGCTTACTTTGCTCTTAGATATGGTAAAGAAGAACTTGACAGACATTATAGATTTACTAAAAATAGAGGAGTTGGATTGTTCTTTGGTGCTTGGTGTTTCTTAGTAACATTAGCTTGTTGTTTATTAGGTATGTACTCAAAAGACCAATTCGAAATGGTATTAAAGATTATAACTCCAGCAGTTTTAGTTGCTTTAGGTTTAATCTTACCGGTTCTTAGAAAAAGAGAAGATAATAAAAAAATGTAGATTATAAAGAAATAAAGGAACTTTGGTTCCTTTATTTTCTTTGAAATATATTTTATGATTTTAAATAAAATAAACAGGGTAAATTTAAAATGATAGGAGGTATTAATATGAATAATATTGAAATTTCAAAAGAATTATTAACTTTTATTGATTCAAGTAAAAGTATGTTCCATACTGTTGATACAATGAAAAAATATTTTGATAAAGCCGGTTATACATTTTTACCGGAAAATGCAAAATGGGAAATAAAAAAAGGTGGAAATTACTATACTACTAGAAATAACTCAAGTATATTAGCTTTCCAAGTTGGAGAAGAACTTAGCGATTACCATTTCCAAATTACAGCCGCACACAGCGACTCTCCAACATATAAAGTTAAAGCTGTTCCTGAAATGGATGCACCGGGAGAACATTTAAAATTAAATGTTGAAGGTTATGGTGGAATGATTGACTCAACTTGGTTTGATAGACCTTTAAGTCTTGCGGGTAGAGTTTTAGTTAGAGAAAATGGAAATATTGTAAATAAATTATTCTATATTGATAAAGATATTTTAATGATACCAAATGTTGCAATTCATTTAAACAGAGAAATAAATAACGGTTATGCTTACAATAAACAAGTTGATTTATTACCTTTATTCTCATCAGGAGAATTAAAGAAAGGTGACTTTGACAAAATGATTGCAGAAGAATTAGGTGTTAAAGTTGAAGATATAGTTGCAAAAGATTTATTCCTAGTAAATCGTCAAAGACAATGTATCTGGGGATACAAAGATGAATTCGTTTCAACTCCAAAACTTGATGACTTACAATGTGCATTTACTTCAATGAAAGCATTTTTAGATGCTAAAAATCCAAAGGCAATAAATGTTTGTGCTGTTTTTGACAACGAAGAAGTTGGCTCAAACACAAAACAAGGTGCAATGTCAACATTTATGAAAGATGCGCTAAAGAGAATTAATGCTTCTCTTGGATTTGGAACTGATGAATATCATCAAGCAGTTGCAAAATCTTTCCTAGTAAGTTGTGATAATGCTCATGCTGTTCATCCAAATCATCCAGAACTTTATGATCCAACAAATAGAACTTTTATGAATAAAGGTATCGTTATAAAAGAAGCTGCAAATCAAAAATATACAACTGACGCTTTCAGTAGAGCAGTATTTTTAGAAATTTGTAAAAAAGTAGATGTTCCTACACAATACTTTGCAAACAGATCAGACAAAGTTGGTGGTTCAACTCTTGGAAACTTATCAAATATTCAAGTTAGTTTACATGCTCTTGATATTGGGGTTGCACAACTTGGAATGCACTCAAGTTTTGAAACTTGTGGAATTAAAGATACAGGATATATGGTTACTGCATTAAAAGAATTCTTCTCAACAAATATTAAAATTGATTGTGCTGACGGAGTGATTTTTGAATAATGGCAAGAAGAATTACACCAAAAGAAATGTCAGAAGATAAATCAAAGATATCTTTGACAGGATTAACCATAATTATGATGGGAACTTTGTTTATATATTTTTATGGGCTGTTATAAATAATAAATTTTTAGTTAATTTCAGTATTGATGCATTAGTTGGAGTAGTTGCTCTTGTAATCCTTGTTAGAAATCTAAAAATAAAATATGATACTATAAAAAAATACACAAGTGAGAAACAATTTATGATTTTAGATGTAATAGCTTTTACTCTATGCTTTTTAATAAAAGTTGTAGTAAAAATTCCTTTCGACTTTTCTTTAATCATCTTGTTGATTTCCCATTATGCAACAAAGCGAATATTTAATAAAATGGTAAAATAAATCACATGGTTATATTGTTTTTACAGAATAAAAATTAGAGAGGATTGTTTTAAATAATTCTCTCTTTTTTGTTTTCTTATTTTAAAATAAGGGTATTCTTTAACTAGGTATAGAGGAGAGGTAAAATTAATTTAGAAGTATTAAAAAATAAATTTAAAGGAGGATTTTTATGAAACCATTTATTTACAATATTCCTGTTAAGGTATATTTTGGAGAAGGACAACTTTCCAATCTTGGAAGAGAATTGTCAAAATATGGAAAAAAAGTTTTATTAACTTATGGAGGAGGTTCCATTAAAAAAATAGGACTTTATGATGAGGTTATAAAAGAAATAAAAGGTGCAGGACTTGAAGTTTTTGAACTTTCAGGGATAGAACCTAACCCTAGAATAGAATCTGTTAGAGAGGGTGTTAGAATATGTAAAGAAGAAAATATTGATGTGGTTCTTGCTGTTGGTGGAGGTTCAACGATTGATGCCTCAAAATTTATTTGTGCCGGAGCAAAAGTTGATTTTGACCCATGGGATTTTCTTGATTTAGAAAAAAGAGCAAAAATAGAAGATGCACTGCCTCTTTTAACTATATTAACACTTTCAGCAACCGGTTCTGAAATGGATAATGACGGAGTTATTTCAAACCTTAAAACAAATGAAAAATTAAGCAATGGTTCAATGTGTATGTTACCAAAAGTTTCATTTCTTGACCCAAAAAATACATACAGTGTAAGTGAGTATCAAACTGCTTGCGGGTCAGCAGATATTTTAAGTCATATCCTAGAAGTTTATTTTACAACAGAAAATGATTTGTTTATGCTTGATTGTGTTATGGAAGGTCTTATGAAAACAGTTATAAAATATGCTCCGATAGCAATGAAAGACCCTACAAACTATGAAGCTCGTGCTAATTTAATGTGGACATCTTCCTGGGCAATAAACGGTTTTATAAATGGAAGTAAATCAACTGCATGGAGTTGCCACCCAATGGAACATGAACTTTCAGCTTTTTATGATATAACTCATGGACATGGACTTGCAATATTAACTCCACGTTGGATGCAATATTGTTTAAATGATGAAAATATATATAAATATGTTCAATTTGGAGTTAATGTTTTTGACATAGATAAAAATCTTTCTGATAGAGAAATTGCAGAAAAAGCCATTGAAAAACTTTCAGAATTTTTATTTAATGACTTAAAATTACAAAGTACATTAAAAGATGTAAATATTGATGATAAAAATTTTGCTATTATGGCTAAGAAGGCTTGTAAGGGAAAAGAAAGTATAAAAGGCTTTAGAGAATTAACACCTGAAGATATAGAAAATATTTATAGAATGTGTTTGTAAAATTTTAAAAATAATTAAATAAGAACCCCACCCTTCCTCGATGCTTCGCATCGGGTGGGTACCCGGGAACCTTGTTGTTTCACAATAAAAACTCATCTAACATGCTTAGATGAGTTTTTTTATACAATTTTCACTTATGCTTATGTAGTATAAAAATGCTTTATCTTTTTTTATACTGCTACAAGAATATAGAATTAAAATTGAAAATAGAAATACATTTTTTAATATTTTTTCATAATTAAAAGCTACATAAATAATAAGAACGATATTTTAAAATTAAAATTATACAATCTCAAATTATCTTACTATATGATATAATTTTATTTTATATCAATATAAGATGAAAAATACTAGTTATTATATTTGACAAAAAATAACAATTATGATATTCTCGTAGTAACGATTTACCTAGAAGAGAAAGTAAATAGATAAATTATCTTTTGACGTTTTTACTTTGGGAGGTATCTATGTGTAGATTATTTTTTAAATATTTTATAAAGCAGAAGAAAAATATTTTATTCCTTATTATGCTCATAATTCTTGGATTTGGGACATCATCTTTAAAAAAGTTTGAAAATAATAAAATTAATAAGGAAAAAATTGAAAGATGTAAAAGAAATATCGAAGAATATAAAAATGAACTGGAGCATTATAAAAATGAACTTGAAAAGGATAATATCTCAGAAGAAGATAAGGAATTAATAGAAAAATATCAGGAAATTATCCCTAAATATATAGAAGAAAGTAAAGAATATATAGAAAGTATTGAAAATTCAAATTGGCAGTATTTATATGATGACAGTTTAAAGCATCTCAAAGATCCCGAAGGGAGATTTGCTTCTATTCAAATAGGTAATAACTATAATGTAAATGAGACAACTATAGAAATTACATTTGAAACTTTAACATATCTAAAAAAACATAATATTCCTTCAGCACTTCCTTTGTTTTTGCAGAGAACAGAATTTGACCAACCGAGATCTTCAGAAGAAAATAAAGCTCTAGACTATTATAGCAAAAAGACTTTAATAGGAACATCCCACAGATTATGGGACTTTTTTACAAATAATTTAGTACTAATCTATACTTTTATAATTGTAGTAACTTTTGGAATTCTCTTTTCAAAACTGGAGGAAAGTCAAAATAAAACAATTAGATTTTTAAGGACATCGGGTGCAAGTAAATTTAGGATTGTATCGTCGGGGCTTTTCACAGGTGGAATTTTAACGATTATACTTGGACTATTGATACCCGCAATATTTTTTGGAATAGAATTTTTAATAAGTGGTTCATCATCTTTTAAATATCCGATAACAACTTATATTGTAAAAAGCGATTATTTTTCACTTATGAGTTTTGGATATAAGATTGTTCCAATATCTGATGTTTTAATAAAAAGTTTGATTTTGTTTTTACTCTATGGACTATTTATTTTCCTATTTACAAGTGCAATTTCAACTTTTGTAAAATCAAGTGTAAAATCCGTTATTTTATCCTTTGGGCTTATAGCGACTTTACAGATGTTTAATAAATGGTATAATCCGTTTTCATATTGGAGAGTTGGAAAAATTGCTGACGGAAGTATAAATATTTTATCTAAAACTATTACTTATAGTTTTAACAAATCTTGTAAAATTTTAGCAATTGGAATTTGTATTTTAACAATTTTATTGATTTGTATAGCTTTTATTCAAGATAAAATAACTCGAAAATATGTATAATATTTGACAAAAAATAACAATTATGATATTCTTGTGGTAACGATTTACCTAGGATAGAAAGTAAATAGATAAATTGATTTTCTGAAATGTATTTTATATAAAATGTTTTTTTGTTGCGTTTTGCTTTGGAGGTAGCTATGTGTAATTTGTTTTTTAAGTATTTTATTAAACAGAAAAAGAATATTCTATTCCTTATTATAATTATAATTATTGGAACTGTTATATCTTCTATTTCAAAAATTGAAAATAATAAAAATAAGGAAGAACAAATTTTTAGCAGAGAAAGAGTTATAGATATATTTAAACAGGACATTAAAGAGGTGGATAAAGATTTAGAAAGCAGTAATATTTCAGATGAAGAAAAAACAGAATTAAATAATATAAAAAAAGAAAAATTAAAATTATAAAGGGTTATGAAGAAATAATCCAAAATATTAAAAATGAAAATTGGCAGGTATTATATGAAGATGAATTAAAACATTTTTTAGATCCCAACGGAAATTTTATTTCAAAAGGATTTGTAAAAAAGGGAGTAAGTTATACTGTAGATCAGTTGACAGTAGAGATAACATACGAAATATTGAAGTATTTAAAGGAAAATAATATTCCATCAGCTCATCCTTCGAATATACAGAGAACAGAATTTGATCAACCTAGAACTTCAGAAGAAAGTAATCTTCTTGATTATCATAGCAAAAAAACATTAGTTGGAACTTCACATAGATTATGGGATTTTTTTACAAATAATTTGATGTTAATCTATACTTTTATAATTGTAGTAACTTTTGGAATTCTATTTTCAAAACTTGAGGAGAGTCAAAATAAAACAATTAGATTTTTAAGGACATCAGGGGCAAGTAAATTTAGGATTGTATCGTCGGGACTTTTCACAGGTGGAATTTTAACGATTATACTTGGACTGTTGATACCTACAATATTTTTTGGAATAGAATTTTTAATAAACGGGTCATCATCTTTTAAGTATCCGATTACAACTTATATTGTAAAAAGTGATTATTTTTCACTTATGAGTTTTGGATATAAGATTGTTCCAATATCTGATGTTTTAACAAAAAGTTTGATTTTGTTTTTGCTCTATGGAATATTTATTTTCCTTGTTACAAGTGCAATTTCAACTTTTGTAAAATCAAGTGTAAAATCCGTTATTTTATCCTTTGGACTGATAGCGACTTTACAGATGTTTAATAAATGGTATAATCCGTTTTCATACTGGAGAGTTGGGAAAATTGCAGATGGCAGTATAAATATTTTATCTAAAACCATTACTTATAGTTTTGATAAATCTTGTAAAATTTTAGCAATTGGAATTTGTATTTTAACAATTTTATTGATTTGTATAGCTTTTATTCAAGATAGAAGGAGGAATGGATATGCCTAGTTTGTGTATAAAAAATCTTACTAAAAGATATGGAGAGAATGTAGTTTTAAATGATTTGTCTTTAGAACTTGAAAATGCAGAGGTTTGGGCTTTGGTTGCACCTAATGGAACCGGAAAGACTACTCTTTTAGATTGTATTACAAATTTGATTAGCTATCAATCCGGACAGATTACTGTAAATGGGATAGATAATAGAGATAATGCAATTTTTAAAAAATTGTCGTATTTACAGGATGCAAGTATTTTATTTCCTAATTTAACAGGACTTGATCATTTGAAATTTGTCGCAAATATACAAAAATTGCCTAAGACTAGAATAAAAGAAATTGTAAGTTTAACAAAGATTGAAAAATTTTATAAAAGAGCTGTAAAGACTTATTCTTTGGGAATGAAGCAGAGATTACTTTTAGCTATTGCTCTTATTAATAATCCTGAAGTTTTATTGCTTGACGAACCTTTTAACGGACTTGATCCTAGCAGTCAAATAGAGCTTAGAGTTATGTTAAAGGAAATATCAGAAAGGGGAACTCTGGTAATTTTATCTACACATTTTTTAGGAGAAATTAGTCAATTAACCGATAATCTTTTATTCATAAAGGATAAAAAAATTGTCAAAAAAATTGTAGAAGACGAATTTTTAATCTATGCCATTGATACTACTTCAAATGATCAAACTTTAGAAATTTTATCTCCATTTGTAGTAAGTGCCGAAATTGAAAAAGGTATGATTATTTGTCAATTTAAAAAGAATTCTTTTGACGATGCAATTAAGGCAATACAGGATAAAGGCATAAAATTAATTAAAATAAGAGAGCATATAAATGCGTCTGAACAGATGTATCAAAGACTGTTTGCTGAGTAGGTGAATGTTATGAATACTTTGATATTAGAATGTAAAAAATTTATAAGAAGTAGAATATTTGTAGTAATTTTAGGAGTTATATTAGTTTTATTAGCTTCTCTGTTTTATAAAAATTATTTAAATTATCAGCAAGTCGATGCCGATAAAAAGCATGAATTACTTATGATAAAAAAAGAAATAGGAGAAATTTTATATCCTGCTGACGGAAAGTCACCTTGTAGGTATTCTGCTGATGAAGAAAAAATGGATTTATTAAAAAAATCTCTTGAAATATCAGAAAAGACTTTAAAACTAAAGCACAGCGGAGACGATAGAGGCTATATGGAAAGTGCAATTTTGATGTACGAAAAAATCATTGAAATCAAAGAAAATGAAATAAATTTTTCTATGTCAAAAAGTTATGCTAATCACGAAAAAGAAAGGTTATCCGAAGTAATAAAAGCAAATGGAACTTTTCAATATGAAGAAGCCCCTTTAGACGGTGTTTTGCTTGAATATAATAATATAAAGTATATTCTAGCTGTAATTTTTTTGATGGCTCTATCTTACTTCTTTATAACAACTTATTTAGATTTTTATTATCATAAGGGATTTTTATTTACACTTCCAATGAAAAAGACGAGTTTTATAATTGGAAAGGCTATGATTTCTTTTGCTATTAATATTATATTGATAATAAGTCAGTTTGGGTTAAGTTTAGTTTTTTCTTATCTATGGAAGTGGAAAAATACTTTTAATTATCCTGTATTTTCTGATTTGACAGGAGGATTTTTACCTGTTAATAAAGCTTTGGTTAATTATGTAGGAATAGAAATCGGGATATGTTTTGTTGCATTGATTATTTCTGCTATTTTTTACAGCTTATATATTAAAATTAAAAAGTAAAATTTTTTACTGTAAAATGAAAATCATTTTACAGTTTTTTTTATTGTGAAAATTTAATTTTGAAAAATTTTTTATTATTAGAAAATTATGTGTTTTTTAGGAAAATTTCGTGAATTTATTTTCCTTAACTGTTTTATTTTATTAAAAACTATGATATAATTATGTTGAAGTTTGTAAACGATTTAATTATAATTATATATTTATTTTAAAGGAGTGATAAAATGTCAGCACCTACAATAAAAGATGTAGCTAAGTTAGCAGGAGTTTCTATCTCAACTGTTTCCAGAGTTATGAATGAATCAAAACCTGTAAGTCCGGAATCCAGAAGAAAGGTTTTAGATGCGATAAAGAAATTGGATTTTAAGCCTAATGAATTGGCAAGAAGTCTTGTAATGAGAAAATCAAATATGATTGGGGTTATTGTGAAAGATATTGGCATTTCATATATGGCACAAATTATTAGAGGAATTGAAGAAATCGGAAGAATGTATAATTACGATATTTTACTTTCCAGTACATACGGAGATATTGAAGTAGAGCATAAGATTATCGAATTTATGTGCACTAAACAGGTTGAAGGGATAATTATGATTAGTGAAAAGATTAATCCTGAAATACTGTTTAAGTTGAAAAGTAAAAATATTCCTTTTGTAAGACTTGATAAATTTTACGAATATACAGATGAACATACTGTAAGTATAGATTATAAATCAACTTGTAATAAAATGACAAATTATCTTGTAGATGAAGGTCATGAGAGTATCGTTTTTATTAGCGAAGATATTACAAGTAGAATCGGTAGAGAAAAACTTGCAGGATTTAATGAAGCTGTTGCAGAAAGAAAAGTAAAATCGGCACTTATAAATGCAAAAGATATTACAGTTCAAACAGGATATGATATGGGAGAAGAAATTTTCAAACTTATCAAGGAAAATAATTCAACTGTAGTTTTTGCGAGTGAAGATGCTTTAGCTATCGGTTTTATTAGTTATTGTTACGATAACGGTCTTAAAGTTCCGCAAGACATTTCAGTTGCAGGGTTTGGAGATGATTTAATTGCTTCAATTTACAGACCTGCTCTTACAACAATAGAAGAACCATATTATGATATGGGTGCAATTTCTATGAGAAAGTTGATTAAGGAACTTAGAAATGAAGAAAATTAAAAGATGTTACAATTCTACCTTCAAGAATAATTGAAAGAGGATCAGTTGCAACTTTTAAGAAAAAATAAGTAAATAAAATTTAAAAAATGCTCTTCTTTTTGAAGAGCTTTTTTTGAAATGGAAGAAGGTGATTAAATGGGGATTTATTTGGCTGTCCGAGACGGCTTTAAAAAGGCAAAAACCAGATTTTTACTTGGTTGTGTCTTTGATATAATTAGTGGTTTTATTTTAATTTATATAGTAACTTTAACCGGAACAATTGTGGATTTGTTTAAAAGTCCGAATTTTGATGTTACAAAAATTTATAAATATGTAGCTTTAATGATATTTTTGGGAGTGATTAACTTTTTAAGCTTTATGACTTTTTCATATTTGGTCTTTGGCTCGGGGGCAAAACTTAAGATGTACTATAAAGATATAATTTTTAGAAAAATTTTAAAAAAATCTCCCGACTTTTTTCAAAAAAATACTGCAGGAGATGTAATTGGACTTGCAGATAATGAAACTAAATATATATTTGAATATTTCAGTTTTGGAATTCTATTAGTTTGTGATTCTATGTTTATGCCTTTAATATGTGCATCATATTTAGTATTTTTCCTATCTTGGAAGCTGACGATTGCGGTTATGTTTCCTTTTATCTTTACAGCTATTATTACAAATATAGTAAGTAAAAAAGTTGGAAAAGTAAGTGAAGAAATGAATTTAACTTTTGGAAAGTCTAGTCAAGAGATTTTAGAAATAATAGAAGGAATAAAACTTATAAAAAGTTATGTAAATGAAGAAGTAAGACAAAAAAATATTTCTAAAATCATTAAATATTATTTTGATTTAGCTTTTATGGAAGCTAATCTATGGATGTTAACATTTCTTTCAAACTCTTTTATAAGAGTAATTTCTATGATTATAGGACTTTTTTACGGAGCATTTTTAGTAAGAGATGGTAGTATTACAATTGGAAAGTTAGTGGTATTTTTTGGACTTGGAGAAACTTTAGCTTGGTCTTTTTGGGGACTTGGAGATTGTATAAATACTTATAAAAGAGCTCTGGTTTCAATAAATAGAATAAATCTTTTACTTGATGATAAGACGGAAATAGAAAATGGAGATAAGATTTTAGAGAACTTTTCCACTATGGAATTTAAAAACTTTTCTTTTATTTATCCCGGAGAAAAAGAAGTTTCACTTAAAGACATCAGTTTTAAGTTAAATAAAGGAGAAACTTTAGGAATAGTTGGAAAAAGTGGAAGTGGAAAGAGTACATTAGTTAAACAGATTTTAAGATTTTATAATTTTGATAAAAATAGGATTTTTATTAATGATATTCCTTATGAAGACTATGATATTACGTCAGTAAGAAATAAATTCGGATATGTAAGTCAAGAAAATATTTTACTTTCTAAAACAGTCAGAGAAAATATTTTGTTTGGAAGTATTGCAGAAAATGACGAAAAAATTATAAATGTTCTAAAAAAGGCAGACTTTTACAAAGATATACAAAATTTAGAAAAAGGACTTGAAACTATTGTTGGAGAACGTGGACTTGGACTTTCCGGAGGACAAAAGCAAAGAATTTCTCTTGCGAGAGCTTTATATCGGGATCCTGAAATTTTAATTTTAGATGATTCTTTTTCTGCAATTGATGCGAATACTGAAAGTAAAATTGTAAATTCTCTTAAGGAAAATAGAAAAAATAGGACAAATATAATTATTTCTCATAGAATTTCTGCAGTTGAACATTCTGATTTGATTTTAGTTATGGACAATGGAGAAATAATCGACAGAGGTACTCATGAAGAACTTATTTCTAGAGATTCTTGGTATAAGGAACAATTTGAGTATCAAAGTTTGGATAAGGAGGAAGAAGATGAAAAATAGTAAATTAAAATTTTTAACTTCCTACCTTTTAGAAGAAAAATTCCTGTTTTTTACAGGCTCAATCTGTACTGTATTTAGAGTTTTTCTTGATGTATATTTACCAACTGTAATTTCTTCAATTATAGATGCAGATTTAGTAAATATGGAAAATTTTTATTCTTTTATTGTTCAAAAAGCACTATTATATCTGGGACTTAATGTATTGCTTTTAGTATTTTTATTCTTTGTAAGAATTTGTTTTAATAAACTATCTTGTAATATTGCATATAAAATTCAATTCAGTTTAATAAGACATATGCAAAACTTTAAAATGCAATATTTTGACAGTTCTTATGCCGGAGATTTGGTTTCAAGATTTACAACAGATACTAATACAATTAAAGAGTTATATCAAACTCTTTTAAATGATCTTTTGGGTTTTGTGTTGAATTTGGCAATGATGCTTACTGTTATGTTTTATATCAGTCCATATCTGCTATTAATTGTTTTAATTTATTTACCACTTATGTATATGGTAACTAAATATTACGGAGAAAAACTTACAGCAGTTACTAAGACGATAAGAAAACATGAGGGAATTACAAGCTCAATTTATAATGAAACGATTAAATCATTACCTGTAATTCAAGTCTATGGGAATGAAGATTTGATGATTGAGTCTTTTGAAAAAGAAAATAAGGAAGTTGAAAAAAATTATATCAAAAGAACTATATTAAATGCTTTATTCTCTTGGAATTTAATTGACTTTGTAATGATTTTTACAAATGCTATGATAGTTTTAGTATTTACAATTTTAAAGATTAATGGCTTGGGATTGAGTGTAGGGATTTTGTATATTTTAATTGAATATAATAAAAGAATTTTAAGGCTTTTTATGAATTTCTTATCACAAATAAATAGATATAAGACTGCACTTGTTTCTTGCGACAGAATAATCAAAATTTTTGAAATAGAAGAAGAAAAAACTACGGATAGAGAAATTGACCTTGAAGGAAATATTGAATTTAAAAATGTAGGCTTTGAGTACAAAGAAAATGTTCCTGTTTTAAAGGATGTTAATTTTAAATTAGACAAAGGAAAGTCTATTGCCTTTGTAGGTGCTACCGGAAGTGGAAAGTCAACTATAATGAATTTGATTTTAGGATTTTACGACAATCAAAAAGGAGAAATTTTACTTGACGGACAAAATATAAAAACACTAAGTAAAGCATCTTACAGAAAACAAATGGCTGTAGTTCTTCAAGATCCATATATTTTCACAGGAAGTATAAGAGATAATATTACTCTTAAAGAAGAAAATATAACTGAAAGTGAAGTTTTAGATGCGATTATAAAAGTTGGTGGTAAAAATCTTTTACAAAAAAGAAATGATAATTTAGATTATGAATTGGCGATAAGCGGTTCAGATTTATCTCTTGGAGAAAAACAAATCATTTGCTTTGCAAGAGCCATTGTAAGAAATCCGAAAGTTTTAATCTTGGATGAAGCAACTGCAAATATTGATACTGAAACGGAAAAATAATCAATTATGGAATTGATGTTTTGAAACAGGGTAGAAGTACGATGATTATTGCACATAGATTGTCCACAGTAAAAAATTGTGATACAATAGTTATGATAGAGAATGGAAAAGTTTTAGAAACAGGTACACATGACGAGCTTATCGCTTTGAATGGTAAATATAAAACTTGGTACGAAATACAATCTGCAAAAGGGGACAATGATGAAGCAAGAGTATTATGATTTATATGATATAGTTATTAAGGATATAAATGCTGACGGATATTTTGTTTATTCAAAAAGGGCTAAAAAATTCATAAGAGAAAAAACAAATATGACCGTTGATCAACAGAAAAGAGCTTTTCAATTTTTTGAACTTATGGGATATTTTAATCAGCATGATAAATTCCCAAAGATTTATATAAGAAGTAAAAAATTAAAAGGTGGTTGCTAATTTAAAAGGGCTGTGAAAACAGCTCTTTTTTGTTGTTTTTTGCTTTGTTAAGTTTTATGATGTTAAATATTTTATTTGTTATAATTTTTTAAAATAACTCGTAAGCTGATTTACATTTAACGGTAAGCTATTAAACGAAGTTTTTTTCCTTATCCGTCATTTCGACTGTAGCGTTAGCAAAATGAATCTAGCCCTAACTTTGTTTACTTGTAAACAAAAGTAGGTCTGACGCAAAGATTGTCCAAATCTTTGATTTGGAATACAATCGACTGCGGAAATCTTATACTTTTGCTTTATCAAAAGTAAATGTATCGAAGATACATACTAAAATTATTATAGAGTTTCTTTCATAAATACTATTTTTTGTAAACAAGCAATAGTCGAGAAGTCTCCTAAAGCCCATGATTTTTTGCAACAAAAAAAGCAGATTGCTCTGCTTTTTACTAGTCCATATTGTATCTTTTTTGAATTTTTCAATTCTACCACCTTTTTCAACAAATCTTTGACGACCTGTGTAGAATGGGTGAGAGTCAGAACTGATTTCGATTTTAATTAATGGATAAGTGTTACCGTCTTCCATTTCTATTGTTTCATTTGAAGTTTTTGTTGAACCACAGATGAATTTATATCCACTTGTTGTATCCATAAAAACTACTTTATTATATTCTGGATGTATTCCCTTTTTCATTGTATTCACCTCGCTTAAATATTGTAAATTAATCACTTTAGGTATTATACCATATCACAAAACTTAAATCAAGTATTTTTAATATAGAAATTAAAAATATTTTGAAATATAGCAAAAACTATAAGCAATATGTTGTGAAAAACACTTTAATGAATTTGCCTTTTTTTAATAAAAATGTTATTCTTATTGTAGAATAATTTTAGGAGATAATTATGAGTAGAGCAGATGATATATTTATTTCAATGTGTAAAGATATACTCGAAAACGGAGTAGATACAAAGGGAGAAAAAGTTCGTCCTGTTTGGGAAGATGGAACAAAGGCATATACGATAAAAAAATTTGGAGTTGTAAATAGATACAATTTGGCGGAAGAATTTCCTGCACTTACACTTAGAAAAACAGCTATAAAATTATGTACTGACGAAATGCTTTGGATATGGCAAAAGAAGTCCAATAATATTAAGGATTTAAAGAGTCATGTTTGGGATGAATGGGCTGATGAAAACGGAAGTATCGGAAAGGCTTATGGTTATCAGCTTGGAGTTAAACATAAATATAAGGAAGGAATGTTTGATCAGGTTGACAGAGTTATTTATGACTTGAAAAACAATCCTTATAGTAGAAGAATAATTACAAATATTTACGTTCATGAAGACTTATCAGAAATGAATTTATATCCTTGTGCATATAGTATGACTTTTAATGTTACAGGGAACAAGCTGAATGCTATTTTAAATCAAAGGAGTCAAGATATTTTGGCAGCAAATAATTGGAATGTTTGTCAATATGCAATTTTGATTCATATGCTTGCTAGAGAATGTAATTTGGAAGTTGGAGAGCTTGTTCATGTAATAGCTGATGCTCATATCTATGATAGACATGTTCCGATTATAAAAGAACTTATTACTAGGGAAAAATTTCCAGCTCCAAAGATTACTTTAAATCCTGATGTTAAAAACTTTTACGATTTTACATCAGATGATGTTATAATAGAAAATTATAAATGCGGAGAACAAATAAAAGATATTCCGATTGCAATTTAGGAGAAAATTATGAAAAGAAAAATTAATGTTTTTGATTATGCGAAAGAAATAATGTTAGCAGTTGAAAAAGGTGTTTTGCTTACAACAAAATCAAAAGAAAAGGTAAATACAATGTCAATTTCTTGGGGAACTTTGGGAATAGAATGGAATAGACCGATTTTTACAGCATTTGTTAGAGAAAGTCGTTATACAAAAAAACTACTTGATGAAAGTGGAGAATTTACTGTAAATATTTTTTTGAATGATTTTGATAAAAATATAATTGGAGTTTGTGGTACAAAGTCAGGAAGAGATACTGATAAAATTAAAGATTTGAATTTAACTTTAGTTGAATCTGAAATTGTAGATGTTCCAGCTATTAAAGAATTGTCTTTAACTTTGGAATGTAAGGTTATTTATAAACAAAAACAAGATGAAAATGCAATTCCTAAGGAAATAAAGGAAAAAAATTATCCTGAAAATGTGTCAGGAGATTTTTATGGAGCAAACAGGGATTATCATACAGCTTATTATGGAGAAATTGTAAGTGCATATATAATAGAATAAAATTAAATTTTTGTGTCAATTTTATAAAATTGGCACTTTTTTAATTGTGAAATTATAAAAATATATTGACAAAATGAATTAAATTATATAACATATAGAGAGTTTATAGATTATACGGAGATGTTTTTATGGAATATAGAATATTAAAAAGCGAAGAAATGGAAAAGGCATTCGCTTTGCGAGAGGAAGTTTTCGTCGATGAACAAAAAGTCCCACTTGAATATGAAGTTGATGACAGAGATAGTTTAGAAGATACAATTCATGTTGGAGTTTTTGAAGGAGATGAGCTTCTTGCTACTGCAAGGATTATGAATATAAATAAAGACATTGTCTATTTTGGAAGAGCCTGTGTAAAGAAATCTTGCAGAGGAAAAGGAGTAGGAAAGTTTTTATTTATAAGTATGGAAGAAACTGTAAAAAAATTTAAAAAGAAAATGAAAAGAAAACAATTAGATTTTCAGCTCAATATCATGCAATGACCTTTTATGAAATGTTAGGTTATACTAAAGACAATGATGATATTTTTGTTGAAGTTGGAATAGAACATATTTCAATGAGTAAGATTGTGTAAGGAGTTAGTTTTGTATAAAAATTTAGTTATAGTAGAATCTCCAACAAAGGCTAAAACAGTCAGCAAAATGCTTGGAAGTAATTACAAAGTTGTAGCAAGTGTTGGACATATAAGAGATTTACCTAAAAGCAAAATGGGGATAGATATAGAAAATAATTTTGAACCTGAATATATAAATGTAAGAGGAAAAGCGTCTAAGATTAAAGAATTAAAAGAACTTTACAAAAATTCTGAAAATATATATCTTGCAACCGACCCCGACAGAGAGGGGGAAGCAATTTCTTGGCATATAGCCTATCTTTTAGGACTTGATATTAATGCAAATAACAGAATAGAATTTCACGAAATTACTAAAAAAAGTATCAAAGAATCTATAAAAAATTCAAGAAAAATAGATATGAATTTAGTAAATTCTCAACAAGCCAGAAGAGTTTTAGATAGACTTGTAGGATATAAACTATCTCCGATTCTTTGGAAAAAAATAAAGAGTGGACTTTCTGCAGGTCGTGTTCAATCTGCAACTTTAAAAATTATCTGTGAACGTCAAGAAGAGATAGATAATTTTGTTCCTGAAGAGTTTTGGAAGATTGAAGGGATACATAATGTTCAAAATATAGAGTTTAAATCACTTTATTATGGAGAATATGAAAATAAAAAAATAGTAAAAAAGAAATAAAAAATGAAAAAGAGGCTTTAAAAGTTGTAGAAAAAACAGATAAAGACAATTTTATCGTGGAAGATGTAAAAAAGGTAAAAAAAGAGAGAAAACCACAACCACCTTTTACTACAAGTACATTGCAACAAGAAGCGGGAAGAAAATTAGGTTTTTCAAGCTCAATGACAATGAGTATTGCTCAACAACTTTATGAAGGGATTAATGTAGGCAAAGATGGCTCTGTCGGTTTAATTTCATATATGAGAACTGACTCAACTAGAATTTCATCAGAAATAGTTGCAGAGGCTATCGAGTACATTACCGAAAATTATGGGAAAAACTATGCAAGTAAAGGAAATGAATACAATTTAAAGAAAAAGAATTCTCAAGATGCTCACGAGGGGGTTAGACCAAGTAGTATTTTTAGAAGTCCTGAAAAAATAAAAAGCTATTTAACTGCAAATCAATATAAACTTTATAAATTAATTTGGGAAAGAACAGTCGCATCTCAAATGAAGGCAGAAAGTTATGAAAGTACACAAATAGTTTTAAATTCTAATAATTGTATCTATAAATTAAATGGAAGATATACTTTATTTGACGGATTTTCAAAAATATATACTTCAAGTGATATTAAAGATGAACCATTACCTAAATTAGAAGTTAAAGATGTAATAAATGCAGAAAAAATAGAACAAAGTCAACATTTTACAAAACCGGTTGCCAATTTTACAGAGGCTACTTTGGTTAAAAAACTTGAAGAAAATGGAATTGGGAGACCAAGTACCTATGCAAGTATTATAAATAGTTTGACAAGCAGATTTTATATTCTAATTGAGAATAAAAAAATAATTCCTACAGATTTGGGGAAAAATGTAAATAAGTTTTTAGTTTCCAACTTTGAAACAATTATAAACGAAAAATTCACCATGGAAATGGAAGAAAAACTTGATGAAATAGCTGAAAATAAAAAGGATTGGAAAAAAGTTATTTCTGACTTCTATGCTGTTTTTGAAACATTTTTGAAAAAGTCTGAGGGGGATTCAGAGGATTATAAAATAAAAGATGAAGTTCTTGATGAAAAATGTCCACAATGTGGTAAAAATTTAGTTGTCAAAAAGACAAAATTCGGTAGATTTATCGGTTGTAGCGGATTTCCTGATTGTAATTATATAAAAAAGGAAGTTAAAGATACTGGGGTAAAGTGTCCTAAATGTGGTGGAAGAATAATAGAAAAAATATCCAAAAAGAGAAAAGTTTTTTACGGTTGTGAAAATTATCCTGAATGTGATTATGCAATTTGGGACAAGCCTATAGCTGATAAAAAATGCGAAAAATGTGGAAAATTCTTAGTTGAAGTTAAAAACAGATTTAAACATGCACTAAAATGTTCCGACGAAAATTGCGATTTTGAAATTGATTTAAAGAAAAAGAAAAATGAAAAATAAAAGATTAGAACTTAACAAATTCGCTTTTCCACTTATGGTAAATTTTATCCTAAGTTATATTTTGGAGTTATCCGATATTGCTATTGTTGCAAGAGTTTCAACACCTGCATTTAATGCTGTAAATTTGATTTCTTCAACATTATATACTATAAGTGGAGTTTTGGGAGCGACTGCAATAATTATAAATACTAAACTTGGAGAAAAACTGGGACAGGGAGATGAAAAAGGTCTAAATTATGAATTCTTTTCATCTCTTGCTATCAATATTTTTATGGGAATTATATTCTTAATATTAATGTTGCTCGGAAAGACATATTTTTTAAAAATATTTTATAATTTGTCTGGGGAAACTTTGGAACAGGGCATTTTGTTCTCATATCCTATGAGTTTTTGTGTCTTATTACAACTATGTTTATTTACATTTGGGGCATATTTTAGAATTTCAAATATGACAAAGTGGATTTTAATAGGATCTACTGTTTCTTCAGTTTTAAATTTGGGTTTAGATTATTTGTTCGTTCTTGGAAAGTTTGGTTTCCCAAAATTTGGAATTACTATGGTCGGATTTACTACAGTTTTTTCAATGTTTGTAAATCTTCTTATTTACATTTTTGTATTGAAAAATAAATTAAATTTAAAATTTGAATTATTAAAAAGCTATTTTATAAATGGAATTAATCATTTTAAATTAGCTTTTCCTATTATGATACAGGAAATTTTTGACGGAACTATTTTTGTCATTATTTTCAATATGATTGTTATTAGAATAGGCAATAACGAATTTGCTGGATATTCAATAATTACAAATTTAATTATGTTTTTATTTACTTTTAAACATATCTATGGTTCTGCGACTTTGAGTTTGATAAGCATAAGTTCCGGAGAGAAAAACATTAGAAATTTGATAGATTATCCTAAAATATCAGTTAAAATTACAACTATATTATTTATCTTTGGAAGTGCATTATTCTTTATTTTTAGAGAATATTTACCTAAACTTATTACAGATGACGTTTCTGTACAAAATATTGCTACAAAATTTTTGATATTTTTCTTAGTTGCAAATATTTGTAGTTCATATTCATACATATACAAATGTGCTTTACAAGGTTTGAATAAAAATATGTTTTTATTAAAAACAACGGCAGGGGTAAATATCTTAAGTCTTATTTTAATGTTGATATTAACACAAGTTTTTGATTTATCTCTATTTGGAGTTGCATTTGCACAATTCGTAAATGAATTTATCTTGAGTGTAATATTTTTGAAATATTATAGATATATTGTAAATGATAAATTTTATAATTTGACAAAAGATTAAATAATGTATATAATTTATTTGATTAAAATATTTAGATTTTTTTATAAAAAACTTTTTGGAGGCTGGTTATGAAAATATTAGTTGTTATTGATGTTCAAAATGATTTTGTTGATGGTAAGTTGGGAACTCAAGAGGCTATAAATATGATTCCTAAATTAAAGGAAAAATTAAAAACTTTGACGGAGAAATTATTTATACAATGGATACTCACGATGATAATTACTTAAATACACAAGAGGGAAGAAAACTTCCTATAAAACATTGTATTAAAGGAACTGACGCTTGGAAAATCAGAGAAGGTATCTATAAAGAAAACTGTAAAATTTTTGAAAAAGCAGGTTTTGGCTCTAGCGACTTGGTTGAGTATTTAAAAAGCCTAAACGAAAAAGAGCAAATTGAAAGTATAGAATTTGTTGGAATTTGCACAGATATTTGTGTGATTGTAAATACTTTAATGATTAAAGGATTTTTACCTGAAGTTGAATTAATTGTAGATAGTAAATGTTGTGCGGGAGTTACTCCACAAAGTCATAACACAGCATTAGAAGCTATGAAAATGTGTCAAGTTGATATTTTGTAAAAAATAAATTATTTAATTAAGCAAAAAAATGCAACAACACGATATGCAATAATATACTATTGCATATCGTGTTGTTTTATATTATAATTATATTGAGGTGATTTTATGAAATTTATTGGAAGAAAATATGAACTAAAAGAGTTAAATTTAGAATATGAAAATGGAAAATTTGCCTTATCTGTAATATATGGAAGACGAAGAGTTGGAAAAACCTATTTAATTCAAGAATTTATAAAAGACAAAGAGGGCTATTATTTTGTTGCTACTGAATCAAATGAGTTAATAAATCTTAGTTTAATTTCAAAAGCGATATATAAGACTTGTGGAAATTTAGAGGGATTACCTGATTTCAGTAATTTCGAAAGTGCATTAAGATATTTATTTCAATATAGTATAGATAAAAGGATAATTTTTGTTATTGATGAATTTCCTTATTTAGCTGAATCAGCACCATATATTTCATCATTAATACAAAATTTGATAGATGAATATAGAGAAAAAAGTAAATTATTTCTTATACTTTGTGGGTCATCTATGAGTTTTATGGAAGAACAAGTTTTAGGGTACAAGAGTCCTTTGTATGGAAGAAGAACAAGTCAATTTAAAATAAATGCTTTTAATTATTTGGAATCCGGAGAGTTTGTCAATTCATATTCAGATAAAGAAAAATCAATAGTTTTTGGATTAACTAATGGGGTTGCAGAATATTTGACATTTTTTGATGAAAATTTGTCTTTAAAAGAAAATATAATAAATATTTTTTTAAAACCAAATGGTCGTTTGTATGAAGAACCTCTTAATCTATTAAAACAAGAATTAAGACAGCCAAAGTTTTATAATGATATTTTATTTTCTATTTCCGCAGGAGCTAGTAAACTAAATGAAATATCCACAAAATTAAATGTAGTTAGTGGTGGTTTAGCTCATTATCTAAATTCTCTTATAGAGCTTGGAATTATAGAAAAAAAGACGCCTGTACTCAATAGAAAAACAAAAAGACCTATTTATGTTATAAAAGATACTATGTTTCTATTTTGGTATAAATTTGTTCAAACCAACTTAAATATGATAAATATAGGACTGGGAGAAGTTTTATATGAAAGCATAGAAAAAAATTTGAATGATTATATGGGAGATGTTTTTGAAAAAATCTCTATTGAATATTTTGAAGAGAGATTAAAAAAGTCAAAATTTTCATTTATTCCAACTGATTATGGTAATTGGTGGGGAACAGATAGAGAGTTAAAAAAAGAATCTGAAATTGATATGTTAGCTTATGATAATGAAAATGAATTTTTATTTGTTGAAGCTAAGTGGAATAATAGTAAAGTTAAACAAGATGTTTTAGACAATTTGATTAATAAGTCTTATAATTTTAGATATAAAAAAGCTACTTATTGGATTACAAGTTTATCAGGATTTGAAAAATTCACATTTGAAGACAATGTAGAGCTTATTGATATTGGGATGATGTATAAATTATAATTTCTATAAAAAATGGATAATATATGCTTTTGTGAGAGTATTGTTTTATTGTAAAGATATTTGGAATATGTTATAATATACAATAATTAAAATAGAGCTTATCTATTTTGATTTTGATATATTTATTATATGGAGGTGAGATAATGGATTGTATATTTTGCAAAATTGTTAATGGAGAAATTCCATCAAATAAAATTTATGAAGATGATGATATAATTGCATTTAATGATTTATCCCCTCAAGCTCCGATTCATTTTTTAGTAATCCCTAAAAAACATATTGAATCTTGTAATTTCGTAGATAAGGAAAATTCTGAAGTAGTTGGAAAGATATTTTTAAAAATTTCCGAACTTGCAAAGGGAATGGGATTTGATGAATCAGGTTATAGAATTATAAATAATTGTAATGAAGACGGTGGACAAACTGTTAAGCATTTACATTTTCACGTTCTTGCAGGACGTAGTTTAAATTGGCCACCGGGCTAAAATTAAAATTATCTTAAAATTTTTTATAAATTTTATCAATTATACTGAAAAAATATAGTGAATTTACTTGAATTTATATCATTTTTGTTGTATAATATTTATGTTATTTCTCAAGACAGTTTGTCTATATAAGAGAGGGGGGATATCATGGCAGAGATCAGAGTTGGCGAAAACGAATCTTTGGATAATGCGTTGAAAAGATTTAAAAGACAATGTGCACGTGCTGGAGTGCTTTCAGAATATAGAAAAAGAGAACATTACGAAAAGCCAAGTGTAAAGAGAAAGAAAAAATCAGAGGCAGCAAGAAGAAAAAAGAAAAAATTCTAAGCTGTTTAAAATTTAATTTTTTGAATTAACTAAAGTCCTTTATTTTAAGGACTTTTTTTATTACGAAGTAACAAGGTTCTCGGGCACCCGCCCGATGCAAAGCATCGTGGAAGGGTGAGGTTTTTATTATGAAGTAACAAGGTTCTCGGGCACCCACCCGATGCAAAGCATCGTGGAAGGGTGAGGTTCTTATATGTTTTTTAAACGTTATAGAAAATAAAAAAGTTCACGTCATAATACATAGCAAAGAAAATCTCCTAACACGTCATCTCAAGCGCAGTCAATCTAGCCCTAACTTTGTTTACTTTTAAAAAAGTAGTTATGAGATTTCTCCACTCCGGTCGAAATGACGTATAAGGGAGAACACTTTGTTTAATAGCCAGACGTTAAAGGTAAATAAATAATAATAATTTTAATCTTTATATAAATTAAGAACACTCACGTCATAATACTTTGCATAGAGAATCTCCCAACACGTCATCTCGAGCGAAGTCGAGAGATCTCATACTTTTGCTTTAGCAAAAGTAAATGTATCGAAGATACATACAAAAAAATTTATAATTTTTTCTAGAAATACGGTTGTTTGTTATAAGCAAAAATAAGTTTTAAAAAACTTTTCTAAATAGTTAATTTTGTAATAATCAACTAGATAAATCTAATTCTACATAACGGAGCTTTATGAGATCTCCATAGTCATTGTATTAGATAAGACTACAATGACTATGTTAGACCTACTATTGATTATTTACAAGTAAATAATCAAAGTTAGGGCTAGATTAGTTTCGCTTTGCTCAACTCCGGTCGAGATGACGTATAAGGGAGAAAACTTTATTTAATATTCTGACGTTAAAAGTAAATATCCTAACAACTTATTTTTCATTTATTATTTTATTTAAAAATATTGATTTTTATATAAACATTTGATATAATATAATAAACTGTTGTTTAAGGAGGTATTATGACAAAAAGAGAGCAAGAACTTTTAGAAATAATAAAAGAAAATCCTTATATTTCTCAAAATGAACTAGCTGATTTACTTAATATAAAGAGATCGTCTGTTGCAGTTCATATTTCAAATTTGATTAAAAAAGGATATTTGGTCGGAAGAGCCTATGTGATTAATTCTAATTTATCAAAAGAAGTTTGTGTAATTGGTGGATGTAATATTGATTTTATTGCAAAAAGTTTTGAAAAAATAAATATGAAAGATTCCAATCCGGGAACTTTGGAATATTCTTTTGGAGGAGTTGCAAAAAATATTGCTGAAAATTTACTTAAAATGGGAATAGATAATAAATTTATTTCTGTATTTGGTGATGATGTCTATTCAAGAGAAATTAAAGATTATTTGAAAAAAATTGGGCTGGATTTTTCAAACAGTAAATTTTTAACAAATAGAGGGATGTCAAATTATATTTCTATTTTGGATGAAAATAATGATTTATTTACTGCCATTTCTTCAATGGAAGTTTTGGATGAAATCAATATTGAATTTATCTCTAAACTTATTGATTTAATTAAGAGTTATAAATATATAGTTATGGATACAAATTTAAGAGAAGATGTGCTTGAATACATCTGTAAAAATTGCCCTAATTCAAAGATAATTGTAGATTGTGTTTCTAGAAAAAAGGCTTTAAAAATTAAGAAATTATTAAAGTACATCTATCTTTTAAAACCGAATATTTATGAAGCAGAAGAATTAACTGACATTCCTTATGAAAATGAAAGTGATTTAGAAAAGATTGTGAATGTATTTTTAGAAAAAGGTGTTAAAAAAGTTTTTATTTCTATGGGCGAAAAGGGAATTTTATATGCCGATAAAAATGAAAATGGAATAGTAAGGATAAACGAAAAACCAAAGATTGAAAATACTTCAGGTTGTGGTGATGCTGCAATGAGTGGAATAATTTTTGGTGTTGTTAATGAAAAAGATATTCTAGAATGTGCAAAACTTGGAAATGTTGCAGGATTTATAACTGCACAATCTATGGATACAGTAAGTAAAAATATAAGTGAAAAAAATCTATTAAATTTTGGAGGAAGTTATGAAATTAGAAAAATATTTAACAGTTAGTGAAGAAGTAAAAAATGCAATTAAAGAAAATAAACCGGTTGTAGCTTTGGAATCAACAATAATATCACATGGTATGCCTTATCCTAAAAATGTTGAAACAGCTCTTGAAGTTGAAAAAGTTGTTAGAGAAAATGGAGCAATTCCTGCTACAATAGCTATTATAAATGGAGAAATTAAAGTTGGGCTAACAAAAGAAGAAATTGAAGTAATCGGGAAAGCCGGACTTAGTGTAACAAAAACTTCAAGAAGAGATTTAGCTTATGTTGTTGCTAATAAATTAAATGGAGCAACAACTGTTGCTGCAACAATGATTTGTGCAGAAATGGCAGGAATTAAAGTTTTTGCAACTGGTGGAATCGGTGGAGTTCACAGAGGAGCAGAAACTACTATGGACATTTCAGCAGACCTTGAAGAATTAGGAAATACAAATGTTGCTGTTATTTGTGCAGGTTGTAAATCAATTTTAGATATGGGACTTACTTTAGAATATTTAGAAACAAAGGGAGTTCCTGTTTATGGATACCAGACAAATATATTACCTGCATTTTACACAAGAGAAAGTGATTTTAAAGTTAGTAAAATAAATTCAGAAGAAGAAATTGCAAGAGTTTTAAAAGCTAAATGGGATTTAGAACTAAATGGTGGAGTTGTAATTGCAAATCCTATTCCGGAAGAATATTCAATGGATAGACAATTAATTGACAAGACAATTTTAGATGCTTTAAAAGAAGCGGACGAAAATGGAATAAAAGGAAAAGACACAACACCTTTCCTACTTGATAAAGTTCAAAAACTTACACATGGAAAGAGCCTTGAAGCTAACATCAGATTAGTATTCAATAACGCAAAACTTGCAAGTAAAATAGCAATAGAATATTCAAAATTAGCATAAAAAGTCGGGAAATCCCGACTTTTTTTATGAATTTATGCCTTAAAATTTACTATTTTGAAAAAGTTTTTTAGTATGATATAATAAAAGTGAAATTATGATTTAGTATTGAAATATCATAATAAAATGTTGAAATTAGGAGTAAAGCGATGATAAAAAGTAAGTATAAAAAGAATATTCATAAAATAATTATATTATTTATATCTGGAATTATTGTCGGAAGTTTCAGCATTTTTCCTATGGTATTAATTCAAAAAGTTATAGATTCTTTGACTACTGGTTATACAGTCGAGTTTTTTAAATATATTATATTGTATTCACTTATATATATTTTAATTGATTTATTTAAGATAATTCTTATAAATTTTGGGTCAAAGTTTGAATTGAATCTAAATAGAGATATAAAAGATGAAATTATTGAAAGTATTCTCAATACAAAAATTGATTTGCTTGAAAAAATTGGGGGAAGTAATGTTTTTAATTCTATAATTGATGATTTAAAATCACTTGATGATAAAATTATTCCTTTAGTTTTTGGATTAGGTTTCTCAATATCAAGTTTTATTATAGGTGCAATTATAATAATAAAATATGATTATATTATGTTAATATCAATGTTGCTTATTTCTTCTGTATCAATGATTCTTATTCAAAAAATTTTAAATAGTTCGGAAATTGCTTCCGAAAGGAGTCAAATTCAGAGATTAAATGTTATAAATAAATTATTTGATATTATCGTTGGTGCAAGAGATATAAAATTATTTAATAAAGAAAAATTTTTTAGTAAGGATTTTACTTCTGAAAATAGCAAATTAAATAAATTGGATAAAAAAATTGTAAATATAAAAAATATTTCTCAAACACTTGTAAGATTGTTGTTTAATCTAATTATGGCTATTTTGATTCTTATCGGAGGAATTCGTGTCAGTCAAAATAATTTGTCCATTGGTGCGTTGATTGCAATAATTTTATATGCATCTATGATTACTGACCCGATATTTAATATAATAGAAAATCAAAAAGAAATTTCAGCATTTAAAAACTCTGTTAAGAGAATAGACAATACTTTTGAAATGCTTGAAAGAGAAAATATTGATTTACAGAAAAACTTTAATGTTATTGAATTTAAAGATGTATCATTGAACTATGGTGATAATCAAATTTTAAGTGAATTTAATTTTATTATTAATAAAAATGATAAAGTTAAGATTAATGGAAGAACCGGTTCTGGAAAATCATCATTAGCAAAATTGATTACAAATTTGTATAAGCCTACTTCAGGAAATATCTTAATTGATGGAAAGAAAAATAAAACAATATCTTTATCGGCAGTTTTTCAAGAAAATAAATTATTTAATATGTCAATCATAGATAATATTACTTTCAAATCGAATATTGAAAAAGAAAAATTGAAACAAATAATAAAGATATGTAGATTAGAAGAAGTTATTGAAAAATATTCAGATAATAGCATCGGATTTGATAGTAGCACCTTATCAGGTGGAGAAAAAACAAGATTACTTTTAGCCAGAGCATTGTATAAGGATTGTGAATTATATATTTTTGATGAAATAAGTACAGGACTTGATGAATCTCTTTTTTATGAAATATTTGACGATGTTATGAAATTTTTGCAGTCAAAAACAATAATAGTTATAGATCATAAATATATAGATGAAAAATACTTTACAAAAAGTATTTTTATATAATAAATAGTAACTAAAAAATTTAGCTTGAGGTGATATATGTATAGACTTATTAAATTTGTGGATAAAAAATTAATTTATAAAAGAGCCTTTATTAAACTTGCAGTTAAATCTATGTTTATAATTTCTCCTTTTTTATCTCAAAAATTTATTGATTCCATAATCGGAAAAGATAAAAGTAATATGATTTTATTTGCTATTTTAAATGTTTTCGCTTATATTTTTTCTCAAATTATTTTTATTTTGATGATATATCATTGGGAGTTTGTGAAACAAATTCGTATAAAAATATATTAAATACTGTGTATAAAAATATTTTATGTTTTGATGAAAAGAAGAGCAAGTTAGAAAGCAGTAATATTTATCATAATTTAGGACAGAACTATGAATTAATAAATAAGTTTATATTTGAAAATCCTATTTTGTGTATTGTAAATTTTGTCTATTTGGTTGCACTTTTGATTATGATGTTTAGATACTCAGTTCTTATTTCTTTAATAGTTATGATATTAATTCCAATTTTTATTTTATTAACTAAAAAATATGAACATAGATTTGAAATCTTAACAGGTAATTGGATTAATACTATTGAAAAATGTAAGAAATATTTATCAGATGCATATAAATTCAGATTTTTAATTAGGGAAAATAATAACAAATTCAAAAAAATTGACTCTATTACAAGAGAATATAATTATTATTCAAAGAAAAAATATAGATTTGAAAGCTTTTTTAATAATATTTTGTCTTATTCTTGTCTTAATTTTATGATTTTAGTTGTAAATATTATTTCAGGAATTGAAGTTTACAGGGGAAAGTTAAGTATTGGAGCATTTTTTGCTCTTAGTTTATATGTTTCTCACTTCTGGACGCCTGTTGAATTTTATGTAGATTTTTATAAAGAATATATGTCTAAAAAGACAATAATAAATAATTTTTATGAGTTTTTAAATGTAAAAAAATTAGATGAAAATAATGATAGTATTGATAGTTTGGAACTTAAAGAGTATTCCCTTTTTGGAATAACAAAAGTAAATGAAAAATTTGAAAAGGGAAATGTTTATTTGATTTTAGGAGAAAACGGCTCCGGAAAAACAACATTATTTACAAATATTTTAGGAATAACAGAAAGATATAGTGGTGAAATATTGATAAATGATTCAATTAGAAAAAACGAATACTATAATAATATTTTCTTTTTAAATAGTGAGGTTTTAGACAGTGAATTTTTTATAGATGAAGATTTAACAAAAAAATCTATGGGGCAGAAAAAACTATATTATCTGAATTGTTTAAATGGAATAGATGCTGATGTTTATTTAGTAGATGAACCTACTAATTATTTGCAAGAAGATAAAAAGCAAATTGTTTTTGAAATTTTAAATAACTTAAAAGATAAGAATAAAATTGTTTTAGTTGCAACACATGATGAGTTTTTAATTAAACAAGAAAATTTTAAAAAATTTATATATAATTTTTTAGGAGGTTATTATGGCATCAAGTAAAGAATATTTAGAATATATTTTGGAACAGTTATCTGAACTTGAAGATATAAAATATAGGGCTATGATGGGAGAGTATATTATCTATTATAAAGAAAAAGTTATAGGTGGAATATATGATGACAGATTTTTAGTAAAAGCTACAAAGAAAGCTATTGACTATGTTTCTGAGGTACAATTTCAATTGCCATACGAGGGAGCAAAGGAAATGCTTTTGGTTGATAATGTGGAAGATAAAATGTATCTAAAAGGTTTATTTGATGTAATGTATGATGAATTACCTTTCCCAAAAGTTAAGAAGAAAAAATAAAAAGTAAAAATTTTGTTATAAATTAAAATGGATAGCATTTCGCTATCCATTATTTTTTATATTTCTTCTAGTTAAAGTTTATTTACTTTGTTTTATTTTTGCTTGTGCTGCTGCAAGTCTTGCGATTGGCACTCTGAAAGGAGAACATGATACATAGTCGATTCCTACAGAATTTAAGAATTCAATTGTATCAGGATCGCCACCGTGTTCACCACAAATTCCTACATGAAGATGAGGGTTTGTTTCTCTTCCAAGTTTGAAAGACATTTTTACTAATTTACCAACGCCTTTTTGATCCAATTTTGCAAATGGATTAAAGTCGAATATTTTTTATTTTCATATTCATTTAAGAATTTTCCAGCATCATCTCTTGAAAAACCAAAAGTCATTTGTGTTAAGTCGTTTGTACCATAACTAAAGAATTCAGCTTCTGTTGCGATTTCATCAGCAAGTAGGGCAGCTCTAGGAATTTCAATCATTGTTCCAATTTTGTACTTAATGTTTTCGTTCAATTCTTTTAGAGTCATTTCGATTTCTTCAACGATTTCTCTTTTTACATATTTTAATTCTTCAAGTTCTCCAACTAATGGAATCATTATTTCAGGAGTAATTGAGATATTCAAATCTTTTTGTGCTTTTATTGCAGCATTTATTATAGCTTTTGCTTGCATTCTATATATTTCAGGATAAGTAACTGCAAGACGACAACCTCTGTGTCCAAGCATTGGATTTACTTCTTCCAAATCTGTAATTACATCTCTTAGATGACCTTCGTCGATATTCATTTCCTTTGCTAAGTTTTTAATATCTTCGTCTTCATAAGGTAAGAATTCATGTAGAGGTGGATCAAGTAATCTGATTGTTACTGATTTTTCTTTTAATACAGAGTAGATATCATAGAAATCTTTTTCTTGCATTGGTCTAATTTTTTCTAATGCTTCAACTCTTTGTTCAGTATTTTCTGAAAGAATCATTTGTCTTACAACAGGAATTCTATCTTTGTCAAAGAACATATGTTCAGTTCTACAAAGTCCAATTCCTTCAGCTCCAAATTCAACAGCTTGTTTTGCATCTCTAGGGTTATCAGCATTTGCTCTAACTCCTAAAACTTTTATTTCATTTACCCAATCCATAAAGATTTTAAAGTTTCCAGTTAATTGTGGATTTAATTTTTCAATTTCGCCTTTGTAAATAATTCCTGTTGTTCCGTCAAGAGAAATTACATCTCCTTCTTTGATAACTTCGTTTTGAGTTTTTATAACTTTTTCGATTTCATCAACTTTGATTTCACTTGCTCCTGCGATACAACATTTACCCATACCTCTTGCAACTACGGCAGCGTGTGAAGTCATACCGCCTCTTGCAGTTAAGATACCTTCAGCTTCAATCATTCCTTCGATATCTTCCGGTGAAGTTTCTTGACGAACTAAGATTACTTTTTCTCCTGATTTTACTGCATCAACTATATCTTTTGAGTGGAAATAAACTTTACCACTTGCAGCTCCCGGAGAAGCGGCTAAACCTTTTGATAAAATAGGAGTATTTTTCATCATTTCAGCATTGAAGATAGGGTGAAGAAGTTGGTCTAAACTCTTTGGTTCAACTCTTAAAATAGCTTCTTCTTTTGAAATTAATCCTTCATTAACTAAATCTACTGCTACATTTATTGCGGCATCTGTAGTTCTTTTTCCGTTTCTTGTTTGTAATAAGTATAATTTACCTTTTTCAATTGTAAATTCCAGGTCTTGCATATCTTTATAATGTTTTTCTAAAACTTTTGCAATTCTTAAGAATTCATCATAAACTTCAGGCATAATTTCTTTTAACTTTTCAATTGATTCCGGAGTTCTAATACCTGCAACAACGTCTTCGCCTTGTGCATTCATTAAAAATTCTCCGAATAATTTATTTTCTCCTGTACTTGGATTACGAGAGAAAGCTACACCGGTACCACTTGTGTTACCCATATTACCAAATACCATTGCTTGAACATTTACAGCAGTTCCTAGTGAATCGTCAATACCGTTTAATTTTCTATAAACGATAGCTCTAGGATTCATCCAAGATTTGAAAACTGCTTTAATAGCTATGATTAATTGTTCGATTGGGTCTTGTGGAAATTCTTTGCCTGTTTCTTCTTTAAAAATTTTCTTAAATTTTTCAACTAAAATTTTTAAATCTTCAGCAGTTAATTCTGTATCCAACTTTACATTTTTTTCTTCTTTAATTCTGTCAAGTTCATTTTCGAAGTAAATTTTTGGGATTTCCATAGCAACGTCGCTGAACATTTGGATAAATCTTCTGTAACTATCAAATGCAAATCTTTCATTATTTGTAGAATTTGCAAGACCGATAACTGATTTATCGTTAAGACCTAAGTTAAGAATAGTATCCATCATACCAGGCATTGATATAACGGCACCACTTCTTACAGAAAATAATAGAGGATTTTCTGTACTTGAAAAACTTTTTTGTAGCTTGCTTTCACAGTCTTTAATATGAGTTTTAATTTCTTCAATTAGACTTTCAGAAATTTTTTCGTCATTTTTGTAAAAATTATTACAAGCTTCAGTAGTAATAGTAAAACCAAAAGGAACATTTAGTCCAATGTTAGTCATTTCGGCAAGGTTAGCGCCTTTGCCACCCAATAAAGCTCTCATGTCTTTATTGCCTTCATCAAAATTGTAAACAAATTTGCTCATTTTTTTCCTCCAATTACTTATTAATTTTTAACAGATGTTTTAAGATAATGTCAGCTGTTTCTTCGATAGCTTTTGCTGATACATCTATTACGGGACAGCCTATTTTTTTCATTATTCGGCTAGAATATTCAAGTTCTTCAAGTATTCTATTTGAATTTGAATAAATACTATTATCAGGAAGACCTAAAGATTTTAGTCTTTCCTTTCTTATGCTTTCTAACTTTTCCGGAGAGTTTGTTAAGCCTATAATTTTTTTAGGCGAAACTTTAAATAATTCTTCCGGTACCGGTGTTTCAGGTACTAGTGGAATATTTGCAACTCTAATATTTTTGTTTGCAAGATACATTGACAACGGTGTTTTAGATGTACGAGAAATTCCTATTATTACAAGGTCAGCAATTAAAACTCCTCTCGGATCTTTTCCGTCATCGTAACGAACGGCAAACTCTATAGAGTCAATTCTTTTAAAATATTCTTCATTAAGTTTTCTAAGAGCGCCGGGTGTATTTCCGGGAGCCATATTACTCACTCTTTGAATTGCTAAAATAGATGCAGAAAGTAAATCTACATTAGTTATAGAATGTAGTTCTGAAAACTTTTTAACATAATCCAAAAGTGGAGCATCAACTAAAGAATAAAACAAAATTGAATTCTCAGTATCTTTACATTTGTTTAGTATCTCTGAAAGGTCTGAAAACTCTCTTATATGAGAGAATCTTTCAAAAGTGTACTCAATGTTGTTGAACTGAGCGAGAGCGGCACGTGCAAGTTGTTCCGCAGTTTCTCCGGTAGAGTCGGAAATTAAAAAAATGTTAAGCATTTATCTTCCTCCTTACTAAATATATTATAAACTTTTAATTAAGGAAATACAAGTTTTTAAAAATTTTACTTTTAAAATTAAATATGATAAAATTAGATGATAATATTAATTGATTATTCTTTTGATATATTAAAATAAGTAAATAAAATGATTATAATACTTAAAATTATGGTATATATTAAATTATTATTAATATATTCTCATAAGAATGGAGGTGTATTTTTTGATTAAAATTAGCAAAAAATCAGATTCAGGGAAAAAATTATTTAAAAAAATAGGAATATTTTTGGGTGCATTGATTTTATCAATTTATTTATTGGGAGTTATTATATTTTCTTTTATAGCTTTACCTAATACTAAAGTAAATGGAAATGATGTAAGCTTTGTAATGATAGATGATGTTTTCAATAAGGATTGGACAGATGTTTCTATTAAGTTAAATCGTGCTGATGGAAAAAGTGATTTTTTTAAACCTGAAAAGATTAATTATAATGAAGAATATTTAGCTGACAAGAAAATTTTACAAAATCAATTTACTTGGCCTATAGCGTTTTTTACAAGTCGTGATTTTAAATTAGAAGTAAATATAAGTTATGACAATGATAAATTTGAAGAATTTTTCAAAAATACTTTAATTTTAAAAGGTCTTAAACATCCGGAAGATGCGAAGATTATTTATAAAGACGGTAAGTATCAAATTCAAAGCGAAATTTCCGGAACTTATACAACCAAGGAAAAATTAAAAGAAGCTATTTTAATTGCTTTATCTGAAAGAAAAGAAAGTATTGATTTAAGTACAATTTCAGAGCAACCAAAGTTGAAAAAAGATGATCCGTCATTACAAGATGCTCTTTCAAAGTATGAAAAAATTTCGAAATTAAAGTATGAATTTAATATCGGTTCAAATAAAGAAGTGTTAGACGGGGAAATTTTGGCAAATATTTTTACCTTTGTTGATGGTGAATTAAAGCCGGATGAACAAAAGGCAAGAGATTATGTTAGAAGACTTGCTATAAAATATGATACTTTTGGAATGGATAGAAAATTCCAAACTACCGGAAAAGGAGAGGTTGTTGTTCCCGGTAAAGATGGAATATATGGATGGCAAATTGATGTTAATAAGACAAAAGATCTTTTAGTAGAAAAACTGTTAAAATATGAATCTGATTCTATCGAACCTGTTTTCATACACAAGGGATTATACTACGATAAAGAGGATGATATAGGTAATACCTATATTGAAATAGACTTAACCAGACAACATATGTGGTTTTACAAAGATGGAAAGCTTCTTTTAGAGACGGATGTTGTTACCGGAGATGTAAGTAAAAAGGTTGAAACCCAAATAGGAGTTATGAAAGTTTGGAGTAGAGAAAAAGATAGAAATCTTAAAGGATTATCTCCGCAAGGATATGATTATGTTGCTCATGTTGACTATTGGATGCCGATAAATTGGAAAGGTGTAGGGATTCACGATGCAACTTGGAGAAATGGAAAATTTGGTGGAAACATATACAAAACATCAGGAAGCTATGGTTGTATAAATACTCCACTTGATAAAGTAAAACAAATTTACGATAATGTTCAAATCAACACTCCGGTTATCGTATATAAAAGTAAATAAAAAATAAATTAAGTTTAGTAATTAAGGCTGATTTTTATGTCTTATTTGCTAAACTTTTTTTGTTTAAAATTGGATATAAAAAATACATATTACAGTATTAAGCAAAGCAAATCTCCTAACATGTCATTTCGACCGAAGTGAAACGGAGTGGAGAAATTTCATTGTGAAATAACGAAAGGTATGATGGAATAATTATAATATATATTATAAAGTTCTATATTTAGTGAAAGGGATTTTTACAGTCAAAATTATTAATTTTCCAACTGTTGACTTTTTAATTTAATTGTATTATATATAGTATAAGTATATAAGTATAAATTTTGAAAAAGGAGATTTAATTATGGAAAATATACAGGATAAAAAATGGTATGTTAATGTATTATATATATTGTGGATTTGTATAATAAGCTATGCAATTTTATTCATAAGCGAAATAATAGGAGGATTATTTATATCTAGGTTAGTTAAGGGATTATTTACATCCGGATTAATTAGAGGTGATGTATATATTTATACATTTATTATGTATATTTTATTCATTGATATATGGATTGGAGTTCTTTTTGTACTATTCATTTTTAAAAATAATCATTATATTATTGATAAAATAACAACAAAGACTAAAGGAAATAATATGGCAAATCTATTTTGGGGATTATTTATAGGATTTGTGTTAAATGGACTCTGTGCATTAATTGCCATGATAAATGGAGATTTTACTTTACGATTTAGTCAATTTGAAATATTTCGTGCTTTTGGTTTATTTTTCGCAGTTTTTGTTCAATCTTCTGCAGAAGAGTTATTATGTAGAGGATTTATGTATCAGAGATTATTAAAATCTACTAATAGTCCGGCTTTTGCAATTATATTTAATTCACTATTCTTTGCGGCTTTACATTTGTTCAATAACGGAATGTCTATTTTGCCATTTTACTGTATATTAATTTTTGGCGTTTTTGCGTCAATGCTTGTATATTATTTCGACAGTTTGTGGATGGTAATGGGATTACATGCAATGTGGAATTTTACTCAAAGTATATTATTAGGATTACCAAATAGTGGAAATAATGTTCCTTACTCCATTTTCAAAATCGGGAGCTCAGTAAAGGGAAGTTTCGCTTATGATCCGATTTTTGGCTTAGAAGGAACAATTTTATCTTGTGTTTTAATAACAATTTGTTGTGTGTTGTTATATCTTTGGAAATCAAAAAACAAAGTTGAAATGGTATAAAAATATTTAGAATAGTTTAGCAATTAAGATTAAAAGTTTCTTAAAAGCTAAACTTTTTTGTTGACTTTTTGTATTAGCTGTATTATAATATATAATACAAGGAGATGAGAAAAATGTTTTTTATTGATACTTTGTCGGAAGTTCCTATTTACACTCAGATTTGTAATGGAATTATAAAAGAAATTGCAGAGGGAAATTTAAAAAATGGAGATGAATTGCCATCTGTTAGACAGCTTGCAAAAGATTTTGGAATAAATCCTATGACTGTAAATAAGGCTTATGGAATTTTAAAAAGTGAAAATATTATAGAGATTGACAGACGTATAGGCTCGATTGTATATGTTAGATGTACGAAAAAAATATTGAAAACATAAAGGAAAATTTACAAAATTTAATTAATGAGGTTAAGATGAGAAAACTTGGAAAAGAGTTCTTGCTTGAACTTATAGAAAGGAGTTTTTAGTATGATTTACGATTTGATTTTAATTGGATGTCTATGGATGATTTTTGCTATAAGTTATTTTTCTCAAAAGAAAGGATTTTCTTATAATAATGGGAAAATTTTACTTACTACAATTCCTATAAATGAGGTAGATAATGAGGAAGTTCAAGAAATTAGAAAAAAAGGTTTAAAGAGTTTTAAATTACTTCATTTAGTGTTTTTTATAATTTCATTTTTACCACTACTTACTAAAACTGATATAGAAATTCTATTTTTTATCGGAATAATATTTTCTTATTTGGGTTCTCTGGGATTTTTGTCAAATAAATATATAAAACAAATGAGAAAGCTAAAAAAGGAAAAGAACTTTGCAAGTTTTACGAGAAAATATGTGGATTTTACAGTTTCAAAAGAAATAGATAAACAGAAACTTCCAATTTTCCTTTGGTTAATTCCTTTGGTGGTTTTTATTGGGGGATTTTCTATTTTTGGAACTTTTTCTGATATGGAGTTAATTTTGTTTATTTGCTTGTCAACAACTTTAATAGCAATGATATTTATGGGACTTTTCTGGAGAAGGTCTAAAATATCAGTTATAAGTGATAACAAAGAAAAGAATTTATATATAAATAAAATTAAAATTATAAAACTTCAAAATAAAATTTTTACTTTAGTAAATGTATATTCTGTTTTATTTTTAGTTTTAATATATTTACAAAAAATGGATAAATACTCTTTTCTTCCTTTTGTAGCAAGTATAATACTGATTACATTTTTTATCTTTTATATTATATCTACTGTTAATAAAATTGATATGGAAATAAGCAGTAATATTGAAGATGATAAATTTGTTGAAGATCAAGATGAATACTATGATATTTTTGGATATAAAAATCCGAATGATTCAAGGATTTTAGTTTCTGATCCTATGAATTCAGGTAATACAGTTATTAATCGTGGAAATAAAAAAGGAAAAATTTTATTTGCCTTCTCGAATATACTTGTAGCATTTGTTATTATAATTGCATTGGCTTTAACTTTTGAAGAAGACTGGAAAGTTGAAATTTCAGATACTGTAAAAATTTCAACAATGCTTTATAAAGAAAATATAAAACAAAGTGATATTGAAAATTTAGAATTGCTTGATAAATTTCCTAAAAAAAGAGCTATTAGGATTAATGGTGGAGCTACCAAAGAAAAATCTTATGGTAATTTCTCTCTAGAAGGAGAAGGAAATGTTAGGCTTTATATTTTCAACAAGACTGATAAGGTCATAAAGATAAGTAGAAAAAATGAAAAGCCGGTTTATATTAATATGAGAACTAATGAGAAAACTGAAGAGCTTTATGAAAAGTTAAAGAATTTTGTGGATAAATAGGAGGAGATTATGGACTTTTTAAGAGAACATTTTTTAATTTTATTGCCAATTATTATTATAAATATAACATTATTAGTAGTTGCATTAAGACATTGTTTAAAACATCAAAATTATAGATGTGGAAATAGATTGATATGGATTTGTGTGATAATTCTTATTCAAACTATTGGACCTATTTCATATTTTGTATTTGGAAGTGAAGAATAATGAATATTTTAACTGTAAATAGTTTAAGAAAAACTTTTAATGGAAATGATGTTATCAAAGATTTGTCTTTTAGTATCAAAGAAAAACAGATTTTTGGATTTCTAGGAAAAAATGGTGCTGGAAAAACAACCACTATGAAAATTATTTTAGGTTTTTTAAAAGCTGATTGTGGAGAGATTTTAGTTTTTGATGAAAAAGTAAATTTTGGAAATACGAAAACTAATAGATTTATTGGATATTTGCCTGATGTTCCGGAATTCTATGACTACATGACTCCAAAAGAGTATCTGAATTTATGTGGAGAAATTACGGGATTATCAAAATCAGAAATTAAAGAAAGAACAGAAGAAATGTTACATTTAGTCGGACTCAAAGATGAAAATAAGAGAATAGGAAAATTTTCCAGAGGAATGAAGCAACGTCTTGGAATTGCTCAGGCTCTGTTTAATAAACCTAAATTACTAATCTGCGATGAGCCAACTTCAGCTTTAGATCCAATAGGTAGAAAAGAAATTTTGGATATACTATTAAAGATTAAGGAGCATACAACGGTCTTATTCTCAACTCATATCCTACAAGATGTTGAAAGAGTTTGCGATGAGTTTTTGATATTGAATGATGGGGTTAATTGTTTAAATGGAAATATATCCGACATCAAAAATATGGGGTTAAAAGATAAAATTTCAGTAGAATTTTTTAATATTGAAGATAGGGATTTATTTTTAAATAAATTTGAAACTAATAATATTAAAGTTGAATTAAATGATTGCTATGCAATATTTTCTTCTTTTGAAAATTTGAAATATATCGAGAATAGAATATTTAAAACTGTTTTGGATAATGATTTGCTTATTGGTAGCTATAATATAATTAAGCCTTCATTAGAAGATTTATTTATAGAGGTGATAAAATGAAAGTATTTATAGCATTGTTAAAGAAAGAATATCTCGAAAGTATTAGAAATAAAAAATTATTTATAATGTTTTTTATATTTTTATTTCTTGGAATTCTAGGTCCTGTTACAGCGAAAATTTCTCCTGAAATTTTAAAATCATTTTTGGGAGAAGAACTAGCTAAAGGACTTCAAGAGCCTACTTTTATAGATTCATGGACACAGTTTTTTAAAAATGTAACTCAACTTGGCTTTATATTTATAGCTATAATTTTCAGTAACTATATAGTAAATGAGTTTTCTAAAAAAACATTAGTAAACTTAGTTGCAAAGGGATTACCTAGATTTCAAATTGTAATTTCTAAAATGTTTTTTGCATCTATACTTTGGACAGTATCTTTCATTATTTACTGTTTAATCTTTAACATATATACAACTTATATATTTAAAGAAAATGTTGAGATATTACTTGCAATAAAGGCGTCAATACCAATTTGGATATTTGGATTATTTTTGATAATCTTGGAATGTTTTGCAGGTTTTGTTTTTAGAAATACTGCTGGAGCTTTATCAACTGTGGTTATAATAGTAGCTTTACAATTTTTAATTGGAATGTATGATAAAATAGCTAAGTTTTTACCGATGTTTTTAATCTCTGACAATATTAATTTCATTAAGAAAAGTATGTCATTTTCGGATTATAAATATTCAATTACAACTACAATATTACTTACAATTTTGATGATTTTTACATCTATTTTTGTATTAAATAGAAAAGAAATTTAAAAATGCATTGTCTATTTGACAATGCATTTTTTTAAATTATTTTAAAAGTTCTAATATATGTTGCTCAATATCTTTCGGCTCTGTTGTCGGAGCAAATCGTGAAACGACATTTCCATTTTTATCTACAAGAAATTTTGTGAAATTCCATTTTATTTTATTTCCCAAAATGCCGGATTTTTTTGACTTCAAAAATTTATATAACGGGTGAGTGTCTTTTCCGTTAACTTCTATTTTTTCAAACATAGGGAAAGTTACTCCATAATTCATACTACAAAATGTTTTAATTTCTTGATTAGATCCAGAATCTTGATTTTTAAATTGATTACAAGGGAATCCTAAAACGACAAAATCTTTATTTTTATACTCATCATATAACTTTTGTAATCCTTCAAATTGCGGAGTAAAACCGCAACTGCTGGCTGTATTTACTATAAGTAAAACTTTGTTTTTAAATTGTTCCACTGAAACTTCATTTCCGTCAATATCATTTACTTTAAAATCATAAATATTCATTTCTACCTCCAATAATATTGTATAAGATATATTTATTTTAATACCCTTAAAAATATAATAACAAACATAAATTAGCTTGTTTTAATAAGAGAAATTTAATATAAATAAATATTTTTAATAATTTTATAATTATTAAAAGAGAAATATCGAAAAATAAACCACTTTTATAAATTGCTTAAAATAAAAAGTTATTTTGAATGTTTATTAAATGAATTGAATAAAATATTTGACTTTTTTATGCTTTTATAGTATAATAATGCTCGTATTTTATAGTAAATGATGAAGAGGACGGAGCTTGTGAATTAACTCAGAGAGATAGTGTTAGGTGCAAACTATTTTATGAAGCAAACTCGTATCAACTTGGAGTTTTTTGGTTAATCTCGTTAAAGATTTTTGAGTGATTTAAGATTTTTTTAATTTTAAATAATTTGGGTGGTAACACGGAAAAATTTCGTCCCTAAGATTTTATCTTAGGGATTTTTTATAGAAAAAATGGAGGTATATATGGCAAAGTTTAGAGAACTTTCAAAAGAGTCCGTTAAGGATAGAGAAATGAAAATATCTGAATATTGGAATGAGATAGATTTGTTGCATGAATCTGTAGATTCAAGAGATGGACATGATAATTATATTTTTTATGATGGTCCTCCTACAGCAAATGCTAAACCCGGTATTCACCATGTTATAAGTCGTACTCTAAAGGATATGACTTGTAGATATAAAACTATGAAAGGGTTTAAAGTAAAGAGAAAAGCAGGTTGGGATACTCATGGACTACCTGTAGAAATTGAAGTTGAAAAGAAATTAGGACTTACAAGTAAAAAAGATATTGAAAATTATGGTGTAGAAAAATTCTGTAAGGAATGTAGAGAATCAGTTTTCTTTTATGAAAGTAAATGGAGAAAAATGTCTGAAAGAATGGCTTTCTTGGTAGATATGAACAATCCTTACATCACTCTTGACAACAATTATATTGAATCTGTATGGAATCTTTTAGATGAGATTTTCAAAAAAGGTTTAATGTATGAAGGAGCAAAGATTCTACCATATTGTCCACGTTGTGGAACTGGTCTTGCTTCTCATGAAGTTGCTCAAGGTTATGAAATGATTAAGACTACTACTGTTTATGCAAAATTTAAGAAGAAAGATGAAGATGCTTACTTTATCGCATGGACAACAACTCCTTGGACTCTTCCTTCTAATGTTGCTTTGACTGTAAATCCTAATGTAACTTATGTAAAGGTGAAATATAAAGAAGAATTTTTCTATTTAGCTGAAAATCTAGCAACTAAAGTTTTAGGAGAAGATTATGAAGTTGTAGAAAAATTCCTAGGAAAAGATATGGAATATTGGGAATATGAACAACTTATTCCTGAAATTGAAACAAAACAAAAAGCATTTTTTGTAACTCTTGCTGACTATGTAACTGTTGAAGACGGTACAGGTATTGTTCATACTGCTCCGGCTTTTGGGGAAGACGACTATCAAACAGGAAGAAGATACAATCTTCCGTTGATTAATCCTGTTAATGAGGAGGGAAAATTCAGCACTACAATATATGAAGGCAGACCTGTTATGGAATGTGATGCTGATATTATCACATATCTTTTTGAAAATAATAAGGCATTAAAAAACAAAAGGTTGAACATAATTATCCACATTGTTGGAGATGTCATACACCTTTAATTTATTATTCAAAACCATCTTGGTATATTGAAGTTACTAAATATAAAGATAAATTAATTGAAAATGCAAAGGCTGTAAATTTCTATCCTGATTTTGTTGGGGAAAAGAGATTTGGAAACTGGCTGGAAAACTTAAATGATTGGGCAATCAGCCGTTCAAGATATTGGGGAACTCCTTTCAATGTTTGGAAATGTGATTGTGGTCATTGCACAAGTGTAGGCTCAAGAAAAGAATTGGCTGAAAGAAGTATTGAAGAAATTGACGAAAATATAGAATTGCATAGACCTTATGTAGATAATGTTCATTTAAAATGTGAAAAATGTGGTGGCACAATGACAAGAGAAAAAGACGTTATTGACGTTTGGTTTGACTCCGGAGCGATGCCTTTTGCACAACATCATTATCCTTTTGAAAACAAGGAAAACTTTGGAGAATTATTTCCTGCAGATTTCATTAGTGAAGGAATTGACCAAACTCGTGGATGGTTCTATTCATTACTTGCGATTTCAACATTAATAACTGGAAAATCTCCATATAAAAATGTTTTAGTAAATGATTTAATTTTGGATAAAGATGGCAAGAAGATGAGCAAATCCCGTGGAAATACAATTGATCCGATTGAATTATTTGATAAATACGGAGCAGATGCAGTGAGATTTTATTCACTTTATGTTTCACCACCTTGGGTTCCAACTAGATTTGACGTTGAAGGACTTAGAGAAATTGAAAGTAAATTCTTCAGATCTTTCAAGAATACTTACAATTTCTTCCAACTTTATTCAGGAACTGATGATATAGATCCAAGAGAGTTCTTTGTAGATTACGATAAGAGACCTGAAATAGACAGATGGATATTGTCACGTTTCAATAATCTTTTGAAAATGTATAGTGAAAATATGGATAAATTTGAAGTTACAAAGGTTGTTCGTGCAATTTCTGATTTTGTAATAGAAGATTTATCAAATTGGTATATCAGAAGAAATAGAAGAAGATTTTGGAATACAGAAGTTGATGACGATAAAAAGGCTGTTTACAATACAACTTATGAAATACTACTTGGGGTTTCAAAGATTATTGCACCTATTACGCCTTTTGTTGCAGAAGAAATGTATCGTAATTTAACTGATAAGAAGAGTGTTCATTTAGATTTCATTCCTGAATGTGATGAAAGTCTAATTGATGAAGCGTTGGAAGAAAAAATGGATATCGTTAGAAATCTTGTAACAATTGGTCGTGCAAGTCGTGAAAAAGTTAAGATTAAAGTTAGACAACCACTTTCTGAAATAGTTGTAGATTTTGCTTTAAAAGAAAAAATTGGCGACTTAGAAGAATTGATTAAGGAAGAACTTAATGTTAAAAAAGTTGTATTCGAAAAAGATTTATCAGGCTTTATGAATTATATGTTAAAACCGGATTTCAAAGTTTGTGGTAAAATTTTAGGAGCTAAAATTAAAGAATTTGGAAAATTCTTAAATGAAACAAATGCAAAAGAATTTATAGAAAAACTTGAAAAAGGATCTGTTTTTGTAAATCTAAATGGAGAAGAAACTGAAATCTTAAAAGAATATGTTGACGTAAAAGTTAGTGCAAAAGAAGGCTTTGACGTTACAATGGAAAATAATCTTTTCGTAATTTTAGATACTACTTTAACTGATGAATTACTTGACGAAGGCTTTGCAAGAGAAATAATTTCAAAAATACAACAAATGAGAAAATCTGCTGATTTTGACGTTCTTGATGAAATTAGAATAAAATGTGCTTGTTTAGAAAGATTGAAAAAAGCAGTTGAAAACTACAAAGAATTTATAATGAATGAAACTTTGGGTGTTGAATTGACTTTTGTTGACAGCTTGGATACAGAAGAAGTTGATTTCAACGGAGAAGTTGGAAAATTATTTGTAGAAAGAGTTTAATAAAAAACTTTGAAAAACAACGGGTAAAAATCCGTTGTTTTTTTGTGCTAAAATAAGGCATAGAAAAAGCACAGAAATTCTGTGCTTTAATTAAAATCTTTTTATTATAAATTTTCTCTAAATAGAGGCATACTCATACATCTTGGACCCCCACGTCCTCTAGATAATTCACCTGAATCAATCTTATGAAGTTTTACTCCTTTTTCTTCAAGTAATTGATTTGTTATAGTATTTCTATCATAAACTATAGCTTCTCTAGGTGCGATAGCTAATGTGTTATATCCGTCAGACCATTGTTCTCTATGTGTATCTAAAAGTCCACCTTTTCCTTCACGGATAAAGTCAATTTTATCAACATGTAAATATTTTTTCAATACAACTTCTATATCAGTTGATTCAACTTCAACTTTTACTTTTCCATCAACTAATTTTAATGAATAAATTTCCAATGTCTTTTCGATTTCAGGATGTAGAGTGAATAAATCTCTATCAACTGAAGTTAAAACAGTATCAAGATGCATAAAAGCTCTGTTGTTTGGAATTACCAAAGCAAGTACGGTTTTTACTCCGTTTTCATCAGTAAGAAGTCTTTTTGCAATAGTTTCAATGGCTATTGGTGTTGAACGTTGAGAAATACCGATAGCAACAACATCTTCAGATAAAACTAAGATATCTCCACCTTCGATAGAAGGAATATCTGTTCTATCATACCACTTTTTAATTCCTTTAAATTCTTTATGATGTTCAAATATTTGTTTTCCAAAAAGAGTTTCTCTTCTTCTTGTAACGGACCACATTGTATGAAGACTTACTCCGTCTTTAATAAATGAAAAAGGATCTCTTGTAAAATATAGATTTGGAAGCGGTTTTGAAATGAAGAAATCATTTTTTGAAACAAGTTCGCTCAAAGTTGAAGGCTCTCTTAAATCTACTTCATTCTTTCTAACACCTTCCATCATTTTTAAAACTAATTCTTTATTATCTTTGATAGAAAATAAAAATTCTCTTAATAATCTTTTTTCATTCTCTACATGAACATCTGCATTATCTAAAAATTCTTCAATAAAAGCAGTTCTTATACCGTCATCATAAAGACTTTCAGCACACAAATCTTCAAGATAGAACACTTCACATCCATTTTGTCTAAAAATGTTTGCAAACATATCATGTTCTTTTTGTGCATTATCCAAAAACGGAATTTCATCAAAAAGAAGCTCATCAAGTAAATAAGGTGTCAAGTTTAAAAGTTCTTTATGAGGTCTGTGAAGTAAAACTGATTTTAATTTTCCAATTTCAGAATTTACATTAATTTTCATAGCTCCCTCCTTAAACTTACTAGCTATATTATAACAAATAAAATATTTAAAGACAATACATTTTTATAGATATATTGACAAACATAGAACAAAGTTTTACATTTTTCACATTATATTTTTTATATGTTTAAATAACAAATCAAATATATTATTATTCAAATTAATGTAATTTTTTCTCGTGAAAACAATTAGCAAAGTAAATCTCCTAATACGTCATCTCGACCGGAGTTGAGCATAGCGAAACGAAGCGAAGCTGAGTGTAGCGAATCTAGCCCTAACTTAGATTATTTACTTGTAAAGAGAATTAACTAATTCACGTCAAAATACTTAGCATAGTAAAGCTCCTTACACGTCATCTCGACCGAAGTGAAACGGAGTGGAGAGATCTCATACTTTTGCTTTAGCAAAAGTAAATGTATCGAAGATACATAAAAAATATTTTAGAATTTCTTTCAGAAATACTATTGCTTGTAAATAATCTATAGTAGGTCTGACGCAAAGATTGTCCAAATCTTGATTTGGATACAATCGACTGTGGAGATCTCATACTTTTGCTTTAGCAAAAGTAAAATGTGTTATAGACACATTAATTACTCACAAAAAAACTGACTGCAATTGCAGCCAGTTGTTAATTCGTGTTTATGATTTTTCTTTATTAAAATTTTTATCTGTATGTTTTTTTATTCTTGTAGTTAAAACTAAAATTGCAACAAAAGTAATTCCCATTTGAATTAAATTTGGCAATGTTCTTGAAGCAACATAATACCAAAATCCTTTACCTCTTGTGATAGATAGCCAAAAGCTGTCTAAAAATATTGTAACTGTAAAAGAAAGAATTGATATAAGTGCAACTTTTAAAATTATGGAAAGTTTACTTTCTTTTTCAATATTTTTTCCAAGTATAAGTCCCGGGAAAAATCCCATTATCATATTAGTAAACATATATCCCGGAAAATACATTCCGGGAGAACCCAAAGTCATGAAATAAATCAATGGATCAGAAGCTCCACCAATCATAGTTCCAAGTGTAGGTCCTAATAATATACCTGAGAAAATCATAGGTATAAATCTAAGTGTAATTCTTCCACTTCTAGGTGGGAATAAATAAATATTTTGATAAGACAAAATAACTGTTAAAGCTATCATAAGTCCTGATATAGCTAATTGTGTGGTTGTAAACCTATTTTTTTTCATTTTTCTCCTTTCAAAAATCAATGCCAACAGTGGATGCGAAAACTAACCACGAGAATTCTCTTCGTTTACAAGCAACATCCCATCTTGTAACACTTAATGCAAGTTTCCTACTCTGCCTAAAAAATAGGCTACTATTGGTATCACACGAATACCAAATTATTTTATAAGATTTTAAAAAAATTGTCAATATCTTACATTAAAACGGGAAAAATTATTTGTATAAATTCTTTGTGAAAATTTGTAAATTTTGTGTATTTATGGTAAAATATCATTTGTGAGAAAATATATATTTTAGATAGAGGTGAGTTATGGGATTTTTTAGTGATATTTTTAATTCTTCTGCAAAAAGAGTTAAAAAGATAAACCCAATCGTAGATAAAATAATGTCCTACGAAGAAAAATATTCAAAATTAACAGATGATGAACTTAGAAATAATACAGAAATATTTAAGACTAGATTAGCAAATGGTGAAACTTTAGACGATATATTACCTGAAGCTTTTGCAACTGTTAGAGAGGCTGCTTATAGAGTTTTAGGTATGAAACATTATAGAGTACAGTTAATTGGTGGGGTTGTTCTACACGAAGGTAGAATTGCCGAAATGAAAACAGGTGAAGGAAAAACTTTAGTTGCCACTTTGCCTTCATATTTGAATGCTCTTACAGGTAAGGGTGTTCATATAGTAACAGTAAATGATTACCTTGCAAAGAGAGATAAAGAGTGGATGGGTAAAATTCACGAATTTTTAGGCTTGAAAGTAGGTTGTATTTTACACGGACTTTCAAATGATGAAAGACGTGAAAACTATAATTGTGATATAACTTATGGTACAAACTCAGAATTCGGTTTCGACTACCTTAGAGATAATATGGTTGTTTATAAAGAAGAACTTGTTCAAAGAGGACTTAATTATGCAATCGTCGATGAGGTTGACTCAATTTTAATTGACGAAGCTAGAACTCCACTTATTATTTCAGGTGAAGGAGATCAATCAACAGACTTGTATGCACTTGCTGATAGATTTGTAAAGAGTTTAAAGGGAAGAATTGCAGATCCAAGTGAAGAAAATGAAGACTTTTACAACAGAGAGCTAAGAGAAGAAACTGTTGATTTTGTAGTTAATGAAAAACATAAAACTGCAAACTTAACTGAAATTGGTACTGAAAAAGCAGAAGAATTTTTTGGACTTGTAAACCTTTCAGATCCAGTTAATATGGAAGTAGCGCACCATATAAATCAAGCTTTAAAAGCAAATAATACAATGCAAAGAGATGTTGACTATGTTGTAAGTGATGATGGAGAAATCCTAATCGTAGATGAATTTACTGGACGTATTATGGAAGGTAGAAGATATAGTGAAGGATTGCACCAAGCTATTGAAGCTAAAGAAGGTGTTGAAATCAAGTCTGAATCTAGAACTCTTGCTACAATCACTTATCAAAATTACTTCAGAATGTATGAAAAATTGGCTGGTATGACAGGAACTGCAAAGACTGAAGAAGATGAATTCAATGAAATTTATCATATGGATGTTATTGAAATTCCAACAAATAAACCGGTTATAAGAATAGATCATCACGATAGAGTTTATTTAACAGAAGAAGCTAAATTTAAAGCAATTGTTGAAGAAATTGAAAGAATTCATGCAACAGGTCAACCTGTACTTGTTGGTACAATTTCAATTGAAATTTCTGAATTACTAAGTGCAATGCTTAAGAAAAAAAGAATAGAACATGATGTGTTAAATGCTAAGTTCCACGCAAGAGAAGCTGAAATAGTTGCTCAAGCAGGGGTTTTCGGTAAAGTTACTATTGCAACAAACATGGCAGGTCGTGGTACCGATATTCTTTTAGGTGGTAACCCTGATTTTATGGCTAAACATGAAATGAAGAAAAATGGAACACCTCAATACATTTTAGATAATTTGGATTCTTTCTGGGAAACAAACGATGAAGAAGTTTTAGAAGCTAGAAAAGTATTTAAGAACTTATATGAAAAATATAAGGCTCAAACTGATGAAAATGCGAAGAAAGTAATTGAAGCAGGTGGTCTTTTCATCGTTGGTACTGAAAGACATGAATCAAGACGTATTGACAATCAGTTAAGAGGTCGTTCAGGTCGTCAAGGAGACCCTGGTGAATCAAGATTTTTCGTTTCCCTTACAGATAACCTAATGCGTTTATTTGGTGGAGAAGCTATACAAAAATTTGCCATGAATAGAAATTATGACCCGGATGAAGTATTGGAATTTGGTACTGTTACAAAGAGAATTGAAAGAGCTCAAGAAAGAGTTGAAGCAAATAACTTTGGTATCAGAAAGAATGTATTAAAATACGATGACGTTATGAATGTGCAAAGAAATGTAATTTACAAAGAAAGACGTGCAGTTCTTGACGGAGAAGATATGAAAGATAGTATTCAAGAAATGCTGATTGAATTCATAGATGCAACAGTTGAACAATATTCTACTGGAAAAGTGATTGAGTTAAGCGATTTAAAAATGGCAATTGAAAATGCATATTTACCACATAATCTTTTAGATTTTGAAGAAATGAAAGGATTAAACAAACAAGAATTAAAATCTTACATTACTGACGTTTCTCAAAAATTCTATGCTGAAAAAGAAGAATTAATCGGTGAAGAACAAATGAGAGAAGTTGAAAGAGTAATAATGCTTATGGTTGTTGACAGAAAATGGATGGATCATATAGATGCTATGGATCAATTAAGACAAGGTATCGGTATAAGATCTTATGGACAACAAGACCCTGTAAGAGCATACGGAGCTGAAGGCTTTGAAATGTTTAACGAAATGAACGAATCAATCAGAGCAGACGTTTTAAGAGGATTATTCAATATTCAACCTGCAGGAGCTGAAATCGAAAGAGAAAGAGCCGCAAAAGAAGTTTCAACAAATGTACAAGATGAACAAACTACAGTAGTTAAAGGAAAACAAGTTGGAAGAAATGACCCATGTCCTTGCGGAAGCGGTAAAAAATATAAAAAATGTTGTGGAAGAAATAAATAGATAAGTTAGGGGAAAGAGTGAAGTTATTTCGCTCTTTTCTTCTAATTATTAGGAGGTAGCTATGAATAGTCATTTATTAATTATAGGTCTTTTTGGTTTTACCGGTATTCATCATTTTATGGATAAAAAATATGGAAAAGGAATTTTGTATTTGTTTACTTTTGGTCTTTTTGGTTTTGGATGGATTTTTGATTTTGTTAAGGAATTAAAAAACGCATCATATGAAAAATCTATAATGAGTAAAGAAAGCAAAACAATGATTAAAAATGGAAATTTACCTAATTTATATGTTGAAAATTTAATGCTTTTTGATGGCGAAAAATGTCATTTTGCTGATGTAGGATATATTTATAAAGATAAATCAGTTGTTACTGGATATAAAGGAAGTGGTGCAGGATTTAATGTTAAAATCACAAAAGGTTTAAGTTTTAGAACGGGTAGTTCTGATAAAAAAGTTATTAGAGAAAATCAAAGAATTACTCATAAAGGGATTATTTATATTACTACTAATAGAATTATATATAATTCTACTGAATTTCCAATTGATATAACTTTTGATAAGGTTACTTCATTATCAAAATTAAAAGATGGAATAATGTTACAAATAGGTAATAAAAGTTATAATATCACTTTAAAAAATCCAGATTTATTTATGATAGTATTTAGTATTATAAGGAATAATAAGTAGATTATACTTTTAAGAAAGGTAATATATGGGAAGAAGAAAGAAAAAATATATAGAGGGAATAATTGAAAAAGTCAATTTTCTAAATATGTCCGAATTTACTTTTGAAGATAAGAAAGTAAATTTTAAAGGTGGAATTGAAGGACAAAAAGTTTCTGTAGTCGTTGGAAGAAAAAGAGAAAAACATATGGAAGCTAAACTTTTGGAAATTTTAGAAAAAAGTCCACTTGAAACTAACACAACTTGTCCAAATTATTTGGAATGTGGAGGTTGTAGCTATCAAAGTGTTCCTTATGAATATGAACTTAAACTAAAACAAAGACAGATAAAGGAACTTTTTCAAGATGTATATTCAGAAGAACCTGAAATATTTGAAAGTCCATTAAAAACAGCATACAGAAACAAAATGGAATATACTTTTGCAGATATGTATAAAGACAGTCCAATAATGCTCGGAATGCATAAGAAGAATAGATTTTACGAAGTTGTTGACACAAAAGAATGTAATTTAGTACATAGTGATTTTGAAATAATAAGAAATGCAATTATCGACTTTGTAAGAGAAAAAAATCTTCCATTTGTTAAAAAGAGAACTCACGAAGGACTTTTAAGACATTTAATCATTCGTTATGCATTGACAACTGGCGAAATAATGGTAAATATCGTAACGACAACGCAAAGTGAGTTTAATAAACAAAGTTTTGTAGAGATGCTTCTAGGATTGAAACTTGAAGGAAATATTAAATCTATCGTGCATACTGAAAATGACTCGCTTGCAGATGCTGTTGTTCCGGAAAAAATAAATATAATTTTTGGAAAAGAATACATAACAGAAAAAATATTTGACTTGGAATTTAAAGTAACACCATTTTCATTTTTCCAACCAAATGTATTTGGAGCAATAAATCTATACTCAAAAGCAATTGAACTCTGTGGAGACATAGAAAACAAAGTAGTCTTTGATTTATATTCAGGAACGGGAACAATAGGACAAATTGTAGCAAGAAAAGCAAAAGCTGTTTATGGAATAGAAATTGTAGAAGAAGCAGTTGAAAGTGCGAACAAGTCAGCTAAAGAAAATGGATTAACAAATTGTACTTTCATAGCCGGAGATGTGCTAGAAGAAATTGAAAACAGAAAAGAAATGGTAGATGTAATCATAGTAGACCCACCAAGAGATGGAATAAACCAAAAAGCATTGGAAAAAATAATCTCCTGCGGAGCAAAAACAATGGTATACATTTCTTGCAATCCAAAAACACAAAAAAGAGATGTTCAAATCCTACTACAAAATGGCTACGAACTAAAAACATTAAAAATCTTCAACCAATTCCCAAGAACAGTTCATTGTGAGTCTGTTGCATTGTTGGAGAGGAGATAATTTATGAAAGAAGTGAGGCAGATAATTGACGTGAAATGTTCTTTAATCTGGGAACTACTTAGAAGTATTTAATACATTTACTCAGTGATAAATGAAATCTAGGAAGATAACAAAAATAGCAAAGTCAACATGGATATGAGTCTACAGGTAATTACTAGTTTGCTATTGCAAAGTATGTGACTGAGCATAAAAATTAATAAATAAAGATATTAGGGAGAAAGTTATTATGGCAAAATTATTTATTATAGGAAACGGATTTGATTTATTTTTTGATTTACCAACAAGTACAACTGATTTTGTGAATCAGTTGGAGCAAATACCTTTTGAATGCTTTGAATCAGCAAAAGAAGCTTATTTATATTATGGGGTAGATTGGTCAACGTTTGAGGAGAGATTGGCCAGTATAGATTTAGAAAGTATTGGCGAAGAAATAGTAGAATGGCCTAACTATAATTCTGATCATGAATATGATAGGGATAGTGTTATTTGGAAGGTAGAGGATTATACAGCTAACCTACTTCAAGTAAGAGAAGAAGCATTAATAAAAATGATACAAATGGCAGAGGATAAAATCAAAACTCTATCAACAATATTTTGTCCCAATTTTTTTGATTCAACTGTTGATGAAATAATTAGTTTCAACTATACATCTACTATTGAATCATTGTTTTATTATTCAAAGCCCGTTTTTCATATTCATGGATTTTATCAGAATAATGATGATTTAATATTGGGTTTTGGAAATGAGAGTGTGGATTTTTATATATTTAAATCAAAACTTAATTCTGAAATGGTCTTAGACCAAGAAAAAGAGATAAATAAAATCGAGCAAGATAAAAAGCTTTCGATTGTGGAAAAGGAAGAAAGGATTAGAGATATTAAGTATTACTATGAAGAAGGCGGATGGAATGATTATTATATAGATATGCAATATGAGTCATTGGTAGATTTTTATATTGCAAATAAAAAAGAAAAGCAAACTAATAAATTAAAAGATTACCTAAAAAATTTAAAACATATTGATGAAGTAGTTGTTTTGGGACAAGGAATGGGTGATGTTGATAGGGAATATTTTGAACTAGTTGAACAGTATATTCAGCCGTTAAAATGGACAATCTCTGCAAAAGATAAAGAAGGTATAGAAAAAGTAAAAGAATGGTGTAAGACGTATTCGTTTGGGAACAAAATAGATGTTAAACCAATGGGTGAAATATTAGGGGCGAAAAAGAATGCCATTGATGAAAATGGAAGTAGATTTTAATATAAATCCGAGTTTGCATGTCTAAAATCTTTTTACGATAGCTTTACCAATCGTTAAAGTGTTCATAGATATGTTCTTATATACAGATAGAAAACATAGAGTTCGCTCGTTCCATTGTGAGACAGTGGCGTTGTTGGAGAGGAGATAATTTATGAAAGAAGTAATGACTAGTAATATATATGATATAGATGAGACTATTATTATAGTTGGTACTTGTCTTAAATATATGCAACCAAAGGGCTATGAAAAATTAGAAAAAATTTCTAAAAATATATATAATTTATGCCTTGAAAATACTCATGTTAATATGGCTATAACAAAAATAGGTGGTATGATTAGAACAGGAAAAGTACATAATATTATCTTTGCCACAGTTGATGAATCACCACATTGTATTCAGATGCATTATATTCAAGATGAGTTAAGAGAAATGATGAACTTAGAAAATATAAATATAAAGAATTATGTGGTTGTAAATGATGAATTAATTGAAATAAGCCCCGAACTTATTTTGTTATCAAAGAAATTATCAGAATCAAAGGAAAAAGTTAGTATTTGATGAATTATTTATTAAGATTTGGAGGTTAATATATGTATATATTGGAATTGTATCAAAATGATTATTCAAAAGATTTAGTAGTATTTGATTCTTTAGAAGAAGGAAAAGAATTCGTATCTAAAATACCTGGATATGCCATAGAAAAAGAAGATAATATAGAATATGAATATTTTAATCCTAAAAATATACCTGATTATATGGAAATTATCTATAACGAAAATATTGTACCACTATCCAGATTTATGTTTAATTCTGAAGAGAATGTTGAAATTATTTGGAAAGAAATTTCTAATCTATCAGTCACAAAAGATAAAGTTATAGATGGATATTCAAAAATAGATGCTTATGTAATTAACAACGAAGAAGTAAAGGCTTATATTGAAGAAAGAGAAACTAAATACAATATGATAAAAGATTTCTTAGAAAACAAAGGCTATGAAGTAGATAGAAGCTTTTTCGGAAGTGAAGATGGAGAAGCAATCCTATACAGAAAAAAAGAAACAAAAGACTGGCACTTTCTATGTCACTTAGATCCATCATTTTTAGAGATAAAAGATTTGAAAGAATATGTTAAGGAATTAATGGAAGGGTTGTTGTAAAGAATTGAAGAGGATGGAAAAGAAGCAATTTATAAGAATAGTACAAAAATTTTATATTAATAATTTTTGTTTAATATACAAGCATATATTTTAATGTAAATAATTTATTAGAGTAAAAAAGGAGATAGAGATGGATTTTATTGAAGATATAATGAATGCTTTTATAGACGCAGAGTTTCAAAGAAAACTTCAAGAAACACGAAATGAAATAGAAAAATTTTAAAGGATTTTATAAAAGAATTATCCGAAAAAAAAGAATTATCCGAAAAAAAGAATTATCCAAAAAAATGATATCAAAAGAGATTAATTCACGTATAAAAAGTGAGGAAAGTTTAAAAGAAAAATTAGAAAGAAAAAATTATATAAATAAATGGGGAATTAATAATAATAGTAATAATACAGAAATTAAAGAAAAAATTCGCGAAAATTTACCTGATTTAATAGGCTTTAGAATAAATTGTTATTTTAAAGAAGATGAAAATAAAATTTTTGAAGATCTAAAAAAATATTTGAAAAAAAATAATGATATAGAAATTGAACCATCGCCAAATACCAGACAACAAAATGGTCATGATATATATAAAATTGCATGTAAATACAAGAAAACAGATGAGAAATTTTCGTTTGAAGTTCAAGTTAAATCATTCTTAAATGATGTATGGGGAGAAGTTGAGCATAGTACAATTTATAAAAGCAAAGTATATGATTCGCGTCAAGATTTTAAAAAAAATATTGTAGAAGGACTTTATAATATTTTAAGTGGTGCAGATAAACAACTTAAAGCGGTGTATTCCATTAATATAGATGAGAGATTAATTAAAAATGAATTATTTTTTAAATATTCTGAAGACATACTGTCATCAAATGATATAAATATATTGAATGATGATTATACTAATTTTTTTAAATTAACTGAATATATTGAAAATAGTGAAAAATATATTGATGAATATATTGGAAAGAAACTTTTAAGCGAAACATATATAAAGAAAGAAATTAAAGATAAATATGTAGATGAAGAGGTATATAAATTTATGGAAGATTTTGGTGATTATAAAATCAAAAAAAACTGCCAAATAGTGAAGGATCTTTATAAATTTATAAATAAATTCAAGGAAGGTTCCACTATAGATAAATTTATGAAAGATTTTGATGATTATAAAATCAAAAAATTCTGCGAAATAGTAAAGGTTCTTTATGAATTGAAGGACGATAATGACTTTTTAAAGTATTTGATAAATAAAGTTGTAAATGAAGTGGTAAATGAAGCGGTACCATTTAAATCTTTAATTGATGATATAAAAAATTCACCTAATTATTTAATTGATGGTATAATAGAAGAATATAAAGAGTTAATTGATGATATAATAAAAGTGGAAAAAGATATTAATAAAAAATAAATAATAAGTTAATTTATTTTAAGAAAAAAGATAATACGAAAGAAGAGGAATAGAATTATGAAAACTATAAAACAAGAATGTGACTGTAAAATCATACATGATATTAAAACTGTAGATTGGTTAGTTAGAAATACTAGGGTTAGAACATTTGATAATATTAAATTTACTGGTTATCAAAGGCAAGTAAACAAAAATCATGTTTCAAATATTGTAAAATACTTAAAAGAGAATCCATTTTATTTGCCTACTTCAATAATATGTGCTTCAGAAGAAGAATATACAGAAGATACAATTCTTAATATTGTTGATGGTCAACATAGAGTAGAAGCTTTTAAAGAACTAGAAAAAAAAGATTCAGACAAATACAATTCTTTAAAAAATTGCGAATTGTCTGTTGTGATTCTCGAGAAACCTACTGAAGAGTTAGAAGTAGATACTTTTATAACAATTAATAAAACATCAAAAAAAGTGGATACTTCTCTAGCATATGTTTTGAAAAATATAATTAACAAAGATAGAACTTCTTCTAGTGATTTGACAATAGCTAAAACAGAATTTTTAGCTGTTGAATTAGCGATTAATCTTAATAATGATAAAAATTCATTATGGTATAATAGGATACTCTTGGAAGGTACCCCAACTAATAATTCATATGAAACTATAAGTCTTAATTCTTTTGTTAAAAGCATTCAAATGTTAATAAGTTATTTTAATAAGTATAAAATTATTGAAATTGATTGGGAAAATGAAAATAAGTTAAATGAGATAATTGATAAAATTCAGTATATATATTTAAAAATCTGGGATGCACTAAAACTTAGGTGGCCTAATTTATTTGTAGAAGAATCCGTGAATAGTGCGGTTCTTCAAGGGGCGATAGGTGTTTCAGCAATAAATAAATATATAATTTTGCAATTGAAGAAGCAAAATAAACCTTATTATTTAGAACAATTTATTTCTGAAGTAGAATATTGGATTGAAAATATTAACATTAGTCAAGAAGAATGGTATAAGGGTAAATCATTTTCGGAATATTCTTCTGCAGCAGGGGCTAATATTGTTGCTAATACACTTTTAAAGGCATTTGAACAATAACCAGTTACTAATATATTCAATCATCAACTTGCTTGAATTACTATATTTTTTGTAGAAGGAGTTAAATGTAGTTGATTTAACCAGTATTGATTTTAAAGCTAATTATTTAAAAATATTTATATAAATAGGAGATGCTAATATGAATAATACAAAAGATAAAACATTAAAAATCAATGTTGATGAAGATACTCTTAAATTTTTAAAGTTTTCCTATTTTGGTGATTTAACTAATCTAATAGAGGCAGCAGTTAATAGAGCTTATCGAGATATGTGTCGAACATTAAACTTAAAAGATATCTCTGAAGCGATATCTAAATTGAAAGAAGAGGTAAAAGTTATTTTTGAAAATGAAAATAAAAAGCACATTTTAAATAATATTAAAAATCAGGACGATTTTGATACATGGCATCGTGGATTATGTGATAAAATAATTAAAAAAAGTAAAAAATTGAAAAATATAAAATTACTAAAGAAAGTAATAAGAAAAAATACAACTTACTTATGGGCAAGTTCAAAAATGGGTTAATATGACTATTAAGTATTTATTTATACTTGAAGTATACTCATTTGATAATATTTTTGGGTACCTACATATACCAGTTGACAAGTATATTTTGGAGGTAGTTGAAAAAGAACTTGGGATAAAAAGACCAGTAGATGCTTGGAGTAGATGGGACAATTATGATGAGTACCTTAAGTATCAAAATGATATTAGAGAAAAAATTTGTATTACACCACTTCGTTGGGAGTTTAAAACTTGGTTAGAAAAAGCTCAAGAAGACAAAATAGGTGATAAGAAATAGAATATAGTTGATATCTGTGCTTTTGAGATTACAATGATAAATACTAAAGATAGATTTATCATTTATATGGTTGAAGATAAATAGTAAATATTGTGTTAAAAAGGACTTATTCCAAATACTATCGTTAGAATATAATGCTAGTTTTGGATAAGCCTTTTTTTGTTTGTTGAAAATAAACCAACTCTAACCAACTTAAATTTACAGTCTGTTATAATAAAAATCAAATTTAAACATGAAAAATCTATTACGAAATCAACTTAAATTTTTTGGACTTGTGGACAGAATTATAAATTAATGGTAGAATAAACTAGAAGTAAATAGGTTGAAAGTCACCTAATTTTTTCAAGAGGTGAATTATATACATTAGATTATTATCTTAATAAAATAATAGATAAAAAAGATAACGGTAGGATAAAATAGTATGTATTTATAGATGAAACAGTAATAGATTTATAAAAATGCCTTAATGTAGTAGATAAATGGATATTAGAAAAATTGAAAATATACAGTAAATATTGCAAGTATAATTATATAAATAGAAAAGGTATTGTGATTAAAATGTTAAACAAAATAAAATCATACTGGCATAAATTAAAAACAGAATATGAAAAAAGATATAATAAATCTTTTTTAACAGACTTTGAAACTTCAAAAGAATATCTCGAAAAAATGAAAAACTATCTTTTAGATAAGCAAAGTGAATGCCCATCGAATGTTGATGTTATTTGTACTCTTGCTTCTGTTGAGATGGAATTAAGAGATGAAAATTTTGATTATATTGAATTTCTAAAGAAATTTTTAAATGAGTTTGAAAATTCTTTAGGAGATATTGATAAAGCAAGAATATATACTAATCTTGCTTTTTGGGATGATTTTTCTAGGGATAGTTTAATGTATTTGAACAAAGCTAAAGACTTAAATTCACCATTTGTAGAAACTTATACAGGTCTTGGTCTTTATTATTTTAGTGAGTATGAATATTCTAAAGATGAAAAAGTCTTATCAATAAGTCATAATTATTTCAAGACAGCAAGAGAAATGGATGAAAATTATATTACTTCTTTTAACTATGCAGTATCTTTATTTGAACTTAAAGAATATGAAAAAGCAAAAGAAATATTTTTAAACTTACTAGAAGTTTATCCTAATAGAATGCGTCTGTTATTGTGTTTGGCTTATTGTGAAGTGTGTCTTGGCAACAAGACAAAAGCAAATTCTTATGTAGAGAAAGTAAAACCTGGACAAGATTTAAAATATAATCTAAATACAGATGATGTTTCAGAAGACCAAATTATTGATGTCTATTATGCTCTTGAAGAGTATGACATTTTTTTAAATCTTTGTGGAGATTGTGTTGAGTACTATTATATCGCAGAGTGGGAAGAGTATTTTTATGTTCTTTGGTTAAAAAATCAAAAGGAAAGATTTTTTAGTCTTGAAGAAAAGAATCGAAAGTATTTTGAAGAAGCTATAAGTGAAGCTATTTCTGATGAAGATTATGAGAGTGAAAAAGAGAAACAGGAAACTATTGCTAGTTGGAAAGAGGATAAAAGTAATTTTGAAGAAATGATTTTTAAAATAAAAAGTGGAGATTCAAGACCTGAGGGAAAATTAAAGTTATATCCTGAGTATTCATGTTTTATGGTGGATTGTGTTAGACATAAATTTATTTAATGAATTTCGTTTTATAGGGATAGGAAAGAGGAGATTAATGGATAAACTAATTAATTTTTTGAAAGACAAGATAACTGATAAAATTTCATTGGAGGAAATTGTCAATGTATTCGAACAGATGTGCAATATACCATTTGAAGAAGATATGATTTTATTTGAGACAGGAACATTTACTACTTTTAGAGATGAGCCGATGTTTCAAATTTCTTTAGTTAGACAATTTCCAAATGAAGATGAAGAATTTTATCAAATCCATGTGGATATTTTATATGAGCCTGATAATGAAAATAAAATGATGATTGAGTCAATATGGGATGAAGATTTAAGTGAAAATATATTTACCTATATTAGAAATTCAAAAGTTTTTGCTTACGCGAAAAATAAAAAATATAGTAAAGTGAAGATATGGTGTGATGAAACTTAAATAGGAAACTTTCGGTTTCCAGAGCTTATTACATAATTTATTTATAGTTTAGATTTAGAAGAATTAAAGAAGATTATTTTATAGAATTATATTTTTAAAAGGAGTATTATGGAATTAATTAGATATTTGAATGCATATTTTGCATTTAGTGTTTTGGGCTGGATATGGGAAAGTATATACTGCACTATCGACCAGAGAAAATGGCAAAATCGTGGATTTTTGTATGGACCATTATGTCCGATTTATGGTTTTGGTTCGATTTTAGGATTGATTTTTTATGATCTTATTTCAATGGGTAAAATTTCTCATCTTTCTTGGTGGCAAATATTTATTATGGGATTTATTGCTAGTATGGTATTAGAATATCCAACATCTTATGTGCTTGAAAAATTATTTCATGCTAGATGGTGGGATTACAGTGATATGCCACTTAATATAAATGGAAGGACTTGTGCGATTACTTCTGTTGGTTTTGGGATTGGAGCAATTGTTATAATGGAATTTTTTATTCCACTTTTTGAAAAAATTTATGTGACAATTCCTAATAATTTTGCAATAGCTCTTGCTGTTGTTTTACTGGCTATACATTCTTCTGATTTTACACTTACAGTTTCCGGATTGACTAATTTCCAAAGAAATATTGCTGAACTTGAAGAAGAGTTCCAAGATAGAATGACTTTGACTGTAGATAAAATTTTTGAAAGACATAGCAGATTATATGGTAGAACATTAAGCAGAATTGCTTCTTTTAGGATGAGTGAATCTCGTAATATGATTGCAGATAAATTAGTAAAAATAAGACGTGATTTGAAAAAGAAGAAATAATTTTATATTCTTATTTCTTGTATATGGATTTTGGATAATATTCTAAGAGATATAATAGAATATGCAGTTTAGAAGATATTTGTTATATTATAGCTGATATTGAGTAATCATTATAAAAATAAATTAAATAAAATACTCTAAAAGAGTTGTCTATAGTTGATTGAATAATCAATTATAGCAACTTTTTTTTAATAAAAAACAAAGAGAAAAGAGTGGATAGATATGATATAATATATTAAGATATTAATATAAGAAATAAAATTATTTAAGATAATTAAAATAAAGAGTTTTAAAAAGCTTATTTGGTTGAGAAATATTATAGTTAATTTAATTTATATTGGGAGGGAAGAAATATGAGTGAAAGAAATCGATTTAACTGGGTAAATTTTTATGAAGAATTTGCATTAAAATTATTAGAGTATAAGGATAGTCGAGCAGAACTTATAGAAAAGGTAAAATCTGTTTTTAAAATGGCAGGTATAAAATTACCAACTTTAGAAAGAAAGAATAATATTGTTGATATTGATCCTTTTACTGTATTTGCTCTTTTTAACAAGAATATTAAGGATGAAAATCGTATAAAAATACTTAAGGCTATATCTGAATTGTTTGATGTTGTATCAGAAATTCCAACATCATTTGATGGCTTACCTTTACTAACTCCTCAAAATGCAACTTTTTACTATTTTATAGGTGATCGCGAAGATAATGATATTAATAATTTATGGGGATTTTTTGAGTCAGCATTGGCTTATGTAAAAGACCCTTCAGAAATTCGAAGAAAGGATTTTTCAGATTATTTTGATTTAGCTATTAATATAAAAGGTAATGGTAATAGTAAAATTACAATGGGTTTGTATTGGATTTCACCAGATACTTTTTTAAATTTTGATAGTAGAAATGAGTGGTATATTTATAAATCCGGAAAAATTCCGGTTGATATTGTTAAACAACTTCCTCTAATTAAATCAAAATTTTCTGCAAAAGAGTATTTGATGATAGGAGATTGTTTAAAATCTTATTTGAATAGTTCTAGGAGTGTTTTGAAAGACTTTAAAGAATTATCATTTGATGCATGGAATTATTCTGAGCAGGTAAATCGAGATAAAAAGAAAGAAAAAATAATACTAAAATAAGTTTTTCGTTTGCAGATGATGAAGAGAGATTAAATTTAATATATGAAGATGAGAAAAAAGTAGATTTAAAAGAATTTGAAAAAGCAATTCAAAAGTATAATAAAGATGATTTTTTATCAGAAGTTTATATGCAAGAAGAAGAATATGATAATTTAGCAACCCTTCTAAAAAAGAAAAAGAATTTAATATTACAAGGTGCACCTGGAGTTGGAAAAACTTTTGTTGCAAAAAGATTGGCTTATTCAATAATGGGTGTAAAAGATATTGATAGAGTAATGATGGTTCAATTTCATCAAAGTTATTCTTATGAAGATTTTATTATGGGATATAGACCTACAAAAAATAGTTTTGAATTAAAAAATGGAGCTTTTTATAATTTTTGTAAAAAGGCGGAAATTGATGAAAAAATGATTACTTTTTTATTATTGATGAAATTAATAGAGGTAATTTGAGTAAAATATTTGGAGAATTATTTATGCTTATTGAAAATGATAAGCGTGGACAATCATTACAACTTTTATATTCTGATGAAAGATTCTCTGTTCCAAAAAACATATATATTATAGGTATGATGAATACTGCAGATAGAAGTTTGGCTATGTTAGATTATGCTTTAAGAAGAAGATTTTCATTCTATGATATTAAGCCGGGATTTGTAACTGATGGATTTATTAAGTATAGAAATAGCTTAAAAAATGATAAATTTAATAGACTTATAGAATGTGTAAAAAGTCTTAATGATATTATTTCAAGTGATGAATCTTTGGGAGATGGATTTTGTATTGGGCATAGTTATCTATGTAACTTAAGTAAAGATAAAATAGATGATAAAGTATTATCAGGAATTGTAGAATATGAATTAATTCCACTTTTAAAAGAATATTGGTTTGACGAACCTTCCAAGGTAAATAATTGGATTATCAATCTTAGGAGTGCAATTAAATGATTCCAATACAAAATATTTACTATATGTTGTCATATGCTTTTAGAGTTCTTAATCAACAAGGATATAAAAAATTAGCTACTGAAAAATTTGACAATACTTTGGAATTAATGGCAGAGATTTTAATAAAAGGGATATCCGGACAAATTAAAAGAGGACTTGAAAGAGAGTATATTTTACAAACAGAGGAGTTAACATCTGTTAGAGGCAAATTAGAAATATCTGAATCCATAAAAATAATAGTATGATAAGAAAAAATTAATTTGTGCCTATGATGATTTTTCAGTAAATAGTACAATGAATAGAATTATAAAATCAACGGTTGAAACACTCTTAACTTCAAAATTATCTAAAAAAAGAAAAAAGAGCTTAGAAAATTAATGATATATTTTAGAGATGTTGAGACTATTAATATAAGATATATAAATTGGAATTTTAAATATAATAGAAATAACAAACACTATCAAATGTTGATTGCAATATGTTATCTTATAGTTAAAGGATTAATACAAACCAATAAAGATGGAACTATGAAGATGATGGATTTTCTAGATGATCAACGAATGAGTCGTCTTTATGAAAAATTTATACTTGAGTACTATAAGAAACATTATCCAAAATTATCTGTTAGAGCTTCTCAAATTCCGTGGTCATTGGATGATGGTGTCAGAGAAATGCTTCCAATTATGCAAAGCGACATATATATTCAGAATGAAGATAGTATTTTGATTATTGATGCTAAATATTATGGGAAGACAACCCAAATGCAGTTTGATAAACGTAAGATTCACTCAAATAATCTATATCAAATTTTTACCTATGTAAAAAATTGTGATTATCAATTTGAAAATCAAAATAAAACAGTATCCGGAATGCTTTTATATGCAAAGACAGATGAAACAATTCATCCGGATAATGTATATCAGATGCATGGCAATCAAATAAGTGTAAAAACTCTAGATTTAAATTGCTCATTTGATAAAATTGCCGAACAAATGGATAATGTAGTAGAATCTCATTTTGAAAGAGTAAAAAAATATGAATGATTTGAGAATTTTATTTATAAAAAAGCAAAAATTGTGCTTTATTATAATTTTTAATAACTTTTAGATTTTTATCTTGATAGTATTAAAAAATGATATTAGTGAGAATAAAATAAGTTTAACTATGAGGGATGATGTAATTTGGATAGGAAAGAGAATGAAAGTATTCGTTCAAAAATTTTAGGTATTTGTTTAATTTTATTTATTTTAGCAATTGCTTTTTTTACATTTAGTCAGCTTCTCGTGGGAGATGATACTTATGTAAATATTGAAAGAAGTGGAGAGAGAATTGGCAATAGCATTTTTTATAAATATGATAATAAGATTTATGCACTTATTCCAAGTGGTGGATATTATATTGTAGAGGATGCGGATATGGATTCTTTTAGTGTAATTAACACAGGTGATACTTATCATCCTTCTGTTGTTGGAATTGATAAAAATCATGTTTATTTTGGAAATGTGAAAATTGAAGACCTTAATCCAAAAAATATTTCTTATATTGGAAATGGATATTATACTGATGGCAAAAGCAGTTATTTTTGTTCTCCGCTTTCTGAGAGAAATGATGAGATTTCTTATCTTTCAGAAGGTTTTGGACATATAGTTCATGCTTTTTTTAAGGATAAAAAGCCTAAATCTTATATTTATCCATATCACAAAGTAGAAATCGAAAAGAAAATTTCAAATTTTAAGGAATTATTATTTTTTGCAACAGATGGAGATGTTCTTTACTATAAAGGCAAAGTGCTTAAAAATGCAGATGTTAATACTATAAAGCAGGTTTCTAATCGTGGAGAGTATTTTTGTGATAAAAATAATGTTTATTATAAAGATGAGCTTTTACCTATAAAGAATAGTGGAGAATTGGAAGTTGTTTCAGCTGAGCAGGGTGATGATTTGCTTTATGATAAAAAGAGTGGAGAAGTTTTTAAAGGTAATCTTAGATTTGACGAAAATTTCACTCCTTATAAAGTAATTGGAAATAAAAGTTCACATATTCGTAATTTATTTTTCATTTCAAATGATGGAGTATATTTTTATAATCAAAGAAAAAATAAGCAAGTAAAAATTGGAGAAAATAATTTTAAGGGAAATATTAAGCATTTAGATGATAATGTGTTCTGTGATGAAGAAAATATCTATTTTTTAAGTTCTTATGAAAAATATCTTTTTGCACGTAGATTTAATAGAAGACGATTGTATTCAATAAATTCTCAAATAGTTAGTTTTGACAAAAAAGAAGGTTGGGAAAAAGTAAAATCTATAAATAGTAATGTAATAGGTTCTGTTTGGATAAAAAATGGGAAATATTATTATTTTGATAATTTAGGAAATAGCCAACTTATAAAAGATACTGTATTTGAAATTACTGATAAAGAAGTATTGAAAGAATTATTATCAGATGAAAACAAAATAACTGTTAATAGAATTAGAGAAATAATAAAAGATGAAAAAATGAAAGCTATATCGGGAGAAGTTAAATATACAGCAACTGTAAAATATCGATTTTATTATCTTTATATGATTTTGTGTACTCCATTAATAATTATTGGAAGTAGGATTAAATGGAAAAGAATTAAAAATAATGCTAATGAAAGATAAGATTAAAATAAGAAAATACAAAAGAAATTTGAAGTGTAATTAAGAGGGTATTGTAAGATATATAAAATTAAACGATATAAGTAAAAAGTAAAATCTTTTTAAAAGAATAATATTTTTAAAGAGTTTGGCATACGAAGTTGGATATGTAAAACAAGGAGTGCTGTATGATAGAAAATAAAGATATGGAATTTAAAAATATAGTTGAAAAACAAAAAGAGTTTTTTAAAACAAATACTACAAAATCTGTTGAATATAGGATTAGTATCTTACAAAAACTTGAAAAAGTAATTCGAGCTAATGAAAAGCGAATACTATCTGCATTATATGAGGATCTTTCAAAATCTGAAGCAGAAGCCTATATGACTGAAATTGGAATAGTATATGGTGAAATTCGTGAAGCATTGAAAAAAGTAAAGAAGTGGAGTAAGCCTAAAAGAGTGAGAGGAAGTCTTGGAACATTTCCTGCTAAAAGCTATGTTTATTCAGAACCTTATGGAGTTGTGTTAATAATGGCACCATGGAATTATCCTTTTAATTTGTCGCTTTCTCCACTGGTTGCTGCTATTGCTGCAGGAAATTGTGCTGTTATAAAATGCTCAAAAGAGAGCAAAAATACATCAAAAATTATTAGAGATATAATAAATAAAACATTTGAAGAAGAATATATTTACTGTGTAGATTCTGAACTTGATTATGATGAAATTTTACGTCAAAGATATGGTTTTATATTTTTTACCGGAAGTGCAAGAGTCGGGAAAATTATAATGCGTGTAGCGAGTGAAAATTTAATTCCTGTATCTTTAGAATTAGGAGGGAAGAGTCCTTGTATTATTGACGAAACAGCTGATATTAAACTTTCAGCAAAACGTATCGTATGGGGGAAACTATTAAATGCGGGACAGACATGTGTTTCAATAGACTATATTGTTGTTCATAAAAATGTAAAAGAAGAACTTATTAAATCTTTACAAAAAGAAATTGAATTAAGATATCCTGATGCTGTAAATAATAAATCTTATCCGAAAATTATTAATCATCATCATTATGAACGTCTTTTAAATTTAATAAAGACTGAGTCAAATGTGATTGGGGGAAAGAGTAATGACAATGAAAGAAAGATTGAACCTACAATATTTCCTGATGTAGAATTTGATCATGAGATTATGAAAGATGAAATATTTGGACCTTTGTTACCGATTATTGAGTATGATGATATAGATAAAGTTGTTGATATAATTAAAGAAAGAGAAAAGCCTTTGGCTTGTTATATTTTTTCACAAAATAAAGACAATGCAGAATATATTATTAACAGTATTTCTTATGGTGGAGGTTGTGTAAATGATGTAATAATGCAACTTGCAAATAATCATATTCCTTTTGGTGGAGTAGGAAACAGTGGTATGGGCTCTTATCACGGAAAATATGGTTTTGATTTATTAAGCCATAAAAAAGGAATTGTAAAAAATAAAACAATTTTGGATTTACCTTTTAGATATGCACCTTTTGATTTGAAGAAATTAAATATATTTAAAAAGATAATGTAGTAAGTAATATTTAGTTTTAAAGTTGAAGATAGAAATTCTTCAGCTTTTTTGTTGCAAAAAAATATATTAAAAATAATTAAAAAGTTTTGAAAATTATTGATAACAAGTTAAGTATTATAATATAAATTTATTGGGTTAAAAAATAGTAAATTTATTTTAAATATTGGAATTTACTATAGTTTTGTGATATAATTATTTATATTATACCTTGGTTGTAAAACTGTAATAATTTTATTATATAAAACTAAATTTAAAAGTTAAAACAAAATGATGGTATAGTTTATATATGGGTAATAAATTATATATTTTAAGGAATTTAATATAAATTTAAAGACTTTTTATAAATGTTGGGGAACATTTTATTTGTAGATTTTATCTATAAATTAAACTTTAAATTTATTTCCAAACTAAATAATTACATTTTTAAAAATATTAGGAAGGGGAAGAAAAAATGACTGGAAAGTTAAAAAGGGATTTTATTAAAAGAAGTTTAAGTATTTTTCTTGCGTTTGTTATGGTTTTCTCGATTGTATTACAATCCGGAATTACATCACATGCTGAAGAATTGTCTTCTAATGTAATAACAAAAGCATTTGTTACAGATTTAGAAGGGAATCCAATTACAGCTCCAATGGACGCTTGGAAAGCATTTAGGGTAAATGCAGAGTATGCATTGCCAAATAATCAAGTAAAAGAGGGAGATACGACAACACTAACTTTGCCTGTAGGGTTTGCACCGTCAGCTCCATTTAACTTTGAGATTAAAGATGCATCTAATAATATCATTGCAAATGGAAAATTAGTTGATGAAAGTCCTATGAAAGTTGTTCTTACTTATACAAAATATGCAGAAGAGCATTCTGGTGTTAAGGGCTCATTTTATTTTAATATTCAAATTAATAGTGGAACACAAACTCAAACTGGTGTTATCCCTGTAACACTTACTGCAAAAGGAGATGGAACAGTTATTCAAGCGGGTACTGTTACTTATAATCCACATCAAGTTACAGGAGTTCAATTGATTAAAGGTGGATGGATGGATAGTGGAAATAAAACTATCGGTCATTATAAAATAGCTATTAATCAAACTAATAAAGAAATGGTTAATGCTAAGGTAACTGATACACTTTTGAATCCGGGTGTTCAATATATTGAGGATTCTTTTAAGATACTTGAAGGTAAATGGGTTAGTAATGCAACAGGAACGGATATCTTATTTACTGAAGAATCAGATATAACCGCACAATATAAAGATAAACTTAAAGTTGAGGGAAATAAGTTTACGCTTGATATTGGAAATAGGCCTGCCGGTAAGGGAATGATGATTAGATATAAAGTTAAAATATCCTATGAACCGGTAGTTGGTGAAATATTTAAAAATAAAGTAGAACTTATAGATGGCGATAAAACTTTTAGTTATAGTGCATCTTATAAAATTACTGATGCCAGCGGTGGTGGTGAAGGATATGTTTATAAGATTAAAGTAAACAAAACAGGCAAAAATGGTATACCATTATCCGGTGTTGAGTTTGATGTTATTCGTGTACGTAATAACCAAAAGGTTGGAACTATTACTACAGGTGCAGATGGAACTGGAGAAATTGGAAATTTAGTTTTAGATAAATATAAACTGGTTGAAACAAAAACACCAAGTGGTTATTTACCTTTAACAGAACCTGTTTTTGTTGAAGAAAGTGACTTTACTGGAAATGATAAAATTGCTCTAAAAAATATAGTTAATCAACCAAATGAAAAGATTTCTGTTTCAGTAACAAAGAAGTGGATAGGACCGGCAAAAGATTCTGTTATTGTAGAGCTTAGAAAAGTTGGAAGTAATGATGTTTTACAAGAATATGAATTAAAAGCAAGTGATAACTGGAAACATACCTTTACAGGTTTAGATAAATATGAAGATGATGGTACACTAATTAAGTATGAAGTAGTTGAAAAGAATGTACCTGAAGGATATACATCAGAAGTTACAGGAACAATGGAAAACGGCTTTACTATTACAAATACAAATGTAGAAAAAGTGGAAGTATCCGTAACAAAGAAATGGGTAGGACCTGCAAAAGATTCTATTATTGTAGAACTTAAAAAAGTTGGAAGTAATGATGTTTTACAAGAATATGAATTAAAGGCAAGTGATAACTGGAAACATACATTTACAAATTTACCAAAATATGAAGATGATGGAACAGAAATCAAGTATGAAGTAGTTGAAAAGAATGTACCTGAAGGATATACATCAGAAGTTACAGGAACGATGGGAGACGGATTCACAATTACAAATACAAATGTAGAAAAAGTGGAAGTATCCGTAACAAAGAAATGGGTAGGACCTGCGAAGGATTCTATTATTGTATAACTTAAAAAAGTTGGAAGTAATGATGTTTTACAAGAATATGAATTAAAGGCAAGTGATAACTGGAAACATACCTTTACAAATTTACCAAAATATGAAGATGATGGAACAGAAATCAAGTATGAAGTAGTTGAAAAATCTGTTGGTGCAGGATATATATCATCAATTGAAGGAACAATGGAAAATGGCTTTACTATTACAAATACAAATGTAGAAAAAGTGGAAGTATCCGTAACAAAGAAATGGGTAGGACCTGCGAAGGATTCTATTATTGTAGAACTTAAAAAAGTTGGAAGTAATGATGTTTTACAAGAATATGAATTAAAAGCAAGTGATAACTGGAAACATACATTTACAAATTTACCAAAATATGAAGATGATGGAACAGAAATCAAGTATGAAGTAGTTGAAAAATCTGTTGGTGCAGGATATATATCATCAATTGAAGGAACAATGGAAAATGGCTTTACAATCACAAATACAAATGTAGAAAAAGTGGAAGTATCCGTAACAAAGAAATGGGTAGGACCTGCGAAGGATTCTATTATTGTAGAACTTAAAAAAGTTGGAAGTAATGATGTTTTACAAGAATATGAATTAAAGGCAAGTGATAACTGGAAACATACATTTACAAATTTACCAAAATATGAATATGATGGAACAGAAATCAAATATGAAGTAGTAGAAAAGAATGTACCTGAAGGATATACATCAGAAGTTACAGGAACGATGGGAGACGGATTCACAATTACAAATACAAATGTAGAAAAAGTGGAAGTATCCGTAACAAAGAAATGGGTAGGACCGGCAAAAAATTCTGTTGTTGTAGAGCTTAGAAAAGTTGGAAGTAATGATGTTTTACAAGAATATGAATTAAAGGCAAGTGATAACTGGAAACATACATTTACAAATTTACCAAAATATGAAGATGATGGAACAGAAATCAAATACGAAGTAGTTGAAAAATCTGTTGGTGCAGGATATATATCATCTATTGAAGGAACAATGGAAGATGGCTTCACAATTACAAATACAAATGTAGAAAAGGTAAATATCCCTGTAGAAAAGAGATGGGTAGGAGATGTAGGAAATTCTGTACTTGTAGAACTTAGAAAAGTAGGAAGTAATGATGTAATCCAAGAACACGAACTAAAAGCTAGTGAAAATTGGAAGCATACATTTGAAGGTTTAGACAAGTACGAAGCAGACGGAACAGAAATCGAGTATGAAGTAGTAGAAAAGAATGTGCCTGCCGGTTATGAAGTTAGTTATGAAAAAACTCAAAATGGAACTATCATAATTAAGAATACAAAGATAAAAACAGAAGTTAAAGTAACTAAAGAATGGGTTGTTGATGAAGATGAATATCCTACAATTAAATTACAACTTCTAAAGAACGGACAAGCAGAAGGAGAACCAGTTGAATTAAGCAATGGAAATACTACTTATACTTGGACAAATCTTGATAAAGCAGATGCACAGGGAAATGATTATGTTTACACTGTAAAAGAAGTAGGAGAAGTAGGAAATCATATTAAGCTTGGAGATAGTTGGTATAAAGTAATTTATGGTGGAAATCAACAAATAGGATTAACTGTTACAAATAAAAAACTTATACCATGGACACCAATTGTACCGCCAACAAGAAATCTAAAGGTAACTAAAGAATGGTTAGGAACAAATGGAAATCAAATAACAGCACCTGTAGATAAAATTGAAGTTGAATTATACAGAGATGGAAAAGCAACAGGACAAAAGCTTGAACTGAATAAAGAAAACAACTGGACAGGAGAATTCAAAAATCTAAAAGTGTATGAATCAATAGAAAATTCAAAAACTTATGAGTACACAGTTAAGGAAGTTGGAGAAAAGAATAATTCAGTTAAATTTGATGATAAGATATTCAAGGTAAGTTATTTAGGAAATATGAAAGATGGAATAAAAGTAGTTAATACAGAAAGTCCAGCTTTACCACCTTCAACACCTTCTGAAAAACCTAAAAAACCAAAATTAGCTAAGACGGGAATTGCAACAAGTACATCAATTTATTCAGGAATTTTAGCTATATCAGGTGGAATAATGTTATTCTTGAAAAAAAGAAATCAAAATAAAGATACAAATATATAAAATTTGATTTAAAAATGATATATGATTATAATAAAAAAAGTTAAGTAACTAAGGTTAGGGAGTAAAATTTAAAAATTACTCCCTAACTTTTTTATTGTAGAACAACAAGGTTCCCGGGTGCCCACCCCGATGCGAAGTGTCGTGGAAGGGTGGGGTTTTCACTGTGCTTTTTAAAAAATAATTGAAAAGATAAAAATATTAAGGAAGTTTATTTGTTTTATAGTTAAGAAAATTATAAGAAAACATCTAAATATAAATAGTCATAAAGTCACAGGATGAGATTGATAAAAAAGAATAATTATAATAGGTAAAACGATATTTTTATATAAAAATAAATATTAAAAAAAGTGTAAAAATAGTAGACAGTTTATCTCATATTATGCTATAATTTAGCTAATAAAATTTAAAAAATTTAGTTATTAATTTTAAATATTAATTGGAAGAAATCGAATGCATTTTTAATTATTTTTATATGATAATTTAAATTTGCTGATAGTTTTTACATAAAGTTCAGTAATTCAAAGTTTTAGGACTATTTATAAATGTAAATAGTCTACACTTTAATATGGAAGGAGTAATAAAATGAAAAAAAGAAGTATGCAAATTTTTAAAAGTACAGTTTCGTTTTTGATTATATTTTTGATGGTAATATCAAGTGTGATTCAACCATCTTCAAAAACTAAAGCTGATGGTTTTCCTAATGATGCTACAGGAGTATCACCGGATGGTAAATATTACTCAGCAGGGAATAAAAATCGTTTAGGGATGGTTACATCGGATGAATCGCATACTCCAGTCGAGCTATTCGGTTTTTGCATGGCAAATAGCAAAAAATATCCTGGATATGATGCTGCAAAGGATGAATATTTTGGTGTATATGAACAAATGTTAAATCTAAATAAGGAGAGTTTTAATAAACTTGTTAGAGATAATCACTTACCAGGAGTTGTTTCTACAGGTCATGATGAACTTTGGAATAAAGTATCTAAACTTATTTATATTTATTTGAAAGATCCCACTGATGTTATCGGAAGATCCGGGTGGGCAACTCCACAAGATGCAATTAATGAATTTTATACTGTTGTTCAAAATGAAATATGGCGTTATACAGATGGTTACAAAGTTGATAAAGATAGTAACCAATATTGGTTTTATAAATACTCAAAACAGGGTCAAAAAGCAGTATACTTATTGCGTGAAGCCGTAGATAGTATCAATGTGCCTGCTGATTTTGAACTTCGTGGTTATAAACCCGATGGGGTTCAAGGTCAAATCGGATATCAGGCTATTGTAACCGGTAGATTGAAAAAAGACCAACCAGTTGGAGAAATAAAGACAACAGTAATGGCTGGAGGAAAAACTTCAACTGAAAATGAAGTTGCAACATTAAAAGCAAAGGATATTGAAGGTGGGGTTGAAGTTTCAGACAAGATAACATATAAAGGACTTTATCCAAACGAAAAATATGATGTGATAGGCAAAATTTATGAAGTAAAAGATGGAGAACTTGTTAATCCGGGACATCCGGTTTCTGTAGTTAATAGTGGTGATGATTTAAAAGCGGATACAACAGGAAAAGGTGAATGGACATTAAATTTTGGAAAACTTAATTTAGAAGCAGGAAAATCTTATGTGGTTTTTGAAACGGTAGTTTCAATGGAAAATGTAATAGATACAGATGGAGACGGAAAACCGGATAAGAAACAAGAATTAACACACGAAGATCCGAATGATAAATCACAGACATTTAGAATTTTACCTAAAGAAGAAATTGAAAATGAAGTGGTTTTCAGCAAGGTAAATATAGCAGGTAAAGAAATAGCGGGAGCGAAAATTCAAATAAAAGATGAACAAGGACAATTAGTAAAGGAATGGATATCTAAAGAAAATCAAAGTGAAACATTTAAGTTGAAAGCCGGAACATATACATTCCATGAAGAAGTAGCTCCTAACGGATATTTAAAAGTTACGGATATTATCTTTGAAGTAGACGAACAAGGAAAAGTTACAGTTACGAATGCAAATGGAAATGAAGTAAAAGCAAATGGAAATAAATTAACAGTAACAGATAAGAAAGAAACGTCAAAACCTGAAAATCCGTGGACACCAATGATACCGCCAACAAGAAATCTAAAAGTAACAAAAGAGTGGTTGGGAACAAATGGAAATGAAATTACAGCACCTGTAGATAAAATTGAAGTTGAATTATACAGAGATGGGGAAGCGACAGGACAAAAGCTTGAACTGAATAAAGAAAACAACTGGACAGGAGAATTCAAAAATCTAAAAGTATATGAATCAATAGAAAATTCAAAAACTTATGAGTACACAGTTAAGGAAGTTGGAGAAAAGAATAATTCAGTTAAATTTGATGATAAGATATTCAAGGTAAGTTATTTAGGAAATATGAAAGATGGAATAAAAGTAGTTAATACAGAAAGTCCAGCTTTACCACCTTCAACACCTTCTGAAAAACCTAAAAAACCAAAATTAGCTAAGACGGGAATTGCAACAAGTACATCAATTTATTCAGGAATTTTAGCTATATCAGGTGGAATAATGTTATTCTTGAAAAAAAGAAATCAAAATAAAGATACAAATATATAAAATTTGATTTAAAAATGATATATGATTATAATAAAAAAAGTTAAATAACTAAGGTTAGGGAGTAAAATTTAAAAATTACTCCCTAACTTTTTTATTGTGGAATAACAAGGTTCCCGGGCACCCACCCCGATGCGAAGGATTGTGGAAGGGTGGGGTTCATATATAAAAATCAAAAATTAAAGCTCAATAAATATATTTTTAAACGAATTTTTTTAAAAATAAGATTGTCTTATATTATATTTGTTTTTTGTACGTTTTAATTGATAAAATCTTTACATTGTGATAAAATAATAGTAAGAATAGGAGAGTGATACTTTGGAAAAATTTGAAAAAATGTATTTAGATTCATTAAAATCACTTGATTTTGCCGGTTTAAGTAAATTCTTTTTCGAAAATAGTATTATTTCTTATATTATTGGAATTGTTTTAATTTATATTCTTTTTAAATTATTAAAATTCCCTTTAAAAATTATAAAAAAGATTATTTTGAATTCCATAATAGGATATGTGATTTTATATATTTTAGCAATTTTTAAAATTGTTATTGTTCCATTTACCTATTTAAGCTATTTTTTAGTAGGTAGCTTCGGAATAGTAGGAATAATTTTATCATATTTATTTTATTCATTTTAAGGAGTTAAAAGATGGGATTATTTATTACTTTTGAAGGGCCTGACGGATGTGGAAAGACTTCAATAATAAATTTAATTAAGGAATACTATAAAGATAACGAAAAGATAATTTTTACTAGAGAGCCGGGTGGAACAAAAATATCAGAAAAAATTAGAGAGATTATTTTATCTAATGACAATGATAATATGTCACCACGAACAGAAGCATTGCTTTATTCTGCAAGTAGAGCTCAACATATCGATGAACTTGTAAAACCGAATTTAGAAAAGGGAAATATTGTTATTTCAGATAGATTTGTTTTAAGTTCGCTTGCTTATCAAGGTGGAGGTAGAGAACTTGGAGTTGAAAATGTAAAAAAGATAAATGATTTTGCTATAGATGGAGTTAATCCGGATATGATTATTTTCTTTTATGTTGATCCATTGACGACTTTAAAGAGGAAGTCTTTAAATGAAAATGCCGATAGACTTGAACTTTCCGGAGATGATTTCCATAGTAGAGTTTATGATACTTATATGGAACTTCTTGAGCAAATGAAAGACGATAAAGTTTTAAGAAAAGTTGATGCCACTAAAAGTATGGATGAAGTTTTCGAAAATGTAAAAAATATAATAGATGAAAAATTGGAGGAATTGCTATGAAGATGATAATTGCAATAGTTCAAGATCAAGACTTGAACCCACTACAAGAAGATTTAACTGAAAAAGGTTTCAGAATGACAAATCTTGCTTCAACAGGTGGATTTTTAAGAGCCGGAAACTCAACTCTTTTAATTGGGGTTGAAGAAGAAAAGTTAGAAGAATGTTTGAAAGTAATTGAAGAAAATTGTAAATCAAGAGAAATTACAACATCTGTTTTAAGTGTTACAATGCCGGGTGATGCTTATATTCCTTTCCCAATGGAAGTTTTAGTAGGCGGAGCTACTATTTTTGTTCTAGATGTTGTAGATTTTGTAAGAATGTAGGTGATTTTATGAAACTTATTATAGCAATTATACAAGACCACATAGTTCAAGATGTTTTAACTGAACTTTCAGAAAATAAAGTTAGAGCTACAAAATTATCTTCAACAGGTGGATTTTTCAGAAAAGGAAATACTACTATATTAATAGGTATTGAAGATGAAAAAGTAGATAGAGTAAAAGAAATGATTTTAAATATTTCAAAAAACAAAGAAACAATTGATGATAAAACTGCCAATACTGTAATGTTTGTTCTAAATATGAATCAATTAATAAGGATGTAATCTATGAATTATACTCTTTTCAAGGAAAAGATTGATATTTATGATTTTTCTCAAAACTATATTGTTGAGGGAAGTGAGACTTTTTTAGATAAGGTTTCTAAAGAATTAACTTTAAAGGTTTTAAATCCGGAAGAAGATTTTAAAATTTCCAGAGAAATTGAAGAACAAACACATCCTGATTTGATGATAGTTGAAAGTGAAAGAAATTTCATTTCTATCGATTCAATTAGAAATATGATTAAATACGTTCAAAAAAGGCCTTTAGAGTCAAAATATAAATTGGTCATCATAAAAGGCGGTCAGTTTTTAAGAGCTGAATCATCCAATGCTCTATTGAAAACTCTTGAAGAGTCTTTTGACTATGTTATAATCTGTATTTTAGTTGATTCAAGATATAAATTATTATCAACTATAAGGAGTAGATGTATATTCATTTCGGAGGCGAATTCTTCTGAAAATTTCGATTATTCAGATTATGGTAAATTATTAGAAATTTTATCTCTCTCACTTAAAGGTGAATTTTTAGCTATTTATGATTCTAAAAATAAGGAATATTTACTTAGCTTGAAAGAAGATAGAGATTTCATACCACTATTGTATAATTTCTTTAAAGAATTTTACATTTTTTTAGAGACCGGAAAAGACATTTCAGATAAAAATATTTTGAAAATATTTAAGAATAATGTTAATTTTGATAAAAATAAAGTGGTAAAAATTTTAGAAACTATAGAGATTGTTAGAGAAAATTTGTATAATAATGTGAATTTTCAATTGTCAGTTGAAAAAATATTTATAGCAATTTTAAGATAGATGGAGGTTCTTATGGGAAAATTTAATAATTTTATTCCATTGATGAATGTTGATAGCAGTAAAAATTTATTTTTAATCGTGGGACTTTTAAGTTTAATAGCGATTATGGTTATAATATATCTTAAGAAAAAAACAAATAAATTTAAATTGATATGTTTGACTGCATATATTTTTTATAAGATATATGCAGTTTTTTGTTTTTTGTCAAAATTTAGTAATTTGACTTTATTTCTTTTTTATGTTAAAATATACAAAAGGCGGTGCTGTTATGAATACAAAAGAAAAATTAGTTATGATTAAAAGAGTTTTGAGCAACAACATTGGAAGAAAAGTATTGATTACTATTAGAAGAAGTAAAGAAGAATATGTTGAGATTAAGGGAGTAATTGGAGATGTATTTACATCATTTTTTACTGTTGAGATTGAAACTGAAGAACATAAAACCAGAACTTGTTCTTATTCCTATTTTGATGTTTTGACATCACAAGTAAGTTTAAAGGCAAGCTAATAAAGAATTTTTAGAACTTTGATTTTTCAAGGTTCTTTTTTGTATATAAAAATGAGTGATTATGAAACCACTCATTTTTTAAAAATTTAAAATTTTAAAATTTTTGTAAACTTTTATAAATCATAGGAACTAACGCAGAACATACTATTATTTCCGGGATTCCGTTTGAAACAGCTACTCCGACTAAAAATTTTGCAGGATTAATTTTTAAAACTTCATATATTTGATTTGCACAAAATATATAAGCCATAGAAAGAACACCGAATGTATTAATCATTGTTCCTATCATACTTGCAAATACAACATTAAATATATTTTTGATATATTTTTTTATAAAGTTAAATGTATAATATGTTCCTACTCCTATTAATGCTCTTGGAAGCACTGATACCATAGGATTTATAAACATAAAAGATAGTGGACTTATTCCGGATAAATGTTGAATAAAAGAAAATAATCCAAAAATTAGTCCGACAAAAAAAGATACTGTAGGTTTTTCGATTAAGGCTATTAAAATTATCGGTATATGAACAGTAGTTATTCTAACAGGTCCCAACGGAATAAATCCAATAGGAGAAAGTGATAAAATAATTACTATAGCACTTAATATTCCAATTTTTGTTATAGATTTTGTTGAAATATTTTTCATAAATTCCTCCTTGGTTTTTCATAATAAAGTCGTGTATATTATAACAAAAATTTCAGAAAAATTCCATAAGTTTCAATTTATTTTGTTTTTTTATGCAAATTTGGTATAATTATATCAATGATGGATGAGTTTTTATCATAGTAGATTTTTATATAAATGGAGATATAATGAAAAAAATAACTTTAATTGCTACTTGTGCTTTTGGCTTGGAAGCTATTGTTAAAAGAGAGATAATAAAACTTGGTTTTGATGATATAAAGGTTTCTGATGGGAAAGTAGAGTTTTTAGCAGATGTAAATGATATAGCAAAAGTTAATTTATGGGTTAGATGTGCAGAGAGAATTTTACTTAAAATGGATGAATTTAAAGTTTTAAGTTTTGAAGATTTATATCAAGGAATTAAGAAGATAAAATGGGAAGAATTAATTTCAGTAAATGACAAATTTCCTGTAAATGCAAATAGTGTAAAGTCCAAACTTTTCAGTTTGTCCGATATCCAAAAGATTACAAAGAGATCAATTGTTGACAGACTTAAAAATGTTTATGGAGTTGAGTGGTTTGATGAAACTTCAGATGCTTTGTATTACATAGAAGTGTCCATTTTAAAGGATATTGCAACAGTTACTGTTGATACTTCAGGAGAGGCTTTACATAAAAGAGGATATAGAAAAAGAGCAGGAGATGCTCCGCTTAAGGAAACTTTGGCGAGTGCTATGATTAGTCTATCTTTTTGGGATCCGAGCAGAGTTTTTTATGATCCTTTTTGTGGGAGCGGAACTCTTTGCATTGAAGCATATATGATAGGCAGAAATATTGCTCCCGGAATTATGAGAAATTTTGCTTTTGAAAATTGGAATTTGTTGGATAAAGATGCTTTAAAAAATGAAAAGAATAGAGCAAGAGCATTAATTGATTATGATAGAGAATTAAAAATTTTAGGGTCAGATATAGATAGACGTTCGATTTTAAGAGCTAGAGATAATGCCGATATTTTAGGTGTAGAGGATGAGATTTCATTCTTTATAAAAGATATGAGAGATGTTGATTTATATAATGAATATGGTGTTGTAGTTACAAATCCGCCTTATGGTGAACGTATGGGGGATATTGAAGAAGTTGAAAGGCTTTATAGAGATTTTGGGAAAAAGTTTAAAGAATTAGATACTTGGTCTGTATATTTGATAACAAGTATGGAAAATTTTGAAAGACTATATGGAAGGAAAGCTGATAGAAAGAGAAAGTTATTTAATGGAAGAATTAAAGTTGATTTCTATCAATTTTACGGTCCTAAACCAAAATAACAGGAGAAAACAGTATGTATATGGATAAATTTACACATTGTAATTTTGAACTGGTAGATTTTATGGAAGATTTAGTCAGAGTTTTTGATAAAACCGGACTTATTGTCTATACCAACTCCAGTATGAAGAAATTTTTAGAAAATGAAGAGGGAAAGTTTTGTGTGTTTTCTGATGAGGATATACATAAAAATGACAAAAATTTTTCTTCTTTAAAATGTGTTGCTCCGATTGGACATAAAGAAGATGTTGAAACTGAATTGTTGTCAGTTGGAGAAAGAGATTTTTTGGTAAAGAGTAGTCCGATTTTTGATGACAAAAATGAATATTGGGGTTGTATTGAAGTCTTTCGAGATATTACAGAGGGAAATAGACTTCAAAAAGATTTAATAAAATATCAACAGATGATAAAAAATGATATGTTGACAGCTTCAGATATACAAAAGACCTTATTGTCTAAATTAAGTCATAGTGAAGGATTAAATTTGGAATATAAATATATATCATCAGATCAATTATCAGGAGATTTTTTTGATGTTATTGAATTACCAAATAATAAAACATGTGTTTATATTGCTGATGTTATGGGACATGGTATTTCTGCAAGTATGGTAACAATGTTTATAAAATTTTCTGTTAGAATGTTAATTCATGGAAGAAAAATTGAACATCCGAGAGAAATAATAAGAGCTTTATCAAAAGAATTTTCAAAACTTAATTTAGAAATGTACTTTACAATTTTTTTAGGTATTTACAATAAAGCAACTTGTGAGTTTGAATATTCAAATGCAGGGCACAATTCTATACCGATTTTATTTAATAAGGATAAAAATGTCAGATTAGAATTAAGCGGTTTGCCTATCTCTTGGTTATTTCAAGATAGTAGATACTCCGTAGGGAAAGCAAAACTCTGTCATGGAGATTGTGTTTTATTTTATACAGATGGACTTACTGAAACAAAAAATAAAAATAGAGAAGAATATGGAGAAGAAAGATTTTTTAATGTAGTAAATAAATATAAAAATTCATTATCTGATGAAGAGCTCTTAGATAAACTGGTTAAAGATGTTTCTGAATTTAGATGTGGAATTCAAGAAGATGATATTGCATTATTAAGTATGAGGGTTTTATAATGACAGATAATTTTGAGCTGGATTTTTCAGAGGATTTAAGCTTTAATAATTATGAAAAAGAGGCTTTTAAGGCATTAGATTATATTTTAAATAAAAATGGATTAGGTAATAAATTTTTAGGTTGGGTAACTCATCCGGAAGTTTATGATAGAGAAGAATACTCAAGAATGAAAAAACTTTCTGAAAAAGTTAAAAAATCAGAAGTTCTTATCGTTATTGGAGTAGGAGGTAGTTTTCTCGGTTCCAAAGCTATTATAAAGGCATTAAAGCCTTATTTCAAGCAAGAAGGATTAGATATCATATTTGCCGGAAATAATCTAAGTGGAGATTACTTGAATGAATTAGTAGAATATATAAAAGATAAAGATTTTTATATAAATGTGATTTCAAAATCAGGAAGTACATTTGAAACAGCTATTGCTTTTAGGGTTTTAAAAGAATTATGTGAAGAAAAATATGGAAAAGATGCAAAAGATAGAATTATTGTTACAACTGATGCAGAGTGTGGATTGTTAAAAGAATTTAGTGATAAAGTTGGTTATGAAACTTTTTGCGTTCCTAATGATATAGGTGGAAGATTTTCGGTTTTAACAGCAGTTGGACTATTTCCGATTATGTGTGCAGGTATTGATACTGATGCAATTTTACTTGGAGCAAATGACGGTTTAGAAGAATATACTAAAAAAAGCTTGGATAATATTTCTTTAAAATATGCAATTATCAGAAATGTAATGTTTAGATATGAAAAAAAGGAAATAGAATATTTAGTCGCTCATGAATTTAAACTTTCCTATCTTCAAGAATGGTGGAAACAATTATTTGCGGAGAGTGAGGGGAAAAATGGAAAAGGACTTTATGTAGAAAGTGCTATTTTCACAAGAGATTTACATTCTTTCGGGCAAATGATTCAAGACGGAAATAAAATAACCTTTGAAACTATAATTGAGGTTGAAAACTTAAAAAATGATATTATTATTCCTTTTTCAGAAGAGGATTTTGACAAATTAAATTATTTGGCAAAAAAATCACTAAATGATATAAATAAAGTTGCTGTTACGGCGACAAGAAAGGCACATACGGATGGAGATGTTCCAACGATTAGAATTAAAGTTCCAAAACTTGATGCTTATAATATTGGAAAGTTGATTTACTTTTTTGAAATGTCTTGTGCAATTTCCGCTTATATGTTGGAGGTCAATCCTTTTGATCAGCCGGGAGTTGATAATTATAAAAAAAATATGTATCAATTATTAGAAAAAATGTAAAGGAGGAATGAAGATGTATCTAAACTATATAAAAGCTATGTTAAGAAAAGGCAAAAAAACTTTTAAAGATTATTTACAAGTTCAAGGGATACTGATTTTATTGGCATTACTTACTTCATTAGTTGCTGTTTACCTTATGAATTATCCGGGAAAATTTAAAGCCGGATTAATTATGGGGGTTTTAGAAGCTGTTCCAATAATAGGAAATGGACTTTATCTATCTTATCAGATTTTAATTAATCTGGTTAAACATGAAGAAGTAATTTCATCTAATTTAGCAATATTATATCTTACAATATTGAGTGTAAGATTGGTTTTAGAGCCAATATTATTAGGAAGAAAAGTTAATTTTAGAATTGGAATTATAATATTTTTAGCACTTATTTTCAAAATTATAGGTGGAAATAAGTGGCTTTCTGTAATTACTATTATCATATTTATTCTAAATACTTTAATAAATCTTAACGATATTTATTCTTTTGACCAAAAAAGAAAAATAAGAGAAAGAAAAGAAAAAAGACTTAGAGAAAGAGAACTTAGAAAAAAATATGATTATGAAAATATAGGAGATGAACATGATAATTAATAATTTTTCACCAATTGAATTAAAAGAAGCTAGAAAACTGGCTGAAGAAATTAATGTAGAAGAAAAATTTGAAAATTTATATTTTAATGATGCTTTAGGAAAAGTTATTGCTGAGGATATAATTTCAAAAGTTAATATACCTAATTTTGCCAAATCACCATTGGATGGATATGCTTTTAGAGAAGAGGATGTTGTAAATGCAAGTAAAGATAATCCTATTACATTGGAAGTTATTGATGTTATAATGGCAGGGGATGTTTCTGAAAAGTCAGTTTCTAAAGGACAAGCTGTTAGATTGATGACAGGTGCAAAAGTTCCAAGCGGAGCAAATTGCATAGTGAGGTATGAAGATACTGAATTTAACGAAAAAGAAGTTAAAATTTTTTCTCCAATTGGTAAAAATAAAAATATAATCGGACTTGGTGAAGACGTAAGAAAAGGTGATGTAATAATTAAAAAAGGTACATTTCTAACTCCTGCAGAAATCGGTGTTTTAGCCAGTCTTGGAATTCCCTTTATTAAAGTTTATAAAGCTCCTACAGTAAGTGTGTTTGCTACAGGAAGTGAATTGCTTGATGTTACTGACGAAATGGAAGACGGAAAGATAAGAAATAGTAACAGTTATACGATAGAGCAACTTGCAAAAGTCTATAATGCAGAAGTTATTCAATATGGGAAAGTTAATGACGATTTGGATACTTTGGTTGATATGTATAAAAAAGCTATAAGAAATAGTGATATAGTTATTTCTACAGGTGGAATTTCTGTTGGAGATAGTGATTTTGTTTTAACTGCATTGGATAAAATAGGGGTTAAAACCATTTTTACAAGAGTTATGGCAAAACCGGGCGGACATGTTTTCTTTGGAGAATATGAAGGAAAATTCATATTTGCATTATCCGGAAATCCTGCAGCATCTTTTATGAATTTCTATCTTTATGTTAGACCTGTAATTTTAAAATTACAAAATAGAAATGTTGATATGCTTAAAGTTAAAAGTGAATTAATTAACGGATTTAATAATAAGGCGAAAGTAAATAGAATTTTAAGAGCAAATACTTTCTACAAAGGCGGAAAATTCTTTACAGAAATTGAAGAAAGACAGGAATCCGGCGTTTTATCTACAATGGTTTCAAAAAATTCCATAGTTATTGTTCCAAGTCAAACTGAAATATCTAAGGGAGAAATTATTGAAACGGAGTTTTTATATGAAAAATAGGGCAATTTCCATAGTTGGAGAATGTTCTAATGTTGGAAAGACAACTTTGATAAAAAACTTGTTGAAAATATTTTCTAAAGAAGGATTAAAAGTAGGAGTTGTAAAACATCATCACAAAGAATTTGATTTTGACAGAGAGGGTAAAGATAGTTATATATTCTCACAGTCTGGAGCTAGTTGTGTAAAAATGGTAAGTCCTAATAGAGTAATAACAGTTGAAAACTTAAATTATGAAAAATCATTAGATGATGTTCTAAAAACAATGACTGAATATGATTTTATTTTAGTTGAAGGATATAAATGGGAAAACTTAGATAGAATTGAAATTTATAGAACGGGATATTCAACAAAAATAATTTCTGAAAAAGAAAAATTAATTGCAATTGTTTCGGATATAGAACATAATTTTGATATAGAGCAATTTAAACCTAATGATTACGAAAAAATTGCAGAAAGAATAAAAAAATATTTTAATATTTAATTGAGATGTCTGACATCTCAATTTTTTTATATAAAATAGATTTTATAAAATTTTTCAAGTTCATTTTAAAAAAGTACAATAAAAGACTTGACAAATTAAAACAAATGCTTTATACTATTTAGGTACTGAATATGCACCTTTAGCTCAGCTGGTAGAGCACCTGACTCTTAATCAGGGTGTCCAGGGTTCGAGCCCCTGAAGGTGCACCAATTAATTTTTAGGTTATATTATATGCCTGGATAGCGAAAGTCGGTATAAGAGAGTAACCAAAATATCGAGATGAAATCGAAGATATTTTGAGTTAATATCTTAGTCTAGTGCGAAGCACGAGAGAATGAGCTATCTAAAAATTGAAAAAAGTAAGTATATATAATATAAAAAATTCGAAAAATTGAATATTATGCCCAGATAGCGAAAAGTCGGTATAAGAGAGTAACCAAAATATCGAGATGAAATCGAAGATATTTTGAGTTAATATCTTAGTCTAGTGCGAAGCACGAGAGAATGAGCTATCTAAAAATTGAAAAAAGTAAGTATATATAATATAAAAAATTCGAAAAATTGAATATTATATGCCCAGATAGCTCAGTCGGTAGAGCAGAGGACTGAAAATCCTCGTGTCGGTGGTTCGATTCCGCCTCTGGGCACCATTTGCGGGAGTGGCTCAGTGGTAGAGCATCGCCTTGCCAAGGCGAGGGTCGCGAGTTCGAATCTCGTCTTCCGCTCCATTTCAATTTGGCGACATAGCCAAGTGGTAAGGCAGAGGTCTGCAACACCTTCATCTCCAGTTCAAATCTGGATGTCGCCTCCAAGGTCTCTTATGAGACCTTTTTTGTTTATATAAAATTATTAGAAAGTGTGAGTATTTTAAAAATTTTATATGTTTTTTGAATACTATATTTTATAGATAGGAGTTAGATATGTTAGCTAATGAATTGTTATCTTTTATAAAGGTAAAAAAATTTATGGAAATATTGAAAATATAAATATAGACTATATTTCACAAGATAATAGAAATATAAAAGAAAATACTGCTTTTATTTGCATAGAAGGTAATACTGTAGATGGACATTCGTTTGTTGAAAGTGCTGTAAAAAATGGTGCTAAATTATTAATAGCGTCAAAAGATGTATCTGACAAGTCAGGAGATATTCCCGTTGTTTATGTTAAAGATACATTAAAAGTTATGGGACTTCTAGCTAATGTGTTGTATAAATATCCAAGTGAAAAATTATTTATGGTTGGGATAACAGGAACTAACGGAAAGACAACTACAAGTTATTTAATTAATCATATTTTTGAAACTTGTGATATGAAAACAGGTCTAATAGGAACAATACATCACAAAATAGGAAATAGAATAATTCCTACAAAAAATACAACTCCTATTTCTGTAGATTTGCAAGGATTTTTAAATGAAATGGTAGTTGAAAATTGTAAATGTTGTGTAATGGAAGTTTCATCTCATGCATTAGCTTTGGATAGAGTTTTAGGTTGTGATTTTGACTGTGCAATTTTTACAAATTTGTCTCATGAACATTTGGAATTGCATAAGACAATGGAAAATTATGCGAATACAAAGGAGCTTTTATTTACACAATTAGGACATAATTTAAAGAATGGAAAGTTAAAAACAGCTATTTTAAATAGTGATGACGAATATTCAAAAAAATATGCTGAACATATTCCATCAGAAATTATTACTTATGGAATAAATGATAAGAATGCTGATTTTTTTGCTGATAATATTTCATTTGATGATTGGAAAATGAGATTTGATTTACATTTTTTAGACGAAGTATATAAAGTTGAAACTAATTTAGTTGGAGTTTTTAATGTCTATAATGTTTTAGCAGGAATTTGTGCAGGATATGTAAAGGGAATTTCTATTCAAGATATTATTGAAGCACTAAAGAGTTTTTCAGGTGTGAGTGGTAGAATGGAAATCGTTCAATCAAATGAAAATTTTAAAATAATAATTGATTTTGCTCATACACCTGACGGACTTACAAATGTGCTTGAAACTTTGAATAAAGTTCCTCACAATAGAATTATTACTTTGATAGGTCATAGCGGTGGAAATAGAGATTCCAGCATGAGACCTGATTTAGGAAAAATTGCTTTGGAAAATTCTGATGAAGTTATTTTTACATCAGATAATCCAAGACATGAGTCTATTAGCAAAATAGTAAGTGAGTTAGTTTCTAATTGTGATAAAAACAATTATACAGTTGTTGAAGATAGAAAAAAGGCAATAGAATATGCTTTTGAAATTGGAAGAGAAAATGATATTGTATTACTTGCGGGAAAGGGTGCAGAGCCTTATCAAGTTATAGGAGATGAATATTTTCCATATAGCGAGATAGAAACTGTTAAAGAAATTATAAAGAATAGAAATAAATTTTAGTATATGATATAATTAAATTAGTTTGTATATTAGAAATGATTTGATAATTAAATGATTCAGTTGTTAATTCTTTTGAAGAATTTTAAGGAGAAATTATGTGTGGATTTGTAGGATTTTACAGTAAAGATGTAAAAGATGAAAATGTAATAAGAGAGATGAATAATCAAATAATTCATCGTGGTCCGGATAGTGACGGATATTATTTTGACAATGGAATTAATTTTGGCTTTAGAAGATTAAGTATAATTGATTTGAATGAAGGTTCACAACCGATTTTAAATGAAAATAATGATGTGGCTATAATTTTTAATGGAGAAATCTATAATTACCAAGAAATAAAAGATGATTTGTTAGAAAAGGGATATAAATTTAAAACTAATACCGATACGGAAGTTATTTTACATGGTTATGAAGAATATGGTGAAGAAGGCATTTTAGCTAAATTAAGAGGAATGTTTGCTTTTACTATTTGGGATAGTAAGAAAGAAAAACTTTTTGGTGCAAGAGATCATTTTGGAATAAAACCATATTACTATACAATGATTGATGGAGATTTTGTTTTCGGTTCAGAAGTTAAGTCGTTCTTAAAATATCCAAAGTTTAAAAAAGAAATTAATGAAAAAGCATTGAAGCATTATTTAGTTTTTCAATACAATCCTTTAGAAGAAACATTTTTCAAAGGTGTAAAGAAACTTAGACCGGGACATTATTATATTTTTGAAAATGGGAAACTTGAAATAAAGAGCTATTACAATTTAACTCTTGATTATAAGGAAATGACTTTTGATGAAGCTGTAAGCAAGATAGAAAAAGAAGTTGAAGAATCAGTTAAGTATCACAAGATAAGTGATGTTGAAATTGGTTCTTTCTTGTCAGGTGGTGTTGACTCAAGTTATGTTGTTGCAACAGCAATGCCTAACAAAACTTTTTCTGTAGGTTTTGATAATAAAGGCTTTGATGAAACAGTTTATGCAAAAGAGCTTTCAGATAGATTAGGGATTGAAAACTTTTCTAAAATAATAACTCCTGATGAATTTTTTGACGGAATAAATAAAGTACAATACTATTCAGATGAGCCACATGCAAATCTTTCTTCTGTTGCTCTATATTTCTTGTCAAAACTTGCATCTGAACAAGTTAAGGTAGTTTTATCAGGGGAAGGAGCAGATGAATTATTTGCCGGATATAATGAATATGCAGAGGCTCTTCCACAAAGAATTTACAAAAAATTACCATTTAGTTTAAGAAATAAGTTATATAATAAATATAAGGATAAAAAGCATTTTAGCGGAAAGACAATTATAATGAAATATGGTCAAAAGGTTGAAGATAGATATATAGGACCTGCAGAAATAATGTCTGATGAACAAGCTAATTTACTTTTAAAAGAAAAATATCAAAATTCTGAAACTTCAAGAGATTTAACTAAAAAATATTATGATGAAGTTAAAGATATGGATGATGTATCTAAGAGATTATATCTTGATATGAAAATGTGGATAGTTGACGATATTTTGCTTAAAGCAGATAAGATGACTATGGCAAATTCTATTGAGCTTAGAGTTCCACTTTTAGATAAAAAGATGTGGGAACTTGCAAGAACAATTCCTGTAAGACATAAAGTTCATAATGAAATAACAAAATATGCTTTTAGAAAAGCTGCTTTGAACAAATTACCTGATGATTGGGCTAAGAGAAGAAAGTTAGGTTTTGTTGTTCCTTTTGTTTTATGGATTAAGGAAGAAAAATATTATAATATTGTTAAAGAAACTTTCAATAAGGATTTTGTAAGTGAATTTTTTGATGTGGAAAAAATCAATTCACTTCTTGACGATCACTTTAATAATAAAAACAATAATGGTCGTAAAATTTATACTATTTATACATTTTTAAAATGGTATGAACAATATTTTAATTAAGAGGTAAAAGAATGAACAAAGCTGTTGTTTTAGGTTGTAATTACTATATAGGACTTAGCATAATAAGATGTTTAGGACGTGAAGGAATTCATGTTGTAGCTTGTGATTATGACTTTGATAATTCCTATGGAGCAAAGTCAAAATATATATCTGAATTTTTAAAAATTGATAATTTGAATAAATTTGGAGAAGAGGCTTTTGTAGGATTGATAGAATATGGAAAAAAACAAGAAGAAAAACCTGTTTTACTCCCAACACATGATAAATATGTTGAATTTATAGATGAATATTATGATGAATTGGAAAAATATTATTTAATCAGTCAAGCTAAAGGACTTAATTCAAAATTATTGGATAAATGGACTTTATATGATATTGCAAAAGAAAATGGAGTTAAAATTCCGGCAACAATTAATGCAAATGACGAAAATTTGGTTGAAAAAGTAAAAAATGAAGTTGGATTTCCTTGTATAATCAAGCCTGTTGATACTGTAAAATTTACTAAGATTTTTAGAAATAAAGTTTTTATCTGTAATAATGTTGAAGAGATGGAAAATGGAATAAAAAAAGCAAAAGACAATGATATTGAAATATTTGTTCAAGAAATTATTCCAGGTTTTGACGATTGTATGTTGACTTATGATTATTACATTGATAGAAGTGGAAAGACTACTCATTATATGACTGCTCAAAAGCAAAGACAATGGCCAATAAATTTTGGGGCATCTTGTTTTACAATTCAAAAATACAATCAAAAATTAATTGATATGTCAAAGCCTTTCTTAGAAAATATAGGATATCGAGGTTTTGGTGAAATAGAATATAAAAGACATGAAAAAACAGGAGAAATCTATCTAATAGAAATAAATGCTAGGACTACTAATTTTAACAATTTGATTTATAAAGTTGGAATTAATATGCCTTATATTGCTTATCTTGATTTAACCGGAAATTTAAAAGAAAGTGATTGTAAGTATATTGATTACGATACAAATTACGCTTTTATTTATGGTTTTGAAGATATGGTTGCAATTTGGCGTTATAAGAAAACAAAACAAGTTGGAATTTTGAAATCTTTAAAGATTTCATTTTCAAGCAAATGGGCTCCTGCAATTTTTGCTACTGATGATTTAAAACCTTGGTTTTTCTTTAATAAAATTCTATTGGGAAAAGTTTTTAGAAAAATATTTAGGAGGAAATAGTGTATAAATTAGGAGTTATCGGAGGCATGGGACCTTTAGCAACTGTTAAGTTCTATGATAAAGTTGTTTTAAATACTGAGGCACACAATGATAATGAACATATTGATTTAATAGTTTTAAATCATTCAACAATGCCGGACAGAACAAAATGTATCATAGAAAAAAAAGATACTGATTTTTTAAATGAAATAAAAAAGGATTTAGAAATTTTGGATAAAATTGGTGTAGATGTAGTTGCTATTCCTTGTAATACAAGTCATTATTTTTATGATGAATTTAAAAACTTTGCAAACTTAAAAATTATTAATATGATTGAAGAAACTATATTAGAAATCAAAAGAAAAGGTATAAAAAATATAGCAGTTTTTGGAACTCTTGGAACTCTTAATTCAAAAGTTTACAATAAATATGCAGAAAAAAATGGAATAAAGGTAAAGGAAATTACTTTAGACGATAAAAATTCCGTTATGGATATTATTTACAAGATTAAGGAGACAAATAATTTAGAGAATAAAGACTTTATTGAAATTCTAAATAAATATTGTGATGATGAAACTATTGGAATAATAGCTTGTACAGAACTTAGTCTTTTGGATATTTCTAAAAATATAAATACCATTGACGCTTTGGATGTACTTGTAAATAAGAGTATTGAATACAGCGGAGCGAAAATTAAAAAAATATAAAAATACTAAAAGGGGCTTAATGCCCCTTTTTTAAATGTTTAGTTAATTCAGTTTTTAATAGATTTATATATTCTTTTACACCTTCTTCATTTGGATGAGTAGCATCTTTGTAGAAAAGATCTTTTTTGTTTTTAGCAACAGCATACCAATCTATCATTTCTACATTTTCCATTTCTTCAGCAATTTCTTTTATAGTTGTGTTTACCTGTTCTTCCCAAGGATCCGGAATGACACAATTTATTAGAAATATTTTTTTACTTTCTAAAGAAAGTAAATTTGCTTTGAATTTCTGTTTATTTATTTTGTAATTGCTTCCCAAGTGAATTATCACAATATCTTTTATATTATTTTTTTCTTTCAAATTCTCCAAAACTTTTGGTAAATCCCATGCTTGACGGCTAACTTTTGCATCTATTATAGCATTTTTAAATTCATCTTTCATTTTGTCCGAAGCGGAAAGCATTATGCTGTCTCCAATAAAGGTAATGTCAATTGTAGAAAAATCAATATTTTCAATATGTTCTTTTGGTTTTTTATATCAAAATTTTCTTTTGAAATTTCAAAATTATTTAACTGTGAATTTTCTTTGTTCTCTTTTTGTATATTTTCAAGTCTATTTTTCAATTCTTCAATGTCATCAGATTTTTGAGTAATTGATAGAATGGATGTTGAAAATATTATAAATATTGCCAAAATACCAATTGCTGAAAATAGATTTCTATTTTTTATATCTTCATTACATTTTTCATTTATATAACCTAAATAATTAATTTTTCTTTCAAAAATTCTATAACTTATTTCTGCAAAAATTATTGAAAATAACAGTTCTATTAAAATTAAATAGACAATTGAGATTTTACTCCATTTTAGATAATCTCCGATAAATATTGTTATTGGATATTGCCATAAATAAAGGCTATAACTTCTCTTTCCAATTTCAGTTAGAGGAGTAAGACACAGAAATTTATTAACTATATTATCTTTTAAAAGTATTGTAATAATTAATAATCCTATTAAAAATGAGTAAAAATACATTCCAAATTTATAAACTATCTCCATTTTTGCATCTAATATTACAGATGTATAGATTATTAGAGCAAAAAGCAAAATTGATAAAATATCAATACATATATTTTCACTTTTTGAAAAGTTTACTTCTTGAACTTTATTTCTTGGATATATACATGCAAAAAATGCACCAATTAAAAAACTAAAAGCTCTAGTATCTATACCATAGTAAATTCTAGACACATCAGTATTAGGATTATATAAGATATACATTGTAGTTGCTGAAAAAAGTGACAAAATAATTATTACTACCGCAATGCTTTTTCTTTTTAACCTAAATGTCCTATATAGTAAAGAGATTAAAATTGGCCATATTAAATAGAATTGAACTTCTAATCCTAAAGACCACAAATGAGTAAAAGGGTTTGGATTTCCGTGTGAGTCAAAATATGAGAGTCCATGTATTATTTGATATATATTGTTTATCCCAAAAAGGGAACTAAATAAATTTCCCACATATCCTCTTAACATATCATTAAAAAATAATAATACGAATAGGCTGACAATACTTAGCATTGGAAGAAGTGGAGTATACAATTTTATAAATCTTTTTTTCCAAAACTTTATAATATCCAAATATTTATGTTCATCCATTTCTCTTAAGAAATTATCGGTTACTAAATATCCGCTTAACACTAAAAAGATTACAACTCCCAAGTATCCTCCGGAAACAATATGAGGAATTGTATGATATAGCATTACCAAAATAACCGCTATCGCACGAAGTCCGTCAAAACTTTTAATATGATTTGTATCATTAATTATTTTTTTGTCTTTTTTAAAAAAATTTCTTATTTTTATTTGTTTTAATCTATCTAAATTTATATTGTTAATTATATTTTTTAAGTCTTTCATTTTTTATCCTTCATAATTTTGTTCATTAGAGATTATAACAGAAAATAAAATAAAATCAATTACAAAAACGTTACAATTTAGGGCTTTTTCTAATGTTTGAAATTAAAAAAATCTATCAATTTCCATTTGGGAAATGAATTTGTGAAAAATATTTATTAGTACAACCATATACAAGTTTTTAAATACAATTTTAAATAAACTATCTCCACAAACAAGCAAAAAAATTTTTAAAAAATTTTTATAAAAAAATTTTACTTTTTGTTAATTGGGTATATAATGTTTGTAAATGATAATATATTAGGAGGATAAAAATGAAAGATTTTAAAAGTTTAAATGTTTATTTATCAAACATTGCAGTTATGACTACTAAATTACATAACTTACACTGGAATGTAGAAGGAAGAAATTTCTATCAAACACATATTTTTACAGAAGGATTATATGACAAATTCTTCGAATGGTATGATGAAGTTGCTGAAGCAATTAAAATGAGAGGTGGATTCCCATTTGCATCATTAAAAGAATATGTTGCTAATGCTACTGTTAAAGAATTAGAATCTAAGAAAGTAACAGTTGATGAAGTTAACGAAATAGTTATGAATGATTTAGCTGCTCTTAAAGAAGAAGCTACAAAAATTAGAGAAGAAGCTGATAATGATGGAGATTTCATAATTGTTTCAATGTTAGAAGATCAAATTGGAGAACTAGAAAAGAATGTTTGGTTCTTAAGAGCTTCAAAACCTTGTTGTCATAAATAAGAATAAAAAATTTAGGTTGAGTTTATACTCAGCCTTTTTTGTTCCAATTTTTAGTTTTAATAATTTAATATTGACTTTTTATGCTAAATTTAATATAATTTATTTGTTAGATATTTAGTGATGATAAGAAATAGTAGATTATTTATGTATATGTAGAGAGAAGTTGCTTGGTGAAAAACTTTTATGCAGGTAATTGAACCTATCTTTGAACTTGTATTAAAAATACAGGGTTGTGCCTTATAGCTTTTGAGTATAAATTAGAGTGGTACCACGGCTTTCGTCTCTTGGAGATGATTGCCGTTTTTTTTATTAATTATAGAAGTCATTTTATAAAAATCATCACAAAAATTAATTTATTATTATGGAGGAAATTTATTATGAAAATGAAAAGATATTATATGCCAACACTTAGGGAAGATCCTCAAGAGGCAGAAATTATAAGTCATAAATTGCTTTTAAGAGCAGGAATGATAAGAAAAACTGCTGCAGGAGTTTATTCTTATCTTCCACTTGGATATAGAGCAATTAGAAAAGTAGAAAATATTGTAAGAGAAGAAATGGATAGAATGGGTGGATATGAAATTTTAATGTCTGCACTTCAACCAAAGGAAATATGGGAAGAATCAGGAAGATGGCAAACTTTTGGACCTGAAATGTTCAAAGTTAAAGATAGAAATGAAAGAGAATTTTGTCTTGGACCTACTGCTGAAGAATATTTTACTACTTTGATAAGTGGAGAAATTAAGAGTTATAAACAATTACCTTTAAATATTTATCAAATTCAAACTAAATATCGTGATGAAAAAAGACCACGTTTTGGTATAAATAGAGCTAGAGAATTTTCAATGAAAGATGCTTATACTTTTGATGAAAGTCCTGAAATGATGATGGAATCTTATAAAGAAATGTGGAAAGCATACGAAAAAGTTTTTAATAGATTAGGACTTAATTATAAAATTGTTGCCGGAGATGCAGGAGCAATGGGAGGTAATAGTTCACATGAATTTATCGCTCTTTCTGATGTTGGAGAGGGAGTAATCTGCTATTGTGATGAGAGTGGATATGCAGCAACTGATGAAAAAGCAGAAGTTATTTACAAAGTTGACGAAAGTGGAGATGAAAGGGAACTTGAATTAGTTTATACTCCAAATTGTAAAACAATAGAAGATGTTGGAAACTTTTTAAAACAAGATGCATCAAAATGTATTAAGGCGATAGATTTGATTGTTGCAGGAGAACCTGTTATAGCATTTATTCCGGGAGATAGAGAGCTTAATATGACAAAACTTTGCGCTTATCTTGGAGTTCCTGAACATGAAGTTGAAATGATGGATGAAGAAACTATTATAAAAATAGGTTCATCTGCAGGATATACAGGACCTGTAAACTTAAAAGTAAGAAAGATTTTAGATAAGAGGGTTACTCTTATGAAAAATACAGTTGTTGGCGGAAATAAGGCAGACCATCACTACATTAATTGTAATTTTGGAAGAGATTTTGACGGAGAAATTGCAGACGATTTACTTATGGTTCAAGAGGGAGATGTTTGTCCTATAAGTGGTAAGCCTTTGAAATTTGCAAGAGGTATAGAAGTTGGAAATATCTTCCAACTTGGAACAAAATATTCTAAATCTTTAAATGTAACTTTCTTGGACGAAAATGGTGTTAGTCAATATTTCTGGATGGGAAGTCATGGTATTGGTATTACAAGAAGTATTACTGCGATTATTGAACAAAATAATGACGAAAAAGGAATTATTTGGCCAATTCAAGTCGCACCATATCACGCAATAGTTACAGTTGTAAATATTAATGATGAAGATCAAATGAAACTTGGTGAAAAAATTCATGATGAATTGGAAACTCAAGGTGTTGAAGTTATGCTTGATGATAGAAAAGAAAGAATAGGCGTTAAATTTAATGACAGAGATTTAATTGGTATTCCTTTAAGAATTACTGTTGGTAAAAAAGCTAATGAAAATATAATTGAATTTTCAACAAGAAGAGAAATGGAAAATGTTGAAATGTCTTCTGAAGATGCAATAAATAGAGTTGTAGAAGAAGTTGGAAAGATAAAATAATTTTAAATACCACATAACGTGGTATTTTTTCAGGGATATATTGAGATTGATTATATTTTTAATTATCTTCTTAATTGGGTATCATATAAATAGTTAATATTAATTTGTATAAGGAGTTTTTTATGGATAGTGATTTCAGTACAAAAATTCAAAAGCAAAAAATAAGTCGTGAAAGGCGAAAAGAATTAAAAAATAGATTAAAAAAAGAATTGGGAGATAGGATGAGATTTGTCTATATAGCATCTTTTTTATCTTGGATTCAGTTTTTGATGAGAATAATTTCTTTTGGATTTATAGCAAAAGGCTTTTCTAATTTATATAATAAAATGGAGTTTAGCCTTTTTACTTATGCAATAATTGTTATAGGATTAAATATTTTAGGTTTTGGGATTTCAATTTTTGCTAAAAGATACCAAGGAGTAGCATCTCAATTTGCGAGAGATAATTTAAAAGTTAAATTTTTTGATGCCTTTTCCAAAAGTGAAGAAGAAGTTTTTAAAGGTTATTCAACAGCTGATGTGCTTACTGTTGCATCTCAAGGAATTGACAGTTTGGATACATTTTACAGCAATTATTTATCTACAACTTTAAGGACATTTTTTAACTGTGCGACAATTTTATTGGTTGTAGCCTTTATTTATCCTTTAGGTGGTTTGGTATTTTTAATCAGTATTCCATTTATTCCCGTTTCAATAGTGTTAATACAAAAGCGTTCAGCAAAAATTATGCAACATTATTGGTCGACTTATATGGATGTAGGCAATTTATTTATGGATGATTTAAAGGGATTAAATACTCTTTATTCTTATAGTGCTGATGCCATTTATGAGAAAAAATTTAATGAATCCGCCGAAAAATTCAGACTTTCAACTATGGAACTTTTAAAATTTCAACTTCAATCAGTTGGATATATGGACGGAGTTATGTATCTTGGAATTGCAATTTCAGGATTTTTAGCAGTTCTTTCAGTTTCAAAAGGGAATATATCAATTTTTAATTTTATTTTCTTTGTTTTGATTGCAACTGAGTTTTTTACTCCAATCAGAGAACTGGGATACTGTATGCATTTACTTATGATGAATACTAAGATGGCAGATAGAATTTTTACTTTTTTAGATAGTGTTAAGTTAGAAAAGAAAAAAGACATCTCAAATATAGAATTGGAAAGTATAGATAATATTGAATTTAAAAATTTATCTTTTTCGTATGATGATAGAAATGTTTTAAATAATATTAATTTAAGTATCACTAAAGGTAGTTTATTCGCAATAGCAGGAGAGAGTGGACTTGGAAAGAGTACATTTGCTAAAGTTTTGTTTAAAAATCTTGAGAATTATTCCGGTGAGATTTTGATAGATGGAAAATCTTTAAGAGATTTTTCAAAGTCTGATATAAATTCTCTAGGTTTTTATGTATCTCCTGATTCCTATGTCTTTAATGAAAGCATTATGGATAATTTGAAAAAAGCTACAAAATTATCTGAACACGAAATTTTAGAATGGATTGAGGAGAAACATATTCTAAAATTTGTAAAGACTTTGCCTGATGGTTTTAATACAATTATCGGAGAAAACGGAAGATTGATTTCTCCTGGTCAAAGACAACAGATAATTTGTGTTAGAAGTTTACTTGCAAATAGAAAAATTTACATTTTTGATGAAATGACTTCAAGTGTTGATACCGAAAATGAAATAGCGATTTTGGATTTAATCAAAATGATTTCTAAAAATTCCATTGTTATGTTTATTTCTCATAAGATGAAACAGGTTAATAAAGCTGACTTCGTTTTATTTATGGGAAAAGAAAAAAGTTGGGATTTTGGAAAACCTGAAGATTTATATAATTCAAATTATGAATACAAGATGTTACTGGATAAACAAAATGAAATGGAGGCAATTTTAAATGAAAGATAGTATAAAATTGATTATCAGACTTATAAATTTTATGAAAAAATTACTCCCAGTAATTTTGTTGGCTGTATTTTTTGCTGTTTTCGGCTTTTTGATTACAGTATATATTCCTGCAAGAATTATTTCATTGGGATTTGATGCACTTAATGGAGAAAAAATAAAAATAATATCTTTGATAGTTTTAGTCATTCTTGCGATTTCAAGAGGACTTTTCAGATATGGAGAGCATTATTTCGGACATTTTGTTGCTTTTAATGTTTTGGCTGATTTTAGAAGAGAAATTTTTTCAAAACTTAGAAGACTTGCTCCGTCAAAACTTGACTCTCAAGACAGCGGGGCTTTACTTAAACTGATAGGAGAAGATGTTGAAGCGTTGGAAGTATTCTTTGCACATACTCTAGCTCCAATTACAACAGGGACTATTGTTTCAATAGTTTTAATTGTATATTTTTTACAATATAATTTTCATTTAAGCTTAATTGCAATAATTGTATATTTTATACTTGCAGTTATTATTCCAAATGTATTTTCAAGCAAATTAAAACCACATCTTGAAATTCAACAAAAATATAGAAAATCATATACTTCATATTTCTTGGAAAGTTTAAGAGGGATGAAAGATTTACTTCAACTTGGAGTTGAAAAGGAAAGATTTGAAAATTTGACAAAAGAAAGCAGAATTGTAAATAAAAAGGAAAGAAATGTTGCAAAATTAAATTTCTTACAATTTTCATTTAGTTTTTTAACAATAGGTTTTGGAGTTTTTACTTTTGCTTTTGCGGAATTTATACTTGTAAATAAAAATATAATAAGTATTAAAGATGCAGTAATTACATTGGTTGTTTTCAGTTCATCATTTGCTCCTTTTTTAGAGTTAAGCAGACTTCCTTTAGGATTGGGTCGTGCATTACAAGCTGCAAAACAAACTTTTAGTTTATTAGATGAAAATGAGCCTATTGGAAATGATGGAAATAAAGAAATTGAGAAATTAAATGAAATAAAATTTGAAAATGTTGATTTCTCTTATCCTAATAGAGATAAGAATATTTTTGAAAATTTGAATTTACATTTTGAAGATAAAAAAATTGTCGGACTTGTTGGAGAAAGTGGATCCGGAAAAAGTACATTGATGAAAATGGTAATGAAATGGTATATGGCTAAATCCGGAAAAATATTTTTAAATGATGAGGATATTTTAGATATAGACAGTAGAAAACTACAAGAAAAAATTGCTTATATTCCACAATTTCCACAAATTTTTTCTCAAACAATCAGAGAAAATTTAGTTTTAGGAAATGAAAAGATTAGCGATGAAGAAATTTTAGAAATTGCAGAAAAATGTAGATTAAAAGATAAGATTTTATCAACTGAAAATGGACTCGATACTAAAATAAATTCTGAAAAAGTTATTTTTTCAAGTGGAGAAATGCAAAGACTTGAACTTATGAGGGCATTGTTAAAAAGATCGGATGTTTATATTTTTGATGAACCTACAAGTAATTTAGATACTTTAAATGAATCAATAATTTTGAATTTGATTAAAGAAAATTGTAAGGGAATGGTATTTTTGATCTCTCACAGAATGAGTACAGTATCATTTTCAGATGTTGTATATAGAGTAGAAAATGGTAAATGCTTTAAAATATAGCCTTGAAGATTAAGATGAAATATGTTATCATTATCGTATTATAGATATGGGGGTAATATATGAAAATTAAATTTGTAAAATACACTTGGATTGTAATAGGACTAATATTTTTTGTAATAGGTACGATGGGAGCTTTTTTACCGATACTACCTTCATTTCCATTCTATATGATAACATTGTATTGTTTTGCAAGAAGTTCTAAAAGATTACATGATTGGTTTGTTGGAACTAAATTATATAAAAATAATATAGAAAAAATTGCAAACAGAAAAGGTCTTTTATTAAAACAAAAATTAAAGATTATATTCTTTTTACCTTGACAATGGGTACAGGTTTTTATTTTATGAAAAATACAAAGATTGGAAGAATTATTTTAGTAATAGTTTGGTTTTTCCATATTATATATTTTTTGTTTGGAATAAAAACTATAAAAGACAATAAAAATGAAATAAAAAGTATTCAAACTGATATGAATTTTTAAAAATTTGTATCAGTTTTTTCTTGCATAAAATATTTTTAAGAAAATTAAAAAATTTTTTTAAATATTTGTTCTACTTGTTGATATAAAATATTTTACAATGGATTTCAAGCTATAAAATGGGTAAATATACTATATATAGTAGTAAGTGTTTTTGTTGACAATATATATTGTTGATGGTATAATCTTACTACCGAGAATTTTTAAGTGTTTATGGAGGTAGTTATGATTAAGGTAATAAAAAGAAATGGTCAAGAAGTTGATTTTGACGCAAATAAAATTGCTATCGCAATAAAAAAAGCAATGCATAGCAGTACTGGAATATATGAAGAAGGATTGGCAGAAAAGATTGCATCAGAGATAGAAACTTTTGCAACAACAATCGGAAAGAAAATGAGTATATATGATATAGAAGACCATGTTTATTACAGTTTGATTAAATATGGAAATCCTGCAACTGCAAGAGCTTATGAAAATTATAAGGCTGTTCAAACTTTTAAAAGACTTAAAAATACTACCGACGAAAGTATTTTAGGGCTTCTTGATAAGACAAATTTAGATGTTATAAATGAAAATTCAAATAAAAATGCAATTCTTGCATCAACTCAAAGAGATTTGATTGCCGGGGAAGTTTCAAAGGATATCGCAAGAAGAATGTTAATTCCTGTAGATATTGTTCAAGCACATGATGAAGGAGCTATCCATCTTCACGATATGGACTATTTAATTCAACCTATGTTCAATTGCTGTTTAGTTAATATTGGAGATATGCTTGATAATGGAACAGTAATTAATGGTAAAATGGTTGAAACTCCAAAATCATTCCAAGTTGCTTGTACAGTTATGACTCAAATAATTGCACAGGTTGCATCAGGACAATTTGGAGGTCAAAGCTTAAATATTGCACATTTAGGAAAATATCTAAGAAAGAGCTATGAAAAACATTTAAAACTTGCAAAAGAAATTTTAACTGATGAAAAAGATATCGAAAATATTGCAAGAGCAATGACGAAGAAAGAATTAGAAGCTGGTATTCAAACTATTCAATATCAAATTAATACTTTGATGACTACAAATGGACAAAGTCCTTTTGTTACTCTATTTATGTATGTTGAAGACGGTTTTGAATATGAAGATGAAGTTGCACAAATTGTTGAAGAAATAATAAAACAAAGATTAGAAGGAATAAAAAATGAAAAAGGTGTTTATATTACACCGGCTTTTCCTAAATTGATTTATGTTTTGGATGAAAATAATGTAAGAGAAGACAGTAAATATTATTATTTAACAAAACTTGCTGCAAAATGTACTGCAAAGAGAATGTATCCTGATTATATCTCTGCAAAAAAACTTAGAGAACATTATGAAGGAAATGTATTTGGACCTATGGGTTGTAGATCATTCTTAGCACCATATAAAGACGAAAATGGAAACTATAAATTTGAAGGTAGATTTAATCAAGGTGTTGTAAGTTTGAATTTACCTCAAATAGGAATTTTAAATATGGAAAATGAAGAAGGATTCTTTGAAATGTTGGAAAAAAGACTTGAAATTGTAAAAAAAGCACTTTTATTCAGAAACTCACTTCTTCAAAATGTAAAGAGCGATAATTCTCCTATTCATTGGCAATATGGAGCTATTGCAAGACTTAAAAAGGGCGAAAGCATTAAGAAATATTTGGAAAATGGATACTCAACTCTTTCTGTAGGCTATATCGGATTGTATGAAGCTACAATGTGTGTAAAAGGTGTTAGTCATACAACAGAAGAAGGAAAAGAATTTGCTCTTAAAGTTATGAGAAAGATTAAAGAAGCTGCTGATAGTTGGAGTGAAGAAACAGGAATGTCATTCTCATTATACGGAACTCCTGCTGAAAGTTTAACTCATAGATTCTGTACAATAGATAAGAAAAATATGGAGAAATAAAGGATGTAACAGATAAGGGATATTATACAAATAGTTATCATGTTGATGTTAGAGAAAATATTTCGGTTTTTGATAAATTCAGATTTGAAGAAGATTTCCAAAAATTATCAACTGGTGGTTGTATTTCCTATGCAGAAATTCCAAATATGAACCATAATGTTGAAGCAGTTGAACAAATGATTAGATTTATCTATGATAATATTCAATATGCTGAATTTAATACAAAATCAGATTATTGCCATGTTTGTGGATTTGACGGGGAAATAATCATAAATGATCATAATGAATGGGAATGTCCTCAATGTCATAATAAAGATAAACAAAAAATGAATGTAACTAGAAGAACTTGCGGTTATCTTGGAGAAAATTTCTGGAATGAAGGTAGAACTAAAGAAATAAAGGCAAGGGTGCTTCATATATAGTGAGGGATTAATATGAGATATGGTCAGATAAGAGCTTATGATGTTGCAAATGGTGTTGGTATCAGAACTAGTATTTTCGTAACTGGCTGTACACATAATTGTAAAGATTGTTTTAATAGAAAATATATGGATTTCAATTTTGGGGAGCTTTGGACAAAAGAAACTACCAATTTAGTCATAGACTATTTGCGTGATAAAAATGTAGCGGGTCTTACCTTGCTTGGTGGAGAACCAATGCAAAACGCAAAAGAACTCCTTGAAATTGTAAGAGATATTAAGAAAAGTGTAAATAAAAATATTTGGATTTATTCAGGATATACTTTTGAAGAAATTCTTGAAGATGATGATAGATTCGAGCTTTTAAAAGAATGTGATGTTTTAGTTGATGGAAGATTTGATTATAGATTAAAAGACTTAACTTTGAAATTTCGAGGTTCTTCAAACCAAAGAATTATAGACATAAAAAAGACAATTAAAACCGGAAATATTGTACTGTTTATGGAGTAAATATGTTAGAGAAAAAAATATTGAATATTTCAAAAATAGAAAATACAGATAAATATGATAGAAAAAAAGTCGGATATCTTTCAGGAATGATAGGAACATTTTTAAATGTTACTTTGGGAGTATCAAAATTTGTAATTGGAATTTTAGCAAATTCAGTTTCAATAACTGCTGATGCAGTAAATAATTTCTCGGATGCAATTTATTCCTTTGCAACAGTTTTAGGTTTTAAATTTTCTTCTGCACCTCCGGATAAGGATCATCCTTATGGACATGGAAGAGTTGAATATATAACTACCTTAATAATCTCAATGATGGTTATGATTGTAGGAGTTCAATTTGCAAAGACATCTATCGAAAGAATTATAAATCCTGAAAAAATTATTATGGGGAAAATAGGAATTGCTTTTTTAGTGATTTCTATTTTTATAAAACTTTGGATGAGTTTATTCAATAGAAAACTTTCCAAAGCAATAGATTCAAGCATTTTAAAGGCTACTTCAATTGACTGTTTGAGTGATGTTTTTACAACTTCAGTTGTTTTAATTGCAATGATTTTTGCTAACTATACTACTTTTCCGGTTGATGGAGTTGTAGGTCTAATAGTTTCTGCATTTATTCTATTCTCAGGTTTCTCTTTGGCAAAGGAAACAATTAGTCAACTTATTGGAGAAGCACCAAGTGTAGAATTGATAAAGTCAGTTTTGTCAGATATAGAAAAGCACAAAGAAATTTTAGGAATACACAATTACACTTTTCATAGATATGGACATCTTAAAACAATTGCAACTGTTGATGTTGAAGTTGATTCTGAAATGAGTTTAATCAAAGCACACAATCTTATGAGCCTTATTGAAAAAGAAATTTATGAAAATATGAAATTGTATTGGTAATCCATGTTGAGCCTGTTGGTGGAAACTTTACGGAAAGAGAAATTGAATTAAAAGAAATTACTGAAAATTGGAAAAATCAGTTTAGTTATATAAAATCAATGCATGACTTTGCAATCTACAAACAAGGAAATAAATACTTTGTAGGTTTGCAATTAGCATTAGATGGAAACAAATTAGATAAAAATTTTGACGAAAACAGTTTAAAAGCAGAACTTGAAGAACTGATAAAAAATTATGATGAAGAATTAAAAACTTCAATAACAATTTTATATGAATACTTTTAAAATAGCACTTCGGTGCTATTTTTTGATAAGTTGACGTCTATGTAATTTTTTTATATAATCAAGATAATAATTTATTTTTTAGATTTAGTTATACTATTTAATTAATATTTAAGGAGAGAAATATGAAAATAATTTTATCACCTGCAAAGACGATTTCTAAAACTTGTGAGAGATTTTCTTCAGGAGTTGAATTTTCTGATAAAACAAATGAAATTTTAAAGAATATTCCTGAAGTTTTGGTTTCAAAAGATTATTGCAAGGCCTTTTATATGTATGACGGAATGTGTTATAAAAATATAAAAAGAGAAGAGTTTGATGAGTGCGATTTAGAGTATATAAAGGAGCATTTAATTATTATTTCTGCACTTTATGGGGTGCTTAAACCTTTTGATTTAATTAATCCATATAGACTTGATTTTCTTATGAAAACAAAAATGGGAAATTTATATAATTTTTGGAAAGATGATATTGCCAAGAACATTTTAAAAGACACAGATTTTATTGTTAATCTTGCAAGTGAGGAATTTTCAAAAACAGTTAGAAAGTACATTTCAGAGAATCAAATTTTGGATTTTGGATTTTATGAAAAAGTTGATGGAAAACTAAAAAACATTCTACGATTTCAAAAAAGCTAGAGGAATGATGCTTAATTTTATGACTAAAAATAAAATTGAAAATATTGAAGATATAAAGAAATTTGACAAAGATGGATATGCGTTTATTGAAGAAATGTCTTCAAAAAATAAATTCGTATTTGTGAAAAATATCTAGAAATATTATTGGAGATGATTTTGTTCCAAATGACAGTAAGTTTGACGTAAGGATTATTCAAATCTTTGATTCGAAATTTAATCCACTTATCAAATACAATTCTTAATGGAGCTTTATGAGATCTCTCCGCTTCGTTTCGCATCGCTCAACTTCGGTCGAGATGACATATTAGGGATTTGATTTACAGAGTAATATTAAGTGAATGTTTTTATTTTATAATTAGAACTTCAAAAGTGTAAAAACTTTTGGAGTTTTTTTATGGGTTTTAAAAATAATTTTTATAAAAATGTTTACCTAAAATTTTAAAAATTAAGAATAGTAATATAATAATAAGAAAAAATAATAAATAATTATAATATTTTTATTGACAAATATAGTGTTTTCAATAAAATAAAAAATAATTATCAATATTTTCTTGTTTTTTAAAAATTTTGTGAAATTCATTTGACAAATACGTTTTCTTTATGGTATCATTACTTTGCATAGCAATTATTGTACTGCATTTATGCTTTTTAAGGTAAAATATGATGAATTTTATTTTTAAAAATTAATTGTAAATCAAAATTGGGGGTTAAACTTATGGCTTTGAAGAATAAAACAAAAGAGTTTGTTTTGGGAATAGTAGTGATATTATTATATATTATTTCGGACGAAATATTAAAGAACATGATAAAAAATATATATGATACTGATAAAATACTTATGTACAATTTTATTAAAAATTTTATTTTATCAGTTATATTCATACTATTTTCATTATTTTTAGTGAAAAAACATAAAAACAATATCGGCGTTTTAAAAATTGCTATTATTACAATATTAGCTTTTGTTTTTATGGAAATTATAAGAATCTTTGTCATAGGAAATTTTATAAAGTATTTCTTTCATTTTGAAAGTAAGAACAGTATATTTATGGAAAATTTAGTAAAAAGTAATTATTATTTTGTTTTTGAGACTATTGTTCTTATACCAATAGTTGAAGAATTTGTTTTTAGAAAGGCTATTTTTGGCGATTTATATGATTTGCATCAAGGTTGTAATAAGTATGTAAGGTTTATGACTTCATTTTTAATTTCAGGAATCTTCTTTTGTAGTATTCACGACGGAGTTTTTGCCCCGAGTGCAATAAGTCATTTGTTCGGAAGTCTTATTTATTCATCGCTTTATTTATATACAAAGAGCATAATTCCAAGTATTATAGCTCATGGGTTACATAATTCTGTATTTGTAATAGTTACATTATTGTAAAAAGATTTAGAAAATTTTATTAAATAGAATTAATTTTAAGAAATTTAGAAATTTAGCATAATAATTTGCTTGTTTATGATTAAGGAGTTTTTTATGGGAAAAACTGATTTATTAAATGTAAAAACTTTAAAAAGTGGATATTGCCAATTTTGATGTTTATTTTTTGCGAATTCATTTTTAAAAGAAAATTTTACCTTTTATTATTAAATTCAAATTTACTGGAGATTATATTTTTGATGTAATTTTATTTCAAGGATTAGGATATATTTTTATAATTATATCTGTGTTGTTAATTTCTAAGTATATATATAATAGAAAATTTAATTCAATAGATGCTTCTTCAAAAAAAGGATTAAAAGAGAGCTTTTTATTTTCTATTGTAATATTGATTTTAACCATAATATTCTTTTTGTATTCAGTAAATTTTTAACATATATTTTGGGTGTAGCTATAAAAAGTAAGAATTCTGAAATGACTTTACATTCCTTAAAATATACTAAATTTACAGTTTTTATTTCAGTTTTTACAGGACCGATGTTCGAGGAAATAGTATATAGAAAAATTTTATTTGGATATTTATATGATTTACTTTCGGGATGTAATAAATATGTAAGATTTGTAACATCAGTTCTGGTGTCTTCAGTAATTTTTGGAGCAACACATGATGGAGTTTTTCATCCTGCTATGATTTATTATGTAATATATGGAATAATTTTTTCCAGTGTATATTTTTATACAAAAAGAATTTCTGCATCTATGACGGTGCATGTTCTAAATAACTTGTTTTTAGCTATTATGAATATTTTTGTAACTTAATTATAATATTTTTTTAGAAAAATATAATTCATATTTTAAAAAAATTGCAAAGGAGGAAATTATGGTAAATGTAAAAAACTTAACAAAATGGGTAGCACCAGTTTTAATGTTTGTTTTTTGTGATTTTATTTATAGACAGCATTTAGTAAAATATTTATTAGATAGGGATTATTTAGTTGTTAATTTCTTTGAAAACTCTTTTTTGAATAAGACTTTTTCTTTTGGATTGTTAAATTTTGCTGTTGCAGTAATTATTTTATTGATTTCTAAATTTATATTCAAAGAAAAATTAACTTCAATAGATAGTTCTGATAAAATTAGTATAAAAAAATCTGCTATAATAGTAGTCTTGGCTGTTGTTTTAACAATAATCATATTTTATTTATTAACTTATATTATATATGATGTTTTAGGTTCGTCAGTCAATAGTGCAGCTGCTATCTATATTAGAGACATGTATATGCGAAATAAATTTATTTATGTTATTTTTACATTTTTTACTGTTACTTTTGAAGAAGTTGTATATAGAAAATTATTATTTGGATATTTATATGATTTACATTCAGGATGCAATAAATATGTAAGATTTATTACATCTTTGTTGGGATCGGTAATTGTTTTTGGAGCAGTCCATGATGGAGTCTTTAGTTCTGGAATGATTTTTTATGTTATGGCGGGTATAAGTTTTACTATTGTTTATTTTTATACTAAGAGAATTTCATCAGCCATAGCTATACATTTCTTATATAATATAAGTTTACGATTTATTCTTACTATTATTTAGCTCAATTATTATGGAAATATAGTTTATATCTTTTATAAATATTATTTGTCTAGGAGGGAAATTATGGTAAATGTAAAAAATATTAAAAAGTGGATTTTTCCTGTTTTAATGTTTCTATTTTTTGAATTCATCTTTAGGCAGAAAATTTTAAATTCTTTATTTTTTGGAAAAATATTTGTTTTTAAATTTTTGAAAATCCAATTGTAAATAATTTCTTTGTTGGTGGGATTTGTTGCCTATTTGGGAATTGTATAATATTTTTTATTATAAAGTATGTATTTGATGGAAAATTAAATTCTATAGATAGTTCAGAAAAAATGGACTTAAAAAAATCTATAATAATTTCGATATTGGCTTTTGTTTTTACTATGTTGATTATATATTTTGCTTTGTACATTGAAAGTATTCTCAAACTTAAGGTTTATAGTTTGAATGCAAAAAATATTAGGGGTGCTGAAAGACTTAATTTGTTTGTAAGTTTATTTTCGATGTCTTTGGTGAGTATATATGAAGAAATGGTGTATAGGCGAATATTATTTGGATATTTATATGATTTACATTCGGGTTGTAATAAATATATTAGGATAATAACATCTATAGTAGTATCATCAATAATCTTCGGTTCAATACATGATGGTGTATTTCATTTAGCTATGATTCAGTATATAATTTATGGAATATCTTTTTCAGCTATATATTTGTATATTAAGAGAATCAGTTCAGCTATAACAGTTCATGTTTTGGTTAATATATTTTTAACAATTATTAGATTTTTCTAATTTAGACATAAAAAACTTATTATAAAATAAAAATTTTAGGAGGAAGTTATGAGTGTTAAGACAAAAAATTTTATTGTATCATTCTTGATATCATTGGTGTATTTTTTAGGAATTTCAAGATTTCCTACATTGGTAAATAAGTATATAAAATCAGAATTTGTGATTAAAAACTTAACAAATATAAATATTGCTTTAACTTTGATTTTTGCGATTATTGTATATTTGTTTTGTAAAAAATTCCCTACAAATTCAATATCCAAAGATAGCAAAAAGGAATCTTTATTAAAATCTATTTTGATTGGGGCATGTTCAGGGATAGTTTTACTAGTTGTAATTCAAATTTTATTTAAAATTTTAGGATTTTTAGGTTATCCTTATGATATGACAGGGGAATTTATTAGAATTAAAAATGTAGTTTCTAATAATAAAATCGCATTGATAAATTTAGTATTTATTATTCCTTTTGTAACTGAAATAGTTTATAGAAATGTAGTATTTGGCTATTTATATGATTTATATGAAGGTGGATACAAATTTGTCAGATTATTCACACCGGCTTGTTTAGCGGGAATATTGTTTGCACTTATAAATATAAAACATGCACTTCCTTTAGTAGTAGAAGCTGTAATTATATCCTTGACTTTTGGATATGTTTTTTTAAAGACAAAAAGAATAGAAAGTGCAATAATTGGACATATCGTATTTAGTACAGGTATTGTAATACTTTCATTTATCGTAAAGACAAGTGTTTTATAAAATTATTTATATTGATTATAAATTACTTTGTTCAAATGTAAGTGATTTGAAATAGTTTATTGCAAATATAGTAAAATTTATTTAAAAACTTGAAAAAAAGTATTTTTGATATATAATTTTAAGTGAGTGAAAACTTAAAATAAAATAATTAAGGAGTGTGTTTTATGACTAAAATAGCTGTTATTGGAGCAGGCCCAGGAGGATATGAGGCTGCTATTAGAGCTGCACAAATGGGAGCAGAAGTTGTACTTATTGAAGCTGATAGACCGGGTGGTACTTGTTTAAATAGAGGATGTATCCCTACAAAAACACTTTGGAAAAATGCTGAAATTATGGAAAATATTCATAGAAAAGCAGAATTCGGTTTACTTATGGACGAATGTAAAATTGATCCAATAAGACTTAATGAAAGAAAATGCGAAGTTGTTGAAAAAATCGTAGGTGGGGTAGAATTTTTAATTGGTTCTTATCCTAATATTGAATACTTAAAAGGTTTTGGTTCTTTTGTTGATCCACATACAATTCATGTTAAATTGAATGATGGTTCAGAAAAAGATGTAACAGCTGATTACATAATTATTGCAACAGGTTCTAAACCAAGTATTCCACCAATTGCAGGAGCTGATTTACCTAATGTAATCACAAGTGATGAGTTCTTAGATTTAAAAGAAATTCCTGAAGAACTTATAGTTGTTGGTGGTGGAGTTATCGGAATGGAATTTGCAAGTATTTATGCTCAATTCGGTTCAAAGGTAACTGTTATGACTAATGGTGTTTTACCTGCAACTGACGGAGAAATTCAAAAGAGAATTCCAAGTATTTTCAAGAGAGCAGGAATTAAGATTGTAAATAAAGTTCGTGCAAGTGAAATTAAAGAAGAAAACGGAAAATTAAAAGTTACAGCTAACAGAGTTGATAAAGATAAAGTTGAAGAGGCTGAAGGTACAATGGTTCTTTTAGCAACAGGAAGAAAAGCTAATATTGATGGATTAGAAATCGAAAAAGCCGGAGTTGTTACTGAAAGAGGAGCTGTAGTTACTGATAAAGAATTTAAAACAAATGTTGACCATATTTATGCTATTGGTGACGTTGTTTATGGAAATGTTCAACTTGCTCACGTTGCAAGTGCTCAAGCAATTCATGTTGTTGAAAAATTAATGGGAGAACATCCTGAAATTAATTTAGATATCGTTCCTGCTTGTACATTTACTTTACCGGAAGTTGCTCAAGTTGGTTTAACTGAAGAAGAAGTTATTGCTCAAAATATTCCTTATGTTAAGAGTAAATTTATGTTCAGTGGAAATGGTAAAGCTGTTTCATTAGGAGAGGCTGATGGTTTTGTAAAAGTTCTTGCAACTGAAGACTTAAAGAGAATTTTAGGTATCCATATTATCGGACCTCATGCAAACGACTTGATTCATGAAGGAACTGTTGCTATGGCAAATAATATGGGAGTTGAATCAATAGGAAAGATGATTCACGCTCACCCAACTCTATCAGAAGCATTTATGGAAGCGATTCATCAATTAGAAGGAAAATCAATCCATAGTGCACCTGCAAAATAATTATTTTGTTAGAATTTTAGGGAGCGTAAGCTCCCTTTTTTATGTAGAGAGGTAAGAATGAATATTTTTGAACAAATTGCAAAAGAATTAAATATAAAAATAGGTCAAGTTGAAAATACTGTAAAACTTATAGATGAAGGAAATACAATTCCTTTTATTGCAAGATATAGAAAAGAAGTTACAGGAAATTTAGATGATGAAATACTTAGAAATTTAGAACAAAAATTACAATATTTAAGAAATTTAGAACAGAGAAAAGAAGATGTTATAAGATTAATTGACGAGCTTGGAGAGTTGACAGATGAATTGAAAAATGAGATTATAAATGCTGAAACTCTTTCAAAAGTTGAGGATATATATCTTCCATTTAGACCTAAAAAGAGAACTAGAGCAACTATTGCAAAGGAAAAAGGTCTAAAACCACTTGCTGATTTGCTTTTAGATAGAAAACTTAATGAAAATAATTTTGAACAAAAAGTTTCTGAATTTATTAGCGAAGAAAAAGAAGTTTTAACTATTGAAGAAGCTATGGCGGGAGCTTTAGATATCATTGCGGAAATGATTTCAGAAGATAAAGATTTTAGAGATATTTTAAGAAATGATGCTGACAGGAATGGAGTTTTGGTTTCTGAAAAAGGAAAAGAAGAAAACAATGTTTATGATATGTATTATGAATTTTCTGAAAAGATTTCTAAACTTCCAGCACATAGAATACTTGCTATAAATAGAGGAGAAAAGGAAAAAGCTCTAAAAGTTTCTATAAAGTTAAGTGATGAAAAAAATATCGGGGAGATTTTATTTGCACTATGTATGGATGATGAAAACTTCTGTCATAAATTTTTAAAAGAAGCAGTTGTTGATGGATATAATAGACTTTTATTCCCACAAATAGAAACTGAAATAAGAGCAAATTTAAAGGAAAAGGCAGATACACAATCTATTGAAGTTTTTGGTAAAAATTTAAAACCTTATATTATGCAATCTCCAATTCTTGACAGAGTTGTTTTAGGAATTGACCCCGGTTATAGAACGGGTTGTAAGGTGGCAGTTATTTCAAAAACGGGATCAGTTTTAGATCATGTAAATATCTATCCAACAAAACCGCAAGAAAAGATAAAGGAAAGCAAGGAAATTTTGGCAAAACTTATTAAAAAATATGATGTAAGTTTAATTGCTATTGGAAATGGAACTGCAAGTCGTGAAACTGAAAAAGTTGTTGTTGAATTGATAAATGAATTGAAAAAAGAAGACTTATTCTATTCAATTGTAAATGAAGCAGGAGCTTCAATTTATTCTGCATCAAAACTTGGGCAAGAAGAATTTCCGGATTTAGATGTAACTGTTAGAGGTGCAATATCAATAGCAAGACGTATTCAAGACCCAATGGCTGAGCTTGTAAAGATTGAACCAAAACATATTGGTATAGGACAATATCAGCATGATGTAAATCAAAAACAATTGACAGAAACTCTATCTGATGTTATTGAGGACTGTGTAAATAAGGTTGGAGTTGATGTTAATACTGCTTCTTTTTCTTTATTATCCTATATTTCAGGAATGACAAAAACTATGGCTAAAAATTTAGTTTCATATCGTGATGAAAATGGAGCTTTTAAAAATAGAGATGAAATAAAAAAAGTTAAGGGAATAGGTCCTAAAGCATATACTCAATCAGCAGGATTTTTGAGAATTAGAAATGGAGAAAATCCACTTGACAATACTGCTGTTCACCCTGAAAGTTATGAGATTGCAGGAAAACTTTACGGAAAAGATTTGGATAAGATTAATATTTCAAAACTTTCAAAAGAATTGGAAGTTGGAGAATTGACTTTAAAGGATATAATTGAAGAACTTAAAAGACCCGGTCGTGATATAAGAGAGGATATGCCGAAACCAATTTTAAGATCCGATGTTCTTTCCATTGAAGATTTGGAAGTTGGAATGGAATTAAAGGGAACTGTAAGAAATGTTGTTGATTTTGGGGCTTTTATAGATATTGGAATTAAAAATGACGGACTTGTTCATATTTCACAAATTTCAAATAAATTTATAAAGCATCCGTCAGAAGTTTTAAAAGTAGGCGATATAGTTAAGGTTAAGATTTTAGAAATTGACCTTGAAAAACAAAAAGTCAAATTGACAATGAAGTAAGAAATGCGATTATTAGCATTTCTTTTTTTGCATAAAAATAATAGGACTATAAATATCGATGTTATGTAAAATATTTATAAAAATGGTAAATTTGTTATCATAAGTTTTTTTATACTTTCAGAAAGTTATTAAATGTTTAAAAGTCAAGCAAATATTTTTATGATAAAAATAAATTATTAATAATGTTTATCCATAGAAAAAAAGTATTAGACTTATTCTTAATCCTATGATAATATAATATTGATTATATTTGTTTGCTAATTCGCAAAGTATTTTATCAAATATAAATATAAATATAAAAATTAAATAGGAGGTTTTGAATGGATATTCAAGAAAGTGTAAAACTTATCGATTCGTATTTAGATTTAAATCGTAAAGTTGTAGGTGTGAAGTTTTTTCACGATGAAGAAAGTTATGAAAATTTTGAAGTACCTGAAAGAGAAAGTAAAGTTACATATTGTAATGCTGTTAATTTAGCATCTAAAGGTTCAAACATAAAGGTAAGAAAGGTACATCAAGGGTGCCCAAACGGTGCGGTTGCTTTTGGCTTTAATCAAGCACCACCAAAGATGGCATCTGGAGAAGCAAGATTTAGTAAAAATATTTATAATGATGTTAAGACATCAAAGAGTGTTTCTGATGATATGATATTTTTAAAAGACAAGGTTTATGGTATAGCAATAATGCCTTTAGAAAATTTTAAAGTTGAACCAGATGTTGTTGTTATGATTGAAAAAGCATATAACATAATGAGAGTTGTTCATGGATATTCTTATTTTAATGGATATTCTCCAGAAATGAAAACTGTTGGGTTACAAGCTGTTTGTCATGATCTTACAACTCTTCCTTATGAACATGGAACAATTAATATTACATTCCTATGTCCTGGAACTAGATTAATGGCAAATTGGCATCCGGATGAATTAGGAATTGGAATGGCTTGGAAACATTGGTACAATGTTGTTCAAGGAATTATGGAAACAACAAATCCATTTGAACGTAATGGGAACAAGAGAAAAATAATTAAGAAGATGAAAAAGAATCATATGGATGATTCTGTAATCGAATTAAATAAAAATTATGATACAGGAACATATTTAGGTGGACCAATAAACAAATAAATTTATTATAGTTAGGAATTTCTTAAAAAGAAATTCCTAACTATAATTTCTAAAAAATTTAGTAAAGGAGAATTATATGAATCTTTTGAAAAAATTACCTATTCCAATTGCAGGTTTGATTTTATCAATGTTTGCGCTTGGAAATCTGTTACAATCTTATAGTAATGTTGTAAGATTATGTATAGGTGGAGTAGCACTTATCTTATATATTATTTTTGTTTTAAAAATTGTTGTGCTAAATTCTAAATTAAAAACCGTTTTGGATAATCCGGTTGCTGCTAGTGTTCTTTTAACAATTACAATGGCTACTATTTTGCTTAGTAGCTATGCAAAGCCATATTCATCAGTTTTAGCTGTAGTAGTTTGGCTTGTTGGTGTTATATTACATACTTTGCTAATGATTTGGTTTAGCTTGAAATTTTTACCTAATTTTTCAATAAAAAAGTATTTCCATCTTGGTATATAGTTTATGTTGGTATTGCAACAGCAAGTGTTACTGCAGGAGCTGCAGGACAATTAAAGTTAGGACAAATTTGTTTTTGGTTTGCTTTAGTAGCATATTTAATTTTAATACCTGTTGTTTGTTATAGAGTATTTAAAGTTAAAGAAATTCCTGAACCTGCCAAGCCAACTTTTGCAATTTTATCAGCACCTGGTTCACTTGCACTTGCAGGATATTTGAATGCTTTTCCTGAAAAGAATTTTACTTTCGCTGCTGTTTTGTTTGGATTTTCACTATTTTTCTATTTAGTAGTTTTAGTAAATTTACCAAAATTACTGAAATTGAAATTTTCTCCTGGGTTTTCAGGATTTACATTCCCACTTGTAATAAGTGCAATTGCTACAAAATTATTTAATGGATATGTTACAAAATTATACGGAGCTAATTCAGCTTTAAAATTATTAGTTAATTTCCAAGAAATATTAGCGACTTTGATTGTACTATATGTTTTTATAGGATATATGAAATTTTTATTTGAAAAAGAAAACTAAAAAATTATTAAAAATTACTTGACTATTTTATTTATATATGGTAAAATATCCAAGTAATATGATGAATGAAGTAGAGTACTCGCTCTCACCTTGTTACTATTTTGTTTCAGGTTTATGTTAATAATTTAAGTTTTGTAATTATTATGGCGGGTGTTTACTCGCCGTTTTTTTTGTGGAGGTGTTATTATAAAAGAGCTTTTAATTAATGAAGAGATTAGAGCAAAAGATGTTAGATTAATTGATGCAGAAGGTAATCAAATTGGAGTTGTTCCAATTTCAAGAGCATTGGAAATGGCAAATGAAAAGAAATTGGATCTTGTAAATATTTCTCCTAATGCTAATCCACCTGTTTGCAAAATTTTAGATTATGGAAAATATAGATATGATTCATTAAAGAAAGAAAAAGAGTCAAGAAAAAACAAAAAGTTATGAATGTTAAAGAAATTAGACTTACTCCGAGTATTGACAAGCATGATATAGAAGTTAAGGCAAAACATGCAAATAACTTCTTAAAAGCCGGAGATAAGGTAAAAGTTTCTGTAAGATTCAGAGGTAGAGAATTGGGACATACTGATATTGGTAAGGTCGTTTTAAATCAATTTAAGGAACTTACTGAAGAATTTGGAAATGTAGAAAAAGATTCCGTAATGGAAGGTAGAAATATGACAATGTTTTTATCACCAAAACAAGATTAATAGGAGGTTTTAGGTATGGCTAAAATGAAAACACATAGAGCGTCAGCTAAGAGATTCAAGAGAACTGGTACTGGAAAAATTAAGAGATTTAAGGCATATAAGAGCCATTTAACAAGTAAAAAATCACCAAAGAGAATTAGAAATTTAAGAAAATCAGCAGTTATCAGCAGTGGAGATCAAAAAAGAATCAATAATATGATTCCTTAATTATGGAGGTAAAGAGTAATGGCAAGAATAAAACGTAGTTTAAATGCAAGAAAAAAACATAGAAAAGTATTAAAACAAGCTAAAGGTTATTATGGTGCGAAGTCTAAATTATTCAAAGTTGCTAACCAAGCAATTATGAAATCAATGACTTATGCATTCATCGGAAGAAAGAGAAAGAAAAGAGATTTCAGAAGCTTATGGATTGCAAGAATTAATGCCGGAACAAGACAATATGGTTTAAGTTATAGCAAATTTATGTATGGACTTAAGAAAAATAATATTAATATGAATAGAAAAATGCTTTCTGAAATGGCTATAAATGATCCTGAAGGATTCAAAAAATTAGTTGAATTAGTAAGATAGAGAGATGTCCCTTCATAATTGAAGGGATTTTTTATTGTGAAGCAACAAGGTTCCCGGGTACCCACCCGATGCAAAGCATCGTGGAAGGGTGGGGTTGTTATTGCGAAGCAACAAGGTTCCCGGGTACTCACCCGATGCAAAGCATCGTGGAAGGGTGGGGTTCTTATTGGAGGTTATATTGAAAGATTTTATAAAACAGCTAAAAGATAAGCTTGAAACAAATCCACCTGCGGTTTTAACTTTAGGGTTTTTTCTAATTATAACCGTTGGATCAATTCTTTTGTTTTTACCTTTTTCATCTAAAAACCTAAATTTTACAAATTTTTTAGATTGTGTATTTATATCAACTTCATCTGTTTGTGTAACAGGGTTATCGACCATAAATATCACCAACGAATTTAATTATATTGGGAAATTTATTATAATGCTCTTAATTCAAGCCGGAGGCTTGGGTTTTATGACAATGGCTACCATGGTAGCAATGATTTTAGGTGAAAAGATAACTTTGAAAGATAGGCTTGTAATTCAGGAACAGATGGGGACAACAAGACTTACAGGAATGGTAAGGCTTATAAGATATGTGATTTTTTCAACTTTTATAATAGAAGGATTGGGAGCATTTTTGCTCTGTTTTACATTTGTTCCAAAGCTAGGTTTAAAGGGAATTTTCTATTCTATTTTTCATTCCATATCAGCTTTTTGTAATGCCGGTTTTGATATTTTGGGTGAAAATAGTTTGGAAAGTTTTAATACAAATCCATATTTACTTCTAGTTATTTCTTTTTTGATAATTTTAGGGGGACTTGGATTTAATGTATATATTGATATAAATAATTATAAATTAAACTATAGAAAATATTCTTTGCATACTAAGATTGTTTTGGTAATGACTTTAGGTTTACTTATATTTGGGACAATTGCATTTTTTATTTTAGAATATTCCAATGTAAAGACTTTGAAAAGCTTTAACCTTTTTGATAAAATAATAAATTCGTTTTTTCAGTCTGTAACTACCAGAACGGCGGGATTTGCTTCTATAAATCAAACAGGGTTTACTGAATCTTCAACGATTTTAAGTATATTTTTGATGTTTATAGGGGGTTCACCCGCAAGTACAGCAGGTGGGATAAAGACTACCACAATATTTTTATTAATTGTAACTACTATTTCTTTTATTCAAAATAATAATGAGATAGAGGTTTTTAAAAGGAGAATTTCTTTTTCTTTAGTTAAAAGGGCAATAGGTATTTTTGTTATATCTATATTATTGGTCAATGCTGTAGTTTTTGTTTTAACTTTAATAGAAGATTATCGTTTTATAGACTTGCTTTTTGAAACGGTTTCAGCTTTTGCAACCGTTGGTCTTAGTAAGGATTTAACTCCGCATTTGAAAGATATTACAAAAATGATTATAATTATATTGATGTTTATTGGAAGGGTAGGACCTCTTACAATTATTTTTCTTTTTATAAAAAAGTCAATAAGAAGAAATTTAAGTATTCAAATGGAAATGTTATTGTTGGATAGGAGATATTATGAAACAAATTGTTGTTTTAGGTTGTGGAAGATTCGGAATGAGTTTAGCCATCACCTTAGAAAGACTTGGAAATGAAGTAATGGTAGTAGATAAAGATGAGGAGATTATAAATTCCATTGCGAATAAGGTTACTCATGCCATAGTTTGCGATGTTAGTGTTGATGGAAGTTTAAAGGAATTAGGGCTTACAAATTTTGATATTTGTGTTGTTGCAATAGGTTCTGATTACAAAACTTCAATTATTGCAACTGTTGAAGCTAGAGAACTTGGTATTCCAAAAATTATTGCCAAGGCTACTGATAGCGTTCAGGCTATGGTTCTTAAGAAAATAGGAGCTGATAGAGTTATTATTCCTGAAAGAGATATGGGAATAAGAGTAGCAAATACTATTAGTAATTCAAATATTTTAGATTCCATTAATTTGTCTGATGAGTATTCTCTTGTTGAAATTTCACCGATTGCTGATTGGATTGGAAGATCAATAAAGGAATCTGAAATTAGAAACAAACATCATGTAAATATTGTCGCAATAAAAAATAAGGATGGTTTGGAGATAAATGTCGGAGCGGACTATGTTATAAAGGATAGTGATATTCTTCTTGTTGCAGGAAGAAATGACCGAATTGGTAAGTTGGTATAGGATGGAATTTAAAATAATAGATAGTAAAGAAAATAAAAAGTACAAATTATTTAAAAGTCTGTATTTGAAAAAGAATAGAGATAAATACAAATTATTTTTATTAGAGGGCAAAAAACTTTTATTAGAAGCAATAAACGAAAATCTAAATATTGAAAATATAATTTGTACTGAAAAATTTATTGAAAACTTTGATTTTAATGAAAAATATTTAGATAAAGTTATAATCTTATCTGAAAAATTATTTAAGAATTTAACTGAACTTACAAATTCAGAAGGAGTTATTACTGTTGTAAATTATATTGAGGATAAAAATATTTCTTCTAAAAATATAATTTGTTTAGAAAATGTAAGTGATCCGGGAAATTTTGGAACAATAGTTAGAACTGCAAATGCTTTTGGAATTAAGGATATATTGACTATAAATTGTGTAGACAAATATAATTCTAAAGTTTTAAGGGCAACTATGGGTGCATTATTTAGAACGAATATTATAAATTGTGATATTGATAGAGTAAAAGAACTTCAAAAAGATGGTTATAGAATAATTTCTACAACTTTAAGTGAAAATTCAAAATTTTTGGAAGAATTTAATTTTGATGAAAAAATATTGTTGTTATGGGAAATGAAGCAAATGGTGTTTCAGATGAAATGCTTAAAATTTCAAATGAACATTTAAAAATAGATATGGATAATTCAATGGAGTCTTTAAATGTATCAATAGCAGCTGCAATAATAATGTATAAAATATATAAAAATAAAAGGAAGTGTTTTTGAACACTTCCTTTTTTTGTACTATATATATTTTTTGTACAATTTTTAAATTATTTTAATCTTGCCAATGCACCAAATGGATCCCATGGTTCAAGTTCTACAATTTCTTCGTCAAGAGCTTTTAACCATTTTTCATCAACGTATTTTTTGTCAACCATTACTTCATAGTTGTATTCGTCGAACCATTCATCAGACATTGAAAAAATACCTTTATCTCCAACTGTATCTCCCCAAGAGTTTTCAACTTGCCATTCTAATGGTTTTCCATTTTCATCAAGATTTACTCCTGTAAATACCATTGCATGAGTTAATACACTTTCATGATAATCAAGTCTTTCAGCTTTTGTAAAGTTTTCTAAAGTAGGGAATATGTCATCATATATGAACATATCTAAGTCCATAATTCCTTTTTGTTTTTCTAAAAACTTAATTACATCACAGCCAAACCATACAGGTTCTCCGGCTTTAATTGATTTTATAGCACTTTCTTTCAATACTTCTATAGGAACATTTACGTATTTTATTTTGTCTGCTTCTTTAATTGTTCCTAAGAATTTTACAGTGTAAACTTTTCCGTAAGGTTTGTCATCGGTTGGAGCATTGATTAAGCTTACTTTATCTTTTAAATTCCAACCAACATACTTGTCGAAAAATTCTTTAGGAGTAATATTTGATATTCTGTGGAATTTTTCGTCTTTATCTCTGTATTCATAGGTAAAAGTTTCAGGAACTTCTCCTAAACATTTAGTTAAAATATTGTAAACTGCGTAAAGAGTTTCATTTTTTAAATCTTCAATTTCTTTTAAAGATTTGCCTGCTTTATGAAGTCTTCTCATATCACAAGCAGCTTTTCTAAGATATTTAGTTAGTATTGCTTCCATATCTCTTGTGTTTGAAGAGTGGAATGTTTCAGGCATGATTCCTTTAGGAACAACACCATATTTTTCTAAAAGACCTTTAAACATATCCCATTGACCGCCATCTTGCACAGGAGCAGTTAAAAGATGAGAAACAACTCTTGAATCTGTTTTTTCGTCTAACGTTTCAATTATACTTTCTAAAAAGAAGTTTGCTTTTTCAAGTTTATCCCAAAATAGAGTATATGTTTGAGAATATTCCATAGTCTTTAAGTTTAATTTTTCCATAGTAGAAACTCTGGCAACATTTAATGCAGAGAACATCCAACATCTACCACTTGATTTTTGGTTTGTTATTTCACCTTTTTTTGTAATATCGGAAAATTGAAAATCGTGTCTCTTATAGACTTCATGATTTGTAGATGCTTCATTTATACCGACTTTTGAAACACTTGCAGCTACAACCTTATTTGTTTTACAAGAATTAAATCTTTCTTTAAATGACTTAAGAACTTCATTTGTTAATGCCATTTGTATCACTCTCCTTAAAAAATTTTTTTGTGAGAAACCTCACAATTACATTGTAACATAAAATTATAATAAATAAAAGATAATTATTATCAAAAATGATAAAAATTATAAGTTTTTAAATATATTATATATTAAGATAAAATAATAAGTAACCTAAAAAATGATATTATAACAATAGTTTTTTATTATAAATATTATAAATTTTTAATAGTTTTTAAAATATAGAAATAGGAAATATTGGACTAAAAAAATTCTTTAAATATTGATAAAATGGTAATAGATCATATTAATCGCTATAACATTAGAATAATTGCAGATAATTAAAAAGGAATGTTTCCTGATAATTACAGGTCACATTCCTTAAAGTAATTAATTTATTTGTATTATGAAAATCTAATATTAATCATTTAAGAATTATTTTAAAACTTCTCTTAGTTTTTCAAGAATATATTCATCAATTGGTTTTCCATCAATAAATGCATTTTCTCCATCCGGTAACATAATTCTAAAGAAGTTGATAATTAAATTTCCGTCAACTATATAGTAATCATCCAAATGTAATGGAGCAATATATACTTTTAAAATCTCTTTATCATTATTTGGAAATTCTTTGTTTAATTCATCAATAAGATGATTTACATTAAGAACTTTTATAGGTTTTGCCATAAGTTGTGGAAGCTCAAGGTCTTCCATCATCCACATATTGTTATTCCAAAATCTTTTTTCTTCTTTAGTAGCTGTAGAAAGTAATTCTCTGTTTTGAATAGCAGATAAAACTCTTCTAACTGATTCTTCATTGAAATCGTTAGTTTTAATAGCTTGTAGTGGGTATTGTTTAGCAACATCAACAAAAAAGCTTTCAGCAACTTTTTCTTTTTCAGCTAATGCAGTCCATAAGTATAACATGGATTCGATAGTTTCTAAGTTTAATTCAATTTGTTTAATCATATAAGCCTCCGATAATTATGTACTTTAATTTACAATAAATTTGTAAATTAAAATTTTAAATTTTTATATTTTACCCAATGTAAAATATACTATAAAATAATTGTAAACTTTTTTTATAAAAAAATCAATAGTTATACAGTTTGGTTGTTGTAAAATTTGAAAAGTTCTGTTATACTTGTACAGTAAGTTAGTAGGAGGGATTAAATATGAATTCAAGTAAGATTAATAAAATTTTAATTACGACATTAGGAGCTATTTTAGTTTCAGCAGGAGTTTACTTTTTTATGGTTCCATATAATTTGACAATTGGGGGAACATCCGGACTTTCAATAGCGCTTGCAAAGTTTTTTCCTAGTGTATCTGTTGGTACGTTCCAACTTGCAATAAATGTCATTTTGTTTATTTTAGCTTTTTTGTTAGTAGGAACAGAATTTGGGGGACTTAGTATATATGCTACAATTGTATTGTCATTTTCACTTATAGGTTTTGAACAATTGTTTCCTAATATTCAACCTTTAGTTGATACTGCATTTATGAGTATGGTTATAGGGGTTGTTGTTACTGCTGTTGGTATAGCTTTGACATTAAATCAAAACGCATCTACAGGTGGAACTGATATTGTTGGAAAAATTTTGAATGAGTATTTTCATATAGATATAAGTGTAGGACTTTTTATTGCAGATTTTTCAGTTGTAGTAATGGGTTATGCGGCCTATGGACTTAATGCTGCATTGTATGCAATAGTTGGTATATTATTTAATGCAATTGTTATTGATAAAGTTCTTACAGGTTATAAAACTAGAATTAAATTATATATCCATTCTCAAAAATGGGAAGAAATTAATGATTATATACTTCATGTAATTAATAGAGGTAGTACACTTTATGAAGTAAAGGGAGGATACTACAAGAGTGAAAGAGTTATGATTGAAACAATTCTTACAAGACCTGAATATATTAAAGTTATGAATTATATAAAAGACTTCGACAGTAAAGCATTTGTAAATGTTTTAACAGTTAGCGAAGTTTCAGGAGAAGGATTTAGTTACCTTACAGAAGATAATAAAAAGGTATCAAAAGGTAAGAAATAATACTATAAGAATAAAAATTTAAAACTGTTATGAATATTTGATTCATAACAGTTTTTTTGTGTGAAAGTAACAGGAATAATTGTTAAAATTCAATTGACTTTTTTAGATATTTTGTATATACTATATTCAGTATTTTAAATAAATATTTAAAACAAAATCTAGTTAAATTTTAAGTTTTTATATGTTTTAAATTTTTACATAGGAGGGGTTATGAAAAAGAAATTTTTATCAAGAATTTTTTTAGTTTTGTCTTTGCTTATGTTAAATGTATTAGTTTTAAATAAGTATACAGATAAAGCTGTTGTCGTTGCAGAAGGCTTTAATGGATGGAAAGAAGATGGTAATGAAAAGTATTTTTTCCAAAATGGTAAAAAATTTACAGGTGAATATCAAAATAAATATTTTGTAGATGGAAAATATGCTAATGGAGTATATAATGGCATCTTATATAAAAATGGAGATGTTTCAACAAATGTTTATTTAGATGGAATTTTTTATGGTTCTGATGGAAAACCTGCAAATGGTTGGCATGATGATGGTAAAGCATGGTATTTCTTTAAAGATGGTAAAAAATATACAGGAAAAGCCGTAGATGGAAACGGTGAGATGTATTTTATTAATGGGAAATATGCGAATACTTATGTGGATGGATTTTTTTATAAGGATGGAAAACTTGCTAATTGGTGGTGCGATGACGGAAATGCATGGTATTTCTTCCAAAACGGTAAAAAACATAATGGTTATGGTGTAGACGGAAACGGAAAAAGATATTTTTCAAACGGAAAGTATGCCAACGGAATATATAATGGGAAATTATATAAAAATGGTTTGGAGTCAAAAGGAAATACTTATGTAAATGGGATTTTTTACGGATATGATGCAAAGCCTGCAAGTGGTTGGTATGATGACGGAAATGAATGGTTTTTCTTCATGGATGGTAAAAAATACACAGGAGAAGCCGTAGATGGAAATGGTGAAATGCTCTTTATAAAAGGAAAATATGCGAATACTTATGTAGATGGAATTTTTTATAAGGATGGGAAGCCCGCTAATTGGTGGTGTGATGACGGAACTGATTGGTATTTTTCCAAAAAGGTAAAAACATAAGGGCTATGGAATAGATGCTAATGGAAAGAGATATTTTTTAAACGGAAAATATGCCAATGCTTATATAGATGATATATTTTATACTGAAGGAAAAATTGCAAACTGGTGGTGTGATGACGGAACTGATTGGTATTTTTTCCAAAAAGGTATAAAGCATAATGGTTATGGAATAGATGCTAATGGAAAGAGATATTTTGTAGATGGAAAATATGCCAATGGGATATATAATGGTAAATTATATAAAGAAGGTGTAGAATCAAAAGGACAAACTTATGTAAATGGAATATTTTACGATGAAAATATAAAACCTGCAAATGGTTGGTATGATGATGGAACTGCATGGTATTTCTTTAAAGATGGTAAAAAATATACAGGAAAAGCCGTAGATGGGAACGGTGAAATGTATTTTGTGAAAGGAAAATATGCAAATACTTATATAGACGGACTTTTTTATAAAGATGGAAAACTTGCAAATTGGTGGTGTGATGACGGGAAAGCATGGTATTTCTTTCAAAGTGGTAAAAAACATAATGGATTTGGAACAGATGCAAATGGAAGAAGATATTTTGTAAAAGGAAAATATGCCAACGGAATATATGATGGCAAATTATATAAAAACGGTTTGGAGTCAAAAGGAAGAACTTATGTAAATGGAATATTTTACGATGAAAATATAAGTCCTGCAAATGGTTGGTATGACGACGGCTTTGCATGGTATTTCTTCAAAAATGGTAAAAAGTATACGGGAAAAGCTGTAGATGGCAACGGAGAGATGTATTTTATAGAAGGAAAGTATGCTAATACCTATATCCAAGGAATTTTCTATGGAGAAGGTAAGATTGCAAATGGTTGGTATGACGACGGAAATGCATGGTACTTCTTTGTGGATGGTAAAAAACATACGGGATTTGCAGTAGACAGCAACGGAAAGAGATATTTTGTAAAAGGAAAATATGCCAACGGAAGATATAATGAAAAATTATATAAAGATGGTTTAGAATCATCAGGAAATACTTATATAAACGGAATCTATTATGATGGAAGTAAATATCCTGCAAATGGTTGGCATGATGACGGATATGATTGGTATTTCTTTAAAAACGGAGAAAAACATACAGGATATGCAACAGATGGGAATGGACAAAGATATTTTGTGAATGGAAAATATGCTAATGGATTTTACGACGGAAAATCTTATTTAGATGGAGAAGAAGTAGGTTTAGCTGATTCTGATTGGTATGTTTCAGATGGTGTTTGGATATCTAGAGATACAGGTAGAAGTTGTTATGTAAATGGTGACTTTATAGTTATAAGTTTAAGCGATCAAAAACTATGGCTTGTTAGAAACGGACGTATAATTTCCAGAATCGGTATAGTAAGCGGTAAGCCTGTAAGTCCTACTGTAAGAGGAAATTTCAGAGTTCTTTCAAAAGAATATTCAAGGATATTAAGAGGTCCGGGATATGCTTCATGGGTTCAATATTGGATGCCATTCCATGGAAGCTATGGAATTCATGATGCAAATTGGCAACCATATTCTGCTTTCTCTAATAGTAATTACTATAGATGGGGAGGATCACATGGTTGCGTAAATGTTCATCCTAGTAAAATGGGATATATTTACAGTAATTCTTATGTTGGAATGAGAGTTATAGTTTATTAGTATTGATTTTAAAATCTAAATATGTTAGAATTAAATTGTTAATATTTACGTTGAACGATAAAAAATAGTACAAAATTTTTAGAGAGTGATTGTTTGGTGAAAAATTACATTTTTGTATTATGGGGAAATCGGGAGTAATTTTTTTAGAGTGATGTTTTTAACATAATTAGGGTGGAACCACGGTCATATCGTCCCTTACGATATGGCCTTTTTGTTTATTTATTTTTAGGAGGAATATTATGAAATCAGAAAAGAGTATGGAAAAAATTGTTTCTTTATGTAAAAGTAGGGGAATAATATATCCAGGGTCAGAAATTTACGGAGGACTTGCTAACACTTGGGATTATGGTCCTTTAGGTGTTGAATTTAAAAATAATGTAAAAAAGGCTTGGTGGCAAAAATTTGTTCAACAATCTAAATATAATGTTGGTCTTGACAGTGCAATTTTGATGAATCCGGAAGTTTGGGTTGCTTCAGGTCATGTTGGAAGTTTTAGTGATCCTTTAATTGACTGTAAAGAATGTAAATCTCGTTTTAGAGCTGATAAACTCATTGAAGATTTTTATTTTGAAAATAATCTTGGGGATATAAATGTTGACGGTTGGGAAAATGAAAAAGTTGAAGAACTAATGAAAGAAAAAATATTTGTTGTCCAAATTGTAAAAAACAAAATTTTACCGGAATTAGAAGATTCAATCTTATGTTTAAAACTTTTCAAGGTGTTACTGAAGACAGTAAATCTGAAATTTACTTAAGGCCGGAAACTGCACAAGGTATTTTTGTTAATTTCAAAAATATTGCAAGAACTTCAAGAAAAAAAGTTCCTTTTGGAATTGCACAAGTTGGTAAATCTTTTAGAAACGAAATTACTCCCGGTAATTTTACTTTTAGAACTCGTGAATTTGAACAAATGGAATTAGAGTTTTTTTGCAAACCTGGAGAAGATTTAGAATGGTATGAATATTGGAAAAACTATTCTTTTAATTGGTTATTATCTTTGGGAATGAATGAAGAAGCTTTAAGACTTAGAGATCATGAAAAAGAAGAATTGAGTTTTTATAGTAAAGCTACTTGTGATATAGAATTTTTATTCCCATTCGGTTGGGGAGAACTTTGGGGAATTGCAGATAGAACGGATTATGACTTATCAAGACATATTGAAGTTTCCGGAGAAGATTTAAGATATATTGACCCGGTTACAAATGAAAAATATATTCCATATTGTATTGAACCTTCACTTGGAGCTGATAGAGTTGCTCTAGCTTTCCTATGTAATGCTTATGATGATGAAGAAATAGGAGAAGGAGATGTTAGAACTGTTTTAAGACTTCATCCTGCTTTAGCTCCATTTAAGGCTGCAATTTTACCACTTACTAAAAAATTGTCAGAAAAATCTGATGAAATTTATAATGAACTTTCAAAATATTTCATGATAGATACAGATGTTTCAGGAAGTATCGGAAAGAGATATAGAAGACAAGATGAAATTGGAACTCCATTCTGTATAACTGTCGATTTTGATACTTTGGAAGATAATTGTGTAACAGTTAGATTTAGAGATACTATGGAACAAGAGAGAATAAAAATCTCAGAACTAAAAGATTTTATTGAAAAGTCTTTAGAATTTTAGGAGGTATTATGGTTAAGAAAAAAGTTGTTTTTGGTTCAAGTATGTGCCCTGATTGTATAGTTATGAAAGAGGCACTTGATGAAAGAGGAGTTAAGTATTTGTATTTAGACATTACTGAAAATTTAGCAAATCTTAAAAAATTTTTAAAATTTAGAGAAAATTCTGCATTTGATTTTGCAAAAGAAAAAGGCTCAATAGGAATTCCTGCAATGGTAATAAATGATGGGGAAAAAATACTTTTCAGCATAGAAGAATTTGATGAATATAATAAATAGGAGGCAATTATGTTAGAAAATTTAAAACCTGAAAGAGTTTTTTATTATTTTGAAGAGCTTACAAAGATTCCAAGAGAATCAGGAAATGAAAAGGCAGTCAGCGATTATTTATACAGCGTTGGAAAGTCTTTAGGACTAGAAACTATTCAAGACGAAAGCAACAATATTGTTATAAGAAAACCTGCATATAAAGGGTATGAAAACCATGAACCCGTTGTTATTCAAGGACATATGGATATGGTTGCTGAAAAATCTGACGGAGTTGAACATGATTTTCTAGTTGATCCTATTCCTGTAATTGTGGATGGAGATTGGGTTAAGACCGAAGGTACAACTCTAGGAGCTGATGACGGAATTGCAGTTGCAATGGGACTTGCTATTTTGGAAGATAAAGAAGCTAAACATCCTGCACTTGAATTGCTTGTAACTACTGATGAAGAGAGAACAATGGCAGGAGCTAGAGCTGTAAAGAGAGAATTATTAAAAGGCAGAAAACTTTTAAATATTGACGCAGAGGAAGAAGGAGTGCTTTTATCAGGTTGTTCAGGTGGACATAATGTTATGGGAACTTTGAAGGTTAAATTTGAAGAAAATGATAAGAAAAATACTTTTGTTTTATCTGTAAATAATATGCTTGGTGGTCACTCCGGAATGGAAATTCATCAACAAAGAGGAAATTCATTAAAATTTGCTCTTAGAGCTATGGATATGGTTAAAGAAATAGCGGATTACAGATTAGTTAGTATTGAAGGTGGAACTAAACATAATGCTATTCCTAGAGATGCAAAAGTTATTTTTACGAGTGATTCCGACAATTTTAATCTTGATTTTTCTAAATTAATTAGTGAATATCCACTTGATAAAGATATGAGAGTTTCCATAGAAAAAGTTGAAAATGAAAAAGAAGTTTTATGTAAAGGATGTCAAGAAAAAATTGAAAATGTAATTAGAAATATTCCTCATGGAGTGTATTCAATGATGGAAGAATATCCTTCAATCGTTGAATGTTCAGATAACTTTGCTATGATTAAATTTGATGGAAATTTTGTTAGATTTACACTTTCATTAAGAAGTTCAAATCCTAAGACTTTTGAAGAATATACTAATATTGTAAAGAAAGTTTATGAAGAAAATGGTGTTGAATATACTTTAGAAGATTATTATAAACCTTGGGAATTTGCAAAAGTTTCAAAATTAAGAGATACTGCATTAGAAGTTTATAAGAATTTAACAGGAAAAGAAATGAAAGTAGAAGTTGTTCACGCTGCATTAGAACCGGCAGTTTTTGTTGATACATTCCCTGATATGGAAATGATATCAATAGGACCTACAATGAAAGATGTTCACAGTCCTGTTGAAAGATTGAATATTCCTTCAACTCAAAGAACTTTTGAATTTGTAAAAGAATTATTAGAAAAATTATAAAAAATAAGTATATAATATATAAAAAATCGCGATAACTTTACTCGCGATTTTTTTATGTACTGCTCACCGAACACTTTTGTGAAAGGTGAGGAATTTGTTCTAAACTGAAGTGTTATTTTCATTTAAGACATCAAGAAGTAAATCTAAATTTAGTCCATGAACCATTGTAGCTTCTTCAAGAGTTTCCATTTGACTTGCAGGACAACCTACACAAGAAAGTCCAAAATTAAATAGAATTTCAACAGCATCCGGATGAATTTGGATAATGTCTCCTATTAACATATCTTTTGTTATTTTCATAACTGCACCTCCTAGTTATCTTATACCCATATAATACAGGGAATTTAGAAAAAAATCAAGATATATATGACGGTAAAAATTAGAATTGTTAAGTTGAAATTATATTGTGGTAAATATTAAATACTAAATTAGACTAATATTGTATTTTGTGATAAAATAATTAAGTTGTATGGAGGCTTATTGTGAAATGTTGTGATAGTAAAAAAGCTATAGATGATTTATATAAAAATATAGCTGTAAATGATGGATTAAGAGATAGCGATAATAGTAAAGAAATAGAAAAGAAAATTGCTTTAAGTTTAGGTTATACTTTAGAAGATATAGAAAACGGAGCAAATCTTGGCTTGGGCTGTGGAAATCCAATTCAAAATGCTAATCTAAAAAGTGGTGAAATTGTTTTAGATTTGGGTTGTGGCAAAGGTATGGATGTATTTAAGGCTTGTAAAATAGTTGGAGAAAAAGGCTTAGTTATTGGAATTGACAGACTTTCTGAAATGATTGAAAAAGCAAATTACATAAGAGAGAAAAAAGGATTTTTAAATACAGATTTTAGAGTTTCAGATATAGATAATCTTAAAGTTGAGAGCGATTTTGTTGATTGTGTAATTTCAAATTGTGTTATAAACTTATGTGAAGATAAGGAAAAGGTGTATTCTGAAATTTTTAGAGTTTTAAAAGCTGGAGGAAGAATTTCAATTTCGGATATTGTTCAGTTTAATGAATTGCCATCGTGGGTTAAAGATGAACCGATTTTTTATGCTACTTGAGTCGCAGGATCTATAACTTCGGAGAAGTTAAAGAGTATTTTAAAAAATGTCGGTTTTGAACTCTATACAATAATTGAAGAGGAATTAACTGAAGAATACCTTGCAAAATGGGGACATAAATTAGATTTAAAGAAATATATAAGACGTGGTAAAATTTTGGCAGTTAAGCCAAAGAATTAGGAGTGAAAAATGTATAAACTTTATTCATCAATTTTTATGATAATTTTAACTTTTATAATTATATTTTTTATTTCAAAAAAATATGATTTAGACAGAAATCAAAAACTTATATTCTGGTTATTTGTACTTTTTTGGAGTGGAATAACTGTAGTTAGAGCATATAGAAAGCTTTATGCCATAAGTCCTATGGAAGAGGGAGGGCTAGGCTTTTCAATTGTTTTAGCAGCACAGATAACTTCTGCATATGGACTTATAAGCTGTTTTATAAGACTACCTATTTTTATATTAAGTGATATTTTTAATAGGAAAAAAATATTTATTCAAATTGCACTTTTTGTTTTGACATTGGCATCATTGATGGTGGTTTTAAAGCCAAGTTATAGTAGCCTTTATTTTTCATCAATAGCTATGGGAATATGTGCTTCAATGCTTGCGGTTTTCAATGTGTTGTTTTCAGAGACTTTTTCTAAAGAAAAAGCAGCAATTTCTGCATCTATATTATCAATAGCACCACTTTTAGCAGAATTTATAGCAGCACCCATTCAATATTTATCAACTTATGGAACATATAAAAATTTTAAATTGCTTTGGACTCTTTCTGCAACAATTTCAATTGTAGCTTTAATTTTAACTTTTTTTGTTAAAGACGTTTCTTATTCTGCAAAGAGATTTAGCTTTGAGAAAGTAAAGAAAGTTTTTGAATTTAAAGGATATTTCTATATCTGTTTGATAGCAATTTTAGTTTCATTTATAAAGTTTTCAACATCCGGTGCAAATATGATTGCCTATGCAAAAGTTAATTTGAATATGCCCCCAATATTTTTGGCGTATATTGATGTTTTATTCGCATTTCCTCAACTTATTGCAAGTGTACTTGCAGGAACGTATTTTGCAAAGAAAATCGGAATTGAAAAAACTTTGGTTTTAGGACTGGCTTCAAATTTAGTTTTTTATATAATAATTTTATTAACGAATTCTTATCTTCCAGCATTTTTAGGATATGTATTTAACGGTTTTGGATATGGAATTGCATATACTTGTCTGATTTCAATGGCAATGCAATATTTTGAAAAGGAAGATAGAAATGTAAGTATGGGAATATTTCAATTGTTTTTTGCGATGGGAGTATATTTTGGAGACAGAGTTTATCTTTGGATTTCAAAATTAATTCCACAAGGGATTTTAGGCTTTGAGCAAAACAAATCAATTTATCTTATTGTAATTGGAATAACATTGGTAAGTATATTAATGGCACAATTTAAAATAAAAGAAAAGATTTAAATAAAGATAATGTATCTGTACTGATAATGACTAAAAAACAAATGGTTGTAGTGCATTGATACATTATTTTTTATTACAAATAATGATTTTTTTAAGATTTTATGATATAATTACTTTGATTATGTATATAATCGTGAATAAATTTATAACTTAAATAGGAGAAAAAATGGGTAATTATTTTGGAACAGATGGAGTTCGTGGGGTTTATGGCGAAAATTTAACTAACGAACTGGCTTATAAAATTGGAAAATCTGTTGGATATATTTAAAAGATAAAGAAGAAAAATTATTTATAATAGGTAGAGATACTAGAGAAAGCGGAAAAAATCTTGAAGATAGTTTAGCAAAAGGGTTGTTGGAAATGGGATTTAATGTAGTTAGCATTGGAATTGCACCTACACCAACTGTTGCTTATTTAATTAAATATTTTAAAGCGGTTGGAGGTGCTGTTATTTCTGCATCTCATAATCCTTTTAAATATAATGGAATAAAGATTTTTAATGAAGATGGATTTAAGCTTTCAGACGATATTGAATTTAGAGTAGAAAATATTTTAGATGATGAAAATTTTGATTTTGGAGAAATTCACGAAGGAATTTTTACGGAAGAAAAAGAGGCAGTTTCAATTTATACAGATTATTTAAAATCAAGAGTAGATGCGGATTTTTCAAACTTAAAAATAGCTGTAGATTTTGGAAATGGTGCAAGTTATAAAATTGCCAGAAAATTATTTGAAGAACTTGGAATGGAAGTTATATCTTTAAATACTGCACCTGATGGCAAGAACATTAATCTAAATTGTGGTAGTACAAATATGGAAGTTGTAAGAAAAGCTGTTTTAGAAAATGATGTTGATATGGGATTTGCCTTTGATGGTGATGCTGATAGATGTTTAGCTGTTGATGAAAAAGGGAATATTATGGACGGAGATCATATTTTGGCAGCTATGGCAAAGTCTTATAAAGAAAAAGATGAACTTACAAATAATGCTGTTGTTGGAACAGTTATGAGTAATATCGGATTAAAGAAATATTTGGATTCAATAGATGTTGATTTTGTTGCAGCAAAAGTTGGGGATAGATTTGTTCTTGAACAAATGCTTGAACATGACTATATTCTTGGAGCTGAACAATCAGGACATATGATTTTCTTAAATGACAGTACGACAGGAGATGGAACTTTTACAGCTCTAAAAATTTGTGAATTAGTTGCAAGTAGTATAAATAAATTATCGTATTTTAATGAACTTATGATTTCATATCCACAAGTTTTAGTAAATGCAAAAGTTAAATTAGAAAACAGAAATGCTTATTCACAAGATAAAGAAATAGTTGCTGAAATAAAGAAAATAGAAGAAAAATTTTCAGGAAATGGAAGAGTTTTAATAAGACCTTCTGGAACAGAACCTTTAGTTAGAGTGATGATTGAAGGAGAAAATCAAAAAGAATTAGAAGTTGAAGCTAAAAAACTTGCTAAATTTATTGAAGAGAGGTTAGGATAGTATGAAAGAAAGATTGATAGTTGCTGACAGTTGTTGTGATTTAACTGAGGAGATGAAAAGTAAACTAGATATCGAATTAGTTCCTTTGACATTACAACTGGATGATGTTGATTATTTAGATGATGAGAATTTAGATGTCGATAAATATATTCAAGCAATGAGAAATGCTAGTTCTATAAAAACAGCAGCACCTTCTCCTAAACTTTTTATGGATAAATTTGAAGATGCAAAAGAAGTTTTTTGTCTTACTTTATCTGGAAAGTTAAGTGCAACATATTCTAATGCTTGTTTGGCAAAAACTATGGTACTTGAAAAAGGCAAAAGATTAATTCATGTTTTTGATACAAAATCTGCTGCAGCTAGTGAAACATTAGTTGCATTGAAATTACAAGAATGTATAGATAAAAAAATGTCATTTCAAGAAATAGTTGATGATGTTACAAAATATATTTCAGAAATGAATATATTTTTGTTTTAGAAAGTCTTGATAATTTAATAAAAAATGGTAGAATTTCTAAAATAAAAGCTATGATTGCATCTGCATTTTCAATAAAACCTGTTATGCAGGGGGTTGATGGAGAAATAGATATTTATAAGAAAGTTAGAGGTCTAAAAAAGGCATATAGTGAGCTTATTGATGCAATAGGTGCAAATGGTTCTAATTTTGAAGAAAAAATATTGGTTATAACTCATTGTAATTGTTTAGAAAGAGCAAAAGAAATAAAGGATAAAATTGTTGAAAGATATAATTTTAAAGATGTTTTAATTGTTCCTGCAAGAGGTTTATCTTCAACTTATGAAAATGAAGGCGGAATAATTATCAGTTATTAGTGAGGTAATTTTGAATAGAAGAGTTATTTTAGGAATGAGTGGCGGGGTCGACAGTTGTGTTGCCTGCCATTTGTTATTGAAAGATGGATATGAAGTAATTGGAGTTACTATGAATTTAGTACCTAAAGGGCATCTTTATGATGAAGAAAAGGGCTGTTGTTCTTTATCTTCTGTTATGGATGCAAAAATTGTTGCTGAAGCTATGGGAGTAAAGCACTATACAATGAGCTTTAGGGAAGAATTTGATAGAAAAGTAATTGAAAATTTTGTAAGAGAGTACTCTCTTGGTTACACTCCAAATCCTTGTGTTGCTTGTAATAAATATATTAAATTTAATAGTTTTGTAGAGAAAATAAAGCCACTAAAAGCAGATTTTATTTCTACGGGACATTATGCAAAAGTCGAGTTTGACAAAAATTATAATAGATATCTATTAAAAAGAGCAAAGGATTCAAAAAAAGACCAGACATATTTTTTATATAATACAAGTCAAGAAGTTTTATCAAAAACATTATTTCCACTTGCAGATTTAATAAAAGATGAAGTAAGAAATATCGCTAGAGATGAGAATATTTTGACTTATTCAAAAAAAGACAGTGAAGAAATTTGTTTTGTTCAAAATAGAGATCATGGATTATTTATCAAACAGAGAAATCCTGAATTGATAAAGGAAGGATATTTTATTGATGAAAATGGGAATAAACTTGGAAAACATAAAGGTATAGTTTACTATACTGTAGGACAAAGGAAAGGACTTGGAATCGCGTTAGGGAAGAGAGTTTTCGTTTCAAAAATAAATGCAATAGATAATACTGTTACATTATCAGATGAAGATTCACTTTACAAAGATAAAATAAGAATTAGGGATGAACATTTTATACCTTTTGATATTTTGGAAAAGCCATTAGAAGTAAGTGTAAAAGTAAGACATGGACAAAGTGAAACAAAAGCAATATTATTTTATAAAAATAATGAGCTATTTGTAGAATTTGAAAAACAGGTAAGAGCTCCGAACAAAGGACAATCAGCTGTATTTTATTTGGATGATATAGTAGTCGGTGGTGGAATAATAGATGAAGTATACTAAAAAAGAGTTGCTAATTGCAACTCTTTTTATCGTAATTTTATTCTCCGTTATTGTTGTTATTGTTATTATTATTATTTGAATTATTGTCATCAGTAGGATTTTGTGAATTATCCGAATCTATTATTTCAGAAACTTCTGTTGGAGGTGGATTTATAAAATCTCCTTGAGCATAATCAGTTTTACCTTCCTTATAAGCTTCCGGTTTTATATAGTACTTTTTGTTTTCAATATACTTATCTTTTGTTGTAGTATTTGCCAATTTTCCATTTCTTTTATCAATTTGATAAATTATATAATACAATTCTTCATATTTTGTAGGCTCAGTACCTTTTACAAAGTATTCGTAAATTCCTCCTCCTGAACCTTCAGGTATTAGTAAACCGGATCTTATAGAAACATATTTTTGAATTATATTTTCAGAAGGTGGATCAAACTTTTTAGGTTCTTTTCCTTCTAAAACTATTTTATTAACTTTTCCCCAAAGTGTAGCAGCCATAGAATTATTGTTACTAAGTTCAATATTTTGATTATCAAATCCTATCCAAGTTCCAATTGTATAATATGGAGTAAATCCTACAAACCAAGAGTCTCTAATATCACTTGTTGTACCTGTTTTTCCTGATACTTCTATAGTTGGATGTTTTGCACCTTTTGCCATTGCATCCGGAACACCTTTTAAAATATCTCTCATAATAAAAGCATTTTCTTTAGAAGTAACTTCTCTTTGTTTTTGCTCCGGTTCTAAAATAACTTTTCCTGTTGAATCAACAACCTTTGTAAATGAAATAGGTTCAAGATATTTTCCGTCATTTGCTATTGCAGCATAAGCTCCGGTCATTTTTAAGTTAGTTATACCTCTTGTCATAGCTCCTAAAGCCATACTTGACAAGTTTTCATCGTTATAATCCACACTTTCTGATCTTGAAACATAAGTATCATCCAATTCATTTTCTTCGTTTATCAAACCGAATCTCTTTAAATATTCTTTAGATTTTTCAATTCCAATATCTTCTAAAGTTTTTACAGCATTTACGTTTATAGATTGTACAAGGCTTTGTCTTAAAGTTTGCAATCCTCTATAGCCATTATACCAGTTTTTTGGCCAAAGTTCTTTTTTATCATTATAATGTGGGGCATCTTCAATTCCGGTAGCTGCAGTATATCCATTATCCAATGCGGGAGTATAAACACCTAATGGTTTCATTGTTGAACCAGGTTGTCTTGGAACTCTGTAAGCTCTGTTTAGGGGATGTCCGGTTGTTTCTCTACCACCAATTATAGCGATTAATTCACCTGTTCTATGATTCATTACAACGGAAGATGATTGGGGTTGCAATGTACCTTTTTCATCTATTTGGAAATACTTTGAATTTAAAGATAAACTTCCATTATCATTTATACTATAAAAATCTTTATAAGTTTCAAAGAATTCTGCATTAATTTTAAAACTTTTATCGCTTTCTGAAGTTAAATTTCCTTCCGGAATTTGAAAGTTTCCAATTCCATGTGTAACTAGGTTATTTTGGTCGTTAACTGTATAAAAACTTGCTATTGACAATACATTTTGATAAATTGAAACCCTTGAGCTTTTTATTTCTAATGATTTATCTTCATTTACAGTAAACTCACCTTTTGGTATTATTATATTATTATTTCCGTCAATAAGGTTAGATTTTTTATATAGTATAATTTTCCCTTTTGAATCAGTGATATTACTTGATTTATCTTTGTTAAAAGAAGCGAAAGCAGGATTTCCTCTCTTTGGAGCTTTCATAACATTTGCAAAATCACTGTATAGTTTTTCTAAATTTTTCTGAATAGTTTGATCCATTGTTGAATGAATAGTAAGTCCGCCATTGTAAATTTTATTCCAGGCTTCTTCTTTTGTATAATTGTACTTTTTCATTAACTTTTCAGCTACTTGGTATTTAACATACTCAGTAAAATAAGTTGAAACTTCTCTTTCAAAACCTTTATTAGGTTTTATAGCGGAAAATACGTCTTCGTTTAGTGCATTTTCATATTCTTCTTTAGTTATTTTTTTAAGTTCATACATTTTTTTCAAAACATATTTTTGTCTGTCCAATACTTTCGGATTGTATACCGCTTTATAAACTTGACCACCGATGTTTAGATCTTTTATTACAGCAGATTCATCACTTACATTTTCCGGCTTTATAGTTTTATAAAGAGAATAGTTTGTAGGACTTTGAACGATTGCCGCAAGAAGTGCCGACTCTGCAATAGTTAAGTCTTTTACATCCTTAGAAAAATATCCTTGACTTGCAGATTGAACCCCATAGGAATGTTGTCCCAAGAAAACTCTATTTAAATATGCTTCAAGAACACCTTCTCTTTTTATAGTATCTGTTATTTTTATAGCAAGATATGCTTCTTTTAACTTTCTTTCAATCTTTTTTTCGTTTGAAAGATACATATTTCTCGCTAATTGTTGAGCGATAGTTGAACCACCTCTAAGTCTTCCTCTAGCAGTATCTAAAAGACTTTTTGCTATTCCAATTGGGTCAACACCTTTATGGGAATAAAATCTTTCGTCTTCAATAGAAATAAAGGCATTTATTAAATGTTCAGGAACATCTTTTAGTTTTACTATTGTTCTGTTTTCTAAATTTTCTATTTTCTCAACCAAATTTTCATCTCTGTCAAGTATTTTTGATGATTGAATCATAAGTTCGTTCATATTGGTTGCATCTACAACCGGTGTTTCTTTCATAATATCGACAAATGTAGTTGCAAAAATACCTGTTATTCCTGCACCAATCATTAAAATTGTCAATATAGTGATATTTAAAACTTTGAAAATTGTTTTTAGAAAACTTTTTTTCTCATTTTTAGTTTGTTTAGATTGTATATTTTTTATTTTTTCTCTGACATAAAAAACCTCCTCAAATAACAATCATTTTATTTTTATATTAATTACTTTTTATCTTATTTTAAAAGTAAAATAAAACATCATATTAAAAATTACTATTAAGGTAATTTTGATGCAATAAATACAGTTTAGTGCATTGTGGCTAGACTGTATTTATTATATTATAATTTCATTTTGATAATTAAATCAAGCTAATTATAATGAAATTATTGTAGTCTTGTTATTAGCACAAGACTACAATAATTATATCACAAACTAAATAATATAAATATTTAGTTTTGTTGAAATTTCAATCTTTTAATCTACAAATGTTATATAACTCTTTTTTTGTGAAAATTTTTAAAAATCTTGATTTTTTATTGATTTTATGTTATACTACTTGTTGTGTTACCGCACGGATTAGGTTTTTGAAGCATAGCACCTAATTCGGCGAGTCTTAAGAATGAGGAGGTGCACTATGTACGCAATAATTGAAACTGGTGGTAAACAATACCAAGTTGAAGAAGGACAAAGCATTTTTGTTGAAAATTAAATGTTGAAGAAGGTTCTAAAGTATCTTTTGATAAAGTTCTTTTAGTTTCTAAAGATGGAGATATTAAAGTTGGTTCTCCAGTAGTTGAAGGAGCTAAGGTAGAAGGAACTGTTGAAAGACATGGAAGAGGAAAGAAAGTTATAATTTTCAAGTTCAAAGCTAAGAAAAATTATAGAAAGAAAAAAGGACATCGTCAACCATTTACAAAAGTTAAGATTGAAAGTATTGCATTTTAATGACTAATATTTATATTTTTAAGAAAAAAGATTTATATTATGGATTTGAAATGGATGGACATGCTGATTTTAGTAAAGAGAATGATATTCTCTGTGCATCATTATCTATTTTATCTATGAATACACCTAATTCTATTGAAAAGATTTGTTCCATAGATTCTAAAGATTTGAATTTGGAAGTAAGAGACGGATATTTAAAGATGATGATAGATATTGAAAAATTTGATGAAACTAAAATTAGAGATATTCAAACGATAATAAAAACTTTTGAAGTTGGCATTATATCATTGAAAGAAGTATATAATAAATATATTGAGATTTATTATAAGGAGGTGTAGAGTATGTTAAAAATTAATTTACAACTTTTTTCTAGTAAAAAAGGTTTAGGTAGTACTAAGAACGGTCGTGATAGTAGAGCTAAAAGATTAGGTACTAAAAGAGGGGATGGACAATTCGTTCTTGCAGGAAATATTTTAGTTAGACAACGTGGAACAAAAATACACCCAGGAGTAAATGTTGGTAAGGGTGGAGATGATACACTTTTTGCTAAAGTTTCTGGTGTTGTAAGATTTGAAAGAAAAGGTAGAGATAAAAAACAAGTTTCTATTTATCCAGTATAATAATGAGCTCCCTTAGAGGAGCTTATTTTTTTAAATAACAAAATATGTTAAAATATATATTAAGAAGATGGAGGTGAATTTATGGAAAGACCTTTAGTTTGTGTAGTTGGACGACCAAATGTTGGCAAGTCAACACTTTTTAATAAACTTATAAATAAAAGAATAGCTATTACTGAAGATACTCCGGGTGTTACAAGAGATAGATTATATCAAGATGCAGAATGGCAAAATAAACATTTTATACTTTGTGATACAGGAGGTTTAGAGCCTAATAGTGATGATATAATTTTACAAAAGATTAAAGCTCAAGCTGATGTTGCAATGGAAAATGCAGATGTAATTTTATTTGTAGTTGATGGAAGAAATGGTTTAATGGATGAAGATAGAGAAATTTCAAACTATCTAAGGAGAACTAAGAAACCTATTATACTAGCCGTAAATAAAATAGACACTCATAAAACGCCTATGGAAGTTTATGAATTTTATGAGCTTGGTTATGAAAAATTAAATATTATTTCTGCAACTCAAGGTTTTGGACTTGGGGATTTACTTGATGAAATAATTAAAGAGTTTCCTGAAAACAAATATACGGGCGAAGAGGATGAAGTAACAAAAATTGCATTGATTGGTAAACCTAATGTAGGTAAGAGCTCTTTAATGAATAGAATTCTTGGAGAAGAAAGAATGATTGTTTCTGATATTGCCGGAACTACTAGAGATTCTATTGATTCAAGAGTTGAAATAGATGGAAAAACTTATATTTTCACTGATACTGCAGGGCTTAGAAGAAAAAAGAATATAACTGAAAATTTGGAAAGATATAGTGTTGTAAGAACTTTAAATGCAGTTGAAAGATCAGATATTGCAATTCTTTTAATTGATGCAACAGAAGGAGTTACCGAACAGGATACAAAAGTTATAGGATTTGCTAAAGAGCAAAATAAGGCTTTAATTATTGCGGTTAATAAATGGGATTTGATTGTTAAAGATAATAAGACATATAAGGCTTTTGAAGATGATATAAGAACTAAATTAAGTTTCGTTCCTTATGCTCAACTTGTTTTTATTTCAGTTAAAACAGGACAAAGAATTGATAAATTGTTTGAGGCAATCAAAATTGCAGATGAAAATTATAGTACTAGAATTTCAACAGGAATTTTAAATGATATTATAAATGATGCAGTTGTTCATAATTCACCACCTACTGATAAAGGACAAAGACTTAAAATTTTCTATGCAAGTCAAGTTTCAGTAAGACCACCGAAATTTGTAATATTTGTTAATAAAGTGGAGTTGATGCATTTTTCTTATTTGAGATATTTAGAAAATCAAATAAGAAAGAATTTTTCTTTTACTTCTTCTCCTATAGTTTTTGAACTTAGAGCAAGAGGAGAAGAAAATGTTTAAATTTATCATTTGCATAGCTATTGCATATCTTTTAGGTAATATTTCAGGTGGTATGATTTTTGGAAAACTATTGTTTAATAAAGATATAAGAGATTATGGAAGTAAAAATGCAGGGACTACAAATGCATTGAGAGTTTTTGGACTAAAGGCAGGAGTTTTAACATTTATTATTGATGTTTTAAAATCAATTTTAGCTTGTTTTATTGGAATGAAGCTCTTGGGATTATATGGCGTGTTATTAGCCGGTATATTTGTAGTTTTAGGACATAATTGGCCCGTATTTTTAAATTTTAAAGGTGGAAAGGGGATTGCATCATCTTTCGGCTTTATAATGTTTTTGGACTATAAAATTGCAATTGTAGCGATTTTAATATTTGTAACGATAGTTATACTTAGTAAATACATTTCATTGGCATCAATGCTTACAACAACTTTAGTTTTACCAATATCATATATATTTTTTGTATATAGAAATTTTTATGTTTTATCAACATTTTTTCTTTTAGCAAGTTTAAGCATATATAGACATAAGAGTAATATTGTAAGACTCATAAATGGCAATGAAAATAAAATTAAAATAAAAAAATAATTTAAAAAAAGCAGAAAGTCGAAAGATTTTCTGCTTTTAAATTGTAAAAACATTCTATAAGCATTGATTTTACTATTATTGTGCAAAATAAATTTTTTTAATTAAAGTGTTGACAACTATTACGTTTTATGATATACTTTAGTTACGATATATCATAAAACGTAATATAAAGGAGGAAATAATGGGAAGACAAACAAATAGTGGAGCTTTGACAGAATCTGTTTTTTATATTTTACTTCGTCTTCATAATCCTGCACATGGATACGCTTTAATGAAAGACATTGCAGAGATGACAAACAATCGTGTTAATCTAGGAGCAGGAACTCTATATGGTGCATTAGATACATTACAAAAAAAGGGTTGGATTAGACAGTTGGATAATAATCCACAAGATAGAAAAATAGAATATATTATTACAGATACAGGAAAAAAATATTTCGAGTTGGAATTAATTCGTTTAGAAGAATTATTAAAAAATTCAAAAACAGTAAAGGAGAAAATCAATGAAAACAACAGTTAAAAAGACTTTTTTGGATATTTGTAAAGAAGAAGAATGGTTAAATGAACAAGGTGAAAGTGGACTTATGTTAATAGGATATAGCAATGGAAATTATGAGTTTGAAGATGTTTCACCCGCTAAGTATCAATATAAAATTGATATTCCAAATTATCGTGGAAATAAGAAAAAAGAGTATCTTAATTTTTTAGAACAAAGTGGAATTACTATCGTTGCAGAATATGCTGGAAGGGTATATATGAGAAAAAATAAAGCTAATGGACCATTGGAATTATATACAGATAGTAACGAGATTAATAAGCAAGTTAGAAAAAAATTTTCAATGTTTATTTCTATTGGAGTTTCACAATTTGCTTTTGGAATTATGTTGCTAATTTCAATGTTAAAATATATTAAAGAAAAAATGCACCATTTTGGATAACTGCGATTTTTGGATCATGTTTTGTAATTTGTGGAATAGTGTTTTTTATTATGGGAATTCTTAAGCAAAGAAAAAACACTATTAAAAAGGAAAAAGTTGATATTTTCGAAGAATAATAGCTCTTGGTTGTAGAGAATAATAAAAAATTGTATTGACTTATTGAGAGCAAAATAGTAAAATATTTGTGTATGTAAAATATGCTTTTTTAAAAATTAGGAGGAAATTAATGAAAATTTTAGTTATTAACTGTGGAAGTTCATCTTTAAAATATCAATTATTTGATATGACTGATGAAAGTGTATTATGTAAAGGATTAGTTGAAAGAATTGGTATTGAAGGTTCAAAATTAACTCACAAGGTTGGAAATGAAAAGTTAGTTGTTGAAGAAGCGATGAAAGACCATACAGCAGCTATCAAACATGTTTTTGATGCTCTAGTTCACGAAAAATATGGAGTTGTTAAGAGCTTGGACGAAGTTAATGCAATTGGACATAGAGTACTTCATGGTGGAGATAAATTAACAGCATCAACTATTATTGATGAAAATGTAAAAGCAAAAGTTAGAGAATTTATTAAATTTGGGCCATTACATAACCCGGCAAATTTAATGGGTATTGAAGCTTGTGAAAGCTTAGTTCCTGGAAAACAAAATGTTGCAGTATTCGATACAGCATTCCATCAAACTATGCCTGCAAGAACATTTATGTATGCGATTCCTTATGAATACTATGAAGATTATAGACTTAGAAAATTCGGTTTCCATGGAACAAGCCATAGATATGTAACTTTAAGAACTGCTGAATTGTTAAATACAGATAAGAAAAACTTAAATATTATTACAGTTCATTTAGGAAATGGATCATCAATCGCTGCAATTAAAAACGGAGAATGTTATGATACAACAATGGGATTAACTCCGTTAGAAGGACTTGTAATGGGAACAAGAAGTGGAGATTTGGATCCTACAGTTATGACATTCTTAATGAATGAAAAAGGATATTCAGCTGATGAAATGAATCAAATTTTAAATAAAAAATCCGGAGTTCTTGGAGTTTCAGGATTAAGCTCAGACTTTAGAGATTTAGAAGAAGCTGCTGAAAAAGGAAATGAAAGAGCACAACTTGCTTTAGATATGTTTATTACAAGAGTAAGAAGATATGTTGGTGGATTTATGGCTGAATTAGGTCATATTGATGCGATTTCTTTCGCTGGTGGAATTGGAGAAAATTCAGCTTCAATGCGTAAATTAATATTAGAAAATATGGAAGAATATGGAATCATTATTGATGATGCTAAAAATGATACAAGAGAAGAAGCTGTTATTTCAGCTGATAACTCAAGAGTAAAAGTTTTAGTTGTTCCTACAAATGAAGAATTAATGATTGCAAGAGATACTATGAATTTAGTAAAATAATGTTGACAAATTAAATTTTTTGTAGTATAATACTTCTGTTATCCGTTTAAGACGGAGGTATATGTTATAAGAATTCAGAGGAGGTGTTATAATGGCAGTACCTAAGAGAAAAACTTCAAAAGCAAAAAGAGATAAAAGAAGAGCATCTTCATATAGACTACCTAAAGTGGCTCTAGTTAGAGATCCTGAAACTAATGAATTGGTTGTACCTCACAGAGTTAATCCTGACACAGGAATGTATAAAGGAAGAAAAGTATTAGATGTTGAATAAAAAGTAGTTTAAAGGGATTTAGTTTTCTAAATCCCTTTAATTATATGATAATATAAATTAGAGGGGACTATTTTGAAAAAAACAAAAAGTAGAAAATTTGTTGTTTTAATATCTATTTTTGTATTAATTTTTGCTTTATTAATCTTTTTTTATTTAAAAAATAAAAATAAAAAATTGGAAACAGAAAAAAATATGCCTTATAATTTTGAAAATATAACTTCATCGGAGATTACCGATTTTTCAGATTTTTTAACTAATTATGCAAAAACTTTAGAAAAAACACCTATTTATGATAATTCTGATCTTCTAAAAGAAAATGGAAATGTCGAAAAGGGAAAATATCTGGAAGTTTATGGATATAAAGATGGTATTAGCAAAATTAAATTTAATGAAAAATTTTATTATATAGAAAGTAAAAAATAGAAAATGTATCTAAGGATAAAAAATTCAAAGTTATTAAAGGTATTCTTTTAGTAAATACTGAATATGAATTACCAAGTGATTTTAATCCACAAATGGATAAATTTGTTGAGAAGCAATTTGAATTAATGAAGGTTGATGCAAATAGAGAAAAATAACTTTAGATTTATATAAAGGTTTTATAAGTTATGAAGAACAAAAAGAGCTTCATAAAAAAGCTCCTAAGTCTGATAGAGAAGTTGTTTATGCAATGTACACTATTGCTGGACATAATGAATCACAGATAGGACAAAGTTTGGATATAATTGGAAAAGATGAGGAAAAAAATCTAACTGAAGAATTCAAGGAAACAGAAGAATTTAAGTGGCTTATGAAAAATGCTCATAAGTATGGTTTTATTCTTCGTTATCCTGAAAATCAGGAAGATAAAACCAATTATAGATTTGAACCTTGGCATTTTCGCTATGTTGGAGTAGATAATGCAAATAAAATATTAAAAAATAAGCTTACATTAGAAGAATTTTTAAGATTGAATAACTAATATGGAGATATTTCTAAAATGTATTTAATTTTTATGTGAGAAAAAGGCAATGTTACGAAAACATTGCCTTTTTTTATGCTATTTATATATCAATTTTGAAATTATTTTTTTAGATTAATACCTAAAAAATATCATAAAATAAAGTAATCCTACAACAATTACAAAATATACAATTCTACTATATATTACAAATTTTTTAAGTGATATATTATTTTCTTTTTCTATACTAGGTATTACAAATTTTTTATAAAGGATTTGTATATAAAAAATCATAAGCCAAGATAATACAAAAAGAAACCATTCTCTTGATGTCATAACAGAACCTCCTAATTTTCATATATTTTTTATAAGAGTTCATCGAGCTATAAATAAAATGTACACCATATAAACTACAATCAAAACAACAACTGTTAACCCGATTCTTAAATACCATTTATATCCTTCATAAGCCCCATTATTTTTTAAAGTCGGTACAACATATTTCTTATGAACATATACACTTTGGATTATTAGAATAGTAAATAATATTCTAAGATATAATTCTTTTGATGTCATAACAGAACCTCCTAGTTTTTGCACAATATATTTCTAAAGTAAGAATATCTTATATATTTATCACTGTCATGTTTTTCTATGAAAAAGTTCGTTATAGACAATAATATCTTGCGCATATAAATTCTCAATTAAATATAAAAATGTTTCTTTCATAAATCAATAATTTAATTGACTTTTTAACTTTGATATTTTATAATCTATATAACGTTATATTTTTTGGAGAAGATAGATATGATAGATAAAAAATAAGGATAAAATTTTTATTCTTAGTTAGTTTTTTATTTTTAGCTTTTATTTTTTCATTTAGTATTGGAAGATATCCAATTAAGTTTTTTGATGTAATAAAAGTAATAACAAATAGAATTTTTTATGGAATAATTGACAATTCACCTGCAAGTACGGTGATTTGGAATATAAGAGTACCGCGTGTACTATGTGCTATGTTGGTAGGAGCGGGAGTTTCTACAAGTGGAGCATTGTATCAAGGACTTTTAAAAAATCCTATGGTAAGTCCGGATATTTTAGGGACAACACAGGCTGCAGCATTTGGAAGTGCTTTTGGAATACTTATGTATTTTAATTTTTTGAAATAACAGTTTTGTCTTTTAGTTTAGGTGTAATTTCAGTTTTTGTAACTTATAATTTAAGTAAAATTTTTAGAAGTGATAGAATTTTAGGACTTATTTTAACCGGAATGATGATAGGAAGTTTGTTTTCTTCCTTAATATCTTTTGTAAAACTCGTTGCAGATACGGAAAATCAGCTTCCAAGTATAACATATTGGCTTATGGGATCTTTCGCTTCTGTAAAAATGATTGATTTTAAATTTATATTTTTTCCAATAGTAATTGGTCTTATAGTTTCCAATTTATATAAAATAGAGATAAATATTTTTACAATGGGAGAAGAAGAGGCTAAAACTCTTGGACTTAATACTGACAAAATAAGATTTATTATAATATTTTTTGCAACATTAATGACTGCTTCAAGTGTTGCAGTTACCGGTATAATAGGCTGGATTGGACTTGTAATACCACATTTTTCAAGACTTATTTTTGGAGATGATTATAGATTTGTAATTCCTGCATCCGGACTTTTAGGAGCGAGTTTTTTACTTGTTGTGGATATTTTATGCAGAAATATTACTACATCAGAAATTCCAATCGGAATAATTACTTCTTTTATTGGAGCGCCTATATTCTTGTATTTGATTTATAAAAAAGGTAGAGATTATGATAGAGGTTAAGAATTTAAATGTTTTTTATGGGAAAAATGAAATATTAAAAGATATTTGTTTTTCTCTAAACAAAGGAGAAATAATTTGTGTTTTGGGAGAGAACGGTGCCGGCAAATCAACTCTTTTAAAAGCACTTTTAAAACTAATTCCTATAAAAAACGGCAAAGTATTGATTGATGATAATGATTTAAAAATATTGGACAGCAAAAAACTTTCAAGATTTATTTCCTATATTCCGCAAATTCATTTTCCTGCATTTGACTATAAAGTTATTGATGTTATATTAATGGGGAATTATTCTAAAAAAGACGGATTTTTTTATAAAACAACTAATGAAGATTATGAAAAATCTGTTGAAATTTTAAAAACTTTAGGGATTTCTTATTTAAAAGATAAAAACTACAGGCAAATCAGCGGAGGAGAAAGACAGCTTGTTTTAATTGCAAGAGCATTGTTGCAAGCCAATAACTATATTTTTATGGATGAGCCGGTTGCTAATTTAGATTATGGAAATCAGCTAAAGATAATGGAAATTTGTAATTCATTGAAGAAAAAAATATAGGATTTTTAATTACAACTCATAATCCTAATCACGCTTTGACTTATGCAGATAAGGTACTTATAGTTAGAAAAAATAAGGAAAGTTTTTTTGGAGATGTATCTATTTTGGATAAGGAACTTTTAGAGAAATTATATAATGTTCCTATAAATTTAATTGAAACTGAAAACGGAAAATTTTGTATTCCTGATTATAAGGAGGTTAGACGCGATTATGTTTTGGAATGAAGATAGAATAAAATGGTATTTAGTTGCTTCAGAATATACTAAATACCACGATAATATGACTTTAGAAATCAAAAAAATCATTCCAAAAGGAGAAAGCCTTATTGACTTCGGTTGTGGATTAGGTATTTTACCTATGAAATTATCTGATTATTTCAGTGATATAATTGGGGTAGATTATGATGAGCAAGTTTTAGATCTTTTGGAGGATAATATTGCAAAAAACAAAATTAAAAATTTCAAGACAATTTGTTCTAATTGTTATAGTGGGGAGCTTCTTGAAAAAATTGGGGAAAAAGATAATATTTTATTAAGTCATTTTGGAGATATTGAAGATTATTTTTACAATTTTTTAACTTATTTACTAAAAGGATGATAATAATACGAAATGATGTTGAAAAAAGTATTGTTCATAATCCGAATAAAAATACTATTCAAGATATTTGTAAGTTTTTAGATGATAGAAAAATTCCCTATAAAATTTACAGACAAACTTTTGAATTTGGTCAACCGTTAAAAGATGATGAAGAAGTTATTAAGTACTTAAATAAATGGTATGGCGAAAAAGGAATTAATTTGATATCTAATGTAAAAGATATAGATTACAATTACAATGGGGAAATTTTTACAAAATATTATTGTAAACCTAAAAACACAGCCATTGTAGTGGTGGAGAAGGAGGAAATATGAAAAAATTTAAGAGAATTTTAGCTCTTTGTTTAACTTTCGGACTTCTTTTTACAGCTTGTTCGAAACCTGCTGAAAAGAAAAATGAACAAACAGAGACAAAGAACGAAACTAGAGTTTTTAAAGATGACTTGGGAAGAGAAGTTACTTTAAAACAAAACATTACAAGAGTTGCTCCATCAGGAAATCCTGCACAAGTTATGTTGCATATTTTTGAACCGAATAAATTAGTTGGTGTAGCATCAAAATTTTCAAAGAGTACAGAAAAGTATATATCTGATGAGTTGAAAAATTTGCCTGAATTTGGAGCGTTCTATGGAAAGAAAGCAAATCTTAATATGGAGGCTGTTATTAATGCTAAACCTGATGTAATAATTGATATGGGTGAAAAGAAAAAGGAATTGAAGAAGACTTAAACAAGCTACAAGAACAATTAAAAATCCCTGTAGTTTTCATTGAGTTAACTCTTGACAAATTACCTGAAGCATTTGACAGACTTTCCGAAGTTTTAGGGAATAAAGAAAGAGGAAAAGAACTTTCTGATTATATCAAGAAGACATATAAGGAAATTGAAGAAAATAAGGCAAAGATAAAAGATGTTAAAAAAGTTTACTACGGTGGAGGAAAAACAGGACTATTTGCAAATGCAAAAGGATCTATCCACGCTGATATTATCGAATTTATCGGAGCTCAAAATGCAATTACTGTAGAAAAAGTCCAAGGCGGTTCAGGAAATGAAATTCCTTTTGAAAAATTATCAGAAGCAAATCCGGATTTCTTTATTTTTGAATCAAAAGAATTAGCTGAACAAATTAAAGGAGAAGAAACTTTTAAAACTCTAAAAGCTTTAAAGGAAAATAAAGTTTTCTATGCTCCTAGTGGACCATATAACTTCTTCGGAAGGCCACCAGCAGTTAATAGAGTAATTGGAATGAAATGGCTTGGTAATTTAGTATATCCGGATATTTATAAATATGATATGGAAAAAGAAGTAAAAGAATTTTATAAATTATTTTATAACTATGAGTTAAAAGACGAAGAAGTAAAAAGTATTTTAGGAAAATAATATTTATTATTTCACAAAAAAGACTGTGTTTTTAATTGCACAGTCTTTTTAGTCTTAATTAACTTTTAAACATTAAATCTAAAATATACTACATCTCCATCTTGCATAATATATTCTTTTCCTTCAAGTCTTACAAGACCTTTTTCTCTAGCGGTAACCATACTTCCAAGAGAAATTAAATCATCATAATTTACAATTTCAGCTCTGATAAATCCTCTTTGAATATCTGAATGTATTTTTCCTGCGGCATTTACTGCAGTTGTGCCGATTTTAATTGTCCAAGCTCTTGTTTCTTCAGGACCTGCTGTTAAAAAGCTCATAAGTCCTAAAAGATTGTAGCTTTCTTTAATTAATTTTGAAACTCCGCTTTCAGATATACCTAAATCATTTAAAAATTCAATTTGTTCATCTTCTTCAAGTTCGGAAATTTCTTTTTCTATTTGAGCACTAATAACTACAATACCTGAATTTTCGTTCTTTGCAAAATCATCTAATACTTTTACATATTCATTACTTTTTCCTTCATCCAGCATATCGTCTTCATTTACATTTGCAACATAAATTATAGGCTTTACACTAAGAAGAGAAAAGTTTTTCAAAATTGCTTTTTCGTTATCATCAAAATTTAAAGATCTTATTGATTTACCTTCTTCTAAAACAGGTAATATTTTTTCTAAAAGGTCAACTTCTTCTTGGAAACTCTTATTACCCTTTAAGGACTTTCTGGCTTTTTCTAATCTTTTTTCAACTAGTTCAAGGTCTGATAATATAAGTTCCAAGTTGATAGTTTCAACATCTCTTAGAGGATTAACTTCTCCGTCTACATGGACAATATTTTCGTCTTCAAAACATCTTATAACTTCAACTATCGCATCAACTTCTCTGATATGTGATAAGAATTTATTTCCAAGACCTTCACCTTTACTTGCTCCTTTTACAAGTCCTGCAATATCATAAAATTCTATAACTGCAGGTATTGTTCTTTTTGAATTGTAAAGTTCAGTCAATTTATTTAATCTTTCATCAGGTACATTTACAAGACCTACATTAGGATCTATAGTACAGAAAGGATAATTTGCAGATTCAGCTCCCGCTTTTGTAATTGCATTAAATAATGTACTTTTACCAACATTTGGTAGTCCAACTATTCCTAATTTCATTTATAATCTCCTTTTAACAATCTTTTTAATCTAAAATACACAAGACATATTATATCATAATTCTTCTTAGATAATCAAATATAATACAGTTCTATTGCATAATTGTTTATATTTTTCGGGAATAAAATATAATTTAACTTGAATTAATTACTTTGACTATATAAATTGAATGTACATTAAATTCGTGTTATAATATTAGGAAGATAAGTGAAAAGACAATAGGAGGGATTATGCTAGAAGTTAGTGCCGGTGGAGTTGTAATTCATAATGGTGAATTTCTGTTGTTAAAGAAATTTAGCAATGAATGGGTTTTACCGAAAGGAAGACTTGAAAATAATGAAACTAAAGAGATTGCCGCTATTAGAGAAGTTCAAGAAGAATCCGGAATAAAAGCCAGAATTATAAAGTATTTAGGATTTGTAAAATATGATTATCAACATAATGACGGTGAAAAGGTGAAAAAACAGTTCATTATTTTTATATGGAGCCTGAAGATTTGAATTTAATTCCACAGAGAGAGGAAGGCTTTGTAGAAGCAATATTTTTACCGTATGATAAGGCTATGAAATTAGTAAAGCATGATGCTGAAAGAAATATGTTAAAGAGTGCAAATTATTTTTATGAAAAGAGAAAGAGAAGATAATGGCTTTTTCAACTGATTTAAAAAATGAACTTTCAAGAAGAGAAATAGTAGAAAGGGAGTCTGCTATTTCTGAGCTTTCTGCTTTCATAAGAACTAATGGAACAATAGTTTTCAGTAATTTTGCTTTTATAATTCGTTTTGAAACTACAAATAATTCAATTATAAGAAGAATTTTAAACTTTTAAATTTTTATATTCTTATGATGGGAAAATCATAGTTTCCAAGATTTCAAATTTAAGAAAGAATAATGTATATAAAATTGTAATAGAAGATGAAGAAATTTCGAGAAGATTTTTAGGAGATACTTTTTTCTCTGATTTGGATAGTCTTTTTCCAAAAGATGATTTATATGAAGATTCAACAAAAAGTAAAAATTTTATTAAAAACTTTTTATGTGGAATTTTTTTGGGAGCGGGTTCAATAGCCAATCCGGACAAAAGTTACCATTTGGAATTCACTTTGAATTCTGAAGAATTGGCTAAACTTGTTATAAAATATTTGAGGGTATTTGGAATAAAGGCAAAAAGTCTTGAAAAAAAGGTCAATATATCGTATATATAAAAGACAGCGAGATGATTTCAGATTTTCTTTCACTTGTTGAAACTGTAAATAGTTTGTTTAAGTTTGAAGAAACGAAGATGATAAAGGAAATAAAGAATAATACCAATAGACTTACAAATTGTGAAACTGCAAATCTGGATAAAACTTTAAATACCGCTTTTGCTCAAATTGATGCAATAAACAAACTTTATAAGAGATATGGTAAAAAAATATAGATAAAAATTTACTTGAACTTTGCGAATTGAGATTAAAAAATCCAACCTATTCATTAAAGGAATTGGCAGAGATTTTAAAAATCAGCAAATCGGGAGTAAATCATAGATTCAAAAAAATAATTGATATGGCGAATAAAGTATAATTTATTCGCTTTTTTAATTATGGAATAAAAAATACTTGACATCCTATATATATATAATGGTTACGTTATTATATTTATTTAGGAGGATTATTAAAATGAAAAATACTTTGAAGAATTTTTCAAAAAAAGCTGTTTCTATGCCAATGGTTTTACTATTGATTATAATAGTTGGAGGATGAACTTATTTTTGGTTCAGAACAGATAATGGGAAAGCTAAAATAACTAATGAAACTATAGGAGTACAGGTTAAAGAATTGAAAGAATTAGCTACTATTCAGTATAAGTACAAAGAATTAGCTAGTAGAGAAGATTGGAATACATTATTTAATATTAAGTTACCATTTACAAAATCCAGTTTTATAGTAACTTATACAGGTGTTTTGAAAATTGGAATAGATTTGTCTGAAACTAAGGTTGAGGTTGATAATGCTAATAAAACTATAAAAGTTACTTTGCCTGAATCCAAAATATTATCAAATGAGTTGGATATGAAATCCATAAAAGTTTATGATGAAAAAAATTCTATTTTTAATCCAGTTAAAGTTGGTGACTATGCAGAGTTTACTCAAAATGGTAAGGAAAATGCAGAAGCTAATGCAAGAGAAAGCGGAGTTTTTGAACAGTCAAATGAGGTTGCAAAGAAAGTTATTACAGATCTCCTAAATACTACAAAGGAAATAAAAGAAAATTATAAAATAGTATTTGAATAAAATTTTAAATAAATTTAAAATGACTTTACATTTTGTAAAGTCATTTTTTCATTAAATAAATTGAACTGTTGTTTTACTATTTTCCTCTTTGAAGTCGTCAAAATGAAAAAAGATTTATATTTTCTAAATTTGTATATTTGAAATAATATTTAAAGTTTTGCATTTGATACGGAATAGTAAAGGGTTATATTTTGTGAATCTTCTGGAAGATTTTCCAAGTCTGTTTTATTAATTGTAAATTTTTTTAAAGAACTAAATAGAATATTTTCGTTACTTTTCGAAAAATTTTTATCTTTTAAATTTTCCAACTCTATGTATGCTCTTATAAATCTTTTTGTAGGAGTGAAAATATTTCCCTTTAATTCTCTTTTTTCTAAATATTTTTTTAAATTTCTGATATGCTTTGTAAAACTTGGACTGTTTGTCATTATATTGTATTCATTTTCGTAAACTTTTAAATTTCCATTTTCAATTTCTACAATTAAGCTCTTATTATTTTTGTCTGTAAACATATAATGATAATGTCTTGAGTAGTTATTTTCATCAATAAGAGATTTTTCTACAATATATAATTTTGGAGCCAGATTTTTTATATCTTCAAGGGTTTCACAATTTGTTAAAAATACATTTAAAAGTTTTGTAGATGTTAAATTTAATTTTGAATTCATAGGCTCGCTTTTGAAATTTATTGCATTTCTAAAGGAGTTGGTACAGCCTAAAAGACCTTTTTCGTTTATTCCGTCAATTAAATGGTCATAATCTCTAAAAGTTGCACCCATAATTTTGTATTTAGTATATAATTTGTTTCCAAAAACATCTTCTTCATAGTTAAAATTTTTAGGAAAGAACTTAAATTCATATCTGTGATAGGCTCTTAAATCCATAGTTCTTCCAAGTAGTGTTTCTCCATTTCTAAAAATAGAAAAAGTTGTGCACATAAAATCACCTCTTAAAGTATTATAACAAAAAAACTTTAGAAATCCAAATAAATTTGCCTTTTTTCTAATTTAGATTAAAATATAAGTAAGTATGTTTTGAGGTGATATGTTGAAAGAAATTAAACTTTTTTGGAAGATTTTGAAAAATAATAGATTGACTTATTTTCTTTCTATGATTTCAACAATTTTTATACAAATTTTTTCCGGAATGACACCTATTGTAATTATGATTACTGTAGATTCAATAATTGGAAATAAGGAGTACAAATACGATATTTTAAGAAAGGCCGTTAATCTTATAGGCGGTAGAGATTTTCTTAGAGGAAATATATACATATTAGCTTTTGTAATAGTTATTTTAACAGGAATCAGTTGTATTTTTATATTTTTGAGGAATTATTATTCTAATGTTGCCTGTGAAAATTTAATTTTTAATTTAAAAGAAAAAATGTATAATAAATTTTTAAATATAGATATAAGATGTTTGAAAGAGTATTCTACAGGAGATTTAATTCAAAGGAGTTCTTCAGATATTGAAACTGTAAGAAAACTTTTTGCAGCTCAACTTGTCAATGCTTTTGGATCTATTGCGACAATTATTCTGGTAATTATCGTTATGTCTTTGATTAATTTTAAACTTGCAATGATAAGTATAAGTCTTTGTCTTGTCATTTCTGTTTTATCTTATGTTTTTTATAAAAAAATCGGTGAAATTTTCAAAAAAACAGATGAAGCAGAAAGTAAACTGATGGTTTTTATAAAAGAAGTTTTATTTAATATAAGGGTTATAAAAGCATTTAATAGAGAAGATTATATTTTAAATCGCTTTAGAGAAAAAAACGAAGAATTTAATATAACTCAAAATAATTTTATGAAAACTTTTGCTAGATTTAGAGCAGTGAATGACTTTTTAACTTTCCTACAACTTGCAGTAATTTTGGTAGTTGGAGGATATGAAACTATTACAGGTAAGATGAATTTCGGAGATTTAATTGCCTTTGTTATCTATATAAATATGATTATTTGGCCAATTAGACAGATGGGACAATTGCTTAGCGATATGGCTAAAGCGAGTGTTTCTATTTCTAGAATTTATGAAGTCTTGGATTTGCCTGAAGAGGATTATGATTATGGCATAAGAGATGTATCTTTTTCTGAAAAGATTGAATTTAAAAATGTTAGCTTAAAAGTTAATGATAATATTATTTTGGATAATATAAGTTTCGTTGTAAATGCAGGAGAAAGTCTTGGAGTTATCGGCTCTACCGGAAGTGGTAAAAGTATGATAGTTTATCTTTTACTTGGATTTTTTGAAGCTACGAGTGGAGAAATTTTAATCGACGGAATAAATATAAAAGAGATAAATAAAAGATATATTAGAGAAAAAATCTCTGCAATTATGCAGGATAGTGAACTTTTTAATATGTCAATTTTGGATAATATAAAAATTGTAAATAATGATATTGATGAAAATTCTATTTATAATGCTACTAAAATTTCATCTATACATAATGAGATTTTGAATTTTTCATCTAAATATGAAACTATAGTAATTGACAACGGTGTAAATCTTTCAGGTGGACAAAAGCAGAGAATTTCCATTGCCAGAAGTTTGTTAAAGCCTTTTGAAGTATTGATTTTAGATGACAGTTTAAGTGCTGTCGATATGAATACGGATTTAAAGATAAATAATGCACTTAAGTCAATGGATAAAAAATTTACTTCTATTTTTATCTCTCACAGGATTTCAACTATTACTAATTGTGATAATATAATTGTTATGGATGCAGGAAAGATAGTTGAAAGTGGTACACATATTGAGCTAATAAAGAAAAATGGAATATATAGTAAAATAAATGAAATTCAAAGTAAGGAATATGATGTAAATAATGAATAAAAAGAAAACTGTAAATATAAATGTTTTTAGAGATTTAATAAAATTTTATAAAATTGAATATAAAAAACTTTATATGCTGATGTTTGTAGTTATAATTTCGGGAGTTTTACAAGCAGTAGTTCCTTTATCAATAAAATTGCTAACTGATGATTTTATAACAAAGCAAAATTTAAAGGGATTTATTGTTGCAGGAATTAGCTTTTTTTGCCTTGTAATTTTATCGACTTTTTCAATTTATAGTTTCTATGTTTTTGGAGGAAAACTTGAATATCAAGTTTCAAAGGAGATTAGAAAATCAGTTTTTGAAAAGATTGAAAAATTTTCTATAACAAATATAAAGAAATATGAAACCGGAGAGTTAATTTCCAGATTGACTTCCGACGTTCAAAAACTAAGTGAAGTTTTTAGTTGGGGAGTTATAGATGCAAGTTATAGTATAATTGTATTGTTAATTTCAATTTTTGTTATGCTTTACTTAAGTTATACTTTGACTTTGATGTTATTTTTAATGTTGCCTGTAATATATTTAGTAACTTTACTTTTTCAAAAAAATATTTTGAAATTTCAAAGAAAAGTAAGGGATTATAACTCTAAAATGATAAGAAGTTACACAGAGTCTTTAAGTTATATAAAGACTATAAAAGCTCTCGGAATTGAAGATAAAAAGAAAATAGAATTTATGCATTATAACGAAAAATATAGAAAAATAATTTAAAATCCATTTTGATATCTGCTATTTATGTTCCTGCAGTAATGTTTATAGCAAGTATTGGCGTAGGTTTTGCTTTTAATTTTTCATCAATTTCAGTTATGAAAAATGTTATGACTTACGGAGCTTTTTTGAGCTTTTTAACTTATAGTTTTCAAATATTTGAACCTTTTAAAATGCTTGCACAAATTTTTACAGATTTAAAATCTGCACAGGCATCAGCTGAAAGAGTTTTTCAAATTTTATATGAAGAAGATGAAATTCTTGAGAAAAAAGAAATTGATTTTAATTTTAATGGAAATATAAAGTTTGAAAATGTAAGTTTTCACTATTTTGATGATGATAAATTAATTTTAAAAGATTTTAATTTTGAAATTAAAAAAGGAGAAAGTGTTGCCTTTATTGGCAGTACGGGAAGTGGAAAATCAACAATAGTCAATTTGATTTGTAAATTTTATAATCCAACTTCCGGAGATATTTATCTCGATGGTATAAATTATAAAAATATTGATAAGACTTGTCTTTATAATAATTTGGGATATGTTTTACAACAACCTCAACTTTTCTCAATTTCTATAAAGGAAAATATAAAATTTGGAAATGCAAATGCAACAGATGAGGAAATCTTTGAGGTTTGTAATTTATTGGGTATAGATGAGTTTATTTCCAAGTTACCGGATGGGATTGATACTGTAATTGGCGAAACGGGCTATAATATTTCAAATGGACAAAAACAATTAATTTCTTTTGCAAGAGCATTGATAAAAAATCCAAAATTATTAATTTTAGATGAGGCAACTTCTTCAATAGATACTGAAACTGAAAAAATTATTCAAAATAAAATGAAAGATATTTTAGAGGGAAAGACATCTATAATAGTTGCACATAGATTATCAACGATAAAGCATTGTGATAAAATAGTTTTAATAGAAAAAGGAAATATTTTAGAACAGGGAACACATTTAGAATTATTAGATAAAAAGGAATTTACTATAAAATGTATATTTCTGAAGAATTGAAAATATAGGAGGTTATTATGAGCGATAGTTGTAGTTCAGGAGGATGCTCCGGTTGTGCTAGTGCATCAAGTTGTGGAGTGTCAGAAGAGTTTGAAAGTTTGTTGGTTGATCAAAATCAATTTAGCGATATAAGAAAAGTAATTGGTGTTATTAGTGGTAAAGGTGGAGTTGGAAAATCTTTAATAACTTCCATGCTTGCTACCGGAATGATGAAAAGAGGTAAGGAAGTTGCAATTTTAGATGCTGATGTTACAGGACCTTCAATACCTAAATCTTTTGGAATTGATAGTAAAGCTAAAATTGATGAAAGAGGAATTATTCCTTGTAGAACTGAAAATGGAATAAAAATAATGAGTATAAATTTATTGCTTGAAAAAGAAACAGATCCTGTCATTTGGAGAGGACCTGTTATAGGTGGAGTAATAAAACAATTTTGGACAGATGTAGTTTGGGAAAATGTAGATTATATGTTTGTTGATATGCCACCTGGAACGGGGGATGTTCCACTAACAGTTTTCCAATCATTACCTGTAGATGGAATTATAATTGTGACATCTCCTCAGGATTTGGTTTCTATGATTGTAGAAAAAGCGGTTAAAATGGCAAGAATGATGAATATTCCAATTATTGGAATAGTTGAAAATATGAGTTATTTTAAATGCCCTTGCTGTAATGAAGAAGTAAATATATTTGGTGAAAGTGATTTACCTTATATTTCAAGAAAATTCGGACTTACTAATGTTGCAAAGATTCCTCTTGATAAAAAAATACCTGAAATGGTTGATGAAGGTGAAGCCGAAAAAATAGACACTGATTGCTTAACAGATATACTAGATGTAATAGAAAAATTATAGAGAGAACGCGTTCAGAACGAACGTGTTTTTTTATGTGGTAAAAATAAGATTTTTTATAGACTTAAAGGGCTTACTATTTCTAAAATTGAAATTAAGTACTTTTTGGTGTATAATTATTGTAAAATATGGATTAAATAAGAGGTTTTTATGGAGCATTTTAAATTAAATTTGGAAAGTGATTTTAAATTTGATGACATTGTTGTAGCTCTAGGAAATTTTGATGGCTTTCATAGAGGACATCAAAAATTGATTTCGGAATTAAATAATGTAAAATTAAATAAAGGTTATAAGAGTGCAGTTTTTCTTTTTGAAAATCATACAAAAGATTTGATTTTTCATCAAAATGCAAGTAGGATAATGTCCTTTGAGGATAAATTAAAAAACTTGAGAGTTTTAAAATAGATTATGTATTTAGTATTGAATTTTCTGAAAAAATTAAAAATCTTTCTCCAACAGAATTTTTAGATTTTTTAACTATTAATCTAAATATAAAGCATATTGTGGTTGGAAAAGATTACAGATTTTCAAAAAATCGTGAAGGAAATACGGATTTTATAAAATCATATATGAAAGAAAAAAGTTTATCTTGTACCATTGTTGATAAATTAAACTATGGTGATATTGAAATCAGCAGTACAAAAATAATTGAATACATAAAATCAGGAAAAATTAAATTGGCAAATGATTTGTTGGGAGATAATTATTCAATAAAGGGAAAAGTAACTCACGGTTTTCAAAGAGGTAGAAATCTTGGCTATCCTACAGCAAATTTGGAGATTTCTTTTAATTATGTTATGGTAAAAGAGGGAGTATATTTTACTAAAACTATAGTAGATAAAAAGGAATATTTTAGTTTTTCAAGTGTTGGATATAATCCGACTTTTGATAATAAAAAATGCACGATAGAATCTCATATATTTGATTTTGATGGAGATATTTATGGGAAAAATATTGAACTTTGTTTTTTGGAAAGACTTAGGGATAATATAAAATTTAATTCTGTTGAGGAACTCATAGAACAATTAAAAAAAGATGAAATTAGATGTAGAGAATTAATTAAGAATATAAAATAGGAGATAAATATGAAACAAATTTTAGTTACCGGAGGGGCTGGATATATTGGCTCTCATACTTGTATAGAACTTTTAAATGAAGGATATGAAGTTGTAATAATTGATAATTTTTACAATTCCAGTGAAAAAGTTTTAAAGATAATAGAAGAGCTTAGTGGTAAAAAATTCAAATTTTACAAAGGCGATATTAGAGATAAAGAAATACTTAGAAAGATTTTTTCGGAAAATGATATTTATGGAGTAATTCATTTTGCAGGACTTAAGGCTGTTGGAGAATCTGTTGAAAAACCTATAGAATATTATGATAATAATATTAATGGAAGTATAAAACTTATAGAAGTTATGAGAGAATTTAATGTAAAAAATATAATTTTTAGTTCTTCTGCAACAGTTTATGGGAAGCCAAAATCAGTTCCTATAAAAGAAGATTTTTCACTTTCTGTAACTAATCCTTATGGAAGAACAAAATTATTTTTAGAAGAAATTTTTACAGATTTATATATTTCTGATAATGAATGGAATGTTATTCTTCTTAGATATTTTAATCCGATTGGAGCTCATAAGAGTGGTAGAATAGGAGAAAATCCGAATGGAATTCCAAATAATTTAGTTCCATATATAACTCAAGTAGCAGTTGGTAAATTGGATTATGTTAGAGTCTTTGGAGATGACTATGAAACAAAAGATGGAACAGGTGTAAGGGATTATATTCATGTTTTAGATTTAGCATTAGGTCATATAAAGGCAATTAAAAAGTTTGAAGATAGTAAGGCTGTTAGAATTTATAATCTTGGAACAGGCGAAGGTTATAGTGTTCTTGATATGATTAAAAATTTTGAAGAAGTTACAGGTAAAAAGATAAAATATGTAGTTACTCCAAGAAGAAGCGGAGATATTGCAGAATGTTATGCTGATTCTACTAAGGCAAAGGAAGAACTTGGTTGGGAAGCTAAATATGGAATAAGAGAAATGTGTGAAGACAGTTGGAGATGGCAAGTAAATAATCCAAATGGTTATGAGGATTAAAGAGGTTTATAAAAATGGACACGAAAAGTATTTACTACGAAAATAATATAGTTAAGGCGATATTACATTTTGCAATACCGGGAATTTTGAGTATTCTTATTGCGGAATTATATAATATGGTTGATACATTTTTCGTTGGTAGATATGTCGGAGCTGATTCAATCGGGGCTTTAAGTGTAGTTTTTCCGCTCCAAAGACTTGTTATTGCAATTTCTGTTTGTCTTGGTATAGGAGTTTCAAATTTAATTTCCAGAAGACTTGGAGAAAAAAGAAATAAAGATATAACAAAATATACCACAGCTGTAAATGGACTAACTTTACTTATTATATTTGCAGTTACAATAATATCAATTCTTTTTGTTGAGAATATTTGCGTGTTTTTAGGAGCTAGAAATAATATTCTGATGTATTCCATCAAATATCTAAGAATTGTTATATGTGGCAGTATTTTTTTAGCATTTACAACGGTTTTCGGTTATATGAACATAGCTTACGGAAATATGAAAGTTATGCTAATTGCTTCAAGTATTGGAGCTTTAATAAATATAGTTGTAGATTATATTTTAATTAAAAATTTGAATATGGCTGTAGAAGGAGCTGCGATTGCCACTATTTCGAGCCAATTTATATCTTTTTTATTTTCATTTGTTTTTGTAAAAAAATTACAGAAAGAAAATAATTTCAGCTTAATTCCAAGACTTGACTCGAAAATTTCATTTAATATTTTAGCAATAGGTTTTTCTTCATTTATAATAGAATTTTCAGATGCTATATTAATAAGTGTCCTTAATCATTTGCTTTTACCGGTTGGCGGTAATGATGCGATTATTCTAGTAGGAGTAATAACAAAAGTTTCTATGTTTATGTTTGTTGCTATGATAGGAGTAAGCAGTTCAATTCAACCACTTATTTCGTTCAACTATGGTGCAAAAAATTTTGTTAAAATCAAGAAAATTTTAAAAACAGGATTTATTTTTGTATTTTCATTATCCACTCTTATATGGATATTTATGAATTATAATGTTAAATTTATTATAGGTCTATTTTTAAAAGACGAAAGACTTTTACAAATGGCAACAGATAGTTTTAAATATGTAATTTTAGTTTTTCCAATTTTAAGTTTTTATTACATTTGTATATACTTTTTCCAATCAGTCGGTAAGGAAAAATATAATTTTTTCTTATCAATTTATAGAGAAACACTTTTATATATTCCGATAGTTATAATTATGGTAGGAAGATTTGGAGTTTTAGGAGCATGGATTAGTTATCCGATAGTTGATTTTATTTCTGCTATAACAGGATTTATCTTACTTTTAAAAACTGTTAAAAAGATTAGTACTTTTTAGGAGGTCGTTATGGATTTAGGTAAAATTAGAGAAGATTTAGAAGTTTGTATGGATGAACTTATTGAAAAAGCTAAATTTGAAGAGGGAGACATTTTTGTTTTAGGTTGTAGTACAAGTGAGGTAAAAGGAAAACATATAGGAAAAGACACTGATATTGAAGTAGGAAAGTTAATTGTTGAAACTATAAAAGAAAAGTTAGATAAAATTAAAGTTAATTTTGCTGTTCAATGCTGTGAACATTTGAATAGAGCAATAGTTATAGAAAAAGAAGTTGCGATTAAAAATAATTTTGAAATAGTTAATGTAGTTCCACAAAAAATGCAGGTGGTGGAGTAGCTACTTCTGCATACGAATTATTTAAAAATCCTGTGGTTGTAGAAAAAATAGTTGCAAAAGCAGGACTTGATATAGGAGATACATCAATCGGAATGCATGTTAAATTTGTTCAGATACCGGTAAGATTATCAATAAAAGAAATAGGAAATGCACATTTAACAGCATTAACTTCTAGACCGAAATTGATTGGAGGAAGTAGAGCAGTTTATCAATAATTAATTGGAGAATATATGTTTGAATTTTTAAAAGATATAAAAGAACTGGAAGATGTAGAAAGTGTTGAGAAAATAAATAAAGGATATTCTAAAGATGAAAAGTTTAAGATAAAATTAAAAAATAAAGATGAGTATTTGCTTTTTAGATTATCTGACATTTCTCTTTATGAACAAAAAAAGAAAGAATATGAAGTTATTTCAAAATTTTCTAAACTAGGCTTTGAAATGTCAAAGCCTATAAGTTTTGGAATATGTAATGATAAAAAGAATGTTTATATGCTCTTATCTTGGATTAACGGAGTTGATTTAAGTGATGTGCTTCCAAAACTTTCAAGCGAAGAACAATATTTACTTGGAAGAAAAGCGGGGAAAATTCTAAAAGCTATTCACAGTCTAAAAGTTGAGGACAAAAATTATGATGATAGCCTTAAAATAAAATTGTTGGATAAAATAGAAAAATATGAGTCATCTGATGTGAGAGTTGAAAATGACAGTAATTTTATTGAATATGTTAAAAGAAATGTAGATAAAATTTGTGGGAATTATTCTTATTTACATGGAGATTTTCACCCTTCAAATTTAATTTTAATGGAAAATAATGAGATAGGAGTTATAGATTTTAATCGTTGGGAAATATTCGACTCTTATGAAGAATTTTATAAATTGGAAAGTTTTGGTATAGAATTTAGTATTCCATACTGTGTCGGACAGATTGATTCATATTTTGAAGATGATGTTCCGAATGAATTTTGGGAGATTCAAGCAATTTATGTAGCTTGTTATACCTTGTATTCAATTAAATGGGCTGAAAAATTTGGAGAAAAAGAAATTCTTGGAATGAAAAGAAGATTTTATAAGACTTTTGAAAATTATGAAAATTTTAAAACAATTATACCTAAATGGTATTCTGATTATAAAAATAATAAAGGCTATTCGCTTTAAAACGAATAGCCTTTTTCTCTATTTAGAATAGTTTGGAGCTTCTTTAATTATTTGAACATCATGTGGGTGAGATTCAATAAGTCCAGCACCTGTCATTTTAACAAATTGTGCAGTATCTCTTAAAGTTTGTAAGTCTTTAGCACCTGTATATCCCATGCCGGCTCTAATTCCACCAACGATTTGGTAAATTGCATCTGCTAAAGTTCCCTTATAAGGAATTCTTCCTTCAATGCCTTCCGGAACAAGTTTTTTACCTTCTTCTTGGAAGTATCTATCTTTTGATCCTTTTTCCATTGCTGCAAGAGAACCCATACCTCTATAAGTTTTAAATCTTCTTCCTTGGTAAATTTCAAATTCTCCCGGAGATTCATCAGTTCCTGCAAGCATTGAACCTAACATTACAACATTTCCACCTGCAGCAAGAGCTTTAACAACATCTCCTGAATATTTTAATCCACCATCTGCAATAATTGTTTTTCCCATTTCTCTAGCAACAGTAGCACAATCATAAACAGCTGTAATTTGTGGAACTCCTACACCTGCAACAACTCTTGTTGTACAAATTGATCCCGGACCAACACCAACTTTAACAACATCAGCACCTGCTTCAAAAAGTGTTCTAGTTGCTTCTGCTGTTACAACATTACCTGCAATAATATCAAGGTCAGGATATTTTTCTCTAATTTCTTTAACCTTATTAACAACTCCCATAGAATGACCATGAGCAGTGTCTATAACTAGAGCGTCAACACCTGCATTTACGAGAGCTTCAACTCTTTCAAAAGTGTCTGCACCTGTTCCAACTGAAGCTGCAACAAGAAGTCTTCCTTGAGCATCTTTTGCTGAATTTGGATATTTAACAACTTTTTCTATATCTTTGATAGTAATTAAGCCTGTTAAAATTCCTTTATCATTTACTAGAGGTAATTTTTCTATTTTATGATTTCTTAAAATTTTTGCTGCATCATCCAAAGTAGTATGAGAAGGAGCTGTTACTAAATTTTCTTTTGTCATTACTGTATCTATTTTTACAGAATAATCTTCTAAAAATCTTAAATCTCTATTAGTCAAAATTCCAACTAATTTTTTTCTTCCATTGAATTAACTATTGGAACACCTGAAATTCTATATTTTCTCATCAAATCTTCAGCTTCTTGAACATTATGATCCGGAGTTAAGAAAAATGGGTCATTAATAACGCCACTTTCTGAACGTTTAACTTTTTAACTTCTTCGGCTTGAAGTTCAATTGGCATATTTTTATGTATTACACCAAGTCCACCTTCTCTAGCCATAGCAATTGCCATCTTATGTTCTGTTACAGTATCCATTGCAGCAGAAATAACAGGAATATTTAATTTGATTTTCTTAGTAAGTTGTGATGTTAAATTAACATCCTTTGGTAGAACTTCACTCTTTGCCGGTATTAAAAGTACATCATCAAATGTTAAGCCTTCTTTTTGAAATTTTGTTTCCCACATAATATTTTCTCCTCCTAGATTAAATTATTTTATTTAAACATATTTTTAAAAAATTTTAATAATAATTATAATATATAAATATTCAAAATTGAAAATTTTGAAATTTAAAAAATATTGAATTACACAAAATTTATTAAAAAAATATATTAACACATGTTATACAACAATTTATAAAAAAATCAATTGTAAAAAGCAAAAAATATGTAAAAATAAAAGTTTTCCTGTAAAAAAATCTAAATTTTAATAATATTCTTGTGAATTAATAAAATATAAAAAATTTTTATTACAATATCTTAGCTTTAAGATTGTAAAAATTTTAAGTGTGAATTTATGTTATAATTTCACAGTCTTAACATCATCAGTATCTTTTATTTAATGTGAAATTAGGTGCAAAAAATATTTTTAAATACCAAAACTTAATAAATTTTCGATTTTATTGAATAAATTGTAAAAAAGTTCTAAAAAAGTAATAAAAGGTATTGAAATTTTTTGCAAACTACACTATAATTTAAGTATACTATAATATTTATAGTAGATGTCCAATAAATTAGTACATAGTTGGATATGTTGTTATAGTAAAAATTTTAGGAGGTATATTAGAATGAGAGTAGAAAAAGGATTACTTTATACTGAAGATCATGATTGGGTAAAAGTTGAAGGAAATATTGCAACAGTTGGATTATCTGATTATGCACAAGATCACTTGGGAGATATAGTTTATGTTGAACTTCCAGAAGTTGATGATGAAGTTGAAGCAGGTGACTCTTTAGCATCTGTAGAATCTGTAAAAGCTGCAAGTGATATTAATGCTCCTGTTTCAGGAAAAATTGTTGAAGTTAATGAATTATTAGACGATGAACCAGGTGAAATTAACAAAGATTGTTATGCTGCATGGGTTTGCAAAATTGAAATGTCTAATCCAGCTGAATTAGAAAAATTAACTAATGACGCTGATTATGAAGCATCATTATAATAATTTCTTAAAATTAATTTTTAATAAATGCCACTTGTGTGGCATTTATTTTTTGAAAAGGAGGTTTTATGGTAGAAAATTCCAGAAATAAAAATTTAAAATTAGGTATTATTTTTATGATTATTTCTACGCTTGGTTTTAGTTTTATGCAAATTTTTGTAAAGCTGACATCAGGCAAATTTACACTTATGCAACAAGTTTTTATGCGAAATTTTGTTATGTTAATAATTTGTGCTATATACATACTTATAAGAGGTAGTAGCTTTTTGGGTGAAAAAAGAAATAGGAAATTACTTCTCATGAGATCAGCTTTCGGATATATGGGAGTAATTTTTAATTTTATGCTATAAATAATATGGTTGTTGCAGATGCCGGAATATTGCAGAGAACTAGCCCTATTTTTGTAGTGTTGATTGCATGTTTTTTATTTAAAGAAAAATTTACTCTAGAAAGATTTTTAACTTTAACTTTTTCTTTTATTGGTGCTATTTTTGTTGTAAGACCACAATTTAATTCCAGATTATTTCCTGCGATGGTTGCAATGAGTTCTGCACTTAGTGCATCTATCGCATATATGTGTGTTTCCAGAATTGGAAAAGCTGAAAGGACTGAAACTATAATTTTTGTGTTCTCATTATTTTCAACTATTTTCAGTTTTCCATTTATATTCAAAAATTTGATGATTCCGGATTTGAAAATTTTTATATATTTAATATTGATAGGTGTCGCATCAGCTGTTGGGCAATTTGGACTAACTATTAGTTATCAATATGCTAATGCTTCAGATGTAAGTATATTTAATTACTTAGGAATTGTATTTGTTGTAATTCTTGGAAAAGTAATACTTGGAGAGTCTGTAAGTATATACAGTTTAATTGGAATTAGCCTTATTTTCTCTATGTCATTAATGTCATATATAGTAAATTCAAGGAAAAACAAAGAGAAAAAAGCCTAAAAACAGCAAATATTACATTTTTTTAATATTTTCGAGTATTTTTTTCGAAAATCTTGATTTTTTTTGTAACTATTCTGTAACCTTTGAAAAATAGGGAATTAGAATTTTAAAAAATTACAAAAAAGTTATAAATACTAATCTCCGATTTAAAACATTGTTAATTTTTTGTTTTTTATGATTTTTTTAAAAAACATTTAAATAAATTGACGATTTTATACAAAATCATTATAATTCTATTATCAGGTTAAAGCTAATTGACCTGATTAATTTAATTAAGGAGTGATTATTTGAAAAGGGCAATATTTAGAAGTGTTTTAGCATGTTTGTGTATTTATGCTACATTTTCTGGATTTTCATCTAAATCACTTGCAGACGAAAAGGTTAAAGGTTTTGTAATTTCATCAGAATCCGAAACTAAAACTATTGAAAAAGTAAACAACAGAATTTTAGATAACACTAAAGGTAGTGCATCTAAAATATCTTATGTAGTTAATATAGACGACAAAATTAGCTTCAGTTTGGCAGGTTTGCTTTCATTAGATAAGGGCGGAGTTGTTATTCCTGTTAAGGATAATAATATTGATGATACTTCTAAGGCTATTTTAAAAAACAGTGAGCAAGTGTATGTTGTTGGAGATAAAAGTTCAATTTCAGATGATATTCTTAATGATTTAGGTATCAAGTTTAACAGAATTGGTTCGGACAATCCTGAGGATACGAATTATCATGTAAATAAATTTTTAGGTAATCGTGATCTTTTGGCTGTTGATTCCGGAAATGATTCTGATATTTTGGGTGCTGTTCATTATGCAAGAATATATAATATGAATTTGTATATTTATGATTCAACAAAACAAATTGATGAAAATATCATTTCAGAAGTTAAAAATGGAAAAAATATATACTTCTACGATGGAGTTGAATCTCTATCAAATGAGGCAAAAGCAAAAATATATGATTTATCTGAAAAAGATAAAAAAGAAATAAAGAGTTATTCTTTAGATGGAAAAGATTTATTGAAAATATTTAAAGATAGATACTCATTAAGAAAAAACGAAAATGTTGTTTTATCAGAAAATAAAAATTTAACTGATATGTTAAGTTCTTATATTTTAGCTGATAAGAGTGGATATGAGTATTTAGTAATGGATTCAAAATCTATGAATTTAGATGTTGAAAGACTAATTTCTGAATCTGGAAGTAAAAATTTACATTATGTATCAACTGATGAGTTGGGTAAATTTGTAAACTTTAGATCTTTATTATCATCAGTAAATAAAGAAGAAGTTACGGGATTTGAAGTCAATAAGGATAAAGGTGAAATTACTGTATCAGATTCAAATTCAGATAAAAAAGCTGAAAATTCAGTTTCAGAAAAAGTTACAGTAAAATCAAATGAAAAATTAGTTGACGGTAAAATAGTTCCAAAAGAAGAGGAAAAAAATGTAACAGAAAAGTCTAATGATGAATCATCAAGTAGTAAAAGTAGTGACGGAAGTTTTGAATACAGTAAAGTTCTAGTTATGAATGCTACTTCATATACTGACGATCCTTCTGAAAATGGTGGTTACAGTACAACAAGATTAGGGACTCCTCTTAGATATGGAGTTGTAGCAGTAGATCCAAGAGTTATTCCTTTAGGAACTAAGTTGTATATTGAAGGTTATGGTTATGCTGTTGCAGAAGATACAGGTGGAGCTATAAAAGGAAATAGAATAGATCTTTGTTTTACTAATAAAGCACAAGCAAATGCTTTTGGAAGAAGAAATGTAAAAGTTTATATTTTAAAATAATTAAGTATAAATGGAAGAGAAGAAATTTTGTGATTTCTTCTCTTTTTTGTTTTATATATTTGTATTTTAAAAGTTTTGAAATTACTTTATTTAAAAGTTTAGTAATTAGTATGAACAATGGACAATCGTTTTTAAATATGATATAATAGCTTTGCTAAAAAATTAATAATATATGATTTTAATTATGAATATGGTAATAGGTCGGTCATAATGCTACATTTTATGTTTTTGGTAAATTTTGAAGTAAAATATAGCTTAAATTAATTTTTTGTTATTATATTATTTGGAGGAAAAATATGTTCGGTTATTCAAAGAAAGAATTGAGCTGGATTTTATATGATTGTGCAAATTCTGCTTATTCTATGGCGATTACTACTGCCTTGTTCCCGATTTATTTCGGAATGGTCGGTGGAAATGAAATGAATTTAGGATATTACAATTCATTTGCCAGTATTATTATAGCTATTTTAAGTCCGGTACTTGGAACTATAGCTGATTTTAAAGGTATGAAGAAAAAATTATTTACATTATTTTCAATTATTGCAATTTTTTCGACATTGTTCTTATCTTTTGCAGGACAGTTCGGATTGCCTTTATTGATGGCTTTTTTTATTTTAGGAAGTGTAACTTTTGCAGGATCTAATATTTTTTATGATGCATTTTTAGTTGATGTAACTAATGATGAGAGAATGGATAAAATTAGTACAGCAGGATTTGCGTACGGATACATAGCAAGTGTAATACCTTTTATGTTTTGTTTGGGAGCTGTTTTGATTTTTGGGATGCAAAATCCTTTAGGATATCAAATTGGTTTTGTTATAACATCTCTTTGGTGGTTAGCACTTACAATTCCAATGTATAAAAATGTTGATCAAGTATATGGAGTTGAACCTGTTCCTAATCCGGTTAAGGAAAGTTTTTCAACAATTTTCCACACATTAAAAGATATTAAAAAGAATAAGGTTGTTGTTATATTTTTATGTTCTTACTTCCTTTATATAGATGGAGTAGATACTATCATAAAGATGGTTATACCTTATGCTACATCTGTTTTAGATGCAGATAAGTTTAATACACTTGTGCTTTTAGGAATTTTAATTTATGTTCAAATAGTTGCTTTTCCTTTCGCTATTGTTTATGGAAGATTAGCTGATAAATTTGGAACTAGGAATATGATTAAAGTTGGTATTTTGACATATATGATTTGTGTAATATTTGCATATTTTATGACTGATTTAATTCATGTTTTTGTATTATCAACACTTATAGCATCAGCTCAAGGTGGAATTCAAGCGTTGAGTAGAAGTTATTATGCAAAGATAATTCCAAAAGAAAATGCAAATGAATTTTTTGGATTCTATAATATATTCGGGAAATTTGCCGCTATAGTAGGACCATTTATTATGAGTTTAATAACTACAATAACACATAATCCTAGATATTCAATTCTTGGTATAATTCCACTATTTGTTATAGGTTATATAATAATGTTACAATTACCAAAGGAAGAAAAATAATGATTTTTAAATTTGATTCACAAAATACTTGGAAAATGAAAAGTGAATATAAAAAAGCTAAATTTGATATAGATTTTGAATCATTGAAAGAGAAGCAGTTGGAAATTTTAGAAAATTTTGTTTCTTGTTGTGAAAGAATGGATTTAACTTATTATATTGGATTTGGAACTTTACTTGGTGCAATTAGACATAAAGGTTTCATTCCATGGGATGATGATATTGATGTTTGTATGCCAAGGGAAGATTATGACAAATTTGTGAGAGACGGAAGTAAGTATTTACCTGAAAATTATTTTATTCAAACAATGACTTCTGATCCTAATTATGCTTTGAATTTTGCAAAACTTCGTGATAGTGATACTACGCTTTTTGAAAAGCATGTAATTGATGTAGATATAAATCATGGAGTATTTATAGATGTTTTTCCTCTTGATGGATATATTAAAGGACAAAATAAAGTTCTAGATTTAAGGGTAAAGGAAAAGCCTGTATTTGAAGAAGCGGATACTAATGCTTTTTCAAATGCTATAAGCGGTTTTGGAAAAAAATTGGCATATAAAATTGGTGAGACAATACCGAACAAACTAAAAACAGATCTTTCAAAAATGTCTGTTCCAAAAGATAATCCAAAATTTGAAGACTGTGAATATGTTGCTTGTTTGGTTGATAATTTTTATATATCGCCTTTTAAGAGAGAGTTTTTAGGAAAGGGAGTAAAGGTTGATTTTGAAAATTTAAAAGTCAATGCTCCCGAAAAATATGATGAATATTTAAAAGTTTTATATGGAGATTATATGAAATTACCACCAGTGGATCAAAGAGAAAATCATCATAATTTCCATCTTGCAGATGTAAATAAAAGTTTTAGAGAATATCAGGAAAAAATTAAGCTATGAATTAAATCATAGCTTTTTTATTTATTTTGTAGAAATTTTTCTTAATTTTGATATAATAATTACAGTTTTGCGCTATTTTTAAAAATTGCATAAAATTAAAAATTAGATTGATATTAATTTTAAATAATAAAGATTATAAGGAGGTGTATTATGAGAGAAGTTGTTGATAAACTTGTTGAATGGCTCAGAAGTTCTGTAAAAGAAGCTAATTGCAAAGGAATAGTTTATGGACTAAGTGGAGGGGTTGATTCAGCTGTTATTGCTGCACTTTCAAAACTAGCCTTTAATGATGAATCTTTAGCTATAATGATGCCGATAAACAGTTCTGAAGAAGACGAAAAAGATGCTAAGTTGGTTATTGATAAATTTAAACTTAATGCAATTAAAGTAGACTTGTCTAAAACATATTCCATTTTTACAGATTCCGTTGAAAAAGGAGATAATCTAATGGCTTATGCAAATGTTAAGCCGAGACTTAGAATGACAACCTTGTATTATTATGGACAATTAAAAAATATTTGGTTGTTGGAACAAGTAATAAATCAGAATTTACTGTTGGATATTTTACTAAATACGGGGATAGTGGTTCTGATCTTATGCCACTTGTGGATTTTACAAAGAAGGAAATTTATGAACTTGCAAGATTTTTGGGTGTTCCCGATAAAATAATTCAAAAGCCTCCAAGTGCAGGACTTTTTGAAAATCAAACTGATGAAGATGAAATGGGATTTTCCTATGATGATTTAGAGAAATTTATAAATAATGAAAAATTAGATAAAAATATAGAAGAGAAAATAAAAAAGATGGTAAAATTTTCTGAACACAAGAGAAATTTTGCTAAAGGATTTAGGAGGTAATTATGTCAGGACATAATAAATGGAGTACGATTAAACATAAAAAAGGAAAAGAAGATGCAAGAAGGGGTAAAATTTTTACAAAACTTGCTAGATATATAATTGTTGCAGTTAAAGAGGGTGGAGCAGATCCTGAATACAATCCCGCTTTAAAAACTGCCATAGAAAAAGCTAAAGCTGAAAATATGCCTAACGATAATATTGAAAGGGCATTAAAAAAAGGTGCCGGGGATGGAGATGCAAGCAACTATGAAACTATAATCTATGAAGGATATGGTCCGGAAGGTATTGCGGTTGTAGTTGAATGTTTAACAGATAACAGAAATAGAACTGCTGCAGATGTAAGACATGCTTTTGATAAACATGGTGGAAATCTGGGACAAAATGGTTCAGTTTTATTTATGTTTGAGAAAAAAGGGGTTATTGTTATTACAAGAGAACAAGCTGAAGAAGATGATTTAATGGACTTTGCTCTAGAAAATGGAGCTAGTGATTTTGAATCTGATGAAGAAGTTTATACAGTATATTCAGAAGTTGCAGACTTCATTACTTTAAGAGATGCACTACAAGAAAAAGGATATACTTTTAGTGCTTGTGATTTAGAATACGTTCCAAGCAACAATTCACAAATTACAAATCCTGAAAATATAAAGAAAATGGTTAAGATGATAGATCAACTTGAAGATAATGATGATGTTCAAAATGTTTATCATAATTGGGAAATACCGGAAGATTTAGATGTAGAATAAGATGAAAAAAACATTTGCTTTTTTGATTTCTTTAAGTATTATTTTATTTGTTTTATTATATTCAATAGATTTTATGGCTAAAGATATTTCTTATTATAATAATTTTCATAATGAATATAAAATTGAAGAAGAGTCAGGACTTTCTAAAGAATGGATAGAAAGTGCAAGTAATTCACTGGTTGAATTTATTAAAAATGGAGATAAAGAAGTTTTAAAACATCATTTTAATAAAAAAGAAATTTCTCATATGGAAGATGTATATAAACTTTTTAAACTTGATAGAGTAGTCTATACATCTTTATTTATAATTACTTTAGTCGTGTTTTTATATAAATTACTTAAAAATGACTTTATATTTTTTAAATATATAAGAAAGTATATTTTAATAACATATATTACTGTAATTTCTTTTTAGGCATTTGTTCTTTATTCTTTTCTGAAAGTTTTATATATTTTCATAAATTATTTTTTAATAATGATTTATGGCTTTTAGACTATGAAACAGATTTAATGATAAGAATTTTACCGGAAGAATTTTTCTTTATCTTGTTTTTAAATGTATTAGTATTATCTACTATAGGTATTTTTTTAGTTTATATTTTTCTTAAATTTAAAGACTATGAATATAATTAGGAGGAAATATGGAAGTAAAAATTGACAGAGTTGCTTTTTCTCTATTCGGAATAGATATAATGTGGTATGCTATTATAATTTGTTTTGGAATTATGGCAGGTCTTTTTGTTGCTACAAAAAACTCTAAACTCAGAAATATAAAAGAAGATGAGATTTCAAATCTTTTGCTTTTTGCATTACCTATAAGTGTAATAGGAGCTAGAATATATTATGTAGTATTTGAATGGGAAAATTACAAAGGTAATTTTTTATCTATGATAAATATTAGAGAAGGTGGACTTGCAATATATGGCGCTGTAATTGCAGCTATTATAGTGGTTTATTTTTTGGTAAATATAGAAAAATTAATTTTAGAGATTTAGCTGATGTTTGTGCACCGGGACTAATTCTTGGTCAAGCAATAGGAAGATGGGGAAATTTTATAAATCAAGAGGCTCACGGAACTGAAACTAATTTACCTTGGGCGGTTATAATAGATGGGAAAAAATATCATCCAACATTTTTATATGAATCAATTGGAAATTTTTTGATTTTTATTTTTTTGATGGTTTACATCAGAAAATATCAAAAGAAAAAGGGAGAGGTTTTACTCCTTTATGCAATTCTATATGGAGTAGTAAGATTTTTTGTTGAAGGTTTGAGAACTGATAGCTTAATGTTTTTAGGATTCAGAGTTTCACAAGTCTTATCTTTAGTTGGAGTAATTATAGGAAGTGTATTATTCTTTTTGAATAGAAAATATGGGAAAGATATTTAATGATTTACAATTTAATATTTTTAAACAAAAAATTTTAACTACATAGATTTATTTTATGTAGTTTTTTTGTATAAAAAATTAGATAAATTTAGAAATTTAAAAAATATTTTTGGAAAATTACTCCACTTTTTTATAATTTTTTTATAAATATTGAAAATTAGAGAAGTTTATTAGAATATGAATTTTAATTTGTTAAAAAATTTTTATTAAAAAGGGTTGCAAAATATGAAAAAATAGTATAAAATATAAGTGTAATAATAATTGTGGTATAATATGGAGTAAAATGGAGTTAGTTTTTAGGGGGTGATGGCATTGTTTTTAGGAGATTTTCCACATACTTTAGATGATAAAGGCAGATTAATTATGCCATCAAAATTTAGAAATGAACTGGGAGCTAATTTTATAGTAACTCGTGGACTTGAAGGTTGTCTGTTTGTTTTTACTGAAAAAAAGTGGATTGAATTTACAGAACAATTAAATTCAAAGGGTTTTAGTAAAAAAGATGTTCGTTCAATTACAAGATTCTTTTGTAGTTGTGCGATGAATACCGATTTGGATAAGCAAGGAAGATTTGTAGTAAATAAAAATTTGCGTGAATTTGCAGAAATTGAAAGAGATGTAATGATTATCGGAGTTTCAGACAGAATCGAAATATGGTCTAAAGAAAAATGGGATGAATATAGTAAAGCTGAATACAGCGACGATGCTATTATGTCTGAAAGATTTGACGGTCTTGATTTTTAAGGAATATGTTTATGGAATTTAATCATATACCGATAATGTTAGATGAAGTAATAGATGGTTTAGATATAAAACCTGACGGCATTTATGTAGATTTGACTGTTGGTGGTGCAGGTCATTCAACAGAGATATTAAAAAGAATAAAAAACGGAAAACTAATTTGTGTTGACCAGGATGAGGAAGCTTTGTCAGTTGCAAAGGAAAGACTTTTAAAAATATCAGAGAATGTTTTGTTTTATAAAAGTAATTTTGAAAATTTTAAAGAAATTTTGGATTATTTCAATATAGACAAAGTTGATGGTGTTTTGTTGGATATTGGAGTTTCTTCCTATCAAATAGATAACGGACAGAGAGGTTTTTCATATATGATTGATGCTCCATTGGATATGAGAATGGACAGAGATCTTAAAAAGAGTGCATTTGATGTTGTAAATTATTACAATTCTGAAGATTTGGAATATATTTTTTATAACTATGGTGAAGAAAAATGGACAAAGAGAATTGTAGAATTTATAGTTAATTATAGAAAAGAAAAGTTAATAGAAACTACTTTCGAATTAGTTGATATTATTGAAAGGGCTATTCCGAAATCAGTTAGAGCAAAAGGTGGACATCCTGCAAAAAGAGTGTTCCAAGCTATAAGGATTGAGGTTAATAGAGAACTTGAAGTTATTAAAAAAGTTATTCCTGACATTGTAGATAGACTAAATAAAGATGGTAGATTATGTATTATTACTTTTCATTCTTTGGAAGATAGGATTGTTAAGGATTCTTTTAAAGAATTAGCAAGAGGTTGTATTTGTCCTAAAGAATTATATGTTTGTGTTTGTAATAATAAACCAAAAATAAAAATTCTAACAAAAAAACCAATAATACCTTCCGAAGAAGAGATGAATGAAAATTCAAGATCGAAAAGTTCGAAATTGAGGATTTGTTCAAAAATTTAGGAGGATGATTTATATGAGCACGGCTCAAGTAAAATATATTAATGTTTCAGGCGAGAGAATTTCAGAACAAAACACTAAAGCCTACGGAATTACCAGAGAATCCAGTTTATATAAAAATATTACACTTTTTATATTCACTTTTATTACATTAGTTTTTAGTGTAGTAATTTTATATGGATATCTAAATATTGCTCAACAAAATAGAATAATAAATACACTAAACTCTGAAATTCGCTCGTTAGAAACTGAAAGAGATGATTATAATATGAAACTTGAGCCTTATAAATCTGTAGATAGGATTGCAAAGCTCGCAAGACTTAATTACAATATGGATTTTCCTAAGAAGGAACAAGTTAAATATTTGGATAAGATTGATTAATTTATTAAACTTAAACAGGGGAGTTTAAATGAAAAATAAGAAATATAGTATTAAAAATAAAACAGTCTCTTCTCGTTCGGCTGTTTTATTTTTTGTTTTTATAATAATTTTTAGCACTATAATTTTTAAATTGGCATATCTACAATTATATTCAAATAATAAATATAGTATTGAACAATTTAAAGATTCAGTAAGTTATACTTCACTTGAAGCTAAAAGAGGTTCGATTTTTGATAGAAACGGAAATACATTGGCAAAGAGTATAAGTGTATATAATGGATATTTTTCTACTTTTGATTATAATCGTTATAAAAAATCTAATGCGAAACTTAAAGATGCAGAAACAAAGAAATTAGATAAAATCTTTGATATATTACAGTTGAATAAAGAAGAAATATTTGAAAAAGCAGATCAATATAATAATTTGTTGATAAAGAAAGATATTACTGAAGAACAGAATGCAACTGTTAAGTCTAAAAATTCTCTTATTGTTAGTGTAACTAATAATAAAGAGGTGTATTTTTCAGTATTAGAATATGATAAATTTAAACTTTATACTCAAAAAGCTAGAGAAGCGGAAGAGAAAAAATTAGATGAAATTTTTTCAGTTCTTGAGATTGATAAGAAAAAAATATTTGACAGAGCGGAAAGGGGTACTAACTTTAGAATAAAAAAAAGTATAAGTCCTGAATTGGCAAAAGAAATTAAAGAAATAAATTCTTCCATAATTAGTATTGAAATAGAACAGAGTAGAAATTATATTGATGGGACTTTAGCTCCTTTTGTACTTGGTCATACAAGTGAAAATGGAGGTCAAAGTGGAGTTGAAAATTCACTTAATGAAACTCTTTCTGGAACAAATGGGTCTAAAAGGGTTATAAGAGAAAATTTAAATAAGTCTGTAGAGGATGTTATTGAAGCAAAAGATGGAAAAGATTTATATCTAACTATAGATAGTACAATTCAAAAGTATGTTTCAGAATATGGACAACAATATTTTGAAAAAGAAAAACCGGTTAAAATGACAGTTATCGTCTCAGATGTAACAAATGGAGATATTGTAGCTATGGATAGTTTTCCAAAATATGATACAAATAATCCTACAGTTCCTCTTGATGAAGATGTAGTTAAAGAATTTGATAGTTTAGAAGAAAAAGAAAGATTAGAAAGAATATTTTCTATGTGGAGAAATCCTGCGGTGAGTGATACTTATGAACCGGGATCTGTATTTAAACTTATAACAGCGTCTTCATCATTAGAAGAAAATACAGATACTTTAGATTCTACTTTTTATTGTAATGGGTTTATTAAAGATATTCCCGGAATTACACTTAGATGTTTTAACTGGCAAAACCCACATGGAAAAGAGACTTTTACTGAGGCACTAGATAACAGTTGTAACCCTGCTTTTGTACAAATGGTTAGACATTTAGGAAAAGAAAAATTTTATAGATATATAAATGGATTTGGTTTTGGTAAAAAAACAGGAATTAATTTACCGGGAGAGTCTGTTGGACAGATACCTAAATCATTATCAGATATAGGTGCTGCAGAACTTGCAACTATGAGCTATGGACATGGTATTTCTGTTACTCCTATTCAGATGATTACTGCGGCAAACGCTGTTGTAAATGGAGGATATTTATTAGAACCACAAATTAGTGTTAATAATGTTGAGAAAGATTCTGAAGGAAAAATTAAAATAAAAGATAATGAAGCCATAGTTAAAAATCAAATTATTTCGAAAGAAACAAGTGATAAGATGAGAGTTTTAATGGAACATGGTGTAACTGATGGTATTGTCAACAAAGTTTATTCTAATAAGGTGAGAATTGGGGGAAAGTCAGGAACTACAATTAAAGCGGTAAATGGTAAGTATGACGATCAAAAGACAGTTGCATCATTATATATTGCATTTCCTATCGAAAACCCAAAATATAGTATTTTGATTGTTTTTGATGAACCAAAAGCGAATGTAGGTGGTACAAGTGTTTGTTCTCCACTAGCAAAAAAACTTGCTGAAGAAATAGTTGACTATAAGCAAATTACAAATAATAATAATGATGAAAATGCTATAGTAAGAAAGACAAAAGTTCCGGATGTCAGAGGTCTTACCTTGGAATATGCAACAGAACTTTTAAAAGGACAATATTTAAATTATAGTATAGAAGGTTCCGGTTCTTCAAAATCTGTTGTTACCGGACAAAATGAAGAACCCGAAAAGAGATTAGTTGAAGGAAGTACAGTTAATTTGACCGTTTCTGATGATGAAAATGAAAAATTATTAGTTGTTGATTTTTCAAATATGTCTTATCAACAAGCTATGAATGTAGTAAATAAGATGGGGTATAAATATAAAACTTCCGGAGGTAAAGGAAAATTTGTATCTTCAAACAAACAAATAGGAAGTTATATTTCAAAAGATGAAGAAATAGTTCTAACATTTGAAGATTAATTTAGGAGATGATAAAATGAGTATATCAAGATTTACAATTTGGAGTATTTTGCTTGGATTTTTTCTAACAATTATTATAGCAAAATTTTCAATTCCATATCTAAGAAAATTTAAACTTGGTCAAAATATAAGAGATGATGGTCCTCAAAGTCATCTATCTAAAGCCGGAACACCAACTATGGGGGGAGTGTTTTTTGTAATTGCCATAATACTTACAACATTTTTCTTAGGTAATTTTTCTAGAGAAGTATTTGCTGTATTAATCGGAATGTTAGGCTTTACACTTATTGGTTTTTTGGATGACTTTTTTAAACTCGTTATGAAAAGATCTTTAGGACTTACAGAAATTCAAAAATTAATTATTCAATTTATAATAAGTATTATTGTAATAATTTTTATAGAAAAAGTTGTAGGGACAGATTTAAGATACCAATTGATTCCTTTTGTAAAAGGTCCGGTAAATTTTGGTTGGTTTATTTATCCAATATTAGTTTTTGTAATGATTGGAACTGCAAATGCGACAAATTTAACTGATGGATTAGATGGGCTTTCTTCTTCAGTATCAATTCCGGTGTTTTTAGGACTTGGACTAATAAGTTCTTCAAGATTTCCAAGCGTTGGAGTCTTTTCTTTAGTATTTATGGCAAGTTTAATGGGTTTTGTTATGTTTAACTCATATCCTGCTAGAGTATTTATGGGAGATACCGGTTCAATGGCGTTAGGTGGTGCAATAGCAACGATATGTATATTAAATGGGATGATTTTCTACTTGCCAATTATTGGCGGAATTTATGTTATAGAAGCATTATCTGTTATTATTCAAGTTGTTAGTTATAAAACTAGGAATAAAAAGAGAGTTTTCTTGATGAGCCCTATCCATCATCATTATGAATTAAAAGGGTATAAAGAACCACAAATTGTAACATCCTTTGCTGTAATTAGTGGGATATTGACAATAATATCAGTATATTTGTTTTTTAATATTTAATAGGAGTATTTTATGGGAATAGTAGATAAAAAAGTTTTGGTTATAGGATTAGGATTATCAGGAATTTCAACTATTAAAACTCTCAGTTCTCTAAAAGCTGAGGTGTATTGTTATGATGATAAAGAAAAATCAGAATTGCAAAGAGTTTTTGAAGAATTAAAAAATTTTAATTATAAATTTATAAAAATTATAAAGATTATGATTTTGATTTTGTAGTAAAAAGTCCGGGAATTAAACCATCTAATGAAATAATTAAATATTTTTCAAATAAAAAAGTTCCAATATATACAGATTTGGAATTAGCTTATACTCTATTTCCAAAAAGAAAAATAATTGCAATTACCGGTACTAATGGAAAAACTACTACAACAAGTTTAGTTGGAGAAATTTTTAAAACCGCAAATATAAAATCGAAGGTAGTTGGAAATATCGGAATTGGAATGCTATGGAAAATTTTTAATTCAGATGATGAAACTGTCAATATTATAGAAGTTAGTAGTTTCCAATTACATAATATTGAAAAGTTTAAACCTTTTATTGCATCTATTGGAAATATAACTCCGGATCATATTGACTGGCATGGAAGTTTTGAAAATTATATAGAAGATAAATTAAAAGTATTTAAGAATATGGATAAAAATGGAAATCTTGTTTTAAATATTGATGATGAAATTTTATGTAAGTTAGATGTAACAAATACAAATGTTACAAAAATTTCATTAAAAAATAAAAATTCGGATTTTTATTTTAGTGAAGATGCTTTTTATCATAATGATAAAAAGATATTTTCAATGAAAGATTTAAAAATTTTAGGAAAGCACAATGCTCAAAATGTTTTAATTTCTGTTGCAATCTGTTATAATTATGGTATAGATTTAGATACTATAATTTTTGCGTGTAAAAATTTTGGTGGTGTTGAACATAGAATCGAATTTGTTAGAGAATTAAATGGTATAAAATTTTATAACGATTCAAAAGGAACAAATGTAGATTCAACTATAAAAGCTGTTGAAGCCTTGGAAAAACCTATTATATTAATACTGGGTGGGTATGACAAACACGTTGATTTTACCCCTTTATTTAATTGTTTTAATGGAAAAGTAAAAGCTATAATATTAGTTGGAGATACAAAGTACAAATTTTATGATACTGCGAAGAAAAATGGATTTGATAATAATATAATAGTTAATGATTATAGAGAAGTTGTTGAAAAATCTTTTGAAATTGCCGAAAGTGGAGATAATGTATTACTTTCTCCAGCTTCTGCAAGTTGGGATATGTTCAAAAGTTATGAAGAAAGAGGAAATTTATTTAAGAAGTTGGTAAATGAATTGTAATGATTAAATTTGATAAATATGCTAAAAAATTGGTCATAGTTGTTATGTTTTTACTTCTTTTTGGAAGTATAATGGTATTTAGTACAAGTTGGCCATATAGCTATAGACTAAAGGGAAATGAAATAGATATAATAAGAAAACATATAATATTTGTTGGCTTATCGATTATATTTATGTTCTTAGTTTCATATGTAAATATTTTAAAATTTAGAAAACAAAGTAAAAATTTTTTTATATTTGCATTTTTGCTGGGATTTTTAGTGTATTCTCCATTGGGAATCAATATTTATAATGCTAGAAGATGGGTTGGAATTGGCGGTTTAACATTTATGCCTTCAGACTTTATGAAAATTGCTTCTATAATGATGATGGCATATGTTATCGATAAATATAAAAAGAATTTTACTTTTAAAAATGTATTTTTTAAATATTTAATGATAGCAGGAATTGCGGCGTTTTCAGTTATGATTCAACCTGACCTTTCCAATACATTGATAATAATTGGAACTTTGACTGCTATGTATATAATTGCAGGTATGGATAAAAAGGCAATAATGTTTTCCGGACTTGGAATTTCAATTGCCAGTTTTGCTGCTGTATATATGTTAAAATCCGGATATAGCAGAACTAGTAGAATTCAAGCATTTATTGATCCGTTAAAATATAGAGATTCAAAATCTTGGCAACTAATAAAATCACTTTTTGCTATAACAAATGGCTCTATTTGGGGCGTTGGTCTTGGAAATGGAAGACAAAAATATACCTTATCTGAAGCACATAATGATTTTATTTTTGCAACAATAGCTGAAGAATTTGGATTTATCGGCTCTGTTTTTTTAATTGGAGTATATATATATTTGGCATATCTGGGAATTATGATTTCAAGAAATGTTAAAAATTTATATGGAAAGATGGTAATACTGGGAATTACATTCTCAATTGGATTGCAAACATTAGTTAATATAGGAACAGCTACGGGGACGATTCCTCCTACGGGAGTAACTTTGCCTTTTGTAAGTTATGGTGGATCTTCCTTAGTTATGACTTCAGTAATGATTGGTATTATTTTAAGTATTGCCAGATATGATGTAAAAGGGAGATAATATGAAAGTTGTTATAACAGGTGGTGGTACAGGAGGACATATATATCCTGCCGTTGCAATAATTGAAGAATTAAAAAGAAGAGATGAGAATATAGAAATTTTATATATAGGTTCTAAAAACAGCATGGAAAGCGAATTAATTCCAAGTTTAAATATAGATTATAAATCAATAGAAGTTATGGGACTTCCTAGAAAAATTAATAAGAAATTTTTCAAATCAATTTTTGTTTTACTTAAAGGATTAACTCAAGCAAAGAAAATATTGAAAGAATTTAAACCTGATGTTGTTATAGGAACCGGAGGTTTTGTAACGGGTCCTGTTTTATATAAAGCTCATAGACTTGGGATTTATACAATATTTCATGAACAAAATAGTTATCCTGGAATTACTAATAGAATTCTGTCAAGATATGTTGATTCAATGGCTGTTACTTTTAAAGAATCAATTAAATTTTTTAAAAACAATGAAAAATGTATTGTTACAGGCAATCCTATTAGGAATAGATTTCAAAATTTAGATAGAAAAGAAGCCTTAAAGTTTTTTAAACTTGATGAAAATTCTAAAAATATTTTTTCTTTTGGAGGAAGTAATGGAAGTGAAGAACTTAATAAAGCTATAATTGGAATATTAGACAAATTTTATGACAATAATGAAATTTCTCTAATTCATGTAACCGGAAAAAGTAATTATGAGAAATTTATAGAAGATATGAGGAAAAAAGATATAAAAATTGGTGAGAATGTAAAAATTCTACCTTATATGATTGAGATGGATAAGGCTTATGGAGTTTCCGATTTAGTTATTACTAGCTCTGGAGCGATAACTTTAGCTGAAATATCAAAGATAGGTTTGGCAAGTATTTTAATACCAAAAGCATATACTACCGAGAATCATCAAGAATTTAATGCAAGGGCATATAAAGAAATTGGGGCAGCCGAGCTTATACTAGAGAGAGAGTTAAATTCAGATTTGTTATGGGAAAACATAGAAAAAATAATTTTTGATAATAATAAACTTGAACAAATGAAAGAAAATGCAAAAAAATTTGCTACACCTAATGCGGTTAAAGATTTTGTTTCAATATTTTATGATAAATTTAAAGGGAGATAGATATGTCTAGTAATAACAAAGGAAAAAACCTAAAATATTTGTTAAAAAGAAATTAGATGAAGTCAGTTCGGTACATGATGAATTTTATGAATATGACAACATAAAGTCTAAAAATAACACTTTAGATGAATCGTTTTTTGAGGAATTTAAAAGTGTAGATTTTGAAAAAATGAATTACGAGAAAGAACATCCTTCTTCTGAAAGTATAAATGAAGAAAATATTTCATCAACTGATATCATTGAAGATGAAATAGTTCAAGAACTTAAAGACGATATAGTTGATTTAGAAAAAGAATCAGAAGAAATTCTAATTGATGATAAAATAGAAGAAATAGAAGATGATTTAATTACAGAAGAACCTATAATTGAGTCGAAAAATGAGGAAATTGAAAATGTTGATGATGAGGATGATGATTTTGGAAGTTTAGATTCTGAAGAAGATGTTATGTCTGTGGAAGATATAAAATCTATAGAAGAATCAGATGTGCTACCATTAGTAGAAAATAATCAAGAGGAAAGTTCTATTGAGAATGTAAATGAGGAAGAATCAATTTTCAATCAATATAGTATATCAAATGAAGAAGATTTGAGTAAAGAAGGCAACTATGATTCTTTATTTGAAAAAGAAGAAGTTCTTAATTCTCTTGATGAATTAGAAGAAGATGACGATGACTTTGGTAGTTTAGAAGATGAAACTTCAGTAATTCAATCTGGTTATGAGAATATTAGTCAAAAAGCAAACTATTATGAGAATTTAGTAGATACTACAGATGAATTAGAAGAAGATGAGGATGACGAAGAATACTATATAGATAAAAAGGGAAGAAAGAAGAAAAGAAGAAGTGGATTTAGAATATTCTTTAAGTTTTTATTAGCTTTTTTATTAGCTTCAGCAGCTATAATGGTATATTTTGGATTAACTCACGATTTATTTAAGATTGATTATATAAATGTTATTGGAAATGTTGCAAATGAAAAAGAAATATTAATTGGTAAAAGTGGAATAAGTGTTGGAGATAACATATTCTTAGCATCTACAAGTAAAATCAAGAAAAATTTAAAAGAACTTCCAAATATTGAAGATGTTAAGGTAAGAAAAAATTATCCTAATATAGTAGAGATAGAAGTTAAAGAAAATTTTGTAAGTGCTTATATAAACACTGCAAGTGGACTAACTACTATTGACAACTATGGTAAAGTTAAAGAAGTAGCGACTGATAATTCAAAAGCATCAGGAGCTCAATTAAAAGGCATTGCCGAAACTGGATTAAAAGTAGGGGAAGATTTTTCTACAGACGAGACGAAGGTTAAATTCTTATTGGATATTTTGACTAAAGAATATTATTTTGATATTGTCAGTATTGATTTTACAAATGATCAAGAAATAATTATAGAATTTAAAAATTCTTTAAAAGTTACATTTGGAGATTTAAAAGACTATTCGAAGAAAACACAAATTATAGGAATTTTAATTAAGAAAATTCAATTAGAAGGAATAAATGCAACTGAAATTATACTAAATGTTGGAGAAAATCCAATAATTGTAAAAAATAGTAGAAATTTATTAAAAAATTTAGTATAATAACATTGGTTACCTAAAAAATTAAGTATAAAACTATATAGGAGGAAATAATAATGGCATTTGAGATGGAAGTATATGGAAATGATTTAGCTAAAATCAAAGTTTTCGGTATTGGTGGCGGTGGAAACAACGCTATTTCAAGAATGAAACAATGCGGACTAAGAGGAGTTGATTTTGTAGCTGTAAATACAGATAGACAAATTTTAAATTCTATTGATATAGAAACAAAAATTCAAATAGGAGAAAAATTAACAAGAGGTCTTGGAGCAGGTGCAAATCCATCTGTTGGAGAAAAAGCTGCAGAAGAAAGTAAAGAAGAAATAATGAAAGCTCTTGAAGGAACTGATATGGTATTTGTAACTGCCGGTATGGGTGGCGGAACTGGTACAGGTGCTGCTCCTATTGTTGCAGGTATTGCAAAAGAAATGGGAATTTTAACTGTAGGTGTGGTTACTAAGCCATTCACTTTTGAAGGAAGAAAAAGAGCTATTCAAGCTGAACAAGGTATTGAAGCACTTAAAGAAAAAGTTGATACACTAATTACTATTCCAAATGATAAATTAATTCAAATTTCTGAAAAGAGAACAACTATGTTGGAAGCATTTGCTATGGCTGATGAAGTTTTAATGAACGGTATTCAAGGTATTTCCGATTTAATTGCTGTTCCAAGTATAATTAACTTGGATTTTGCAGATGTTAAATCAGTAATGCAAGATCAAGGAGTTGCTCATATGGGTATTGGTATAGCAAGTGGAGAAAACAGAGCAGTTGATGCTGCTAAAATGGCAATTAACAGTCCATTACTTGAAACTTCTATTGATGGTGCAAGAGCGGTTCTTCTTAATGTTACAGCTGCAAATGTTGGTCTTTTTGAAGCACATGAAGCTGCAGAATTAATTAGAGAAGCTATTGATGGAGATGCTAATGTTATTTTCGGTACAGGAGTTGATGAATCACTTGGGGATAATATCAAGATTACTGTTATAGCAACAGGCTTTGATCCACTAGTTGCCGGAGGAATAAGAAAACTATCAAGCTATGAAAAAAACCTTCATCAGATAAAAAAGATGACGGATTAGATTTAGATATTCCAAGTTTCTTAAGATAATGAAATGTCCTAATTGTGGAGCAGAAACTACAAGAGTTTTAGATTCCAGAAATTCAAATGATAAAACTTATGTAAAGAGAAGAAGAGTTTGTGAAACATGTAATTACAAATTTACCACTTATGAAAAAATGCCTGAATTTGTAATATTTGTATTAAAAAAGATGGATCAAAACAAATCTTTTCAAGAAATAAGGTTTTTGCAGGAATAAAAAAATGCTGTGAAAAAAGAAATATTCAAGATAAAGAGATAGAGGATGTTATAGATAATATTGAAAAAGATATTAGACAAAACTACAAAAACGAAATAAAATCTACTCAGATTGGAGAGCTGGTTTTAAAATATCTAAAATCACTTGATGAGGTTTCTTATGTTCGCTTTGCTGCAGTATATAAAGATTTTAGAGATATAAAATCTTTTATGGAATATTTACAAAAAGAATTTTAGGAGATGAATTAAAAATTCATCTCTTTTTTTATGTATAGTAGTGTTATTATTTAATAGAATCAATACTAATTTAAGATATTTTAATTTATTTTTTTGCAATTTATGATAAAATAATAATGGATTATAATTAGAAATTTGTATTATTAGTGTTTATATATTTTAGGGAGAGTTTTATGAAAAAAATATTAAGCCTGTATTTATTCTAGTATTATTAATAGAAATTATAGGATTGGGATTGATTTTTTATCATTCAAGTTTGGAAAGAGCTAAGGTTAGAAAAGAGAGAGAAAAATATTATATAGTAACAGATATGAATAAAAATGATGTTTTAAAAATAGAAAAAAAACATCTTTCTTCTCAAGAGTTAAATAAAATAGTAATTACTAAAGCTGAAAATGATAAAAAATATATTGTAGAAGATAAGAAATTAATGGATGATATTATTTCTAAGATTGAATTTAGTAAATTTGTTTCCAATTCCGAACTTACTATGGAAAAAGAAGATATAACTATAACTTTTGAAAGCAATAATAATGTTTTTAGTATTTCTTTATCTTCAGAAGATAAAACAGCCGTTTTAAAATATAATGAGTATTCATTTTTTGTAACCATTTCGGATGATTTTTATAATTTTGTTTATGAATTATATTCTAAAATTTCTTAGAATAGGAGTTTTTTATGAACATAAAAGAATTAATTGAAAAACATGGAGATACAAACGAAAATTGGTTAATTTTAGAATTTTTAACAGATAAAAAGCCTATTGAATTAAAAATTAACTTGAATTTTTGTGTTGATAGTATTTATGACGAATTTTTAAAGATAGTTGAAAAGAGAAAACAAAATTATCCTTTACAATATATTTTTGGAAAATGGGAATTTTACGGTTTGGAGTTATTTGTTGACGAATCCGCTTTAATTCCAAGATTTGAAACTGAAATTTTAGTTGATGAAATTTTAAAATTGGACTGTAAAAAGGATAAAATTTTAGATATAGGTTGTGGTAGTGGAGCTATAAGCCTTGCACTTGCAGATAATTTGAGAAAATCACAAATTTATGGTATTGATATAAGCAAAGAAGCAATAAATTTATCAAAAAGAAATAAAGAAAAATTAAATTTAAAAAATGTGAAATTTTATGAAAGTGATATTTTTTCAAATGTAAAGGAGAAAAATTTTGATATTATAGTTTCAAATCCTCCTTATATTGATGATGCTGATATGAAAACTCTGGAAAAAGAATTGTCTTTTGAACCACAAAATGCATTATACGGAGGGAAAGATGGATTGTTTTTTTATAGAGAAATAATAGAGAAATCTTTCGACTATTTATCAGAAAAAGGTGTTTTGGCTTTTGAAATAGGATATAATCAAATGGAAATTATTTCCAATTTATTGGTTGAAAAAGGTTTTGAAATTTTACTTCAAAAAAAAGATTTTGCAGGATTTGATAGAATTATAATAGCTAAGAGGAGATAAAATGATTTTAATTAGCTTATTTTTAGTATTTTTATTTATAGGAGCATATAATTTTGGTGGTGGATATGCTATGATTCCACTTATTATATCTCTTGTTGTAGATAAATATGCTTGGATTGGAATGAATGACTTTATAAATTTTGTTACAATTTCTCAAATGACACCGGGCCCTATAGCCATTAATCTTGCAACATTTGTAGGATATACAGTCGGGAATGGAGTTTTAGGATCTATAATTACGACAATAGCTGTGGTTTTGCCAAGTTTTATACTAATAACTTTAATAGTATTTTTTATGCAAAAATTTAAAGATAATATACATATAAAAAATTTTTTATTGGAATAAGACCTATCGTACTTGGATTAATTGCATCCAGTTGTGTAGCTGTTATAGATTCTGATTTTTACACTTTTTATTCGATTGTTACTTTTGGAATAATTTTTTACTTAACTACTTATAAAAATTTACATCCGATAATTGCGATTTTTTTAACCGGTCTAGTCGGAATGTGGATTGTTTAGGAGGTAATTATGTTATTTCAATTATTTAAGACATTTTTATGGATAAGCACTCTAACTGTTGGCGGTGGAGCTGCTATGATTCCGGTTATAAATAGAGAAATTGTTGAAAAAAAGAAATATATGACGCAGGAAGAGTTTTTAGATGCACTTGGTATAGCACAAAGTGTTCCGGGCGTTTTAGGTTGTAATATAAGCATTATAGTAGGATATAAGTTAAAAGGCTTGGCAGGAGCATTAGTTTGCTTGTTCTGTTCAATTTTTCCCGCTTTTTTGTCAATTCTTATAATAGCAATATTTTTTAAAGATATGAGTGCGAATTACTATGTAAGTAAATTTTTTGTCGCAGTTAAACCCGCTTTAATTGCAGTTTTAGCATCAGCGGTTGTAATACTTGGGAAAAAGACAAGGTCAAAGGCTATTCATTATTTAATTAGCTTAATAGTTTTAATTTTAGTAAGTTATTTTAAAATAAGTCCTTTTCTTGTGATATTTTTAGGTGGTTTTGGATATGTTTTATATTGCAAGTTTTTAGTGGATAGACATTAACAAATATGATAAAATATTTGTATAAATTTGGAGGAAATTATGATTGATGATAGATATGATGAAGAAAAAGAAAATATAGTCCAAGAAAAGAATGAAAAGAATTTTGGGAAAATATTTTGGGATTATGCAAAAGTTATAATTTTTGCTCTTTTAATAAGTTTTGGAATAAAAACATTTGTTGTTACCAGTACGATTGTAGATGGAAGGAGTATGAATCCAACTGTAAATCATGGTGATAGACTTATGGTTAGTAAGTTGTTTTTTATGAAGAAAAATATAACTCGTGGAGATATAATCGACTTTTATGTTCCTGATGCAAAGAAATACTACTTAAAGAGAGTTATTGCAGTTGAAGGAGATACTGTTGAAATAATTAATGATAGAGTTTATTTGAATGGAAAAATGTTGGAAGAGGACTATGTGAGTACAAATGTTACAACTCCACATAATAATACTACAAAATGGGAAGTTCCTAAAGGGTATGTTTTCGTTTTGGGGGATAATAGGTCAAATAGTAGAGATGGTAGAGATTTAGGAGTTATTCCAAGATCGGATATTGTTGGAAAAATTATATTTAGATACTATCCTTTTAATAATTTTGGAGGTTTAAAATAATTTATGAAAATAAAACAGAAGAATATTAGAAATTTTTCTATAATTGCACATATAGATCATGGAAAATCTACACTTGCAGATAGATTGATAGAAAAAACAGGAATGATGACTAAAAGAGAAATGGAAGAGCAGGTTTTAGATAGTATGGATCTTGAGAGAGAAAGAGGAATTACTATTAAGCTAAAAGCTGTAAAACTTTTCTACAAAGCGAAAGACGGAGAAACATATGTTTTAAATCTTATTGATACTCCGGGACATGTTGACTTTACTTATGAAGTATCAAGAAGTCTTGCTGCTTGTGAGGGAGCTATTTTAGTTGTCGATGCAACTCAAGGTGTTGAAGCTCAAACTTTGGGGAATGTATATTTAGCATTAGAACAAGATTTAGAAATTTTACCTGTTATAAATAAAATAGATTTACCGTCTGCTAGAATAGATGAAGTAAAAGAAGAAATTGAAGAGATAACAGGATTTGATACAGAGGGAATTCCTTTAGTCTCCGCAAAAGAGGGACTTAATATTGAAGATGTATTGGAAGATATTGTAAAAAATGTTCCTGCTCCTACCGGAGATGAAAATGCACCACTTAAAGCACTTATTTTTGATTCTTATTATGATTCATATAAAGGTGTCGTTTCTTATGTTCGTGTAGTTGAAGGAACACTAAAAGAGGGAATGACTATTTATATGATGGCAACTAAAGGGAAATTTGAAGTAACTGAAGTTGGTTATACTGCATCCGGAAATGTTCAAACGGGTGAACTTAAAGCAGGGGATGTAGGTTATGTAGTTGCAAGTATAAAAAATGTAAAAGACGCTAGAGTTGGTGATACTATTACAGATTTTGAAAATATGACTGACTCTCCATTACCGGGATATAAAAAAGTTGTGCCTATGGTTTATTGTGGAATTTATCCTGCAGAAGGAGAAGACTTTAATAGTGTAAGAGAAGCTTTAGAAAAACTCCAAGTAAATGATGCTTCATTATCCTTTGAGCCTGAAAGCTCCGTTGCACTTGGCTTTGGGTTTAGATGTGGATTTTTAGGACTATTGCATATGGAGATTATTCAAGAAAGACTGGATAGAGAATTTGATTTGAATATAATTACTACTGCTCCGTCTGTTATCTATAAAGTTGCTAAAAAAACGGGAGAAATCCTAGAAATTCAAAATCCAAGCAATTTACCTAAAGAAACTGAAATAGAATATATGGAAGAGCCTATTGTTGAGGCAAATATTATGACTCCGAAAGATTATGTTGGAACTATTATGGATTTATGTCAAAATAAAAGAGGGATTTTTGAAAATATGGAATATCTCGATCAACATAGAGTTAGTCTTAGATATATTTTGCCATTGAATGAAGTTATTTACGACTTTTTTGATGCATTAAAATCAAAAACAAAGGGTTATGCTTCACTTGATTATGAATTAAAAGGATATCAACGTTCTGATTTAACTAAATTGGATATTTTAATCAACGGAGATTTAGTCGATGCCTTTTCAATAATTGTTCATCGTGAAAAATCTTACGACAGAGCTAGAAATATAGTTGAAAGACTTAAGGATGAAATACCTAGACATCAATTTGCAGTACCTATTCAAGCATCAATAGGCTCAAAAGTAATTGCGAGAGAAACTGTAAGAGCATTGAGAAAAGATGTACTTGCAAAATGTTATGGTGGAGATATTTCAAGAAAAAGAAAATTACTTGAAAAACAAAAAGAAGGTAAGAAGAAAATGCAACAAATCGGTAATGTAGAAGTACCACAACAAGCCTTCTTAGCTGTATTAAAATATGATGAAAAATAGCCTATTAGACAATAGGCTTTTTGCCTAATGGGAGAAAAATGAAAAAACTGGGATTATATATTCATATTCCTTTTTGTGATAAAATTTGCAATTATTGTGATTTTACTGCATTTCAAGGGGCGAATTCTAAAATTAAAGAATATGTTGAGGCTCTAAAAAAGGAAATAGAGTTAAAAGGAAATAAAGATTTTTTAATAGATTCTATATTTATCGGAGGAGGAACTCCGAGTTTTATTGACGGAAAATATATTTTTGATATTTTAGAAAAATTAAGAGAAAATTTCACTGTTTTAGATAATATTGAAATAACTATTGAAACAAATTCGAAAACTTTTGATGAAAAAAAATTGGAATACTATAAAAGAGCAAAAATAAATAGACTATCAATAGGGGTACAAAGTTTTAATGATAAAATCTTAAAAGAATTAGGAAGAAATCACAACTCAAAAGAAGCATTAGAGAGTATTGAATTGGTAAAAAAATTCGGTTTTGATATAAATTTAGATTTAATTTTTGGTTATCAAAGTCAGACTATTGAAGATATTTTGTATGACTTAGAAATCGTAAAAAAATAAATCCCGAACATATCTCCTATTATGCTTTGATTATTGAAGAAAAGACGAAATTTAAAGCCTTACAAAATGCAGGAAAATTGAATTTTTTAGATGAAGAAACTGAAAGAAAAATGTATTATCTAATTGTTGAAAAATTAGAAGAAATTGGTCTTAAACAATATGAAGTTTCAAATTTTGCAAAAATAGGAAAAGAGTCTGTTCATAACAAAAAATACTGGAACTGTAAAGAGTATTTAGGACTTGGAATTTCGGCACATTCATATTTGAATGATGAAAGATATTCCAATACAGTTAATCTTGCAAAATATATAAAAGAATTACAAAGTGGAAATGTTCCAATAGAATTTAGAGAAAAATTGGATATTTCAACTAAAAAATTTGAATATATCATAATGAATATGCGTTTAAAAGATGGATTTTTGATTTCCGATTACAACTGTATTTTTAAGTCGGACTTTTTAGAGGAGAATAAAAAAGCTGTTGAAAGTGGACTAGAAAATAAGGTAGTAGAAATAAAAGATGATAGAATATACTTTACAAAAAAGGGATTTGACATAATGGATAGCTTTTTTGTAAATTGTAATTTATAGAAATAAGGTGAGTTAAATGGATTTATTAAGGAGAAGTTTAGAAAAATTTAATATTAAATATGGGAAAAAATAAAAATGCTTAATACTGTATTTAATATTTTATGGGTTGTAATATATTTAATCTATTTTATATTTACATTTTATTTGTTGAATTTTCAATTATCCTATGTATTTGATTTTTTACAAATTTTATTAGGATTTATATTTATATTTAATAGTATGAATATGATTTATTTTATTTTAAAAAATTATACTAATGTTAAACTTAGTTTTTTAAATCCATTAGATTTATTAGTTAAAATTTTAGCATTTTTAAATTTGAATTTACTGTTATATGTTTCTATTTTTAAATCGGAGTTTTTATTTTACAATTACTTTTTAACTTTATTTAATTATTCATATATTATATGTTTAAGTTTTGAGTTGTTTTTAATTTTGTATAATATTAATGATGTAAAATTTAAAATTAAAGATGAAGAATTTCCAAAAAACAATGATATAGATAAATGGTTTGACAATGAATATTTTGGTTATAGTTTACAGCTTAAAGAGTTTCTTAATAGAGATGTGATAGACTATATTAAGACAAATCACGATAATTTAAAATATTTAGAAGAATTTATTTTTAGCAAATTTCCAACAGAAAAAGATTTGATTAGAGAGAAATTTTTACTTGAAAAAATAAAAATATTGATGTAAATTCATTTGAGCTAATTACAAAGGCTATAAGTAAAGGGATAACTATAGCTATAGCATTTATAATAAAATCAGGATTAATATCTATAATTATTATTTCATCATTTATTTCTGCAGTTTTTGCAACTATAAGATTAATTTTGACATCCATAGCCGTTAAAATATCTCTATTTATTGGAAAAAACAATATTACAAAAGCAGAAGATTTAAAAACATATTTAAAAGTCGGATTTTTAGTTTTTTTAATGATGATTTTAATATTAGCTTTGGATAATTTAAGTCTTATTATTAAAAATTCAATAAAAATAAAAAGAATAGAAAATATAAAGATAATTATACAAAGTTAATAAGATATATATGTGATAATTATGATTGTTTAAAAAATAGAGGTAAATAATATGAAAGCTGTACTTTTTGATATGGATGGAGTCATTATAGACTCGGAAATGTTTTATATGAAGGGAACTTATGACTGGATTTCCAAAAGAGGTTTTAAAGGAAAACTTGAAGATACTTTTAGACTAATCGGTACGAATATGGAAGGAACATATAATTTACTTTATGAGATGCTTAATAAAAAATATTCAATTTCTGAAATTGATGAAGAAAATAGGAAATATTTTTTAGAAAATCCTATAGACTATAAAGCTATTTTAAATCCTTATGTAAAAGAAATTTTAATATTTTTAAAAGAGCATAAAATAAAAACTGCTGTTTGTTCATCAAGTCCTAAAAAGACAATTGAAAAGGCACTAAAAGATTGTGAAATTTTAGAATACTTTGACTTTATAGTAAGTTCTGATGAAGTCAAAAAAGCAAACCAAATCCAGATGTCTATCTAAAAGCCTGTGAATTTTTAAAAGTTTCAAACGAAGATGCTTTTGTAATAGAGGATTCAACGAGGGGAATAGAAGCAGGGAAAAATGCAAATATAAAAGTAATTGCAATAAAAGATAAATTCTTCGGACAAGATCAAACAAAAGCAGATTACATTTTTGAAAACTTAGGAGAAGTTTTAGAATTTTTTAAAAATATAATTTAAGAGAATTTCAATAAGAATTCCTTATGAATACTAAATATCTATTAAGAAAATCTATTTTACATTATATTTTCTTTGTTGTAAAATAGATGTAGTTATTTATTTAGGAGGATATTATGAAAAAATATTTAAAAAAATTAACAGTTCTTTTAGCAGTTTGTATTTTATTTACTGCTTGTTCAGGACAAAAACAAAATACTGAAAAGAAAGATGATGGAAAGAAGACTGAAACTAAGTCTGATACTGTAAATGCTCAAATCAGTTTCAGCGGTTCTTCAACTTTAGCTCCTGTAATCAATAAGATTGCTACAGATTTTATTGAAAAACATACAACTTGGGATAAGGTTGATTCTTCATTGCCAAAAGAAAATATAACAATTTTTGTATCATCAGGTGGTTCAGGTGCTGGGGTTAAGGCAGTTCTTGATAAAGTTGCAAATTTCGGAATGCTTGCTCGAGATATTAAGGATTCAGAAAAAGAAAAGATTAAGGATTTAGAATCTTATACTTTAGGTCTTGATGCTCTTTGTATTTGTGTTAATCCTGACAATAATATTTTAAAAGCTAAAAATGGAAATTTAACAAAAGAAGAAATCATAAAGATTTTCTCCGGAGAGTATAAAACTTGGAAACAAGTAGATCCATCTTTACCTGATGAAGAAATTGTAGTTGTAACTCGTGATTTAGGTGGTGGAGCACATGAAGTTTTCCAAAAGAAAATAATGAAAGATGTTAAGGTTAAACAAGATGCAATTCAAGCTCCTTCAATGGGTGCATTGGTTTCAAAAATTATTGAAAACAAAAATGCTATCGGATATGCTTCTTACGGTATAACTAATCAAAATAAAGGAAAGTTAATTCCTATGAAAGTTGATAATGTTGAACCTACTGAAGAAAATATTTTAAATAACAGTTACTATATTTCAAGACCTTTAATCATTATGAAAAGTGGAAAATTAACTGCAACTGAAAAAATATTTGTAGATTTACTTCAATCAGAAGAAGGAAAGAAAGTTATAAAAAGTATGGGATTCATTCCTAGCAAATAATATAAAGAAAATACTGAGGAATACTTTTTAGTATTCCTCTTTTTTGGAGTTATTATGAAAAATAAAGTTTTTAAATATACAGTCTATATTTTTACATTATTTACAATCTTACTTTTGTTTACTCTAATAGTCTTTTTGTATAATCAGTCATTACCATTTTTTCTTAAAAATAATTTTCTAAAATTTATTTTTGGAAGAGTTTGGGATGCAACGGAAGTTTCCGGAAGTTTCGGAATTTTTAATATACTATTAGCAAGTGTATTTATTTCTATTTTAGCTTGTATAATTTCACTTCCCATAGCTATTGGAACTGCTTTATATTTATGTTTTTATACAAAAAAATTTAGAGTGTTACTAATATGGCTTATAAACATTTTGGCAGGTATTCCCTCAATAATTTACGGCTTTTTTGGAATGATTATAATTGTAAAAAATATAGAAAAAATATTTAAAGTCTCTGCAGGAGAAAGTGTGTTAGCAGGTAGTATTATACTATCAATAATGATTTTACCTTATTTTGTTTCAAATCTTATTGAAACTATTGAACTCATAAAGAAAAAGTATCAAAGAGATTCTGATGCTCTGGGAATAAGTAAGGAGTACTTTATAAGAAAGGTAGTTTTAAAGAAATTACATTTTTCAATTTTAACAGGCTTTATGATTTCATTCTCCAGAGCAATAGGGGAAACAATGGCAGTTATGATGGTTATAGGAAATGCACCGATTTTTCCAAAATTATTGTCAAAGGCACAGACGATTCCTTCACTTATTGCACTTGAAATAGGTATGAGTGAAGTCTATAGTGAACATTATTATGCACTTTTTGCAAGTGGATTTATACTTTTGATTTTAGTTTTAATCATTAATATTTTATTATTTATTATTAACAGAAAGAGTAGAAATTATGATAAGATTTAAGGATAATTTAATTAAACTTTTTGCCTTCGCATCTATTTTTATAGTTATGACTGCAATTTTTTTGATATTTTCTTTTGTTTTTTTTAATGGGATTTCAGGAATAAATATAAAATTTTTAACGGAAAATCCTAAAGGAATGCCACTTGGAGTAGATGGTGGAATAAGAAATGCGATAATAGGATCATTCTTATTGATGGTTTTATCTATGTTTTTTTCAACAGTTTTAGGTATTTGTTTTGCGATTTACAATAAAATTTTTTGCAAATCAAAAATTATTAAAATGCTTTTGAGTTTTCTTATTCAATGTATTTCATCAATTCCTTCAATTATAATTGGACTTTTTGTCTATGGATTTTTTATAGTAACTTTAAATATTCCAAAGAGTTTATTTACAGCAAGTATAGCTCTTTCACTAATGGTTTTTCCTTTTGTGGAGTTAAATGTTGAAAAATTAATCGAGGAATTTGACAGACAAAGCATAAGAGACAGTTATGCTTTGGGAATTGATAAAATTTATATGTGTAGGAAGTTAATTCTACCTACCATTTCCAATAAAATAGTTTCAATTTCAATTTTAGCTGGAAGTTATGCCATAGGGGCAACTGCACCTTTACTTTTGACTGGAGTTGTATTTATGGCGAAACCGAGCGGATTATTTAATCCTATTATGGCTTTACCATTCCATTTGCATATGTTACTTAGTCAATCAGTCGCAACTGAAAAGGCATATGCTACGGCAATGGTTTTAATTGGACTTTTAATAATATTAAATTTATTATCTGAAATAATAATGAGAAATATCGGAGGTAAAATAGTTGAATATATTAGAAATAAAAAATCTTAGTATCTTCTACGAAGAAAAAAGCATTTTAGAAGATGTCAATTTAGATATAAAGGAAAATGAAATAATCTGTATAATGGGAAGCTCGGGCTCAGGAAAATCTACTTTACTTTCTTGCTTGAATGGATTTTTAATTGAAAATGGAGGAAGTTATACGGGAGATGTATTTTTTAGAGGAGAAAATATTAAAAACATCAAACCAATTGAATTAAAAAGAAAAATCTCTACACTTTTTCAAGACTCTAAACCTTTTGACTTTTCAATAGAAAAAAATATTACCTATGCAATGGAATTTTATGAGGGAAAAATCAAAAACAAAAAGGAAAAAGTTAAAAATTTATTGGAAAGTGTAAATTTATATGATGAGGTAAAAGACAATTTAAGCCTTTCTCCTTCAAAATTATCAGGGGGACAAAGACAAAGACTTTGTATTGCTAGGATGCTTACAACTTGCCCAGAAGTTTTGATTTTTGACGAACCCTGTTCTTCTTTGGATGAAAATAATTCCATAATAATTGAATCTCTTATAAAAGAACTTTCAAAAAAATATACTATAATAATTTCAACACATAATGAAAAGCAGGCAAATAGACTAGCAGATAGAATAATTAGAATAGAAAATAAAAAATTAGTTTAAAAATAAAATAAAAAGTTAAAAATTTGCTTTAATTGGGTATACAATAATAATGAGATTTTTAGTTCGGAAATTTATAAAACTTAAGTATTGATATATTTAAGTTTTTTCTTTAGTACATATTATACGGAGGAAGTTTATGGTAAAAACATTGAGTAAAAGTATAAGGGAATATAAAAAAGACTCGATTATGTCTGTTATTTATATTGTCTTTGAAGTTATTATGGAATGTATAATTCCTTTTATTCTTGCAAATTTAGTAAATGGAATAAGATCAAACATTCCAATTAGAGATTTATTTAATCAAGGATTAATTCTTGTTGTAATGGCAATGCTATCTTTAACTTTTGGAATATTAGCGGGAAAGAAAAGTGCAGTTGCATCTGCAGGTTTCGCTAGAAATTTAAGAAAAGATATTTTTGAAAAAGTTCAAGGATTTTCTTTTGAAAATATAGATTCTTTTTCTAATTCGTCATTACTTACAAGACTTACAACTGATGTTACAAATGTTCAAAATGCTTATATGATGACAATAAGAATGGCTATTAGAAGTCCTTTTATGTTTGTTTTCTCATTTGTTATGTCATTTATTATGGGTGGAAAACTTGCATTTATTTTTGTTATAGTTGTTCCAATACTTTTAATTGGGCTCGCATTTATACTTATAAAAGCGATGAAAATTTTCAAACAAATATTTTATAAATATGATGATATGAATAATACTATTCAAGAAAATATAAAGGCAATAAGACTTGTAAAATCATTAGTTCGTGAGGATTTTGAAATTAAGAAATTTGATAAAGTTGCAACTGATGTAAAAGATAATTTTACTTTTGCAGAAAAAATAATATCATTGTATGCTCCTTTAATGCAATTTTGTTTATATGTAGATACTGTTTTGATTTTATTTTTGGGTTCATATGTTATAGTATCAGGAGTTAATCCAAATTTCAATGTAGGGCAAATGTCTGCACTTATGACTTACAGTTTTATGATTTTGAGTAGTCTTATGATGTTTTCAATGGTTCTTGTTATGCTGACAATGGCAATGGAATCTTCAAAGAGAATATCAGAAGTTTTAAATACGGAATCAACTATATCAGATGAAAAATCATTGCACAAAAAATTAATAGTGGAGAAATTGAATTTAAAAATGTGATTTTTAGATATTCAGAAGAAGCGAAAGAGAATGTAATTAATGATGTTTCATTTAAAATTCCTTCAGGTAGTACTGTTGGAATAATTGGAGCTACCGGTTCTGGAAAGAGTACATTAGTTCAATTAATTCCAAGACTTTACAATATTAATTCAGGAGAAATTTTAATTGACAATATTAATATTGAAAATATTGACATTGAATTATTAAGAGAAGAAGTAGGTATGGTTCTTCAAAAGAATACTTTATTCTCCGGAACAATAAGAGAAAATTTAAAATGGGGAAATAAAAGTGCAACTGATGAAGAACTTGATTTAGTTTGCAATATTGCTCAAGCAACTGAAATTATTAACAAAATGCCTAATGGTTATGATGAATATATCGAACAAGGTGGAGCAAATCTTTCTGGTGGTCAAAAACAAAGACTTTGTATTGCAAGAGCATTACTTAAGAAACCGAAAATTTTAATTTTTGATGACTCCACATCTGCTGTTGATACAAAAACTGATGAATTGATTAGAAGAGGGTTAAAAACTTATATGCCTGAAACTACAAAAATTATAATTGCTCAAAGAATACTATCCGTTCAAAATGCAGATATAATTTTGGTAATCGAAAAGGGTGAAGTGGTAGCTAGTGGAAATCACGAAACTCTTGTTAAACAAGAGGGATTATATCGTGATTTATATTTAACACAAGGAGGAGTTGTAGATGAAGAATAATAAAAAATCAACTTTATTAAGAGTCTTAAAAGAAATTTTTGAAGCTTATCCTGTACTTTTTCCTTTAGTCTTAGTTGGAATAGTATTTACAGCTGGTGTTAGTTCAATTCCAAGTCTATTTATACAAAGAATTGTAAGTTTACTTGAAGCTAGAGATCCTTCAGTTTCATGGTCTGTTTTTTCAAAACAAATGATGGGGTTAATTTTAATACTAATTGCAGTTGATATACTTTCTTTAGTTTTAACAGCTGTGTATAATCTTGCAATGGCAACACTAACTCAAGGAACTCTATATCAAATGAGAAAAAAGATGTTTGTAAAAATGCAATCTCTTCCTTTGAAGTATTTTGATACTGAAGGTCATGGCGATATAATGAGTTATTATACAAATGATGTTGACGCTTTAAGACAGATGATTTCTCAAAGTTTACCAAATGTCTTAGCATCGTTAGTTGTTGTTATAACAGTTTTTGGCATAATGTTATATTTTAGTTTTTGGATGACTCTTACAGTTTTATTAGGTGTTGTAGCCATGTATTATGTAACAAAATATGTTGGTAAACATTCAAGAAAATACTTCATTGAACAACAAAAATCATTGGGGAAAACTGAAGGTTATTTAGAAGAAATGATTTATGGTCAAAAAGTTGTTAAAGTTTTTAATTATGAAGATGAGTCAATGAAAAAATTTAATGAAGTTAATGATAAGTTGTTTGACGATTCTCAAAAAGCTAATTCTTATGCTAATATATTAGGACCTATTTTAAATAATATTGGAAATATTCTTTATGTTGTCGTAGCCATAGTAGGAGGACTTTTAATTTATTTTAATGTATATAATTTAAGTTTTTCAGGAATGGCAATTAGTATAAGTATAGTAGTTCCATTTTTAAATATGACAAAGCAATTTTCAGGAAATATCAACCAAGTTTCAATGCAATTAAATTCAATCATTATGGGTTTAGCAGGTGTTGAAAGAGTTTTTGCTCTAATTGACCAAGAGCCTGAGGTAGATGAGGGTAAAGTTGAAATAGAACAAGAAAAAGATAAATATGAATTTGTAAAAGAAAATGGAGAAAAAGTAGAAGTTCTAGGAAATATTGATATAAAAAATATTGTTTTTGGTTATAATAAGGAAAAAACAGTTTTAAAAAATATAAATATTACTGCAAAACAAGGAGAAAAAATCGCACTTGTTGGGGCTACTGGTAGTGGTAAAACAACAATTGCAAATCTTATAAATAGATTTTATGATGTAAATAGTGGAGAAATTTTATTTGACGGAATAAATGTAAATTCAATAAAAAAAGCTGACCTTAGAAAAAATGTAGGAGTTGTATTACAAGAAACTAATTTATTCACGGGAACTGTTTTAGAAAATCTTAGATACGGGCATTTAGAAGCTACAAGAGAAGAATGTATTGAAGCTTGTAAAAAAACAGGAGCTCATGAATTTATAATAAAACTTCCAGAACAATATGATACTGTCTTAAGAAGTGGTGGAGAAAACTTATCTCAAGGCCAAAGACAGTTGCTTGGAATTTCAAGAGCTTTACTTGAGAATAAACCTGTTCTTATTCTTGATGAGGCTACTTCCTCAATAGATACAAAAACAGAAAATGTCGTTCAAAAAGCTATGTATGTTTTAATGGAAGGTAGAACTGTATTTATAATTGCCCATAGACTTTCTACAATTTCAAATTCAGATAGAATAATTGTTTTGGATAATGGAGAAATTTTAGAAATGGGAACTCATGATGAATTGATTGAAAAACAAGGAAGATATTATCAATTATACACAGGGAAATTTGAATTAGATTAAAAATATATGAAGATAGTGTGGCAAAATTTTTTATTTTGACATACTATCTTTTTGTTATATAAAAATATGATAAAATAATTATATCAGATTGAAAGAGGTAATTATTGTGGCAGTTGGATTTATAACAGGAAGAATTGGAGCAGATAGGACTAGTAAGATTTTAGATTTTTGCTTTGAAGAGGCAAAAAGAGAAGATAAAAAGCCTATTTATATTTTAGTTCCGGAAAAATTTACATATGAAATGGAAAAAGGATTAAGTGAAAAGCTTGAAGATGAAAAAAATATTGATCCTAATTTTAGAATTAGAGTTGTAAGTTTTTCAACTTTAAGTAAAATTGTTTTTACCAATGTCGGTGGACTTAAGGAGAGAAGACTTACAACAAGTGCTAGAAGTCTTTTGACTTTTAAAGCTATGGATATGGTTTCAAAGGATTTGATTACTTTTAAGTCCGATGATTTTAAAATGGGTTTTGTAAACAATATTATGGATATGATAATAGAGTTTAAACAAAATGATTTTTCAGTTTCAGATGTTTTTTCACTTACAGAAAATGTTAAAAATGAGTCTTTGAAATTTAAAATGCAAGATTTATACAATATTTATAAATCTTATGAGAATTTGATTGAAAAGAAATATTTTGATACAGAAGATACTTTAAATATTTTTGCCCAAAAACTTGACGATTTTGAAAGTATCAAGGGTGCAACTATTTTTGTTGATGAATATATGGACTTTACACCTGCTCAATACTTGGTAATTGAAAAGCTAATATATTTTTCAAAAAATATTTATTTTTCTCTTTTAACTGATTTTAAAAACTTACATTCAAAAATGAATATGTTTTTAAGAAGTAATTCAACAATCTTGAATATTAAAAATATTTGTGAAAAGTATAATATTCCATTGCTTGAAAATATTTCACTTTCAAATGAAAGCTACTATAATTCTAAAGATTTATCTTTTTTAGAAAAAAATATCGGTACTTTTTCTCCAAAACCATATTCTAAAGATTCTGAAAATATTAGAATTTTAAAATTTAAAAATATATATGATGAAGTTTCCTTTATTGCAGAGGAGATTTCAAAATTGGTTAAAATTAAAGGTTATAGATATAATGATATAACTCTATGTATGAGAAGTTTGGATGAATATTCTTATATAATAGAAAGAGTTTTTGACGATTACAATATAGATTATTTCTTGGACGAAAAGATTTCAATTATGGAAAATCCGATTGTTATTCTAATTTTATCCATTTTGGATATGAAGGATAAAAATTATTCCTATGATTCTGTTTTTAGATATTTGAAGAGCGGACTTACAGGAGTTTCTGATGAAGATATTTTCCTTTTGGAAAATTATGTAATTGCAAATGGAATAAAAGGTAATCGTTGGTTTGATGAATCTTGGGACAAGTCCATTGTTCATAGTATTGAAGAAGAAAGTGATGATGAAAAACTTGTAAAGATAAATGAGATAAAGAATATTGTAATAACTCCTATAAAAAACTTGCATGATAAGTTAAAAGGTAGAAATACTGTAAAGGATATTTGTAAATATTTATATGAATTCACTTTGGAAATTGGACTTTTTGATAGAATAAACAATCTTGTAATGAATTTCCAAAATGAAGGAAATTTATATAAGGCGAAAGAGTATTCTCAAGTTTGGGGAAGTTTTACAGCGGTTTTGGATGAAATGGTTGAATTTATGGGAGAGGAGAAGATTGCCTACTCAAAATTTATAAATTTAATTAAGACTGAACTTGAAAATATTGAGCTTGGAATTGTTCCACCTTCAAAGGATGAAGTCTTTATTACAACTGTTGACAGGATGAAAAAACCTTCTACAAAAATAGCTTTTGTATTGGGAGTTAATGATGGAAACTTCCCGAAAAACATAGTGGATAATGACTTAATCAGTGAAAATGAAAAAGAAAGTTTAAAAACTATGGGCTTTAATTTTTCAAATAACAATTTACTAAAAACTACTGATGAACAATTTTTGAGTTATAAGACTTTCAGCATTGCAAAAGAAAAATTGTATATAACTTTTCCAATTTCAGATTTAGAGGGAAAGAGCCTTTTAGTTTCAAGATTTGTGAAAAAAATTAAATTCATTTTTGGAAATTTGGAAGTTGTAAGTATAGATTATTTAAAAGATTTTTCTATTATGGATATTTTTGAAACTTTTTCTAAAGAGAGATTGTATCAAATTTTAGTTTCCAATATTGAGGCTTTAAATTCAAATAAATTGAGTGAAAATGACAAATTCAATTTTAGAGAAATAATTGATTTCTTGATAGAAGATAAAGATTATAAATACAAGATTGAAATTTTAAAGGATAAATTGAACTACAAAAAAGAAACAGAAAATATAAAAGATTATACTTCATTTCTTTATGAAAGTGGAAATGTAAGTATTTCAAAATTAGAGAACTTTATGCGTTGTCCTTTTTCATATTTTATAAGTTATGGACTTAGAGCGAAGGAAAGAGAAGTTTATGACTTTTCTCCTGCAGATTATGGAACTTATTGTCATAAGATTTTTGACGACTTTTTTAAGGGAGTTTTTGAAAATAATATTGATTGGAATACAATTGATAGAGAATTTATCCAAAGGGAAGTAGAAAAATTAACTAAAAAAATGTCTGAAAAGTCTAATTTTATTCTTGAAAGCTCTCCAAAATATAAATATTTTTCAACTATAACACAAAAAAATATTGTTGAAAGTATAGAAATTATGGCTGAACAGGTAAGACGCGGAAACTTTGTTCCAACAGGTTTTGAAACAGCTTTTGGAGATGAGTCAATAAAACCTATTACTTATACTTTAAAGAATGGAAAAGAGATTAAATTAGCCGGTAAGATTGACAGAATTGATGTTTTTAAAGGAGAAAATTTTGACTTTTTAAGAATTATTGATTATAAATCTTCAAAAAGAGATATTGACTTAAATCAAGTCTATGCAGGACTACAACTACAACTTTTTGTCTATATGAATGCAATTTTATCTTCCAATAAGGAAAGATATAAACCTGCAGGACTATTTTATAGTGATTTTACAACAAATTTTGTCGGATTTGAAACTTATTCCAAAATGCTTGATATGAACGACGAAAGTTATCATAGTGAAAAACTTAAGAAAAATAAACTTACAGGATTTGTTATAAAGGATATGGAACTTTTGAAGAATTTGGATAGGACTTTGGATGCAGATAATTTGACTTCTGAAATATTACCTATTAAATTAAAGTCAAAAGGTCAAGAAATCGGAGCAAGTACATTGGGCTTAACTACTGATGAATTTGAAATTGTAAATGAATTTGTTTTAAATAAGACTAAGGATATCTGTGAAGAAATTTATGCAGGGAATATTGATATAAAACCTTTCAGATATAAAAATAAAAAGCCTTGTGATTATTGTAAATATAAATCCATTTGCAGATTTGATATTAAGCATAATAAATATAATAATATTAAGAACTTATTGACAAAAGATAGACCGAATGAGATTTTTGAATTAATGAATTTGGAAAATAAAGAGAAAAGAGGTGAGAAATAGTGAGTGAAGTAAAGTGGACTAAAGAGCAAAGACAGGTAATTGAAAGTAGAAATACAAATTTACTTGTGTCTGCGGCAGCAGGTTCTGGAAAAACAGCTGTACTTATCGAAAGAATTATAGAGCTCGTTTTAGATGAAAAAAATCCGATTGATATCAACAAATTACTTGTTGTAACTTTTACAAAATTGGCTGCATCTGAAATGAGAGAAAGAGTAAGTAAGGCTATTGAAAAAAAACTTGAAGAAAATCAAGAAAATGAACATCTTCAAAAACAATTACTGCTCCTTAGCGGTGCTGACATCACAACTATTGACTCTTTTTGTAAGGATGTTTTGATATCTTATGCTCATTTGGTAAATTTGGATAGCAATATAAAAGTTATAGATCCAAGTGAAAATGAAGTTTTAGCCAAAGAAGTTATGGAAGAATTATTTGAAGAGCTTTATGAAAATAATGATGAGAGCTTTTTGAGATTAGTTGACTGGTATGCCAAGAAAAATACGGATGAAGGACTTTTACAACTTTTATTGAATGTAAATAATTTTGTGAATTCTCATCCTTTTCCAAAAATTTGGCTAAATGAAAAGGCAGAATTTTTTAATACGAGTACAAAGGATGATGATTTTTATTTAGAAAATTACATCTTGGATATAGCAAAAGATGTAGATATGGATTTAGAATTTTTTGAACTTAGTATTAAAAATAATTTGAAAAAAATAGAAAATTATCCTGAACTTGAAAAATATGTAAATATGTATAATAATTTGTTAGATGCTTTGTCTGTCGTAAAGGAAAATTTAAAGAAATTTTTAAAAGACAATACGAAGTTTGATGAGCTTAAAATATCAACTAATGAATTTTTAAATTCGAATTTTGTAAGTTTTAAAATTTCAAAATGTGATGAAGAAGTAAAAGAAATATATAATAAAGTAAAAAAGAATTGGATAGTATAAAGTCGGAAATTTCAGAGTCTCTTAAAACTTTAAATTTAGATATAGAAAATATAAAGAGAGAAAGTGATTTGATTTATCCTTATGTTCGTTCAATTTCCGATGTTGTAATTAAATTTAAGGAAAAATTTTGGGAGAGAAAACAAAAATTTAACTATGTAGATTTTGCAGATATTGAGCATTTGGCACTTGAGATACTTGTAGATATTGATGAAGACGGAAATATTAGACCGTCTAAAACAGCTTTGGAATATCAAGAAAAATATTCTGAAGTTTTTATTGACGAATATCAGGACAGCAACCTAGTTCAAGAAATTCTTTTATCAGCAGTTGCAAAAGAAAATAATAGATTTATGGTTGGAGATGTTAAACAGAGTATTTATAGATTTAGACAGGCTGATCCAAGTATTTTTATGGAAAAATATGAAAATTATTATAGAGTTGAGGATGATATTGACAGTTTTAATAAAAAGATAATGCTTTACGCGAACTTTAGAAGTAGAAAAGAAATTCTTGAGGGAACAAATTTAATTTTTTCAAAAATAATGAAAAAAGAAACAGGAGAACTTGATTATACTGTCGACGAAAGATTAAACCCTATGGCAAGTTTTAAGGAAAGTGATGAAAATGTCGGCGGTGCAGTTGAAATTCTTTTAGTTGATGAAAAATCTGATGATGAGGACGAAGACGAGATACTTTTAACTGATGAATATTCAGAAGACTTTGAGGAGATGAAATCTTTTAAACTTGAATGTATAAAAATTGCAAATACAATCTACAATATGATGAACAATAAAGAAAATCCTTTTAAGGTTTATGATAAAAATTTGGATGATTATAGGAAAGTTGATTACAAAGATATTGTTATTTTGATGCGTTCTCCAAGCAGTAATACAAAAATTTTGGAAGAAGTATTTTTAGAATATAATATTCCGATTTATGCAGAGAGTTCGGGTGGATATTTTGATACTTTTGAAGTTGATACAATAATTAATTTACTTAAAATTATAGATAATCCTATGCAGGATATTCCTTTAATTTCTGTAATGTATTCTCCAATTTATAATTTTACATCAAAAGAATTGAGCGAAATAAGACTTGTAGATAGAGAATTAAAATTTTATGAGCTTTTAATAAAAATTTTAGAAGATGAAGACATAGAAATTAGAATAAGTTTAAAAGAAAAAATTTCAAAATTTATTTCCGACTTAAAATTATTTATAGAAAAAAAATCTTTAGTTTCTGCTGATGAATTAATATGGTTTTTATACAAATATACAGGATACTATAATTATGTCGGACTTTTAGATATGGGAGAGCAGAGAAAAACAAATCTGATGTTACTTTTCGAAAAGGCGAAAAATTATGAAAAAAATTCTTATAAAGGATTATTCAATTTTGTAAATTATATTCAAAAAATCAGTTTAAAAAGTGATATTTCAGAGGCGAAACTAATTTCTGAAGATGCGAATGTAGTTAGAATTATGAGTGTTCATAAGAGCAAGGGCTTGGAATTTCCAATTGTATTTCTCGCGAATACGAATAAGAAATTTAATTTCAGAGCTGACGACAGCAATTTGGTTTTACATCAAAAACTTGGTTTCGGTGCAGTTGTTTATGATATGGATAAAAAAACTTCATTCAACAGCATTATGAAGAAAAAAATTGAAAAATTCAAAAAGAACGAACAAATTGCTGAAGAAATGAGACTTCTTTATGTTGCAATGACAAGAGCAAAGGAAAAACTTATAATAACCGGAAGAGTAAAAGATTATGAGAATTTAAAAGAAGAAATAAGCTCTGGAATTGATGAGAGAGGAAATATAAGTAATTATAAAATTCTAAAAATAAACAATTATCTTGATTGGATATTAAGCTCTATTGATAATCTTACAGTTTATGGAAAGAGTTTGAATTGTCTGGGAAGAGAAGAAAACTTTTTAGGAAATGAAGACTTGAAATTTCAATTAAATGTAAATACTAAAAAAGAGGAATTTATAGAATATCAAAGAATTAAAGAAGAAATTAAAACAAATGAAATTATTTCAGACAACGACTCTTTAGAAATTAAAAAAGAAATGCGAACTGTTAAAGAATTTTTGGAAGATAGATTTAACAAAGAATATGTTTATAAAAATGTTTTGAATAAGCCTTCAAGTATCACTGTTTCTGAAATTAAAAAGATGATTCAGGAAGAAGATGAAGAAAAACATCAAAAATATTATAAAGAAAATTTTGCTTTAAAAACTCCGTCATTTATTCATCAAGGAGAAGAAAAAGTCGGATTTAATTCTGCAGAAAAAGGAACTATTTTCCATTTAGCAATGCAACTCTTAGACTTTTCAAAATTTGATACAGAAGATATTTCAAAAATAAGAGAAGAAGTAAAGTTGCAAATAAACTCATTTGTTGAAAAAAATATTATGAGCTTGGACGAAATAGAGACGATAAATATTAATTGGATTGTAAAATTTATTCAGTCGGATATTTTTAAGGAAATCTATATTGCAAATAAATCTGAAAAATTATTTAAAGAAAAAGCCATTGACTATAATATAAAATTGAAAAATCTATTTAAAGATGAAAATATTTCAGAAGACGAAAAAATTATGGTAGTCGGAATAATTGACCTTTTCTTTGAAAATGAAAATGGAGAAATGATTTTATTGGATTACAAGACGGATTATGTAACAAAAGAAAATATTGAAGAAGTAAAGGCAAGATACAAAGTCCAATTGGATTTATATAAATCTGCAATTGAAGACATTTCCGGAAAAAAAGTCGCTAAAAAGGGATTATATCTATTTGGAATAAATGCATTTGTTGAAATTTAGTAAAAATCAAAGTCAAAACTTGACTTTGATTTTTTAATGAGATAAAAATGTTTGTATGAAAAATTCTGTAAAAATTATAAAGATGACAGTAATTATATTAAGTTAAAACAGAGGAATTAATTTTTAAAAAATCTTATAATATTGTGATTTGAGTTCTTGATTTTATAAAAACATAGGTGTATAATATATATGTTTTCAAGGGTAATGAAAATAATTCTTGAAAAATATATTTTAAATAGATTGTAATTTTGATAATCTGATTAAAATATAATCTTATTTAATTTTTGATGGGTATATTACTAAATATAAATTATAGTATTTAGGAGGAAAAATGATAATTTTTTATGGTTCAAAAGTAAGAAGTAAAAAAATAGGAGAAACAAAAGAAGAATGTCATTGCGACCATTGTAATAATACTTCAATATGGACGCTTTATAATGATAGAAAATGGTTTACACTATTTTTTATTCCAATTTTTCCATTTTCATCAAAGAAGTTTTTAGCCTGTCCAGTTTGTGGATGGGGAATAAAAGTAGATGATAAAAATTCTGATAAAATAATGCCATTAGTAAAATTATATGACAAATAGCTTTATGCTAAAAAATATATTTTAAATATATAGGGTAAATAATAACTGATTGAACAATTAAAATTTTTATATTTAAAATTGTTGGTTATGGCGAGATTAAGTTTGTTTTATATGAACTTATTGTAAATTAAATTTAAATATTATATTAGAGAATAAAATTTCAAAATTATTTACAATAATTGAGCTTGTCATTCCGTAAACAATTTTCTAATTTTTTATCGCAAATTTGAAAGTGCATTTTTACGAATGCGCTTTTGTTTTGGAAAAAATTTTATATTTACTTTGAAATTTTTAGAAAGGAGGCATTTATGGAAAGTTTTATACAAAAAATATTTGATATTGATAAGGGTGCTGAGGATTATCAACAAAGATTAGAAGTTGAGAAACAAAGATTACTTCAAGAAAGAAAAGAAAAGATGAAAGTTATAGATGATGAATATAACAAGGTTTTGCAAGAAGAACAGGAAAATTTAAAATTACATCTATCGTCAATAGAGAACGAAGATAAAGATAAACTTGTGAAATATCACGAAAAGTCTAAAGAAATAAAGGATATTTTTAAAGAAAAGAAAGAAAACTTAATTAAAAATTTTGCTGATTCTCTTTTAGAAAGCGGTGAGTTTTATGGGGAATAATTTTCATTCAATTAATGCAAAAATCGGAGTTTTAAGAAAGGGAATTTTAAAAGAGTCCGATTATGATAAAATTTTATCTTTTGAACAAAGGCATGAAATCGTTGATTATTTAAAGAATAATATATTATATAAATACGAAATTCCTTTGTATGAAGAAAGATCTGTGAGAAATAGATATGACACCGAGTTTATGCTCAATAAGATTGAAGCTGAATTACTCGAGAAATTAAAGTTTTTCCTTTTCGGAGAGGATAAAAAGATTATAGAAGCTATGCTTATGAAATATGAATTTAAAGATATAAAAATAATTCTTAGAAGTATTGTTGAAAACGAAAAGATTGACTTGGAAAGAGATACAATAATGTATAAGAAAAATAAACATATTGATTATTCTAAACTTGTAAATTGTGAAAATTTTAATCAGGCTTTGGAAGTATTGAAAGGTACGATTTATAAAAAAGCTATTGCTTCTCTAACAGATGATGATATTTTTAGACTACATTTTCATGTTGAAATGAAATTGGATAGTTTGTATTTTTTAACAATGAAAAATGCAATTGATAAATTATCAAAATCGAGTCAAGTTATTTTTAATGATTATTTTTCTACTCTAATAGATACAATTAATCTTCAATGGATAATTAGAGCTAAAAAATATTATAATTTACCGAATGAGGAAATTTACAGTTATAGTTTGAGGTTTGGTAAATATATTAAAGGCGATTTTTTAAAAGATTTGATATATAGTGATAGTGTTGAGGCTATTGTTGAGAAGATAAAGAAAACTAAATTAAGATATACTCTTGAAGATGCAAATGGAAATACTATTGTTTCGAATAGAAATATTAAAGAATATGTTTATCTTAGCCACTTAAAGAAACTTAAAGACTATGATAATTCAATTTCCACTTTACTTAAGTTCATTATTCAGTTGAATATTCAAAATGAAAACTTAATTAGAATAGCAGAAGCGAATAAGTATAAACTAAGTAAAAGTGAAGTAAAAGAATATTTAATTAATATTCATTAATTTAGTTAGGGGGTGCTAAATTGGCTGTTGAAAAAATGAAAATGATGAATCTTGTTGCTTTAAAACAGGATGCACACAGTATTCTTAGAGAAATTGTTATGAATGGCTCTATTCATATTACAAATGCTGGAAATTCAGAAAATTTCACAATGAAGTATATGGATTCTCAAATAGGAATTTTTAATGATATGGGTGTTGAAGTTGATAAAATAAGACCATATCATAGAGAAAAAGTTTTTAAAAAGAGAAAGTATAAAGAACTTTTAGATCAGATGTTTGATTTCTTTAATATTAAAGAAGATGATGTTACGTTAAATGATTTACAAAATTTAAATTATAGCGAAAAACTTAAAATATTAGAAGATATATCTGCAAAATCTTCTTCAATTAAAACTAGAGAAGATGAGAATAGGAAAAAGAGAGCTGAAATTAAAATTTTATTAAATGCTGTTGAATATTTTTCTGATAGTGATATGAAATTATCTGAATTTTACAATTTAAAACATATTAATTTTGATATGGGAGAAATTTCAAAGAATTCTTGGATAAAATTAAAGGCAAATTATGAAAATATTAAGGGAATAGTTGTGCATTTAGGAACTAGTAGTTATGGTGAAACTGTTATAATATTTACGCCTTCCATTTATGAAAAAGATACAAAATATTTTATTCGTTCTTTGTCATTTGATAGAATTGAACTTCCTAATTTAGACATTTCTTTTAAGGATTTTATAAAAGATAAAAATGCTGAATTGGAGAGTTTAGAAAGAGAACAAGATGAAATTTTAAAGGAAAAAGCTGAATTTAAGGATAAATATTTTCAAGATATTTTAGGTTTCTATTACAGATATAAAATTATTGAAAAGATTGAAGAACTTGAAGGACATATTGCAGAAAGTAAAAATTTTATTTTATTAAGTGCTTTTGTTCCGGAATCTAAAGTTGAAAGTATTAAGAATGCAATTAAAAAAGTTTCAGAAAGTGCCTTGATATATTTTGAGGATGATGATGAAATCCCTTCAAATTTCAAGATACCAACGAAGTTAAAAAATAATTTTATTTTAAGACCTTTTGAAGCATTGGTAAAGATGTATTCAATTCCGGATTATAAGGAAACAGATCCAACACCGTTTTTTGCTATAACATATTTACTTTTATTCGGAATGATGTTTGGTGATGTAGGGCAGGGACTAATCTTTGTAATTGCAGGAATGTTATTATTTAAAAAACTTGGTGTAATTGCCAAAATTATCCAGAGAATTGGATTTTCATCAATGTTTTTCGGATTTGTATATGGTAGTGTTTTTGGAATTGAAGAGTTAATTCCTGCATTGGTTATAAGACCTATGGAAGATATCAATACAATACTTGTTGCAACTATCGGACTTGGTATTTTAATGATTTTAATTTCATATTTTATCAACTTTAGAAATTTAAAGATGAGAAAAGAATTTGGAAAATTATTTTTTGACAAAAATGGTTTATCGGGATTTTTATTCTATATCTCATTTATAGTAATTGTTCTAAATACAGTTTTGTTTAAAAAATATGTAAGTGTAAATGTATCTTCAATGATTACAATAATAAGTGTTGTAATTTTGGTTGTAACTTCAACATTGATGTTTATGAAACCGAAACTTATTCCGATAATTAGTAAGACAGCAGAAAAGGAAGAATTTTCTCCTGTTGAAAGCGGATTTGAAATGTTTGAAACCGTTATGGGATTCTTTTCAAATACTCTTTCTTTTATAAGAGTTGGAGCTTTTGCAATTAACCACGTTGGACTTTTTATGGCATTTCACGCTTTAGGACAAATGCTGGGTTCAAGTATCGGAAATATATTTATGATTGTTTTAGGAAATATATTTATTGTTTGTCTTGAAGGACTTATAGTTTTCATTCAAGCAATAAGATTGGAATATTATGAATTATTTAGTAAATATTTTAATGGTGAAGGAATAAATTATGAACCGTTAAAAGTAGATTTAAAAGAAAAAAATTAGGAGGAAAATTATGAAAATTACTTTATTATTAATAACTTTAGGAATAGGAACAACTATTTTAACAGGTATATCTTATTTAAGAAAAGGAAAGAAAACTACAAAATCAGGATTAAAAAAGGCAATAGCGATTAATGTTTTTTCAATTTTAGCTTTATTTTTAATGGGACTTATTCCGGATGTTGCATTTGCAGCAGAAACTACACAAAAAACAGCAAGTTCTGCTAGTGGAATGGGATATTTAGCAGCAGCTTTATCAACCGGTCTTGCAGCAATTGGTACAGGAATTGGCGTTGGTCAAGCGGGTTCAGCAGCAATCGGTGCCGTTTCAGAAGATTCTTCAATTTTAGGAAAAACACTTATTATTCTTGGACTTGCAGAAGGTATTGCTATTTACGGTCTTATAATTTCAATTATGATTTTACAAAGAGTTTAGGAGAATTCTATGATAAGTTATCTTATATCTGATAATACAGATACACTTGTAGGAATGAGATTAGCCGGTATAACAGGAGTTGTTTTAAAGACTAGGGAAGAGGCTTTGGAAGAATTTAATGATTGTCTAAATAATAAGGAAATTGGAATTTTAATTTTAACTGAAAATATTTTTAATCTTATTAGTGAAGAAGTTATGGCAGTTAAGTTAAAAAATATTTTTCCACTTATAGTTGAGATACCGGATAGAACAGGTTTGAAAAGAGATCCAAATTTCATTACAAACTATATAAATGAATCAATAGGAATTAATATTTAAGGAGAAATCTTATGATAACAATTGAAGATAAGATAGAGTCATTTAAAAGAATACTAAATGAAGAAATTGATGAAAAGTATGACGAAGAATTGAAAAAAATTGCTTCTGAAACTGAAAGATTAATTACAGAATATAAAGCTAAAAAATATGAAGAAATAGAAAAATTAAAGAGAGACTATAGAACAAAACTTGAAAATAAATCAGATAAAATTCGTTCAAAAACTTTAAAAGAAGGTCAAGATATTATTTTAAATACGAATAAAGAAATATATGATGAATTTTTTAAAGCTCTTAAAGAAGAATTGAATAATTCTTATATGACTGAAAAAGGTGAAGAATATTTAAAAAATACATTAAAAAATGTAAAATCAGAAATAAATTCTAATGATGTTGTTTATGTTTATGAAAAAAGTTTTGGAAGAGATAAGGAAATAATAAAAAATGTCTTAGGAGATATTAAGGTTGAAAAAAGTCTTGATATAAAAGTTGGTGGTTTTGAAATAGAAAATGCGGAAAGAACTTATAGATTAAATTATTCACTTGATTTTCTATTGACTACAAAATACAAAAAGATTTTAGCTAAGTTGAAAAAAGAATTAGGAATAAACAATTAATTAATAATTGTAATGAGGAGAAAGGTAATGTGTAATATACCTAAAATAATTGATATAAATGGTCCTGTTGTTAAAGCAGACAGTATGGGAATTTACAAAGTTAGAGATATGGTTTTGGTTGGAGATAAAAAGTTAATTGGAGAAATCATATCTATTGACGAAGATGTAGCGACTATACAAGTTTACGAAGAAACACAAGGACTAAAAGTTGGAGAAACTATAGAAAGTACAAATGTTCCACTATCAGTAACATTAGGTCCCGGAATTATAGGAAATATATTTGATGGGATTCAAAGACCGCTTGAACAAATTTATTCAATGACAGGAGAATTTATTGCAGAGGGAATAGGACTTGTTTCCATTGATAAAGAAAAACAATGGAATGTTGAAATTCTTGTTAAAGTTGGGGATAAATTATCTGCAGGAGAAATTTTTGCAACAACTCAAGAAACAAGTTTTATAGAACATAAAATTTTAGTTCCACCAACTGTTAGTGGTGAAGTAATTGAAGCTTTACCATCAGGAAAATATAATTTAGAAACTGATTTAGTAACAATAAAAGATGAAGATGGAAAAATTCATAAATTAAAAATGTATCACAAATGGCCTGTAAGAATTCCACGTCCAATAGATGTGAGAATGCCAATTTCAAGACCTTTAGTAACAGGGCAAAGAGTACTTGATGTTTTCTTTCCAATAGCAAAGGGAGGAACTTCAGCACTTCCGGGTGGATTCGGTACAGGAAAAACTATGACTCAACATCAACTTGCAAAATGGTCTGATGCTGATATTATAGTTTATATCGGCTGTGGAGAACGTGGTAATGAAATGACAGATGTTCTTGAAGAATTTCCAAAGTTAATTGACCCAAGAACTTCAAAACCGCTTATGGAAAGAACAATTTTAATAGCAAATACTTCAAATATGCCGGTTGCCGCTCGTGAAGCTTCAATCTATACCGGAATAACTATTGCAGAGTATTATAGAGATATGGGTTACCATGTTGCAATAATGGCTGACTCAACTTCAAGATGGGCAGAAGCATTAAGAGAGATTTCAGGAAGACTTGAAGAAATGCCTGCAGAAGAAGGATATCCTGCATATCTTCCTTCAAGAATTGCACAATTTTATGAAAGAGCAGGTTATGTTGAAACTCTTTCAAAAAAAGAGGGTTCAATTACAGTGATTGGGGCTGTTTCTCCACCTGGTGGAGATTTTTCAGAACCGGTAACAGAAAATACTAAAAGATTTGTTTCGGCCTTTATAGGTTTGGATAAGAATTTAGCATATATAAGACACTATCCTGCTGTAAACTATCTTACAAGTTATAGTGGTTATACTTCATTGATTAAAGAATATTATGACGAAAATGTATCTCCTGAACTTTTAAAATTAAGAGCAAAGATGATGGAACTTCTTTCAGAAGATAATAAATTGAATCAAATTGTTCAATTGGTTGGAGAAGATGTTTTACCAAATGACCAAAGAATTGTTATAGAAATAGCTAAAGTTTTAAAAAAGGGATTTTTACAACAAAATGCAATGCATGAAACAGATAGCTATGTTCCTTTGAAAAAACAATTTGAAATGTTAAAAGTAATAGATAATTTATATATGAATTGTACTTTAGCTGTAAAACAACAAGTTGCCCTTACTCGTATAAAAAATGATGATTTATTTGAAGAAGTTATTAAGATGAAATATAATATTCCAAATGAAAACTATGATGAAGCATTTGAAAAGTTAAATGCAAAAATCAATAGCTATTATACTGCTTTGATAGACGAAAATCAGGGAGAGTAGGTGATAATTATGCAAAGACAATATTTAAAACTAGAAAAAATAGATGGACCTTTGATTGTACTTAAAGGTGTAGATAATGTCAGCTATGATGAAATGATGGATATAGTAATAGATGGAAGTGAAAGAAGAAGAGCCAAGGTTGTTAGAATTCAAGGAGATAAGGTAATTGCTCAAGTTTTTGAAGGAACAACTGGAATTTCAACACAAAATTCCGCTGTTACTTTTACAGGAACTCCACTTGAAATTTGTCTTAGTAAAGATATTTTAGGAAGAACTTTTAATGGTGTAGGAGAACCGATTGACAATGGAGATTATATTATTTCAGAGAAAAAATATAATGTTAATGGAAGACCTATGAATCCTGTTGCAAGAGAATATCCAAGAGATTATTTGGAAACTGGAATTTCAGCTATTGATACTCTTACTACTTTAATTAGAGGACAAAAACTTCCGATATTTTCATCAAATGGTTTGACACATAATGCATTAGCAGCTCAAATAGTTAGACAATCCAAACTAAAAAATTCTGATGACAAATTTGCGATAGTATTTGCAGGAATGGGAATTAAATATGATGATTATGAGTTCTTTAAAAGTGCATTTGAAGAATCGGGAGCATCATCAAGAGTTGTTTCATATATAAATCTTGCTGATGCACCAATTGTTGAAAGAATTTCAACACCTAGAACTGCATTAACTGCAGCAGAATATCTTGCCTTTGAAGAAGGAATGCATATCTTAGTAGTTATGACTGATATTACAAGTTATGCAGAGGCTTTAAGAGAAATTTCTTCTGCAAGAGAAGAAGTTCCTAGTAGAAAAGGATACCCTGGATATTTGTATTCAGATCTTTCTACTTTATATGAAAGAGCAGGAATGGTAAAGGGAAAGAAAGGTTCAATTACTTTAATTCCTATATTAACGATGCCTAATGATGATATAACACATCCAATTCCTGACCTTACAGGTTTTATTACTGAAGGACAAATAGTTTTATCAAGAGAATTATTCCAAAAGAATATTTATCCACCTGTAAATATTTTGCCTTCATTGTCAAGACTTATGAAAGATGGCATTGGAGATGGATATACAAGAGAAGATCATGATCAGGTACAATCTCAGTTATTTGCTCTTTATTCAAAAGTTATCGAAGTTCGTTCGCTATCACAAATAATTGGAGAAGATGATTTAACACAAATAGATAAAATTTATATGGAATTTGGTAGGGAGTTTGAACAAAACTTTTTAAACCAAAACTTTGATGAATCCAGAACTATTGAAGAATCACTTGATATTGCTTGGGATTTATTCAAACTATTCCCTAAAATTGAACTAGACAGATTGGAAAGTAAATATATAGAAAAATATGGAAGGTGGTAATATGATTCAAAATATTGCTCCTACAAAATCAAATCTATTAAAAATCAAACAGGATTTAAAATTATCTAAAGTAGGTTACAATCTAATAGATAAAAAAAGAACTGTTCTTATAAAAGAGATGATGCAACAAATTGAAAAGGCGAAAGAAATTCAAGAAGATGTAAAAGTACTATTTGAGAGAGCTTACTCTATTTTACAAGAGGCAAATATAACTATGGGAGTTATGAATGTGCAAGACATCTCTTTATCAATAGATAAGTCGGAAAATTTTGAAATTTCATATAAATCTATAATGGGACTAGATGTTCCAAGTGTAAAATACGAGCATGGAACTTTAAGACCACATTATGGAATGTATATGACAAGTCCTGCCATTGATGAAGCTATAAAAATGTTTCAAAAAATAAAAAGACTAGTATATAGACTTGCAGAAACTGAAAATACGGTTTATAAATTATCTATAGAAATAAAAAAGAATCAAAAAAGAGCAAATGCTTTGGATAAAATTCAAATTCCTAACCTTGAAGAAACTGAAAAATATATTTCAGAAGTTCTTGAGGAAAAAGAAAGGGAAGATTTTTATAGATTAAAAAAGATTAAGAAAAAGAAAAATGTGTAGTATTAAAGGAGCAAAAGCTCCTTTTTTCTTGCTTATATATGTTTAATGTGTTAAAATATTTTTATAGATTAAAATAAAAGGTGAAATTATGAAAAGATTAATAAATATATTTTTTAATGATAACATAAAGTCATTAGAGGCATTTATAAAGACGAAGGAATTATTTGAAAAAAGAGGTTTTGAAGTTTCAGAAACTTTTAATGAAAACGCCGAATTAACAGTCTGTATAGGAGGAGATGGAGCCTTTATAAGAGGAGTACATAATTCCGACTTTCCAAAAGTACCTTTTGTTGGAATAAATACGGGAACTCTCGGTTTTTTTCAAGAAATTAGTTTTAATAAAATAGAAAAATTTATAGATGATTATATAGAAGAAAAATATACTGTTGATAAAATTAGATTATTGGAATGTGATTTAAAAACAAATGATATTGTGTTTTCTAATAAATGTTTAAATGATTTTGTTATTAAATCTAATAGTTCAGAGATTATACATTTGGATGTTTATATTGACGGAAATCATCTTGAAACTTTTGCGGGAGATGGTTTAATAATTTCTACACCATCAGGAAGTACTGCATATAATATGTCTGCAGGAGGAAGTATAATGTATCCGTCTTTAAGGGGATTTCAATTAACTCCATTGGCCCCTGTATTTTCTAAAGTATACAGAACAATTACAAATTCATTGGTAATTCCTGATACTTCTACTCTGAAAATAGTTCCTTTAGAAAATCAACATAAAAAAATTAGTTTTGTAGCAGATGGAATTGAAAAGGGATATACAGATGTAGCTTATTTTGAATTTAGAAAGTCTAGGTTTAAGTTATATAAATTAGTATTTAACGAAAACTGGTATTGGATAAATATGAAAGACAAGTTTTTATAAGAAAATCTTATAATACAACAAATATCTATAGAAAATTAATATAAGTAAAATATTGAAATAATCTACAAATATGATATAATAATATCAGATATAGAGCATAAATAAAAAATTGTATTATATTAAAATAAAACAATGAGTTTATTTAGTTGCTTTTTCATATAATGTTCCGATATAAAACAAAAAGATGAGCAGTGATGCTTGTCTTTTTTGTTATTTAAAAATGTAAGAAGAAAAAAATAGTAAAGGGGTAAAATTATGGAAATGAGAAGAAAAGATAGAGAACTCAGTGTGGAAGAGGGAAAAGAATTACTAAAAAACGGAGAGTATGGAGTGCTTTCAACGTCTGATAATTGTAATCAACCTTATGGAATACCAGTGAGCTATGCATATTATAATGATGTAATATATATTCATTGTACAAATCAAGGTGGACATAAATTAAAAAATATAGAAGAAAATTCTAAAATTTCTTTTACGGTGGTAGATAAAGTTGAGAGATTACCAAACCAGTTTTCGACAAAATATATGTCTGTAATTGTATTTGGAAAAATTTCAATAATTGATGACGTAGAAAAAAACATAGGAATACAATCAATATTATATAAATATTCTCCAGACTTCATAGAATCAGGAATGAAATATATAGAAAAAAATATTGAAAAAATCTATATACTAAAAATAAACATAGATGAGATTTCTACTAAAGGTAGAAAAAAATAAAAATATAATAAAAAAAGAAATAATAATTAAAAAATATGTCAAAAGGGTATTGACGAGAAAGAATAAGACTGATATAATATTAAGGCACTTGAAGAACAACTGATTAATATATCATTAAAAAACAAATTAACACTATTAAAATATTATAATTTTTAAAATATTTTTTAAAAAAGGTATTGACAAATAGAAATAATGATGATATACTAATAAAGTCGCAGATAGTGACATGAACCAAGAAAAGTAAACAGTGATAAAAACTTTGAGAGTACAAAGAAAAACAATAATTTGGTGTAACAAAAGTCAGCGAGAGCAGACGAACTTTTAATAGAGAGTTTGATCCTGGCTCAGGACGAACGCTGGCGGCGTGCTTAACACATGCAAGTCGAACGTGATTTTTGTGGAAATTCTTTCGGGAATGGAAGTAAAATGAAAGTGGCGAACGGGTGAGTAACACGTGAGCAACCTACCTTACACAGGGGGATAGCCGTTGGAAACGACGATTAATACCGCATGAGACCACAGTATCGCATGATATAGGGGTCAAAGATTTATCGGTGTAAGATGGGCTCGCGTCTGATTAGCTAGTTGGAAGGGTAAAGGCCTACCAAGGCAACGATCAGTAGCCGGTCTGAGAGGATGAACGGCCACATTGGAACTGAGACACGGTCCAAACTCCTACGGGAGGCAGCAGTGGGGAATATTGCACAATGGGGGGAACCCTGATGCAGCGACGCCGCGTGAGCGAAGAAGGTTTTCGAATCGTAAAGCTCTGTCCTATGAGAAGATAATGACGGTATCATAGGAGGAAGCCCCGGCTAAATACGTGCCAGCAGCCGCGGTAATACGTATGGGGCGAGCGTTGTCCGGAATTATTGGGCGTAAAGGGTACGTAGGCGGCCTTTTAAGTCAGGTGTGAAAGCGTGAGGCTTAACCTCATTAAGCACTTGAAACTGGAAGGCTTGAGTGAAGGAGAGGAAAGTGGAATTCCTAGTGTAGCGGTGAAATGCGTAGATATTAGGAGGAATACCGGTGGCGAAGGCGACTTTCTGGACTTTTACTGACGCTCAGGTACGAAAGCGTGGGGAGCAAACAGGATTAGATACCCTGGTAGTCCACGCCGTAAACGATGAATGCTAGGTGTTGGGAGTCAAATCTCGGTGCCGAAGTTAACACATTAAGCATTCCGCCTGGGGAGTACGGTGGCAACACTGAAACTCAAAGGAATTGACGGGGACCCGCACAAGCAGCGGAGCATGTGGTTTAATTCGAAGCAACGCGAAGAACCTTACCAAGGCTTGACATATAGTTGAGTTATTGAGAAATTGATAAGTCCCTCGGGACAGCTATACAGGTGGTGCATGGTTGTCGTCAGCTCGTGTCGTGAGATGTTGGGTTAAGTCCCGCAACGAGCGCAACCCTTATCTTCAGTTACCAGCATGTAATGATGGGGACTCTGGAGAGACTGCCGATGATAAATCGGAGGAAGGTGGGGATGACGTCAAATCATCATGCCCTTTATGTCTTGGGCTACACACGTGCTACAATGGTTGGTACAACGAGAAGCAAGATAGTGATGTCAAGCAAAACTCTAAAAGCCAATCTCAGTTCGGATTGTAGGCTGCAACTCGCCTACATGAAGTCGGAGTTGCTAGTAATCGCAAATCAGAATGTTGCGGTGAATGCGTTCCCGGGTCTTGTACACACCGCCCGTCACACCATGGGAGTTGGCAATACCCGAAGCCGCCGATCTAACCGCAAGGAGGAAGGCGTCGAAGGTAGGGTTAATGACTGGGGTGAAGTCGTAACAAGGTAGCCGTATCGGAAGGTGCGGCTGGATCACCTCCTTTCTAAGGAGTACTAAGAACGACAGTTCAAAATAAATTCTTAGTTTTATCACTGTTTTTGGTTCGATTTTTTAATTTTAAACCAAAAGCTGTAAGGCTAACTAAAAGAAGTAAATAGCTAGGATAGTATAAAACATTTGATAATTAGTAGTAAATACTTAATAATTATTGAGTGGGGGTGCACCCAATTCTTAGAAATTTAAACAAAAATAAATTTTTGTAAATTTCAAAGCCGGGTACGCAAAACCCCCAAAAATTTATACTGTCGTAAAAAAACATTTTGGGGGTGTAGCTCAGTTGGGAGAGCACCTGCCTTGCAAGCAGGGGGTCAGGAGTTCGAATCTCCTCATCTCCACCAAGAAACCTGACAATTAAAGAGAAATATATTTCTGGTCAAGCGACCAAGGGCATAAGGTGAATGCCTTGGCACTGAGAGCCGAAGAAGGACGTGACAAGCTGCGAAAAGTCTCGGGGAGGAGCAAATATCCATTGATCCGGGAATGTCCGAATGGGGAAACCCACTTGAGCAAACCTCAAGTATCTTGTTGTGAATACATAGCAACAAGAGGGAATAGTTGGTGAACTGAAACATCTAAGTAGCCAGACGAAAAGAAAGAAAAAATTCGATTTTCAAAGTAGCGGCGAGCGAAATGGAAAGAGCCCAAATTAAGTTAAGGAAGAGGAAAGATAGTTGAATGGTCTGGGAAGATCAACCGAAGAAAGTGAAAGTCTTGTAAACGAAATCTGACTGAATCTGACTTTAAAAGAGTAGCATGGGACACGAGAAATCCTGTGTGAATATAGGGGGACCACCCCCTAAGGCTAAATACTACTCAGTGACCGATAGAGAATAGTACCGTGAGGGAAAGGTGAAAAGAACCCCGGGAGGGGAGTGAAATAGAACCTGAAACCTTATGCCTACAAGCAGATAGAGTCTTAAGAGAGATGATATCGTACTTTTTGTAGAACGGGCCAGCGAGTTATGGTGTGCGGCGAGGTTAAGTAATGAAGTTACGGAGCCGTAGGGAAACCGAGTCTGAATAGGGCGAAAAGTCGTATGCCATAGACCCGAAACCAGGTGATCTATCCATGAGCAGGTTGAAGTGAAAGTAAAATTTCATGGAGGACCGAACCGGGTAGCGTTTAAAAGCTATCGGATGACTTGTGGATAGGGGTGAAAAGCCAATCGAACTTGGAGATAGCTGGTTCTCCTCGAAATAGCTTTAGGGCTAGCCTCAATTTAGTTTACAGGGGGTAGAGCACTGAATACCGTAGGGGTGTTAGACATTACCGAAAGTTATCAAACTGCGAATACCTGATAAATGATGATTGGGAGTCAGACTATGTGGGATAAGCTTCATAGTCGAAAGGGAAAGAGCCCAGACCACCAGCTAAGGTCCCTAAATATAGATTAAGTGGGAAAGGATGTTTTACTACTTAGACAACCAGGATGTTGGCTTAGAAGCAGCCATACATTTAAAGAGTGCGTAATAGCTCACTGGTCAAGTGGTAGAGCGCCGAAAATGAACGGGGCTAAAATCTAATACCGAAGCTGTGGACTAATTAAATTAGTGGTAGAGGAGCATTGTGTAAGGGACGAAGCTAAGTTGTAAGACGAAGTGGACTTTACAGAAGAGAGAATGCTGGCATGAGTAGCGAAAAGGAGGGTGAGAATCCCTCCCGTCGAAAGCCTAAGGATTCCTGAGGAAGGCTCGTCCTCTCAGGGTAAGTCGGGACCTAAGCCCAGGCTGAAAAGCGTAAGCGATGGACAACAGGTTGAGATTCCTGTACTATCTTTGAATGTTTGAGAGAAGTACTGACGCAGGAGGATATGTTGAGCGTGTGAATGGTAGAGCACGTCTAAGCAAGTAGGTAGAGAGTAGAGGCAAATCCCTATTCTTAATATCGAGATGCGATGGGGAGCGAAAAATAAGTAGTGAAGCAACAGATTCCAAACTGCCAAGAAAAGGTACTATTGAGTGAGAAGATACCCGTACCAAAACCGACACAGGTAGGCAAGGAGAGAATCCTAAGACGCGCGGAAGAACCTTTGTTAAGGAACTCGGCAAAATGACCCCGTAACTTCGGGAGAAGGGGTACCATTAGATGTGAGATGCAAACGCAAGGAGTATAGAGTGGTCGCAGAGAATAGGCCCAAGCAACTGTTTACCAAAAACACAAGTCTCTGCTAAATCGAAAGATGAAGTATAGGGGCTGACACCTGCCCGGTGCTGGAAGGTTAAGGGGAAATGTAAGAGCAATCGAAGCATAGAACTTAAGCCCCAGTAAACGGCGGCCGTAACTATAACGGTCCTAAGGTAGCGAAATTCCTTGTCGGGTAAGTTCCGACCCGCACGAAAGGTGTAATGATTTGGGCACTGTCTCAACAAAGGATCCGGTGAAATTGTAGTAGTCGTGAAGATGCGACTTACCCACGATAGGACGGAAAGACCCCGTGGAGCTTTACTGTAGGCTGGCATTGGAATTTGGTATTAAATGTACAGGATAGGTGGGAGACTGTGAAGCGAGAGCGCCAGTTTTCGTGGAGTCACTGTTGGGATACCACTCTTTTGATACTAAATTTCTAACTTGATACTCTGAAGCGAGTATAAGGACACTGTCAGTTGGGCAGTTTGACTGGGGCGGTCGCCTCCTAAAGAGTAACGGAGGCGTTCAAAGGTTCCCTCAGAATGGATGGAAATCATTCTAAGAGTGCAAAGGCAAAAGGGAGCTTAACTGCGACACCAACAAGTGGAGCAGATAGGAAACTAGGACTTAGTGATCCGGTGGTACCGAGTGGAAGGGCCATCGCTCAACGGATAAAAGCTACCCCGGGGATAACAGGCTTATCTCCCCCAAGAGTTCACATCGACGGGGAGGTTTGGCACCTCGATGTCGGCTCGTCTCATCCTGGGGCTGGAGTAGGTCCCAAGGGTTGGGCTGTTCGCCCATTAAAGAGGCACGCGAGCTGGGTTCAGAACGTCGTGAGACAGTTCGGTCCCTATCCATCGTGGGCGAAGGAAATTTGAGAGGAGCTGTCCTTAGTACGAGAGGACCGGGATGGACAGACCGCTGGTGTATCAGTTATCATGCCAATGGTAATGCTGAATAGCTAAGTCTGGAAGGGATAAGTGCTGAAGGCATCTAAGCACGAAGCCCCCCTCAAGATGAGATTTCCTGTTGCAGAAATGCAAGAGAGATTCGATACAGAAAATGTCGTAGATAGGTCAGAGGTGTAAAGGTGGCAACATCAAAGCTAACTGATACTAATAAATCGAAAGCTTGACCAGAAATATATACTCTTTAGTTGTAGGGGTTTTAAACAGAAATATATTAAACAAACAAATAAGTATGGCTGTGATGGCTAGGAGGATACACCTGTTCCCATCTCGAACACAGAAGTTAAGCTCTTAAACGTCGAAGGTACTAGTACATCTCGTATTGGGAGAATAGAAAACAGCCAAACAAACCACTCGAAAGAATGGTTTTTTGTTTATTTAAAATGATTTTTTTATTGTGAAAGCTCGCAGAGCTTAACAAAAAAATAATAAATTAAGTATGGTTGTGATAGCTAAGAGGATACACCTGTTCCCATCTCGAACACAGAAGTTAATGACCTAACAGCAATCTATGATTGCGTCGTAGGTCAGATACTAAGAAACTCCATTTGTGAAACAAATGGTAAGTTTCGACAGTGAAAGCTCGTAGAGCTTAACAGCAAAATTAAACAAATAAGTATGGCTGTAATTGCTAAGAGGATACACCTGTTCCCATCTCGAACACAGAAGTTAAGCTCTTAAACGTCGAAGGTACTAGTACATCTCGTATTGGGAGAATAGAAAACAGCCAAACTCCTAGGTAGCTCAATGGTGGAGCACCCGGCTGTTAACCGGTAGGTTGTGGGTTCGAGCCCCACCCTGGGAGCCAATTATGCCGGGGTGGCGGAACTGGCAGACGCACAGGACTTAAAATCCTGCGATGTTAACTCATCGTACCGGTTCGATTCCGGTCCTCGGCACCAGTTTTGAGGCCCCATGGTCAAGCGGTTAAGACATCGCCCTTTCACGGCGGTAACCCGGGTTCGAATCCCGGTGGGGTCACCACTTAATTTTATGTGGCGGAGTAGCTCAGTTGGCTAGAGCATGCGGTTCATACCCGCAGTGTCAGGGGTTCAAATCCCTTCTCCGCTACCATTTTTTTATTGGGTTTATATTTGGGCGCATAGCTCAGTTGGGAGAGCATCTGCCTTACAAGCAGGGGGTCATAGGTTCGAGCCCTATTGTGCCCACCAAATACGGCCTGGTAGTTCAGTTGGTTAGAATGCTAGCCTGTCACGCTAGAGGTCGTGGGTTCGAGTCCCATCCAGGTCGCCAATTATTATGCTGGTGTAGCTCAATTGGTAGAGCAACTGACTTGTAATCAGTAGGTTAGGGGTTCAAGTCCTCCCACCAGCTCCATATATGCGGGAGTGGCTCAGTGGTAGAGCATCGCCTTGCCAAGGCGAGGGTCGCGAGTTCGAATCTCGTCTTCCGCTCCAAGAACTCAGAATTTATTCTGAGTTTTCTATTATGTGCCATTAGCTCAGCTGGATAGAGCGTTTGGCTACGGACCAAAAGGCCAGGGGTTCGAATCCTCTATGGCACGCCAAATAGAGTAATTACATTAATGTAATTACTAAACTTTAGATAAAGAATCAAAATATTTGGTTCTTTTTTTATTGTGAAGAAATAATTTTCCATATTATTTTATTTTTTATATATTTTTTAAGTTCTTATACTAAAATGTGGGTATAATATATAAACTAACAATGATTATCTATTATTTGATATAGAATTTGCTTTTTTATTTTATTATATGTAATGCTATCATTAAATTCTACTTTAAGTCCTAGGTCTTTATATGATAAAATTTATACATATCAAATTATGAATTAATGTCATTTTATATTGAATTTTTTTAGCTTTAATGGTATAATTGTTAGGACATTATTTAAGGAGGCGATTTTATGAAACCAGTAATTGGTATTTCAGGAAGTATTTTAATTAGTAAAGGTAATACTTTTTCAGGTTATAGAAGATCATATGTAAATCAAGATTATGTTGAAGCTATATTAAGAGCCGGTGGTATTCCTTTTATAATTCCATTTAACGAAGATTTGGAAAGTATAAGAGAAATGGTTCAAAATGTTGATGGTATTATTTTATCAGGTGGTCATGATATAGATCCATATAATTATGGAGAAGAACCACTACTAAAAATTGGTGAAGTATTTCCGGAAAGAGATGTTTTTGATATGGAGATCTATAAGACAGCTGTAAGTCTAAAGAAACCTGTTTTTGGTATCTGTAGAGGATATCAAATGATTAATGTTATAAATGGAGGAACTTTGTATCAAGATTTATCTTATGCAGATTTTGTTAAAATTAAGCATAATCAAGGGGATAATCCTGCTCAAGCTACTCATTTTGTAAAATTTGAAGAAGGAACTTTCTTAAGAAATATTTTGGGTGAAAAATATAAAGTAAATAGTTTCCATCATCAAATATTAAAAGATGTTGCTCCTGGATTTAAGGTTGTTGCAAAGAGTGATGATGGAGTGGTTGAATCTATTGAAAAAATTACAGAAGATTGTTTTGTAGTGGGAGTACAATGGCATCCGGAAATGTTGTCAGTAAAACATTTAGATTCTCAAAGAATTTTTGATGAATTTGTAAAGAATGTTGAAAAAAGAAAAATAAATAGTTTTAATAATGTTAAAACTATGAAGGAGGAATTATTTAATGGATAAGAAAAAAATGGGATTTTGGTCAATAGTTCTTTTGACTATAAATTCAATAATTGGAACAGGTATATTTTTATCACCTGGTAGTGTTGCTAAATCAGCCGGTACTCAGGCTCCAATGATTTATTTAGTAGCTGCTGTTTTTACTTCTATGCTGGCTATTACTTTTGCTTCTGCTGCAAAATATGTTTCAAAAAGTGGAGCAGCTTATGCTTATTCTAAAGCAGCTTTTGGAAATACTATAGGACAATATGTAGGTGTTACAAGAGTTATTGCTGCAAGTATAGCTTGGGGAACAATGGGAACATTCGTTGTTAGAACTACTTTAAAAATATTTGGATTAGATTCTGCTAATTTAACTTATGTTACAATAGGTTTTTTAGTTTTAATGTCAATTCTATTATTAATTAATATTTTTGGTACTAAACTTTTAACATTAATTAGTGATATCTCTACAATAGGAAAAGTTTTAGCTTTAGTAGTTACTATTATAGCCGGTGTTGCAATTTTAATTTATACTGGAGAATCACATTTGTCTGAATTAAGTTTATTAAAAGCTAAAGATGGAACTCCTTTGATTAAAGAAATGACAACTACTACTTTTGTAACTGCTGTAATTGCTGCTTTTTATGCGTTCACTGGATTTGAATCAGTAGCAAGTGGTTCACAAGATATGGAAGAACCGGAAAAGAATTTACCAAAAGCGATTCCTTTAGCAATTGGTATTATTGCTGCTATTTACTTTGGAATAGTTTTAGTAGGTATGCATGTTAATCCGGTTGCTTTAGTTCAATCAAAAGAAGTTGTTGTTTTAGCTTCAATTTTCACTAATCCTATATTAGAAAAAGTTGTAGTTTTAGGAGCTTTAGTTTCAATGTTCGGTATAAATGTAGCTGCATCTTTCCATACACCACGTGTTTTAGAAGCTATGGCAAAAGAAAAACAAGTTCCTGAAATTTTCGCAAAGAGATTATCAAATGATTTACCATTACCTGCATTTTTATTTACAGCTATCTTTGCAATAATTATTCCATTAAGTTTTAGATATGATTCAACAGGAATAGCAATTATAAGTTCAATTTCACGTTTTGTTCAATTTTTAATTGTGCCTTTAGCTGTTGTAATTTTCTATTTTGGAAAATCAAAGGAAACTGTTTTAGATACAAAGAAGAGTATGGTTACTGATGTTATTATTCCTTTAATAGCATTATTACTTTCTATTTTACTTCTTGTGAAATTTAATTGGAAAGGACAATTTTCAGTTAAGGATAGTACAGGTGAACTTGTAACAAATGTTAAAGCAATTATATCTATGGTAGTTGGTTATGTTGTTTTACCAATTATAATGTTTATTTATACTAAAACAAAAAAGAAGTTAAGTAATTTATAGTTATAGAGTAAATTAACTAAATTCTTTTTAATTATTGAATAAAAAAGCTTAAAATTTATAAAAATAGAGAAGAATTTATTTCTTCTCTATTTTTTATTAAAAGTTTATGGTAAAATATATTAGAGGTGATTTTATGAAGAATAAATTTTTTAATATAAAATATATCATAGAAAGAGTTTTAATCGTATTTTTAATTTCAGTTTTAAGTTTTAACTTTATTTCTAAAAATTCTTTTGCAGATAATAATTTTGATAGGGCAAATAGGATTTATGATATGGACTATAGAAGCTTTTTTATAGGAAATATTGTTGAAGATTCAAATGGGAAATTTAAAGTTAAAGTTACTACAATATTTTTAGGAGAAAATCTTGATGAAATAGAAGTTCCAAAATTTAAAGAATACAGTTATAGTAGATTAATTCCTGCAAAAGGAGATTATTTTGTTGGTATTTTAAAAAAAGATAATACTTTAGATTTAACATGGATTTTTAAAGCCACTTCCGGAAATTATGAGACTCTATTTTTAGCAAATGACAAAGATCCCCATAATGCTGAGGTTAAATTATTTCAAAATATGATAAATAAAGGAGAGTATGTTCCCAATCTTGATGAAATTGAAAAAATAAAAGATTGGAAGCCAATAAATATGCTAAGCCTAAAGATGATTTTAGTAAAAACTATGATGAATTGACAGAAGAAGAAAAAAAACAAAGAATAGAAGCAGTTAATGAAAAATCCGAAGAAGATTATAAGAAAAGAATGGAAGCTATTTCAGATTTTGTAAAAAATCCTGTTATGTTGATTGTTCCCGGTATTTTGTTTTTGTTGATTTTTTATGTTGTCCGTTCAAAAAGGAAATTTTTAAAAGAAATGGAAGAACGTATTAATGATGACTACAACGATGAAGATTAATTCTATAAATAACGATTATGAAGCAAAGAGATTATTAAATTTTAGTATTAAATTTTCTTACTATTTGCTTTACAATGGAGGAGAAGTTTATAGAGTGGAGGATAGTATAAATAGAATTTGTAAATCTTTTAAAAATATTAAAGCTGTAAATACTTTTGCTTTAAGTAATATGGTTATGATTTCATTTGTATATAATGGAACAAATTATACAAGTATGAGAAGATTAAATGATTCAGGAAAAAATTTAGAAAAAATTGCTTTATTAAATGATTTGTCAAGAAATATTGTTTCAGGCAAAGTTGATATTGATGAAGCTTTTATAGAATTAAAAAATATTAAAAATAGGAGTTCTTACAGTAATGTAGCTACTGTTTTGTTAATTACTTTGTCCGCTCCGTTTTTAGCATTTATTTTTGGTGGAACTTTAGGTGATTTTATTCCTGCATGTATTGCTATGCTTGTTGAGATGTCGTTTATAATTTATATTGAAAAATATAGATTGCCTTCATTTATAGCAACTTTTTTATCTGCAAGTGCAGTAGCTCTTTTTGTTATGACTATGTCAAGACTTGTTCATATAGAAAATTTATCAAGTATTATGATTGCATCAATTGTTCCGCTTTTTCCCGGAATACAGATAACTAATTCAATGAGAGATATTTTATCAGGAGATATTTTGTCCGGAATAATAGGTATAATGTCTGCAATATTTACAGCAGTTTCTATTGCAGTAGGGGTTGTTTTAGTTCTTAGACTTTTTGGATAGGTGGTTTTATGGATTTATTTTTAAATATTATTTGTGCTGTTGTTTCGAGTATTGCATTTTCAATTTTTTTTATAGTTCCAAAAAAAGCAATAATTTATTGCACAATCACAGGAACTATTAGTTGGATTGTTTATTATTTTTGTAGTAAACATTTGGGTAATTCAGTCAGTAATTTAATTGCATCTGTAGTTGTCGGACTTTTTGCAGAGTATTTTTCTGTAAAATTGAAAATGCCGTCTACGGTATTTATGTATATTGGAATTGTAATGTTGGTTCCCGGATATAGAATGTATCATACTATGGAATATTTTGCAAAGAATCAGTATTTATTAGCTTTAGATAGTGGAATAAGCACTGTTGCACATGCAGGCTCTATAGCGATTGGGGTTTTGATTTCTGCAATATTTTCCAAATCTATCAAGAGAGTTAAATTTGATAGAGTTAGTAAAATTAACGAGATAACAGAAAAAATAGGAGAATTTTCAGAAAAATAAAAATTTTTATTTAATATACTATTTAGAATTCAAATCAACTTATTTATGAAAAATTTTTGTAAAAAGGTTGATTTTTTTAATTAAATAATGTATAATACTTAATGTTGTTTTATGGGAGTAGATGAGTTCTGGTGTGCTCTCTGGTCTTCAAAACCAGCATAAGGAGTTTGTAGCTTCTTAGGTGGGTTCGATTCCCACATATTCCCGCCAATTTTATTTTTATAAAATTTAATTTAGCACTTGACTATAATTATATAATGAAGTATAATTAAGTAAAGAAATAAATAAAAAAGTGGAGGTATGTTATGTCAAATTTAAAAAATTACAATCAAAACAATTGGATGAGTTTTTTGAAGCAATATTAATGTTGAAAACTAAGGATGATTGTTATGCTTTCTTTGAAGACGTTTGTACTTTGCGTGAATTAAATTCTATTTCTCAAAGATTGGAAGTTGCTAAACTTTTAAAGATTAGAAAAACTTACAATGAAATAGAACTTGAAACAGGAGCATCAACAGCTACAATTAGTAGAGTAAATAGATCATTACAATTCGGTGCAGAAGGTTATGAGTTAGTTCTTGATGCATTAATTGCTAAAGATTTAAAGGGTAAGAAGTAATTATATTTAGTTTTAATAGATACTATTTTAAAATAGTATCTATTTTTTTGCTTTTAAAAAGATTTTTATTATTACTTTTAAAATTTATTGAAATATTAAATTTACAATGCTATAATATAATTGTTAAAATTAAATTTTTAAGGGGGTAATTATTATGATTAATGAAAGAATAAGTAAGTTGAGAAAAATGATGGCTAAAAGAAATATAGATGCCTATATTGTACCTAGCTCAGATCCTCATCAATCTGAATATTTAGCAGATTATTATAAAACTAGAGAGTTTATAACTGGTTTTACAGGTTCTGCAGGAACTGCTGTTATTACTAATAAAAAGTCAGGATTATGGACTGATGGAAGATATTTTATTCAAGCAGCAAAAGAATTGGCTGTAGGAGAAGTAGAACTTTATAAAATTGGTGTTCCTGAATCAATTTCTATTGAAGAGTTTTTATTACAAGAATTTCCAAATAGAGGAAGAATTGCTTTTGACGGTAATAATACTTCTGTTGCAGAATATGAAAATTTAATAAAAAATTACCTAATTTTGAATTTATAACTGATGTTGATTATGTTGGAGAAATTTGGAATGAAGAAGGTCGTCCTGCAAAACCTGATAGTAAAGTTTATATTTTTGATGAAAAATATTCAGGAGAATCAACTTCAGATAGAATAGCAAGACTTAGAGAAATGATGAAGTCAAAAGGAATAGATTATCATTTTATCGGATCACTAGATGATATAGCTTATGTTTTAAATATTAGAGCAAATGATGTTCAATGTAATCCTGTTGTAATTTCATATTTATTGGTTTCTGAAAATTCATGTAATTTATATATCGATAAATCTAAGTTATCACAGGAAGTTGCAGATTATTTGAAAGAAAATAATATTTCAATTAAAGCTTATGAAGTTATAGCAAGAGATATTTCTGATATTGAGGCAAAGAAAACTTTATATTTAGAAACAAAAAAGACAAATGTAGCAGTTTATTCATCAATCGGAAGAGGAGTAAATGTTGTTACAGGCTTAAATCTTACTTCAATAATGAAATGTCATAAAAATGAAATTGAAATAAAAAATACTAAGAATGCATTCATTAAAGACGGAGTTGCATTGGTTAGATACTTAAATTGGTTGGAAACAGGTGTTTCAACAGGAACTATAACTGAAATGATTGCATCAGAAAAATTATTGGAATTTAGAAAACAACAAGATTTATTTATTGAAGACAGTTTTGAATCAATTTCCGCTTATGGTGCAAATGCTTCAATGCCACATTATAAACCAAGTCACGAACATCCTGTAAAGGTTGAACCAAGAGGATTATATTTAATAGACAGTGGTGGTCATTATTTAGACGGAACAACAGATATTACTAGAACTGTTGCGCTTGGAGAATTAAAACCGGAAGAAATTTATCACTATACTTTGGTTTTAAAGGCACATATTGCTTTAATGGAAGCTAAGTTCTTAGAAGGAACAAATGGTGGATATTTAGATGCTTTTACCAGATATAATCTATGGAAACAAAGAATTAACTTCAATCATGGAACAGGACATGGTGTTGGTCATGTACTAAATGTTCATGAAGGACCTCAAAGAATAGGTACTGCCGGAAATGAATATCCAATGGAAGTTGGAATGGTAACTTCTGACGAACCGGGCATCTACATTAGCGGTAGCCATGGAATTAGAATTGAAAGTATAATGGTTTGTGTTAAAGATGAAATGACTGAATTTGGTCAATTCTTAAAATTTGACAATTTAACAGTTGTACCTATTGATACAAGACCTGTTGATAAATCATTAATGAGTGAAGAAGAAATTACTTGGTTAAATGATTATAATAAGATGTGTTATGAAAAATTATCTCCATATTTAAGTGGACATGATTTAGAATACTTAAGAGAACAATGCAAGGAAATTTAAGAGAATTTGATATAAATTATGAATTAAAAAAACTACCCGATTTACCGGGAGTTTATATAATGTATGATAAGGATGACAATATTATTTATGTTGGAAAGTCCGTTTCTTTAAAGAATAGAGTTAGGTCATATTTTACTACAAATCACAAATACAAAAAAGTTCAATCTATGGTAGAACATATTCACAGATTTGAATATATAATTGTAAATAACGAAACGGAAAGTTTAGTTTTAGAAGCAAATCTGATTAAGAAAAATAGACCTAAGTATAATATAAATTTAAAGGACGACAAACAGTATCCTTATATAAAAATTACAAATGAAAAATTTCCTAAAATTTTAAAAGTTAGAGATGTAAAGGATGATAAGGCTCAATATTTTGGGCCTTTTCCTACAATTTCAGACTTGGAAAAATTGATGGAATTATCAATATTGATTTACAATATTAGAGATTGTAAATTAAATTTTGACAAGGGAAAATTTTTACAAAGACCTTGTATGAGCTATTATTTGGAAAGATGTTCAGCACCATGTACTCAAAATATAGACAGAGAAAATTATAATAATGATGTTAAAAGAGTTATTAAGTTTCTTTCAGGAGATACAACTGAGATAAAAGAAATTTTACTAAATAGAATGAAACAGGCATCAGCAAAAGAAGAATATGAACTTGCGATGAAATATAGAGATTTCTTAAGTGAAATTGATTATTTATTTACTAAGCAGATTTTTAATATCAAGAAATTTAAGGAGTATCATTTGATTTCTTATGCTTATGCTGAGAATATTTTGGTTGTTGCAATTTTTATTGTAAATGATGGACTTGTAGTTGATAGAAAACATTTCATTGTTGAAAATATTTTGGACTTGGAAGTTGAAGAGCTATTCTCAAATGTTATAAGGCAATTTTACATAAGTCATCATAACAAGGTTAAAGAAGTATATATTGATTATTCGGATGAAAAATTTTTGAATGAGATTTCGTTATTCTTATCAAATATTTTCTCTGAAAATTCAATTTCTGTAAAAAATCCAAAAAAAGGTGTAAAATTTGATCAAATGAAGATTTTACAAAAAAATGCAAATGAAATTTTAACTAAACATATTTTTGATAGTAAAAATATAAATATAAAATATTTAGAAGCTATTAATTATCTTAAAAATATTTTAGAAATTGACAATTTAAATAGAATTGAATGTTATGATATTTCAAATATTTCTGGAGATTTTAATGTCGGAAGTATGGTAGTCTATAAAAATGGTTTTAAGAGTTCTAAAGATTATAGAAAATTTAAGATAAAGACAGTTATAGGGCAAGATGACTACTCAAGTCATAGAGAAATGCTTACAAGAAGATTTAACAGATTTTTAGATGAAAAAATAAATTCCGTTGGAAGCAGTTTTTCTGAAATGCCTGATTTAATTTTAATGGACGGTGGAAAGGGACATGTAAATGTAGCAAAGGAAGTTCTTTTGGAGAAAAATTTAGATGTTCCGGTTATAGGACTTGTTAAAAATGACAAACATAGGACTAAAGGAATAATTTTTGAAGATAATTATATCGAGTTGGATATAAATACTAATATATATAGGTTTTTATTTGACATTCAAGAAGAGGTTCATAGATTTGCTATAAACTATCATAGAAGTTTACAGAATAAAAAATTACAAAATTCTGTTCTTGATGAGATAAAGGGAGTCGGAGAAGTGAAAAAGATTAAACTATTATCCCATTTTGGAAGCATTTCTGCAATAAAAAAGGCAAGTATAGAAGAGCTTCTTATGGTTGATAAAATGGATAATAAAACTGCTAAAAATATTTTTGAATTTTTTAATAATGAGGGATAATATGAAAAAAAGTGTTCTATTAAAAGATCTGGTTGAAAAACTTGGGATAGAGATTGTTTATAAGAGTGATGATTACGATAAGATAGAAATTGATTTTAATGAAGTTAACAGACCCGGTCTTCAGTTATGTGGCTTTTTTGATAATTTCGCATATAAAAGAATTCAAATAATCGGTCAGCCGGAGCATGAATATTATAATAAATATTTACCATTTGACGAAAGAAGAAATATTTTTGATAAAATTTTTTCTTATTCAATTCCTGCTTTGATTTACAGTTATGGAATTAGCATACCTTATGAAGTTTATTCTTTGGCAAAAAAACATAATAGAACGCTTTTAAGAGTAGATTATGGAACTACAAAGCTTATTTCTAATATGAATGTTTTTTTGGAATTTGCTTTAAGTGAGGAAATTAGAATTCACGGCGGATTACTTGAAGTATTCGGTATGGGAATTTTAATAATTGGAAAGAGCAGTATAGGAAAGAGTGAAACAGCTTTGGAACTTATTTCTAATGGACATAGATTGGTCGCGGATGATGCTGTCGATATAATAAAAATAGACAATAAGCTCTATGGAGAATCTCCTGAAAACATTCGACATTTCCTGGAGATAAGAGGGCTTGGAATTTTAGATATTGAAAGATTATATGGTTCTGGAGCAATAAAGAGATCTACTGAAATTGATTTTGTAATTGAACTTGAGAATTGGGTAGAAGATAAGGAATATGACAGATTAGGTCTTGATGATAATTTTAAAAATATATTGGGAATTGAACTTCCATATATTGTAATTCCGGTAAAACCGGGTAGAAATATAGCTTTAATTGTTGAGGTTGCAGCAAGAAATATGCGTCAAAAGATGTATGGATATAATGCTGCAGAGGAACTAAACAGGCGAATAATGGAAGAGATAAAAAATAAATCAAAATAGGTGGTAAAAATGTTATTTAGTAAATTAAATTGTGTTGTAAGATATGAAGAACCTTTAAAAAATCATACAACATTTAAAATAGGCGGTAATTGTATAGCTTTAATTGAGCCTAGAGAAGTTTCCGATATTGTTGAAGCTATAAAAATATGTAGAGAAAATAATATTAAATTCTTTGTAATTGGAAATGGATCAAATTTACTTGTTCCGGACGAAGGTTATAATGGAGTTATAATAAAATTAAAGAGTGAATTTTCAATGATTAAAGTTGAAGGGGAATCTTTAATAGTTAAATCGGGAGCAAAATTATCCGAAGTTTATCCGGTGGCTTATGAAAATTCTTTAACAGGTTTTGAATTTGCTTCAGGAATTCCGGGAACAATAGGTGGAGCAATCTATATGAATGCAGGAGCCTATGGCGGTGAAATGAAAGATATCGTTGAATCTGTTGAAGTTTTGGATTTAGATAATTTTGAATTGAAAGAATTAAAGAACGAAGATTTAGATTTTTCTTACAGAAAAAGTATAATTCAAAGAAAAAATTATATCATTACAAGCATAAAATTAAAATTAAAAAGGGAAATAAAGAAGAAATAAATGCTGTCTATGAAGATTTAAGAGATAGACGAAATTCAAAACAACCTTTGAATTTTGGCTCTGCGGGAAGTACATTCAAAAGGCCTGAAGGACATTTTGCATCTAAACTAATTGAAGATGCCGGTCTTAAAGGCTATCATATAAATGATGCTTGGGTTTCAGAAAAACATTCAGGTTTTATAGTTAATAAAGGAAATGCGAGTTTTAAAGAGGTCATGGAACTTATAGAGTATGTTCAAAAAGTTGTTTTTGAAAAATTCGGTGTTAAATTGGAAACGGAAGTAAGAATTTTAAAGGATTAGGTTATGGAAGCAGTTATAATTACAGGAATGAGTGGAGCAGGAAAGACATTGGCATTAAACCATTTTGAAGATATGGGTTATTATTGTATGGAAAATCTCCCTCCAAAATTTATTGTAGATTTTGTTGAATTAATTAATAATTCTACAAAGTCTATAGAAAAGTTAGCGATAGTTATTGATGTTAGAGCAAGATTTTTTGAAGACTTATCAGAAACAATTCAAAATTTGAAAAAAATGGATTGTGAATTAAAAGTTTTATTTTTAGATGCAAGTAATAGAACTTTAATAAATAGATATAAGGAATTAAGACGTCCTCATCCGGTAAATCCAAATGGAGCCTTGTCAGATTCTATAGAATTGGAAAGAGAAATGCTCAGTGAGATAAAGGATAATTCCGATATTATCATCGACACTACAAGACTTTCTGCAAGTAGCTTTAAAAATAAATTAAATACATTATTTTTTAATGGGAATAAAAAAGATTTGGTTATAAATATAGAGTCCTTCGGATTTAAAAATGGTATTTTAGTTGAAGCTGATTTGGTTTTTGATGTTAGATTTTTACCTAATCCATACTATATTGAAGAACTAAAAAGTTTAAATGGAACTAACGATGAAATTCAAAATTATGTAATGAATTTTGAAGACTCAAAGATATTTTTAAATAAGATTGTGGATTTATTAGAATTTTTAATTCCAAAGTATAAGGCTGAAGGAAAAATATGTTGACTATCGGAGTTGGCTGTACCGGTGGAAAGCATCGTTCTGTTTGTTTGGCTGAAAAAATTTATTCAGAACTTAAAAAAGAACATTCTAATGTTAATATTTCTCACAGGGATGAAAGACTATGGTAGACGATACTAGAATTGTAACCATAGGAGGAGGAACTGGAAGTTCTACTATTCTTAAAGGTTTGAAAAAATATTTTAAAGATATTACTGCAATTGTAACCGTAGCTGATGACGGTGGAAGTTCCGGAATGCTTAGAGATGATTTAGGTGTTATTCCACCGGGAGATATCAGAGCTTGTTTGATTTCTCTTGCAAATACTGAAAAATCAATGGAAAGATTGATGAAATATAGATTTAAAGAGGGAAATCTAAAGGGACAAAGTTTTGGTAATTTATTCTTAGTTGCAATGGCTGATATATATAAGGATTTTATTCTTGGAATACAAGAAACTTCAAATATTTTAGCAATAACCGGTAAAGTTTTACCTGTTACTTTGGATAATATAAAATTATTTGCAGAACTTGAAAACGGAGAAATAATTGAGGGCGAAAGTAATATAACAGCTTTAAATTTGGAAGATGAAAATAGCAGCAGAATAAATAGAGTTTTCATTTCTCCAAAATATGCTAAACCACTTAATGAAGTTGTACACGAAATTTATAATTCAGATGTAATTTTAATAGGTCCCGGAAGTTTATACACTTCTGTAATTCCTAATTTGTTAATTTCTGAAATAGGTGAAGCATTAACTAATACAAAGGCAAAAATTTGCTTTATTTTAAATGTTGTTAATCAATCAACAGAAACCTTCGATTATAAGGTTACTGATCATTTAAACGCAATTTATAAGCATTGTGAAGGAATTAAAATTGATACAATTGTTGTAAATAATGAAATAATTCCAGAAGATGTAGATATAAAATATAAAAGAAAAAGTGCAAGTCAACTGTTATTAAGTGATGAAGAGAGAGAATATTTAAAAAAATTAAAAATAAGAGTTTTAGAGGATAGTTTAATTAGTAAATCTTCAGGATACTCAAGACATAATGAAGATAAACTTGCAAGATTAATTTTAGAAAATTTTTAATAATAATTTAATTTATAATATTTAAAATTCATTAATTTTAGATTGGGTTTTTCCCAATCTTTTTTTGTTTTTATTTTAGTTAAATTGTTTAAATTTCAATTAAAATACTGGAAAGAAAGTTCATTTTATGGTAAAATAATATATTGAGTTATTATAAATTAATTATTTTAGGAGAGAGTATGAGAGATTTATATGAAATTTTAGGGGTTGAAAAAAATTGTAGTAAAGCAGAGTTAAAATCTGCATATAGAAAACTTGCAAAAAATATCATCCGGATGTTAATCCTGATAATAAAGAAGCAGAAGAAAATTTTAAAGAAGTAAATTTCGCTTATGAAATTTTAAGTGATGATAATAGAAGACAAAAATATGATACTTATGGCGAAGCAAGCTTTAATGCAAATGCAGCAGGAGGCGGAGGTTTTGGAGGCTTCTCTGATATGGAAGATATTTTTGAAAGTATTTTTGGGAATTTTGGAGGCTTCGGTGGATTTGGAGGCTTCGGATCTTCTGCAAGAAATTCAAATCGACCAAGAAAAGGAGAAGATATTGAATTTTATTTGGATTTAGATTTCTTTGAAGCAGTAAATGGTGTAGAAAAAGAATTTTTTGTAAATGTAAAAACTGTTTGTAATAATTGTTCAGGTAGTGGAGCTAAACCTGGAACTAAAAAAGTTACTTGTAAAAAATGTAATGGACGTGGAAGTATTAGAGTTCAAAGGCAAAGTTTTTTTGGAACAGTAGTTTCTGAAGAATTATGTAATGAATGTAATGGTACAGGAGAAATTGTTGAAGAAAAATGCGAAAAATGTAAAGGCAAAAAGTATGTTTTAGTCAGAAAGAAATTTACTGTTAAAGCTCCAAAGGGTGTAAATACAAATAATATAATGACTTTAAAAGGACAAGGAAATTGTGGGGAAAATGGTGGACCTAATGGAGATGTCTATGTTATTTTCAAAGTAAAATCTCATGAATTATTTGTAAGAAATGGTAATAATGTTTTTTATGAATTACCGATTTCATTCACTGAGGCAACTTTAGGAGCAGAGGTAGAAATTCCAACTTTAGAGGGAAAAGAAAAATATACTATTCCTGAGGGAACAGAGACAGGTACAGAATTTACCCTTAAAGATAGGGGAATTTCTGATGTAAACGGCTATGGGAAAGGTAATTTAACTTTTAGAGTTAAAATTATTACTCCAAAGAATTTAACTGATAGACAAAAGGAACTTTTAAGAGAATTTTCTAATGAGAGAGAAGAACATTTGACAGAGCATAAGAAAAACTTTTTTGAAAAGGTAAAGGAGCTATTTGAATAATGGATTGGACTGAAATTGAGGTTGTAGTAAAAAATAAATTTGAAGACAATATAGTTGGAATACTTTATTTATTTGATATTGATGGAATAAATATAAAAGATTCAAGAGATTATGAAGAGTTTGCAAAAGAAAAGCCTTATTGGGTAGTTTTAGATGAGGAAGATTTTGAAAAAAGTGATTTTATCACTGTTAAGACTTATTTAAAAAATGATGATGAGCTTGAAGAAAATCTTAAGATTTTACAAGAGAGAATTTCAGAATTTGAAAGAGAATACAACGAAAAAGTCATTTTGAAAATAGACTCTAAAATCAAAACTGAAGATTGGGCAAATGAGTGGAAAAAGTACTATAAACCTACAAAAGTTGGTAAGAATTTTATTATAAAGCCAACTTGGGAAGATTATAATTTATCTGAAAATGAAGTTATGATTGAGTTAGATCCCGGAATGGCTTTTGGAACAGGAACTCATGAAACTACAGCTCTATGTTTAGAAGCTCTTGAAAAAGTGGATTTAAAAGATAAAACAGTTTTTGATATAGGCTCCGGAAGTGGAATTTTATCTGTTGGAGCATTGAAACTTGGAGCAAAAAAAGTAGAAGCCGTAGATATTGATATTCTAGGTGTTGAAGCGACTTTAGAAAATGCTAAACTAAATAAAGTTGAGGATAGAATTGTAGTTCATCATGGAGATTTGTGTGAAAAATTAAATTCAAAAGCGGATGTAATAGTTGCTAATATTCTTGCACATATTTTAGTAAAATTATTAGATGATATAAGTAAATTTATAAAATCTGAAGGAATTTTCATCGGTTCAGGAATAATTGAAGAAAAGTATTCCGATGTTGAAAATGCCTTGTTAAAAAATAATTTTGAAATTTTGGAAGTAAACAAAAACAAAGATTGGGTTTGTATTATTGCAAGGAGAAAAAATGCATAGATTTTTTACTGATGAGCCTATATTGGATGGTAAAGTTAAAATATATGGAGATGACTATAATCATATAAAGAAAGTTCTTAGAATTACAGAGGATGAAAAAATTGAGGTAGTAGTTTTAGGAGAGCTTTATATTGGGAATATAGAGATTTGTGATAAGTATATTTCTGTATATAATTTGGAAAAAATTTCAGAAAATACTGAATCAAAAGTTAAAATTCATCTATTGCAATGTTTAGCAAAGGGTGAAAAAATGGATTTAATAGTTCAAAAAGCGGTTGAACTTGGAGTTTATGATATAACTTTGGTAAATTCTAAAAGATGTATCGTAAAAATTGATGAGAAAAAAGAGAATAAAAAAATTGAAAGATTGCAAAAAATTTCTTATGAGGCATCAAAGCAATCAAAGAGATTAATTGTTCCTAAAATTAATGAATTAATTCGATTTAAGGATATTATAAATTTTGTAGGAGATAATTACTTACTTGTAGCTTATGAAGAGGATAAAAATATTTCCTTAAGGGATGTAATTACGAAAATAAAATCAGAAAATTCCGGTAAAGATATATTTATTTTAATTGGCTCAGAGGGCGGTTTTGAAAGAGAAGAAATTGAATTTTTAACAAATAATGGAGCTTTCAGTATTGGACTTGGAGCTAGGATTTTAAGAACGGAAACTGCAGGCATAAATTTACTTTCAATTTTACAATATGAATTTATGTAGGAGGTTTATGAATAAAGTTAGTTTTTTAACTCTAGGTTGCAAAGTTAATCAGTATGAAACTGAGGCTATGCAGGAGTTATTTAAGAAACGAGGGTATGAGATTTGTAATGAGGATGATATATCCGATGTCTATGTTATAAATACCTGTACCGTTACAAATTTGAGTGATAGGAAATCAAGACAATTTATTTCCAGAGCAAAAAAATTAAATAAAAATGCTATTTTAGCCGTTGTAGGTTGTTATTCACAGGTTGCTCCTGATGAAATTTCTGAGATTGAGGATGTAGATGTAATAATCGGAACTAAAAATAGAGCTAAAATAGTCGATTTATGTGAAGAATCAAAGAAATCAAATTTAAAGTTTAATATCGTTTCAGAACTTACAAAAGATTGCGGTTTTGATGTATTGTCAATAGAAAATCAAGAGAGCAAAACAAGAGCATATATAAAAATTCAAGAGGGTTGTAATATGTTTTGTACATACTGTATAATTCCTTATGCAAGAGGGCCTATTAAGTCAAGACCAATTGATGATATATATGAAGAAGCTGTAAAACTTGCAAATAATGGATACAAGGAAGTTATTATCACAGGAATCCACGTCGGTTCTTACGGACTTGATTTAGGAAATGATATTAGATTAATTGATGTTATAGAAAAATTATCTACAATAGAAAATCTTGACAGAATAAGACTGAGCTCCATAGAAGCCGGAATTATTTCTAAAGATTTTTTAATTAGATTAAAGAATTGCAAAAAAGTTTGTGAGCATTTTCATCTGTCTTTACAAAGCGGTTGTGATAAGATTTTAAAACTTATGAATAGAAGATATACAACTGATATGTATAGAAAGAAAGTTTTGATGATTAAGGAAATTTTTCCGAATGTTGCTCTTACAACCGATATTATTGTAGGATTTCCCGGAGAAAATGATGAGGATTTCCAAGAGACATTAAATTTTGTAAAAGAAATAGGATTTTCTAAAATTCATGTTTTTAAATATTCAAAGAGAAAGGGAACTCCTGCTTATGATTTTAAAGATCAGGTTGACGGAAATGTGAAGAAATTTAGAAGTAATGAATTAATCCTATTATCAAAGGAAATGACGACAGAATTTTTGAAAAAAGAACTTTCAGAAAAACATGAAGTTTTATTTGAAGAAAATATTAATGGAAATAAACTTGTAGGTTATACAAGAAATTATATAAGATTTTCTGCTCCTTACAATGAAGATATGAAAAATAAAGTTGTTTATTGCAATGGCATTTCAGTTGATGGAGAAGAAATATTTGGATTAGCAAGTAAAATAAAGATTTAAAATTAGGAGGTTTATTTTGGAAAAGAAAAACTTTTATTTGACAACACCTATCTATTATCCAAATAGTAATTTACATTTGGGTCATACTTATACAACAATTGTTGCAGATGTTTTAAAGAAATATAAGCAGGCTCAAGGTTTTAATGTATTTTTTACAACTGGTACTGATGAACATGGTCAAAAATTACAAGAATCTGCTATTAAGGCAGGAAAAAAACCTTTAGAGTATATTGATCCGATAGTTGAAAGTGCAAAGGAACTTTGGAAAACTTTAGATATTGATTTTGATGCTTTTGTTAGAAGTACAGATAAAATTCACGAAAAAAATGTGAGTGAAATTTTTACAAAACTTTATGAAAAAGGAGAAATTTACAAAGGAAGTTATAAAGGTATGTACTGTGTTCCTTGTGAAGCCTTTTGGACTGAAAGCCAACTTGTTGAAGGAAATAAATGTCCCGACTGTGGTAGAGAAGTTTCTCCAAGTGAAGAAGAAACATATTTCTTTAGACTTTCTAAATATCAAGATAGACTTTTAAAATTATATGAAGAAAATCCTGATTTTATTCAACCGGAATCAAGAAAAAATGAAATGATAAGTTTCATTAACGAAGGATTAACTGATTTATCTGTTACACGTTCAAGTTTTGATTGGGGTGTTAAAGTTCCTTTTGATGAAAAGCATGTTGTATATGTTTGGATAGATGCCTTAAGTTGTTATTTAACAGGAATTGGATATGGAACTGATGAAGAAAAATTCAATAAGTTTTGGCCTTGTGATGTTCATTTAATTGGCAAGGAGATTATGCGTTTCCATGCAATTATTTGGCCTGCAATTTTAATGGCATTAGATTTACCTCTTCCAAAGAAAATTTTTGGACATGGTTGGATTTTATTTGACGATGATAAGATGAGTAAAAGTAAAGGGAATATTGTTTATGCTGAACCAATTATAGAAAGATATGGAATGGATGCATTAAGATATTTTATGCTAAGAGAATTTACTTTTGGACAAGACGGTAATTTTACTTATACAAAAATGTTAAATAGAATTAATTCAGACCTTGTAAATGATTTAGGTAATTTAGTTTCAAGATCTGTAGCAATGTGTGAAAAATATTTTGGTGGTATTGTTCCTTCTCAGACAGAATTAACAGAACTTGATAATGATTTAATCGAAATTGCTATAACTACAAGAGATAGAGTTGCAGAGTTGATGGATAAACTTAATTTTTCAATGGCTCTTGAAGAAATATGGAAATTAGTAAGAAGAACAAATAAATATATTGATGAAACAACTCCTTGGACTTTGATTAAAGAACAAAAAGAAGAAAGACTTAAAACTGTAATTTATAATTTACTTGAAAGTATTAGAATTATTTCAGGATTAATTAAGCCTTTTATGAAAGAAACTTCATCTAAAATAAATGAACAAATAGGTTACTCCGATTATTCTTATGAAGACTTAACTAAATTTGGATTACTTGAAGTTGGTACAAAAGTTTGTAAAGGTAAAAATTTATTTGACAGACTTGATATTGATAAAGAACTAGAAGTAATTATTCAAAAAAATTCTGAATTAATTGAATTTAGAAAAAGAAAAATTCAGGAGCTGATGAAGTGAAAGAAACTGTTGAAGAAAATGAACTTATAACAATTGATGACTTTGCAAAAGTTGAACTTAAAGTAGGAAAAATTTTAGAATGCGAGCCTCATCCAAAGGCTGATAGACTTTTAGTTTCTAAAATTGACATTGGCGGAGAGGTTAGGACTATTGTATCAGGAATAAGTAAATTCTATTCTGAAAAGGACCTTATAGGGAAAAAGTTATTGTTGTTACAAATTTAAAACCGGTTAATTTAAGAGGAGTTGAAAGCAATGGAATGATACTTGCTGCTTCAGACGATGAAAATTTAAGTGTATTAACTGTTTTAAATGATGTTAAAGAAGGATCAAAGGTATCATAATGAGAATAGTAGATAGTCATTGTCATATTGATGACGAAAAATTTGATTTTGATAGAGATGCTATAATTTCTAATTTTGAAGAGGATGGAATCGACTTTATAGTCGATCCTGCTTCCGATATTGCATCAAGTGAAAAAATCATTGAAATTGTAAAAAAATATGATAAAGTATATGGAGCAGTAGGAATTCATCCTCATGAAGTTGAAGATGTAACTGATGAAGATTTGGAAAAAGTTTATGAAATGTCTTTTAATGATAAAATAGTTGCTATTGGAGAGATTGGACTCGATTACTATTATGACAATTCCCCAAGAGAAAAGCAAAAAGAAATCTTTAGAAAACAGCTAGAAATTGCTGAGAAAAGAAATCTTCCTGTTATAATTCATACAAGGGATGCAATGGGAGATACTTATGACATTCTATCTGAATTTAAAGGCAAAGTCATAGGTGTAATGCATTGCTATACAGGTTCAAGCGAGATGGCAAAAAGATTTATGGAGCTTGGTTATTATATTTCAATTTCAGGGGCTGTAACTTTTAAAAATGCAGTTAATGTTAGAGATATGGTAAAAACTATTCCACTTGATAATTTACTTGTGGAAACTGACAGTCCATATTTAACTCCTGAACCAAATCGTGGAAAGAGAAATGAGCCGAAATTTGTAAGATTCACTGCTGAAAAAGTTGCTGAACTTAAAGAAATGGAATTAAATGATTTAATCTATAATACTAATAGCAATGTTAGAAATCTTTTTTCAATAGAGGATTAAAATGAAAAAAATTAAAGAAATAATAGTAGTTGAGGGGAAAGATGATATTTCAAAAGTAAAATCTGCCTTTGATTGTGATGTTATTGCAACAAATGGAACACATTTTTCTAAAAATTTGCTTAAAAAATTAAAAGAGGCAAATGAAAAGTGTGGAATAATAGTTTTTACCGATCCCGACTATGCAGGAGAAAAGATTAGAAAAAATATAAATAGAGTAATACCAAACTGTAAAAATGCATTTTTAAGTCGAAACCTTGCACTTAAAGGTGACAATGTCGGGGTTGAAAATGCAAAGGTTGAAGATATTATTGAAGCAATTGAAAATGCAAAAGTAACTGTTTTTGAAAGAAAAGATGAAATAGATTTAAGCCTTTTAACTTCTCTAGGCATTAGTGGTATGGGAAATAGTAAAGAGCTTAGAGAAAAACTTTGTGATTATTTTAAAATTGGATATTGCAATTCAAAGCAATTTATTAATAGACTAAATAGTTTTGGAATAACTGAAAGTGAATTAATTACAGCTGTTGAAAAAATTTTGGGAAAGGAAGTTTAAAATGGATTTATATAAATTATCAGTAATAAAGGAAATCTGTGATAAATTTGGTTTTTCCTTTTCCAAAAATTTTGGACAAAATTTTTTAACGGATAGAAATATTTTGGAAAAGATTGTTGAAGTTTCTGCTGTGGATAAAGAATATGGAGTAATAGAAATAGGTCCGGGTTTTGGAGTTCTTACAAAATTTTTACTTGAAAAAGCAGGAAAAGTTGTTTCAATAGAGATTGATACAAGATTGAAAGAAGTTTTAGATTATACACTTAGTGAATATGATAATTTTGAATTCGTTCAATCCGATGCTCTAAAAATAGATTTGAAAAAGCTTATTGAAGAAAAATTTATCCAAAAGAAAATAGTTGTGGTTGCAAACTTACCATATTATGTAACTACGCCAATAATAACAAAACTTTTAGAAAGTGATTTAGATTTGGAATCCATAACTATAATGGTTCAAAAAGAAGTCGCTCAAAGACTTGTTGCAGATGAAAATAGCAAAGATAATTCAAGTATTAGTATGTTTGTAAAATATTATGCTGATGCAAATATAGCTTTTAATGTTTCAAGAAATGTATTCGTTCCCGCACCTAATGTAGATAGTGCAGTTGTAAATATGAAACTTAAAAAGGAAAGATTTGAGTATGAAAAAACAATGTTCAAACTTATTAAAAATGGATTTGAAAATAGAAGAAAGACTATTTTAAATTCTTTTTGTAAATCCGGTATTGAAAAAGAGAAAATTATTAAGGTTTTAGAAAATCTAAATATAGATACTAGGACAAGAGCAGAAAAATTATCACTCGAAGATTTTAAAAACATTGCAAGAGAGTATGAAAACTTATAGCTGATTAAAACTAAAATTAGAATTATTTATACTTTTATAAGATAAAAATAATTTATACTTTGTTTAAATAAAAAATCAAAGGGTATAAATTTACTGTAAAAATATTGGAAATATTTTATAAATTAAAAAATCTATTAGGGGGAAATTAAAATGGCAAAAGTAGTGGTATATTCAAGTGATTCTTGTACTTATTGTAAACAAGCAAAGGAATTTTTAAAGGCAAATAATGTAGAATATGTTGAAAAAAATGTTTCAACAGATTTAGAAGCCAGAAAAGAATTAATGGCAAAAGGACATATGGGTGTTCCTGTAATTTGTGTTGATGATGTAGAAATGGTTGGCTTTGACAAAGCTGAATTATCAAAAGTATTAGGATTATAATATTAAATTAAAAAATTATTGGTTCAGCTCAATATGAGCTGAACCTTTTTTTATAAGATTTAAAAAATTTTTTTGAATGATTAATTTTAAAATAAACTACTGTTAAATTTTTGTAATTTTATAGTAGTTTTTTATTAAAAATGTTAAAATTTTTGATTAATAAGTCAATTTATGATATAATTAGTCTGATTTAGGAGGAAAAATGGAAAAAATAAAATTAAGACAATTTGTTGTTTTATTTTCTGTAATTATATTAGGTAGTATTTTATTTGGTTTTTATTTAAAGAGTATTGAATTAACTGAAAGTATTGATTATAAAATAATGACTTCAGTTCAAAATAATAATATTTTTATTAAAAATGCTATTCTCCTGAATTTTACTAAATTTATAACATCTTTGGGAGATGGAAAAACTTGTATTATCTTGTTTGTTCCATTTGGAATATATTTTTATTATAATAATTTAAAAAAAGCGTTTTTGTTTCTAATTATTACATTATTGGTTGTATATGCTTTAAATGAGTTAATAAAATATATTGTATCAAGAAAAAGGCCTGTTGAATTTTTTGTTATAAATATGGGGGGCTTTAGTTATCCAAGTGGACATTCTATGAATATATCAGCTTTTTATTTAACCTTTAGATTTTTATTAGCCGATAAAATTAAAAGTAGGTTTTTTGATATAATTGTTTATATACTTATACTTTTGGTTGCTATAAGTAGAGTGATTTTAGGGGTTCATTGGCCAACTGATGTTATTCTAGGACTTATTTTAGGATATTTTTGTTATAATTTAGCAAAATTTCTATATCTTAATTTTTGGAGGGTTTAATGTTATATTTGATTATCTTTACTATTGTTGTATTTGCTTTTACATCAGTAGTTGGAAATAAATTAAAGAAACAGAATTTTATAATAGATTTAAAATTAAAAGAATTTTTTCAAAATAATAATTTAAGATTTTTAAAAACTTCAATGAAACATATAACATCAATGGGTGATGTTGTAACTTCACTTATTATTATTTTTCCGATTTTTTTCTATTCTGTTTCTGAAAAAAATTATGTACTAGCCAGTGCGATTTTAAATTCGTCACTCTTTAATATGATATTTTTAAACTCTTTTAAATTTTTATTTAGAAGAGAACGTCCGGTTTCAAATTCTGATATAAAATACTGGGGATATAGTTTCCCAAGTGGACATTCTTGCATAGGATTGAGTTTTTATCCTTCAATTATGTATGTTTTATTTAAAGGACACAGTTCATTACCTTTTTGGTTGGCTGTCGGTATTTTATTTGGTCTAAGTATTGCAATAAGTAGAATTATTGTAGGTGTACATTGGTTTTCGGATGTTGTTCTTGGTTCTTTAGTAGGACTTGTGTTTTTTAGCTGGACAATATATTTATATAATATTGGATTTTATTATAAATTTTTATTTTAATATTAGGAGGAACTATGGTTAAAGCAGTAGTAGGAGCAAACTGGGGAGATGAAGGAAAGGGAAAAATAACAGATATGTTAGCTGAAAATGCTGATATTATTGTTAGATTTCAAGGTGGTTCCAATGCGGGACATACTATCATAAATGAATATGGAAGATTTGCCTTACATTTATTGCCTTCAGGAGTTTTTTACAAACATACGACATCAGTAATAGGTAATGGTGTAGCACTTAATATACCTTATTTACTTAAAGAAATTGAGTATTTGAAGGAAAAAATATGTTCCTGATCTTAATATTTTAGTTTCAGACAGAGCACAACTTGTAATGCCTTATCATATTGATTTTGATTCTTATGAAGAAGAAAGACTTGGAAAAAATTCATTCGGTTCTACAAAATCAGGAATTGCACCTTGTTATTCAGATAAATATGCAAAAATCGGTTTTCAAGTTAATGAATTATTTGGAGATAATTTATTTGAAAAGGTTCAAAGGGTAGTGGAATACAAGAATGTAATTTTAGAAAATTTATATCATAAAGAAAAAATTGATGCAAAAGAGTTATATGAACTTATGCTTGTTTGGAGAGATGCAATCAAGCCTTATGTATGTGATGTATCAAAATTCTTAAATGATGCTATAAAATCAGGAAAGAAGATTTTACTTGAAGGACAACTTGGTTCATTAAAAGATACAGATCATGGAATATATCCAATGGTTACTTCTTCATCTACTTTAGCAGGATATGGAGCAATTGGTGCGGGAATTCCACCTTATGCAATTACAGATATTGTTACTGTTGTTAAAGCATATTCAAGTGCTGTAGGAGCAGGTGCTTTTGTTAGTGAAATTTTTGGAGAAGAAGCGGAAGAACTACGAAAACGTGGCGGAGATAAGGGTGAATATGGTGCTACAACAGGAAGACCAAGACGTGTAGGATTTTTTGATGCAGTAGCTTCAAGATATGGATGTAGAGTTCAAGGAAGTACGGAAGCAGTGTTGACTGTTATTGACGCTTTAGGATATTTGGAAGAAATTCCTATCTGTGTTGGATATGAAATTGACGGTGAAATTACTAGAGATTTTCCAACAACTGATAAGCTTGAAAAGGCAAATCCGGTTTGGAAAGTTTTAAAAGGTTGGAATAGAGACATTAGAGGAATTAAAAATTATGAAGAACTACCGATTGAATGTAGAGAATATATAGAATTTATCGAAAAAGAATTGGAAGTTCCTGTTAAAATGATTTCTAACGGTCCAAAGAGAGAGGATATAATTTATAAGAATAGTAATCTATAATATTATAAATTAGAACTAATGGGTATTATATGAAGAAACGCAAAGGAATTTTACCTAATGCTAAGGAACATTTTGGTTTTGTCATTATAATTATATTTGTAAGTTTGTTTTTAATAAAAAATATTTTTTTAGTAAAAATCTAAATAATGATATAATGGTTTTAGAAAATCCTAAGACTTATGATTTAAACATTTTATCTAAAGCATTAGTTATAAAGGATGAGTACCTATATTACATTGGGAAAAGCAATATAGAAGTTGATAGTTCAAAAATTGGTGTTAACAAAGAAATAGGCGAAGTTGATGTTTCACAAATTGATCAAAATTTTAAAGATTATTTATCCGAAAAAGTTCAGTCATTAAAAAACCAAGCGGATAATAAAGATTCTAAAGTGGAAAAAATTGATTTAGAAAATATTTTAAAATTTGTTAGAGATAAAGATTTTGCAAAGACCTTTGAAATACTTTCAAGTGAACAGAGTAAAATTGCTTTTGGGAAAAAATATAGCTCAGATAAACTTTTCAGATATTCATTAATAAATGATACTATCAATACAGGAAAAATTGTTTCTAAAAATTCCGGAGTTGTATTAAATAAAATCGACGGCCTGGAGAATGTATATGATTTTTCTGTTATAGAATCTATAGATGAAAAAGATTTTAACTTTGATAGTTCTAATAGTATTTCAAGTATTGATGGAATAAAAATTGTAGATAATTTGAAATATTATTTATGTATTAGAGTTAAAAAAGGGACTTTGGAAGATATAGATGTGGAAAAGAAAATAAAGGTCAATATAGGAGATTCGGTTGCTACAGGAATAATTAAAAGGCTAAAGACAGGTGAAGAATATGATTTAATAGTTGCTGAATTTTCATCAGCTTTTAATGAAATTTCAGATAAGAGATTTATTGACTTAAATGTAATAAAGACTGTTTATAGTTCTTATGAGCTTCCAATAACTGCTCTTATATCTCAAGGTGATGAGTACTATGTTTTGACTGTAGATTCTTTTAATAATATAACAAGAGTAAAGGTTAAAGTTAACTATATTGATAAGGTAAATTCAAAAGTTTATATTGATTCGAAAAATGGTTCAGTTGGAATTTTTTCTAATATATTGAAAGATGCAAGTAAATTTAAAGAAGGTGCAATTTTAAAGTAATGAAAGCAAATATAAATAATATACGAGAAAAAATATCTCTAGCTTGTAAAAATTCAAATAGAGATGAAAATGAAATATTTTTATTACCTGTTTCAAAGACAGTTGATATTAAAAAAATTGAAGAAGCTATAGACTTAGGCTTTAATACTTTTGGAGAAAATAAAGTTCAAGAAATTTTAAAAAAATATGAATATTTTGAAGGAAAAATTAAATTTCATATGATTGGACATCTTCAAACCAATAAGGTTAAATCTATTATTGATAAAGTTGAATTAATACATTCTTTAGATAGAATTTCTCTTTTAGACAAATTGGAAGCGGAAGCTAAAAATAAAGGAATTGTTGTAAATTGTTTAGTTGAAGTTAATATTGGAAAAGAGGAAAGTAAATCAGGAATTTTTGAAGAAGATGTACTCGATTTTATAAAAGAAGTTTCAAAAAGAGATAATGTTTTTGTAAATGGACTTATGACAGTTGCCCCATGTTGTGAGAATGCTGAAGAGACCAGAGTTTATTTTAAAAAGATGAAATCATTATTTGATGAGATTTCAAAACTTAATTTTAAAAATATAGATATGAAAATATTATCAATGGGAATGAGTAATGATTATACTGTTGCCATAGAAGAAGGAGCAACTCTTATTAGGATTGGAACTTCAATTTTCGGAAAAAGAGATTATGGAGTGGTTTCCAAATAAGACTCCCACCCTTCCACGATGCTTCGCATCGGGTGGGTACCCGGGAACCTTGTTGCTTCGAAATAAAAAATAAGAAAGCTTACAATTAGAAAATTTTAAATTTTCATTTGTTATAAAAAATATAAAAAAATGAGGAGGAATATTATGGCAGGTTTTATGGACAAAATTAAAAAATTTGTTGGAAGTGATGACTTAGATGACGAATATGAAGATTATGAAGAAGAGGAAGTTGTAGAAAAACAAGCTAAATCAGTAGGAGAAAGTTATGCTAGAAGTGCTAGTAGTAAATTAGCTTTTGAAAAGGAAAAATCCAATATAGTTACAATGCCAAATATTAGCAGATTTTTGATTTCTATTAGAGAACCAATTACTTTCGATGATGGAACACAAGTTTTAGACGATGTTTTAAAAGGAAAAGTTGTTGTTTTAAATTTAGAAATGTTGGAAGTTGATAAGAAAAGACAAATTTTTGATTTTGTAAGCGGAGGAATTTATTCTCTATCAGGAAAAATCCAAAAAGTTACAAAAGATATTTTTATCTTAGCTCCTAAGGGAATTGATATCGACGGAAAAGTTAAAGATCAAATTGAAAACAACGGATTTTATCAAATATAATTAAATGAAATCATTTGATAAAATAAAGATATTAGATAATATTAATAATTTAGAAATAAAAAAGACCATCAATAAATTTTTAGATGGTCTTGTTTCTATGGAAAAAAACTATAAAGATGTATTTGTTTCTAATTTTTTTACACCATTGGAGTTTAAATATGTAGAGAGAATTTTAAAAAATATAGATTTGAATTTTGATATTATCTTTAGTGAAGAAGATTATGAGAGAAAAATTTTAATTTTTTATAGAGAAAACTATTCCTTAAATGATTATTTAGAAACTTTGAAATTTAAAGATATTTCAGGAATAGAACATAGAAATATTTTGGGAAGTATTCTCCATTTGGGAATAAATCGTGAAAAAGTCGGAGAAATAATAAAAGTTGACGGATATTGGTATATTTATTGTTTGAAGCCGATAGGAACATTTTTATTTTCTAATGGATTAAAATTTGCAGGGCAAGATTTAAAATTGGAAATTTTGAATAATAATTTTATTCCATCTAATTTTAAAAAATATGAGGATGAAAAAATAATAGTTTCCGGTTTGAGATTGGACTGCTTTGTTAAAGAACTTGCTAGAACTTCAAGAGAGATTGCTCAAAAATACATTAAAGCCGGAAATGTAAATTTGAATTATGAGGAATATAAAGACTTTGACAAGAAGATAAACGAAAATGATATTATTTCAATAAGAAAAGAAGGAAAATTCAAAGTCGATAATTTTGGAGGCTTAACTAAAAAGAATAAATTTGTTGTCAATATTAAGAGGTATTCTATATGATATACGTAATTATAATTGTTGGATTAATTTTAGACCAACTTACAAAATATATTACAGTAGCCAATTTAAAAGGTGCTGATTCTGTAGTTTTAATTAAAAATTGGCTAGAATTTACTTATGTAGAAAATACAGGAGTAGCTTTTGGTAGTTTTAAAGGATATAAATATTTCTTTGTTTTTATTTCTTTGGTTGCATTTTTTGGAATTTTATTTTATATAAGTAAAAATAAAGAAAAAATGTCTAAAGTTGAACAAATCCTATTTGCTTTAATTGCTTGTGGAGCATTGGGAAATTGTATAGATAGAATTAGATATTCTTTTGTTGTGGATTTTATTCATACAAGATTTGGTGGGCTATATGATTTTCCGGTTTTTAATTTTGCAGATATTTATATTTGTGTAGCCTGTTTCTTACTTATAGTTTTATCATTTACTAAAAAGGAGAATTAAGATGATGTCTAATTATGGAGCTTGGAATGAATATTTAAAGGATGAATTTAAAAAAGACTATTTTGTTAAGATGAAAAACTTTTTAAATGAGGAATATAAAAATAAAACTATATTTCCACCCAATAAATGTGTTTTTACTATTTTTGATAAAATATCTCCAAAAGACATCAAGGTTATTATCATAGGACAAGATCCATATCATGGTGTAAATCAGGCTAATGGAATGAGTTTTTCAGTAAATAGAGGAGAGAAAATACCTCCTTCACTTCGAAATATATATCTTGAATTAAATTCAGATTTAGGGATAACTCCTCCAAATCATGGGGATTTAACTGCTTGGGTTGAACAAGGTGTATTTTTATTAAATGCTACACTAACTGTTGAGAAGGCAAAGCCAAATTCACATAAAGATATAGGTTGGCAAATTTTCACAGACAGAGTAATTGAAATAATTTCAAATTTTGATTATCCTAAAGTTTTTATTCTTTGGGGTAGCTTTGCTATTTCAAAGAGTAATTTGATAAAAAAAGATGAAAATAATTTTATAATTACAAGTACACATCCTTCTCCTTTTTCTGCTCATCGAGGATTTTTTGGAAGTAAGCCATTTTCTAAGGCTAATGAATTTTTGATTAGCAAGGGAGTTAAACCGATAGATTGGAGAGTGTAATTTTTGACAGAATTAAAATATATTAGTGATAAAAAAATTAGATGTGATGTTTTTTTATCCGAAAAAATTTCTAATTTATCAAGGACTTCAATTCAAAAATTGATAAAAGATAAATTAGTTTTTGTAAATAATAAAAATATAAAGCCGAATGTAATTTTAGAAATAGGAGATGAAATTACAGTTTCTATTCCTGAGAAGAAAGAAATTACATTAGTTGCTGAAGATATAGATTTAGATATTGTATATGAAGATGATTATATCATAATTATAAATAAACCTAGAAATATGGTTGTTCATCCGGCTGTGGGAAATGAAGAACATACTTTGGTTAATGCTCTTTTAAATCATTGTAAATTATCAATGATTAATTCCGAAAGACCCGGAATTGTTCACAGACTTGATAAAGATACAACAGGTCTTATAATTTGTGCAAAGGACGACGAAACCCATTTAAAATTGGTTGAAATGTTTGCCAATAGAGAAATTAATAAAAAATATTTAGCAATCTGTAATGGAAGTTTTTCTAAAGAGAATGGATTTATAGATAAGCCTATTGGAAGAGATGAAAAAGACAGAAAAAAGATGAGTGTAAAAAGTAAATCTGGAAAAGAGGCACTTACAGAATATAATATCTTAACTTCAAATTTAAAATTTTCATTAGTTGATGTTACACTGCATACCGGACGAACTCATCAGATAAGAGTTCATTTCAACAGTCTAAATCATCCTATCATAGGAGATGAAACTTATGGAAATAAGAATGAAAAGATAAAGGCTAATGGACAGATGTTACATTCCTACTATCTTGAATTTTTACATCCTATTACAAAGAAAAAGTTAAGTTTTATGGTTTTGCCTGATGAGTATTTTTTCAGTATTTTAAATAAAACAGGATTGGAATTTAATAAGGAGTTATTATGCAAAGTGAAAGATTAATTTTTAGAAAATTCAGTTTAGATGATATAGATGATGTTTTTGAGTTTGGAAGTGATGATGAAACTTGTAAATTCGTTACTTGGGATAAACACAAAAATATTTTGGAAACTGAAAAAGTAATTACTGATTGTTTTATGAAAAATAAATATTGTTTTGCAATAGTTGAAAAAATTTCTAATAAATGTATAGGTTCTTTTGAATTTAAAGCGGATATAAAAAATAATTCTTTATCATTCGGATATGTTTTAAATAAGAATTTTTGGAACAAAGGTTATATGACGGAGACTTTAAATTTTATGCTTGACTATGCTTTTAATACCTTAAAAGTTAATAGAGTTTGTGCAATGCATATAAAAGAAAACCTTGCTTCAGGAAAAGTAATGGAAAAATGTGGACTTAAAGTTGAGGGTGAATTTGAAGATGAACAATTTTTAAAGGGACGATATATAACATTAATATATAGAGCAATTTTAAGAAAAAATTATTTAAAGGAGAGTAAGATTATGAAACAATTGGAAATGCCTAAAATTGGAGAAAAAGTTTATATAATGAAGACAAATGTAGGAGAAATTTCTTTTAGATTATTTAATGAAGTTGCTCCTAGGACTTGTGAAAATTTTATAACATTGGCTAAAAGAGGATATTATAATGGAGTTATTTTCCATAGAGTTATAAGAGATTTTATGATTCAAGGTGGAGATCCAACAGGTACAGGAATGGGTGGAGAAAGTATCTGGGGAGAATCTTTTGAAGATGAATTTGATGGTGAGTTTAGAAACTTTAGAGGAGCTTTGTCAATGGCAAATGCCGGTCCTAATACTAATGGAAGTCAATTTTTTATAGTTCAAAACAGTAAAATTTCTGATGATTATGTAAATTATTTAAAAAATTCAGATAAAAAAGTGTATCCTGATGAAGTTGTAGAAACTTATGAGAAACTTGGAGGAGCATTCTGGTTAGACTTTAAACATACTGTTTTTGGTCAAGTATTTAAGGGAATGGAAGTAGTTGATGAAATCGCAAATACTTATTGTTCAAACGACAAGCCGGTAGAAGATATTGTAATTTTATCAATTGAAGAAAAAGTTTTTGAGGGTTAATTATGCATCAATATAAAGGTAAATTAATTTTACATACAGGTAGTATGTTCTCGGGAAAGACTTCAAGTTTATGGAAAGACTTAAATAGATTTGAAATTGCAAAATATGAAACTGTGGTATTTAAACCGAAGTTTGATAACAGATATGCAGATAAAGAAATAGTTACTCATGATAATACTAAGATGAGGGCAATCCCTGTTGAAGATATTGACGAAATTATTGAATATATGAAAACCAGTACTGCAAGTATTATAGGTATTGATGAAGTACAATTCATAAAGGGTGATATAAATAAGATAGTTGAAACTTTAAATTTATTTTTAGAAAATGAATTTACAGTTGTTCTTGCAGGTCTTGATATGGACTTTAAAGCAGAGCCTTTTGAGTTGGTAAAAGAATTAATGCCAAGAGCGGATTATCTATATAAACATCATGCAGTTTGTGCGAATTGCGGAGTTGATGCTTGGGTTAGTTATAGAAAGACACATGATGATGAAAGAATAAAACTTGGAGCTTCAGAAAGTTATGAGCCTCTTTGCAGAAAATGTTATTATGAAAAAGAAAAAATCAGAAAGCAAATGGAAAATCAATTAAGTATGCTTGAAGATGAATAAAAATTACTTGCTTTATTCTATTAATTGTGTTATAGTATGAAGGTAGTATTATTACTACATATTTCCTATATAGTATTGGAGGATTAAAGGATATGAAAGGAACTGTAAAGTGGTTCAATGCAGCTAAAGGATTTGGATTTATTTCTACTGAAAATGGAGAAGATGTATTTGTACATTATTCAGCATTAGAAGAAACTGGTGAATTTAGAACTTTAGATGAAGGACAAGCTGTTGAATTTGAAATAGTTGATGGCGCTAAAGGTCCTCAAGCTTCTGGTGTTGTTAAATTATAAGATTGTTTTTTCTTAAATGAAAATTCAATTTCTACATACTTTTGTATGTTATGATATTAATATTAATCAAGAAGTAAAATCTCCTTTTTTTAGGAGATTTTTTAAATTCAAACAAAAGGAAATTTTATGAGTAAAAAATTAAATGAAATGAGTTTAGAGGAATTATGGGAAATTTTTCCAATATTTCTAGTTGAACATAATGATGAATGGAAAACTTGGTATGAAGATGAAAAAGCAAATATTTTATCTTTAATTCAAAATGAAAAAATTTACAGAATTTCGCATATAGGAAGTACATATATTCCTACAATATGGGCAAAAAATATTGTGGATATTCTTTTAGAGATTAATGATAATGAAGATTTTAAGTTTGTAAAAGAGATATTATTAAAAAATAATTGGCTTTGTATGAGTGAAGATGAAAAGAGAATTTCTATGAATAAAGGCTATACTGAAAAAGGATTTGCTAAAAAAGTATTTCATTTGCATATAAGATTAGCGGGAGATAATGATGAATTGTATTTTAGAGACTATTTATTTGAAAATTCTGAAATTGCAAAAGAGTATGAAAGATTAAAATTATCTCTGTGGAAAAAATTTGAACATAATCGAGATGCTTATACAGAATCAAAAGGAGAATTTATTAAAAAATATACTGAAATTGCGAAGAAAAAATATGGAAAAAGATATTAATTTATCAATTGATTTCTTTAAAATTTTAGTATATAATTTTTATATATAATTAATATTAAGGAGTTTTTATGGCAAAAATATTAAGATGTATTGATGAGCATAATTCAATGAGATTTTTCTTTGCCTTTACAGATGATATAGTAAATGATTTTGAAAAATTACAAAAGAGTTCTGTAAGTGCAAATATTGAGATGGGAAAAGTTTTAACGATGAATGCGTTGCTTTATTCTGATTTAAAAAATGATACAGATACAATTGATTTGAAGTTAAAGACAAATGGAGAATGTGGTCTTATAATTTCAAAATTGTATAATAATTCTTTTATAACAGGATATTTGGAAAATAAAAATTTAAGTAAATATGATAAAATTTATGAAAAAGGAAAATCTTCAAAGGACTTTATAGGAGATAAGGGAATACTTGTTTTGATAAAGGACTTAGGACTTAAAGCTCCTTATATTGGACAAACAAGTATAATTTCTTCAGATATTAGTGAAAATTTTACTAATTATTTTAGTGCATCAAATCAAACTGTAACTTCTATTGATTTACAAGTAAAAAAGCTTGAAGATAGTTATATTTCTTTTGGATTTATGATGGAGCTTTTGCCAAATTATACTGAAAAAGATTTATCACAATTTAAAATCTATTCAGATATGTTTAAAACAGAACTTGAAAATTATCTTGCTTCAAAAACTGATGATATGAGTTTTTATGATTATATTTGTTCTATTTTGAAAATCTTTAATATAAGAATTATTGAAGAGAAGATTATTCATTATAAATGTAATTGTAGTGATGAAAAAATAGATAATATGTTATTGGGTTTAGGTAAAAAAGAGCTTAATGATATAGTAGAAGATGGAAAAGATATAGAAATTTCTTGTAATTTTTGTGATAAAAAGTACAAGAAAAGTGTTGAACATATTAAAAATTTATTAAAAAAATTGTAGGAATTACTTATGAAAAAATTAATTTATTAGATAATAGGATTTATAGAAATTTAGTAATGTTGTCTATTCCAATAATGACAACTTCCTTTATTCAAATGTCTTACACTCTAATGGATACATTTTGGGTTGGAAAACTTGGAACTGAAGCAATTGCAGGAGTTGGAATAGTCGCATTTATTATGTGGTTTGCAAATTCTTTGGTTTTAGTTTCAAAGACAGGAATAGAAATAGGGGTTGCGTATAGTGTAGGTTCTAGAGATGATAAACAATTTAGAAAATATATCGACACTTCCGTTGCCATAAATTTATTTATGTCTATAACATTTGGAATATTATTATATATTTTTAGACTTGATATAATTAAATTTTTCAATATAAAAAGCGAAGTAGTAATTTCACTTGCAAATAGCTATTTAAAGATTGTTCTATTAGGACTGCCTTTTACTTTTTTAAATCCGCTATTTTCTGGAGTATTTAATGGGTCAGGAAATAGTAAAGTTCCTTTTATAGCAAATTCAATCGGTCTTATTGTAAATATAATTCTAGATCCGATTTTGATTTATGGATTCTTTGGATTACCTGAGTTTGGGGTTAGTGGAGCTGCAATTGCTACTACTCTATCTCAAATTATTGTTACAAGTATTTTTATGATATTTTCAATTTTAGACGGAAGAATCCTTAAAGGAATAAATTTAGTTAAAAATTTTAACAATCCAACCTTTAAGGAAGTTTTAAGACTAGGTGTTCCAACAGCTTTTAAATCCTGTATATTTGCTTTTATCTCAACTATTTTACTTAGAATAATAGCTAATTGGGGTGAAAATGCAGTTGCTGCTGAGAATGTTGCAGTACAAATTGAAGCTATAAACTGGATGACTGTTGAAGGCTTTTCCATTGCACTTTGTGCTTTGATAGCACAAAATTATGGAGCAAAAAATTATGAAAATATAGCTTCCGGTTATAAAAAAGGACTTAGGATAATTTTAGGAATTGGAGTTTTCTGTTCATTCTTTCTGTTTTTTCATCAGATTATATAATCAAATTATTTATAAGAGATGATTTAGATACAATTAGAATGGGTGTTAGTTATTTAAAAGTTTTAGCCTTTTCGGAGATATTTTTAGCACTTGAAATTGGAATTTCAGGAATGTTTAACGGGCTTAAGAATACAAAAACACCAACTATAATAAGCACTTTTTCAAATGCATTAAGAATTCCTTTAGCTTATTTGGTTTTTTATCTAAAATTGGATATAACTTATATTTGGGCTGTTATTTCTTTTTGTACCTTTTTAAAAGGAATATTAAATTATATTTTTTTAAGAAATTTATTAGAGAAAACTTTGATTTTAAATTATAATGTATTGAAAAAAATAAAAATATGGTATTATACTTTTGTTATATTTTATAAAATTTTTGATTGAAAGTAGTAAATATATTCAAATTTTTAGAGAGTTATTGTTTGGTGGAAAATAATATTTTGAAGTATTGAACTTGTTCATAAAATGCAAATGCCGTTGATTACGTTATAATCTTAGAGTGAGTTTAATACTAATTAGAGTGGTACCACGGAATTTATACTTTCGTCTCTTTATGAGGCGGAAGTTTTTTTATTACTTTATTACGAATGGAGGAATGTTATGAAAAATTATGATCCAAAAAATATCGAAAAAAAATGGCAAGATATTTGGGATGAAAAGAAACCTTTTAAATGTGAAATTAATGATAAAGAAAAATTCTATCCTTTAATAGAATTTCCATATCCATCAGGTCAAGGACTTCATGTAGGTCATCCAAGACCATATACTGCAATGGATGTTGTAAGTAGAAAAAGAAGACTTGAAGGACAAAATGTATTGTTTACAATGGGTTGGGATGCCTTTGGTTTACCAACTGAAAACTATGCGATGAAAAATAAAATTCATCCTGAAGTAGTAACAAAAAACAATATTGAAAATTTTAAAAAACAATTAAAGAGTATCGGATTTTCTTTCGATTGGGATAGAGAAATAAATACAACAGATCCTGAGTACTATAAATGGACACAATGGATTTTTATGAAGATGTTCGAAAAAGGACTTGCATATAAAATGGAAATGCCAATAAACTTCTGTACTTCTTGTAAAGTAGGTTTATCAAATGAAGAAGTTGTCGGTGGCTGTTGTGAAAGATGTGGTAGTGAAGTTATTCATAAAGTTAAAAATCAATGGATGTTAAAAATAACTGAATATGCAGACAGACTTATAGATGACCTTGAAGAAGTTGACTTTATTGACAGAGTTAAAACACAACAAATCAATTGGATTGGCAGAAGTTATGGTATGGAAGTTAAATTCCAAATTAAAGATATTGATGATACTATTTTGGTATATACTACAAGACCCGATACAATTTTCGGGGCTACCTATATGGTTATTTCCTGTGAACATCCATTACTTAAAAAATACGAAGATAGAATAAAGAATAAAGAAGAAATTGAAAAATACATTTTAGAAGTTCAAAAGAAATCAGAATTTGAAAGAACTGAAATGAATAAAGACAAAACAGGGGTTAAAATTGACGGAATAACTGCAATTAATCCTTGTACTAAAAAAGAAATTCCTGTATTTATTTCTGACTATGTTCTAATGACTTATGGAAGCGGAGCAATTATGGCAGTACCTGCACATGATACGAGAGATTTTGATTTTGCTAAAAAATTTGGTTTAGACATTGTTGAAGTTGTTAGTGGCGGGGAAAATGTGCAAGAAAAAGCATATACAGATACTAATAGCGGAATTTTGGTTAATTCAGATTTTCTAAACGGACTTTCAGTTAAAGAAGCAAAAGAAAAGATTTTTGAATATCTATCAAAACTTGGTATCGGAAATAAAAAGACAAACTTTAAACTTCGTGATTGGGTTTTCTCAAGACAAAGATATTGGGGAGAACCGATTCCTTTAGTAAATTGTGAAAAATGTGGTTGGGTTGCAATTCCGGAAGAAGAATTACCTTTAAGACTTCCTGAACTTGAATCATTTGAACCTACAGAAACAGGAGAATCTCCACTTTCCAAGATTGATGAATTTGTAAATTGTACTTGTCCTAAATGTGGAGGAAAGGCAAAGAGAGAAACTGATACAATGCCACAATGGGCTGGTTCTTCATGGTATTATTTAAGATATATGGATCCTAATAATAAAGAAAATCTTGTTGGAAAAGATGCCTTAAAATATTTCAATCAAGTTGACTGGTATAATGGTGGTATGGAACATACAACATTGCACTTATTGTATTCAAGATTTTGGCATAAATTCCTTTATGATATAGGTGTTGTTAATACAAAAGAACCATATTTTAAGAGAACATCACATGGAATGATTCTTGGAGAAAATGGGGAAAAAATGTCTAAATCAAGAGGAAATGTTGTAAATCCTGATGAAATGATTGATAAATACGGAGCAGATGCATTAAGATGTTACGAAATGTTCTTAGGAGATTTTGAAAGAAGTGCGTCTTGGTCTGACGGTGGAATTAACGGTTGTAGAAAATTCTTAGATAGAGTTTGGAAATTACAAGAAATTACAAATTCATCCGAAGAAATGACAAAATCTTTGGAAAAATCAATCCATAAGACAATTAAAAAAGTATCAGAAGATTTTGAAAGTCTTAAATTTAATACTGCAATAGCAGCTCTTATGACTTTAATTAATGAATTTTATTCAGCAAAAGAAATTTCAAGAGAAGATTTAAGAATATTCTTGATTTTATTAAATCCAGTTTCTCCACATATTACTGAAGAAATATGGGAAGAAATGAATTTTGGTGGATATATCTTTGAACAAACTTGGCCAAAATATGATGAAGCTAAAACAATTGATTCTGAAGTTGAAATGCCTATTCAAATAAATGGAAAAGTAAGAACAACATTAATGATTCCAAAAGATGCAAAATTTGAAGATTTTAAAGAAGCACTTTATGATAACGAAAATGTTAAAAAATTTATAGAAGGAAAAACTGTTGTAAAAGAAATTTTTGTTCCGGGAAAAATTTGTAATATAGTTGTTAAATAAAAATTTATAAATAATGGATATGATTTTAATTTATATTAATTAATAAATTTGTTTTCAAACTACAAAAAAGTAAGTTTAATAGGCTTACTTTTTTCGTATATTTTTTGATTTTATGGTAATATAAACAATACAATGTTGAAAATTCTTTAATTCTCAACGTTGTATTAATTATGTGTTATTTAAGCATAGCAGTTCAATTGTGATATAATTAATTTGCAAGATTAATGGTTTATCACATCATTACAGATTAGTTTCTATCTTGTGGGGGCTTTTTTGTGGATATTATGATTATTATATATTTGATAATACTTAATATCCCTAATACAATACTAAATGAGCCAATTCCACTAAGTAATATACTTGATGAACATAATAATACTCCACAAAATATATTCAAAAATCCTGATAATAAGTATAATATATTATATTTTGATTTACTATAAGATTCGTATTCATCTTCTTCACTATTATCCATATCAATATCAATATTTATATCTTTAATAGATACAGTAGTTTTATTATATACTTTATTATAAATAGCTTTTTTAGGATTATTTACTATACCCATTCCTGATTTTCCATACAGTGGATTAAAAGAAGATTTTGCTTTTCTATTAATCATTCCAGTTGTTCTTGAGCTAGTCATCTTTTTAACACTTGGTGTTCTTACTCCAATCTTCATTTTTTCCTCCTAATTATCTATAAAAATAATATATAAAAGACAAATTTTCTTATAATTTTTGAGATTTCTATATTGTACAAATGGATAAGCACTTTATTTATGCCAATTGATTATACTGTAGTAAAATTATATCATATAAAATTATTCTAATCAAATAATTATTAAAAAAATTAAATTTACTTATAAAGATTGGATTATAAATAAAATTATAAATGAATTAATTGTTTAGATAAATTAAATATTTTAAAAATAATTTGAACTAAGAAAATATTATAAATTTGATATTTTGTTTGTTTGAGAAATTACTAAAAATATGGTAAAATAATAAATATAATTAATAAGACGTGAGGTATTTTATGGAAAATAAAGTTGCATTGGTAATTGAAGGCGGAGCAATGAGGGGAGCTTTTTTAAAAGGTGTTTTAGATTGTTTTAAAGAGAATGGAATAAAGTTTCCTTATGTTGTCGGAGTATCTGCCGGAGCTATTACAGGATTTGAGTTTTTTAGTGGAATAAAATTTGATGTTAATAAATTATTTCAAGAATTTTTAAAAAATATGGAAATGTTGAAGAATTCTTCAGAGCCGATTGATTTAGTATCAATGGTTAATAGTTTATATGTTTTTCCTGAATTCGATAAGAATTTAGAAGGAGAGTTTGAAGCAGGAGTAACTTCATTGCTTGACGGTAGTTATAAATTCTTTTCATCAAAGGATGCAAAGAACACTTCGGATATGGTTGAAAAAATAATAGCTTCATCATCACTTCCGGATATGGCAAAATGTGTAATGATTGATGGATTTCCATATTTTGATGGAGGAATGTACAATACTAATCCACTTGAGAGAGCAATTGAAAAAGGTTATGATAAATTTGTAGTTTTGCTTGCAAAAAATAGAGGATATAGAAGAGAAAATTCAGAAATTAGTGATATAGTAAGGTATGCATATAAAGATTATCCTAAATTTATTGAATCAATGGAAAATGAAAAAATAAATATAATGAAACTATGGATTTAGTAGATAAACTTGAAAGGGAAGAAAAAGCATTAGTTTTTGCACCGGTTAATCCTTTAAAATTCAAATCTTTTACAACTAATATGGAAGATGTTATTGATTTGTATAAGGAAGGATATATGGTTGCAAGTCAAAGTATTGAAAAGGTTAAAAAATTTGTTTAGGAGTTAGAATGATATACGGTTTATCTGATTTGCATTTAGATTATACTGGAGATAAGTCAATGGAGGTTTTCGGCTCCGCGTGGGAAAATTATGAAGAAAGAATGTTTAAGTCTTGGAGAGAAATCGTAAAAGAGGATGATTATGTAGTCGTTCCCGGAGATATTTCTTGGGCTTTAAAAATTGAAGAAGCATATAATGATTTAAAGAGAATTGAAAGTCTTCCCGGAAAGAAAATTTTTTAAAAGGTAATCACGATTTATGGTGGAGTAGTCTAAGTAAGGTAAATGGTTTAAATTTGAAAAATATGTTCTTTTTACAAAATAATAGTTTTGAAACGGAAAGATATGTCTTTATTGGAACTAGGGGATGGGTTTCTCCAAAGTCATCCGAATTCTCAGAAGATACAGACAGAAAGATATATAACAGAGAGCTTATGAGATTAAAATTAAGCTATGATTCCGTAAAAAATAAGGAAAAGGAGATAATTTGCCTTTTTCATTATCCACCGGTAGAAAAAGATAGAACTTTAAATGACTTTGGACTATTTGTTAAGGAACATAATATAAAAATTGTTTTATACGGACATCTTCATGCATATTCTTTGAATAATGTTGTAGATGAAGTAGTCGACGGAATAGAATTTCATTGTATTTCTGCAGACTACTTAAAATTTATCCCAAGACTTATTAGGAGATAAAATGGAAAAAGAATTAGAAGTTAAAATTTTAAATATAGATGTTGAAGAAATAAAAACTAAATTGAAAAATTTAGGTGCGAAGTTTTTAAAAAGTGAAAATCAGGAAAACATTAGACTTACATCTTCAAAATTGGATTGTATTCCAAATGGAAGCTTTTTAAGAATTAGAAAACTTTTAGATAGAGATGGAAAGGAAATTAATTCAGAATTAACATATAAAGAGCATAAAGAAAATGAAATTTTAAAAGAGTTTAATGAATATAATGTTTCTTTAGAAAATAGTGAAGAAATGTTAAAAATATTAAATTTTTTAGGCTATGATAAACTGGATATAGAGAGAAAATTCAGAACATCATATAAATTAAGAAATGCTCATATTGACATTGATATATGGGATAAAGAAGTTTATCCTTATCCATATATGGAAATTGAAGTTTCCAATTATGATGATTTGTGTGAAGTTTTGAATTTGTTGGGAATAAGCGAAGGAGAAATTTGTCTTAAATCTTTACCTGAACTTAAAGAAGAATTAAAAAATAGGAGTTAGTATGAAAGAATTGTTTGAAATTTTAGTGAAAAAGAGATTGTCAGTCGGTATCGTCTTACTTGCAATATTTGTTGCAATGCTCTTAACATATTTACTTAGTTTATTGAAAAATAGATTTATTAAATTCATTCCTGCATTTATTTTAATTGTTGTTGGAACGGTATTTTTAGCAGATGGATGGACAAATATTTTGACTGCAAGAGGAATTAATTCGCTTTATTATTCAATGATTATTGGGACAAGTGGAGTGGTTTCGCTGTTTTTTGCTTTAATTCTTATGAATTTTAAGAGAAAGTAGGTGTTTGTATGTCTAATATAGCCGCATTTTTTGATATTGACGGAACTATAGCAAGAGAATCTCTTATGATTGAACATTTTAAAAGACTTATAAAATATGAAATCTTAGATGAAAGTGTTTGGGTTGATGATGTAAAGCAGTTATATATGGAATATGTTAATAGATATGGGGCATATGATGCCTATATTGAAGCACTTTCAGAAAAATATAGAAGTGACTTAAAAGGCTTTGATATCCAATATAATAAATTTATTGCAGAGCAATCTATAAGAAAAGTATTTGAAAGGGTTTATGTATTTTCAAGAAATCAGTTAGAATTTCATAAAGCTAATGGGCATTTAATATTTTTTATTTCAGGAAGCCCTGATTTTTTGGTTAAGGAAATGGCTGAAAAATATGGTGTTACAGAATTTAGAGCAACAAAATATTTATTTGATGAAGATGGAAAATTCACAGGAGAAATTGTACCGATGTGGCATAGCGAAGGAAAGGATGAAGTCTGTAATGAAATCATTGAAAAATATAATATAGACATCGAAAAGTCTTATGCCTATGGAGATACAACCGGAGACTTATCAATGCTTAGAAGATTCGGTAATGCTTATACAATTAATCCGTCAAACAAATTATTGCAAAGAATAAAAAACGATGAAGAACTTTCAAAAAAGTAAATATAATCGTAGAGAGAAAAGATGTTATTTATAAGTTAAAAGCTGATGTAACAACTTTATAATTTAAAATTTTTGATATTAAGAACATAAAAAAAGTAGCTCATTGGCTACTTTTTGTTTTTTAATGAATTATGCCTTAGCGATTTTTTCTCCAAATGCTACACAGTCATCTTCGTCTTCAGGTGTAGGACAATCATATACGCAAAGTGGTTCAGCTACGATTTTAGCTCCAACGCCTTCACATCTAACTTTCCAGTCTTTCATCCATTTTTGTCCTTCATTCCATTCATAAGATCCGAATAAAGCGATTTTTCTTCCATTTAATTCTTCTTCAACTTCTTCGAACATTGGTTCAAAGCTTGATTCTTCAAGAACTTCATCTCCCATTGCCGGACAACCGAATGCAACTAAATCATAATCATTTAACATATCTGCTCCAAAATCGTCACAGAAGATTACTTCAACTTCAGAACCTGCATTTTCAATTCCTTCGGCGATACAATCAGCCATTTTTTCAGTATTACCTGTACCTGACCAATATACAACTGCTACTTTCATTTAAAAGTCCTCCTTAAATTTTAACTAATAAAGTAAAATTTTATTGTACCATTAATATAATACAATATTAAATCATAATTAAATCTAAAATAAGTATTTTAAATTTAATTAACAATTTCTACAAGATAATAATAACAATATTATCAAAATTTGTCAACTGTTCAAAAAACTTTTTACATTATATGTTATATGACGAATTAATTTTTTACAAAAAACCTGTATATCAGCTTTAAAATTTTTGATAAACAGCTAATAAAAAATTTTTAATAAAAATGTTTTAAAACTTGACATAGGGGAATAATAGTAATATAATATTGTTAGCAGTCTAATAGATTGAGTGCTAAAAAGAGGTGATAAAATGCTTGATGATAGAAAATTGAAGATTTTATATGCCATAATAGATAGTTATATCAATACATCTGAACCTATTGGGTCTCGAACAATTTCAAAACAATACGATATGGGAGTAAGTTCGGCAACGGTAAGGAATGAGATGAGCGATTTAGAAGAACTTGGTTTTTTAAATAAGGCTTATTCATCTTCCGGAAGAATTCCATCAGATAAGGCTTACAGACATTATGTTAATTATTTATTGTCTTCTCATTTTGATGAGATTTCTAAAAATACGTACGGAATCGACATTTTATCAAAACATATCAATGAAAAAGTAAAATTTTTAAAGAATCCGCAAAAATTATCTCGGAGGTAACGGAATGTATAACGGCAACAATGATTACAGATTATATGGATTGTTCAGTTAAGAGTATCGATGTTATAAATATTAGTGGAAATTGTTATGTTTTAGTATTAGTTTTTGATAATGGAAAAGTAATTAATACAGTTTTTGATTCAAAAACAGAACTTAATGAAGGGATTTTACAAGATTTAATATTTTATTTAAAGAAGTATTTAATAAATGTTAAAGTATCTGATTTAAACGAAAGACTGGAATACTTGAAGCTTACTTTTGTTTCAAAAATTCCTTTTATAACAGACATTTCAGATTTAATAGGTAATGAGATTTCAAAGACTGAAAAATCCAGTATTGAATTAGAAGGAATTTCCAATATATTTAATTTTCCGGAATACAGGGATTTGAATAAAGCTAAAGAGCTTATACATTTCTTAGAGGATAAAAGTGAATTGGAGAATTTGTTCTTGAGTTATAGCGGAGATGAAATATATGTGAGCATAGGTCGTGAAAATAATAAAGACTTTTTAAATGAAAATACAATAGTTGCTACATCTTATGACCTTGGAGACGGAAGTAAAGGGAAAATTGCAGTTATTGGTCCGACAAGAATGGACTATGAAAAGATAATATCGACTATGTTAAGTTTAAATGATAGATTTAGAGATATTTTAAAATGACGGGAGGCGAAATAGTTGAAAAAAGATAAAAAAGAATTAGAAGATGAGATTAAAGAAGAAACTACTGAAAAAGTGGAAGAAAAAGCTTTAGAACAAAACTCTTCTGATGAAGTTGAAAAAAATTAAATTCAGAAATTGAAGAATTAAAAAATCAACTTTTAAGGCTTCAAGCTGATTTTATAAATTACAAGAACAGAACTGAAAGAGAAAAATCAAATTCTATTATACTTGCAAATGAAGACTTAATTTTAAAATTATTACCTGTTTTAGATAATTTTAATAGAGCTTTTACTCATGCTAATTTAGAGGATGATACAATTAAAGGTTTTGTTATGATTAAAGATCAATTTGAATCAGTTTTAAAGACAGAAATGGTTGAAGAAATAGAGAGTGATGGTGCTGTTTTTAATCCGAATTTACATAATGCAGTTATGACTGAAAGTAAAGATGGAGTAGAAAGTGGTATCGTATTGGAAACTTTTGAAAAAGGATATAAAATTAAAGATAAAGTAATTAGACCAAGTATGGTTAAAGTTAGTGAATAATAAGGAGGAAAAGATTATGTCAAAAATTATAGGTATTGATTTAGGTACAACAAACTCAGCAGTAGCTGTTATGGAAGGTGGAGAACCAACAATTATAGCAAACGTAGAAGGAAATAGAACTACTCCTTCAGTTGTTGCTTTTACAAAAAATGGAGAAAGATTAGTAGGAGAAACTGCTAAAAGACAAGCAATTACAAATGCAGCAAGAACAATAACTTCTATTAAGAGAGAAATGGGTACAGATTATAAAGTAAAGATTGATGATAAAGAATATAGCCCACAAGAAATTTCTGCAATGATTTTACAAAAGATTAAATCAGATGTTGAAAGTTATTTAGGAGAAACTGTTACAGAAGCTGTAATAACTGTTCCTGCTTACTTTACAGATAGCCAAAGACAAGCTACAAAAGACGCAGGAAAGATTGCCGGTTTAGATGTTAAGAGAATTATAAACGAACCAACTGCTGCAGCCCTTGCTTATGGAATGGATAAAGATACTGAACAACATAAGATAATGGTATTTGACCTTGGTGGTGGTACATTTGACGTTTCTATTTTGGAAATCGGAGACGGAGTTTTTGAAGTATTAGCTACAAGAGGTAACAATAGACTTGGTGGAGATGATTTTGACGAAGTTTTAATGAAATATATGATTTCAGAATTCAAAAAAGAAAATGGTATTGACTTAAGTAAAGATGTAACAGCAATGCAAAGATTAAAAGATGCTGCAGAAAAAGCTAAAAAAGAACTTTCAACAACAATGACTACAAATGTAAACTTACCTTTTATTACAGCTGTTGATGGAGCGCCGGTTCATTTAAATATGGATATTAAGAGAGCAAAATTCGAAGAATTATCTTCAGACTTAATTGATAAAACATTAGTTCCAGTTAGAGAAGCATTAAGTGATGCTGGACTTACTGCATCTGAAATTGATAAAGTTCTTCTAGTTGGTGGTTCAACAAGAATTCCAGCTGTACAAGAAGCTGTTAAAAAATTAATTGGAAAAGAACCACAAAAAGATATTAACCCTGATGAATGTGTTGCTATCGGTGCTGCAATTCAAGGTGGTGTTTTAACAGGAGAAGTTAAAGATTTATTATTATTAGACGTAACTCCATTGTCATTAGGTATCGAAACAATGGGTGGTGTAATGACAAGATTAATCGAAAGAAATACAACTATTCCTGCTAAAAAAAGTCAAATTTTCTCAACTGCTGCAGATGGACAAACAGCAGTAGATATCCATGTTTTACAAGGTGAAAGAGAATTTGCTCATGATAATACAACATTAGGAAGATTCCAATTAACAGGTATTCCTGCTGCTCCAAGAGGAGTTCCACAAATTGAAGTTACTTTTGATATAGATGCTAACGGAATTGTAAATGTTAGTGCTAAAGATTTAGGATCAGGAAATGAACAAAAGATTACAATTACTGCATCAACAAAATTATCTGAAGATGAAATTAATAAGAAAGTTAGAGAAGCAGAACAATTTGCTCAAGAAGATAAGAAGAAAAAAGAAGTTGTAGAAACTAAAAATAATGCTGAATCTTTAATCTATCAAACTGAAAAAACTTTGAAAGATTTAGAAGGAAAAATCTCAGAAGATGAAAAATCTGCAGTTAATGCAAAATTAGAAGATTTAAAATCAGCAATAACAACTGACAATGTAGAAGACATTAAAGCAAAGAATGACGCTTTAACTCAAGAATTCTACAAAATTTCAGAAAAATTATATCAAAATGCTAACCCACAAGGACAAGGAGCAGAACCAAAGAAAGATGATGTAGTTGATGCTGACTATGAAGTAGTTGATGAAGACGAAAATAAATAGAATAAAAAATGCTAAAAGGTAGTGTGTGATGCACTACCTTTTCTATTGAAAAAAATGTATTTATTGATATAATAAGTTCGTTAAGTTTATTTAAAAAAATAATATATTTAAGTGAGGAAATGATATGGAAATTAAGAATTTATGTATTAATACTATGAGAACATTAAGTGCTGATGCTATTCAAAAAGCAAAGTCAGGACATCCCGGACTTCCACTTGGAGCATCACCAATGGCATTTACTTTATTTAATGATTGTATGAAGATTTCTCCTAAAAATCCAAATTGGTTTGACAGAGATAGATTTATTTTATCAGCAGGACATGGTTCTATGCTTTTATATTCATTACTTCATTTATTCGATTATGGTGTTAGTATTGAAGATATAAAGAATTTTAGACAAATTGACAGTTTGACTCCGGGACATCCTGAATATGGACATACTGCAGGAATAGACGCTACAACAGGTCCACTTGGACAAGGTGTTTCAATGGCTGTTGGTATGGCATTAGCTGAAAGTCATTTAGCTTCAATTTTTAATACTGACGATTGTAAAATAGTAGATCACTATACTTATTCAATCGTTGGAGACGGTTGTCTTATGGAAGGAATCAGCAATGAAGCATCTTCACTTGCAGGTACACTAAAACTTGGAAAACTTATAGTTTTATACGATAGCAATAATATTACTATTGAAGGGGATACTTCAACTGCTTTTGGTGAAAATGTAAGAGGCAGATATGAAGCTTTAGGTTGGGATACTTATTTTGTTGCAGACGGTAATAATATTAACGAAATTAAAGAAGCGATAGAAAGAGCAAAGCTAACTGATAAGCCTTCATTAATCGAAATAAAGACAAAAATTGGATATGGTTCAACCAAAGAGGGAAGTGCTTCAGCACATGGAGAACCTTTAGGAGAAGATAATATTCCAACATTTAAGAAAATATTGGTTGGGGATATGAAGAAAGTTTTTATGTTCCGGAAGAAGTTAAAAAATATATGAAAGAAGTTGTTGAAAGAAAGAATACTTTTGTTGATGAATGGGAAAAATTACTTGAAGAATACAAAGTTAAATATCCTGAAAAATATAATTTATTCCAAAAATTTATGAAAGAAGAAATTGACGAAGAAATCTTAAACGATTCATCAATTACTGAATTTGATAAAGATATGGCATCAAGAGAATCAAGTGGAATTGTATTAAACAGATTTTCTAGATTATTACCAAATCTTTTTGGAGGTTCAGCGGATTTAGGACCTTCAAACAAATCAACAATGAAAGAATTTGACTACTATTCACCTGAAAACAGAAGCGGTAAAAATATTCACTTTGGAGTAAGAGAACATGCAATGGCTGCAATCTGTAACGGGATTTCATTACATGGAGGACTTTTACCATATTGTGCAACATTCTTTGTTTTCAGCGACTATTTAAAACCTGCTGTAAGACTTTCTGCACTTATGAATCAAGGCGTTATCTATGTTTTAACTCACGATAGCATTGGAGTTGGGGAAGACGGACCTACACATGAACCAATTGAACATTTGGCAATGTTTAGATCTACACCAAATGTTTCAATGTATAGACCTTGTGATGCAAAAGAAACAGCTTATGCTTGGATATCTGCATTAAAAAATAGAAAAACTCCAAGCTGTTTAGCACTTACAAGACAAAAATTGACTAATTTAGAAGAAACTTCAGCAGAAGCACTAAAAGGCGGATATGTTCTAAAAGACTTTGGAAAAGACTTTGAAATGATTATTATTGCATCAGGATCAGAAGTTGGGTTAGCTTACAAAGTTTGTGAAAAACTTTTAGAAGAAAATATTTGCACAAGACTTGTATCAATGCCATGTATGGAAGAATTTGAAAAGCAAAGTAAAGAATATAAAGAAAGAGTATTACCTAATAACATCAGAAAGAGAGTCAGCATTGAAGCTCTATCAACATTCGGCTGGGGTAAATATGTTGGATTAGATGGAATTTCAATAGGTCTTGACACATTTGGAGCATCAGCACCTGCAAATCTATTATTTGAAAAATATGGATTTACAGTTGATGCAGTTTATGAAAAAATAAAAAAAGAATTATTTTAATTAATAAAAATTTGTAAAGAATAGCGAAGAAAAACTTCGCTATTTTTTTATGAAAATATTTTCATTAAATTGTTGAATATATTAGTTTAATTTGTTATAATCATCTTAAGTTATAAATTAATAAGATTACTAGGAGGATAACAATGAGATACTTGTTTTTTATGGTTTAATGGTTTTAATTTTGACAAGATATGTATATATAGGAATTATGTTCTATAAGATTAGAAATAAGGAGTATGTTTCTGAAGCATATAATATTTTAATGAGAAATCCTAAAATGAAAAATCCTGAAAAGATTTTAAAATTTTATGGATTATTTCATTTTATTATTGTCGCTTTAGTAATTATACTCTTTTTTATTGTAGATTTGGTAGTTATAGGATTATTTGTATGGGTTTTGGCTTTGTTAGAAGACATCTTTTTCATCATAATATCAAAGAAATCTGAAAAAATAAAATATATAATAAGTTTAGTCTCTATAGTAATAATATTACTTTTTGAAATAAAGAGTCTTGATGATCATGAAACTACAAAAAATATTTATAACATTTCATACACAATCGTGATTGAAAACGGAGTAAGTGATTTTAAAGAACTAAAAGAAAAATCTATTCTTGAAGAAATTTTTAAGAGTGAAATAAAAAATGTATCTAAAATGAAAGACAAAAAAATTGAATTATATGACCAAAAAGGAAAGCTATTAATAAAATCCGACTTATACGAAGCAGAGGTAAAAGATTCTTCTACAAACGAATATGAAAAGCAGGAAAATATAATAAAATACAAAGGAAAATATTATAAAATTTATGAACCTAAGACATTTGATTAAAATATTAAAATTTTAAATTAAAATAAGATAATAATAAATTAATATAAAGAGAGGTGTTCGTTATGAAAATCGTTTTAAAATTTAAAACAGATAATAATTTCATCCCTAAAGATTATCATCGTTTCTGTATTAAATTTTTTAAAACAGCAGTATCAAATTATTCTAATGGTGAATTTTTTGAAAAGTTTTTTGGGGATGATTATATCAAAAGTGATGAAAAAAATATTCATGGGCAGTTAAATTTTTTAAACCTAAATTTTTTCCTAACAGAATTGAAGTTGGAGAAAATAATTTTGAGATTACTTTTAAAGCTCCAAAAAAAGATGTTGGAACTATCTTTTTCAATTCGTTTTTAGAATATAAAGATAAGGAATTTAAAATTTCTGAAAATAATTTTATAGTTTTAACAGATGCTAAAATTGTAAATGAAAAAAAGATTGTTGGAAATTGTGCAAGATTTAAATTTTGTTCTCCTCTTGTCATTCGTGACCATAATAGAGGAGATAATACAGACAGACATATAACTGTTGAAGATGATGATTTCTTTGATAAATTTAAAGAAAATTTAAAAATCCATTTTCCAAATTATTCCAACGCTATTGATGATATGAAGATGGATATTTCTGAAATGAAAAAAGCTGTTGTACTTTTTTATGGATTGTATATCGATGCTAGTTTAGGAGTAATTATAATTAATGCCGATAATAGCTTATTAAACGAAATGCTGATTTCGTCTGTCGGAAGTAAAAATGCATCAGGTTTCGGACTATTACAGCTTATAGATTCTTGGGAGATGATTTAATGATAGAAGATAAAGGTAATTTTAACGGATATGATAGAAAATTAGAATTTTCTGATTGGAGATTTTCAGCAGCTGCAGTTGGAATTATAAGGTATCTAAAATATCATAAACTCAATTATTCAACAGAATATAATGGAAGAAGTGATGTGCTTTTATATAATTTTGATGATATAGATATATCAAAAAATGAAGAGAAATATTATGATTTTGCAGAAGAATATTTTAAAGATAAAATGCATCATAAAAGGTTGGAAAATCTTTTAAATTCTGAAGATTTTGATGAAGAAAAAGTTAAAAATTTAAAAAGTTTTTGGAATACAATAATGAAAAATACATTTAAAAATGATGAAATTTCTATAAAAAACAAGGATAATATTTTATTGAAAATATCTGATAATAAGCTTGAATTAATAAAAAAGACATTTGAAGGGGCAAAATCAATGTATTCGAAATTTTGTAATCCAAGTTGTATGGGAAAAGAAAAACAAAAAATATGTAGGTTATTGGGATATTATGTTGATCAAGGGAGAAAGACAAAATCTTTATCATTCAATTGGGACTATAATACTTATGTATATGAGGATTATTGTGAGTTTGATTATATTCCTTTTGCGTTTTCAAAAGGAGATAGTTCATTTTTTATTAATAATAATTTTTCAACTGATATGTTATTAAAATCAAATGATTATTTAACAGATAAAAATTTGGATTTAGATGAAAAAAATTCAGTGGGGATTTTTAAAAACTTTAAGTTAAATTTGTTTTTTACTACAAAAAATGTTTCAAGATTTTTAGATTATGAAGTTGAAATAATATCTAAAAATATGCAGATTAAAAATGGTAAAAAGGAAAATAAGGAATATTTTGAAACAATGTTTTTACGAAATTCCGCTATTAGAATTTTCGAAAAAATTTCAAATATAAAAGATGATAATATTTTTAAAGCAATAAACAGTCCTTGCAAATTAAGAACGGATGAATATGAACCGATTTTAGATGAAGTTATTGATTGTATCTTATATACTAAGTATTTAGATTATTTGATTGATAAGCTCCTTAGAGATGGCAGTAAGGGAAAAATAAAGATAGCAAAGAAAACAAAATAGATAACCATAGTTTTTTAATTAGTCAATTAATTAGAATAAATCAAAAAATATACGAAGGAGTTGATATTATGGTGAATAACAAAAAAGAAAAAGAGCAATTTGAAAAGGAAGAGAAACAAATGAATTTTAATTTGTTTAATGCAAGGGAAAGTGCAGAAAAAGTTGTTATTAAATTAAAAGACACACCTAGAAAAATCGATGCATATAGGAATAAATTAATTTCATGTTTGACTTTTAAAGATTATGAAAAGTTTTCAGTAACATTACTTCAACTTTCATCTTATAGTTCTGTAACATTTGATTTTGCATATTATTTATTCAAAGATTTTGAAAAAATAAAAATGTGGCATATACATTTGTAAATGCATTGCGTGTTAAAGAAGATAATAATAAAAATGGAAATAACGAAAACAAATAGGAGGATTTAAAAATGGAAAATAAAGAAAAGAAAAATTTAGGATTAACACTTACTATTATATGTAATATTACATCAAATTATGGAGAAAGTTTGGGGAATGCATCATCTGTACAAAAAGTTTTTAAAAATGGTAAAATTTATGCTACCAGAAGCAGAGAAAGTATGAAAAATGCAATTATGACTCAAAGTGGAATGTATGATGATTTGAAGGTTGTAGTTGATAAAAAAGTAACCCAAAAAGAAGTTACTGAAAAATTGAATGCATCAAATTGTAGAGCGCTTGAAGGCGGATATATGAATACTAACAATTTAACAGTTATAAGAAAAAGTTCATTTTATTTAACAGATGCGGTTGCATGTGATGAATTTGTTAATGAAACAAGATTTCACAACAATTTATGTTTAGCATCAACTTATGCTAGAGATAATGGAATAAATTTACAAGAAAAAGCCGGAGAATCTGGACTTATGCCATATCAATATGAGTTTGATAAATCATTAAAGAAATACAGTATAACATTTGATTTAGACAAAGTGGGTGTTGATGAAAATTTTGATTCAGAGGCGGAAGTTTCAGAAAAAATTGAAAGAGTAAATTTAATATTGGAAACAATAGAAAATTTATCATTAGTTGTTAAAGGAAATCTTGATAATTCTGAGCCTTTACTAATATTTGGAGGAATTGGAAGTTGTAAAACTCACTATTTTGATAATGTCGTGAATGTTACAAAAAGCACACTAAAAATAACTGATGAATTGATTGAAAGGCTAAATAAAGAAGATTATAAAATAGCATTTATTGAAGGTGGAAATTTTGTAAATGAAAAGGAAATAAAAGAAAAGTTAAATCCTATAAGTGTTACTGAATTTTTTGAAAAGTTAAAAGGGGATGTAAAAAAATATTATGAAGGATAAACTTTTAAGGATAAAGTTACATCAAAATAAAGCTAATTATAAAAAAGAGGAAACTTCAGAAAATAAAATGACTTATCCACTTCCACCTTATTCAACCATAATCGGTGCAATTCATAATGCTTGTAACTATAAAGAATACAAAGATATGGATATAAGTATTCAAGGTAGATTTCAATCCTTAGGGAAAGAAATGTATAAGGATCAAACCTTTTTAAATAATGTTATGGATGATAGAGGAATTTTAGTTAAATTAAAAAATCCTGATACTTTTAATGAAGGATATAAAATTATTGCTAAAGCCTTAAAACCTCAAGAAAATAGTTTTAAGAATCGGACTACTATAGATATATATGATGAAGAAGAATTGAAAGAATACATCAGAATATGTAATCTAAGAGAATTTTATCAAAAGAAGTCAGATGATTTTAAAATTTTGAAAAAAGTATAAAAGATGAAATTTCTAAACTTAAAATGAGACAAAAACAATTTGATAAGAAATCAGAGGAATATAAAAATCTTTTGTCTGAAATTAATGATTTAAATTCAAAAATAAAGCTTGAAAAATTACAATTTGATGAAGAGAAAAATAGTAAATATGCAATTCCGTATTCTTATTATGCTTCATTAACTACTTCTATTAAATATTATGAAGTTCTTTATGATGTAGATTTGGTAGTTCATATTAGGGGTTCTAAAGAAGTTTTGGATACTGTTGAAAAAAATATATACAATTTAACATCACTTGGAAGAAGTGAAGATTTTGTAGAGATAAAAGAAGTTAAATTTGTTAATATTTATGAAGATAATCCGAATGATATTGAATTTATGTATAATAGTGGATATGTTCCTACAGATGCAATTGAACAAGAAACAATATTTTTAAAAGATATTTTTAAAGAGATAACTGAAAAAATAGAAGCCAGAGGTACTAATTATTATATTAATAAAAATTATGAAATACAAGATGGAAAAAGAAAATTTAAAAAGTACAGAGTTGGTTATTTATCTGAATACAAAATAGACTTTGATGAATTAAAAGAATATAATAAATCCACAGATAAAAATATTTATTTGGATGAAGATGGTTATATTGTTAGTTTAGTTTAGGAGATTAAATGGAAATTTTCAAAAATAGATTTATAGCAGAGTCACTTGCAAAACCGGATGAAACTATTGAAGAGCATACAGAAAACTTATTAAAATGTTTAGAATTACTTATAAGTTTGAATTATATAGATACTGAAGATAGTAAAATTTTAGAAAGAGCAATTATATACCATGACGTAGGTAAGGCAGATTTTTTATTTACTGAAAGGCTTAAAAACAATACTAAATTTGATAAGTTTAAAGAGGTTCCTCATAATATATTGTCATATTATATGATGTATATTGAATTAAATAATTTTTCTAATAGTTTTCTTAATGAGAATAATTTGGCATCTTATGCAATTTTAAATCATCATCATTATATTAATAATTTTAAATATATAACTTGTGAAGACAATAGAAAGTTGATATTAGAGAGACTTTTAAATATTTATCCTGATTTAGACAAGAATCGAAAAGAAAAATTAGATAGAAATTTAAAAAAGATTAAAGATTCTTATAAAGAAAATCAAATGAACTTTATAAAAATTTTAGGACTACTTAATAAATGTGATTATTCTGCAAGTGCTCATATTCCTGTTGAATTTTATCCTGATTTTTTGGAAAAGGGATTGGATAATTTGCTGAACGGTTGGAAAAGAGAAGATGACAAAGCTAGTTGGAATGAATTACAAAATTTTTGTAAGGAAAATAAAAAGAAAATTTAATAGTAATTGCACAGACAGGAATGGGAAAGACTGAAGCGGGATTACATTGGATTGGTGATACCAAAGGCTTTTTTGTGTTGCCTTTAAAAACAGCTATAAATTCTATTTATTACAGGATTAGAAATAATATTTGTAATGGTGAAGAAATTGAAGAAAAGCTCGCATTATTGCATAGCGACACTTTGAGTATGTATCTTGAGAATTTTGAAGGTGAAGATAATGATAAAATTTTATCCTATTACGAAAATAGTAAAAAGTTTTCTATTCCTTTAAATATAACAACTCCTGATCAGATTTTTGATTTTGTTTTTAGAAGTAAAGGATTTGAATTTAAAAATGCTATGATGAGTTATTCAAAAGTTGTTATAGATGAAATACAGGCATATAGTCCTGAGCTTCTTGCAACTCTTATTCGTGGAATACAGGATATAATTGAAATAGGTGGGAAAGTTTGCATAATTACAGCAACTTTTCCACCTTTCATAAAAGACTTATTGTTTACAGAAAATTTTGATTATTTGAACAAAGAGGAGCAAAAATATAAATTTATTACTAAAGAATTTACAAATGATATGAAAAGACATAATGTAAAAGTAGTAGAGGAAGAACTTAATTCTGAATATATTTATAATCATTATGTGAAAAACAATTCAAATAATAAAAAATATTTAGTTGTTTGTAATACCATAAAAAAATCTCAAGAAATTTTTGCAGATTTGAAAGAAAAGGGATTAGTAAATATAAATATTTTACACAGTAAGTTTATAAAAAAAGAAAGAAATGAAAAAGAAAATAAAATAATAGAAATTGGAAAAACTGAAAATATAGGAAATGAAATTTGGATATCAACGCAAATAGTGGAGGCCAGTTTAGATATAGATTTTGATTTCTTATTTACAGAACTTTCAGATTTAAATGGCTTATTTCAAAGACTTGGGAGAGTTAATAGAAAAGGGAAAAAAGAAGTTAATGATTATAACTGCTATGTTTTTACAGAAATAAATAAAAATTTATTAAAAGAAAACAAAGATTCAAAAAAAGGATTTATTTATAAAGAAATTTATGATTTAAGTAAAGAAGCAATTAAACAAAAAGGGGATGGTATTTTAACTGAAAAGGATAAACAGAATTTAATAAAAGAATTTTTCACTTTTGAAAAAATAAAGGAGTCTGCATTTTTGAAAGAATACAAGGACAGATATAATTATATTAATATATCATTAAGAGATTTGGGAATAGAAACTGAAACTAAACAGACATTTAGAGATATTATATCATTTAATGTTTTTCCTGTAGATGTTGAAAGAGGACTTTTAAATGAAAATGAGATAAATTCAATATTAAATGAACTTAAAGATATAAAGAGCAAATTAATTTGCAGTGAATCTGAAGATGAAAAAATAGAATTAAAGTTAAAATATACTAAAAAATTAGACGAACTTATGAAATATACTGTATCTGTTGGTTTATATGATACTAAATATTTAAAAGAAAAAATTGAAATATCAAAAAATATAAACTTATACAAAGTATATTGTAAATATGATGAAAAAGGATTTATAAGATTGACTTCTGAAGAAGGTAAGTTGTTAGACGGTGTAGGATTTGAAAAAATAATTGATGTTAATAAAACAGATTATGAATATGAATATGATAGTTTTATATAGGTGATTTTATGGATAGAGAAATTACGGGGATAATGGTTTATTACAATTTTGTTTGTAAAAGGAAACTTTGGTATTTTTATAATGGGATTACAATGGAGCATACAAATGAAGATGTTTCAATAGGAAAATCCATTGATGAAGAATTTTATAGTGGAGAAGAAAAGCATATTAATGTAAAAAATATTATAAATATAGATTATATAAAAGATAAAAATATAATTCATGAAGTAAAAAAGAGTAAAGTAATGGAGGAAGCCTCTATTGAACAGATAAAATATTATCTTTGGATTTTACATAATGAAGGAGTTAAAGACATTACGGGAGTTTTGGACTATCCTCTTCTAAGAAAGAGTAAGATAATTAAATTGGAATTGGAAGATTTTGAAAAAATACCAAAAATTTTGGAAGAAATAAGAACTTTGGTTGAAAGTGAAAAGCCCCCTGAATTTAAAAAGATAAAATTATGTAAAAATTGTGCATATTGTGATATATGTCTAATATAGGGAGGAGTTATGAAAAAAGCTATTTTATATATTCTGAATCAGATTTAAAAAGAAAAGATAATACTTTACAGATTTGTACGAACAACGGAAATAAAAAAGATATTCCAATAGAAACTGTTTCAGATATTTATGTTATGACTGAAATGGGCTTTAATACGAGTTTGATAAATATGCTTTCAAAATACGGAATATCTGTACATTTTTTTAACTATTATAATTTTTATACAGGCAGTTTTTATCCAAAAGAACAAAATATTTCAGGTAAATTACTCGTAAAACAGGTAGAATACTTTTCTAATGACGATAAAAGACTTGTTCTAGCAAAAGAATTTGTTAAGGGAGCAACAGAGGGAATTTTAAGAAACTTAAGGTACTATAATGAAAGAGGGAAAAATGTAAAAGAATTTATTGAGATTATTTCAAATTTAAAAAGACATATTGATTTACAAACCAATATTTCTGAACTTATGGGGATAGAAGGAAATATTCATAAAGTTTATTATGACTCATGGAATACAATTATTGATAAAGAAATAAATTTCGAAAAAAGAGTAAAGCGTCCACCGGATAATTTAATAAATACTTTAATTTCATTTGTAAATACACTAATTTATACGACTGTACTTTCACAAATATACATAACACAATTAAATCCTACTGTTAGTTATCTACATTCTCCCGGAGATAGAAGATTTTCACTTGCGCTTGATATAGCAGAGATATTTAAACCTCTTATAGGGGATAGAATGATTTTTTCACTCTTAAATAAAAAGCAAATTACAGAAAAGCACTTCATAGAAGGATTAAATTATCTTCAATTTACAAAACAAGGTTCCCAGATAGTTTTAAAAGAATATGAAGATAGATTAAATAAAACTATAAAGCATAAAACTTTAGGAAAAAGTGTAAGTTACAAATATTTAATTAGATTAGAGGCATATAAACTTGTAAAACATCTAATGAATGAAAAAGAATATGAAAGCTTTAAACTTTGGTGGTAGAAATGTATATAATATTAGTTTATGATATAGTGCTTGATGAAAAAGGTGCAAAAGTGTGGAGAGATACATTCAAAACTTGTAAAAAATATCTCTCTCATGTACAAAATTCGGTATTCGAAGGAGAATTAACCAAATCCCAACTATTTACCTTAAAAAAATCATTAGCCAAAATAATAAGAAAAGATAGAGATTCACTAATAATATTTAACAGTAGAGACGAAAAATGGCTCGAAAAAGAAATCCTAGGCATAGACAACGGAGCTACAGATAATTTTATTTAAGATAATTAAATTTATAGTATAAAAAATATATGATAATGGAGGTAGTTATGGACAAAAAAATCATATTCAACATATCATAGATAATTATGATAATTTAGAAAAAGAGTTAGTAACACAATTAAATTATTCTTGTAAGCATGGTACCACTCTTGGTTCCAATAGGGAAGAAATTTGGAAAAATTTATTTGAAAGATTAGTACCAAAAAAATTTAATATTGAAAGAGGAGTCTTTATTATGGATTCTTTTGGACATTGTTCCAAAGAAGTTGACTTAGCTGTTTATGATGAACAATATACTCCTTATATTTTTAGATATGGAACTTTAAAATTTATTCCTATTGAAGCTGTAGCAGCTGTTATTGAATGTAAAAGTAAGATTACAAAATCAGATAAAACAAAAGCAGCCTTGAAAGATTGGTGTTCTTCAATAGATAATTTAAAGACAGGAAAAAATTCTATAACGAGGATTGTTCAAGGGATACATTATGGTGTAAAGTATAAAAAATATTCTTCTCAAACTAGTACAACTCCGATTAAAATTTTTTGTCATATTGGAAAGAGTGATTTTATGGAGTGTGGATTTGACATTACATTAAATGCTATAGAAAATAGATTAAATATTAAGTATAATAAAAATATACTAATTTATTTGATTGGTTCTTAAATTGTAATCATAGTACTAATTTTATAGAAGATGGTGAAAACTTAAAAGAAGAAAAGAAAAAATTGGAAAATTATATAAAAGATTATATTATAAATGATGAAGAAATAAATAAACTTAAAGAGTATGATTTAAAAAGCAAAACATATGTTGTTGATGGTAATCATACATTACTATCATTTATTTTTCAATTCAATCAACTTTTAATGTTAATAAATAATCCAATATTCTTTCCACATTTAGATTATGTAGATATGTTTAATAAAGATATAAAGGAGGAATAGTTTATGCATACTATTATAGCAATAACTGTTGAAAAAGTTCAGAGATATATTTTTCAGGCGATTGATAAAACTCAAGCAGATGAAAAAACTCTTAAAAATATTATTTCTGCATCTAATAACGTTGCAACCAATATTTTGAAGGAAATTGAAATTAAATTTAACCTTGAAGATACTAAGTCCGAAGATGAAAACAAGATTCTTTGGATTTCAGGAAAAGTAGTTTTTTGTTGTGAATTATCAAAAGAAGATATTAAAATTAAGTTAAAAGAGTTATATCAAAAGGTTTATGAAGATTATCAGGGAAATATTTTTTTGAATTATGTAGTTTTTTCTGTTGATAAAATGGATAGTATAAATATTTTAAGAGAAGCAGAAAGGTTACTTAAAAGTAATAATACTAAATCACAAGTTATAAAAGATAATAGTGAAGTATTATTTAGGTTTACAGAATTAGAAATAAAGAACCAGAAAGAGTTAATTGAAACTAAAAATGATAAAGAAAATATATTTTTAACTAATATGGATGATTTAGTTGTAATGGACGAAAATCATGAAACAGACAGTAGTAATGGAAAGATTGCTATTGTAAAAGCAGACATTAATAATCTCGGAAGAATAATGGAGGCAATTGACAATTATGATGAATATTTACAATTAAGTAAGTTGTTATCAGAAAAAATTTCCTTAAATAATATTAGAAAAATGATTGAAGAACATAATGATAATGGAGATAAATTAATTAAAAAAATGGTTCCATTTTATGTCGCGGGAGATGATATTTTTTATGCAGTAAGGATTGATGCTCTATTCGACTCTATAATAATATTAAGTACTTTGATTAAAGAAATTAATGAAGAGTTAAAAATAAAGCAAAGCAATTCGAATAACATAGAATTATCAATAGCGATTGGAGTTGCTTTTGTTAATAACCATCAGCCGATAAGATATTATAGGCAAATAGTGGAAAAAGAGTTATCTAAAGCTAAGATAAGTATGAAAACTAAAAAATCATTTGACTCTATTGTCGGAATATGTATGGCAAACAATCTGTTTTTCATTTATAAAGAAGGTCTAGGATTCAAAGAAAATGATTCATTTTTCCGCTTTCGTAGTGAACTTGGAGAACTTAAAAAGATGATGGATGAAAAAATATTTTCAAGGACAGCATTGCATAATTTTCTAATAAATTTGGAAATAGAAGAAGATAAAGAAAGGAAAATGTTGTATGCTTTGTATTTCTTAATGCCAAATCTTAGAGCTGGAGAAATCAATAACATAGGAGAAAATAAGGAATTATATTTCAAATATTATTGGTTATCCCATTTGCTTGAAGATAAAAAAGGAGCTTCTGAAAGATATTTTGAATGCGGAAAAATAGCTAATATCCTAATTCCAAAGTTAAAATTAGTACTGTTATTTTTAAAAGATAATTATTGTTTAGAAACTAATACAAATCAATATATCATTTCATCTGAAGAAGTTTCTAAAGCTGATCAAAAGAGAAGAATACGTTCAGTTATGTTTCATAAACCGATAAACTTTTTATTAAGCAAGTTAAATGAAAATTGTATAGAAAAACTGTTTATAAATAAAATCCCTATAAAAACAGGAAAAATAGTGAAACAATTATATGTATCAGTACATTTTGAGCCAGCAATATTTTATAGAGCAAAAAGATTAATGGAACTGGGGAAAAAAGAACAAGTCCTAACAATGTTTATAAACTATAATAACAGTTTTAATCAAAAAGAAGCAGAACAAGAAAATAGCATTCATACTATGAATTTTGACGAGGAAAAATTTAGAAAAAAATTTGAAGATAAAAATGATTCACAATGGTTGGATAAACTTATACTACTTTTTAAATATAATGAACAAAGAATTATCTTAAAAACGATAGAAAAAAATTCTAAGAAAAACCACAACAATAAACGAATTTAAAATATTATCATATATAGAAAATAATATATAAACAAAAATAGAGTATAATATTTTATAGAAAAATAAAGGAGGATGAAATTATGTTTGAAATTAAAATAAAAATAACTACAGTTTCTTGTTGTTTAATTGGAAACCAAACGGAAAGTTTTTCCGTAGGAGGAGTTGATCAGTCAACAACTACAGATGAAAAAGGGAACCCAATTATTCATGGTTCAGCTTTTAAAGGAGCATTGCGTAATTTAATTAGAGAAAAATATCAATATAAAATGGAAGATACTACTGGATATATAAAATCTGTTATTGAAAAAACTTTAAAGAAATATGAGAATGAAGATATAAATAAGACTGAAAAAATTAATAAAATAATATCAAATTTAAAGTATAAAAACGAAAATTTCAAATCAGAATATATTTTTGGAATTGAAGGAGTTAATGGTATGCCTAGATTATTTTGCTCTGATTTTAGGGTATCAAAATGTAAGAATAGAAAAGAAGATTATTTTTTAATAGATACAAAAAATAGTTTGGAAGAAAAAGACGGAAATATATTTAGTAATCCAAGAACCTATAAAGTTATAAAACCCGGTGTTGAGTTTGAAGGAATTATTAGATTCTATAATCCATTTTCTATGGAAAGAGAAGATTCTTCAAAAGAAGGATTAATAAAAGATGAGCTTGAAAAAGTATTGAAAGAATTTAATTGTGGATTGTATAGAATTGGCAACTCAAAGTCAAGAGGATATGGACAAATAAAAGTAGAAATAATTGATTAGAATAAAAAAGGATGAATGAAATGATAACATATGAAGTTAAATTGAAAAAATAGGAGAAATGACAACTATACCTGATTCTCAAAGACTTTTTGGTTTTTTAATTAACAGTTCTAAGAAATGTTGCACTGAAGATGAGATTAGCATATTTGTAAAAGGGGTTAAGGAAAAGAAAGAAAAATGTATGATTTCAAATTTAATGCCTACTGGGTATTATCCTACACCTAAAGCGTTTATTCTTCAAAACTTAGAATGTAAGTTAGCTGAAAATCAGGAAAAATTAAAGAATATGAAAAGAACAAAATGAATTAAATATTGAAAGCAAATCGATAGTTAAAGAATTAATAAGCAAAAATAATATAAAAAAAAATGAGAGTATCGAATTAAATAAAGAAGAGAAGAAAAATTAAATGATGAAATAAATAATTTAAAATTAGAATTAGATAAAATAAAAAATAAATATAATAGTTTATCTGAAAATATAAATAATTTATCTGCTAAAAATATCTATGAATCTATTAAAAATATGGATTTTATTGAGAGATGTCAATTGAATGATTTTTTGATACTTTCAGAAAGTAAAGAAATAATTAATGTAAAAAAGATGAAAAATTTTAATTATATAAAGAAAAATCAAACTTTCATTCAAAAATTTCGTTTAGAAAATCAAATTAAAGAACTTCCAGGATTACCAAATGTTGCATATTCTTTACCTATTCTTTCTTTTGTAGATAAAGAAGATAATTTTGTAAAAGAATTTAGTTTCTTTGTTAAGGTAATGGAAGGAACTTGTATTTCAAATATTTTGAAATATATGAAAAATAGTATTTCTGAACAGAAGACAATAGGTGATAAATCTGAAATTCCATGTTTTTTAGGAGGGAAAGGAAGCTCGGGTTATAATGAGTACAGTATTCATAATATTGAAATTATAAGCGAAGAAGATGAGGAGATATCATCTACAAATGCAAATTATCTTAATATTGGAGTTTTATTACCAAATTTTGATAATATTGATGAGAATAATTCAGTTTTAGATATATATACATCTGACAGAAAGCCTTTTGAAATAGAAAATGAAATATCTAAAGTAATTAGTTTTGTAACTGCAGGGAGTGTTATTAAAGTAAAAGAAGATAAAACAGAATTATATAAAGTTGGGAAAAGTATAGATAATAGTAAATATAATCCTTTATATAAGAAAAATGCAATTATTTTTGGTAACTCTTATCTTATTAAATTGGAGGTGTAAATGGTGAAACTTAAAATTACAACTATTTCATCCTTGATTTTATCTCCTAGAATGGAAAAAGCATTGTACAAGGGTGTTGACTATAAAAATATTAAGAAAAATATAAAAAATTCAAACATAGTAAATATTGATAATATAAATATTATTTATCCTTTTTATAGTTATGAAGAGAGAGATTTATTACCTGAAAATGAATTTTTATATGCACAAGAGTATTATATTCCAGCATCTTCTTTAAAAGGAGCATTATTATCGGGTACAAAAAATGAAGATGACAATAGCTTTAGAAGTAGCATTTTATTTCAAGATATTAAGATTAGTAATGAAAATATAGAATTAAAAAATTTATATAAATTTCAATACTTATATCAAAACGACAAGAAGAAAAATAAAGATAATAAGCAAAAGACTATTTATAAAACCCCAAAATTTGAAACCTTTTTTCCTAGTGTAGCTATAGAGATGATTGGAAGTGGAAAAAAATTTGAAACTGAAGTCTTATTTAGATGTGACGTATCTGTAGACTTCAAAAACAAATTAGAAGATAGTTTTGAAAGTACTAAAAATAAATTAAATAATTATATGGAAGAAATAGAAAGAAGGATAACAAATATTGAGTCTTGGATAGAGGATAGAAAATTAGAAGATCAGGTAGAAAAAAGTAAAGATAATGAAAATTATTTAGAAAAATTGAAAAAGATTAAAGATAATATTCAAAAACTAATACAACAAATACAAAATAATAAAATATAGTATTTTTAGGTGGTTATAAGGGAATTTTAGGTAGTCTATCTGAGCTTAATCAAAATAATAATGTGCAAAATGGATTTTATATTGATGAAAAAACAATGCTACCATACGGATTGATTGAATTAAATATAATTGAATAATTTGAATTTCAATATATTAAACTAAGGATAGTAAAATTATTAAAAAAGATGATTTGTCAACCTTCAGTATGTGAAATTTACTGGAGGTTCGACAGATTAAAAAAATGTTAAAATTTCAAGTAATTCTGTTTTGGTTAAAAAATTTAGTGTAAAATTTCAAAAAAATTTTGTAGGTAGACAGAATTTTCGAATTAATGGTAGTATTTTCAATATGTACAGAGCTACCTGTTTAAATAGAAACATACTGTAATGTAAATTTATCTTTTCTTCATCAAGATTATTTTTTGCCTTTGTTTAAATAGAAACATACTGTAATGTAAATGCTGTTGTTTTAGGCATTGCACAAATGGCACAAAAGTTTAAATAGAAACATACTGTAATGTAAATTTTGCAACTTCTTTTGTTGGCTTTGCTAGTCTTGCGTTTAAATAGAAACATACTGTAATGTAAATACCAAAGAACGGCTCAAGATAAACATCATGCTCCGGTTTAAATAGAAACATACTGTAATGTAAATATTTTTCCGTCATACTTGCTTTCACTAGCCTGAAAAAGTTTAAATAGAAACATACTGTAATGTAAATTCTTTCTATTTTTTATTTTTGTTATTATAAAATATCGTTTAAATAGAAACATACTGTAATGTAAATACTTTAGCGGCAGTCTTTATTCCATTTCCAAGAGTGTTTAAATAGAAACATACTGTAATGTAAATGGAAAATGTCAGGCTCTTTACCGTAACTTTCTTGGTTTAAATAGAAACATACTGTAATGTAAATACTAATAATATTAATTTTGTAAAAAATTAATATTGTTTAAATAGAAACATACTGTAATGTAAATCAAGGAAACAATATAAATACAATTTTAAGAAAATTATAGTTTAAATAGAAACATACTGTAATGTAAATAAAATAGACACAAAAAAGTTAAAGGTTGTAAAAGTGTTTAAATAGAAACATACTGTAATGTAAATGGAAGAATAGTTTTTGCTAAAGGTCCAAAAAATCAGTTTAAATAGAAACATACTGTAATGTAAATATTATTGTTCCTATCGTCGCAAAAGCCCCTTTTAAGTTTAAATAGAAACATACTGTAATGTAAATATTTCCGCTTTTAAAATATCATTGACAGCTTTTTCAGTTTAAATAGAAACATACTGTAATGTAAATGTTTGCTTTTGTATTGCTTCTAAAATCACTTTTTGTTTAAATAGAAACATACTGTAATGTAAATATTTATCGTGGAATTGACAATATGAGCAGAGGTAGAGAGTTTAAATAGAAACATACTGTAATGTAAATTTAAATTCACTTATAACTTGATTCATTTTTGAAATGGTTTAAATAGAAACATACTGTAATGTAAATGGGCAAAAAGAAAAATGGGAAATCATAAGAAGAGAAGTTTAAATAGAAACATACTGTAATGTAAATATTGAAGATAGATACATTTTCATAACATTAGGCGAAGTTTAAATAGAAACATACTGTAATGTAAATCTAACAGTCAACAAAATGTCTTCACTATAAGGTATTGTTTAAATAGAAACATACTGTAATGTAAATATTAATTCTAAAATTGTCTCTTTCAAACTGTCCACCGTTTAAATAGAAACATACTGTAATGTAAATAAAATTATGAATTTTTCAGCAGACAGGACAGAGAGGTTTAAATAGAAACATACTGTAATGTAAATATTTCCATACCATCTATGTCGAAACGGATATAGCTGTTTAAATAGAAACATACTGTAATGTAAATCTTTTCGCAACAATATTATCATCATTTAAAGGATGCGTTTAAATAGAAACATACTGTAATGTAAATCAATAATAGTTTTCTCGTTTTTTGTTAAAGTTTCAAGTTTAAATAGAAACATACTGTAATGTAAATTTAGAAAATACTTGCTTTAGTATTTCGTTATGCGGTTTAAATAGAAACATACTGTAATGTAAATATCAAAGGCTTTTAAAAAATATGACTTTCTCGTTTCAAAGTTTAAATAGAAACATACTGTAATGTAAATTTAAGAGTTGAATTATGCTAGAGCATAAATTTGAGTTTAAATAGAAACATACTGTAATGTAAATATGTCTATAAATGTAAAAGATTTAACATTATCAAAGTTTAAATAGAAACATACTGTAATGTAAATCAAAAGCCAGCTATAAGCATCAAATATTGTTGTTTTGTTTAAATAGAAACATACTGTAATGTAAATAATGCACCTATTAAATCTTGTATATTATGTGCCAGTTTAAATAGAAACATACTGTAATGTAAATGATATTACAACAAAGGTATTACAATATTTTACCCACGTTTAAATAGAAACATACTGTAATGTAAATGTTTATAACTTGATGTTGGATAATGAAAATGGAGAGTTTAAATAGAAACATACTGTAATGTAAATATTTCCATACCATCTATGTCGAAACGGATATAGCTGTTTAAATAGAAACATACTGTAATGTAAATCTTTTCGCAACAATATTATCATCATTTAAAGGATGCGTTTAAATAGAAACATACTGTAATGTAAATCAATAATAGTTTTCTCGTTTTTTGTTAAAGTTTCAAGTTTAAATAGAAACATACTGTAATGTAAATCTACTACCTGAACCGATTACTTTAATGTCTATCATAGTTTAAATAGAAACATACTGTAATGTAAATTAAATTATACTTGCAACCTTAACAATTCCCCAAGCAGCGTTTAAATAGAAACATACTGTAATGTAAATGCTATCGTAACACACTTCTATAATGTTGCAATGGGTTTAAATAGAAACATACTGTAATGTAAATTTATTATAATTTCTCTTGCTTCTTCCACACTTCTAGGTTTAAATAGAAACATACTGTAATGTAAATTGTAGAAAATCATCAAGATATAAAACTTCTACACGGTTTAAATAGAAACATACTGTAATGTAAATTAAATTATACTTGCAACCTTAACAATTCCCCAAGCAGCGTTTAAATAGAAACATACTGTAATGTAAATTGTCAAGATTAAAAGTTTTTAAACTTTCTTTTACTGTTTAAATAGAAACATACTGTAATGTAAATATTTCACGATTTAAAAATCTTGCAAAAAAAATTCTTTGTTTAAATAGAAACATACTGTAATGTAAATTAATGTAATAAGGGTTTTTCTTTCATAGTAATATACTCAGTTTAAATAGAAACATACTGTAATGTAAATGTTTTTGGATTTTTAGTATTAACAGCTCTTAAGCTAAAGGTTTAAATAGAAACATACTGTAATGTAAATTAGTTCTAAGTAAAAAAAGGGAGTATGTTATCTCCGTTTAAATAGAAACATACTGTAATGTAAATTTGATAGTTGCTGATTTCTGTTAAAAAATTGTTACGTTTAAATAGAAACATACTGTAATGTAAATTGTATCGAAAAAAATACAGAGATACTTTTTAAAGCGTTTAAATAGAAACATACTGTAATGTAAATATGGTAGTTTCAAGAAAAAGAAAAGGAAAAAGATCTGTTTAAATAGAAACATACTGTAATGTAAATATTGAAGCCGCATATGGAGTTGTTAAAGGTGTTGTTGATAGGTTTAAATAGAAACATACTGTAATGTAAATGAGGGGATTGGAACAACTTTAGTATATGTGCTTTATTTGTTTAAATAGAAACATACTGTAATGTAAATGCTACATCTTTATCCTCTATTACATATGCTCCTGTTGTTTAAATAGAAACATACTGTAATGTAAATGTATTAAAAGTATCAATAAGTTGAGCTGATAAATTGTTTAAATAGAAACATACTGTAATGTAAATTACTTTTGATGTTATCGCATTGTCAACACCTGAAGTTTAAATAGAAACATACTGTAATGTAAATTTGGTGCTTTGGTTTCAACAAAATAATAATTTCCAAAGTTTAAATAGAAACATACTGTAATGTAAATAAAAGTAAATTCTTTTCAATATCTTTTCTGAGATAGTTTAAATAGAAACATACTGTAATGTAAATTTTCATAAAAGTATTCTTCGTTCCCGCATTTTTTAGTTTAAATAGAAACATACTGTAATGTAAATGAGTTATAAGTGGTTTCCCCGATTTGCTCTCCGTCGTTTAAATAGAAACATACTGTAATGTAAATTTTGAAATTTGGACCGTAAAAGGTGTTGAATATAGTTTAAATAGAAACATACTGTAATGTAAATTTGTACGACCTGTCGCACTTGCAACAACTGCTGAGTTTAAATAGAAACATACTGTAATGTAAATGATGGAACACCAAAAGTAGGAATTGTAGAGTTTTGTTTAAATAGAAACATACTGTAATGTAAATTTTCCTATATATATATATGCCAACATGTGTAATATAGTGGTTTAAATAGAAACATACTGTAATGTAAATTCATGTGGTACATAGTCTAGCCCGTTTGCGTGATATGAGTTTAAATAGAAACATACTGTAATTTCGTAGGATAGTTATATTTTTGACATTGAGATGGCGATTCAAGTCTTGTTTGTGAGTAGTGAAAATGTCATTACTATATTGCTAATCCTAATAGAGTTATTTCTGTATTTTGATTAGCAATTATGCTATAATATAAAAAACTACAAAACTAATTATAATAAATGTTTCCTTTGTATTGTTTGATACAACATTATTATAAAGTTTTAGGAGGTCTGTCTTATGAACGAATTTAATAAGTACAAAATACTAAGTGCGGGAAAAACATTTGGACATAGGGCTAAAATTGCTTTATTATTACTTGATAGCAGTACAGCTTATGAAGAACTTAAAGAGGAAGCTACACATACTTCAGTTGCTGGAAGTTATGATTGTGTAGGTGGTTTTCCTGCTGAAATACTTGAAAGAATAATAAAGGAATTGATATGCCGTGATATATGGTATTTGCCTGACAATGTAAAATTTTGGGACAGGCGTTTTGGCAGTCTGTTTGAGACAAAGTTTTTTTGTTATGATAATGATGTAGAAACTTGGAGTAGGATACTGAATAAATTCTTTGTAAAGCTACAGTGGATGCCAAAAAGAGAAGATTATAGTTCAACAAAAAGTTTCAATAATGCTTGGGGATATTTTGCAGAACTTTTAGCAGTTGTAAAAGAAAATAATCATCCTGAATTCAATGATTATTATGAGATTGCAATTAAAAATGGGATGAATGAAGTGGTATTTGAAAAAAAGCTAAAAAAATTGTCTGAAATAAAAGAGTCATTTATTAAAGGTTAAATAAATTAAGTTTGGAATTAGAGCAGGGTGTACTATAGGAGCAACTATATTTTCCGATTGCACTAAGTATTTTAACATATATAGGAGGGGCTATGTTAAAATGGATATTTTATTTTTACAAGTAATTTTATATTGCTTATTATTCACATTATTAGTAGCTTTGTCATATAGAGGTAATGCGATTAATATTGTATATTTTTATCCTAAATCCGTTATAGATAAGGTTGTTGAATTTGGTTATACAGATTATAAAACAGTTAAAAGAAATAAGGTTATATTTTATTCTTTATTTATTATTTTAATGTTTGGAAGTTTGATACTAATTGTTGGATTGTGGAATAAAATCAATGATTTTAAACAGGCATTTATTCAATTAAATATTTTTCTTCAATCTTGGAATATCTTTGATGGAGCGGTTATGGATATTTTATGGACTAAGAACAGCAAAAATTTAAAAATCAAAGGCATAGAGGATAGTGAATATATACCTAGTGTTTTAGATGTAATTAAAAAGAGAATTATTTTTATTCCTGTTTTATTTTTAGTGGCTTTAATTTTAGCTAAAATCATTGTACTTATATATTAAATTATTTGGCAGTATATAATGAATAGTTTGTTTTAAACTGAATCAATAAGATCATAGAAAAGATATACTTTTATGATTAGAACAAGATTAAATATTATTGATAGTTTTTTAAAAAATATAATAGTAATATAAAGCGCAAATATTATTGGATGTAAATTGAAAAATTATGAATCCATTATTTTACAAAAGGATGTAATGTAATTTCTTTCTTTAATAATTCTTTAAATACATTAGTTAGTTTAAATAGAAACATACTGTAATGTAAATTTAGAAAAATCTAACTTCTTATCTTCAACTTCTTTGTTTAAATAGAGACATACTGTAATGTAAATCTTCATCTTCTTTCGTTGTATATGATGTAACAAGTGTTTAAATAGAGACATACTGTAATGTAAATTTTCTTCAGCATTCATTCTAGCAAGTTTCTTCGCGTTTAAATAGAAACATACTGTAATGTAAATTGAGCATTATTCTTTAAACTTTGAAATTTCTTTTTTTGTTTAAATAGAAACATACTGTAATGTAAATAAGTTTGTATTGTGCAAGTTTATGAAGTGGAACAATGTTTAAATAGAAACATACTGTAATGTAAATCCTTCTATGTGTAACCATAATATTTCTTTCTTAAGTTTAAATAGAAACATACTGTAATGTAAATTTTATTGTTCTTCCGAGTACAAGCTCTGTTTCGTGGTTTAAATAGAAACATACTGTAATGTAAATATGAGTTTAGCTATAAAAAGCACGATTGGTTTTGCAGCTAAGTTTAAATAGAAACATACTGTAATGTAAATTGCGACATTGCTTGAAGTGCTTCTGAAAGATAAACTGTTCAAAAAGAAACTAAAAGAATTTTTAAATTATTCCACTTTAAGGATTGATTAGATAAGGGGATATAGGAAAAATTTTTTTACCATAATTCAAAAAACTATAGATAATTTAAGAAAATTTTCTAACCCGGTCTTGTTTTGACGTGGAAGTGAAGAATCTATTTCAGCTAAGGGTGAAAAGAAATTGAAAGGATATCTGGCTAAAATTTCAACAGAAGTTTTTGAAAGTATGTGACACGGACAATTTTTGCACGAGTATCCGAAAGAATATGCATATAAACTGAAAATATTTTTGTAAGAATAAAATTAAACTATAGGAGAAATAATTTAGATGATTAAGACGCTTATTATGTTGGGACTGGTGTGTCTATTAGCTATATTTATGATGATGGACTTTATTATTGTGATTCCGAAGTTCGGCTCTAAACATTTTGGTGCACCTGATGATATAAAGGAAATGATGGAGAAGATACCGGACAGAGCTTCTTGGGTGAATATAATTGGTGTATGTATTATGATAGTCGGATTTGTTGGAGTAATAGCGGTTTTTATATGGGCTATGGTTGATACGGTAAAAACTGATATGTCTTTTTTTGGTGCATTCATCAGATTTTTCATTATCACTGAAGGATATAAATTATTTGATATCATATTTTTTGATTATCTTATGCTTACAAAGTTAAAGTTGCCTGCAAAGATTTACCCTGAAACTGCCGGAGCGAAGGGATATGACAACTTTGGATTCAATACGAAAAGTCAAATGAATAAGCTTATTATATTTTGTGTTGCAAGTATTCTTTTAGCATTCATTTTAACGGTAATTATTCCATTAATGTAAATAAATATATTTGATAAATTTCATTAACACCGAACTTTTTGTATAGATGGAAACATAATGTAATGTAAATTTATATTCATGATGCTTAATAGTTACTTTACAATTCGTTTAAATAGAAACATACTGTAATGTTAATGTTAAGGAAAAGGAAAATATCAATCAATTATTAACAATACATTATTTTGGGAAAATTTTTAATGCTTAATATATTTATTTTATTCATTTGCTAATTTGTAAAAAAATAGGTTATAATATATTTATTCTTTAAAAGACTTTAAATTTTGAATTAATATTACTTTTTATATAATTTTTGATGTAATTAGTAATATGTTTGGAGGAAAAATGAAAGCTATATTTTTTGATTTGGATGGAACTTTGCTTCCTTTAGATGAGAAATTATTTGTTGATATTTATTTTGCGGAATTGTCAAAAGTTTTTTCAGAGTATAATATTGATAGTAAGAAGCTTGTTGAAACTATTTGGACTGCAACTCATGAAATAATTAAAAATGATGGAAAGAGAACTAATGAAGAGGCCTTTTGGGATAAGTTTAATAGTAATATAAATATTGATTTATCTAATGTTAAAGAAGTATTGAAAAAGTTTTATGCAAATGAGTTTTTTACTAAGTTAAAAAAGTGTTCAACTGAAAATAGTTTGGCGAAAGTTGCCGTTGAACTTGCAAAGAAGAATGGAAGAAAAGTTGTTCTTGCTACTAATCCAGTTTTTCCTATAGATGCATTAGTTAGATTGAAATGGACAGGACTAGATATTGATGACTTCGATTATGTTACTCATTATAGTAATAGTTCTTTTTCAAAGCCAAATCCAAAGTATTATTTAGATTTATGTGAAAAATTGGATGTTGAACCGAAAGACTGTTTGATGATTGGAAATGATGAAAGACAAGATATATTTGCTGCGAGTAGTGCAGGGATGAATTGTTATTTAGTAACGGATTATCTTTATACTTATCCTGAATGTAAAGTAAATTGTGAAAAAGGAAGTTTTGAAGATTTAATTGAAAAGTTAAAAACTTTATAATTTGAATGTTTATAAATTAAAAAGACAACAATTGTATGAATTGCTGTCTTTTTGTTTGTTTTTATAATTATTTCTTCTTGGCTATTAAGAATTTTATTTTTATTCCTAATGATTTGAATTTATTTTCGTATTCTGTTTCTATGTTTTGTGGATAGTCAAAGTTTGCTAAGTCATATGTAATTAGTATTACTTCAAAACCATTTTCGTTAAAGTATTCTAAACTTGCTTCGAAGAGATTGTCATCATCTGTTTTGAAATGTATTTCTCCTTCTTCTACAAGTAATTTATTGTATTTTGCTAAAAAGTTGGGATGAGTTAGCCTTCTTTTATGATGTCTTTTCTTTGGCCAAGGGTTACAGAAATTTATGTAAATTCTGGATATAGAATTTTCGTTAAAAAATTCATCAATTTTTTCAATATTTGTGGGAATTGCACGAACATTTGATAATTCCAAATCTCTGATTTTTCTGGTTGCATATACTATTGCATTTGTGTCTAAATCTAATATACAGTAATTAATATCTTTATTTACATCGGCAATTTCACTTATAAATTTTCCTTTTCCACAACCGAGTTCAAGATTTATTGGATTATATTTTAAATTCTTCGTTCCATTTCCTTTTAAGTTTCTGCATTAAATATTACTTGAGCATTTTCTTTCATTTCCGGAACTGCCCACCATTTTTTTCTAAGTCTCATGAATTTTCCTTTCATAAAAAATTTTTATTATCACGAATATTATATCATATTTTTTATTATATTCTTAGTTTAAGAAAAATTTAAAAAAATTTTTTACTACTTGTAGTGATATTTTTATTTCCACCAAAAAATTTTTGAAAATACTATAAAACATACTATATATAGTTAAAAATAAAATTTGATTTCTATATATATTTTGTTTTATAATGGGTATAAATTTGCGGAGGTGATTTTGTTGAGGATTATAAAGAGAGATTTATCAGAAGTATCATTTGATATTTCTAAAATAGAAAATGCAATTTATAAAGCATTTATTAGTGTTGGTGATGAAGATAAAAAGGTACTTTCAAAACAATTGGCAGAAGAGGTATTTGAAAGTATTTTACAAGATAAGGATGAAAATTCAAGTATAAGTGTTGAAGAAGTTCAAGATTATGTTGAAAAGACTTTAACTAAGAATAATCATTATGAAACTTTAAAAAGTTATATCTTATATAGAGAAAAGAGAAATTCACTAAGAAAAGAATTAAATTCTTTTAGAGAATATATTGAAGATGAAAGTTTGATTGAAGTGCTTGCAAAAATTCAAAAAGATTTTTCAACAGAGGGTTATGAGCTTGACAGATTATGTAGAAAGTTCTTATCCTTTGTTAAACCGAGTTCAACTTTGAACGAAAAAGTTGAGCTTTTGATAAAGGCATCTTCTGAATTGACTTCAAAGGAAAATCCAAATTGGGAATATATTTCTGCTAGAATTTATGCTTATAAAATTCATAAAGAAATTTCAAATTATGAAAAAGAATGGCATATTGTTGATTTTAAATCAAAGATACAAGTTTTAACAAAAGCTAATTTATATGGAGAATATATTTTAGAAAATTATTCAAATGATGATATTGATGAGCTTGAAAAGTATATAGATAACAGTAGAGATGAGTTATTTACTTATTCATCTTTAGATTTAGTATACAAGAGATATTTAATTTGTGATTCACATAAAAAAGTAATTGAAACAATGCAAGAAATGTTTATGGGTATTGCGATGCATCTTGCAATTCCTGAAAAAGATAGAGTTTCTTTTGCAAAAAAAGTTTATGATGTGCTTAGTAATTTAAAGGCAACTGTAGCAACTCCTACAATGTCAAATGCAAGAAAGCCGTTCCATCAACTTTCTTCCTGTTTTATAGATACAGTTCCTGATACATTAAAGGGAATTTACAGAAGTATAGATAATTTTGCTCAAGTTTCTAAACATGGTGGCGGAATGGGATTATATTTCGGGAAAGTTCGTGCCAATGGTTCAGATATTCGTGGATTTAAAGGGGTTGCAGGTGGTGTTATCAGATGGATAAAACTTGCTAATGACACAGCAGTTGCTGTTGATCAACTAGGAGTTAGACAAGGTTCTTGTGCTGTATATTTAGATGTATGGCATAGAGATATTCCGGAGTTCTTAAATCTTAGAACAAATAATGGAGATGACAGAATGAAAGCTCATGATGTTTTCCCTGCTATTTGTTTCCCTAATTTATTCTGGCGTTTAGCAAAGGAAAATATCAATTCTAATTGGTATTTATTCTGTCCGCATGAAGTAAAAGAAGTAATGGGCTTTTGTTTGGAAGATTTTTACGGAGAAGAGTGGGAAGAAAAATACAGACTTTGTATTAAAGAGCCAAGACTTGATAAAAGAATTTTAACTGTAAAAGATTTAGTTAAATTAATTCTAAAGAGTCAAGTTGAAACAGGAACTCCATTTATTTTTAATAGAGATAATGCAAATAATGCAAATCCAAATTCACATAAGGGAATGATTTACTCTTCAAATCTTTGTACTGAAATAATGCAAAATATGAAAGAAATTTTAGATGTTGAAGATAAAATTTTACAAATAGATGGAGAAGATCATGTTGTAACTGATGTTAAAGCCGGAGATTTTGTAGTTTGTAATCTTGCAAGTTTAGTTCTAGGAAATATTGACCTAAAAAATGATGAAGAAATGGAATTTGTAGTTTCTACAATGATAAGAGCATTGGACAATGTAATTGACTTAAACTACTATCCAACGCCTTTTGCTAAAATAACTAATGCAAAATACAGAGCAATTGGACTTGGAACAAGTGGTTATCATCATGCTCTTGTAAAAAATAAAATTATGTGGCAAACAGAAGAACATTTAGAATTTATGGATAAAGTTTATGAAAAAATAAATTATTTTGCTATTAAGGAAAGTTCAAAGATTGCTGAAGAAAAAGGAAGTTATAAATATTTTGAAGGTTCAGAATGGCAAAATGGAAAATATTTTGAAAAAAGAGAATACAATTCTGAAGAATGGATTGAACTTAAAGAAAAAGTTGCTAAAAACGGACTTAGAAATGCTTATCTTTTAGCTGTTGCTCCTACAGGTTCAACTTCTATTATCGCAGGAACTACAGCAGGTGTAGATCCTGTTATGATGAGATATTTCCTTGAAGAGAAAAAAGGTTCAATTATTCCGAGAGTTGCTCCTGATTTAACTCCTGAAACATTTTGGCTTTATGAAAATGCTCACGAAGTAGATCAAACTTGGTCTATAAAAGCCGGTGGAGTTAGACAGAGACATATTGATCAAGGACAAAGTTTAAATCTTTATATTACAACAGACTATAAGATGAGTCAAATTTTAAATCTTTTGATTTTATCTTGTGAAGTTGGTTTAAAGAGTATTTATTATATTAGAAGTAAGAGTTTAGATATTGAAGAATGCGATAGCTGTTCAGCATAGGAAGGAGATATTATGGAATTAAATAAAAAAGCTCTATTTAATGAAAATGGAGATATTGAATTATCAAAAAGAAAAATGATAAATGGAAATACAACAAATCTAAATGATTTTAACAATGTAAAATATACTTGGACTACTGAATGGTACCGTAATGCCATGAATAATTTCTGGATTCCGGAAGAAATAAATTTATTCCAAGATTTAAAAGATTATAAAATATTAGATGAATATGAAAAAACTGCTTTTGATAAAGTTTTAAGTTTTCTTATATTTTTAGACAGTATTCAAACTGCTAATCTTCCATATATTGGAGAATATATTACAGCAAATGAAATTAATCTTTGTCTTACTATTCAAGCTTATCAAGAAGCTATCCATTCACAAAGTTATGGATATATGTTAGATAGTATATGTTCTCCTGAAGAAAGAACAAATATTTTATATCAATGGAGAGATGATGAACATCTTCTTGCAAGAAATAAATTCATTGGAGACTTATATAATGAGTTTCAAGAAAATAAAGATCCATATAGTTTAGTAAAGACAATGGTTGCAAATTATATTCTTGAAGGGGTTTACTTCTATTCAGGATTTATGTTTTTCTATAATTTAGGAAGAAATGGGAAAATGCCTGGCTCAGTACAAGAAATCAGATATATAAATAGAGATGAAAATACGCATCTTTGGTTATTCAAAAAAATGATTTTAGAATTACAAAATGAAGAACCGGAATTATTTACAGAAGAAAAAGTTGCTGTATATAAAGATATGATTAAAACAGGTGTAGAACAAGAAATAGCTTGGGGAAAATACGTGTTGGGGGAAAATATTCCAGGTCTTACAATGCAAATGGTTGAAGATTATATAAAATATCTTGGAAACTTAAGAAGCACTGCTTTAAACTTTGGTAAACTTTATGATGGTTATGATGAAGAACCAGAAAGCATGAAGTGGGTTAGTGAGTATTCAGACCCAAATGCAATAAAGACAGATTTCTTTGAAGCAAAACCATCAGCTTATTCAAAAGCAAGTGTAATAGATGATGATTTAGACGATTTATAAAATTTAAAAACTACTTAATTGATTTTTCAATTAAGTAGTATTTTTTTGTAAAAATTTTGATTTTAACTATTGAAAAATAAAAAATAAGTAGTATAATATTAACACAAATAAGAATTATTTGCATTAAAAATAAAGGGGATTTTTATGAATACAAAATTTAAAAAATTATTTCAATTATTATGATTAGTTGTATGTTTTTAGTTGCTTGTTCATCAAATAAAAATGAACAAACTAAAGAACAAAAAACCACTGAACAAAAAGGAAACAAAAAAGTTATTTATACTACTTTTTTCCCTGTAACTGATCTTACAAAGAGAATTGTCGGGGATAAAATGGAAGTTAAAACGATAATAAAAGGAAATCAAGAACCACATTCCTTCGAACTTAAAGCAGGAGATATGCAGGAAATTATAAAAGCAGATTTGATTATATATAATGGTGCGAATATGGAATCCTTTATTTCTGCGATTGAAGATACGGTTAAGGATAAAAATAAGTTTTTAAATCTATCACAAGGTTTAACTTTGTTAGAAAGTGGAGATGGATTGGAAGAAGAACATAATCACGGAGATGAAAAAGAAGATAGCCATGGACATGATAAAATAAATCCACATACTTGGCTTAGTGTAAAAAATGCAATTATTCAACTTGATACTATTTATAAAAAAATTTCTTCAATAGATCCTGAAAATGAAGCATATTATAAAGAAAATCTAAAAAAAGCACAAGATGAATTTAGAGCTTTAGACAAAAAATTTGAAACAGAGCTTTCAAAAGTTACGAGTAAACAAAAATATTTTGTTGTAAGTCACGCCGCTTTCAACTATTTAGCAAATGATTATGGATTAAAGCAAGTTGCAGTAACAGGTATATCACCGGAAGATGAACCATCAGCAAAGCAACTTCAAAAAATTGCAGATTTTGTTAAGAAATATAAAATAAATACAATTTTCTTTGAAGGAAAAGCAACTCCAAAAGTAGCAGAAACACTTGCTAAAAATACTAACACAAAAACAGATACTTTATATACAATGGAAAATTTGACAGATGAAGAAATTGAAATGGGATATTTAAAGTTAATGGAATTAAATTTAAATGCTTTAGTTAAATCTTTTAGTGAATAGGGAGATATTATGAGTAAAAATTTAAAGAATAAAATTTATAAAATGAATTTGATTTTAGTTTGTAGTGCAATTTTACTTACAAGCTGTTCAAAAAAACAGGAAGAAAAGGAAAAATCTTCTACTAAAAAATTTGAATTTGTAGAAAAAGAAACGAATTATAAAAAAGATGAAACTACAGAAGTTTTAATTGATGCGGAAATAAAAAAAGATGATATAGTCAGGTCATATAAGCACGGAGACCATTGGCATGTTTTTACGAAAGACGGTAAAGAACATATTACTTATACAGATCCTTCAAAATTAGGCGATGGAAATTCACTTTCTCTTGTTAGTGTTGTTTCAAAGAGTAAGTTAAGAGGATTAAATGTAACATCAATTTTAAAACACGGGGACCATTGGCATGTTTATACAGCAGATGGAAAAGAATATTTAACTTATGAAAATCCATCTAGTATGTTTCCTAATATTACTGTTGGAACTTATGTAGGCTCACATAGTTCTAATAGGAATAGAGGAAATTCAAATAACTATTCACATACAAATATTATTGAAGAGAAAAAAGATAAAGTTGTAAAGATTTTAAGACATGGAGATCATTGGCATATATATACTGAAAGTGGTAAAGAGTATATTAGTTATACTGATCCTACTTCAAAATATCCAAATGCAGAAGTTGGAGAATATAAAGGAAATCATGGAGATTCACAAGATAATACAGAAAATGAAAAACCAAATGTTCCAAGTGCTAGTGAAAAATTATTTGAAGCTAGAAAGAATCTAAATATAGTAAATGTTTTGGGAAAAAATCCTGTTGACAGATATGATATAGTAAAGATTTTAAAACACGGAGACCATTATCATATTTATGATTCAAAGGGGAATGAAGGAATCACATATACTAATCCAAAATCACTTTATCCTGAAGCTGAATTTGGAGAATATCAAGGTAATCACGGAGATGAAAATAAAAACCATTTGAATGGCCGAAAGGTGTAACAAAAATTGTAGATCATGGAGATCATTGGCATTTATATATTGGAGATAAGGAAGTTGGAGTTGTTCACGAAAACCCAAAAAGTCATTATCCTGATGCAGAATATATCAAAGAAGGAAGTGACCATTCTGATATTGGTGTAGATGAAAATGAATTATTTACTTATGAAAGTGTAAAAGCGGAAATAAAAGATAAAGTAATTCCATATCTTGACAGTAATCTTAGAGCAATGAGACATTATGGAGATTTAAATACAACATTAGCTGTTTACGGCTCAAACGGGGAAACTAAAGGAATTTTTTATTGGTTACATGGGAATCACTATCATGCAATAACTATAAAGCAAATTATTCAAAATGCTAAAGCAGGTCAATATGGAGATTGTACTGCAAAAGAAATAGTATCTGCTCTAAAATATATAATTGAAAATCCAAATGCAGAAATTGAGTCTAAAATAACTGTTGATAGACAAGAAGTAGTGAAATATCTTATGAAAGTTTATAATCTTGAAGATGAAACAGATGTAAATATTATTGGAGATATTGCTTATGTTTATATAAATGATGAGACATTAACATTCAGTTTAGCTGATTTTGAAAAAGTAAATGGAGAGATTAGATATAAAAAGAAATTACCTGAAGCGCCAAAAAAAGCTGTTTCAGATGATGAAGATTATGAAGATGAAGAAGATAATAATTACATTCCTAATTTTGAGGATAAAAAAGCTGATGAAAATAAAGATGATAAAAACTCAAATAAGGATAAATCTCTAAAATCAGAAGAAAAAAATAATATAAAGGAAGATTCAAATAAAGATATTGTAGAAAATAAAGAGCTTAATAATTTAGATAAAAAAGTTGAAGAAAAGAAAGTAGAAGAAAAATCAAAAACTGAAAATCAAAAAAATCAGAAGAAAAGGAAAATGAGAAGAAATAATATTACAATTTAATTAATCTTCTAAATTTAAAATCACTCAAATAGAGTAAAATCTAATTGAGTGATTTTTTGATACTAAAAGTTACTTATAGTTTACAAGTTAGAATGTAAAAAATATTTCACGTCACTTTTCTTTGAAATGAAAATCCAACAATACGTCATCTCGACCGAAGCGGAGAGATCTCACACTAATTGGGTTAAGATTTCTGTTATATTAAATATTATATGTGAATAAATTGATGATATTTCTTTAGATGTTGTTATCAAAATTATCATAGATTGCGAGGAAAATTATTGAGTTAGTTATTAAAGAAAAAATAAAATCAGATAATAAAATATTTTAAATAAAATTTTTTATAAAAATGTTTATAAATTATGTTTTATGTGGTATAATATATTTGTAATTAATTAGCACTCAAGTTAATAGACTGCTAATAACTTTAATAGGAGGTATGTTATGAAATTAAAACCAATAGGAGATAAATTAGTTATAGAAATGGTTGAGGTAGAAGAAAAGACAAGTTCAGGTATAGTTCTTCCTACTTCTGCAAAAGAAGCACCTAGTGTTGCTAAAGTTTTAGCAATTGGTGATGAAATTTTAAAGGATGAAGATAAAAAAGATTTAATTAAAGTTGGAGATAAAATAATATTCTCAAAATATGCAGGAACTGAAGTTAAACTTGATAAAAAAGAATATATTGTTGTAAAAATTGCTGATGTTTTAGCAGTAGTTGAAGATTAGGAGGTTTTTAAATGGCTAAAGAAATTAAATTTAATGAAGAAGCAAGAAAAGGAATGGAAGTTGGTATTAATAAACTTTCAAATACAGTTAAAGTTACTCTTGGACCAAAGGGAAGAAATGTAGTTTTAGATAAAAAATTCGGTTCACCACTTATTACAAATGACGGTGTTACTATTGCAAGAGAAATTGAATTGGAAGATCCTTATGAAAATATGGGAGCACAACTTGTTAAAGAAGTTGCAACTAAGACAAATGATGTTGCAGGTGATGGTACAACTACAGCAACACTTTTAGCACAAGCAATTATCAGAGAAGGTTTAAAGAATGTTGCAGCAGGAGCAAATCCAATGATTATTCAAAAGGGAATTAAAAAAGCAGTTGATAAGGCTGTTGAAGGAATTAAAGAATTCTCAAAACCTGTTGAAACAAAAGAAAGTATTGCTCAAGTAGCATCAATTTCTGCAGCCGATGAAGAAGTTGGAAAATTAATTTCTGATGCAATGGAAAAAGTTGGAAAAGACGGTGTTATCACTGTTGAAGAATCTAGAAGTATGGGAACAACTTTAGAAGTTGTTGAAGGTATGCAATTTGATAGAGGATATGTTTCTCCATATATGGTAACTAATACTGAAAAAATGGAAGCTGAACTTGAAGATCCATATATTTTAATTACTGATAAAAAGATTACTAATATTCAAGAAGTTTTACCTGTATTAGAACAAATTGTTCAACAAGGAAAACCACTTTTAATTATTGCTGACGATGTAGAAGGCGAAGCAATGGCAACTCTTGTTGTTAATAAATTAAGAGGAACATTTAACTGTGTAGCTGTAAAAGCACCTGCTTTTGGTGATAGAAGAAAAGATATGCTACAAGATATTGCAATTTTAACAGGTGGTACAGTTATTTCAGAAGATTTAGGATATGAATTAAAAGAAACTTCTATTGAAATGTTAGGTAAGGCAAGAAGAGTAACTGTTGGAAAAGAACTTACTGTTATCGTTAATGGAGCAGGAGAACAATCAGCTATTGAAGAAAGAGTTGCTTTAATTAGAAATCAAATAGAAATAAGCGATTCTGAATATGATAGAGATAAATTACAAGAAAGACTTGCTAAACTTGCTGGAGGAGTTGCAGTAATTCAAGTTGGTGCAGCTACTGAAACAGAACTTAAAGAAAGAAAGTTAAGAATAGAAGATGCACTTGCAGCTACAAGAGCAGCGGTAGAAGAAGGTATTGTTCCTGGCGGTGGAACTGTATTGTTAAATGTAATTCCAAAAGTTAAAGCACTTCTTGAAAAAACTAATGGAGACGAAAGAACAGGTGTTAATATAATTGTTAAAGCACTTGAAGAACCGGTCAGACAAATTGCAATCAATGCAGGTTTAGAAGGTTCAGTTATCGTTGAAAATGTTAAGAATGCTGAAGTTGGAATTGGTTTTGATGCTTTAAGTGAAAAATATGTAAATATGCTTGAAAATGGAATTGTTGATCCTACAAAAGTTACTAGATCAGCACTTCAAAATGCATCAAGTGTGGCATCTATGGTTTTAACAACAGAAGCTGCTGTTGCTGATGTAACTAAAGATGAACCAATGGGACAAATGCCTGGCGGAATGAATCCTGGAATGGGATATATGTAGAAAGTAGTTAACTTATAGATAAATTTATGGTAAAATAGAACTTGGATTAACCAAGTTCTTTTTTTATGGAGTTTTTATGATTAAATTATTTTTTAATATTATGTTTTTAGTTAGTATTGCTATTTTAGTGATACATCAAAGTTTTTATTATTATCAATTTAATAAGATTTTTAAAAAATTGAAAAATTTAAGTGAAGAGAGAAATATTAGAGAAGATAGAAATTTAATTTTAGAGTATAATTATAATCTTGCACAGCTTAATTATATTTTTTGTGTATATTTTTGTGGGTTGTTGAAAAAATTTTTATATAAAAAGAATAATTTTGAATATGTTGAATAGGAGAAAGTTTTGAAAGATTATTTATTTATATACAAAAATGAAGAAAAAATTGAATATGGAAAAGTTATAAATTCAAAGTTAAACTCCTATTTTGTAAAAGTATTTAGTGATTTTGAAATTGGAGATATATATAGAGTAAGGGTTGTAAAAAAAGTTGATTCATTACAATGTTTTTTTGTAGAACTTAAAAATGGAAAAAATGGATTTTTAGACTTTAAAGATACTATTGGAGAAGTAAAAGTTGGAGATGTTATTTTTGTTGAGATTTACAAAATAAATGCAGGAGAAAAAGCACCAAATGTTTCAATGAATTTTTCTGTTTCTTCAATGTTTTCAGTTATATCTTACAAAAATAGAGAAGATATTTTGATTTCAAAAAATTAAAAGAACATAACTTTGATTTAGTAAAATAAAAAATATAAAATCAAATTTTTCAGTAAAATTGAGAACAAAAAGTGTCGATTGTGATGAAGACACTTTATTGAATGATATAAGAAAAAATGTAAAAAAAATGCAAGAAATAGTAGATAGTTTACATAATTTACCGGTTCCGAAATTAATCTACAAAAAGGAGAATTTTTTAGAGGACTTTCTATTTGATAATGAAAAATATTGCTGTATATTAAATGATAAAGAGATATATAAGAGTTTTAAAGATAATAAATTTTTGAAAAGTGAATTAAAATACGATGAGGAATACTCTCCAAGATATGACTACAATATCGGAGTATATCTAGAGGGATTAAATAAAAAGATAGTTGAAGTTGAAGATATAAATATAGTTATAGAAGAAACAGAAGCTCTTACGGTAATAGATGTAAATTCAAAGAAAAAACAAATGAAACAAATAAAAGTAAAAATGCATTATCTGTAAATTTAATTGCAATTGAGGAAATTATTAGACAGATTTCTTTTAGAGATATTTCGGGAATAATAATTGTAGATTTTATAAATATGAAAACAAAAGAAAAAGAAATTTTGGAAGAAAAAATTAAGGAAATACAAATTTTTGATAATAAGATTTGGAATTTTCATGGATTTACAAAACTTGGATTATATGAAATTACAAGACAAAGAGGAAAATAATGGAATTAAGAAATTTAGAAATAATTGACAATACTAATGAGGGACTTGGAGTTGCAAAAAGTGAAGAGGGAATAGTTTTTGTAAAAGGTGGACTTGTTGGAGATATTGTAGATGTTGAAATTACTCAAAAAAAGAAAAAATTTTCTAACGGATTTGTTAAAAAATATTTGAAATATAGTGAATACAGAGAAAATCTATACGATGAAAAACTAACAGATATCTATCATTTTATAAATTTAAAATATGAAAAAGAACTTGAATTAAAGAAAAAGATGTTTTTAGACAGCCTTAGAAAAAATATAGGCATAGAATTAGAAAATGTTGAAATTTTAGAAAATAAAAACAACTTAAATTATAGAAATAAAATTGAATTAAAGACAAATGAAAATTTTGAACTTTGTTACTGTGTGGATAATGGGGAAAGCAAAATAAAACTTGAAAATTGTCCATTAAGTGATGAGAGTATAAATGAATTTTTACCATTTTTACAAGAAAATTAAAAGAATTTAAAATTAAGTCCTATGATGTAAATACTGATGATGGAATTTTAAAAAATATCAGCATAAGGTCAAATTACAAGTCTGAGATTATGATTACAGTTGTTGTAAAAGAAAATATAGTAGAAGCTCAAAATTTTGTAAAAAGTTTAAATGAATATGAAAAATTAGTAAGTGGATATATAAATATAAACCCTAAAAAAGCAAGTATAATTATGGGACAAGAAAGTAAATTAATATTTTCAAAGAAGAATTTTACTGATAAAATCGGAAAATATGAATTTAATATTTCTCCAAAGAGCTTTTTTCAAGTAAATAGATTTCAAACTGAAAATTTATACAAAATAGCTAAAGATTTTTTAGGAGAAAACAAAGATAAAAATTTATTGGATTTATATTCTGGAATAGGAACAACAAGTATATATTTTTCAGAAAATTTTAAAAAGGTAATCGGTGTAGAAGTTGTAAAAGATGCAGTAAAAGACGCTAAAGAAAATTTAAAACTAAATGATGTGAAAAATGTTGAGTTTTTATATGGTAAAAGTGAAGAAAAAATTGAAGAAATATTAAAAAACAATAATATAGATATAATTTCCGTAGATCCTCCACGAAAAGGACTTGATAAAAAGGTTGTAGATACTATTATCAAAAATGATATCAAAAAAGTTGTATATGTAAGTTGTAATAGAGCGACACTTACAAGAGATTTAAAATATTTTATCGACAGTGGATTTGAATTAAAGAAAGTAAAACTATGTGATATGTTTAGTAAAACAGTGCATTGTGAAGTGGTAGTTGAGATTCAGAAAGGAGATGTATAAATTGAAAAACATTATAAATGAATATCCTTATTTAAAAGAAATTAAATCTGAGAAATGTGAACATACCGAGGTATCAGAAGAAATTGTAAATATTTATAAAACAAAGTACGATTTTCTAGAAAAATATAAGTTTAATAAATATAATAAGAAAAGGAATCAAATGACAACATCTGGAGCATGGCTTTCTAAAAATAATGAAGATGAAAAATACTCTATTGATATCGTTGGAGATGTATTAACAACAGTATCTGTATTTAAATTTATAGATGAAAATTCTGATTTAGAGTCAATTCGTTTATTTAAAATTTTTAAAGACATTTATCATACAGTTGGAAATTACTTGCCAATAGGTGAAGGAGGAAATTTGGGAGGAAAGGTTGGAACAGATAATTTTTCTCGAAAATTATATCTTATAAAACAGATATTTAATAATGAGAAGAAAGATGGAGATAGTTTAAAAGATGATAAAATTAGGGAAAAAATAGAACATGGGAAATCTCTCAGGTCATCGAAAAGTAATTTACATTATTGGATAAAGACAGAATGGATTGATAAAAATAAAAATTGGGATGATTTTATAGTCGAAAATTATTTGAATGAAATGGTTGATGAAAATAAGAGACCTATTTACTGGGGAAAAAATGAATTTAATTGGGATTTGAAAAATTTAAAGCCAAACGAATTAAATATAATTATAGCTTATTGTATTAGAATGATTATTTATAGAGGGTACAGAGTTTGCTATAAGTGTAAATCAAAAAAATAGATAACGTAGAAGAATTGAAGAATATAATGTATTATTTAAATCTTAATAATTATTTTTGTAATTAAATATCTTACATTTTATATGTAATATGAGCAGTATTATTAGAAAATTTTATAAATATTATTAATAAAATAATATTTATAAAATCTATTAAATATTTAATTTTTTCATAGTTGACAGTTAAAAATTCAAAAATTTAGATGATATGAATTTTTTTATAAAATCTATTTTTAAAAATAATTGTTAAAATATTTTTATGGAGTAATTATGGATAAATTAGGTCTTTATCAATTTATAAATAATTGGAAAGATTATATTACTAATGTAAATGAATATGAATTTAAGAAAATTTTAATAAGATGTTTAATGAATATTGTAAATTAGATATTTTTGAAAGTTCAGGCTTGCGTTTTTCAAAGAATTTCTTTAGAAAAATTAAATCTCATATTAAATTAAAATATGTTATAGAGCATTATTTAGATTTAGCTGCTCTTACATCAATTTTACTAATTAAATTTAAAGGTTTTAAATATTGTAGAGATATAAAAGAATATCGCTTATGTATTGATTGTATTTTTACTCATATTCTTAATGTTTTAAGGATGAATCCTTTTTCAATTGGAAAGAAAATAAATGAGATAAAAATAACTTCAAATAATGTTGGTTATAGATTTCCTAATGAAGAACTTAAGGAGATTGAACAGAATATTTTTATAAATATTAATGGAGAGGTCTGTGTTTCAAATTATTATTATTGGAAAAAGCAAAAGGAAAGTACAAGTATAAAGAATTTTAAAATTGATGATAAAGAAGTAAAGAAAATTTTTAAGCTGATTTCTAAATTTTTAGAGGATAATTATGTTTATTACAGTTTAGAACATTCAAAAGAAATTGGATATTGGCAAATGGAACTTACAGATTCAGATTATGAAAGTTATAGATATGAAGGTAATTTAAGATATAATATAAGAGTTGATGGAGAAAGTCTTTCCGAAAAAATTAGAGAAATATTGAATTATGATAATTTAATTTTATTTGATAATTATGAGTATGATAAAATTAATCGAATTCAGTTAGATTATAAGAATGTTAAAAATGTAGATAATAAGGATTTTGTATATACTGAAAAACTTATTTTAGATAGGGATAGCAATTCTATTGAACATACTCAGATAAGTGATGATGTAAATTATTATATGAAATTAAATGTAAATAAACATTTTAAAGATTTATTAGAGGCTTTATATGATCCAAATATGCTTGAGACTAGAGAAAAAAATGATAATTTTGTTGAAATTCCTAACGAAAAAAGAGATTATGAGATGATTGTAGATTTTAAAAAATCTCCTAGAAAAGTTCTTAAGGGTTCTTATGATAAAGAAGGACTTCCTTATGAATGGAAAGAAATAATTGAAGAAATTAAGAGTTTTATGATATATTTTTATAAAATTGAAGTTTTAAGTAAGGATTTTTATGATAAGCCAAGACGTGAGTATGGAGAATTTATTTATTGCAAAGTTGAATTTAGAAATTCATATAAATACTATTATTATATAACTACAGATGATTCCATCAGTGAGGGAGATTATGTTTTAGTTCCTGCAGGAGATAAAAACAAAGTGGAAATAGTGGAAGTTAAAAGTGTAGAATATTATAAGGAAAAATATGTTCCTTATCCACTTAATAAAGTAAAACATATTTTAAGAAAATGTACTGAGGATGAATTAGATGAAATAGATAATGAATATTAAATTTTAAGTTTTATAATTTTACGGTCAATTTGAAAGGAGATTTTAAAATGGATAGTAAATTTGAAAAGATAAAAGTTCTTGAAAGTTCAAATACAAAAAAGGAATTGGATATAAAATTATATGGAGAAGAACAGGCGAAGGCTGTATTGAAATTTCATAAGCAAATTGAGGAATACAAGAAAACTCCACTAATTTGTCTTACTAATTTAGCTTCAAAGTTGAATGTTGGTGCAATCTATGTAAAAGATGAATCAAAGCGTTTTTCACTAAATGCATTTAAAGGGCTTGGTGGAAGCTATGCGATGTTTAGAATTTTATGTGATGAATTAAATCTTAATCCGGATACTACAAGTTTAAATGATTTATTATCTGATAAGTATAGAAAAAGACTTGAGCAGATTGAATTTGTAACATGTACAGACGGAAATCATGGTAGAGGTGTGTCTTGGGCATCAGGATTATTTGGATGTAAAGCTCATGTATATATGCCTTATGGAACAGCGGAAGTTCGTGCAGAAGCAATTCGTAAAGTTGGACCTGCTGAAGTAGAGATTACAGATTTAAGTTATGATGATACAGTAAAATATGCTTTAGAAATGAGTAAAAAACATGGTTGGATATTAATTCAAGATACATCTTGGGATGGATATGAGAAAATTCCGACTTGGATTATTCAAGGGTATCTTACAATGGCTTATGAAATCACTGATGAGTTAGAAAAATTAAATGTAATTCCTACACATATTTTTTTACAGGCAGGAGTTGGTTCAATGGCTGGTGGAATGATTGCATATTTTGTAGAACATTATAAAAATAAAAACCTATATTTACTATTGTGGAGTCAAATGTTGCAGATTGTATTTATCGTTCTGCAGAGATAGGAGATGGTAAATCTTATTCTGTAGGTGGAGCTCCAACAACTATTATGGCAGGATTGAATTGCGGAACAACTTGTAGTCTTATTTGGCCAATTATATGGAATTATACTGATTTTTACATTTCCGGTTCTGATGAAATGGCAGTTGATGGAATGAGAGCCTACGCCTTTAATAAAGGAGAAGATTTAAAAATTATTTCTGGAGAATCAGGTGCTTCAACAATGGGTGCATTACTTGGAGTTTTGGCAGAACCTTCTATGGAAGAGATTAAGAAAAAATGAAAATAGATGAAAATTCTGTTATTCTTTTGATTAATACAGAAGGAGATACTGATCCGGAAAATTATAGAAAAATTATTAATGGAGATTGGAACAATTAAATTCTTAAAACAAAAGACCTGTGATTTTACAGGTCTTTTATAGTAGTTTAAATTTGTTTTTTCAAAGTCTATTATTCCTTCTTTTTTTAATTTTCCAAGCTCTCTTGAAAGATTACTCCTATCTAGTGCTAGGTAATCTGCCATTTCATTTCTATTTAGATTTATTTCAAAGTTACTATCTAATGATAGAAGCTTTTTTTGATTAGAAAGATATTCTAAAATTTTTTCTCTTGTAGTTCTCTTAGATAAAATGTGTAATTTTTTATTTAAAATTAAATTTTTCATAGAGATTATAATTAAAAATTATTTAGAATTTTTTGGTAATTTTGAGATTTACAAAGACTTTTATATTTAATCCAGATTACAGATGAATTTGTAAGAGAAATCACTTCATGAGGGATTTGCATTTCTAATGAAACTAAGGCTTCACCAAATGAATCTCCTTTTTCAAAAACATTAAGTATGTTTCTATTTCCAAAGTAGTCAAAATTTGACACAGCTATTTTTCCATTTGTAATTATTCCAAAATATTCTATTTTCGTATTTTCAGCTAGAATTATATCATTTTTTTGTATTGTTTTTCGTAAAAGGAAACTACTGAAAATATTTCCATTATTTCATCTATTGTAAAATTTTCAAAAATTGGACATTCTTTTATTATTTCAAAGTTATTCAAGTTTACCTCCTAAAATATATTAACTATATTTTAAAACTTTTATTTACATTTTTCAAGATATTTTGTTTAAAAAGTATTAAAAAATTTTTATTATAGTAGGAATAAACTGACAAAGATTAAAGAAATTAGTTATGTATTGTAAAAAACATTGTAAAAAATATTGCAATAAATTTGAATAGGTGTTATAATACTTAAAACGGGAGTACGTTTTTAAATTTACATATTAAAAAAATTAATTAAAAAAGAAAAAGATGGTAGGAGGCTATTATGTTAGATGAGAAAATTTCTGTTGCAGTTATAAAACGTTTACCTAAATATTATAGATACCTTGAACTTATTGGAGATAAGGGAATAATTAGAGTATCTTCCCAAGAATTAAGTAAAATTACAGGTTTGACTGCTTCACAAATTAGACAAGATTTGAATCATTTTGGAGCATTTGGACAACAAGGTTATGGATACAATGTTGAAGAGTTAAAAATTGAATTAGAAAAAATTATGGGTGTTGATAAACCTTATAATGTAGTTATTATTGGATTTGGAAATATCGGAAGTGCATTGTTAAATTATAGTGGATTTAGAAAAAAAGGCTTTAAGGTTGTAGGAATTTTTGATAATTCTCCAGAAATCATCGGAAGCAAACAAAATGACGTTGTTGTAAAAGATATTTCAGAGTTGGAAGAAGTTGTTACTAAAGAAAAAGTTGATATTGCTATTTTGGCAATTCCTGCTAGACCTGCACAAGAAATTACAGATAAATTAGTTGCTTGTGGTATAAAGGGAATTTGGAACTTTGCACCTATTGACTTAAAATTACCAAAAAATGTTGTTTTGGAAAATGTACATTTAGATGGAAGCCTATTGACTCTTACATATTATATGAATAGTCTAAAAGATTATCCTGGTGTAAGATAAGTTATGTTGAATATTTTTATTAAGTTATTTTTATAAAACTTGATGCTTTATAATTATAGGATAAAACTCTTTTTAAAGAGTTTTATTTTTTTGTTTTTATGCTATAATTGGAATAAGTTTTATTAAAAATTTTAGTGTTTTAAAGATTATCAATTTAGTGAAAAGTACAATAATTGTATTTGTTTTTTGAGAAAATTTATATATAAAACTTATATTAGATTAAAATTTTATTATTAATAAAAGTTGTTAATAATTACAACTTAAAAATATTGTTAGATAGCTTATGAGAGGCTTAAAATATATGAATTATGTTAATGGAATATTAGAAAAGTATGAGCTTAATGTAGATGAACTTTTAATTTTAATAGTTTCATTTACGGTATTTTTACCTTTTATTTTTAGTTTTTCGTTTAATGCTCTATTTTTCTATTTATTAGTAACCGGAAAAATTATTCCTGTATTAAAAGGAACTCCTTATGTTAAGAATATTTTAGCATTTACAGGTCTTATATTTATTGTATCTGTTTTAAAACAAAATTTATATGGTATAGGAGTTTCAATTATTATATTTGAATTCTCCATGTTTTTTATGTATTATAGAACAATTATAAATAGAAAATTATTTTCAAAAATTATAAATTTATATATGCTTGTTTCGATATTTTGTTTTATTTTAACTATTCTTTCAGTTTTGTATAAGAAATTAAGTATGAATTTAAAGATGTATGAATTTATAGAATATATGTCTTTGCATAGACCTATATCATCGTTTTTTAATACAAATTATTATGCGACAATATGTGAATTTATAATTATAATAGCGATGTATTACTTTTTATCTAATAAGGATAAAAATAATAGATTGTATTTTTTGTGTGTAAGTACACTTGCATTCATTGTTCTCTTTTTAACTGAAAACAGAACTGCTTTACCTACAATTTTAATTGCAACCTTAGTACTTTCTTTAACAAAAAATAATAAAAAAGTATTTGCATTTCTTGGAGTATTTACAGTAGTTATAGTTATCCTAATGATTTTTTCAAACAGGATTTTTCCTAGATATGAATTTATTGGTAATTCTTTAGGAACAAGAAAAGAGATTTGGGAAAATGCAATAAAATTATTTAAACAAACTTATTTGTTTGGAAGTGGTCCTATGGCATATCAAAATACAAGTTGGGTAACTCATCCTGCTAATCATGCTCATAATATTGTATTAGATATACTTATAAATTTCGGAATTGTCGGTATTTTAGTAATTGCTCCGCTTTTTATTGGAATATTTAAGTTAGTATATAGTATAAGAAAAAGAAATTTATTTAGACTTGTAATTGCTTTAACAGTTGTTGTTATTTTACATGGTATGTTGGATGTTACAATACTTTGGCATCAAACTGCATATATTTATTTTAGTGTTTTACTTGCGGTTGGAAAGGTTAGTTCTTTTGAATCCAAGTTTATTTTCCAAAAGGGTGCTTTATGATTATTTTAAGTGTTAATGACTTAACTAAGTCGTTTTTGAATGAGAATATATTAGAAGATTTGACATTTTCAATTTCTGATAGAGATAAGGTAGGAATTGTTGGAGATAACGGGAGTGGAAAAACTACTTTATTTAACATTCTGACTAAAGATTTATCTTTTGATAGTGGAGATATAAATTTTGCTAAAAATGTAAATTTATCTATCTTAAGGCAAAATATTTCATATACAAGCGATAAAACAGTTTATGAAGAGTGTTTGGAAGTTTTTGAAGATATAATTTTACTTGAAAAAGAAATTAGAGAATTAGAAATTGAAATGGGAAATAAAAATTTAAGTGAAGATGAAATTCATAAACTTTTTGATATTTATGAAAGTAAAAGACATTATTTTGAAGAGAATAGCGGTTATTCATATAACTCAAAGGTTAGAGGAGTTTTGTTCGGACTTGGCTTTTTAGAGTCGGATTTTTCCAAATCTGTAAATAATTTGAGTGGTGGACAAAAGAGTAGATTGCATCTAGCTAAAATTTTACTTAAACCGTCAAATATGATTTTACTCGATGAACCTACTAACCATTTAGATATAGAGTCAATTCAGTTTTTAGAATCTTATCTTAGAGATTACAAGGGAAGTTGTCTAATAATTTCACATGATAGATATTTTTTAAATTCTGTTTGTAATAGGATTTTTTCGATAGAAAATAAGAAATTGAAAAGTTTTAATTGTGGTTATGATGAATTTGTTTCAAGACGTGAAAAAGAGTTTGAAATAAATAGACATCTCTATGAAAAGCAGCAAAAAGAGATTTCAAGACAAAAAGAAATTATCCAAAGATTTGAAAATTATGGAAATAATCGATTTATAAAACAGGCAAGTTCAAGGCGTAAACTGCTTGAAAAAATTGATTTAGTTGAAAATCCTGAAATTTATAAAAATTCTATGAAATTAAAACTTGTTCCGGAAGTTGAATCTGGAAAAGATGTTTTGACAATTTCAGACTTATCAATGGGATTTGTTGATAAGAATTTATTTGATAATATAAACCTAAATATATACAAAGGAGATAAGATTGGTCTTGTTGGTAAAAATGGAGTTGGAAAGACAACTCTATTTAAAATTATTTGTAAAGATTTAAAGCCAATTAAAGGTAGTTGTGATTTAGGTGCCAGAGTTTCACTTGGATACTATGATCAGGAACAAAAAACTTTGAATAATCAAAATTCTGTTATGGAAGAATTTTGGGATGCTTATCCAAGAATGAATAATTTTGAAGTTAGAAGTCATCTTGCAAAATTTAACTTTTATGATGAGGATTTGTTTAAGTCAGTTGGAGAACTGAGTGGTGGAGAAAGAGCAAGACTTGAACTTTTGAAACTTATGTTATCCAAATCTAATTTTTTGCTTTTAGATGAACCTACAAACCATTTGGATATCGAAAGCAAAGAGATTTTAGAAAAAGCAATTGTTGATTATTCAGGAACTGTATTAACAATTTCACATGATAGATATTTTTTGAATAAGGTAGTCAATAAGATTTGGTATTTGGAAGACGAAAGAATAACTGAATTTTATGGAAATTATGACTATTTTTTAGAAAAGTTAAATGAAAAAAATGAAGTAGAAGAAAAAGTAATTTCAAAAACAGAAGTTGAAAAAGAGAAGAAGAAAAAAAGAGAAATAGAAATACAAGAAAGAGCTAAAAAACAAAAATTACAGGAAATTGAAAATAAAATTTTTGAAATTGAAGATAAAATTGAACTTTTAAACAAAGATATTCAAAATCCTGAAATTTTTAATAATAAAGATAAATTTTTAAAAATTAGCGAAGATTTATCTAAGTTGATAAAAGAAAAGGAAAATTTATATTTAGAATGGGAAAATTATTTATAGGAGAATTGTATGCATAGTGTAAATCCGTTAGAAAATGTCCAAATGATTTTAAAAAAATCTTGTGAAATTTTAAATTTAGATGGTAGTTTATATGAACTTTTAAAAGAACCTGAAAGAACTATTGAAATAAATATTCCTGTTAAAATGGATGATGGAAAATTCAGGATTTTTAAAGGCTATCGTTCGCAACATTGTGATGTTATGGGGCCATATAAAGGGGGTATCAGATTTCATCCTTCTGTAAATGGCGATGAAGTTAAAGCTCTCTCTATTTGGATGAGTTTAAAATGTTCAGCTACTCATCTTCCTTTCGGTGGCGGAAAAGGTGGAATAATTGTAGATGTAGATGAATTATCTGAAAATGAACTTGAAAAACTTTCAAGAGGTTATGTAAAAGAACTTTATAAATATATTGGAGACAGATTTGATATTCCTGCTCCTGATGTAAATACTAATGAAAAAATTATGGCTTGGATGTTAGATGAATATATAAAATTAACCGGTAATAATACACTTGCTACTTTTACAGGTAAGGCATTAGGTTTTGGTGGTTCTTATGGTAGAAAAGAAGCTACAGGTGTAGGAGTTGCTGTTATTACAAGAGAATCACTAAAGAAAATTGGTGTTAATATCAAGGATTCAAAGATTGCAATTCAAGGTTTTGGTAATGTAGGATCTAATACTGCAAAACATTTAGCAAGAATGGGTGGTAATATTTTGTCAATTTCAGAGTATGATAGTGAACACGGCATCTATACAATCTATAATGAAGACGGTTTTAATATTTCAGAGTTGATTTCTCATTTTGCAAAATATAATACTTTAATTAACTATGAAAATGCTAAACATATTTCAATTGATCAATTTTATTCTTTAGATGTAGATGTGCTTATTCCTTGTGCTTTAGAAAATGCAATTACAGAAGAAGAAGCAAAAAAAATTAGAGCAAAATTAATTGTTGAAGGTGCTAATGGTCCTGTTGATTATATTGCCGATGGAATTTTAAGGCAAAAGGATATTGGAGTAATTCCTGATATTTTAGCAAATTCAGGTGGAGTAATTGCTTCATATTTTGAATGGGTTCAAAATATATCAGGTATTGATATGACAGAAGATGATGTTTTAAATAAAGTAGAATATAAAATGTTATTAGCATATAACGAAATAATGAATATAAAAGATGAATATGGTGTAACAATGAGGTTAGCTTCTTATATTTATTCAGTACTAAGACTTTATAAGATATTAAAATTGAGATCAAGAATATAATTTATTAAATAATTTGTTTTTGTACTTGACATAATTTAAAAAATATTTTATCATATTAGTATAAGAAAAATAAAGTATAATAGAATAAATTAAATTTTGGTAAATTGGTTTTTTTTTCTCTATTTAGAGATAAAAAAGACCAATTTTTTTAGGAGGATATGATGAGTAAATTTATTTTTATTACCGGAGGAGTTGTTTCTGGAATAGGGAAAGGAATCTGTGGGGCAAGTTTAGGAAGACTTTTAAAGGATAGAGGATTTAGTGTATTTATGCAAAAATTTGATCCTTATATAAATGTTGACCCGGGTACTATGAGTCCTTATCAACATGGTGAAGTTTTTGTAACAAAAGATGGAGCAGAAACTGATTTAGACTTAGGGCATTATGAAAGATTTATTGATGAAGAGCTTACTCAAAGAAGTAATGTTACTACAGGAAGAATTTATAGTGAAGTAATCCAAAAAGAACGTAGAGGAGATTATAATGGAGCGACTGTTCAAGTAATTCCTCATATTACTGATAGAATAAAGGGATATGTTTATAAGGCTGCAGAAGAAAGTAAAGCTGACATAATCATAACTGAAATTGGGGGAACTGTTGGAGATATTGAATCACTTCCTTTTATTGAAGCTATTAGACAAATTCATGCGGAAAACAAAAAAGAGGATGTTTTATTTATTCATATTACTTTAGTACCTACAATACCTGGATCTAATGAATTAAAGACTAAGCCTACACAACATTCTTTTAAAGAGCTTATGAGTCAAGGAATAAAGACAAATATAATAGTTGTTAGAAGTCCTGAAAGAATTTCTGATGAAATAAAAAATAAAATCAGTCTTTTCTGTGATGTTCCAAAGGGTGCTATAGTACAATCAGAAAATGTAGATTTTATATATGAAGTTCCTGTTAAATTACAAGAACAAGGTTTAGATGAGTATGTTTTACATAAACTATCTCTTGAAGGAAAACCAATTGTAAAAAATGATTGGAAAGAAATGATTGATTCTTATAGAAATGTAAAAACAGAATTAGAAATTGGACTTGTTGGAAAATATGTTCAACTTCATGATGCTTATCTTTCTGTTTCTCAAGCATTGATAGATGCTGGTTACAAAAATGCTCATAAGATTAATATTCGTTGGATAAATTCCGAAGAAGTTAATGAAGAAAATGCTAAAGAAGTATTTAAAGGGCTTGATGGAATTATTGTTCCGGGTGGATTTGGAGGCAGAGGTATCGAAGGAATGATTGCAACAAGTAAATATGCAAGAGAAAATAATATTCCTTATTTTGGTATTTGTCTTGGAATGCAAATTGCAATTATAGATATAGCTAGAAATGTTGCAAATCTAGAAGGAGCAGATTCAACTGAAAAAGATGATACTACAAAATATCCAGTTATAGATTTGATGGAAAATCAATTTGATGTTGAAAATATTGGTGGAACTTTAAGACTTGGTAATTATGATTGTAAACTTCTAAAGAATTCTAAAGCAAGAGAACTTTACAATTCTGAAATAATTCAAGAAAGACATAGACATAGATATGAATTTAATAATAAATATAGAGAAGAACTGGAAAAGGCCGGTGTTATTTTCTCCGGGATAAATCCTGAACTTGATTTAGTAGAAATTATAGAATTTACTGGAAGTGATTATTTTGTTGCTTGTCAATTCCACCCTGAATTCAAATCAAGACCAAATAAAGTTCATCCATTATTTGACGGTTTTATAAAGGCATCTATAAAAAATAAAAATAAGTAGTTAATATTAAGTAAGAAACAGATTTATATTTGTTCCTTACTTTTTTATGTGATAATATAGACATGTGTTTTGTAAAATGATATAATTTTAGTGAAAAAATTTTTAATAATGATATTAATATAGGAGGAAATAATAGTGGGATTATTTGATATTGTTAAAAAAGCTATAACAGGAGCAAGTGATGAGGATAACAGAAAAAATAAGGCAAGGATGCGTGAAATTTTCAATTCTTGTGTAGAAAACGGCGACGAATATAAGTTAATTTACTGTCATATGCAAAATGAGACTAATGCTGTTGTTGTAAAAGTTACAAAACATAGTAATTTTATTGTAGGATATAAAGAGGGAGAAGTTGTTATAATTAATGTAAATGCTACATTATCAGAATATGGAGAACCAGAATTCTTTAATAAAGAAAATGGAGCAACAATAAAAACATTTGTAGGTTATTGTGTTGCTGATAAAGAAAATGTACATTATCAATTTGAACCTATAACATTTGATCCAGGATTTGTAAACGGTGCAAAATATAAAGTATCAATTTCACAAAGTGTTGCTGAAGTTTCTGAATTCCGTAAATTCTTCAAACGTGGATTGTAATTTAATATTTATTTTATAAGATTTTGACGATTAAGATTTCTTCTTAATCGTTTTTTTTGTTAAAATATCATTTTTAAGTTCTTAAATCTATTGATAAGTATTTTGGAAATTTTAAATTATTTTTTATAAGATTATCTTATTTTTAAATTATAAATATTAAATTTTTAAATGAAATGCTTTTCTGTATTGACTTTGATATATATAAATATATAATAGTATTGTATGTTTATTAGTCTAAAACATATTGTATATTTTTATAGAGAGGAAGTAAAAAATGAAAATCAAGAAAATTTTATCAGGTATTTTGGCTTTAATTATTGTATTTACAACTATTATTAGTTCAAATATTTTTACAAAAGCCGAAGAAACACATCCAGTAAAAGTTGTTACTTGGGATAAGAAGAATAAGAAAAACGAGAATACTGTTGGAGAATTAAAATTTACAATTAAGACAGGTTATCCGCTAAAAAAAGTTGGAGAATTTACTTCTAAAGATGGAATCGCGCAAATGCCTAAATTGGAAGATGGCGTTTACAGTGTTTTTCTAGAAGAAAATAATTATTACGAAGCAAATGATATCTTTTTAACTGTTGAAGACGGTGAATATTCTTTTGATGGAGAAGATGATGCTGATACAATTACAGTTGAAAAAAGAAAGGGGTTGTAGTTCCTACTCCAAATCCATCTAATCCGGAAGATGAAATTAGTAAAGCATTATTGGTAACAGACGAAAAAGGATCAAGCATAAAGGATGTATCATTTGAAGTTACAAGTGATGGAAAAACCAAAATTGTAAAACCGGATAATAATAGTGCAATTAATTTTGGAGTTGAAGAAAATAAAACATATACTATAAAATTAATTTCCAATGTCAAATATGAAATGGAAGATGTTACATTTACTTGTATAAAAGGAGTTTCTGACTTTGGAACACCTATTTATAGGTTAATGAATGGAAATATCGAAATAAAAAGTTTATTATTAAAAAATAAGGAATCACAACCGCCGGTTCAACCTATTGAGAAAGAATTTACATTTGATGTACTTTGTGGTTCTTGCGGGAATGCTCCTATTGCAAAGGAATTAAGTTTTGAAGTTATAGGAAGAGATAATAACAAAGTAACATATAAATCAAATTCCGGTGTAGTTAAATTTAAACTGGTTGAAAATGAAGAATATAATGTTAAATTAGTAGAAGATGTTGAATATGAATTATCAGATATAAAGATTAATGTAAAAAAATTAAATGGAGAGCTAAAAGTTTACAAAGAAGATGGTACAGTTTTAACAGAATTTGTAATGAAGAAAAAATCTACAGGAAATTGTGTTGAAGATTTATGTGACTTTTCAGATAAGAAAATTACAATGTCAGAAATACCTATAAAAGTTCTTGAAGATGATATGGAAAGAGATTTAAAACCTAATGAGGTAGTAACATTTAATTTATATAATGCTACAAAACAGGAAAGAGTAGCAGAAATAAAAACTATTAATGGTAAACTTCCAGCTTTAGAAGTTTACGAAAAAGATGATTATATACTATTTACTAGTGATAAAAATAAGGACTTTATAATGGCTGATGCTCCATTTATAAAAGAAGTTAGTGAACTTTACTTTAGGGCTAATGGAGATGGAAATTTACCAATAAGACATAAAACTAAAAATCCTTATGCAACCGGAGCACATCTTAACATAGAAAGAATAGTTGTTAGACCTTTAGAAACACATGAAAAAATTAATGAAAAATATAAGATTAATTATGTAAGAATTAAACAAGATAAAAATAACCCTCAAGATTACAGTAAAGTAAAAGTAATTTTTACAAGTGAATATGATACAGTTGTTGCAACAACATTACCTGAAGACGAGTGGGGAGTTCCTTTAACACCAATAGAATTATACGAAAATGTTCAATATTCAGTTAGAATTGAAGATCCGGATAATAAGTTTGCAATTGAAAATTTTCCTTTTACACTTGTTGATAAATCAGAAAGAGGACCAAATCATCCTAAAAAATGGGGAGATGGTAAATACGTATTTGATCATTCATCTTGTGGAAACGCAACTTTTTTAAATTTAGTAAAAAAAGGAACAGAAAATGATAATAATACAAGAATAACTTGTTCAAATGGAAATACAACAGTTTCCGGAATGAATTTTAAAGACTTAAAATTACAAACTATAAGACCTGATAAAAGTTTAGTAAAGGGTTTAGAAGGAAAGGACTTTGATTTATTTAGATTTAAGTTGATAAATGTTAAAAGATGTGAAGTTTCAAAAATGGCAGATGGAAATTTTGTTATTCACAGAACTATAAAAGATGGAAAAATAGCTAAAAATGTATATCAAGTAGAAAAAGACGGAAGTCTAACTAAACTTACTTTTAATCAAATTGGAAATATTGTTGATATAAATACTAAAACTTTATCCATTTATGATACTGTAATAGAATATAAAGAAGAAAATTCTCAGGTTGAAGCAAATAAAGAATCACTACAACAAGCAGTAGATAAGGCAAAAAATCCGGAAACAACAAAGGATAAAACTGACGAATCAATCGAAGCGATGAATAAAGCATTGGCAAAAGCAGAAGAAGTTTTAGCAAAAGAAGATGCTACACAAGAAGAAGTAAATAAGGCAGAAAAAGACCTAAGAGATGCAATAAATTCATTAGTAGATAAACCACAAGAACCTGAAGTTGAAAAAGTTGAACTAAAAAACGAAGATAGTTCAATAGTTGTAAGTGGAGATACTAATACTTTAGAAAAAGACTGGAAGCTTTTAACAAAAGGAGTGAATCCAAGTGAATTAGTTGGAAAAGAATATGACTCTTATGATATAAACTTAAAAGATGCAAATAACAGAGAAGTACAACCAAAAGGGGAAGTTACTGTTACAATAAAAGTAAAAGCAAAAGTAGAAAAATTATATCATATAGATGGTAGATTAAAAGAAATTCCTTTCACTTACGAAAATGGAGAAGTTACATTTAAAACTAATCATTTCAGTGTTTATGCAGTAGTTTACGGAGATAAACAAGACGATAATAACAAACCTGGAGAAGACAACAACAAGCCGGAAAATGATAATAACAAACCTGGAGAAGATAACAACAAGCCGGGAAATGATAATAATAAGCCTGGTCAAGATGTTAAACCGGAAGATAATTCTAAAAAGAATAGAACTTCAAAAAAAGCAAATAAATTACCAAAAACAAATATATCAAACGTAAGTTATGCTTTAACATCAATCTTAGCTTTAGGAGTTGTAGGAGTGATTGGATATAAGAGAAAAGATGAAGAATAATTTTTACTTTTATTAAAAAGCTAGAAAATGAATTGAAGCCAAAAACATGGACAGTTAAATATATTATTCAAAGGAATGTAATTCTATAATAAATAGGAGACATTCCTTTTAAATTTTCCTTAATATTTTTCGTATTATACCATTTAATAAACTCTTTTATATCTTCTGTTAATTTTTCAATAGTAAGAATATTTTTATCCATAAAATATTTTTTGTTTCATTATTCCAAAAATATTTCCAATTACTTATATAGTTTTAAAAAATATACTTTGTCTTATATTGTTATTTTCTAATTCCTTAATAAACTGTTATGTTAGTAATAAAATCCTTAGTTTGTATGAATTGTTAATTCTTCTTTGAGTTAATAGTATTTAAAGTTCTTTTAATGACTTATTTGATATAGTTATTGTAGGACTAAAACCTATTTTATATATGATATAATTTTTTCGTTAAAAGTATTTAGAATAGGTTATGAATATATCTTTTTTAATAATTTACCATATTAAATTCTGTTATATCAGTTAGCAATAATTTATTTGACTTATCAGTTTTTCTATATTGTAATACAAATGCTTAATATTATTGGTATAACTTTTATTTTTAAATTTATATTATATTTTGACATATACTTAAAAATCTTTTGCCAGGATTTAGAATTTTATATAAAATTACTCTTTTTTTTATATTATAATTGTAATAAAATATAAAAAATGTTAAAATTAGATTGAAATAAGTAATTGAAAAAAATTATTAATGATTTGGAGAAAAATATGTTATTAGTTATAGATGTTGGTAATACAAATATCGTATTAGGTGTTTATGAAGGATATTCACTAATTTGTGATTTTAGACTTAATACGATAAAAAATAAAACAAGTGATGAGTATGCAATGTCAATTACAGAGATATTAAATGCTAATGATATTAAGAAATCAGAAATAGAAGATGTTATTGTAGCTTCTGTTGTTCCTGATGTAATGCATTCAATTGAAAATGCTATAAAAAATATTTTAATTTAAAGCCAATAATTATTGACGATAATTGTGCTTTGGGAATTAAAATAAATCATGATAATCCTAAAACTATAGGGGCAGATAGAATTGTAAATTCAGTTGCTGGAATTAAAAAATATGGAGTTCCTTTGATAATTATAGATATTGGAACAGCAATTACTTTTGATGTAGTTGATGAAAGTTCGGTTTATCAAGGGGGAGCTATCATTCCGGGTATTGGAATTTCATCTGAAGCACTATTCTTAAAAACTGCAAAACTTCCAAGAGTTGAGCTTTTTAAACCTGAAAGAATTGTTGCTAAAAATACAATGGATAATATTAGAGTTGGTATGGTTGTCGGATATATTGGACTTATTGAAAAGTTGATTGATGAGATTGTAAAAGAGATGGATTTTGATGTTTCCAAGTTAAAAGTTGTTGCAACAGGTGGATATTCCAGCTTAATTTCTAAAGATATAGACAAAATTAATATTATAGATAAAAAACTTACTCTTGATGGAATGCTTGAAATTTATAAGATGAAAAAGGGGTTATAATATGCTGGGCGGAGATATTTTTTTAGCTCCACTTGCCGGAGTTAGCGATGTTGCTTTTAGAATTTTAGCAAGTGAAATGGGTGCAAGTTTAACTTTTACAGAGATGGTTTCTGTAAAGGGACTATATTATGATAATGAAAATACTTCAATTATAACTTATATTGATAAGAGGGAAGGACCTGTAGGATTACAAGTTTTTGGAAGTGATGAAAATATTATGGCGGAAATAATACAAAATAGATTCAATAAAAGAGATGATATATATCAACTTGATTTGAATTTAGGCTGTCCTGCTCCAAAAATTGTTAAAAATCATGAGGGAAGCTACTTGATGAAAGAGCCAAAAAAAGTTAAAAGTATAGTTTCAACTATGGTTAAAAATTCTAAAGTTCCGGTGAGTGTTAAAATCAGATTGGGTTTTGATGAAAACAATAAAAACTTTTTAGAAGTTGCTGATGCTATTGTTGAAGCAGGAGCATATATGATTACATTACATGCCAGAACTAGAGAAATGTTTTATTCAGGAAAAGCTGATTGGAATGCTATAAAAATTTTGAAAAATCATGTTCCTATAAAAGTTGTTGGAAATGGAGATGTTTGTAGCGTTGAAGATTATGTAAGAATGAAAGAAGAAACCGGAGCTGATGCAGTTGCAATCGGACGTCATGCTCTTGGAAATCCTTTTATTTTTAAACAAATTAAGGATTATAATTTAACAAAAAAATATTCTTCTCCAACTTTGGAAGAGGTTATTGATACTATAAAAAGGCATTATAAATTGGAGTTGGAATTTAAACCGGAAAGAATAGCAATAAGAGAAATGAGAAAAAATATTTTGTGGTATTTGAAAGGTTTTAAAGATTCAAACAAGGTGAAAAATACTATAAATACTTTAACTGATATTGATGAAATTTTTGATGTATTAAATGAATATAAAAATAATTTTAATTAAAATTACAATATACATAAAGAGAAATTTAATCTCAATATAATTAATTTTGTAAGATTTGGAGGATATTATGAAAAAATTATTTAGAGTTTTATCATTTTTACTTGTTTTTGTATTATTTTTAACTTCCTGTAAATCGGCAGTTAATGGAACTTACGAGGGGAAAGCTAGAGGACATAACGGAGATATTGTTATTGATGTAAGTTTCGAAAATAATAAAATAAAAAAAGTATCATTAAAAGAAAGTGTTGAAACGGAAGATGTAGGAAAACTTGCTATTGAAAAATTGATTGAAAAAGTTAATTCAGGAGATTTTAATTTGGATGAAGTAACGGGAGCAACTTATTCTTCAAAAGCTTTTATAAACGCTCTTGCAGATGCTATAAACAAATCCGGACTCGATTATAAAAAAATTCTTAAAAACAATCCTACAATGAATGAAAAGTTTGAAACTAAAGAAATGAATGTTGATGTAGTTGTTGTAGGGTCAGGTGGAGCAGGTTTAATTGCTGCAATAAAAGCTAAACAAGCAGGAGCTAATGTTGTAATTTTAGAAAAATTGCCTTTGATTGGAGGAAATACTTTAATTTCAGGTGCTGAATATGCAGCTCCGATGAACTGGTTACAAGAAAAGGAAAATATAAAAGACAGTATTGACTTATTTAAAAAAGATGTTGAAAAAGCAGGAGGAGATAAAGAACTTATAGATGTTTTAGCTAATAATGCACTTGACGGTGCAAAATGGTTAAGAGATGATATCAAAGTTGAATGGACAGATGAACTTATGTTCTTTGGAGGTCATTCAGTAAAGAGATCTTTAATTCCTAAAGGACAATCTGGAAAAGAATTGATAAATAAATTACACGCAAAAGCCGAAGAATTGGGAATAGAAATTTTAACAGAGACAAATGCTTTTGAACTTATTACAAAAGACAATGAAGTTACTGGAGTTAAAGCTAAAATAAAAACAGGTGAACTGATTGTAAATGCAAAATCAGTTGTTTTAACAACAGGAGGTTTTGGAGCAAATAAAAAAATGCTTTATGATAATGATAAAGAAGTTGATGATAAAATTCTATCAACAAATTCTGCTGGTTCAACAGGTGATGGAATAAAAATGGCACAAGCTATTGGAGCTGATGTCGTAGATTTAGATAAAATTCAGTTATATCCGGTTTGTGATGTTGAGACAGGTAAACTTTTATATACAGGAGATACAAGACTTGTTGGTGGTGCAATACTCGTAAACAAAGAGGGAAAAAGATTTGTTGAAGAGTTGGGTACTAGAAGAGAAATTTCAATGGGAATTAAGGCTCAAACAGATAGTGTTGCATATCAAATTTGGGACGAAGAGTCAATGAAAAAATCAAATATTTTGCCTACTCATGAAGTTGAATATAATAATTTGATAGAAGGTAAAAAACTTTGTAAAGTAAATTCAATTGATGAAATGGCAGACTTTTTCGGAATAGATAAGGAAAATTTAAAAGCAACAATAAATAAATTTAATGAAGATTCAAAAAATGGAAAAGATACATTATTCAATCTTAGAAGATTAGGTTTTAAAGTAGATAAAGCACCTTTTTACTGTTTAAAAGCCGTTCCTGCAGTTCATCACACAATGGGTGGTCTTAAGATAAATAAGGATGCAAATGTATTGGATAAAAATGGAAATATTATAAAAGGATTATACGCTGCAGGAGAAACTACGGGTGGAATTCATGGTAATAATAGACTAGGCTCAGTTTCAATTACTGATATAACAGTTTTTGGAATTATAGCAGGAACTAATGCAGCAAAAACTAAATAATTTATACACAAAAAAGGAGCTTTGCTCCTTTTTTAATTTTTATTGTGAAACAACAAGGTTCCCGGCTACCCACCTGATGCGAAGCATCATGGAAGGGTGGGGGTCTTGTTCTTTAATTCATTGTAGAAAATTGAAGGTTCAACAGGTAAGTTGTTTCTTTCTTTTATTGTATACAAAAATAGTCTTTTTCTCGCTCTTGTCATTGCAACATAGAATAATCTTCTCTCTTCTTCTAATAATTTTTCATCAAAAGAATTTAATATGCTTTTTTGTGGGAATTCTCCATCAATTAGGTCAATTATAAATACATTATCATATTCTAAACCTTTTGCAGAATGTATTGTTGAAATTGATATATTGGATTTTGAACTTGAAGCATTTTTAAGTAATTCTTTTAAATTGTCCAATTTTTCAATAAATTCATCGAAAGTTTTTAAATCTTTGGATAAATATTTAATCAAGTCAAAAATTAGATTATAATTTAAATTGGAAAAGTCATTAAAATTATCCAAATAATCTCCATATCCTAGCTCATAGAGAATACAGTCAATTTTATCTTCCATTTTCATCCTTTTTAATCTTTTAAAATCATTTCTTAAGGATGTAAATTTGTTTAGATAAAAATCATTTAATTCGTACAAATCTAGTAAACTCTCCAATACACATTGATTATAGGGCTTGTATTCCAATTTAGTTATGAAGTCCTTTTTTATATAGGCATTAAGTTTAAAATAAATTCTTTTAAAAACTTCTAGGTCTGTTGTATCTTCAGAAAATAAAAGAATATTTTTTACATCATTTAATATTCTGTTAGAATAAAAATCGAATTTATTTTCTTTTACAAAAAAATCAATATCATTATTTTTCAACATTTCTGCTACATATAGAGAAGATATATTGTTACGATACAAAACTCCGATAGTTTCGTTAGGATTTATTTCAGAAATTTTATTTACTAATTCTCTTGCTTGAATAGTTGAATTTTTAACTTTAAATAACATTATTTGAGAGTTTTCTTCAGTTGTATGTTTTGAAGATTTTTCATATCTGATTTTATTTCCTTGAATTATTTTATTGCTTATTTTTATTATATTTTTAGTGGAACGAAAATTTTTATCCATAAAAAATATTTTAGAATTTGGATAAATATCTTTAAAATTTAATAGATTTTCAGGACTTGCACCTCTAAAACTATAGATTGACTGGTCGTCATCTGCTACTATGAATACATTATTTTCTGGAAATACTATCTTTCTTATTATTTCAAATTGTAAAGTTGAAGTATCTTGTCCTTCATCAATTTGGAAAAATTTATATCTATTTTTTAAGGCTTTTAAAAGTTTTTATCCGTTGAAATATATTCATTAGCCAAAATTAGCAAATCATTAAAATCCATAAAATTATTTTGAATTTTTATTTCATCATACAAATTATACAATTTTAACATTAAAGAACGATTTGAAATAAAATGATTTTTTCTTAAATATCCTTCAAAATCATACATCTTATTTTTTGTATAGTCATAAATTGAAAAGAAGTCATTAATTTCTTCATCAGATAGTTTTTTGTAATTTTTTTGATAATACACTCTTTTTAAAATTAAAATTCTATTGAATTCATTATTACCTTCAATTAAAGTTTTTTTGATATTTTTTAATTTCATATAATTTCTAACTATCTCATAGCAAAAAGCGTGAATAGTTTTAAAAGTAATTTTTCCTCTAAATTCAGGATTTTGAGCTAAAAATCTCTTTTCCATATCAATTCCTTGAGATTTGCTGAAAGTTATTGAGATTATTTCACTTGAATCTATATTATGATTTTTAATTAAATTTAAAATTCTATTTAATAATACAGTTGTCTTGCCTGAACCAGGAACTGCTAAAATTAGAGCAGGACCTTCAAAATGTTTAATGGCATCAACTTGTTGACTTGTAAATTTCATATAATCACCTTAGTATATTCTATCATAAAAATAATTCCTTTTAAAGCGTATTTATGGTAAAATATATAGGTCGGAGGTTATTATATGGACAAACATTATATTCCTAACACCAAAGGTGTTATATTTGCAAATAAGAATAAATTTTCTTTCAGCATTGATTCAATTTTGCTATCCTATTTTTCAAAAGTTAAAAAAGATAAGATATTAATTGATATCGGAGCAGGAACCGGAATAATAGGTTTTAGAATTAATTTTCTAAATAATTTAAAAACTGTATATCTTATAGAAATACAAAAAGAAAATGCAAAGCTTATTGAGCATAGTATTGTTGAAAATAAACTGAATAATGTTATTCTTTTAAATAAAGATTTAAAAGAATGTTATAACGATTTTGAAAATTCATCAGTTGATTATATTGTCTCAAATCCTCCATATAAAAAAATGAATACAGGAATATTAAATGAAGATGAGAATTTTTTGATTTCAAGATATGAATATGCACTTAAACTTGAAGATATTTTAGATTTTTCATACAAAAAACTAAAATCTTCAGGAAAAGTTTTTTTGATTTACAGTATGGAACGTTTGGTTGATGTTTTAAGTGAGTCCAGAAAATTCAGATTAGAACCTAAAAGGATTCAACTTATTTCTACAAATATTGACAAAAAGCCACATTTATTTATGGTTGAGTTGGTTAAAAACGGTAATAGTAATCTATTAGTTGAAGATAATATTTATATTTATGATAAAAATGGAGAATATACCGATAAAATTAAGGAGATATATTATGGAGAGAATTTCTAATATTTATTTTGTTCCAACACCTATAGGTAATATGAAAGATATCACGCTTAGAGCGTTGGAAGTTTTAGAGAAAAGTGATATAATTTACTGTGAAGATACTAGAAACAGCCTAAACTTATTAAAATTTCATAATATAAATACTAAATTAGTTTCATATCATAAATTTAATGAGAGTGAGAGAGTTGAAGAAATAATAAGTAATATAGAAGATGGAAAAATAGTTTCTGTAATTTCCGATGCGGGAATGCCAATAATAAACGATCCCGGTTTTGTGATTTTACAGGAAGTTATAAAAAGAGATATATCTTATGAAATTTTACCCGGAGCATGTGCATTGATAAATGGAATTTGTGGTAGCGGATTTGATTCGACAAGTTTTGTTTATATGGGATTTGTTCCTAAAACGGATTCGGAACGTAAAAAATATTTTCAAAGTTTTAAAAATATGAAAGTTACAGGAATATTCTATGAAAGTCCACATAGACTTTTAAAAACATTAAAATATATATATACCTTATTTGGAAATATTAATGTATGTGTATGTAGGGAATTAACAAAGCTGTTTGAAGAGTATAAAAGAGGGAATTTAGAAGAAGTTATTTCTTATTATTCTGAAAAAGGGGTAAAAGGAGAAATAGTTCTTATAATAGAAAAAATATCTGATGAGAAAGTGGATATTGATATAAAAAAAGAGATATTAAAATTAAAAGATGATGGATATAGCAATAAGGATATTGTAAAAATGTTAAAAAATAGTTTTAATATTTCAAAAAATGAAGCGTATGAATTAGTATTGAATTTAGAAAACGAGGAGGAAAAATAGATGTCACAACAATTATTAAAAGAAAAACAATATCATATTGATATGAAAGCGGGAGATGTTGGAAGATATGTAATTTTACCAGGAGATCCAAAAAGATGTAAATTAATCGCAAAATATTTTGATGATGCGGTTTTAGTTGCAGATAATAGAGAATATGTAACATACACAGGATTTTTAGAAGGAGAAAAAGTTTCTGTAACAAGTACAGGAATTGGTGGAGCAAGTACATCAATAGCTGTTGAAGAATTGCATAAAATCGGTGCAGATACATTTATAAGAGTTGGTACTTGTGGTGGAATTGAATTAGATGTTGAAGCTGGAGATTTGGTAGTAGCGACAGGAGCCATCAGAATGGAAGGAACTTCAAAAGAATATGCGCCAATAGAATTTCCTGCTGTTGCTGATTTTAATATCGTAAATGAGCTTACAAATGCTTGTATTGAAACAAAACAAAAATATCATGTTGGAGTTGTTCAATGTAAAGATGCATTCTATGGGCAACATCAACCTGAAACTAAACCGGTAAGCTATGAATTATTAAATAAATGGGAAGCTTGGAAAAGACTTCATACAAAGGCAAGTGAAATGGAATCAGCAGCACTATTTATAGTATCAAGTTATTTGAATACTAGAGCAGGTTCAATATTTTTGGTTGTAAATAATCAAGAAAGAGTTAAACAAAATCTTTCTAATAATGTAATAGAAGATACAGATAGAGCGATAAAAACAGCAATACTTGCTCTTAGAAATCTTATTAAAAAAGATAGAGAGAACAGATAGAATTCATAAATTTTTAATTAAAAAATTATAATATTTTTATAATAAAGTTTATAATAAATGTTTTAAATTGCTTGACAATCATTTTACTTTATGTTATTATTTTATGAGTAATATAATGTATAATTATGTTCAAATTTAGCTTTCAAGGAGGTGTTTCTATGAGAGATAAAGTTGTGTTGGCATGTACAGAATGTAAGAATAGAAATTACAATACTAAAAAGAACAAAAAAGTTACAACTAACAGAATTGAATTAAATAAGTATTGTAAGTTTTGTAAAAAACACACTCTTCACAGAGAAACAAAATAGTTAGAGATTGGAGGAGAGTAGTATGGTGGCAAAAACTACTGATCAAAAACAAAAGAAGAACAGCTTTATGCGTGGTGTACGTCATGAGTTTAAAAAAATAATATGGCCTTCTAAAAAAAGTGTTTTTTATTACAGCCTTGCAGTAGTTGCAATTTCTATAATCAGTTCAACTATGATTTGGGGATTGGATAATGTATTAAAAAAATTGTTAGGTTTAATCATCCATTAATTATTAAGGAGGGAAGGACTTTAGTCCGCTTATATGACAACAGAAGAATTAAAGGATATTAAAGAAAAAGAAGCTAAATGGTATGTAGTTCATACATATTCAGGGCACGAAAACAAAGTTAAGGCTAATATTGAAAAGTTAGTTGTTAATCGTGGAAATGACATTGATATATTTGAAGTTGTTGTTCCAACGGTTAAAGAAGAAACAGAAACTGGAAAAATTAAAGAAAAACAATTATTTCCGGGATATGTTTTAGTTAAAATGATAATTACGGATATTTCATGGTATTTAGTTAGAAATACTAGAGGAGTAACCGGATTTGTAGGCTCAGGAAATAAACCTGTACCTTTATCAGAAAAAGAAGTTGAAGCATTAGGTGTTTCAACAAAACCATATAATGATGTGGATATTAAAGAAGGAGATTCTATTACAATTATAGATGGAGCATTTAAAGACTTAACTGCTAAAGTAATAGAAGTATCTCAAGAAAATGGTAAATTAAAAGCTTTCGTTTCTTTATTTGGAAGAGATACGCTTGCTGAATTAGATTTTAGTGACGTAATAAAAAATTAAATTTGAAAATAATTTGAAAAAATATTCAAAACAGAGATATACGAGAGTGGGAGGGGTTTAGCACCCGAAAAACCACATTAGTTTTTAAGGAGGAACTATAAAATGGCTAAAAAAGTACAAGCATTAGTAAAATTACAAATTCCAGCAGGAAAGGCAACACCTGCTCCACCAGTAGGTACTGCACTTGGACCTCACGGTGTTAACATAATGCAATTTACAAAAGAATTTAACGCAAGAACAGCAGATCAAGCTGGTTTAATTATTCCGGTTGTATTGACTGTTTACCAAGATAGATCATTTACATTCATTACTAAGACTCCACCGGTACCTGTATTAATTAAGAAAAATTAGGTATCGAATCAGGATCAAAAGTACCAAATAAGTCAAAAGTTGGTAATTTAACTAAAGAACAAGTTAGAGAAATTGCTGAATTAAAAATGCCTGACTTAAATGCTGCAACTGTTGAAGCTGCTATAAGCATGGTTAAAGGTACTGCTAGAAGTATGGGAGTAACTGTAGAAGAGTAATATTAAGTGGGAGCAAAAAAGCGAACACCACAAGGAGGATATAAATGAAAAAAGGTAAAAATATTTAGAAAGTTTAAAATTAATTGATAGAACAAACTTATATGATTTAAAAGAAGCATGCGAATTAGCAGTTAAAACTTCAACAGCAAAATTTGACGAAACAGTTGAATTACATGTTAAGTTAGGTGTTGACTCAAGACATGCTGATCAACAAGTTAGAGGTACTGTAGTATTACCTCACGGAACTGGTAAAACTTTAAGAGTTTTAGTTTTATGTAAAGAAAACAAAGTTCAAGAAGCTAAAGATGCCGGAGCTGATTATGTTGGAGCAGAAGATTACATTCAAAAAATTCAAACTGAAAACTGGTTTGATTTTGATGTAATAGTTGCAACTCCGGACATGATGGGTGTTGTTGGTAGAATTGGTAAAGTTTTAGGACCTAAAGGTTTAATGCCAAACCCTAAATCAGGAACTGTTACATTTGACATCGCTAATGCTGTTAAAGAAATTAAAGCAGGTAAGGTTGAATACAGAGTTGATAAAGCTAATATCGTTCACTGTCCTGTAGGAAAAGTTTCTTTCGGAGCTGAAAAAATAGAAGAAAATTTAAGAACTTTAATTTCTGCTATTATAAAAGCTAAACCGGCTGCAGCTAAAGGAAAATATTTAAGATCAGTTTCTGTTGCTACAACAATGGGACCTGGAATTAAATTAGCTTCTACTAAATTAGGAGAATAATTAATAAATTTAGACACCGAAAGGTGTCTTTTTTTGTGGAATTTTTTAGTATTATTTAAGCATTATAATTTTTTAAATGAACTAATTTTGGAATAATTAATTTTTTGTTAACCTAGATGATTAGAAGTATAAAGTAAGTTTTAGGTACTTTTTTAAAATTTTTAAATAAAAATAAAAATCATTATTATAGATATTGAAAAGTAATATCAAAAGTGCTATAATAATTTTAACGACGAGTACGTCGTTTTAAAATAATTATCAAGTACAACTTGAAAATTTAATAAAAATAGGAGGATTAAATGAATATTTATAAGAAATTATTTAAGTATGTGCCGGATAAAAAGTATCTCGTTTATATTGGAATATTTATGAGTCTTATTTCATCAGCACTTTCAATTTTACCATATTGGTATTTGTATAAATTTTTGAATGAATTTTTATTGAAAAAAGATATTACTCAAGCAAAAAATTACGCAATTACTATTTTTGTTATTATGCTTTTACAGTCTTTAATTTATTTTATAGCTGTAGGAATTACTCATTTATTTGCTTTTAGATTGGAAACTAATCTTAGGAAAGCAGGAATAAGTCATTTAATGAAGGCTTCATTTTCATTTTTTGATGTTAATGAGTCAGGACGTATAAGAAAAATAATAGATGATAATGCTACGGATACACACATGATAGTTGCACATTTAATTCCTGATATAACTCTTGCATTGGTAACACCTATACTTTTATTTGTTATAATGTTTTCAGTAGATGTCTATTTGGGAATTGCTACTGTTATTTTAACTATATTATCAGGTATTTTTACTAAACTTATGTATGGAGATGTTAAGTTTATGGAAAAATATAATAAGTGCCTTGAAAGAGTAAATAGTGAGGCAGTTGAATATGTTAGAGGTATGCAAGTTTTAAAAATATTTAAAGCTTCAATATTTTCTTTTAAATCATTTTATGATTCTATTATGGATTATTCTAAAAGTGCGTATGAATATAGTAAAAGCTGTAAACAACCTTTTGTAATATTTCAAATAATATTACTCGGGGCTGCGGCTTTTGTAACTCCATTTGCTATTATGTTTTCAAAAGGAATAAAAAGCAATGTAGAAATAATGATTAAATTGATATTTTTCACTTGCTTTATTGGAACTTTATTTAATTGCTTTATGAGAATTATGTATGTTGGAATGCATCAATATATGGCGACACAGGCAGTAGATAAATTAGAAACTCTTTTTACTGAAATGGAAGTGAATAATATTAAGTATGGAAATGATGAAAATTTTTCAGCTTATGATATAGAATTTAAAAATGTTAGTTTTAAATATGATACAGTTAATATTTTAGAAAATTTAAGTTTTAAACTTGACGAAAACAAAACTTATGCTTTGGTAGGTTCTTCAGGCGGTGGAAAATCAACTATAGCAAAGTTGATTTCTGGTTTTTATAAGATTGATGAGGGAGAAATTTTAATAGGAGGAAAAAATATCTCTACTTATTCAAAGGAAGCTCTTATGAGTAATATTTCATTCGTTTTTCAAAATTCAAAACTATTTAAGACTACTATTTTTGAAAATGTAAAGATTGGAAAAGAAAATGCAAGCTATGAAGAAGTTATGAAAGCTCTAAAATTAGCTAGATGTGAAGATATTTTAGATAAATTTGAAACTCGCGAAAATACTGTAATAGGGTCAAAGGGAGTTCATCTTTCAGGTGGAGAAATACAGAGAATTGCGATAGCAAGAGCAATTTTAAAAGATGCAAAGATTATAATTTTAGATGAGGCATCAGCCGCATCCGATCCGGAAAATGAACATGAGATACAACTGGCATTTTCTAATTTAATGAAGGATAAAACTGTAATTATGATTGCACATAGATTGAGTTCAATTAGAAATGTAGATGAAATTCTAGTTGTCGATAAGGGAAAAATTGTTGAAAGAGGTACGGATAAAGAACTTATGGAAATTGGCGGAAGATATAAATTTTTACAAGATTTATTCTCACAAGCTAATGAATGGAGGATATAATTATGAAAATGCTTAAAAGAATGTTTCAATTAACTGATAAGGGAACTGCCGGAATCGTAAAGGCATCAATAGCATCATTCTTTTCATATTGTAGTTTAATGATTCCGATGATTTTGCTTATGTTTTTTATTCAAAATACTATTGAGGGAAAAGAAAATAATATTACTTTTTTTATAGCAGGAGTAATAATTATGTTACTCGTAATGTATGTTTTAATGTCAATAGAATATGATTGTCTGTATAATGAAACATATAAAGAAAGTGCAAATATTAGAATTGAAATAGCAGAAATTTTAAAAACTTTACCACTTTCATTTTTTTCAAAGCATGATGTTTCGGATTTGTCTCAGACAATTATGAAGGATGTTGCAACTATTGAACATGCAATAAGTCATGCTATTCCAAAGGTTATAGGTCTTATAGTTTATTTAATATTAATAGTAACAATGTTATTAATTTCAAATTTTAAGCTGGGTCTTTGTATCTTGATTCCGATTGTTTTCTCAACCGGATTCCTACTTCTATCAAAAAAAATGCAAGTTAATGGAAATAAAAAGTACTATAATGTTATGAGAGGAATTTCAGAAGATTTCCAAGAATCAATTGAATTACAACAAGAAATAAAGAGTTATGGACAGGTTGATAAAATTACTAAGAAAATATATGAGGATATTGACCATTCTGAAAAAATTCATATAAAAGCAGAAGGTAAAATGGTACTTCCATTGAGTATTTCAACTAATATACAAAATTTAGCATTAGGAACTACAATATTATTTGGAACAGCTTTATACTTAAAAGGTGAGGCATCTCTTCTTTATCTAATAGGTTATATATTATGTGCTTCAAAAATTATTGATGCTGTAAATGGAATGCTTGCAAATTTTGCGGAAATAATGTATTTAGATGGAAATTTACAGAGAATTAGAGAGTTAAGAAGTACAGAAACTCAAGCCGGAGAAGCAAAAAAACTTAATAATTTTGATATAGAATTCAAAAATGTTGAGTTTGGATATGGAGAAAACAAAGTAATAAATAATATCTCATTTGTTGCAAAACAAGGTGAAGTTACTGCATTGGTTGGACCTTCAGGTTGTGGTAAAACAACAGTTTTAAGATTGATGTCAAGATTGTATGATTATGATAGAGGAAAAATAATTATAGATGGTAATGATATAAAAGATATAGAAACAGAAAGTCTTTTTGAGAATATTTCAATAGTTTTTCAAGAGGTTACACTATTTAATACTTCTATTCTGGAAAATATAAGATTCGGGAATAAAAATGCAAGTGATGAACAAGTAAAAGAGGCAGCAAGACTTGCTAATTGTGAAGAATTTATTGAAAAATTACCTGAAAAATACGATACTTTAATTGGAGAAAATGGAAGTAAACTATCAGGTGGAGAAAGACAAAGAATCTCTATTGCTCGTGCATTTTTAAAGAATGCTCCGATAATTTTGCTTGATGAAATTAGTGCAAGTCTTGATGTAGAAAATGAAATGAAAATTCAAGAAAGTTTAAATAAACTTATTAAAAATAAAACTGTTTTGATAATTTCACATAGAATGAAATCTATAGAAAATGCAAATAAAATAATAGTAATGGAAAATGGAAAAATAGAATCTCAAGGAAATCACATTGAGCTTTTAGAAAAATCTAAAGTTTACAATACTATGGTAAAAAATTCTAATTTAGCTGAAAATTATAGTTATTAATATAAGTGCTGTTTTTACAGCACTTTATATTGTGAAACAACAAGGTTCCCGGGTACCCACCCGATGCAAAGCATCGAGGAAGGGTGGGGTTCTTATTGTGAAACAACAAGGTTCCCGGGTACCCACCCGATGCAAAGCATCGAGGAAGGGTGGGGTTCTTATTATTCTTAATGATTGGAGGAATTAATTTGTTAAATCAGCGTAGAATAAATTTATTTGTCTTAATTTTTATGAATTTAATTTTTGGAACATTAATTTTAGTGTGGAATAATTTCAAATTAGATATTATTTATTTTTGCATCTGTTCTTTAATTTTAATTTATAGTGGAAAAACTAAAAGATTTATAAAATTTCTAATTTTTTATCTTATTTGTTTGTATATAGTTTTTTATATAAAGTTGCCTGATGATTCATTTTTCTCCTTCATAGGTTTTATCAGTTATTCAAATGTAAAGATGTGTCCAACATATATGATAGCAAGTTTTATTGTTTTAGATATAAGAACGAGTGAATTGATCTATGTTTTAGGAAAATTGGGATTTGGTAAAAAAATTAGATTTGCATGTACGATTACTTTAAAATTTATTCCCATTTATTTTGCAGAAAAAAGAATTATAAAAAATTCCTTAAAACTTAGAGGAATAGATGTTTCATTTACTAAACCTATCAAACGATTTGAATATTATATTGTACCGACTCTTTTTAGAGCATCAAATATTGCAAATGAAATGACGGAGTCGGCATATACAAGATGTGCGATGTGCACTGATAATATGAATTCAATATACTATAAAAAGTTTGATATAGTAGATTTTATTTTTATTGTTATGTTGATTTTACTAGTTGCATCTTGGGGAGGTGGATTTATTGATAAAATTTGAAAATGTAAGTTTTACTTATGAAGATTCTGATAAAAAAGCCTTAGAAGATATAAGTTTTGAAATAAATAAAGGAGAGTTGGTGTTAATAACAGGAGCTTCCGGTTCCGGTAAATCTGCGATATACAAATGTATAAATGGGCTGATTCCGCATATTTATGACGGTGAACTTTTAGGAAATATTGTTATTGATGATAAAAATACGAAGGATTGTCAGAATTATGAGCTGTGCAAAATAATAGGTTCTGTTTCTCAAAATCCAAGAGGACAATTTTTTACTGATAATACAACCTCTGAACTAGCCTTTACTTTGGAGAATCTAGGATATGAAGTTAAAGAAATTGTAGAAAAAATAAAAAATATTTCAAACTTCTTTGGTATTTCTAATATTTTAAATAAAAATGTTTTAGAAATTTCTGGTGGCGAAAAGCAAAAAATCTCTATTGCATGCGTTTCAATATTAGATGCAAAAACTTTAATATTTGATGAGCCTTCTGCAAATTTGGATTACTTGGGAATTGAGTTGTTGAAAGAAATTTTTCTAAAATTAAAGAAAAATGGATATACCATTGTCGTTGTTGAACATAGAATTTTTTATTTAAAAGAAATTTTTGATAGGTTGATTCATATAAACAATGGAAAGCTCATTGTAAATTTAGATAGAAAAGATGCTTTAAATTATAGTGCAGAAGATCTTAGAAGTTTAAATCCATTTGATAGAGAATTAACAGATATAAATAGATGTAGTAGAGAAGAAAAAATATTAGAAATAAATAATCTTATATTTAAAGATATTATCAAAGATATTTCTTTTGATGTCTATAAAGGAGAAATAGTTGGACTTGTAGGGAAAAACGGCGTTGGGAAATCTACAATTTCTAAGTTGATTTCTGGAATATATAACAAAACTTCTGGAAAAATTTCAAGTAAAAGTTTACCATTTGTCTTGATGCAGGATGTAGATTATCAATTATTTTCAGAAAGTGTATTTTCAGAATTTTTCTTATCTAAAAAAGATTTAACTGAAGATGAAGTTTTAGAAATATTAAAAACTATTAATCTTTATGATAAAAGAAATTCTCATCCATTCTCTCTTTCAGGTGGCGAAAAACAAAGATTACTTATGGGAATTTGTGCAAAAAGTGATTCTGATATTTTGATTTTAGATGAACCTACCAGCGGTTTGGATTTTAACAATATGATTATTATTTCGGATATTATAAAAAATTTAGCAAAAGATAAAGCAATAATATTAATTTCGCACGACTATGAATTGTTGTCAAGGGTTGTAGATAGAGTGATATTTCTTGAAGACGGAAGAATAACAGAAGATTTTATTTTACAAGAAAAAAATCAATTAACTAATATTTTTCAAAAGATAAAAGGAGGAAAATTAAATGAAAATTAAAGATTTAGTTTTAGTTGCTATTTTAGGAGCTTTAAATTTGGTTGTTTCAATGATTGTAACATTTGCATTATTCCCATTGGGACCATATGCACATTGTATAAGTCCTGGAATTGCAGGATTATTCGCAGGAACTGTTTTTGTGTTTATGTGTAATAAAGTTGGGAAAAAAGGAAGTTTTTTGCTTTTTTCAGGTGTTTATTTGATTGCAATGGCTGGTGTCGGATTTTATCTTCCATGGATTATTTCATATACAATTGCCTTTATCATAGGAGAAATTATACTTTCATATATGGGTTATCAAAATAAAATTGCTCAATTTATAGCTTTTGGATTGATTCAAGTTGGCAGTGAATGTGGGCAAATAATACCGGTAAATTTCTTCTTAGAATCTTTTAAGAAAACTTGGGTAGGAAAAAATGGAGTTACAGAGAGTGCAATAAATGAGATGATAAAATTTTCAACTGGAACATATGGATTGATTAATCTTTTAATTGTATTTATATTAGGAGGACTTGGTGTTGTAATTGGAAATAAAATTTTAAAAAAACATTTCAAAAAAATTTAAAAATTAGAAAAAAATTTAGATTAAAAGGGATATATTTGCGTATATCTCTTTTGTTTTTTTAAGTATATGTGTTATAATTAATATAGTTTTATGCCTTGTGATAAAACTATATTAATTTCATCGTAATTACCATAAAAGAATAATCAAAAAGGGATTACGATATAATTTAAAAGTTTTATGCCTTGTGATAAACTATAATTTTATTTGTAATTCTGAAAAGAATTAGAAATAAAATTTCATCATATTTTACAATAAAAAAATGGCTAAAAAGGAAAATATGATATATTAATTTCATCGTAATTACCATAAAAGAATAATCAAAAAGGAATTACGATATAATTAATGTAGTTTTATGCATAGTAATAGAACTGAATTTATTTCTAAAAAATTAAGATTTAAATAAATTTTATATTATGTTATAAAAATTTTTATAGTTAGGAGTTAGAGTATGAATATTACAATCATATTAGCTGCAGGTGAAGGAACTAGAATGAAAAGTAAGAAATCAAAGGTTTTACATAAAATAGTTAATCGAACTTTGATTGATTATGTTTATGATGCTAGTTGTGATGCAGGTAGTGATAAAACTATAATTATTGTAGGGAAAAATAAAGTTGAAGTTGAAGATAAGTTTGGAGATAAGGTATTATATAAAGAACAAAAAATCGGTAAAGAATATCCTTATGGAACAGGTTATGCTGTTCAACTTGCTGTAGATGAAATCAGTGATGACGATAATGTTTTAATTTTGAGTGGGGATACTCCTTTAATAAAAGGAGAAACTTTGCAAAAATTGTTAGAAGAACATATTGCTATGAATTCAAAAGCAACTGTTCTTACAGCATTTATTGATGATACTACAGGATATGGTCATATTATAAAAGACAATAATGGTAAATTTTTAAAAATAGTTGAAGATAAGGATGCTACTATTGAAGAAAAGAGAGTCAAAGAAATAAATTCAGGAATTTATGTTTTTAATGGAAAAGCATTAAAAAATTCAATAACAAAGATAGATCAAAATAATGTTCAAAATGAATTATATCTTACAGATGCAATTAAAGTTTTAGTTCAAGATGGAGAGAATGTTTCAACTTATAAACTTGATGACATTGAAGAAATTTATGGTATAAATTCTAAGCTACAATTATTTGAAGCTGAAAAAATTATGCGTTATAGGATAAATTCAGAGTATATGAGAAATGGTGTTATAATGGAAAATCCAGAAAATACTGTTATTGAAAAGGGAATAAGTATAGGAATAGATACATTTATTGGAAGTGGAGCTAGAATTATTGGAAATACTGTTATTGGAGAAAATGTATATATAACTGGAGATACTTTTATAGAGAATTCTGATATAGGAAATGATGTTGTTATTAAGAGTTCTTACATAGAAAATAGTACAGTTGGCGATTCTGTTACTATGGGACCTTTTGCACATCTTAGACCAAAGAGTGTTTTAAAAGATTCAGTGCATATTGGAAATTTTGTTGAAGTTAAAAATTCAACTGTTGGAGAAAATACTAAAGCAGGGCATTTATCCTATATTGGGGATGCAATTGTAGGTAAAGATGTAAATATGGGTTGCGGTTGTATTTTAGTAAATTATGACGGAAAAAACAAACATATTTCTGAAATTGGAGATGGCTGTTTTGTGGGTAGCAATTCCAATATAGTTTCTCCGGTAAAAATTGCAAATGATACTTTTATTGCTGCCGGTACAACTGTTGTATCAGACGTAGAAAATGAAGGTTCATTAGTAATTGGACGTTGTGAAACTTTTGAAAAAGAAAATTGGGTTTATAAAAAGAATTTAAAAATAAAAAAGTAGTATTTTAGGAGGAATTATGTTAGCTTATACTGGACCTATGAAAATTTTTTCAGGAACTGCAAATAGAAAGTTTGCAGAAGATATTTGTAAATGTCTTGATATGCCATTGGGGGAAATAAATATCGGGAAATTTAGTGATGGTGAAATTAATCTTTCAGTTGAAGAGACTGTAAGAGGTTATGATGTTTATATTATTCAACCTACTTGCAATCCTACTAATGACAATCTTATGGAAGTGTTAATTATGGTTGATGCTTTTAAAAGAGCTTCAGCAGGAAGAATTAATGTTGTTATCCCTTATTATGGATATGCAAGACAAGACAGAAAGACAAAAGCCAGAGAACCGATAACTGCAAAGTTGGTTGCTAATTTGATTGAAAAATCAGGTGCTGATAGAGTTATAACTATGGATTTACATGCGGGACAAATTCAAGGATATTTTGATATTCCTGTAGATCATCTTTCTGCTATTAAACCACTAGCAGATTTCTTCAAGGATGAATTAAAAGATGAAGATAAAAATGATATGGTTGTAGTTTCTCCTGATTTAGGTGGAGTTACAAGAGCTAGAAATTTCTCTAATTATTTAGATTTACCTATAGCAATTTTGGAAAAGAGAAGACCACGTCCAAATGTTTCAGAAGTAATGAATGTTATAGGCGATATTGAAGGAAAAACTTGTATAATTGTAGATGATATTATTGATACTGCAGGAACTATTACAAATGCCGCAAATGCTTTAATAGCAAAGGGAGCAAAGAAAGTTTATATTACTGCAAGTCATGGAGTATTTTCGGGGAAAGCAATTGAAAATATTGCTAATTCAAAAGTTGAAAAATGTGTTGTAACAGATACTATTCCTCAAGAAAAGAATTTAGGTGGAAAAATTGAAGTTGTATCGGTTGCACAATATTTTGCAAAGGCTATTGATAGAATAAATAACAACAGACCGGTGAGTATGCTATTTGATGGAAGATAATGTATATTTAATAGTTGGTCTTGGAAACCCAGGCAAAAATTATGTTGGAACCAGACATAATGTAGGCTATGGAGTTGTTGATATATTAGCTGAAAAGTATAGTATCAATATGAATAAAGAAAAATTTAAATCTTTTTTCGGTCAAATAAATATGTTTGGTAAAAAATGTATTTTTTTAAAACCACTTACTTATATGAATTTGTCCGGAGAAGCAGTTATAGATGCAGTAAATTATTTCAAAATAAAGCCGGAAAATATTATAGTTATATTAGACGATATAGATATTCCCTTTGGTACTGTTAGAATTAAAAAAAGGGAAGTGCTGGGACACATAATGGCTTAAGATCAATAATTTATCATTTGGAAACAGAAAATTTTCCTAGAATAAGGGTAAGTGTTGGAAAATGTCCGGATTATATGGATTTAAAAGATTTTGTTTTAAGTAAATTTTCATCTTCAGAGGAGAAAATTTTGAAAAAAGTATTAGAAATTTCCGCAGATGCAGTTGAGGAAATAATAAAAAGTGATGTTGACAAAGCAATGTGTAAATTTAATGGAATGTGTATAGAGGAATAATATTCCTCTATATTTTTTGTGAACAAGGGGTTATTTATGAATTTTTTAATTGATTTTTTAAAGAATAATGAATCATATTTGGATATGATTTCAAATTTAAAATCAAATAATGTTCCTATTTATTGTAATGGACTTATAAAAGAGAGTTTGTTCCATTTAGTGTATTCTATTTTCAACGATTTGCCAAATAAAAATTTAGTTTTATTGGTCGAAAATGATAATAGAGCTAACGAACTTTGTGATGAATTAAAAAATTTAGTAGGGGATAAAGTTGTAGTTTATCCTAATTTTGAGATAAGATTTCACAATATAAATAGTTTAGAAACAAATCTTGAAAATATTAGAATAGAGATAATGAATAGACTTATTTCTAAAGAAAAATTCATAATAATTACAACTGCAGGTGCTTTGTCAAAGAAGATAAGTACACCAAATTTTTTTAAATCACATTATATTTACATTAACGAAAATTCGGAAGTAAATCTTAAAGAATTAACAGAAAATTTAATTAAAATGCATTATGATAGAGTTGATTTTGTTGAAGCAAAGGGACAATTTTCAATAAGAGGATCTATTTTTGATATATTTCCTGTAAATTTTAAAAATCCAATAAGAATAGAGTTATTTGGAGATGATGTTGATTCTATACGTGTTTTTGACATAAACAGTCAAAGATCTGTTGAAAAGTTGCAGAAGGTAGAAATAATACCTGCAAAAGAAATGGTATTATCAAAAGCAGATGTTGAAAATATTTTAAACGGTTTGAATAAAGATATTGAGAAGTTACAAAAGTTAAAATTATTTGGAAAAGATATTGAAAAAGCAACAGAAAAATTTTATCAAATTTATAATGATTTAAAGGAAAATTATCATATTTCAAATATGGATTTAATTTCACCTTATATAAGAAAAGGTAGTTATTCGACACTTTTAGATTATTTGGATCAAGATTCTATAGTTTGCACAGAAGATATTTTAAAAATTTATGACAGAAATTTGGAAATAGAAAATTTATTTCATGAAAATGTACTTTTTTCTATTGAAAACGCAGAGATTTTAGATTCTCATAAAGATATTTTAATTCCTTTTGAAAATATCTTAAGAAGAATTAAAGAATTTAGCGTAATAAATTTTACACAACTTTTGAAAAGAACAAAAATAATAAATCCTAAAAGTATAGTAAATTTAAAAACTATTGAGTCTGAAATATTCAATAGAAAATTTGATATGCTATTTCAGAGTTTGAAATATAAATTGCAGAGAGGATATAAAATTGTAATTTTTGCCGGTTCATTTGAAAAAGCGAATAACCTAAAGGAAATTTTATTTGCTGAGAATATAAATTCAAATATATTTCAAGGATTAGAATTTGAATTAAAAAGCTCTATTTTAGGGATTTCTACATTAAATTTAGAATCTGGATTTGAATATCCTATTCAAAAAGTTCTTTTTTTAACACATAAAGAAATTTATGGTACTGTAAAAAAGACTTCTAAAAAAGTAAAAAGAAAAGTAAAGATACCTTACTAGATTACACTGACTTAAATGTCGGAGATTTTGTTGTTCATGAAAATCATGGAATTGGAGAATATAGAGGAATTCAACAGATAGAAGTTGATGGTATTGTAAAGGATCACATCTTAATTTTATATAAAGGAAATGATAAATTATATATTCCGACAGATCAAATGAATTTAATTCAAAAATATATCGGAAAAGACGGATATAGACCAAAATTAAATAGATTGGGCTCTAATGATTGGGTTAAAACAAAAACTCGTGCTAAAAAAGTTTTAGATGAAATTGCAATAGATTTAGTTCAACTATATGCGAAAAGGGATAAAATAAGAGGATTTGCATTTTCAGAAGATACAACATGGCAAAAAGAATTTGAAGACAGTTTTATTTATGAAGAAACATATTCACAGCTTAGGGCAATTAATGAAATCAAGAGAGATATGGAGCAATTTAAACCTATGGATAGATTGCTTTGTGGAGATGTAGGTTACGGCAAGACTGAAGTAGCTTTAAGAGCAGCTTTTAAAGCTATGATGGATGATAAACAGGTTGCATTTTTAGTTCCTACTACAATACTTGCTCAACAGCATTATAATACTGCCATTGAAAGAATTGGAGATTTTCCTGTTGAAATAGAAATGCTTAGCAGATTTAGAAGTCCTGTAAAACAAAAAGAGATTTTAAAAAATGTGAAAAACGGGAAAGTAAATTTACTCATAGGTACGCATAAATTATTATCAAAGAATTTAGAATTTAAAGATTTAGGGCTTCTAATAATAGATGAAGAACAAAGATTTGGGGTTAAACATAAAGAATCATTAAAAAAATTAAAGAAAATATTGATGTCTTATCTCTATCTGCAACACCGATTCCAAGAACTATGCAAATGAGCTTAGTAGGAATTAGAGATATGAGTATTTTAGATGATGCACCTGAGGAAAGAGTAACAATCGCTACATTTGTTTTAGAATATAATGATTCTGTAATTCGTGAAGCTATTTATAAAGAAATAGATAGGGGTGGACAAGTCTATTTTGTATATAATAGAATTAAAGATATGGATAAGATGTATGTTGAATTGTCAAAGCTTGTTCCTGATGCAAGAATTGCAATGGCACATAGTAAATTATCCAACAAAGAGTTAGAAAATATTATGTATGATTTTCAAGAAGGAGAATATGATATATTATTATGTACTACAATTATTGAAACAGGTATGGATATAAAAAATTGTAATACTATGATTATATATGATGCTGATAAAATGGGATTATCTCAACTTTATCAGTTAAAGGGAAGAATAGGACGATCAACTAGAAGAGCTTATGCATATTTCACTTATGAAAAGGATAAAGTTTTAACTGAAATTTCAGAAAAAAGACTTATGGCTATAAGAGATTTTTCTGAATTTGGTTCAGGTTTTAAAATAGCTATGAGAGATTTAGAACTTAGAGGGGCAGGAAATATCTTGGGTGAATGTCAATCCGGACATATAGAAACAATTGGTTATGAAATGTATGTAAGAATGCTTGAAGAAAGTATAAAAACTGTTAAGGGAGAAAATTTACAAATTAAAAATCAAACAACAATAGAACTTTCGGTTGATGCATATATTCCTTCAAATTATATAGGAGACAGTAATCAAAAAATCGATATGTATAGAAAAATTGCAGGAATAACATCGAAAGAAGATTTTAATGAAATCTATGATGAGTTAACTGACAGATTTGGAGATGTTCCAAAAACAGTATTAAATGTTATGAATGTGTCATATTTGAAAAGTATTTCTACAGAGTTGAATTTTATTAAAATAATTGAGAGAGAAAAATCAGTTGTATTTAAGTTTGAACAGACAGATAGAGGTATTTTAGAGTTAATCGGCAGAATTTCTGATTCATTATTTAGAAAAATAGAGTTTAATTTTAATGAAGATGCTGAATTGATTTATAATTATGATAAGAAAAAATTAGAAGAAAGTATTGATTTTGTTGAAAATTTGCTATTTTTAAAGCAAAATTGTTAAAAAAACTTTGACATTATTAAAAAATGATGTATAATATCAAAAGATTAAAATATTAGTCAAAAAGGAGAGAAGTATGAAAAATAGATTAATAAAATTTGCAAGTGTAATAGTACTTTCAGCTATGCTTTTTACTGCTTGTGCTAAAGCGCCAAGAGGAGCTATGGTAAAAATTGGGGATAAGTATATTACTGAGGAACAAATTCAAAAAGAATATGACAGAGTAATTGCATCTTATACAGATGAGCAAAAGGCAAAATATGATGAATCAACTGATGAGGGCAAAAAAGCTTCTTTAAATCTAAAACAAAACATCTTAGAAATGTTCTCTAATATTGAAGTTGTTAAGCAAAAATTTGCTAAATTAGAAAAAGAATATAAAGATGAAGGTAAAACTGAAGAAGAAATTGCTAAAGTAACTGTAACAAAAGAAGAAATAGAAGATAATTTTAATAAAGTTAAAGAGCAATTAGGTGACAAGTTTAATGAAGAACTTGAAAAGGCTAAACTTAGTGAAGATGAATTAAAATATAAGATTGAAGATAATCTATATTCTACAAAATTCCAAACTTGGTTTTCTGAAAATTTCGAACCAACTGATGAAGAAATCACAGAAAAATATAAGGGAAGTAATTTTGACGGTCCACAAATTAATGCAAGTCATATTTTAGTTGAAAATGAAGAAGATGCTAAAAAAGTTAAGAGCCGTTTAGAAGCCGGAGAAAAATTTGAAGATGTAGCCGTTGAAGTTTCAAAAGATCCATCTGCTAAAAAAATAAAGGTCTTTTGGGAACTTTCACTAAGGGAGTTATGGTACAAGAATTTTATGATGCTGCAGCTAAATTGAAAGTTGGAGAAATCAGTGAACCTGTTAAGAGTAAATTTGGATATCATATAATAAAATTAAATGAAATAGTTGAAGAATATGATAAATTTTCTGATGAAAGTAAGTCACGTATTAAGCAAGGATTGAAAAAAACTATCATGTCAGAAAAATTTAAGACTGAATTTGAAAAGATTCAAAAAGAAGTTAGCTATTTACCAATAAAAAATTTCAAATAATCGGCTAAATTGCTTGATATTTTTTGAAAATTAATATATAATAATATTGCACAATGGTTAAGATACCATTTTTATAGGCAATTATTAAATATAATAGTGTATTTAGGAGGAAATTTTAATGAACAAATCTGAATTATTAGCTAGTATGGCTGAAAAAGGAAAAATTACAAAAGTTGATGCTGAAAGAGCATTAAACGCTTTTATTCAAACTGTTGAAGAAACATTAGTTAAAGGGGAAAAAGTTCAATTAGTTGGATTTGGAACTTTCGAAGCTAGAGAAAGAAAAGCAAGAAGTGGAAGAAACCCAAGAAACCCTAAAGAAGTTATTAAAATTCCAGCATCAAAAGCACCAGTATTCAAAGCTGGAAAATCACTTAAAGAAATTGTAAATAAATAATTTTGATGATGAATGAAAAAATCAGACCTTGAGTCTGATTTTTTTGTAAAAAATATATATATGTATTGAAAATAATATATAATATGTTATAATATTTTGGTGAAAAATCACATATTCGGATTGAACAAGTGTTGCCTAAAGAGGTTCTTGTCAAGTTGATGAATATGGGTGGCTAAAAAACAGGAGGTAAGAAAATGTCACAAGTAATTTTGATGAAAAATTTATTAGAAGCAGGGGTACATTTTGGACATCAAACTAGAAGATGGAATCCAAAAATGTCAAGATTTATTTTTACAGAAAGAAATGGAATCTATATTATAGATTTGCAAAAAACTGTAAAACAAATTGAACAAGCATATGATTTCGTAAGAGAAATTGTTGCTGATGGTGGAAGAGTTCTTTTTGTTGGAACTAAAAAACAAGCTCAAGAAGCTGTTGAAACAGAAGCAAAAAGAAGTGGACAATTCTATGTTAGTCATAGATGGTTAGGTGGAATGTTAACTAACTATAAGACTATAAGAAAGAGAATTGAAAGATTAAAGAAATTAGAACTTATGGAAGAAGATGGAACTTTCCAAAGATTACCTAAGAAAGAAGTAATTAAATTAAGAAGAGAAGCTGAAAAGTTAGAAAAATTCTTAGGCGGAATTAAAGAAATGGAAAAACTTCCAGATGTTCTTTTCGTTATAGATCCAAAGAACGAAAAAATTGCTGTAAATGAAGCAAAAATATTAGGTATTCCTGTTATAGGAGTTGTTGATACTAACTGTGATCCAGATGAAGTTGATATAGCTATTCCAGGAAATGACGATGCTATTAGAGCTGTAAAATTATTAACAGGTACAATTGCTAATGCTATTGTTGAAGCTAAACAAGGAGAACAAGTTGAAGCAGAAGAAGTTGTAGTTGAAGAAGTTACAGTAGAAGTAGAAGAAGTTTCTGAAGAAGTAGCTGAATAATTAGAAAGTGGAATTTAAAGGGGTAAGGATTCAAATTTTTAATATTTATCCTTACCTTGTTTTTTATAGATTATATATTATAGGAGGGTTTTATGGAAATTACTGCAAAATTGGTAAAAGAGTTAAGAGAAACTACCGGTGCCGGAATGATGGAATGTAAAAAGGCATTACAAGAAGTTAATGGAGATATGGAAAAGGCTATTGAATTTTTAAGAGAAAAAGGGTTAGCTAAAGCTGCTAAAAAAGCTAGCAAAGTTGCTGCTGAAGGTTTAATTACTTTAGTTATTGATGAAAATAATACTAAAGCTGCTCTTACAGAAGTAAATTCACAAACAGATTTCGTTGCTAAAAACGAAAACTTTGTAGCATTAACTAAAAAAGTTACTGAACATGTATTTGATAATGAATTAAAAAATATAGAAGAATTAAATGCATCAAATATAGATGGAACTAATTTTGAAGAATTCTTAAAATTACAAATTTCTTCAATTGGAGAAAATATTGTAGTAAGAAGATTAGCATTTGCTAAAGCATGTTGCGAAAGTAGTATAGTTTGTGGATATGTCCACTTTAATAAAAAAGTAGGTGTTATCCTTAAAGCTAACTGTGACAGCGAAGCTACAAAGAAAGGTGCAAAAGATTTATTACAAAATGTTTGTATGCATATTTCAGCGATGAAACCACAATTTTTAAGTTATAAAGATTTAGATTCAGAATTTGTTGAAAAAGAATATTTAGCTCTTAAAGGTTCAATTGAAAAAGAAAATGAAGAATTAGTTAGACTTGGAAGACAATTAAAGAGAATTCCAAAATATGCTTCAATGTCTCAAATTACTGATGAAGTTTTAAAAGCTGAAGAAGAAGAATTAAAAGAAGAATTAAAGAAACAAGGAAAACCTGAAAAAATTTGGGATAAAATTTTACCAGGACAAATCGAAAGATTTATTCAAGATAATACTTTGATTGATCAACAATATGCTTTATTCAGTCAACAATATGTATTAGATGATAGTAAAACAGTTTTAGAAGCTGTTAATGATAAAGCAAAAGAATTAGGTGGAAATATTGAAATAGTAGAATACACTAGATTCGAAGTAGGCGAAGGATTAGAAAAGAAAGAAGAAAACTTTGCTGAAGAAGTTGCAAAACAAATGGGATTATAAAAATATTTTTTAAGACAGTGATTAATCGCTGTCTTTTTTGTAATTTAGAAATTTTAATAAAAATTATGATAAAAAAATTAGGTTGGAAATTTTCCAACCTAATTTTTTTATCTGTAGAATGAGCCTTGTTGCCATCCACCTTTTAAATATATAAAATGAGCAATTATGCTAACCAAAACATTAGAAATTGCCATTGCAAGCCAAATTCCGGTTGCTCCATATCCTGTTAAATACTTGAAGAAAAGTATTAAAGGAAGTCTTATTATCCAAAGTCTTATCATATCAATTGCCATTGAATATTTGCTGTTTCCTGAACCTTGGAAAAGTCCTTGATATACGAAAAACATATTTAGCATTACAAGTGTTATTAATGTATAGAACATATAGCTATTTGCTTGAACCATAAGAACTGAATCTTTTGGGGCACTTATAAAGAATGACAATATTTCATATCTAAATATAAAGCTTATAAATGCAATAATCAATGACATTATAATTATTATGATGGATGCTTTTTTAAATGTTTCTTTTACTCTTTTTATATTATTATTTCCAATATTTTGTCCAATTATTGAAGTTATGGCAGTACCAACTCCACCAGGTGGAATATTTAGTAATCCACTAATCCTGTTAACCATTCCATAAGCAGCTACAGTTTCAGTTCCATAGCTTTGAATAAATGAGTTCATTATCATGAAACCTATAGCTGAACCAACTTGTCCAATTACTGAAGGTAATGTAATTCTGTAGATTCTTTTTAAAATAGGTTTTTCCCATTTTATGTAAACTAAGCTATTTAAATTTAATTTTATTAAATCTTTATTTATTCTTAAGTGAAGTAAACCAACTAAACACATAATTCCTTGTGTTAATACAGTTGCTAAAGCTGCACCTTTTACTCCAAGACCAAGTCCTGTAAGAGAAGTAAATGGAATTACATCAAAAATAAAAAATGGATTTAAAATCATATTTAATATAACACAGACTGTACTAATCATAGTAGGAATGGTATTTTTTCCTTGAGCGGATAAAATTGATGAATATATATAATATAGAAATATAAATGGAATTCCAAAATAGCTATATTTTAAATATATTATACTGTATTTTGCAAGATCTCCACTAGCACCCATAAGATTTACTATTAAATTAGAACTAAAATATCCCAATAACATAAATACAATTGAGAATAATAAAGAAATATTTATCAAAGTATCTGCATATTTTTGTGCGTGTAAAAAATCTTTTCTTCCCAATAATTGCGAAATTAATGATATTGCAGCTATTGAAAGACCGATACCAATTGAATTAAATAAAAATATAACAGGCCAAGTAAAACTTGTTGAAGCAAATTCAGCAGTTCCTAATTTTCCAAGCCAAAATGCATCTGCAAGAGAGTATAATTGCTGAATAAAATTATTTAAAATAATTGGGATAGATATAATTGCAATAATTTTGTAAATATTTCCATGTAAAATCATTTCACTTCTTTCTTTTTTCATACAACACCTCCCGTAATGAAATACATACCTTTATTTTATTCCACAAAAACACTAAATTAAAACATAAATATTAAAAAATATTAATAAATAAAGGCTTTAAAAATATTATCAATTAAATAGTATTGTTATATTATATTTTAACAATGATTATTATATAATATAGATAAAATTTATAATTTTATAAAGTTTTGTTATCTAAAACAATTTTTTACATAATTAATATCTTTCTGAATAATCTGTTAAAATAGTATTATTTTTATTATAATAAGTTTAAATTTTATTGTTAAAAAATTATGATAAATTTAAAATATATGCTATAATATATATAGCTTTATACTTTGTTATAAAGTTACATTTATTTATTCCATAATTTTTGTAAATTATGGTGACTATAAATTTAGGAGGAAGATATGAAAAAATCAAGAATTTTATCTTTGATTGTTGCAGGATTAGTATTAGTCGGTTGTCAAGCTAAAAAAACAGAAGATAAAAAAGAAGGAACAAAAGTAGAAACTACTAAGAACTTTGAAGGAAAAACATTAAATGTAGTTGCGACATCTGAAAAGTATAAAAAACTTTTTGATAAGTTTTCAGAAGAAACAAAAGCTAAAGTTGAATTTCTTTCAATGTCAAGTGGGCAAGTTATTGCTAAGATAAAAGCTGAAGGCGGAAAACCAAGTGCTGACGTATGGTTCGGTGGTGGAATAGATGCTTTTATGAAAGCAAAAACAGATGGGCTTTTAGAAATGTATAAACCTGAAGGATTTGATAAGATTAAAGAAGGATTTAAGGATAATGAAGGATATTGGATTTCAAAGGGAGTTACAGTTGTTGGATTTTTAGTAAATAATAAAATTTTACAAGAAAAAGGACTTCCGGTTCCAAAAACTTGGGCTGAAATTGTAGATCCTAAATATAAAGATGAAATAATAATGGCAAACCCTGCAGTTTCAGGAACAAGTTTTGCTAATGTAAAAGGACTTATTGACCTATATGGCGAAGAAAAAGCATGGGATTATTTCAAAAAATTAAATGATAATGTTAAGTTTTATGGAAAAAGAGGAAAAGATCCTCAAGAAAAAACTGTTGCCGGAGAATTTGGAATTGGTATAATTCCAATTGATAAATCATCATTTGATGTTGCTGAAAAAAATAATTTAACAGCAATTTATCCTGAAGATGGTTTATGCTGGGTTCCTGAAGGAGTTGCAATATTTAAAAACAGTCCAAATCTTGAAGTTGCAAAAGCTTTTGAAGACTTTATTTTAAGACCTGAAATTCAACAAATGATTGCTGAGCTTGATGGTAAAGATGGTGGACAAATGGTTATTGATGGAACTAAAGGATATGAACTTGGTTTACCAAAGGATAAATTTATTAAAGAAGATATTGAAAGTTTTGGTAAACAAAGAGATGATATTCTTAAGAGATGGGCAGAGTTAACACAAGGAAAATAAGATTCTAATATACTTTACATCGTATTAGTATAAGGAGGCATGTTATTTTACAATAAAAATGGGAGAGAAATCTCCCTTTTTATTGTGAAACAACAAGGTTCCCGGGCACCCACCCGATGCAAAGCATCGTGGGAGGGTGGGGTTCTTAATTAATTATAGTTATGAAAAAATATTTTAAATTTATAGATATATTTATTATTCTTACTTTGGTTTTTTGTTTATTTACTTTTATTTTGTTTCCTTTTTTAAAAGTTTTTATTTCTACTTTTTTTATTGGTGGAAAATTTTCTTTAGAAGGATTTGTTTTTTTAAGAACACAGAGTAAACTTTTATATAATTCATTATTTGTAGCATTTTTTGCTACTATACTTACAACAATTGTATCAGTTTCTATAGGGGTATTTTGTTTTAACATAAAAAAGAGTATTAAAAGATTGATTTCATTTATTTTAATGATTACAATGATATCACCACCTTTTGTTTCATCTCTAGCTTATATAAAACTATTTGGACGTAGAGGATTTATAACACATGATATTTTTAATTTGTCATTGAATGCATATGGACCTTTTGGGATTATTCTAATGCAAAGTATTGGGCTTATTTCTTTAAGTGCTCTAATGATTATTTCTACACTTGATAGCATTGATAAGGAACAGATAAATAGTGCAAGGTCACTTGGAGCAAAGACAAATAATATAATTTTGGATATAATCTTACCTCAATTATTACCAAGTATTAAAGTTGTTGCAATTTTAAGTTTTATAAGAAGTATTGCGGATTTTTCAACACCTTTAATTATAGGTGGTTCTTTTGAAACTTTAGCTTCGAAATCCTATAATGTTTTTATTTCTGATGGAAATATTGTTCAGGCAGGAGCTATGAATATAATACTTTGTATTCCGGTTATATTTACATTTATATTTTACATTAAAAATTCAAAAATAATTTCAAATACGAGTTTTGGATCAAATATATCTGAAGTAAATATTGGTAAAAAAGGGATTATTTATTCTTTTGTGGTTTTGTTATCAGCATTATTTTTGATTTTATTAATTTTACAGTATGGATCAATAATTTTATCTGCATTTACAGACTATTCAAAAGGAAAAATTTATTTTACACTTGAGCATTTTTTAGATATCAAAGATCATATAGATAAAACAGTTTTTAGAAGTATATATTATTCTTTAATATCAGCTTTTTTTGGAAGTCTAATTGGATTATTACTACAGTATTATATTCATATAAGAGAAGTAAGATTTTTAAAAATTTTCGATTTTATTGCTACGATGCCATATATGTTACCTGGAACATTTTTTGGTATAGGATATATATTAGCTTTTAATAATTATCCAATTTATATTACGGGAACAGCTTTAATTGTAATTTTAAATGTTACATTTAAGCAACTGCCTTTTTCTACAAAAGTATTTAGTTCAAGTTTGGAAACAATAGATAAAAATCAAATTTTAAGTGCAAAAGATTTAGGTGCAAATGAATTCTTTATTTTTAAAGATGTAGTTTTACCTCATACTAGAAATAATTTTGTTATTAGTATGATAAATGGATTTAACAGTACAATGACTACTGTGGGCTCTATTATTTTTATTGTTTATCCAGCACAAAAGGTATTAACTCTTGTTATGTTTGATGTTATAAATAGTGGTAAATATAATATAGCCTCAGTAATGGCTCTATTGATAATTATGATTTGTTTAAGCTTTAGTTTGCTATTTGTGTTGATTAATTATATTTTAAAGAAAATAGGAGATTTTTATGTTTTTAGAAGTAAAAAATTTATGTAAAACATATGGGGAAAAACAAGTTTTAAAAGATGTAAACTTTTCACTTGATGAAGGTAGTATTCTATGTATATTAGGTCCTTCGGGTTGTGGGAAAACTACAATTTTAAATTCAATTGGAGGATTTATTAAAAATGATTCCGGTCAAATAATTTTAAATGGAGAAGATATAAGTTCATTAAATCCTGAAGTGAGAAATGTTTCAACTGTTTTTCAGTCCTATGGACTTTTTAGCAATAAAAATGTTTTAGAAAATGTAGCTTATGGTTTAAAATTTAGAAATGTAAAAAATATGATAGAGTAAAACAGTCTATGGAAATTTTAAAAATAGTTGGACTTGAAGGATATGAATTCAGAAAAATTCATGAACTTTCTGGTGGGCAAAGGCAAAGAGTTGCACTTGCTAGAAGTTTAGTAATAAGTCCAAGATTAATTTTGCTTGATGAACCATTTTCAAATCTTGATAAAAACTTAAGAATTACAATGAGAAATGAGATAAAGAAACTTGTAAAATATTTTAAAATGACCACAATATTGGTAACCCATGACCAAGAAGATGCTTTTACAATGGCTGATAAAGTTATTTTAATGAATGATGGACAAATAATTCAAAATTCAACAGCCACTGAATTATACAATTCTCCTAATAGTGAGTTTTCACTATCCTTTATTGGAAATTCAAATAAAATAGACGATGATAATTTCATAAGACCTGAAAAAATAAAAATAGTTGAATATGAAACTGAAAATCCTGCTGAGATTTTTGCAAAACAATTTAGAGGAGCATTTATAGAATATCAATTAAAATTAAAGGGAAATAATGAAAAATTTTAAAAGTCATAGAATTAAATACAGGAAAAGAGAAAAATATTGGAGATTATGTTTTTATAGAATATGAATTACAAAAACTTTCAAATTAATTGAAAGTTTTTTTATTGTGAAACAACAAGGTTCCCGGGAACCCACCCGATGCGAAGCATCGTGGAAGGGTGGGGTTCTTATTAGAAGTTTCTTTAGCTAATTTTTTAATATTATTGAAAAGTTGAATTTTAGTTAATATTATATTATAATTAATATGGAAATTATAAAAATTAGAAAGATGTGATTTTATGGGTTTAGACAAAATGTTTTTTTTGCTATCAACAATAAGGATAACAGATATTATTGATATATTTTTAGTCAGTTTTATGTTTTATAAGTTATTCTCTTTGATAAGAGGAACAAGAGCAACTCAACTTATAAGGGGTATTTTATTTATTTTTATAGCATCAAAACTTAGTGAGTTTTTTAAACTTTACACTATAAGTTGGATTTTAAATAATGCAGTTACTGTTGGTTTTATTGCTATTTTAATAGTATTTCAACCTGAACTTAGAAGAGTTTTGGAACATATTGGAAATAATAAATTATTAAAACCGGTAAATTTTGAAGTTTCAAGTAGTAATGTAAATGTAATTGAAGAACTTGTCAAGGCGACTTATTCTTTAGCTGATAAGAAAATTGGTGCATTGATGGTATTGGAGAGGAAAACAGGACTTAGAGATATTATTGAAACAGGTATTTCTATTAATTCTGATATTTCTTATGAATTACTTATGAATATATTTATTCCTAACACTCCATTGCACGATGGAGCTGTAGTTATTAGTCATGATCGTATTATTGCAGCTTCTTGTTTTTTACCATTAACAGATAATAAAGAAATTTCAATGGAGCTTGGAACTAGACATAGAGCTGGTATTGGTATTTCCGAAAAGTCTGATGCAATTGTAATAGTTGTAAGTGAAGAAACGGGATATGTTTCTATTTGTGAAAAAGCAAAGATTAACAGAGATGTACCAAAAGAATACTTGATGAACTATTTAGTTGAAAATTTTGTTATTGAAGAAAAAAATAACAGTACTTTTAAAGAAATCTTCCAAAATTTATTTGAAAATAAAGAAATATCAGAAGATGTAGTAAATAAGGAAGAGCTTAAAGAAGAAGTTAAAAAAGAAATTATTGAAGATATAAAAGAAGAAGTTAGTGAAATTGTTGAAAATCAAGGTGATAAAATTGTTAAAAAAGATTAATATAAAGAGTATAGTAGAATCAGTAAAAAAAGATTTTAAATTAAAATTGATTTCATTGGCGGTTGGAGTTGTTATGTGGTTTCTCGTTATTGGAGGAGTTAATCCTGTGGTTACGAGACAATTTAATGATGTTCCTATAAGTTTTAAAAATCAATCTGTCCTGGATTCCAAAAAACTTGTTAGAATTAGTCCCGAAAATCCGACAGTTACAGTTACAATAACAGGAAAAAGAAGTGATGTTTATTCTGTAAATAAAAGTGATATTGTCGCTGAAGTTAATATGCAAAATGCAATTTATTCAGGAGCTCATAGACTTTCAATTAATTATAAAGTTCCGTATAATGTTCAGTTTAAATCTGCTTCAGAGAATGATTTACTTGTAACATTGGACGAAGAAATAAATAAGACTTATAAAGTTGAGGTTGAAACGGTAGGTCAGATAAAAAACAAAAATCAAGTAGTTGCTATAAAAGAACCTGCGGATTCTGAAGTTACTGTTAGTGGACCTGTGAGTTATGTAAATAAAGTAAAAAAAGTTGTTTGTGTCGTTGATGTTACCAATAAGGATAGTGATGAAGTCGTTCAATCTAAAATTATTCCTGTAGATGAGTCAAATCAGGAAGTTAAAAAAGTTCATATTAGTAAAACCGACACAAATGTCTCTATTGGATTTAAGAACTTTAAAGAAGTGCCAATAAAATTAGTTGAGATAAATTCAGCACCTAGTGATGTCAAAATTTTAAAAAAGAATATTGTTCCTAATGTAGTTTCCATAGTTGGAAATTTAACAAGTTTAGAACAAATTTCAGAGATAAATACTAAACCTTTTGATTTATCACAAATAAAGGAATCTGGTTCATATAGTCTTAATTTGGAATTGCCTTCAGATGTTACATTAGTAAATAATGATCTTCGAGTAGTTATTAATATTGATGTAGACAAAAAGATTGAAAAGACAATAGAAGTAGATACTTCAAATATAGTAATAGAAAATGAAACTGGAAAAGCTGTTATTTTAAAAGGTTTACAAGATAAAGTTAAAGTTACTGTAAAAGGTTATGAATCAGATTTAGCAAATCTTAGTGCAGATTTAATAGAACTTTATGTTTCGATAAAAAAAGATGATATTGGAAAAAATGTTCAAATAAAAGCTAAAAATATTGAAAATATAGAAATTGTAAAAATTTCAAATGATATTGTTCAAGCTATTGAAAAATAAATTTTAAAAAAGCAATGGTAATTCCATTGCTTTTTTAAAGATATTAATGAGGTTATGTATGGATTTATTAAAAGGTTTAAATAATAGGCAATTAGAAGCAGTAGAGCATTTCGGTTCTCCGTTATTGGTACTTGCAGGTGCTGGAAGTGGAAAGACAAAAGTACTGACTACGAAAATTGCTTATGCGGTTTTGGAAAAAAATGTAAGTGAATATGAAATTTTAGCAATTACATTTACAAATAAAGCGGGAAAAGAAATGAAAGAGAGAATAGAAAATATCTTTCAAAGAGATATTTCAAACATGTGGATTGGAACATTTCACTCAATTTGCTCTAAAATTTTAAGGTTTAATATAGAAAAAATTGGATATTCAAATAATTTTACAATTTATGATAGAGATGATCAAAAATTAGTTTTGAAGGAAATTTTTAAACAAAATCCTATTTGGGAAAATGTTCTTGGAGAATTTAAAAATGCTGTTATTGGAATTATAAGCGATGCTAAAGGGAAAAATGTTAAACCTGGTGATTTTACAAAGTATTTTCTTTTGGAAATAGTACTGATGTAGTGGAAAAGATTTATAAAAAATATGAAGAGATTTTAATTAAAAATAATGCTTTGGATTTTGATGATCTTATTTTTAAAACAATTGAACTTTTCAAAAAATGTCCTGAAGTTTTAGATTACTATTCTGAGAAGTTTAAACATATTTATGTTGATGAATATCAAGATACAAATGATGCTCAATATGAAATTATAAAACTTTTAGCATCAAAATATAAAAATGTTTGTGCTGTTGGAGATATTGATCAATCAATTTATGGTTGGAGAGGTGCAAATATTTCAAATATTTTGAATTTCGAAAATGACTTTCCTAATTCAAAAATAATTTTACTTGAAGAAAATTATCGTTCAACACAGAAGATTCTAGATTGTGCTAATGAACTTATAAAGAATAATGTGAATAGAAAAGAAAAAATCTTTGGACTAAAAAAGAGGGCGGAGATGAAATAATTTATAAAAGCTATCAAAACGAAAATTATGAGGCAATAGAAGTTGCGCAAAATATTTCAAATTTGATTTTTGAAGGTTATAATTTATCAGATATCGCAGTTTTATATCGTGCAAATTTTCAATCTTTTGCCATTGAAAATGCTCTAAGAAAAAATTCAATTGCATATAAAATGGTCGGTGGACTTAAGTTTTATGACAGAAAAGAAATAAAAGATATTTTAGCTTATTTAAAGCTAATTGCAAATCCCAAAGATGATAATGCTTTTAGAAGGATAATCAATTATCCTAAGCGTTCTATAGGGAATGTGAGTTTACAAAAATTGGAGGATTATTGCAATTTAGAAAATATAAGTCTTTTTGATGGACTTTTTAGAAATGAATTTTTAGAATCTATAAGTAAAAAATTAAGAACAGAATTCGAAGATTTTAGAGATATGATTTTTGGTTTTATCACCTGTGTTGAAGATACAGATATAGAAATCTTAGTTAAAGAGCTTTTAGATACTATTAAGTTTTTAGATTATTTAAGAGATAATGAAAAAAAAGACTTTGAAAAAAAGTCAGAAAATATAAATTTGTTTTTAGAAGAAATTTCTAATAACTATAAAGGAGTTAAATTACTAGAATATCTTGAAACAAATAGCCTTTTATCAGATATAGATAAGACAGAAGATGTAGATGAAACTGTTACTTTAACTACAATTCATTCTGCAAAGGGACTTGAATATAAGGTTGTATTTATTATCGGAATGAATGAAGGAATATTTCCGAGTGAAAGGTCGATTAAAGAGAGAGATGATGGACTTGAAGAGGAAAGACGTTTATTTTATGTTGCTATAACTAGAGCAAAGGAAAAACTTTTTATTTCATCTACAAAGAGTATGACTATGTATGGAAAATTAAATCTTTATAGAGTTTCAAGTTTTGTTGATGAAATAATAAATTATGTTGATGACAAAAGTATTAATCTTGAATTTAATTTTGACGAAGAAAGAGTTGCTACTTCAAAAATTAGAAATGATGCTTATACAGATTATTCCAGAACTTATGTTTCTAATTCAGATTTAGGCAGAACAAAACTGGACAAACCATTAAATCATCATCAAAAACCAACTAAAACTTCATCTAAAGATATTTATAAAGTTGGAGAAAAGATTATACACGAAAAATATGGTATGGGAACTGTTATAAAATGTGAAAAGGCTGGAACAAAAGTAATGCTTATGGTTGCGTTTGATGGAGAAGGAATTAAATTGTTTGATTTAAAGAAAGACAAGCGTATAAAGAGGGCTTAATTATGGATAAAATGAAAGAAATTGTAGAAAAATTAAATCTTTGGGCATATCAGTATTACACTTTAGACGAACCTATTGTAAGTGATGCTGAGTATGATAAACTCTATGATGAACTTCTAAAATTAGAAAAAGAAGCAGGCGTAATTTTACCAAATTCTCCAACTCAAAGAGTAGGTGGAGAAGTTTTAGAAAAATTTGAAAAACATACACATTTAAAAGAACTTTATAGTTTACAAAAGGCTCAAAGTTTTGAAGAGCTTGAAGAGTTTCATAATAGATGCAAAAAACTTTTGAATGAATACAATTCTATAAATAACACGAAAAAGACTTTGGAGTATTATGTTGAATTTAAATTTGATGGATTAACTATAAATTTGACTTATGATAAAGGAATTTTAGTTTCTGCATCTACTAGAGGTAATGGAGTATATGGAGAAGAAGTTTTTGAACAAGTAAAGACAATAAAAAGTATCCCCCTTGAAATTGACTATAAAGGTTTAGTTGAAATTCAAGGAGAAGCTATTATGCCTTTTTCTGCTCTAACAAAATATAATGAGACTGCAGAAGTACCTTTAAAGAATGCTAGAAACGCTGCAGCAGGAGCGATTAGAAATTTGGACCCTAAAAAAACTGCAAGTAGAAATTTAGATGCTTTTATCTATAATGTTGGATTTAAGTCTGATGAACAATTCAAAACTCAAGAAGAAATGATTTCATTTTTAAAAGATAATAAATTTAAAGTTAATGGATATGAAAAAAAATGTCATAATATGAATGAAATTAAAGATAAAATAAACGAAATAGATATATTAAGAAAAAAAGTTGATTATTTAACTGATGGGGTTGTAATTAAAGTTAATGATTTTGAGCTTAGAGACTTTTTTGGATATACAAATAAATTTCCTAGATTTGCAATAGCTTATAAATTTGAAGCGGAAGAATATAGTACAATTTTAAAAGAAGTTATATGGAATGTAGGAAGAACAGGAAAAGTTACTCCAACTGCAATTTTAGAGCCTGTTGAAATAGGAGATGTAACTGTTCAAAGAGCAACTTTAAATAATTATGATGATATTTTAAGAAAAAGAGTAAAAATAAATTCAAGAGTTTTGATAAGACGTTCAAATGATGTTATTCCTGAAATTCTTGGAACAATGGATGAGAATAATGAAAATGAGATGGAAATAAAAATGCCAACACATTGTCCTTATTGTAATAGTGAATTAATTAGAGATGGAGTACATTTTTTCTGCACAAATACACTTGCCTGTACGCCACAATTAACTTCTTCACTTGTTCATTTTTCAAGCAAAAATGCAATGAATATAGAAGGACTAAGTGAAAAGACTATTGAATCATTGTTTGATAAATTAGGAGTAGATAAAGTCTATAAAATATATGACTTAAAATATGATGAACTTCTAACATTAGATAAATTCAAAGAAAAAAAGGCAAATAATTTGTTAAATTCAATAGAACATAGTAAAAAAGTTAATATTGAAAATTTTATTTATGCACTTGGAATTAAAAATGTTGGTATTAAAACTGCAAAAGATTTAGCTAAAAAGTATAAAAATTTAGATAATTTAAGAAAAGCAACCGTTGATGAACTGTTACAAATTAATGATGTAGGAGAAATTGTGGCAAATTCTATTTTTGAATTTTTTAATGATGAATATAGCAAAGATGCTTTGGATAAATTACTTGAAAAGGGAATTGAAATAATTCCTTATGAAGAAATATCAAAAAGTGAGTTTACAGATAAAAAAATTGTAATAACAGGAACTTTTGAAAATTACAAGAGAAAAGATTTGGAAGATATCTTTTCTCAAAATGGACTCATAGTTCAATCTGCAGTAGCCAAATCGACAGACTTTTTAGTTGTTGGTGAAAAAGCGGGTTCAAAATTAAAAAAGGCACAAGAACTTAGAGTAGAAATAATAACAGAAGAAAATGTAGAAAACTTTTTAGAAAATATTAAAATAAAGTAGTATTATTAGATTATAGATGAATTTAAAAAAATATTAAATTAGAATTATATAAATACTTGCAAAAGAGCAATCTGTATGGTATAATACTACTGTTAAATATGAGTTTGTAAAAGGAGGTATGAAAATGTCAAAAAGATGTGCAATTTGCGATAAAACAAAATTATTTGGAAATAAAGTAACTTTCTCAAATAGAAAAAGCAGTAGATCATGGGGAGCAAACATCAGAAAAGTTAGAGTTGTTGTTGACGGTTCTGTAAAGAGAATTAATGTTTGTACTACATGTTTGAAGAGTGGTTTTGTTGAAAGACCTTCATTTACTTCAGCTGAATAATTATTTATAAAATTTTTAGGAAGATATTTATCTTCCTATTTTTTTGTATTATTTTACTAAAAGATTTTATATGAGAAATTTAATATAATATATATAACTTATTATTACATTTAAATAATATTGTTTTAAATAAACAAACTCAAAAATATTAATAAAAATATTTGACTAATTGCAAAAAATATTTTATACTTATATGAGGTAAATTATTAAGTTTGAGGTAGTGATTTTATAAAAATAGCAGTTATTGGTGCAGGTGCATCTGGCATTATGAGTGCCATTTTTTCAAAAAATGAGAATAACGATGTATTCTTATTTGATGGAAATGAAAAAATTGGGAAAAAAATTTATATTTCTGGAAAAGGAAGATGTAATATTACAAATTCAAAAGAAATTTATGAATTTTTTGATGAAATAAATAGAAATAAAAACTTTTTATATAGCAGTTTATATTCATATACTAATGAAGATATACTAAAATTTTTTGACGAATATGGGTTAAAGACAAAAGTTGAACGTGGAGGAAGAGTTTTTCCTCTTTCAGATAAATCAAGTGATGTTATAAAAGCATTAGAAAAAGCACTAAATGTTAAAGGTGTTAAGATTATTTTAAATACTGAAATAGAAGACGTTAAACTTATTGGTGATAAATTTCAATTAGTTTGCAATAAAGATTATGGTCTTTTTGATAAAGTTGTATTTGCGACAGGAGGAAAATCATATCCTTTTACAGGTTCAAGAGGGAAAGGACATGAGATTTTAAAAAATTAGGGCATACAATTACAGATTTAAAAGCCGGTCTTGTAGGAATTGATGTAAAAGAGAATATTAGAAAATATTCAGGAGTAAGTTTAAAATTTGTAGATTTCAAGATTAATAATACTAATAGAAAATTGATACATTCTGAGTTTGGAGAAATGCTTTTTACACATACAGGTTTTAGTGGACCAATTGTTTTAAAATCAAGTAAGTATTTTGATAATTCAAAAGATTATATAGTTTCTATTGATTTAAAACCAAAACTTGATCAACATACCTTAGATCTTAGATTATTAAGAGAATTTGATCAAAATAAAAATAAAAATTTAAAAAATGTACTTTTAAATGTATTAATTGGCTCAATGGTTGAACTTGTTTTAGAAAAATCCGAAGTTAATGGTGAAATTCAAGTTAATCAATTAAGTAAAGAAGATAGAAAAAAACTGGTTGAAACAATTAAAAATTTAGAGTTTAATTTTAAGAGCTTAAGACCGCTAAGTGAAGCTATTATTACTATTGGGGGAGTTTCAGTAAAGGAAGTTAATGCTTCTACTATGGAAAGTAAGCTAATAAAAAATTTATATATTGTAGGGGAACTTTTAGATGTTGATGCTAATACTGGAGGATATAACTTAACCATTGCATTTTCAACCGGGCATTTAGCCGGAGTTTCTTGTATAGAAGGAGAGTAATTATGGATTATATTATAGCGATAGATGGACCTTCAGGAGTTGGAAAGAGTACCATCGCAAAAAAACTTTCTAAGATTTTAAAGATTAATTATATAGATACTGGAGCAATGTATAGAGCAATTGCTTATAAACTAATTTCTAATAATATTCCTTTAGATAATCATGAAAAAATCAAAGAAATTCTTGAAAATACAGACTTTACTTACAAATCAAATTATCTTTATGTAGATGGTGTAAAATTAGGAAAAGAAATTAGAACTGATGAAATTTCAAAAGGGGCTTCTTTAGTTTCAAGTTATGATTATGTTAGAAATCATTTGGTAGCTATACAAAGAAAAATAGGAATGGAAGGTAGTTGTGTTCTTGATGGTAGGGATGTTGGAACTATAATATTTCCAAAGGCAGATTTTAAATTTTATTTGACAGCATCTTCAAAAGAGAGAGCAAAAAGAAGATTTTTGCAAAGTGAAAGAAAAAAAGGTCTTAATTTGGAACAAGTTAGAGAAAGTATCGAAAAAAGAGATTTTGATGATATGAATAGGGAAGCTTCTCCTTTAAAAAAGGCAAAGGATGCTATTGAAATAGATTCTACAGATAAGACACTTAAAGAAACAATTTTAGAATTTCTATCATATATTAGAGGAGAAAATAATGTATAAATTTTTACTTGCTATTGTTTCTGTTCTAATAAAAATAATTTATAGAGTAAGAGTAAATGGAATTGAAAATTTAAAAGATGATAAGCCGATTATAATAAGTGCGAATCATACTCATATTTTTGATCCTGTTATTCTAGCAACATTAACTAAGAAACAAATATTTTTTCTTTCGAAAAAAGAAATTTTTGAAAAAAAATTATCAGCAAAATTTTTTACTAAATTAGGAGTTATACCTATAGATAGAGAAAATACTGATTTAAAAGCTATAAAATCTTGTTTTAGAGTTATTAGATCAGGAAATATTTTAGGAATTTTTCCTGAAGGAACAAGAGTTAAAACTATTGATATAAAAAATATGAAAAAAGGGGTTGCCTTAATTGCTTTAAAAAATAAAGTAAATATTTTGCCAATTCATATTGAGGGAACATACAAAATTTTTTCTAAAATAACTGTTGATATTTATCCTATGATTGAAATTAGTAATTTTGAAAATATGGAGGATTCGGAGGCTATTGATAAATTAACGGAGGAATTATTCTATAAGATTTATCAAGGAAGATATGGAGATTTATGTAGCAAATAATGCGGGTTTTTGTTTTGGAGTTAAAAGGGCTGTAAAATTGGCTGAAAATACTTTAAATGAAAAACAAAATGATGAAAAAGTGTATTCCTATGGAGAATTAATTCACAATCCACAAGTTGTGGAAAGATTTGATAAAAAGGGGCTTAAGGTAATAGATGATTTTGAGAAAGAAACAAAAGGAACTATTGTTTTGCGTTCTCATGGAATACATCCAAGTATTAAGAAAAAAATGATAGAATATGGACATAAATGTATTGATTGTACTTGTCCTGTTCTGTTGAATATATATAGAAAAATTGAAAAAAAAGTTGAAAATGGATATGAAATTATAATTATCGGAGATAAAAATCATCCGGAAATTAAAGCTATGGTTGGGTATTGTGGTGAAAAATATTGTGTAATAAATACAAAAGAAGAAGCAGAAATGATAAAAAACAAAAAAATTTATATATTATTTCACAAACGACCAATTTAGTAGAGAAATTTTTTCAATTTTCTGATATAATAAAGGATAGGAATGAAAATGTTATAATTGAAAATACAATTTGTGATGCAACTTCAAAAAGACAAAATTCTTGCGAAGAAATTTCTAAAAAAGTAGATTGTATGATTGTTATTGGGGGATACAGTAGCTCAAATACAAATAAACTTTATGATGTAGCTAAAAAGCATTGTAAATATGTATATAGGATTGAAACATTTTTAGATTTACCATTGAAAGATATGGTAAAATATAAGAAAATAGGATTAACCGCCGGCGCTTCAACTCCGGATTGGTTAATAGAGGAGGTAGTTGAAGGTATGGAAATTTTAAGCAAGGATGAATTTATGGAACAAATAGAAGGGAGTATTAAGAAAATTTATCCAAGAGACGTAGTTAAAGGAACTATAATTTATGTTACTGAAACTGAAGTTATGGTAAATATCGGTTATAGAAGTGATGGGATTATTAAACTTGATGAGTTATCTTCTGACATTACTAAAAAACCTAAAGATTTATTTCATGAAGGACAAGAAATTGACGTTTATGTAATTAAACTTGATGACGGAGAAGGTAATGTAGTTTTATCAACTAGAAGAGTAGAATCACTGAAAGATTGGCAAAATCTTGTTGAAAAATTCAATAATAAAGAGTTGGTAGAAGCTGAAGTAGTAAAAGAAGTTAAAGGAGGCCTATTAGCTACTGTTGATGGTATTAATGCTTTTATTCCTGCAAGTCATATTACAACTAGCTTCGTAAAAGATTTTACACCATATATTGGTAAGAAATTAGAATGTGCAATAATAAATATTGATGAAAGAAAGAAAAAAGTTGTTCTTTCAAGAAGAGAAGTTGAAGAAAAAGAATTACAAGAAAAATTAGACTTGGCTTGGAGTAAATTATCAGTTGATGATGTTTTAACAGGAACTGTTAGAAAATTAACTGACTTTGGAGCATTCGTTAACTTAGGTGATGTTGACGGTTTAATTCATGTTTCAGATATTTCTTGGAATAGAATTAAAAAACCTTCTGATATTTTATCTGTTGGAGATGAAGTTGAAGTTGTTATTTTAAAACTTAATAGAGAAAGAAATAGAATTTCTTTAGGTTTAAAACAATTGACAAAGAAACCATTTGAATTATTCTTAGAAAATAATTCTGTTGGAGATGTTGTAACTGGAACAGTTATAAATCTTGTTGATTTTGGCGCGTTTGTTAAATTGAAAGAAAATGTTGAAGGTTTAGTTCATATTTCACAAATCTCTCATGATCATATTGAAAAAGCATCAGATGTATTAAATATTGGAGATGAAGTTGAAGTAAAAATCATCAACATTGATGAAGAAAATCAAAAAATATCTTTATCTATAAAAGAACTTCTTGAAAAGCCGGTTGTAGAAACTGTTGAAGAAGAACAACAAGAACAAGAAGCTGTTGTTGAAGAAGAACAAGAAGAAACAAAATTTGAAAATCAAGAATTAGATAACTCAATTGGTGCTTTACTTGATATCGAATTATAAAAATTTGAATATTAATTTTCAATAGCTGTCGAAAAATCGACAGCTATTTTTAATGAAAAAATTTTTTGTATTTCCTATTGGATGATAAGCATTGTGGATTGAAAAAATATATATTAAGGTATATAATCTAATTGGAGTGATTATTATGAATATAAAATTTTTAAATAAAAGTTCTGAAGAACGTCGAAATATGATTTTAAGTGAAAATGTTATGAAAACAATTTTTATTTTGACTATCCCTATATTTATGATGGGAGTAGTGCAATCTTTAATTCCAATTACAGACGGATTATTTTTAAATAATAAAGCTGGTTATGTTATTGCAGGAGCAATTGGTTTTTCACAGTCTGTAATAAATATATTAAATGCTTTTTCACAAGGATTAAGTGTTGCTGCTTCGGCAATAATAGGGCAAATGTATGGAAAAGGAGATATTGAGAAAACTAAACAAGCATCAGTCCAAATTTTAGTTTTATCTTTTGTGATAGGACTATTACTTTCACCTTTATGTATTATTTTATCGTATGTAATATCAAGAGGAGTTAATGTGGAACTTTCTGCACATGTTTTTCAATATTTGGGACTTTATTCTTTTGTTTTACCTTTTTATTTATGGCATCTATTTTTAATTCTATAAAAAATGGAACTGGACATCCTGAAGCTCCATTTTTACGTATGATAATTTTATTAGTTTTTAAGATAATTTTTAATACTGTCTTTTTATCAATTTTGAATTTGGGAGTTTTTGGAGCAGTTTCTGCATCTTTTATGTCTTACTTTTTAATTGGTATTTGGATGTATTATGATTTATTTATAAAAAAGTCGGATATGCAACTTTCTATGAAAAATTTTAAATTTGATTTAAATTTTATTAAAAAGACGATGAATTTAGCTATTCCAAGTGTTTTATCATATATTTTAGTTTATATAGGATTCTTTTTAATTAATAAAGAAGTTGTAAAATATGGATCTATTGCACTTAATGCTTCTACAATTGCATCAAATATAAATTCAATATATTTCGTATTACCAACAAGTGTAGGAACTACAGTTACTACAATGATAAGTATGAATATAGGAAATGGAAATTCAAAGAATGCAAAAAAAATATTTTATTATGGTATTTTATTTTCTTTAATAATTGTTTTTGCAATAATTATTATTTTTACACCTTTAAATCCTTATATTGTAGAATTATTCCAAAAAAATCCGGAAATTACTACTATAACTAATAAGGCATTAACAATTTATATGTATTCAGTAATAGGTTTTGGGATATTTACAGTTGAACAAGGAGTTTTTATTGGTCTTGGACGAACAAAAATGCCATTATTAACTGGAATAATGAGAGTTTGGTTACTAAGATATGTTTTTATTATTTTTACTGAAAAGTATTTAGGAGTATATTCTATTTTTTGGGGAAACTTATTTTCAAACTGTATGGCAGCATTTATATTTTTCTTTTTGTTATGAAAGTAAAATGGGAATCTGCAATTAAAGATATATAAAAATCTTGATTTTTTTGTTAAAATTTGATATAGTAATCTATATACTTATGTATAAATTAGGAGGTATTTTATGGAATTTAATAATGAATTAGGTAAAGTTTCTATTAATCCAACTGTGATTAAAACAATCGTAGCTAATGTGTTAAGAGAAAGTTATGGGGTTAGCGGATTGGCTAATGTTTCTCCTAAAGATGGAATTTATCAACTTTTAGGTTGGGATAATTTAGGTAAGGGTGTTAATGTTGTAATTAAAGAAAATAATATTTTTATAGATTTACATATTGTTATTCAATACGGAATAAAAATATCAACAGTTTGTGAAAATATAATAGAAAATGTAAAATATAATGTTGAAAATTTGACAGGACTAACAGTTAAAAAAGTTAATGTTAATGTACATGGAATTAAATTAGAAGATAATTAGGAGGAATTTATGATAAATAGTGAACAGTTACAAATGACATTTGTAAGAGCTCGTAATTATCTTGAATCAAATAAAGAGATAGTTAATAGCTTAAATGTATTTCCGGTTCCAGATGGAGATACAGGTACTAATATGTCTTTGACTATGAAATCAGCAATAAAAAATTTAGAAAATTCAAAAATTAATACTTGTGCTGATGTTACAAAAGCAATTAGTGATGGAGCATTGATGGGTGCAAGAGGAAATTCAGGAGTAATCTTATCTCAAATTTTGAGAGGCTTTTATTTAGGAAGCAAAGAAAGTGTTACCCTTGATGTAGAAACAATTAAAGATTGTTTTGTAAATGCGTATAAAGTAGCATATAAATCAGTTATTAAACCTACTGAAGGAACAATTCTTACTGTTATAAGAGAAATGGGAGAATTTGCTGAAGCTAATTATACAAATTATGACGATCAAATTGAATTTTGCAGAGAAATTTTAAAAGAGGGTTTTAGAAGTTTAGAAAAAACTCCTGAAATACTACCTATTTTAAAAGAGGCAGAAGTAGTTGATGCTGGTGGTCGTGGATTAATGTATCTTTTAGAAGGCGCTTTAGGTGATGAAATTGTTGAAATTAAAAATAATTATGAATTCAATAAGCCTGCAAGAATTGAACATTTAGCTGCTCAACAAGATGAAGATATAAAATTTGGATATTGTACTGAATTTATGGTTACTAGTGATTCAGAAGAATATGAAATTTTAAGAGATAAACTAGCAAGTATTGGAGATTCTTTAATTGTTGTTAAAGGTGATAATATTATAAAAGTTCATGTTCACACAAATCATCCCGGTCAAGCTATTGAATGGGCTTTAGAATTTGGACCTTTACATGACTTAAAAATTGATAATATGAGAAGACAACATAATCATTTACATCATACTGATAAGGAAGTTGCAGAAGCTAAACATTCTGAAGAAGTTAAAGAACATAAAAAATATGGATTTATTTCTATTTCAACTGGAGAAGGAATTGATGAAATATTTAAGAGTATGGGTGTAGATGAAATTATTACAGGTGGACAAACTATGAATCCTTCAACTGAAGATATTTTAAATGCAGTTGAAAAGATTAATGCTGATGATATTTTTGTTTCCCAAATAATAGTAATATAATACTTGTTTCTGAACAAGCTGCAAAAATCTCTACAAAAAGACTTCATGTGATAAAGACAAAACAAATCCCTCAAGCATTTAGTTCATTATTTAATTTTGATGAATCTTTATCTGTTGAAGAAAATATTGAACTTATGACTGAAGCAATTTCAAATGTAAAAGTAGGACAAATTACTTATGCTCTTAGAGATACTGAAATTGAAGGTGTTAGGATTGAAAAAGATGATTTCATGGGATTGAATGAAAATAAAATTACAATTTCTGAAAAGAAAATAGAAGATACTTTTGAAAAACTTATTGATCAACTTGTTGATGAAGATTCTTCTATAGTAAGTATTTATTATGGGGAAGATGTAAAAGAAGAAGATGCTAATAAATTAGCAAAAATTGTTGAAGAAAAATATGAAGATGTTGAAGTTGAATTGGTATATGGTGGTCAGCCATTGTATTATTATTTAATTTCAGTTGAATAAAGAAAAGTCCGTAAGGACTTTTTTTGTAAGGATAATTATGGAATTAAAAGATATTAAAGGTATAGGAGAGAAAAAATTATCTCTTTTAAATAAACTTGGAATTTTTACAGTAAATAATTTATTAGAGTATTATCCATATTCTTATATTGATACTACAAGATTTAAAAAAATTTCTGAAATTACAGATGAAGGAAGTTACTCATTTAGATTAAAAATTATTTCTTTAATGGAAAATAGAAAGAAAAGAAATATTAGAGTTACAAAATTTTTAGCAATGGATGAAGAAATGAATTATTGCACAATTGTATATTTTAATAATATTTTTATTTCAAAAAATTTAAAGATTAATAATGTATATGAAATGTATGGTAGAGTAAAGTTGTTTGGAAAAAATGTGGAAATTCAAGCTCCTACAATGCAAAATAAAACGAATGTTGTTGGAAGTATAATTCCTCAATATCATCTGTGTAAAGGAATTTCTAACTTAGACATTGTAAAGATTATAAAAAATTTATTAAATAGTAATTCTTTTTTTGAAGAAAAGTTACCGAATAATATTTTAAAAGAATTGAAATTGGAAAGTTATGATACTGCAATTAGAAATATTCATTTTCCAAAAGATAATGAAAGTTTTATTAGAGCAAAAAGAAGACTTTCATTTGATGAGATTTTTTACTTTCAACTCTCTATGAAAAAATTAAAGAGAAATAATGAGGATGCTATTAAATTTGAGATAAAAGATGAAACATTTGGTTTTATAAAATCATTGAGTTTTAAATTGACAAATTCACAAAATAAAGTTTTAGATGATATTTTTAAAGATATGACTAGCGATAAGCAAATGAATAGATTAGTTCAAGGAGATGTAGGTTGTGGAAAAACAATTATATCTTTTATTGCTGTGTTTAATGTTATAAAAAATGGATTTCAATCAGTTTTAATGGCTCCGACTGAAATTTTAGCTAGACAGCATTATGAAAGTGCCAAAAAACTTTTTTCAAAATATAATATAAAAGTTGAGTTGTTAGTTGGAAGTTTAAAAGAATCGGAAAAGAAAGTTATTAGAGAAAAGATTGAAAATGGAGCAGTTGATATTATAATTGGTACACATGCTGTTTTTCAAGAAAAAGTTGTTTACAAGAATTTAGGTTTTGTTATTACGGATGAACAACATAGATTTGGTGTTAAACAAAGACTTTTACTTTCTAAAAAATCAAAAAATCCGGATATATTAGTAATGAGTGCAACTCCTATACCTAGGACTGTCGGTCTTGTTATGTTCTGTGATTTGGATATTTCTACTATTGATGAATTGCCTAGTGGTAGAGGAAAGGTAAATACTTATTTTGTGGATGAAAATTATGAAGAAAGATATATGAATTTTATAAAAAACATATATCAGAAGGACGTCAGGCATATATTGTTTGTCCACTTGTCGATGAGAGCGATACATTGGAATTACAGTCAGTTATAAATTTATATGAACGTCTAAAAGAAAGATATTTTCAAGACGTTGAAATTGAGTTTATACATGGGAAGATAAAACCCGTTGACAAAGATAGGATAATGAAAAATTTTGAAAACCGAAAAATAAAAGTTCTAGTTGCAACTACTGTAATAGAAGTTGGAATTAATGTTCCTAATTCAAATATAATGGTAATTTACAATGCAGAAAGATTTGGTCTTAGTCAATTACATCAACTAAGAGGAAGAATAGGAAGAGGAAATTATGAAAGTTTTTGCATTTTAGTTAGTAATAATAAAAGTACAAATGTAAAAAAGAGAATGGATATAATGTGTTCATCAAATGATGGTTTTTATATTTCTGAACAAGATTTTTTACTAAGAGGATATGGCGATATACTTGGATATCGTCAATCAGGAGAAGCTAGATTTAAAATTTTAAATATTCAAAAAGATTATGAGCTTTTAAAATTAGCTATAAAATATGTTGATAAGCTTTTGAAATATGATTTTAATTTTGAAAAAGAAGAAAATCAAGTTGTAAAAAGAAATGTTGACGAGTTTATCCAAAATATAAGTGAAAATATAATTATGAATTAAGATAAACATTGCTGTTTGTCTTTTTTTATATAATTTACAGTAATGATTATTGAATTCGTTTCATTAATGTGGTATAATGAAAATAATATACGGAGGTGGTTATTATGAGTAAAAAAATTAAACTTTTTAATTTTAAAGTCTTATTAACAACATTTTCTCTTTTGCTTTTTAGTATGAATTCTATTAGAATTAGTGCTATTGAGGAAAATCTAGTTTTTCAAAATCAAATTGCTGAATTTAATGATGTCGATATAATATATTCTGCTACTATCAGATATAGTTTATATATTAAGAATCCGGTAGATAAATTTTGAAAAACCGAATACAGAAATGGAATTTCCTATAGCGGATATTTGTATTTTATAAAAATAATAAATAAAAGAGGAAAGAAATATGCTCTTTATAAGGGAAAACTTTATGGTAGAGTTGCACCAACTTTTAGGAGAAAATTATGGAGATGTAAAAAATGATGAAAAGATTTTTTAAAATTTTAATTTTTAATTTTTGCTTTTTAATTCTTTTTTCTTCTTGTAAAAGTTCTAATATTAGTATAGAAAAGTTTAGAAATAAAGTATTTTTAGCAAATGACAATGGACGTATTGTATTTCATATGGATAAAGTTAATATAAAATATCCTGACTATTGTTGGAACAAAAATTCAGGTGTTATAGTTGATAAGAATGGAGAAGTTTTTAAAAAGCCAAACAGAGAAGAAGCATTCTTTGAAGCCTTTAACCTAAAAATAGAAGTAAGGAACGGGAAAAAATATATAAATTCTGATAGTAAGTTTTATCCAAATTATAGATTTGAAATCAAAGATGAATTTACGATTTTAGATACACTTTTGGGGATAGAATATGTTGATAATTTGAATAAATATGGAATAGAGAGTGATGACAACGAATATATAAATGCTTATAAAGAAGCTAAGGATTTAGTTAATCAATATAAAAATACAGTTAAAGGTATGGAGAATAATAAAGATGAACTTTCTCCAAAAGTTAAAGATGAAATAGAGCGAGAAATGAAAAAAGATAAAAAATAAAATATTTTATTGATAAAAAATAAGATAAGATTGGAATTATATTTCAATCTTTTTTATATTACTTAAATGCAAAATTTAATTTTAATATATTTTTTGAAGTTTATATATTTATAAATATATTTTAAATATTGAAAAATTTTCGAAAAAATGATACACTTATTGTGTATAAAATTAAAGGAGAAAGACTATCTTATGGATTTAAATTTAAAAAGAGTAGTTATTAAACTAAGTGGAGAAGCTTTATCAGGTGGAATCGGACATGGACTTGATGATGAAACAATTGAAAAAATTTGTAAATCAGTTAAAGATGTATATGATTTAGGTATTCAAATTTGTATTGTAGTTGGTGGTGGTAATTTTTGGAGAGGTCGTTCAAGTGAAAAGATAGAACGTTCAACTTCTGACCATATGGGTATGCTTGCAACTATAATAAATTCCTTAAGATTACAAGCTACACTTGAAAATATGGGTATTCCAACGAGAGTTCAAACTGCAATTAATGTTCATGAAGTTGCAGAACCTTTTATAAAGAGAAAGGCTGAACGTCATCTTGAAAAAGGTCGAATAGTTATTTTTGGAGCAGGTACTGGTATGCCATATTTTTCAACAGATACAACAGCAGCTTTAAGAGCCGCCGAAATGCATGCAGATGTAATTTTACTTGGAAAAACGGGTACAGATGGTATTTATGATAAAGATCCTAATAAGTTTAAGGACGCCAAGAAATTTGAAGAGTTATCTTATATAGAAATTTTAAATAGAGGATTAGGTATAATGGATGCTACTGCTACTTCTCTTTGTATGGATAATGATATTCCACTTATTGTATTTGGAATTGATAATCCTGAAAATTTAGTTGCAGTTGCAAGAGGAGAAAAAGTAGGAACAATTGTAAGGGGGAAATAAAATGTATAAAGAGATAATTAAAGAATTAGAAAGAAAAATGACAAAATCAATAGAATCTTATGAAACAGAATTAACAACAGTAAGAGCTGGTAGAGCAAATCCAGCTATATTAGATCAATTTTCTGTTAATTATTATGGAACTGATACACCAATTAAACAAGTTGCATCAATTTCTGTTCCGGAAGCAAGATTATTAGTTATTCAACCATGGGATGCTTCTTTGATAACTCCAATAGAAAAAGTTCTTTTAGCATCAAATCTAGGCATAACTCCATCAAATGATGGAAAAGTAATAAGATTACCTTTCCCTGCATTAACTGAAGATAGAAGAAAAGAGTTAGTTAAAGTTGTTAAGGGATATGCTGAAAATGCAAAAATTGCTATTAGAAATTTAAGACGTGATGGAATTGATAAATTGAAAAAAATGGAAAAAGATAAAGAAATCAGTGAAGATGAATTAAGACAAGCTGAGGAAGAAGTTCAAAAAGTTACGGATAAATTTGTTAAAGAAGTTGAAGAAATTACAAAATCAAAAGAAAAAGAATTAATGGAAATTTAATGAAAGATATAGATTTTACAAATATACCTAAACATATTGGTATAATTATGGATGGTAATGGAAGATGGGCAAAAAATAGATTTTTGCCCAGAATTGCCGGACATAAAGAGGGAATGAATAGAGTTGTTGATATTGTTGAGGAGTGCTGTAAAATAGGGGTTAAAACTCTAACTTTATATGCTTTTTCGACTGAAAATTGGAAAAGACCTGAAGAAGAAGTAAATGGTCTCATGAATATTTTAGTCTTTTATATAAATTCTCAATTAAAAAGAATTCTAGATAATAATATAATTTTTAGGGTTATAGGAGATTATAGTAAATTACCAAGTTCTATAGTTAAACTACTCGATAACAGTATAAATGTATCAAAAAATAATACTGGAATGGTATTAAATATCGCATTGAATTATGGTGGAAGAGCTGAAATTATTTCTTCAATAAAAAATTTATATAATGATATCTCACAAGGGAAATTTTCAATAGATGATTTAAATGAAGAAAGTTTTAAAAAGTATTTATATACAAAAGAAAATTCAGAAGTTGATTTAATTATAAGAACAGGAAATGAAAAAAGGATAAGTAATTTCTTAATTTACCAATTAGCATACTCAGAATTTTATTTTACTGATGTATTGTGGCCGGAATTTTATGCTGATGATTTGTATGATGCAATATATGACTTTCAAAATAGAAATAGAAGGTTTGGGGGAATTTAATGAATAGTTTTATCAATAGAACTATAAGTGGGGCTTTGATGTTAATAATATCTTTTATTTGCATCTATTTTAAAGGCTATGCACTTGTGGGTTACACTATGGCTATTGCAGTTTTATGTTTAATTGAATTGTTTAGAACTTTTAAATTAAATAATATATTTTTGATATGTCATAGTATGTTGTTTTCTATGGCTATGTTATATTCTATAGGAACTTCAAATAAAGATTTAGTATTAACTTTTTTTGCATTATATTTTCTTGTTGTTTCCATATATTATTTATTTTTTAATAAAATTAATATTGAAAATTTAGGAAAATTATTGTTTTCTTTTATTTATATTACAGTACCTATGGGAGTTTTTTTAAGATTGGGAGAAACTAATCTTTTATGGGTTGTGTTTTTTATTTCTTGGGGAACTGATACATTTGCTTATCTATTTGGTATGATTTTTGGAAAACACAAATTATATCCAAGTATAAGTCCAAAAAAGACTGTTGAAGGATCTTTAGGAGGAATTTTTGGATCATTAATATTATTAAATTTATTTAATTTTTATATTTTGAAGTTTAATATTGTTTTTATAATATTTTCTGGGATTGTACTTTCCATTGTAGCTCAATTAGGAGATCTATTTGCTTCTAAAATAAAGAGAGAAATAGGAATAAAAGATTTTAGTAATATTATAAAAGGACATGGCGGATTTTTAGATAGATTTGACAGTATAATTTTTGTAACTCCTTTAGTGTATATTCTTTTTTATATATTTGGAGGTAGTATTTAATGATTATAAAAGTAATAGTAGCACTTTTAGTATTTATGGTTGTAGTCGTAGTACACGAGTTTGGTCATTTTATTTTTGCTAAAAGGGCTAAAATTAAAGTAAATGAATTTTCTGTTGGGATGGGACCTAAACTTTTTGGAAAACAAAGAGGAGAGACATTATATTCTATCAGAGCCTTACCATTAGGAGGATTTTGTGCTATGGAAGGCGAGGATGAAGAAGATGGAGAAGAAGAACTTGATTTTTCAAAAAGAGGACATTTTAACGGTGCAACGATAGGAGGAAGAATTTTAACTATTTTTGCAGGACCACTATTTAATTTTATTTTAGCATTTGTTATTCTTTTTGCATTGTTTGGCATTAGAGGACATCAAACGACAACAATAGAAAGTATTAAGGAAAATTCTATTGCTCAAAAGTATGGAATACAAGCAGGAGATAAAATTGTAAATATCGGAGAAAATAAAATAGATTCTTGGAAAGATATTCAAACAAGTTTATCTAAATTGGAAAAACAGGAAACTATTATAAAAGTAATAAGAAATGGACAGGAAAAGGAAATTGAAGTAAAATTTGAAAATTCTAAAGAAAAAGTTTTAGGTATTACTTCAAAATTGGAAAGAAATTTATTAGTTTCAGTAAAGGAAAGTTTGAACACATTTTTTTACTTCATAGGCTCAATGTTTGATATCTTAAGACAATTATTTACTGGAAAAGTTGGCGTAGGTCAATTATCTGGACCTATAGGAGTTGTTGGGGCAATAAGTAGTGCAGCAAGTAACGGATTGTATTCGTTATTATACATTACAGCGTTTTTAAGTGTGAATTTAGGTTTCATAAATTTATTACCTATACCTGCTTTAGATGGAGGAAGATTGATTTTCTTGTTCATAGAGTTAATTATAGGTAGACCTGTTTCAAGATCTAAAGAGGGACTTATTCATACTATAGGATTTATATTTTTAATGGGTCTTATTTTATTTGTTTCATTTAAAGATGTAATAAGACTTGGATTTTTTGGAGTAAATTAATGGAAAGAAAAATAACAAAGAAAATTTATGTGGGGAACGTACCTGTTGGAGGGGGTTCTCCTATTTCTATACAATCAATGACTAATACAATTACTAAAGATGTTGTATCTACTGTAAATCAAATTAATGAATTTGCAAAAGATGGTTGTAATATTAGTCGTTCAGCAGTAAATGATTTAGATGATGCCTTAGCAATAAAGAAAATAAAAGCTTTGACTACAATACCTTTTATTGCTGATATACAATATGATTATAAACTTGCAATATTAGCTGCAGAAAATGGCGCAGATTGTTTAAGAATTAACCCTGGAAATATTGGTGGAAGAAAAAAAGTTAAAGAAGTTGTGGAATGTTGTAAGTATCATAATATACCAATTAGAGTTGGAGTAAACTCCGGATCTGTTAATCAAAAATTTATTGATAAATTTAATGGAGTTAATAAAGAGTCTATAGTTTATAGTGCTTTAGACCAAGTAGAATTTTTGGAATCATTGAATTTTGACCAAATTAAAATTTCAATAAAATCAAGTAATGTCCCTATATGTGTTGAATCATATGAACTTTTAAGCAGTTTATGTGATTATCCATTACATTTGGGAATTACTGAGGCAGGTCCAAGTTTTAGAGGAACGATAAAATCTTCTGTAGGAATTGGTATCATTTTATCTAAAGGAATTGGTGATACTATTAGAGTTTCTTTAACAGGTAATCCTGTAGAGGAAGTTAAAGTTGGAAAGGAAATTTTACGTTCTTTAGGACTTTTAAAAGATGGTATAGACTTAATTTCATGTCCAACTTGTTCAAGAACCAAAATAGATTTAATTAATATTGTTGAACAAGCTGAAAAAGAGTTAAAGCATATAAATAAAAATCTAAAGATTGCAATAATGGGATGTCCTGTTAATGGTCCCGGAGAAGCAAAAGAGGCTGATTTAGGGATAGCTGGAGGAAATGGGAAAGGACTTATTTTCAAAAAGGGGCAAATCATAAAGAAAGTAGAAGAAAAAGATTTACTTAAAGAGCTTATTAATGAAATAAATAAATTGGAGGAATAATATGTATAGGAGTTTAAAAAGTTTTATTTTCACAACGAAAAAATTATAGCTTGTCAGATGATTTTATAATTGATGAGTTTGTTTTTGGTGATGAAAAAATAGATTTTAGATTGCTTACAAACTCCGAAAATGTTGGGATAGAAGAACTTGTTGTTTTAGATAAAGAACTTCACGAGATTTTTAATGGAAGAGAAGTAAAATTTTCAGTTCAAACTTTTTCAAAAAATGATTGTCCATATAAATACTTTTATTATTTAAACTATGATGAATTTGTAAGTGAAGTTCAAAAATTATTAAAAAATCACGGATTTTCATTAACTAATAATGATAGAATAAATTTTTTAGAAGATTATATTGAAATATATATTTCAAATTCTTTATGCAGATTTAAACTTCTTTCAAATTCTTTTTTAAATGATGTAAAAGAATTTGTTTCTGGAAAATTTAGTGAAGATATTGAAATACTTATTCTTAATACTTTATTTCCTAGAGAAGAAAAATGTTCTGAAAAGCTTGAAAACAAATTAGAAAACAAAAGAAAAGAAATTCAAAAAGAAAATGATAATAAAGTTGAAAAATCAAGAATTATCAAAGAACCATCGGATGAAAATACGATTTTCAAAATTGGTAAAAAGATTTCAGATAAAGATATACTATTAAAGATTTCAGATTTAGATCAAAATTCAGGTTTTTCTAAAATTCAAGGTAGAGTATATGATTTAGAGATAAGAGAATTAAAAAATGGCAAAAAATTAGCATTATTTGATATTGAAGATGAAACATCTGCAATGAGTTGTAAATTGTTTTTGGATGATAAAAAATTACAAATTTTTAATGAGAAAATTAACTCTAAATCTATTGCAAATGGAATTTATATAACAGCGGTAGGAAGGGTTGAATATGACCAATATGCAAAAGGAATTTCCATGATGATAGATGGTATGGAAGAAACTCCTCGTTATGTATTTGTCGATAATGCTTCAGAAAAAAGAGTTGAATTACATTTGAATTCGCAGATGAGTGGTCTTGATGGATGTGTTAATTTGGAAGTATTAAAGTCAAGATTACAAGAAATGGGACATACTGCTGTTGGTGTAACTGATATAGGCGTTGTTCAAGCTTATCCTCAGATGATGGATTTATTTGGAAAAGGAGATATAAAGGCATTATATGGTCTGGAATTAAATTTATTAGAAGATAATCCTAGAATTTTATATAATTATAAAAAGGGGTTAATTTTGATACTTTTGTAGTATTTGATATTGAAACAACAGGTCTTTCACATTTGAAAAATAATATTACAGAAATTGGTGCTGTTCGTGTTGAAAATGGAAAAGTAGTTGAATATTTTAATGAATTAATAAATCCGGAGCAAGAGATAACTCAAGAGATTACTGAGATTACAGGGATTACTAATGAGATGGTAGCAGATAAGCCGTTGATTAGTGAGATTATGCCTAAGTTTTTAGAATTTTCTAAAGATGCAGTTTTTGTTGCACATAATGCGGAATTTGATATTTCTTTTATAAAAACAAATTGTAAGAGATTAAATCTTGAATTTAATCCAACTTTTATAGACACAATGGGTTTTGCAAGGTCAGTATTACCACATTTAAAAAATCATAAACTTAATACATTATGTAAGGAATTAGGAGTAAAATTATTAAATCATCACAGAGCAAGTTTTGATGCTGAGGCTTGTTCAGGAATTCTTTTGGAACTTATAAAGATTATTGAAAAAGAAGGTAAGGTTTTTGATGAAAATATAAATACATTAGAAACTAAATGGCCTGTTGCAAAAAATATTTCTTATAATTCAATAATATATGTAAAGAAAATGGAAGCATTAAGTGGATTTTATAAAATGGTTTCCGAAGGATTGATGAAATATTTTAGAAGAGTTGCAGGTTTTCCAAAGTCGAGATTAAAAGAGTATAGAGAAGGTCTTTTAATCGGTTCAGGAAATTGGGATGGAGAACTTTTCAGAGCTTTTATAGAAGAAAAAAGCGAAGAGGAAATTTTAGAAATTGCAAAATTTTATGATTTTTTTGAAATTCAACCTTTATCTAATTTAAAGCATCTATTTTTTAGAGGTAAAGTTTTAAATTTTGATAATTTAAAAGAGATAAATAAAAAAATTTATGAAATTGGCAAAAAATTAGGAAAGTTAGTAGTTGCAACTGGAAATGTAAAATATCTGGATAAAAATGATTATATTTTTAGAAATGTTATTTTATATGGTCAAGGTAGAAAAAACCTTGAAAAAGAAGGTTCTTTTTATTATAGAACTACAAATGAGATGCTTGAAGAGTTTTCATATCTTGGAAAAGAAGAAGCTTATGAAGTTGTAGTAAAAAATACTAATATTTTTAAAGACATGCTTGATGACATTTTGCCTATTCCAAATGGGACATTTCCACCTTTTATTGAAGGTGCTGATGAAGAGTTAAGAAAAATATGTTATGATAAAGCTAAATCTATATATGGAGAGCATTTACCTAAAATAGTTGAAGATAGACTTGAAAGAGAATTAGGTTCTATTATAAAAAATGGATATGCAGTTTTATATATAATTGCACAAAAATTAGTTTGGCGTTCAAATGATGATGGATATTTGGTAGGTTCAAGAGGATCAGTAGGGTCTTCTTTTGCAGCTACTATGGCTGGAATAACAGAGGTAAATCCACTTATTCCACATTATATTTGTCCGAAATGTAAACATTCAGAGTTTCATGAAGAATATAGTGGACAATCTGGAGTTGATATGCCTGATAAAGAATGTCCTGAATGTAAAATTAATATGATTAAAGATGGACATGATATTCCTTTTGAAGTTTTCTTAGGATTTGATGGAGATAAAGAACCTGATATTGACTTAAATTTCGCGGGAGAATATCAATCTACTTGTCATAAATATACAGAAGAATTATTTGGATCAGATAAAGTATATAGAGCCGGAACTATTGGTACTGTTTCTGACAAAACTGCTTTCGGTTATGTAAAAAAATATGTAGAAGAGAATGAATTATCACTTACAGCTGGGAATATCAGAAGATATGTTAGAAAGATAGTTGGAGTAAAGAGAACTAGTGGCCAACATCCCGGCGGTGTAATGATTGTACCACATAATAAAGAAATTTATGATTTTACACCTATACAATTTCCTGCAGATGATCCAACTTCTGAAACAAAAACAACACATTTTAGTTATAAATCTATAAGTGGTAGAATTTTAAAACTCGATTTACTTGGTCATGATGTTCCTACTATAATAAAACATTTGGGAGATTTAACAGGAGTAGATCCTTTAAATATTCCTATGGATGATAAGGAAACTTTGAATATATTTTATTCTACTGACAGTTTGAAATTTATTGACAACATCTCTAAAGATGGAGTTGGTACTCTTGGAATACCGGAATATGGGACAAACTTTGTAAGACAGATGTTACTCGATACTAGGCCAAAGACATTAACAGAATTAATAAGAATTTCTGGTTTATCACATGGAACAGATGTATGGCTTGGAAATGCACAGGAGCTTATAAAAAAAGGAATACCGTTAAAACAAACTATTTGTACAAGAGATGATATAATGACTTATTTAATATTTAATGGTCTTGATAATAAACGGTCATTTAAGATAATGGAAACAGTTAGAAAAGGAAAAAGTCTTGATGAGGAAACAGAGTCTTATATGAGAGAAAATAAAATACCTGAATGGTATATAGAATCCTGTAAAAAATAAAGTATCTTTTCCCAAAAGCACATGCTGTTGCATATGTAATGATGAGTTATAGAATTGCATATTTTAAAGTTCATTATCCTGAAGCTTTTTATGCAACTTATTTTACAACTAAAATAGATAATTATCCTGGTAATTTAATTTTTAAAGGGCTTACAGCGATTCAAACTAAAATGAAAGAGATAAAGGAATTAGGGAAATTAGCATCACAAAAAGAACAGGATGTATATGATATTCTTGAAGTTGCTGAAGAAATGTATTTAAGAGGCATTGTTGCTAGTAAGGTAGATTTAGAAAGGTCTGATGCATCAAGATTTTTACTTGATGGAAAAGGAAAAATCTTACCTCCTTTTAGAGCTTTGGACTTTGTAAGTGATGTTAACTCAACATCAATATATGAAGAAGTTAGAAAATTACCATTTATATCTATTGAAGATTTTCAAGAGAGAACAAAAATTAATAAAAATGCTTTAGAATCTTTAAAAGAACATGGAGTTTTAAATAACTTACAGCAAACAAATCAAGTAAGTTTATTTGATTTAATGTAATATTTGAACTGTGGATGTATATTCACAGTTTTTTTTATTTATTTATATAGGTATTGTAAAAATATCTACAAATTAGTTTGTATGTAGATAAACCTAAAAATATTTATTAAAAAGACTTGAAAAGTTAATACATTTATAGTATAATATTACTGTTATTTTTGAGGAGGTGAAAAAAATGGCAAATATTAAATCAGCACTTAAGAGAATTGATGTTACAAAAAAACAAACTCTTAAAAATAAAAGTAGAAAATCTGAAATTAAAACTTATATTAAAAAATTCGAATTAGCTGTAGAAGAAAATAATTTAGAAATAGCTAATGAATTACTAAGAAAAATTGATAAGAGACTTAAACAAGCTACAACAAACAGCGTATTTCATAAAAATGCTGCTGCGAAAAAAGTTAGCAAATTAAGTAAAAAATTACATGATGCTTCAACACAAGCATAATATAGTGTGTATGGATCCAACACATTATATTTGCTCCGTGTGGAGCTTTTTTTTTTACAATTTAATAATAATATGATATAATTAAAACAAAGTCACAAACTAATATTATGTCTTTTAATTGTATTGTATAGTTGTATTTAAGGAGAGTTATTAAATTGAAAATTTTACATTTAATTAGTCAGTATCCATCAAAGACTGGGAGTGGTATATATTTAACAGAAGTATATAAAAATTTTAAGTCTATGAATTATATTCAAAAAGTTGTTTGTGCAATGAATTCAGATGATGTTATTGATGTAAATTTTAATGATGTTGAAATAATAAAATTTAAAAGTGACGAATTACCTTTTCCAGTAGTTGGTATGAGTGATGTAATGCCATATGAGTCTTTTCTATTCTCTGATTTAGTGGGAGAAAAATTAGAGAAATATATTGAAGTTTTTAAAAATAAAATAATAAAAATTGTTGAGGAATTTAATCCTGATATCATTTTTACAAATCATTTATACATAATGACATCTATTGTAGCAAGTCTTAATTTGAACTGTAAAATTTTTGCTTTTTGTCATGGAACAGATTTAAGACAACTTTATAAAAATGATATTCATAAAGACTTTATAATAGCTAATATTCCAAAACTTGATGGTATTTTTGCCTTATCGGAAAAACAAAAGTATGAAATAGAAAAAGTCTTTAATTTTAATAAAGATAAAGTTTATGTTATTGGTGGTGGATATGATACTGATTTCTACTATGATGATAAAGAAAAAATATATGATAGAAATTCTAAAATAAAGCTAATATATGCAGGAAAATTTAGCAGAGCTAAGGGAGTTATATATCTACTTAAAGCTTTTGAAAAAATAAAAGATAAATATAATGTAGAATTAATTTTAGCAGGAAACGGAACAGGAGAAGAATGTAAAGAAATAATTGAGTTTTCAAAAAAATTATCTGATAAAGTTAAATTATATGGTTATATGAGCAAGAAAGAAATATCTGATTTGTTTAGATCATGTGATATTTTTATAATGCCGTCTTTTTATGAAGGACTTTCACTTGTTACGATAGAAGCAATTGCATGCGGATTAAAAGTTGTTATGAATGAACTTGAAAATTTTATTGATTTTGTTGGGGAAGATATAGTAAAGTCTAAAAATATTGAGTTTGTAAAAATGCCTAAATTGTTTGATACAGATAAAGTAGCTGATAGTGAGGTAGATGACTATATTCAAAGACTGAGTATAGGTTTAGAAAATCAGATAATTAACTTATATGATAATAATTTTGAAAGAGATTTTTCTAGTAAAATTATTCAATTTAGTTGGGAAAATATAACTAATAACATAAAAAACATTGTTATATAGAAAAAACTTATTAATAAACTGAATTGATAAGAAAAAACTATTTTACATATTTTAGAATGTATGGTATTATCTTATTGACTAAAATTTAGGAGGTAAATTGATGAAAAATTATCAAAAATGTTACTTTTATCATTAGTAACAGCAACAACTTTAGTTGGTTGTGGAGCAAAGTCTGAAAATAAACCAGCTGAAAAGCAAACTGAAAAGAAAGATGATAAAAAAGCATCTGATTTAATGAAAGGTGAAACAGTTTTAGAAGAACAAAAGAAAGGTGCTACTGTAATAGATGTTAGAGTTGCTGAACAATATAATGAAGGACATATTAAAGATGCTATAAATATTCCATTAGAAACTATTGAAAAAGATATTGAAGCTAAAGTTCCTAAAAAAGATGCAAAAATTATTGTTTATTGTAACACTGCAAACAGAAGTTCACAAGCTTTTGAAAAATTAAAAAAATTAGGATACACTAATGTAAGTAATGCACAAGGTGTAAAACAATATAAATATGATCTTGTAAAATAAGACAATAAGACAATTTTAAAGGCGATGATTATTCATCGCTTTTTTGTTGAAAAATAAAAAATAATTTAATGAATTAAGTTAAGATGAAGTGTTAGATATATTTATTTTAATAAAAAAATTTTTGAAAAAATATGTATGTACTTTAATTATTTAAAATAAACTATATGTGAAATATATACTAAACTCATAAATTTTACGATAAATTATAGAAAATTACTTTCAAATATGGTACAATATAAGTCGAGGTGAAATTATGGCAAAACAAATTTCTGTTGTAATTGTTGCAGCTGGTTCCTCAAATAGGATGGGATTAAGGACAAATAAAATATTTTTAGATTTATGTGGACAATCTGTTATTGAGAGAACTATTAATGCTTTTGTTGATATACCTGAAATTTATGAGATTGTTTTAGTGACAAAAAAAGAATTTTTTAATTATTTTAATAATATTATAAAAAGTGTTTCTTTAAATATTAAATTAGTTGAAGGAGGCTCTTCAAGAGAAGAGTCTACTTTTAATGGATTACAAGAAGTATCAAATGATTCAAATTTTGTTATCTGTCATGATGGAGCTAGACCGCTTATAAGTAAGAAAACTATTTTAAATGTTATAAATGAATTGAGTAATTATAAAGCTGTTATCACCGGTGTAAAAGCTAAGGATACTGTGAAGATTATTTCCTCTGATTTAGAAGTGGTTTCTACTCCTGATAGGCGTTCATTATATAATATTCAAACTCCTCAAGCTTTTGAAAAGAATATAATTTTAGAGGGATATAAGAAATTTTTTGAAGAAAATGGTTTTGTTACTGATGATGCTTCTATAGTTGAAAAATTAAATGTAAGAATAAAACTTGTTGAAGGTGAATATTCAAATATAAAAATAACAACAATAGAAGATATTAATTATGCAAGAATATTATTAGAAAGAGGCATTTAATATGAGAATTGGACTTGGATTTGATGTTCATGAGTTAGTTGTTGGTAGAGATTTGATAATTGGTGGAGTTAAAATAGAGCATTCTAAAGGTCTTTTAGGACATAGTGATGCAGATGTTTTAGTTCATGCAATAAATGATGCTATAATTGGAGCATTATGTTTAGGTGATATTGGAAAATTATTTCCTGATAATGACCCTAAATATAAAGATATAAGCTCTCTAATAATGACTAAAGAAGTTGTTAGGCTTATGAAAGAAAAGGGATATAAAATTGGAAATGTTGATAGTGTTATATGTGCTCAAAAACCTAAACTTTCAGGTTATATTTTAGAAATGAGAAAAAATATAGCTAAAGTTTTAGAAACTGATATTGAAAATATAAGTGTCAAAGCAACTACAACTGAACATCTGGGTTTTGAAGGTAGAGAGGAAGGAATTTCATCTCATGCAGTTGTGTTACTTGAAAAATTTAAGGAGGTAAAGATGAAAAAAATATTATTTACATCTGAATCTGTAACTGAAGGTCATCCAGATAAAATTTGTGATCAGGTATCTGATGCTATTTTAGATGAGATTTTAAAGGTTGATCCAGTTGCAAGAGTTGCATGTGAAACTTTAACTACTACAGGAATTGTTATGGTTGTTGGAGAAATAACAACTTCTAAGTATGTTGATATACAAAGTATTGTAAGAAATGTTTTAAAGGAAATAGGATATACTAGAGCAAAATTTGGTTTTGATGCATCAACTTGTTCAGTTTTAACAAGTATAAATGAACAGTCAAGAGATATTGCATTAGGAGTTGACAGTGCTTTAGAATATAAAAAAGGAAATGAAGATAAATATAATTCAGTTGGAGCAGGAGATCAAGGTATGATGTTCGGTTATGCTTGTACAGAAACAGATGAATTTATGCCTTTACCAATTACTTTGGCTCATAAATTGACAAAAAGATTAGCTTATGTTAGAAAAAATGATATATTAGCTTATTTAAGACCTGATGGAAAGAGCCAAGTAACAGTTGAATATATTGATGGTACTCCTACAAGAATAGAAGCTATAGTAGTTTCTACACAACATGGGCCTTCTGTTAAAACTGAACAAATTGAAAAAGATATTAAAGAATTGGTTATTGATGAAGTAATACCAGAACATTTAATTGATGAGAATACTAAAATATATGTGAACCCTACAGGAAGATTTGAAATCGGTGGACCTATGGGCGATTCCGGTTTAACTGGAAGAAAATTAATTGTTGATACTTATGGTGGATTTGGAAGACATGGTGGGGGAGCATTCTCTGGGAAGGATCCAACAAAGGTTGACAGATCAGGAGCATATATGGCAAGATATATTGCTAAAAATATTGTTGCAAGTGGAATATGTGAAAAATTAGAAATAGGAATTTCTTATGCTATTGGGGTGGCTAAGCCTCTTTCTATTTATGTTGATACTTTTGGAACAGGAAAAATTTCTGATGATAAAATAATTGAAATAATAAATAAAGTATTTGATTTAAGACCTGCTGCAATTATTGATATTTTAGATTTAAGAAGACCAATATATCGTCAAATTGCCGCTTATGGACATTTTGGAAGAAATGATTTAGATTTACCTTGGGAAAAATTAGATAAGGTGGACGAAATCAAAGAGTTAATATAGATTAATGTAAATTTTTAGGAGATGTTATTATGGGAAAATGTTATGATTTTAATGAATATGTAGACAGAAAAAATTCACATGCTGAAAAATGGAATAATATGATTTCTGCAGGTGCACCAAAAAATGATCATTCAATTTTGTCTATGTCTATTGCAGATATGGAATTTAAGTGTTGTGATGAAATATTAGAAGCACTAAAAGAGCCAATATCAAATGGAGTAATAGGATATGACTGTCCTTGTGAAAAGTTCTTTACATCATTTATAAAGTGGCAAAAAGAAAAAATAACTGGGATATAAAGAAAGAATGGATAGTTCCTGTTCCCGGTGTAGTACCCGGAATTGCTAATACAATTTTGCACAATACAAAAGAGGGAGATTCTGTTATTATAAATACTCCTGTATATCCTCCTTTCTTTAATGCTATAACTTTAAATAACAGAGTTGTTGTTGAAAATCCATTAATTGAATTAGAAGACAAATATGTAATAGATTTTGATGATTTTGAAAAGAAAATTATAGAAAATAATGTAAAATTAAGTGTATTGTGTAGTCCACATAATCCGGTTGGTAGAGTTTGGACTAAGGAAGAATTAGAAGAATATGGAAGAATTTGTAGAAAACACAATGTATTGATGATTGCAGATGAAATTCATGGTGATTTAATTCTTAAGGATTATAAACATACACCAATTGCATCAATCAACGATGATTTTTTATATAATACTGTTACTTTAACTGCTCCTAGTAAAACTTTTAATATTGCCGGTTTAGCTCAATCTGTTGCCATAATTCCAAATGAAGATTTGAGAAATAGATTTATAAACGGATTAGTAGGATATGGTATTTTCCACATGGCAAGTTTTGCAGCTGTTGGATTTGTAGCAGCTTATACTTATGGTAAAGAATGGTTTGAAGAATGTATGAGTTATATTGAAGAGAATATTGATTTTGCAATTGATTTTATAAATAGAGAAATTCCAAAAGTTAAAGTAAAAAGACCACAAGCCAGTTTCTTATTATGGTTAGATCTTAGAGCATTTGATATTGATCATGATGAGTTACATCAAAAACTTATTAATGAAGGAAAATTATTACTAAATTCAGGAATAACATATGGAGAAAATGCAAAATTATTCTTCAGAATGAATATCGCTTGTAATAGAGAAATGCTTACTGATGGATTAAACAGATTAAAGAAAGTTGTAGATAGTTTATAAATTTTAAGACTGCGAGAGCAGTCTTTTTTTATAAATATTTTACATTGTAAATATTTTCAATCTATGGTAAAATATTTCTGTGATTGGAGGTGTTTTTTTGAAACTTGAAATTTTTCAATTTTTAGAAAAATCAATTGCGCATATGGACAATAATATGGAGTTTATTTCCAGTTCATCTGATGCATTAAAAAATTTTTTAATGATATTTTTTTGAATTGTGATTTTTTTATAAATACAAATGCTAGAATAAAAAGTGAAGATAGTATAAGAGAAAAATTATTAAGAAATAATTATTATTATAGATATCCTAATCATAAATTAGCAATAGAAAATCTTCCAGACTTAATTGGTATAAGAGTTGAATGTAGATTTATTGATGATGAAAAGAAAATTTTTGATGAAATTTCAAAAAATTTTACCGTTGAGTTAGATAATGGATTTTATAGAAGTGAACTAAATTCAAATATAGAATTAAAACTAAGTGAAAAACAACCTACATTTCAAAAAAATGGTTTTGAGATATACAAAGTTGATGGAAGATATGTTGTTGAAGGTGGATATTTTGTAAATTTTGAATTACAAATAAAATCTTTAGTAAATATATTTTGGGGAGAAATAGATCATAGTGTATTGTATAAAAACTATAATTATATGATAACTGAAGATTTTATTCGTTCTATAATGTTTTCAATTAAAGCTAATTTAACAATGATAGATAATCAACTACAAAGTGTGTATAATCATTTAAAGAATGTGGAAGATAAAAGTAATTATGATTCATCAAAAATTCAGTTAAAAACAATTGTTTCTAAGATGTTGCATGATTTGTATTCTGTTAAAATTAAAGAAAGTACAGGTTTTGTAGTTGATTTTAAAGATTGTGCTAATATTATTGTAGATTATATTTTTTCTAAAAACAAATTTCATAATTCTATGCGCTATGAAGATTATTTTGTTAAATTATTAAATAGACTTAGCGGGGCAAATAACAGAACTATTACTATTGGAGAAACGTTCGAAATTTGTGATACAATTGAATTTAAAAATGATTTATGTAAGAAATTTGGAACAGGTCTTTTAGAATTGGTAAATAAGGATTTTAAATGGAATTTGATTTTTTCAGTTATTCAAGATATAGAAGAAAATGATTTTTGTGAAGAATTTGTACTATTTTCAGAATTTATCGTATATGCTGTTGTTAAAAGGGTAAAACGTGCAGTTGATGAATTAGATATTTCAAATGATGATAAGTCAAAATTAAAATGGGATATTTCTTATGTTGTGATGGAATTTATTTGTAATTCATATTCTCCAAATTTAATTACTTTCAAGAGTATGAAAGAAATAGAGAATAAGATTAGAAATTTCCTAAAAGATGTTGAGAGACCAGAGGAAATATTGGCTTTGAATTATGAAGATTTATATAATTCTTTAGAAAATAATTTTGTTAAAAAAGAAGTGGATGAATTTGAATAATGATAGGAATAGATATTTGTAGTATTACCAGATTTTCAAAAATGAAAAATTTGGAAAAATTTATAAAAAGATATTTTACAAGTGAAGAAATTGATTATATTTCATCTACTGGGAAAAGGGATGAGACAATAGCTGGTATTTTTTGCTTAAAAGAAGCATTTGTTAAGGCAATAGGTACAGGATTTGGAAATATTTCACCTATTGATGTGGAAGTTATACATAATTTTTCCGGTAAACCTGATTTAATAATTCATAATGAAATATTTAAAATAATAGAACAAATTTCTTGCTCTGTTTCCCATGATTCTGAATATGCAATTGCAGTAGTGGATGTTAAATTTTTAAGTATAGAATTAGATACTAAAAACATTTTAGCTTATAAAAATCTTATGTCAAATAGAAAAGTTGATGGACATAAGGGTGATTTTGGTAAAGTTGGAATAATTGGTGGTAGTGTAGGAATGTGTGGAAGTGTTGATTTGTGTGCTAAAGCTTCACTTCGAACCGGTAGTGGACTTGTATATAATATTTGTCCTAATTCTATTTCTAATATTCTACAAATAAAAGCTGTTGAAAATATAGTTTTATCTATTCATGATGACAATAGAGGCTGTTTTATTCTTAAATATGTAGACGAAATAATTGAAAAAATAAAAAATTTAGATGCCATAGCTATTGGATGTGGATTAGGAAGAAATGAAGAAAATAGAAAAATTTTAGAAATGATTATAAAAAATTTTCAAAATCCTATAGTTATTGATGCAGATGCTATTTTTTTCTTAAAAGACATTAAATCAGATATTTTAAATAGAGATAATATTATTATAACTCCTCATGAAGTTGAATTTTCCAGGATGTCATTATATGATTTAGAAGATATTAAGAAAAATAGATTAGGGATTGTAAATAAGTTTTTTGAAAAAAATTATAAATTTACTATTGTTTTAAAGGGAAAAAATACCATAGTTAAGTCGAATAAAGAATTATGCATAAATAACACTGGAAACTGTGGAATGGCTACTGCAGGAAGTGGAGACTGTTTAACAGGTATTATATTATCTTTACTTGGACAAGGATTAAGTGTTTTTAATTCTGCAAAACTTGGTGTTTTTATACATGGATTAGCAGGGGATTTTGCTAAAGAAGAAATTGGTGAAGATTCTATAATAGCTTCAGATATAATTAAATTTTTACCAAAAGCAATTAAATATATTAGGAAGTGATATTATGTATGAAAATCAGTCATTGATTTTTGTTGATTTAGATAATTTAAAAAACAATTTTTTGAAAATAAAAGAAAAATGCAATGGTGCAAAAGTTGGAATAGTTTTAAAGGCAAATGCATATGGACTTGGAGCTTGTACTGTCGCTGAATTTTTACAAAAACAAGGTGCAGATTATTTTTGTGTAGCAAACTTTTCAGAAGCTATGGAACTAAGAAAAAAGAAAATTAAATTACCTATTTTAATTTTAGGTTATGTTCCAAATGCTTTATTTGAGAAACTAATAAAGAATAATGTAGAATTAACTGTATACAATATCGGAATGATACGAGAATTAAATGAAATTTCAGAAAAGTGTAGAAAAAAATGTAAAATTCATATTAAAATAGATACTGGTATGAATAGACTTGGATTTCTAATTGATGATAAGTTAAAAGATTATTTAAAAGAGATTTATTCTATGAAACATATTGTTGTTAAAGGAATGTACTCTCATTTATGTGTTTCAGATATTGATGATTTTTCATTTACCAAATTACAGGTAGAAAAATTTGAGAAAGTTAAAAGATTATTAGAAGAAGAAAATCTTAAAATACCTATGTTACATATAGCAAATGATGGTGGCTCTTTGCTTCATGATTATTATTATGATATGGTTAGAGTTGGAATTGGAATATATGGACATTATCCATCAAAATATGTAAAAGAAAATTCTAAAACAAAAATGGATACAGTTGTAAGTTTTGTAAGTACTATTAGTAATGTAAAATATATCCACAAAGGAGATACAGTTGGATATGGAAGAACTTTCTGTGCAGATAAGACTATTAAAGTTGCAACAATTTCTGTAGGTTATGCAGATGGATATCCTTATGAACTAAGTAATAAGGGTTACGTAATGATAAATAATAAAAAGGCTAAAATTTTAGGAAAAGTATGTATGGATCAAACAATGATAGATGTTTCTGAAATTGAAGATGTAAAAATTGGAGATACAGTTTTACTTTATGGTGAATATAAAAATATGAAACTTGATATCTTTGAAATTGCAGAAATGGCAAACACAAATGTCTATGATATAATCTGTAGAATAAATATGAGAATTCCAAGAGTTTATCTTGAGGGAAATAAAGTCGTAAGAGTAGTAGACTATCTATCAACTGAAAAAAATTACTATGAATTATAAAACTCAGTGCATTTTAGCACTGAGTTTTTAAATATATTTTAACTATTAGATTATTATTGAAAAAAATAAAAATATACTACATAAAGTCTAGCGGAGTTTTTTCACAAGATATGGATAATACAATTCCCATTGCTATTAAATTTACTAATTGGAAAGTTCCACCATAACTTAAAAATGGTAGAGGAATACCGGTTATAGGCATAAGTCCAATAGTCATTCCAATATTTTCAAAAATATGTGCTAAAAACATTGCACATATCCCTATAATTAACATTTGATTAAATTTATTAGCTGTTTTTTTGGAAAGTCTTACAAATCTGTATAACATAATTGTGTATAAACCAATTAAAATTGTTCCTCCAACAAATCCCATTTCTTCAACAAAGACAGGAAATATATAATCTGTTTGTTTTTCTGGAATAAAGTTAAATTGATTTTGGGGACCTTTAAAAAGTCCTCTTCCAATAAATTTTCCAGAACCTGCGGCTATTTTTCCTTGTACTGCTTGATATCCGGTATTTGTTATGTCTCTTTCAGGATTTAAAAAGTTTAAGATTCTATTCTTTTGATAAGGAGACAAGCTAAAATAAAAACAGGTAAACTTGCAATAGCAGTAATTAATGTATATACTACAAGTCTTAAGCTAATTCCAGCCACAAAAAGCATAGATCCTATTACTAGTATAAATACAAAAGCAGTTCCAAAATCCGGTTGCATAAGGACTAATCCAACTGGAATAAAAGCGAAAATCAAAACTTTAATTAAAGTTTTAGGTTCATTCAATTTTGCACTGTTATTTTCAATAACAGTTGCTAAACAGATAATCATACCAAGTTTTACAAATTCAGATGGTTGAAAAGAAATAGGACCTAATTTTATCCAACTTCTTGCACCAACAGAATCTCCTGTACCAATAATAAGTACCAAAATTAAAAGTGCTATTGAAATTATATAAATAGGTAAATATAGTCTTTTTAAAAATTGTATATTTACCGCAATTAATATAAACATTAAGATAAAACCAAGTATAGTTGCAATAGATTGCGATAGCATAAAGTTTCTCTTTAAACTTAATGTTGCACTATATAAATTTAGCAATCCAATTAGAATTATTAAAACTAAAGAAATAAGAATAAATAAGTCTATTTTATATAAATTTTTATTTTTAAAAAACATTTTAATCACCTCATAATGTATATATTATATTAGAAATTTTTTAAATATGCAAATAAAATAAAAAAATGTTAACAATTATTTTTGATTGGGTATATAAAAAATATTAATAATTAGGAGAAAATTATGGACTTTGAATATATTAAGGTTATTAAAAGTGATTTGGATGATATTGATGAGGCTGTTTCTTTTGTTTTGGAGAAATTATCAAGTGTTATCAGAGATGAAGAACTGATGTTCAATATCCGAATTGTTATAAATGAAATAGTTATAAATAGTTATGAACATGGTAATAAATGTAATAAAGAAAAAGGTATAAATTTAAAAGTCTGTGTTAATATGGATTGTATACATATAAATGTTAAAGATGAGGGAGACGGAATAAATTATATTTTCAATGAAAATAGAGATATTAATATGACAACTTCAGGACGTGGACTTAGAATTGTTAAACATTTAGTTGATGAATTAGAAATAAATAATAATGAAATTAGTGCAAAAATAAAATGTGAGGGAAATGATTTTTAGAAATCAATTTTATAAATTGGTTTCTTTTTTGTTGAATTTTTTATAAAAAGTGATATAATATAAGCATACACGTTAGTGTAAATAAAAAATGGAGGGTTTAATTATGAGAATGTTACCACAAACAGTTATGAAATTGTTACCAAAAACTAATAGTATTATTGTTATTTTAGCAGTGGTTTTGGTGTTCGGATTCTTTTATTTCGTTCCCGTAGGTCTTTGGGTTACAGCTTTATTCAGTGGAGTTAAGGTTAAGATTTCGAATCTTATAGGAATGAAACTAAGAAGAGTTAGAGCGTCAAAAATTATTTATCCATTGATTAAAGCAACAAAGGCTAATGTTAGAATTAACATTTCAGAATTAGAAGCACATTATTTGGCAGGAGGTAATGTAAATAATGTAGTTGATGCTTTGATTGCAGCTCAAAAGGCAAATATTGAATTGACTTTTGAAATGGCAACAGCAATTGACCTTGCCGGACGTGATGTGTTGGAAGCTGTTCAAGTCAGTGTAAATCCTAAAGTTATCAATACTCCAAAAATAGCAGCAGTTGCTATGAATGGTATTGAAGTGATAGTTATTGCAAAAGTAACAGTTAGAGCCGATATTTCAAGACTTATCGGTGGTGCCGGTGAAGAAACTATCATTGCCAGAGTTGGAGAAGGTATAGTTACTACTGTAGGTAGTGCAGAAAGACATAGTTTAGTGCTTGAAAATCCTGATGCTATTTCAGAAACGGTTTTGGCAAAAGGACTGGATTTAGGAACAGCATTTGAAATTTTATCTATCGATATCGCTGATGTTGATATTGGTAGAAATATAGGAGCACAATTACAAGCAGATCAAGCTGAAGCTGATAAGAAAATAGCACAAGCAAAAGCAGAAGAAAGACGTGCTATGGCAGTTGCGGTTGAACAAGAAAACAAAGCTAAGATTGAAGAAATGAAAGCAAAAGTTGTCGAATCAGAAAGTAAAATTCCACTTGCTATTGCAAAAGCATTTGAAGAAGGAAATATTTCTGTATATGAATATGAAAAGTTAAAGAATTTAAAATCTGATACTAAGATGAGAGAATCACTTTCAGAATAGAGGTGAATTTCTATGAAAAATGAAAAAAGCTTTTTGTCTTTTATTGACGATTTAAAATCTGAGATTAATAATATAAAAGCTCAAATTGATGAAGTAGGAAACGATAAACATCAGAATGATACTGTAAAAACTTCAAATAAGTCTAAGACTAAAAAAATAAGAATAATAATAGTTCAAAAAGCAAGACTTATAAGACTAATAATTTTGAAGATTATGAAAGTCCTGAGGGAACAACTATTATGACTTCTAGTATTGAAGGAAATTCTATTGAAAATTTTTCTTATGAAGGTAAGACAGCTATGACAACTTCTATCGAAGGTAAAAGTATTATGAATACTTCTTTTGAAGGAATTGGTCAAATGTACAATTCTCGAAAAACTGAGAGAGTATCACTGAGAAAAGATATTTTAACTTTAGACGATTTGATTGAAAGAAAACAAAAAAGTTTGTTCTAAAGGGTAAGGAAAGTTTATCGAAAGCTGTACTTTATTCAGAGATTATCGGAAAACCTAAATCATTAAAATAACAACTCACCTTTCAATGACACTTTGTGTTAGGTTAGATATCTGGAGTTTGTTATTTAACAATAATTTAAAAGGAGACCTTTTATGGTCTCCTTTTTTAATCAATCTTTTCTAGTGTAATATAGTCAACTCCTGAAATTATAAATTTCATTCCGACTTCCAATCTTATTTCGTGTGATTCTTTTAATTTTATAACTTTCACTTCATTGTTTTTTGAAATTGTTTTTATAATAGTATCTTTCGTTGTATTTGACAGTTTATAATTACCATGTTTAATATCAGTATCTACATCGAAAATTCCACTTGGAAAATTTTTAAATTTATTGTACTGTATGTTATCTTTGAATATAATTCCTATTATATCACCATTAAATTCTACACTTGAATTATCTAATATTTTGATTCTAATATATCTTGGTTTTTCATTTTCTTTTAAAACTTCATCAGAAATTGTTCTATTATTTACTATATACCTAAAATTACCTTTTCCAGTAAGTTTTATTAAATAGTTGTCGTAAGGAAAATCTTTTTTATTTAATTCTGTTTTTGAATTTTGATTAAGTAGTTTTTCTTCAACTTTAACATCAATAGAAGATTCATTTTTAAAATTTATATATTTTTTACCATAAAAATTTTCAATTTCTTGAAGTTTTTCCAATATTTTTGTTTCAAATGCTATATCATTAGATGATTCATTTTTAAATTTATTATATTTTTCTAATATTTTATTAAATAATTTTTTGTCTTCATCTGAAAAATCACCATAGGGTTTTTCCAATACGGTTAATTCTTCTGTATTTAGAGAAAATTGTGATGTTGAATTTTTTATTTCATTATTTACTTTATCAACATTTTTAGTCCCTGTCTTACTGCAAGATGTTAGTAAAAAAGCAGAAAATAAAATCAAAATGTATCTTCTTTTTATATAAAACATATTTAAACTCCTTATTTAGTAAGTATTTATATAAATATTATACTACATTTTTATAATATTTCAAAATGAACTATTAATTTTTTAATTTCTCATAGTTACATTAATTAGACAATTATGGTATAATTACTTTAGCTTTACGCCAAATGGTAAAGATAAAGTAATTTCACCATAATAACAATAGTTAAGGTATAAAAAAGAAATTAAGGTATAATTACTTTAGCTTTACGCCAAGTGGTAAAGATAAAGTAATTTCACCATAATAACATTAATCTTAGCAATAAAAAAGAAATTATGGTATAATATCTATAGTTTTACGACCGATTGTAAAGCTATAAATGTCTCATTATAATAATTTTGATTTAATAATCAAAATGGAATTATAATATAATTAGTTGTATAACAATTTTTTAAGAAAATATAAAATAAAGGAGAAAATATGTATAATCTAGGAGAATTTCAAAAATTGATTATAAAACGCTTTAAAAATAATGGTGCTTATATCGGTATAAAAGATGTGAAAAATGAAAAACTTGATATATTATTGCCAAAAAAAGAAGTTTTAGAAACAGATAAAATAGGCGATGAACTTGAAGTTTTCATTTACAAAGATAATCAAGCTAGATTTGTTGCTACAAGGAAAATTCCAAAAATTTCTATGGGAAGGCTTGAAACATTAGAAGTAATGGATATTTCAAAAATTGGTGCTTTTTTAGATTGGGGACTTGAAAAAGAATTATTTTTACCTTTCAAAGAACAATCTATGAAACTTGAAAAGGGAAGAAAATATTTAGTTGCTTTATATATAGACAAGTCTGAGAGACTTTGTGCAACAATGAAAATAAGAGATTATTTAACTTCTGATTCACCTTACAAAGAAGGTGACTGGGTTGAAGGAATTATCTATTCAATTCATAAAGATTATGGTGCTTTTGTTGCTGTAGATAAAAAATATGATGCAATGATTGAGAATAAAGATATTGTTGGAGTTTTAGAAATTGGAGAGCCGATTAATTTTAGAATTTCAAAGGTAAAAAAAGATGGACGTTTAAATTTAGTTTTGAAAAACTTATCTCATATTGAAATAAATGATAATGCTGATATTCTTTTTGATATTATTAAAGTTAGAGGTGGATTTTTAGACTTGAATGATAAAAGTGATCCTGACAGAATTAAGGATATTTGTGGTATGAGCAAGTCATCTTTTAAAAAGGCTGTGGGAAGACTTTTAAAGACTAAAAAAATTAAATTTGAAGGAAATGGAATCAAATTAATTTAAGGAGGAATTTTTTATGGAAAGCAAAGTAATGGCGGTTGTAAATGGAGTGGAAATTTTAGAAAGTGATGTTGACAGATTTATAGAATTAATGGGAAACAGAGCATTACCTTATAAAAATCCTGAAGGGAAAAAACAATTATGTGAAGAATTAGTAAAACAAGAACTTATAATTCAAGATTGTTATAATAGAAAGTTAGATGAAAGTGAAGCTTTTGTTAAAGAGATTAATGAAATTAAACGTTCTATTTTAGCAAAACATTTCTTAAATGAATTATTTGATAATATTCATGCCAGTGATGAAGAAATAAAAGAATATTATGAAGAAAATAAAAATTTATTTATGAGTAAATATACTTTTAATGCCAAACATATTTTAGTAGAGAGTGAAGACAAAGCGAAAGAATTAAAAGCACTTTGTGAAAATGGAGAAAAATTTGAAAACTTAGCAAAAGAACATTCTATGTGTCCTTCTAAAGAGGTAGGTGGAGATTTAGGAGAATTTACTCAAGGTCAAATGGTTTTAGAATTTGAAAATGCATGTATAGATGCTGAAGTAGGGAAAGTTACTAACCCGGTTAAAACACAATTTGGATATCATTTAATAAAATTAGAATCAAAAAGAAATCCTAAACAATTAGCTTTAGAATCAGTTAAGGATGAAATTGAGAAAAATATAATAAAAGCTAAAGAACAAGTAGCCTATGTAAAAAAATGGATGCATTGATGAAAGATAGTAAAATAGAAAGAAAATACTAATATGTATTTTATAGGTGGAATATTAAGTTTTTTGTTTTTTATTTGTTTCATCAATCGATATTAAACTTTTAAATAAAAAGGATGTTATAAAGGTATCAATTTCTTATTTAAAAAGATATTATAATATATTAAATTTTATAATTATATTTCTTGTAAATTTATACTTTATATACTTGTTTTTAAATAATGACATATTATATATGATAAATTTACTTTGTTTTTTATGTATATATATTTGTGCATTTACTGATATGATTTGTAAAAATATTTTTTTAAATATAATTATGATATTTGCTTTACCTATTTTATTATTAAATATCTATGGAAATTATTCTGTTATTTCTTTTTGGGGATTGATTTCTGGAATGATTTTATTTGGGAGTATATATGGTATTTCTAAATTAATTTATGGAACGGAAGTTTTTGGAACGGGAGATATTTATGTGCTATCTTTTATTGGTTTTTCATCAGATTGGTACACAGTTATTTATATAGGGTTATTTACTTTTATAGTTGCAGGAATTTTTTATTTAGTAAAAATTTTAATAGTTAGAAATTTAAAAAAATTGAAACATTATGAAATACCATTGGTTCCATTTATATTAATAAGTTATTTAATTATAATTTATTTTTAAAATCAACTCAAAATTCAATATTTTAAGTTGATTTTTGTATGCAAATATGATATTATTATTAGCAGGTTAATTAAGATATACGGAGGTGTGTTATGCAAGTTTTAATGGAAATAATTTTATTTATTACTAGTATTGTAATAATAGTTGCTGTTCTTATGCAAGAATCTAAGTCAGATGGTGTTGCATCTTTGACTGCAGAAACTAATATTTCAGGAAAAGGTGGAAAAAAATCTAGAGACGCTGTTTTAAGTCAAATTACTATTATAGCATCAGTTGTGTTTTTTATAGTAGCTATTGCTATGGCTGCGATTAAATAAAAAATTTTAGGAGGAAAAAATGGATACTAATTTAATTTTTTATAGTGCAATTGCCGTAGGTGCTATTGCACTTGTATTTGCTTATATTAAATATTTAAGCATTACAAAAATTGAACCTGGTAATGAAAGAATGAAACAAATTTCAGGTTATATTGAAGAAGGTGCAATGGCTTTCTTAGTTCGTGAATATAAATATTTAGTTATATTCGTTATTGTTGTAGCAATTATTTTGGGGGTTGCCATTAATCTACTTACTGCAGTTTGCTTCTTAGCTGGTTCAATTTGTTCAATTTTAGCAGGTTTTTTTGGAATGAAAGCTGCTACAAAAGCAAATGTTAGAACTGCAAATGCCGCCAAAGAATATGGAATGGGAAAAGCACTTCAAACTGCCTTTTCAGGTGGAGCTGTAATGGGTCTTTCTGTAGTTGGATTAGGTATTTTAGGAATGACAGTTTGCTACTTTTTAGTTGGAGATGTTAATATTGTTACAGGATTCAGTTTTGGAGCATCATCTATTGCCTTATTCGGAAGAGTTGGTGGTGGTATCTATACAAAAGCTGCTGACGTTGGGGCTGACCTTGTAGGTAAGGTTGAAGCAGGAATTCCTGAAGATGATCCTAGAAACCCTGCAGTTATTGCTGATAATGTTGGTGATAACGTAGGAGACGTAGCTGGTATGGGTGCTGACCTTTTTGAATCATATGTAGGGTCTATTTTATCCGGTATCACACTTGGTTCAATTGCTTTTGGTAAAGAAGGTATTATATTTGCTTTAGCACTTGCTGCAGCTGGTATTTTAGCATCATTAGTTGGATTGTTCTGTGTAAGAGGAGATAAAGATCCACAAAAATCATTAAATATGGGAACTATTGTAAGTTCAATTTTAACTATTATAGTAACTTACTTTTTAAGTAATAAAATTTTAGGAAATAATTCTGCATTTGTTTCATCAGTTGCAGGTATTTTAGTTGGTTTGATTATTTCACAATTTACTGAATATTATACTTCAGGAGATAAAAAACCAGTTCAACATATAGCAGAAGAATCAGAAACTGGTTCATCAACAAATATCATTTCCGGTTTAGCTGTTGGAATGAAATCAACAGCTGGTCCAATTATAGTAATAGCTATAGGTATTTTAGTATCTTATATGGCTTCAAATGGATTTTCAAATGCTGGTCAAGGATTATATGGTATTTCTGTAGCAGCTATTGGTATGCTTTCTACATGTGGTATGACAATCGCAGTAGATGCTTATGGCCCAATTGCTGATAATGCAGGTGGTATTGCAGAAATGTGTGAATTACCTCATGAAGTTAGAAATATTACTGACAAACTGGATTCAGTTGGAAATACAACAGCAGCTATTGGTAAAGGATTTGCTATTGGTTCTGCAGCTTTAACTGCATTAGCATTATTTGCTTCATATACTCAAGCTGTAAAATTAACTTCAATAGATGTTACAAAACCTCAAGTAGTAGCAGGTATGTTTATCGGTGGTATGTTACCGTTCTTATTCTCAGCATTAACTATGGAAGCTGTAGGAAATGCTGCTAATGAAATGATTCAAGAAGTTAGAAGACAATTTAAAACAATTCCTGGAATTATGGAAGGAACTGGAACACCTGACTATAGAAAATGTGTTGATATTTCTACTATGGCAGCTTTAAAACAAATGGTTATTCCTGGATTATTAGCTGTAGTTGTTCCTGTGCTAGTTGGTCTTTTAATCGGAGCAGAAGCTCTTGGTGGATTATTGGCAGGTTCATTAGTAACAGGTGTTTTAATGGCTATATTTATGTCAAATGCTGGTGGTGCTTGGGATAATGCTAAAAAGTATATAGAAGAAGGACATCATGGCGGAAAAGGTTCAGAACCACATAAAGCAGCAGTTGTTGGAGATACTGTAGGTGATCCTTTCAAGGATACTTCAGGACCATCATTAAACATTTTAATTAAGTTAATGACAGTTGTAGCATTAGTATTTGCTCAAGTTATTCTAAATTATGGTGGAATGTTATTAAAATAAATTTAATATATTACTTTAATAAAAAGTGTATTTTATACACTTTTTATTTTTTAAAATTTAGATAGATATAATAATTTATATGTAAATTTGCAAAATTTAAATTTTTTGGTATAATTTTTCTAAATAAATAATTTTTAGGAGGTTATTATGGATAGTGGACCCGAGGTCTATTTTCAAATTATTATTTTAATTTTATTAACTTTAGCTAATGCTTTCTTTGCTGCATCAGAAATGGCAATAGTTTCTATGGATAAAAAGAAGTTATTAGCTTTGTCAGAACAAGGAGATAAGAGGGCTATTAAAGTTGAGAAACTTTTAAAAGAACCTTCAAAGTTTTTATCAACAATTCAGGTTGGTATCACTTTTGCAGGATTTTTTACATCAGCTTCTGCTGCAGTAGGACTTTCAGATAAATTTGGAAGCGTTTTAGAAAGTTTATCAATTCCTTTTGCAAATAGAGTTTCTCTTATTTTAATAACAATAATTTTAGCGTATTTTAGTTTAGTTTTTGGAGAACTTGTACCTAAGAGAATAGCTTTACAAAATGCTGAAAAGTTTGCATTATTTTCAGTTGGAACTATAAATTTAGTTTATAAAGTTATGAGTCCATTTGTTTATTTGCTATCTTTATCTACAAATATCATATTAAAGATTTTTTCAGTTCCTACAACTGGAGTTGAAGCTAAAGTTACTCTTGAGGAAATAAAATCTATTGTAGAAGTAGGTCAAGAACAAGGTATAATTAATCCTACTGAAAGAGAAATGATTGATGGTGTAATTTCTTTTGATGACATTTTAGCAGAAGAAGTAATGACTGCAAGAACTGAAGTATTTATGATTGATATTGATGAACCTGATAAAGATTTTGAAACATTAATGCAAATGAGGTATTCAAGAGTTCCAGTTTATGAGGATGACATTGATAATATAATAGGAATTTTATATATTAAGGACTTTTTCTTAGAGGCATATAAAGTTGGATTTGAAAATGTTAATATACGTTCTATTTTGAGACCTGCATATTTTATTCCAGAAAGAAAGAATATAAATGACTTATTTCTTGAACTTAAAAATTCGAGAAATCAGATGGCTGTATTAATTGACGAATATGGTGGTTTTACAGGGATAGTTACTATGGAAGATTTGATTGAGGAAGTTATGGGAGAAATAGATGATGAGTATGATAAGAAAACTAATCCTGCTATCAAAAAGATAGATGATAGACATTTTATTGCCACAGGTGCTTGTGAAATAGAGGATGTTAATAATGCTTGTAATCTAAAACTTGATGAGAATTCTGAAGATTATGATACATTAGGTGGAATGCTTATGTACCTTTTAGGCTATATTCCAAATGACGGGGAAAAGCTTACTGTTGAAGATAATGGCGTTATTTATAATATTTTATCAATTTATGAACATAGAGTTAAAAAGGTTAGAATAGTTCTTCCTAAAGAAGAAGTTGTAGAAAATGATGAGGACGAAGAAAAAGATTCTGAAAAATAAATTTTGGAATAATACTTCTTGTTTTCATATTATTAATAAATTAGATAAAGAAAAACCGCTAAGTAAAATTAGCGGTTTTTCTTGTAAAAATAACATGGTATTTTTTGTTTTTAAATTTTATTTTATTTAATTAGAATAATTATGTAAAAGGCTTTTAAATAGTTATTCTATTCCTAATTTTTCAATTGTTTGAACAAGAATATTAGAGTCAACATACCTAAAATCTCTAAGAACTCTATCAATCCATAGAGGTGTTTTCATATTATTTTGGAATTTTTTATAAGTTTCTATTGCTTCATCAATTATTATTATTCCTTTAATATCTAATTCTTTGGATTTCGTTATTAAAATAGATCTATAAGGTGTCTCGTTAGGTTTTATACTTCCACAAAGAGGGTGAGTAGAAAGTTCATAACCATCTTGAAGTTTTTTCTTAACTATATCCAAAACATCTCCATATGTATATTTTTCGTTAAATATTATGTCTAAATCTTTCTTATTTTTTACTTTTTCATATAAGTCAATATTATTGGTTATTAATGTAAATTTCATATCATTTCTCCCTTCATACTATAAGATTGTAACATAAAATAATAAAAATATAAAGTGATTAACAAAAATATATTTAAAAATTATTAAAAATATGGTAAAATCAATAAAGAGGTGATAATTTTGGCTAATGATTTTGTACATTTAAATGTTCATACTGAATATAGTCTGTTGAACAATTATAATCCTATGGGGAAATTAATAGAAAAAGCAAAAGAATTAAATTTTAAAGCTATGGCTATTACAGATTATAATAATATGTATGGTGTTATTGATTTTTATAAAAAATGTAAGAAAAATTCAATAAAACCAATTATTGGTTGTGAGTTAACTTTGTTATACCCGAATAACGAATTTTATAATATAATTTTATTGGCTAAAAACAATCTCGGTTATAAAAACTTATGTAAATTGGTTTCTAATTTATATGTTATTGAAAATAGGACTGGAGAATTTATTACTTTTGATGAACTTGAAAAATATTCTAAAAATTTAATTTTAATAGTTGGTTCAAAGAGAAGTTTTATTCGAAAATGTTTGTATAAAGATGATATTCAAAGTGCAAAAAATGAAATATTAAATTTTAAAAGTTTGTTTAATAAAGAAGATTTATTCTTGGAATTAAATTTTCATTTTGAAGAAAAAGATGAATTGATGATAAATAAGTATTTGGAATTTGCAAATGAAGTTAATGTAGAAACTGTTGTAACTAATGACGTCCATTACTTAGAAAATACAGATTTTAACTTATTTAATATTGCAAGATGTATATCTAAAGGAGTTTTACTGTCTGAATTAAAGGAAGATAATTTTACTAAATCAGAATATTATTTAAAGAGTGAAGAAGAAATGTTAAAAATATTTTCTTCGCTTAAAGATTCAATATATAATACAAAAATGATTGCTCAAAGATGTAATGTAGAATTTGATTTTTCAACATATCATTTGCCTGAATATAAGGTTCCTGATGGTGTAAGTACAAAGGAAGACTATTTGCATAGTTTAATTATTGAAGGCATGAAAAATAGATATGAAAATATTACTGATGAAATCAAAAAAAGAGTTAATTATGAGTTTTCAATTATAAATAAAATGGGATTTACAGATTACTTCCTTATTGTTTGGGATTTTGTAAATTTTGCTAAGAAAAATAAAATTCCTGTAGGACCGGGGAGAGGGTCCGGAGCCAATTCAATTGTCGCATATTGTTTAGAAATTACTGATATAGATCCAATAGAGTATGATTTGATATTTGAAAGATTTTTAAATCCTGAAAGAATATCTATGCCTGATTTTGATATAGATTTTTGTAATGAAAGACGTGAAGAAGTTATTGATTATGTAATAAAAAATATGGAAAAAATCATGTTTCTCAAATTGTAACTTTTGGAACTATGAAACCCCGAGCTGCAGTTAGAGATATTGGTAGAGTTTTAGGATATAAGTTATCAACTGTTGATAAAGTAGCAAAACTAATTCCAAATAATTTGGATGTTACTTTTAAAAATGCATTAAGAGATAGTTTAGAATTAAAAAAATTATATGATGAAGATATAAATATAAAAAAACTTATTAACACTTCTGAAAAATTTGAAAAATTTCATAGACATATATCAATTCATGCTGCAGGTATTGTTATAACTAAGGAAGAACTTACAGAATATATTCCACTTTCAAAAAGTGGAGAAAATATTGTAACACAATTTAATATGATAGAATTAGAGGAATTAGGTCTTTTAAAGATGGACTTTTTAGGACTTAGAACTCTTACAGTAATTGATGATACTATAAAACTTGTTAAAGAAAAATATAATAAAGATATCGATATAGAAAAAATCTCATTAGATGATAAAAATGTTTTAAATTTATTTAAAACTGCAGAAACAATTGGAGTTTTCCAATTTGAAAGTACAGGTATGAGGTTGTTTTTAAAAGATTTAAAAGCAGATAATTTTAATGAGTTAGTTGCAGCAAATTCTCTATTTAGACCAGGACCAATGAATCAAATACCTAATTATATAAAAAATAAAAGAAATCCTAATGGTATTAGATATTTAGATAAGCGTTTAGAAAAGTATTTAAAATCTACTTATGGAATTATTGTATATCAAGAACAGGTTATGCAGATTGCTAGAGAGCTTGCAGGATATTCTTGGGGGCAAGCGGATAATTTAAGAAAAGCCATCGGGAAAAAACATATGGATATTATGGAATATAATCGAAAGATTTTTATTTATGGCTTGGATAATTTAGATGGTAGTATAAAAATTAAAGGTTGTGTTAGAAATGGAGTGGATGAGAAACTTGCACAAAATATTTTTGATTTAATTGTGGAATTTGGAAATTATGCATTTAATAAATCACATAGTGCTTGTTATTCATTAAATGCTTATAGGACTGCATATTTAAAATATTATTATCCACTTGAATATATGGTTTGCCTTTTAAATTCTGTTATTAATTATGAAAGACAATTTTTTCAATATTTTCAAGAAATTAAAAAGATGGGTATAAAGATTTTACTTCCAAGTGTAAACTTTAGTTTTTATAAAATTAGTACAGAAAAAAATTTTATGAGAATAGGTTTTTCACAGATAAAAGGATTTAACAGACTTTTAGCTAAAGATATAATTGAAGAAAGAAAGAATGGGAAATTTAAAAATTTCAAAGAATTCTTAGAAAAATTAAAAGATTCAAAGAATATTAATTTGACATCTATTGAGAATTTAATAAAGTCGGGGGCTTTTGATGAAATAGAAGAAAGCAGAATAGAAATTTTGAATTCTTTTGAAACTTTATTTACACAAATAGTTTCAAAAAGTAAAAATGAATTATCGGGACAGCTTTCTTTAATCAGTTCGGATTTTATGCAAGAAAAATTTGTTAAGTCTGAAAAATTTTCAAAGGACGATATTCTTGAATTTGAAAAAGAAGTTTTAGGATTTTATATTTCTTCACATCCATTAGATGATTATAAAGAATATATAAAATCTAAAAAAACTATGAAGTTGATTGACTTAAAAGTTTTAGACAAAGGTATCTATAAAGTAATAGTTTATGTAAATTCTGTAAAAACAAGAAGAAATAAAAAAATAAAATGTTAAAAACTGTAAATGTTGAAGACTTTTCAAGTAGTATTGAACTCTTAGATGTAATGGATTTAGATATTCATAAAGGGAAAATTTATGAAATATCAGTTAAAGTAGCTGTTAATTCATTTGGAAATACTAATTATACTATAATTGATGCTAAGGAAATTGAAGAAATTTATAGTAAGAAACTATATATAAAATTAGAAAATTTTGATAATAATATTAAGAAAAAACTTGGAGAATTTTCAGAAAAATATGGTGGAGAAAATCAAGTAATTTTGTATATTTTATCTAACAATAAAACTTTAAGATTAGAAAATAAATTTGATTTAAAAAATGAAAATTTACTTATTGAATTAGAAAATAATTTTGGAAAAGATTGTTTTCGTATAAACTAATGGAGGTATATTTTGAAAAAAATTGCTATTCTTACGAGTGGAGGTGATTCTCCAGGAATGAATCCTGTAATAAGAGCAGTTGTAAGAACGTGTATTTATCATAATATTAGAATTTATGGTGTAAAATTTGGATATGATGGTCTTATTAAAGGGGATATTTTTGAAATGAATGTATCCAGTGTTGCTGATATAATTCAAAAAGGGGGAACTATATTAGGTAGTGCAAGAAGTAAAGAATTTATGACTATAGAAGGTCAGGAGAAGGCAGTTAAAAATTTAGAGAAATACGGTATAGAAGGGCTTGTAGTTTTAGGAGGGGATGGTACTTTTAGAGGAGCTAATGTACTAAGTAAATATGGAATAAAGACGATAGCTATACCTTGTACGATTGATAATGATATGGGATATACTGACTATACGGTAGGATTTTTTACTTCTGTAAATACAGTTATAGATGCTATATCAAAACTTCGTGATACTTCATCTTCACACGGAAGAGCTAATATATTAGAAGTTATGGGACGAAAATGTGGAGATATTGCTTTAAATTCCGGGCTTGCCGGAGGAGCAGAAAGTATAATAGTTCCGGAAGTTGACTTTGATATAGATAAAGTTTGTAATAAGATAATTCGTGGTAGAAAAAGAGGAAAGTTACATCATATAATTGTTTTAACAGAAGGTATTTTAAGCCCTTATGAGCTTAAAAGACAAGTTCAAGAAAAGGCGAATATAGATACAAGAGTAACTGTTCTTGGACATATTCAAAGAGGAGGTACTCCAAGTTCATTTGACAGAATAATTGCAAGTCAAATGGGAAGTATGGCTGTTAAGTTATTATTAAAAGATAAAACAAATTTAGCATTGGCATATAGAAATAATAGTATTGAATATATTTCTATAGAAGTTGCAGTTTCAAGCAAAAAAATATTTAATAAAGATTTATATGATATAGTTGATGAACTATCTATTTAGGAGATAATTATGAAAAAGACAAAAATAATTTGTACAATTGGACCTGCTTCAGATTCAGTTGAAAGTTTAAAAGAATTAATGCTTAGTGGAATGAATATATGTAGATTGAATTTTTCGCATGGAAGCAAGGAAGAACATCAAGTTAGAATTGATAATATAAAAAAGGCAAGAGAAGAGTTAGATTTGCCAATAGCTATAATGCTTGATACTAAAGGTCCTGAAATTAGACTTGGAAAATTTAGTGTAGATGAAGTTGTTTTGAAATCAGGAGATAGTTATACTTTTACAATTGAAGAAGTTTTAGGAAATCAAGAAATTTGTTCTGTTTCTTATAAATTACTACCGGATGATGTTAAAATTGGAGGAACAATTCTAGTTGATGATGGTTTGGTAGAAATGGAAGTTATTTCAAAAACAGATAAAGAAATAAAATGTTTGGTAAAAAATAACGGAGTAATTAAGAGCAATAAAGGCGTGAATATTCCAAATGAAATAATACATTTACCTTCAATTACAGAAAAGGATAAGAGTGACATTTTATTTGCAATAAAAAATGATTTAGATTTTATTGCTGCTTCTTTTGTTAGAAAACCTGAAGATGTTTATGAAATTAGAAAAATTTTAGATGAAAATAATTCTGATATTAAAATTATATCTAAAATCGAAAATCAAGAAGGTGTTGAAAATATTGATAAAATTATAGAAGCATCAGACGGAATAATGGTCGCTAGAGGAGATTTAGGTGTTGAAATAAAAACGGAATTTATTCCAAAAATTCAAAAAGAAATTATTAGAAAATGTAATTTAATAGGAAAACCTGTAATAACTGCAACTCAAATGTTGGATTCTATGATTAGAAATCCTAGACCCACAAGGGCAGAGGTTACAGATGTAGCAAATGCAATTATTGACGGAAGTGATTGTGTTATGTTATCAGGTGAAACAGCTGCAGGAAAATATCCAAAGGATGCAGTTAAAGTTATGAATAATATAGCTATTACAACAGAAAATTCATTTGATTTTCAAAATAGTATAAAAACAAAAACAGACATGATGCTTTAAATACGATGAATTCAATTAGTTTATCTACAAAGGAAATTGCTGAAAATTTAAGAGCAAAAGCAATTATTTGTGCAACTGCTTCAGGAATTACACCAATATCAATTTCTAAATTTAGACCATTTGTTGATATTATAGCTGTAACTTATTCTGAAAAAGTTAGAAGAAAATTACAAATTTTTTGGGGAGTTACTAGCTTGATTTCAAAAAATCTGAACATACTGATGAAGTTATTGAACGTTCAATATCAGCTACTTTAAATGCAAATTATATTAATGATGGAGATACAGTTGTACTAACAGCAGGAATACCGGTTGGTGTTGCAGGGACAACAAATTTAATAAAAGTGCATACAGTTGGGAAAATTTTGATAAAGGGATTTGGAATTGGAAAAGATTCAGTAACAGGAAAAGTTTGTGTAATAAATTGTGAAGATGATTTAAAAAATAAATTTAAAGATGGAGATATAATAGTATCTAAATTCACGGATAGAGAATATGTCGAATTTATTGATAGAGCATCAGGAATTATAGTTGAAACCGGAGGCTTAACTTCTCATGCAGCAATAATTGCATTACATTTTAATATTCCAACAATTATTGGTGCTGAAAATGTAACAAATTTAATTAAAGACGGTCAACTTGTAACAATAGATACTGTTGGTGGTTTGGTTTATGATGGTGATGTTAAAGTTCTTTAATTTTACTTTATTTTAAATATATGTTATTATATTACAGACATTTAAATAAGGAGAAAATAATTTGATAAAATTTATAGATTTGCCTACAGAGTTTCAAAATGATTCTGTAAAAAAATATTATGAAATAGTTTCAAAAAAGAAACTTAGTTTAGTTTTTAAAAGAATATTTGACATTATTTTTTCTGTTTTAATTTTACTGATATTATTTATTCCGATAGTTATAATTTCAATAGCTATAAAGTTAGATTCTAAAGGGAGTATATTTTATAGACAAGAAAGAGTTACAACATACGGTAAAAAATTTAGAATTTTTAAATTTAGAACAATGGTTTCAAATGCGGATAAAATTGGAACACTTGTAACTGTAAAATCAGATTCGAGAATAACTAAAGTTGGAAAATTTTTAAGAAAATATAGATTAGATGAATTTCCACAAATTTTTAATATATTTTTAGGAGAAATGAGTTTTGTTGGAACGAGACCTGAAGTAACAAAATATGTTGAAAGGTATTCTGATTATATGTATGCGACTTTATTGCTCCCTGCGGGACTTACATCATATTCCAGTATAAATTATAAAGATGAGGATGAAATAATATCCAAACACTTAGATAATGATTCAAATATTGATGATATTTATGTAAATTATATTTTACCGGATAAAATGAAGTATAATTTAGAATATATTGAAAGATTTTCTTTTTGGTATGATATAAAAATTATGTTTAAAACATTTTTATCAGTTTTTTTGGAGGAAAAATAATGAAGGTTAGTATTGGTGTAGTTGCCTTGAATGAGGAGAAAACTTTACCTTCTCTTTTTAAAGATTTTGAATTACAAACATATCCCCATAGCGAGATTGAAATAATTTTAGTTGATGGAATATCTACAGATAATACAAAAAAAATTATGCAAGATTTTAAAGAGAATAATGATTTTTTAGATGTTAAAATTATAGATAATCCAAAAAAGATTCAATCTGCAGGATGGAATATAGTGATAAGAAATTTTACAGGGGATGTTTTAGTAAGAATAGATGCACACTCATCAGTTCCAAAAGATTTTATAGAAAAAAATGTTAGAAATATAGAATCAGGAGAAGATGTTTCAGGAGGAAAAAGACCAAATATTATTGATGAGGATACTGCTTATAAAAAAATGCTTTTGGAAGCAGAGTCATCTATGTTTGGTAGTGGGATTGCACCTTTTAGAAATGCATCAGGGAAAAAATATGTTAAGTCTATGTTTCATGCAATGTATAAAAGAGAAGTATTGGAAAAAGTTGGATTTTTTAATGAAAAATTATTAAGAACTGAGGACAATGAATTTCACTATAGAATTAGAAAAGCTGGATATAAACTTTGTTATGATGATGATATTATTTCTTATCAACATACTAGAAATTCACTTTCAAAAATGATTAAACAAAAGAAAGCTAATGGAATGTGGATAGGACTTACAACTGCTGTTTGTCCCGAGTGTTTAAATTTATATCATTATATTCCTTTCGCTTTTTTGATTGCACTTTTTGTATCAATTATTTCACTATTTTTTACTAAATACTTATTTTTATTGGTATTTGGCTCATATCTTATAGTGAATATTTTGATGTCTCTAAGTTCAATTTTTAAAGGAAAATTTAATCCTTATAATTTATTGCTTCCGATTGTATTTTCCTTTTACATATAAGTTATGGATATGGCACACTGATAGGATTTTTAAAAATCCCATCATTTTTAAAAACATATAATAAGGAGGACTAGGCTATGATTTATGCTGGTATTCTTGCCGGAGGAATAGGTAGTAGGATGAATATTTCCAATATCCCAAAACAATTTTTAAATATTGGAGATAAACCTATAATAATTCATACAATTGAAAAATTTCTATTAAGTAACAAAATTGACAAAATTTATGTGGGAGTAAATCCTGATTGGAATTCCTATCTTGTTGATATAATAGAAAAAGATTATAATTATTTATCTGAAAAAATTGTTGTTGTAGATGGTGGTAAAGATAGAAATTCTACAATTTTAAATATTATTTCAGCTATTGATAATGATAATGGATTAACAGATGAAGATATTCTTGTGACACATGATGCAGTTAGACCTTTTGTTTCAATTAAAATGATTGATGAAAACATCGAAAATTGCAAAAAATATAATATTATTGACACAGTAGTACCCGCTTTTGATACAATTGTTGTTTCTAAAGATGGTAAATTTATTTCATCTATTCCTGATAGAAAAACTATGTTTCAAGGACAAACCCCTCAAACATTTAAAATTAATAAATTTATGGAATACTATAATAAATTAACAGATGAAGAAAAAAATATTTTAACAGATGCTTGTAAAATATTTGTATTAAATGGAGAAAAAGTATTTTTGGTTAATGGTGATTTTTCAAATATAAAGATTACTACGGTAACAGATTTAAAGATAGCTAAAGCAATGTTAATGGAGATTTAAAATGATAAATAGAATTTTTCAATTAATGAAACCGGGTTTTATTTCAGTTAAATATGTTGATGAAAGCTTTTTAGGAGATAAAGTTATTGTAAAACCTTTATATGTATCTTTATGCCATGCAGATCAGAGATATTATTTAGGAAAAAGAGATCCGAAAGTATTAGAAAAAAAATTACCAATGGCTCCAATCCATGAATCTTGTGGTGAGGTTGTTTTTGATCCTACAAATACTTTTCAAGTTGGAGATTTAGTTTCAATGATTCCAAATACACCACCTTGTAATTTTGATGAAAGAATTTATGAAAATTATGTAAAAGGCTCATATTTTTTGTCAAGTGGTCATGATGGATTTATGAGAGAATTTGTAAAAATCTCTCCAGATAGACTTGTTAAGTTTAATAACATTGAGTTACCTGTAGCTTCTATTTTAGAGTTTATTTCGGTAGGTTTTCATGCTTATGATAGGTTTGTAAAAAACTCACTTGAAAGTAAAGAAACTATAACTATTTTTGGAAATGGAAGTTTAGGTTTTATTATGGCAAATGTTTTAAAATATAAATTTCCTAATAGTAAAATAGTTGTTGTCGGCAGAAACTTGGAAAAATTAAAAATATTTTCATTTGTTGATGAGGTATATTCAAGTGATGATATTCCTGAAGGTTTTTCTACAGATCATGGATTTGAGTGTGCTGGAGGGCCCGGAAGTGAAGATGCTATTAATAACATAATAAAGTATATTAAACCTCAAGGTTCAATTATGTTGATGGGTGTTAGTGAAAATAAAGTTGCAGTTAATACTAGAGATATATTGGAGAAAGGATTAACATTAATTGGATGCTCCAGATCAGGAAGGATAGATTTTGAAGAAGCTATAAAAATGCTTGAAAACAAAAAAATTCAAAATAGATTTAAGTCTATTGTATTTGAAGATGATGAAATAAATAGTATTGATGATATTCACAGATTTTTCAAAAATGACTTAAATACTCCTTTTAAAACTGTTGCAAAGTGGAATATTTAATTAATAAAAATTTTATAAATTATGGAAGAAATAAATTTAAGAGAATTACAACTTAAGAGTTTAGAAATGGGAAAATATTTTGTCTCTTTTTGTGAAGAAAATAATTTATTATGTTATCTTTGTGGTGGTGGAGCTATTGGCAGTTTAAGACATTCTGGATTTATCCCGTGGGATGATGATTTGGACTTTTTTATGCCAAGAGAAGATTATGAAAAATTAGTTATGATATGGAATGAAAAGGCAAATACTAAAAAATATTCACTTGTTAAAGCTAATAAAGATTTAGTTGACCATAACCTTTTTATAACTATTAGAGATAATGAAACAACTGCTGTTAAACCGTACCAAAAAGGCTTAAATATAAGTCATGGGATAGCATTAGATATTTTACCTCTTGATGGTTGTCCAAACAAAAAAACACAGCGAAAATTTCAAATTATGTGGGGACTTATTTATTCTCTTTTTTGTGCTCAGGTTTTACCTGAAAAGCATGGAGGCTTAAAGAAAAAAGTTTCTAAATTATTATTATCAATTTTTAAATCTAATAACATTAGATATAAAATTTGGAAGTTCGCGGAAAAAAAGATGACTAAATATAAAATTGATGATTCAAAATATATTACAGAGCTTTGTTCTGGACCGTATTATATGAAAAAGGTGTATAGAAAAGAATGGTTTGTAGATAAGAAGTATTTTGACTTTGAAGATACAAAAATGCCAATTCCTATTGGATATGATGGATATTTAAAAACTGCATTTGGAGATTATATGAAATTACCACCCAAAGAAAACAAATACCGCATCATGATTTACTCTTTTTAGATTTAAAAAATAGCTATACAAATTATGAAGAAATTTGGAAATAAGGTGATTATTTGAAAAAAAGAAAATATTATTTTTTTATGGTCCTTTTCTTTAGGGGGAGGGGCTGAAAAAATATTATCAACAATTGTAAATAATCTTGATAGCGAAAAATATGATATTGATATACTTGAAATTGAGCATTTTGATAAGGGTTATGAGCCCGTTAGTGATAATGTAAGAGTATTAAAATCATGGCAAGATTATAGACAATCTAAGGTAAAAAGAGCTATTTTGTGGAGAATAAGAAAGTTTTTTCCAAATTTAGTAAGAAAAATAATGGTTAAAGAAAAATATGATATAGAAATTTCATTTACTATAATCAATCCTCCTTTTGAATTTTCAAAAGATGAGAATGTAAAAAAATTTGCTTGGATACATGGAAGTATTGAAGATTTTATGAAAGATTCTCAAAAAAGAAATAATCATAGAAAACATTTAGAGGAGGTTGATAAAATAATTTCTGTATCAGAAAAAACTAAAGAGTCTATAATTTCGGTTTATCCTGAGTACGAAGATAAAGTTTTAACTATTTATAATGGCTATGATTTTGATAGTATTTTGGGTAAATCAAATGAGGTTACAGATATTAATATTGAAAAAAATGCAATTTGTGTAATTGGTAGAATTGAAAACTTAAAAGGTTCATTAGAAGTCTATGAAACAATTAAAAAATTACACAAAAATTTAAATAAAAAGTATCATTTATATTTTTTAGGGTCTGGAGAATTGGAAAATTATATAAAAGAGTTGGTAAAAAAAGACAATTTGGAAGATTATATTCATTTTTTAGGATATCAAAAAATCCATATAAATATATAAAAAAATGGATTTGATGTTTTCAATGTCTAAACAAGAAGGTTTTTCAGGTGCTATTGTTGAAGGATTAGCTTTAGGAGTTCCTTTTATTTCTACAGATGTTGGAGGAGTAAAGGAACTTTCAAATAACGGTAAATTTGGTAGAATTGTAAACTCTATTGATGAAGCTTGTGAAAATATTGTTGACTTTTTTGAAACTTGTAGAATAGCGGATAAATCAGAAATGAAAAATTTTATAACAAAATTTACTATTCCAGAACAAATAAAAAATATAAATGAAATTATAGAATAATGGAGATAATTATATGAATATTACTTTTAAAAATTTTATTCTTTAATTACAGCATTTTCTTTTATTTTCACTCTATTTCTTGGAGTGAGCTACTTATATACAGAGAGATTGGATATATTACTTTTTACATTATTATCCTTTTTTGTTAGCTTGATAATATTTTGCTTTACTGATATAAAGTATTATATAATACATTTATTTTTTATATAACTATTTTTATATTTTTAGTTTCAAGACCTACAATAGATTATTTAAGAAATTATAGTTTTAATACTTATCAAAAAGATGCTTATGTTTTTGCTTTTATTATAGTTATGATTTCACTTTCTGGACTGTTTATTGGAGGAATTATTTCTAAAGCATTATTAAAAACTAAAAAAATAAAAAATTAGATGATAAAAGTAGAAAAATAGAAAATATTATTTGGTTAAAAAATGTAAGAATTGTTTCACTTGCAGTATATATATTGACATATCCATTTTATACTTTAAGGCTAATTGAAAGGTTGATATTTAAGTTAAATACATCCTATTACACATATTATGCATCATTTAAAAGTAATTTGCCTTACTTTACATATATATTGTCAGTTTTTACAGTATATTCTATGTGTATATATTTGGCATCTAAACCAAACAAAAGAAATGCTACTATAGTGTTAATCAGCAACTTGTTTGCAAATGCAATATACTTAGTTATTGGGACTAGAAATCCATTTATTTTAACTTTGATATTTTCTTTTATATATTACTTTATAAGAGGACAAGAAGATATTAAAAATAAATGGATAGGAGTAAAAGAAAGGATATTAATTTATACAAGTCTTCCAATAATAATTGTTGGTATGGGACTTTTAAATTATGTCAGAGATAATGTTGAGGTTTCGAATTTTAAGATATTTGATATATTTGTAGATTTTATCTATAAACAGGGAACAAGTTTTGGAGTTTTAGCAAGAGGATTTTTGTATAATAGCAATATTGCTGTAAGAAGTTTTACAAATTTTACTTTTGGACCGATTATTGAATATTTTACTTATGGAAATTTTGGTAAGTTATTGTTTGATACAAAGCCATTTACAACTACAACGAATAGTATTGAATTAGCAATAAAAAGTAATAGTTATGCTCATAATATTTCTTATATAGCAATAAAAGATGATTATTTACAAGGACATGGATTAGGAAGTAGTTTTATAATGGAAAATTATACTGATTTTGGATACTTAGGTGTATTTTTATTTAGTATATTTTTAGGTTTTTATTTATAAGAATGCTTAATGTTTCTTATAAGAATAAAACTTTACGCTTTATTTGTACATTAATAATATTGAATAATTTGTTTTTTATGCCTAGAAGCAGTTTTTCAGAAAGTTTTTCAATATTACTTACATTCCAATTTTGGTTTATAGTGTTATTAATATTTGTAGTAGCAAAATTAATATCAAAAGATAATTGTTATACAATTTTTAAAATGAAGGAGATATGATATGTTTGAAAATTATTCATTTGGAGATTTACTATCCAATATATATAAAAAAGAGTTTTAAATTTAGTAGCGTTTTTAGTACTGAGTGTTGTTTTGGTTTGTCCGTTGGTTTTACAAACGATAAACAAAAAACAGTAGTAAAAGAAGGGGTACAATATTCTACTTATTTGGCTTATAAGATTACTGCTCCGGAAACTGACAATGCAAATGCACTATATGGTAGAAGAGGATATTCTGATTTTTATGAAAAATTACTAGTATCTAATTTAAATGGTGCTTATTTATTTAATGACGTAAGTGATAAAGAGTTATCACAAATGGCTAAAGAATTAGATACATCAGCCGTAACTTTAAAAAATTCAAATTTTGATTATTGGGACAAAAAAGTAGTAGTAAATTATATTTCAACTAATTTAGGCGTTTCTGTAAAAATTTTAACACCAAGTAAATTGGTAAATGATTTGATTGAAAAAAATTTGATGAATTAATAAATAAATATAAATCTGTTTATAATAATGTTACTATTGAAAAAGTTGAATCTAATTATTCTAAAGAACTTAGTTCTAAAGAAAATATTAATACTGGATATAGTATGAAAAAATTATTAGTAAAAGTTTTTGCAACTGAAATAGCCTTAATAATTTTAGTTGCTATTATGAATTTTGTTATGTATATATTTGATCCAACTATTAACAGAGAAGGAGATTATAGAAAATATAATATAAAATTTGTTCAAGAAATAAAAAATAATAATGATTTGTTTGAAGTTCTGAAATATAAAATTAATAATGAAAATATTGAAGAATTAAGTATAATTAGTTCAAATTCAAATATTATTAATAAGTTAAATGATTGTAATATTGATAAAGTAAATATATTGAAAACAAATGACTTAAATAATATAATGAATTTAAAAAATGTTATATTAGTTGAAGAATATGGAATAACTAGATATTCATCTTTTGAAAAATTATTACAAAATTTAAAAAATTATGAAAAGAATATAATTGGAGTATTATCATATAAATTATAATTTAAAGTTAAAACCGGCTAATATTAGCCGGTTTTTGCTTACTAGATATTAATTACTTTTCCTGCATTGAAAAGAGTCTCATATATTGTGTACATATTACTTATTTCACCAACTAAAAGTTTTTCTTTTAATCCGAAGTAATCAAGACAAGTTCCACAAGAAATAATTTCCACTCCTTTTTCTTGAAGTTTCTTTAAGTCATCAATACAAGGTGATCCTTCACAAGTCAATTCAACACCTGAATTAAAAAATACTAGTGTTTTTGGCAATTTTTCGTATTCACTTGAAGTATAAACAAAGCCTTTGATTAACAATTTTCCAAGTTCTTCAGAGCCGTTTCCCATAAAGTTCTTAGAAATAGCTATTACTGTATCTGATGAGTTTTCAACAGAACAAAAGGCACTTGGTTCCTTTAGAGAAGTTTCGTTATTTTTTGATACAAACACATTAAATTCATTATCAGATATTTTCTCAAATTTAAAATCCAGATTGCTACTTTTAGCAAATTTCTCTAAGTTTTTTACTGCAGTATCATTGTCAACTATAACTAAAAAATCTTTTTCTTCTGAACTTTCAACAGCTCTTTTAGTTAAAATCAATGGTTGAGGGCAAGCTAAACCTTTAGCATTTATTTCTTTCATAATTTACCTCCAAAAAATTAATTTATACAATATAATTATACAATATAAATATTATTAATACAAGTAAAATAGTTTATATTTTTGTATGCAATATCATGTATGAATTTTTAGTGTACAAATCAATATTAAAATTTAAATAAAGTTAAAAATCATATTTAATTTTTATAAAAATATTGTTTAAATTTTCTATATAGGGTATAATAAAATTAAAGGTCAAAGAAAGTCAAAACAAGGAGGAATTTATGGAATATAAAGATTATTATAAAATTTTAGGCGTCGATAAGAACGCGACTGATGCAGAGATAAAAAAAGAATATAGAAAGTTGGCAAAAAAATATCATCCTGATGTTAATCAAAATAATGAAGCTGCAAGTAATAAATTTAAAGAAATAAATGAAGCTTATGAAGTTTTGTCTGATAAAGAAAAAAGAAAACAATATGATATGTTCGGATCAAATTATAATTTTAGTGGTGGAGATAATTTTGACCCAAGAAATTATGGTTTTAGTGCTTCCTATAGTGGAAGTGATATGGGTGGTTTTTCTGACTTCTTTAATATGTTTTTTGGTGGAAGCGGAAAAACTTCATCACATTTTAGCGGATTTTCAGGATTTGATGGTTTTACAAATTCAAATGCATATTCTGGAAATTCTTACTCAGGATTTGGAAGACAACCTCAAAGACAAAAATATGAAACTAGCTTGAATTTATCTGTTAAAGAAGCATATTCCGGAATAGAGCGAGTACTTTACGTCAATATAAATAATTCTCCTAAAAAAATAACTGTTAAGATACCTAGAGGAATTACAACAGGTAAAAAGGTAAAAGTCAATGGAGATAAGTATAAGCTTGATGGTGATATATATGTAAAAATAAATGTTATAAATGATGAATATAGACTTGAAGGTTTAGACTTAATAAAGACAGTTAGTTTATATCCATGGGAAGCATATTTTGGAGTTACAAAGGTTATTGAAACTTTAAACGGAAATGTTAGAGTTAAGATTCCTGCAAAGATAGAAAGTATGAAAAAAATAAGAATTTCAAACAAGGGATATACTGATTTAAAAGGAAAAACAGGAGATTTATATCTTGAAATAGTTATAAATAATCCTAAAAACTTATCAGGTGAAAAATTAGAATTATATAAAAAATTAATGGAAAAATAAGATTAAAATAATGATATTTAACTTATCTATTACAGAATGTATATGTTAAGTTGAATAAAGTTTTATTATTATGCAATAAATATTTAATTATGTTGAATTTAATTTTTAAGTGAAAAGTTAAATTCAAAAAAAAGGAGGAGTATTATGAATTTAGAAAAATTTAGTAGTGATGCAATGAAAATTGTAGAAGAGTCTCAAAGCTTGGCAATAAAAAATGCAAATGTTGAAATTTCAGATATTCATTTACACAAAGCTTTGATTGATAATGATAATATAATTATTAAGATTTTGAATATAATGAATGTGAATATAGACAGCTATAGAAATGATGTTAAGATAGCTTTTGATAATTTACCTTCACAATATGGAGATTCTAATATTTATCCAAATACCGTTTATCAAAGAATTTTGCTTAATTCCGAAGATGAAATAAAAGGAACAGGAGATAGTACAATTTTACCTGAACACATTTACCTTTCTCTTTTGAAAGAAAAGAATATAAAATCATCAGATATTTTTAGAAAGTATAACATAACATACAACTCTTTTAAATATGCTTTGATGGGAATTAAGAATATGAAAAATGAACATAAAGATGGAAGTACAAGCGAAGAATTGTTAAAATATGGAAGAAATTTAACAGAAGAAGCAAGAAACGGTAAACTTGATCCTGTGATTGGTAGAGATGAAGAAATAAGGCATTCAATTAGAATTTTATCAAGAAGAACAAAAAATAATCCTGTTTTAATAGGCGAACCCGGAGTTGGTAAGACAGCTATTGTTGAAGGATTAGCTCAAAGAATTGTAAATAATGACGTTCCAGATGGATTAAAGAATAAAATAATTTTTCATTAGATATGGGAAGTTTAATAGCAGGTGCCAAATTTAGAGGAGAATTTGAGGAAAGATTAAAGGCTGTTCTTGAAGAAATCAAAAATTCAGAAGGCGAAATAATTTTATTCATTGATGAAATTCACACTTTAGTTGGTGCAGGAAAAACCGACGGAGCTTTGGATGCATCAAATATGTTAAAACCAATGCTTGCTAGAGGAGAATTGCACACAATAGGTGCAACAACACTTGATGAATATAGGAAATATATTGAAAAAGATGGAGCTTTGGAAAGAAGATTTCAAAAAGTATTGGTAAAGGAACCTACTGTTGAAGATACAATTTCAATTCTTAGAGGAATAAAAGAAAAATACGAAATTCATCATGGAATAAAGATAACTGATTCTGCAGTTATTGCATGTGTAACTCTAAGTGATAGATATATTACTGATAGGTTTTTACCGGACAAGGCGATTGACTTGATGGATGAAGCATCTTCTATGGTAAGAACTGAAATTGACTCAATGCCACAAGAAATTGATGACCTTAGAAGAAAAGTTTTACAATTAGAAATCGAAAAAGCAGGTCTTGTTAAGGAAACTGATGAAATTAGTAAAAAGAGGTTGCAAAACTTAGAAAAAGAACTTTCCGATGTGAAAAACAAGTACAATGTTGAACTTGCTAGATGGGAAAGTGATAAAAAAGATATTAATGAAATAAAATCTGTGAAAGCTGAAATTGATTCTGTCAGAATAGATATTGAAAAAGCTGAAAGAGAATATGACTTTGAAAAACTTTCAGAATTAAGATATGGAAAACTTGCAAATTTAGAATTAAAATTAGCTGAACTTAATGAAAAGAAAAAAGAAAAAGAAAGTTATTTAAAAGAAGAAGTTACAGAAGAAACAATAGCTGAAGTAATTTCTAAGTGGACAAATATTCCTATAAAGAAATTGGTCGAAGGAGAAAAAGAAAATTATTACATCTCGGAGATATTTTGCATAAGAGAGTTGTTGGACAAGACGAAGCAATTGATTTAGTTAGAGATTGTATTTTAAGATCAAGAAGTGGGTTAAAAGACGAAAATAAACCTATCGGTTCATTTATTTTCTTAGGACCTACAGGAGTTGGTAAAACAGAATTAGCAAAAACATTATGTGAAAGTATGTTCGATAGCGAAAAAAATCTTGTTAGAATAGATATGAGTGAATATATGGAAAAACATTCAGTTTCAAGACTTATAGGAGCACCTCCGGGATACGTAGGATATGATGAAGGAGGACAACTTACAGAAAGAGTTAGAAGAAATCCATATTGTGTAATTTTATTTGATGAAATAGAAAAAGCTCATCCGGATGTATTTAACATCTTATTACAAGTTCTTGATGATGGAAGACTTACTGATAATCAAGGAAGGGTGGTTGACTTTAAAAATACTATTATAATTATGACTTCCAATATAGGTTCAACTTACTTGCTTGATGGAATTGATGAAAATGGCAAAATTACAAAAGAAGCTGAGAATGAAGTTATGAAAGAGTTGAAAAACTCTTTTAGACCTGAATTTTTAAATAGAGTTGATGATATAGTACTATTCAAACCATTACAAAAAGAAGAACTTTATAAGATAATTGATATGACTGTTTCAGAAATTGAAAACAGATTAAAAGATATTGGAGTAAAGATTAATTTAGATGAAGATTGTAAAAAGTTAATTTTAGATTCAACTTATTCATTTAACTACGGAGCTAGAATAATAAAAAGATACATTCAAAAAAATATTGAAACTGAAATAGCTACAAAGATAATTGAAGGAAAAATTACTCCAAACTCCACAATAAATTTTAAAAATATAAATGGAAAAATTTGTATTTCATAAATTTGTATTTTAAAAAGATAAAGAGCTAAGAAAAATATTAGCTCTTTTATCTAATTTATTTAGAATTGATTGAAAAATATTAAAATAAATATTTGAAATAAAATACATTTTATGTTAAAATATAGTCGTATATTTAAGTTTAGGAGGAATATTATGGATCAGTTAACTATGCAATTAGTTATTATAGGTGGTTTTATGGTTATTGCTTATTTTCTTATGATTAAACCACAAAAGAAAAGACAAAAAGCCATAATGGATATGAGAGATAATTTGAAGATAGGGGATAATATAATTACTATTGGAGGTATAAAAGGTAAGATTGTTGAACTTAGCGATACTGAAGTTGTAATTGAGACATCTGATGATGGAACAAAAATAGAATTTATTAAATCTGCTATTCATTCTGTCGTTAGCAAATCTGAAGAGTCTTCTGTTGAAGAAGATGATGAAGAGGAAGATAGTGAAGAAAATTAGTTTTTATTAAATAGACGGATTTCGTCTATTTTTCTTTATAGATAGTATAAAAAGGAGGTATTTATGAAAAGATGGTTTATTAAGTCTGATAATGGATTGACTAAAGAAAATTTTAAAAATAATAGTGAATTTTCTTATATAACTTGTCAACTTTTAGCAAATAGAAAAATTGACTATAAAAATGTAAAAAATTTTTTATATCCTGATTATAAATACCTTCATAACCCTTTTTTGATGAAAGATTTAGATACAGCAATCGAAATTCTAGTTGATGCAATAGATAATAATTTACATATACAAATTGTCGGTGATTATGATCAAGATGGTAATTCTGCAACAGTTGTTTTAATGAAAGGTCTAGGTTTTTTTACTGATAATATAAGTTTTGCTATTCCTCATAGAATAGAAGATGGTTATGGTATTTCAAAAGGAATTGTAGATAATGCTAAAAAAAATGGAGTAGATTTAATTATAACTTGTGATAATGGAATATCAGCTTTTGAGGTGGCGGATTATTGTAATTCTTTGAATATACCAATGATAATAACAGATCACCATCAAGTGTGTTTTGACGATGAAGGAAATCAAATATTGCCTAAAGCTAGTGCTGTTATTAATCCTCATAGAGTAGATTGTGAGTATCCGTTTAAAGAATTATGTGGTGCTGGTGTAGCTTTTAAATTAATGCAGGCATTATATGATGAGTTAGGTGGAGATGAAGATTATTTAATAGACTTACTACAATTTGTTTCAATGGGAACAGTTTGTGATGTTGTTGATTTGGTTGATGAGAATAGATTTTTTGTGAAAAAAGGATTAGAAATACTAAATTCAAGTGATAATATTGGAATAAATAAGTTAAAAGCAGAAAATGAAGTTGGAAAGATTACAACTACTTCATTAGGATATAAATTAGGACCTTGCATTAATGCTGCTGGTAGACTAGAATCTGCAAGTATAGGTGTAGAGTTGTTTTTAGAAAAAATGAAGAAATAGCTGGTAATTATGCAAAAAAATTGGTTGAGTTGAATGAAAAGAGAAAAGATTTAACTAATGAAGCATATTCCAGAATAAATTCGAAAATTAGAGATAATAAGTATTTTGATGATGATATTATTGTAGTATATGATGATGAAATTCATGAATCAATTGCAGGAATTGTTGCAGGAAGAATAAAAGATTATTATTATAAACCCACTTTAGTTTTTTCTAATGCCAAAGAAGATGGTATTTTAAAGGGAAGTGGCAGAAGTATTGAAGATTATAATATAATTTCAAAACTTAGAGATTTTTCAAATCTTTTTGAAAAACTGGGAGGGCATGCTATGGCAGCCGGTTTTTCAATAAAGAAAGAAAATTTAGAAATATTAAGAAATGAATTAAATAAAAATTCAGATTTGATTTTAGAAAATTTTATAGAAAAAGTTAAGATAGATTGTTCTTTGGACTTTAAATTATTAAATTATAATATTGTTGAGGAATTAAAGTTATTGGAACCTTATGGCAAGGCAAATCCGGAACCTTTATTCGGTGCAAAAAATGTAGAAATTAAGTCGATTTCAATTATAGGTAAAAATAAAAATGTTATAAAGTTAGTCTTGAGTCAAGATGATTTAGAATTTAGCGGAATTATTTTTACAAATTTTGAAAAATATATTAAATATTTTAATGAAAAGTTTAAAACTAATGACATTATATCAGAACAGAATAATATTAAAAATAAATTTATAGATATTTTATATACTCCTGTAATTAATGAGTATATGAATACTAAATCTATTCAATTACTTATAAAAGATATAAGGTAGGAGGTGAGCAAAATGTTAGAGGAATTATTATCAAAAATTAAAAGTTATAATCCAAATGCAGATGTTGAAAAAATTACAAAGGCATATAATTTTACTAAAGAATGCCATGAAGGTCAATTTAGGAATTCGGGAGAACCATATTTTATTCATCCGGTAGCAGTTGCTAATATTTTAGCTGATTTATATATGGATGATGCAACAATTATTGCAGGACTTATGCATGATATTCTTGAAGATACGGAAGTTACTTTTGAACAGATGGCAGAAATGTTTGATGAAGAAATTGCAAATCTTGTGGATGGAGTTACAAAACTTAAAAAGATAAAATATCAAAGCAAGCAAGAATCTCAAGCGGATAATTTGAGAAAAATGCTTTTAGCAATGAACTCAGATATCAGGGTTATAATAATAAAAATTGCTGATAGACTCCATAATATAAGAACTTTAGAATATATGAAAAAAGCTAAGCAATTGGAAAAGGCTAAAGAAACTTTAGAAATTTATGCTCCACTTGCTTATAGATTAGGTATGAGTAATGTTAAGTGGGAACTTGAGGATTTATCTTTAAGATACTTGGAACCAGAAATTTATTATGACTTAGCTGAAAGAGTTAAGAAAAAGAGAAGTGAAAGAGAAAAAATTATAAATGATATTATTGAAGAAATAAGCATAAGTCTTAAAGAGCACAATATTCAAGGAGAAATTAGCGGAAGACCAAAAAGTTTATATAGTATTTATAAAAAAATGTATAAACAAAATAAAAGTTTTGATGAAATTTTTGATTTAACTGCAGTTAGAATTATAGTTCCAACTATTAGTGATTGTTATGCTGTTTTAGGAATAGTTCATTCTAAGTGGAAACCAATTCCTTCAAGATTTAAGGACTATATTGCTGTTCCAAAGCCAAACTTATATCAATCTTTGCATAATACTCTAATTAGTAATTCTGGTGATGTTTTTGAAGTTCAAATAAGGACTTTTGAAATGCATAAAACAGCAGAATATGGTATTGCTGCGCATTGGAAGTATAAAGCAGGTGTTGATAGAAGTACTAGTTTTGATGATAAATTAACTTGGCTTAGACAGCTTATGGATTGGCAAAGAGAAGTAAATGACAATAGAGAATTTATTACTTCTTTTAAAGAGGACTTTGTTTCCGATGAAGTTTTTGTTTTTTCACCAAAAGGAGATGTCATAAATTTAATAGCTGGGGCAACTCCAATAGATTTTGCTTATAAGGTTCATACTGCAGTTGGTAATAATTGTGTTGGTGCTAAAGTTGATGGTAGAATTGTTCCATTAAATTATAAATTAAAAAATGGAAATATTGTAGAAATACTTACTAATCCAAATTCATCTGGACCAAGTAAAGATTGGCTTAAGATAGTTAAGTCCTCTCAAGCAAGAACAAAAATAAAACAATGGTTTAAAAAGGAAAATAAGGCTTTAAATATTGTTCAAGGTAGAGATATGCTTGAAAAGGAAGTTAGAAGATTAGGATTTACTTATAGTAAGATATTAAAAGAAGATTGGCTTTTACAAATAGCAAAGAAATTAAGTTTTAATACTATTGACGAAATGTATGCAGCAATAGGTTTTGGAAGTATTAACTTAAAACAAATTATTCCAAGATTAAAGGAATTTTATAGTGATTACTATCAAGAATCTGCTGATGATATAATAAATAAAGTAAAAAGTGAAAAATCTTCTAGTAAATATAATTCTAAAGGCGTTATTGTAAAAGGTATTGATAATATAGAAGTTAGTTTTGCAAAATGCTGTAATCCGCTTCCAGGCGATGAAATAGTTGGTTATATAACAAAAGGTAGAGGAATTTCTATTCATAATTGTAATTGTCCTAATGTAAAAAATGTTGAAAACCGAGATAGGCTTATTGCTGTTGAATGGACTAATACTAAAAATTTATATTATAAAGTAGAAGTTGCTGTTATATCTTTAGATCAAGTTGGCGCATTGGCTGATGTAGCTCATATTATTTCGGAGTCTAAATTGAATTTAGTAGGGATAACTGCAAAAACAGGAAAGGATAAAACTTTTATTACAAATATTATAGTTGAAATAAAAAATATTGACGAATTAGAAAGATTAATCAATAAAATAAAATCTTTAAAGGGTATACTAGACGTATATAGGGTACGTGCTTAATGAGAGCTATAATACAGAGAGTTAATTTTGCAAGTGTAGAAGTTGACAAAAAAGAAGTTTCCAGAATAAAAAAGGACTTCTTCTTTTTGTCGGTTTTGGTAAGGAAGATACGGATGTTGATTTAAAATATATTTTTAAAAAAGTTTTAAATCTCAGAATCTTTGAAGATCAAAATTTTAAAATGAATTTGTCTGTTTTAGATAAAGGATATGAAATATTAATTGTTTCACAATTTACACTTTATGGAGATTGTAGAAAAGGAAATAGACCTAGTTTTGATAATAGTTTATCCAGTATTGAAGCTAAAAGGAAATATGAGGAATTTTTAGAACTATTTTATGATAATCATATTGTAGTAAAAACGGGAAAATTTCAAGCTGACATGAAAGTATTATTGGAAAATGATGGACCAGTTACAATTCAATTGGATTCTAAAAAGTGTTACTAGGAGATAAAGATGAATATAAAAAGGATTGTTGTTGGAGTATATGCAGTTAATTGTTATATAGTATATAATAATGAAAAAAAGGCTTTATAGTTGATCCGGGTGGAGATAGTGAGGACATAATTAAGTTTATTGAACAAGAAAATATAAACTTAGAGTTTATATTACTTACTCACGGACATGCAGATCATATAGGAGCTGTAAATATAATAAAAGAAAAATTTAATGTACCAATTTATGCCAGTATAAAAGAAAAAGATTTACTAAAAGATCCTATTATAAATTTATCAAAGTCAATTCCACCTTTTAAAAATATAGAGTTAATAGCTGATAGATGGCTTTATGATGGAGAGGTAATTGATTTTTATGGAGAAAAACTTTATATAATGGAAACTCCAGGGCATACAGTCGGTAGTATATGTATTCTTATGGGGAATGTTATGTTTTCAGGAGACACATTATTTAGAATGAGCATAGGAAGAAGCGATTTACCCACTGGAAGTTTTGACGAAATAATTAATTCAATAAAGAAACTATATGATTTAAAAAAAGATTATAGAGTATTACCTGGTCATGGTGCAGAGAGTAATTTACGATTTGAAAAGGAAAATAATCCATTTATGAAAAATATGAATAATTAACAGGAGATACAAGAAATGTATGATATTATAGTGATAGGTTGTGGGGTGATTGGCGCCAGCGTTGCCTATGAATTATCTAAATATAATCTAAAAGTTTTAGTACTTGAAAAAGAAATTGATGTTGCTGATGGAACGACAAAGGCCAATAGTGGAATTTTGCATTCGGGTTATGATCCAGAACCAGGAACATTAATGGCAAAATTAAATGTCGAAGGTTCAAAGAGAATTAAGGAATTAGTTAAAAAATTGGATGTTCAATACAATGAATGCGGTTCATTGGTTTTGGCATTCAACAAAGAAGATGAAAAAACTTTAGAGAAATTATTAGATAATGGAATTAAAAACGGTGTTGAAAATTTAAGAATAATTGATAAAAAAGAAATTGAAAAAATTGAACCTAATATAAATAAAACTGTTACTAAAGCATTGTATTCACCAGGAGCCGGAGTTATTGATCCTTGGGAATTATGTATTGCAATGTCACAAGTTGCTGTTTCTAATGGGGTTGAAATAAAATTAAATAGTGAAGTTGTAGATATTATAAAAGAAGATGATACATTTTTAGTAAAACAAATGATAATACATATAAATCTAAATATATAGTAAATGCAGCAGGAATAAATTCAGATAAAGTTCATAATATGGTTTGTGATAAGGAATTTGAGATAATTCCTTCAAAAGGACAATATTTTATTTTGGATAAGAGTCAAAAAGATCTTGTTAAACATGTACTATTTCAATGTCCATCTAAAGTTGGTAAAGGAGTTTTGATTGCTCCTACATCACATAATAATATCATTATAGGACCAAATGCTGAAAGTAATTCAGAATTTTCTGATAAATCTACAACTTTTGAAGGATTAAATGAAGTAAAGGAAAAAGTTTCAAAAACTATTTCTAATGTTCCATACTGGGAAAATATAAATAATTTTTCAGGATTAAGAGCAAACAGTACAGAGGCTGATTTTATAATCAGAGAATCTAAAAGTTGTAAAAATTTTATTGACTTGGCAGGAATAAAATCTCCAGGGTTGGCTTCTTGTGCAGCTATTGGATTAATGTGTTTAGATATTTTAAAAGACATCGGTGTGAACTTTATAGAAAAAGAAAATTATATAGATAGTAGAAAAATTATTAGAATAAAACATTTATCACCTGAGGAAAGGGCTGAAAAAATTAAAGAAAATCCTCTTTATGGAAATATAATATGTAGATGTATTACTGTTTCTGAGGGAGAAATTATAGATTCTTTAAAAATGCCTTTACCTCCTAGAACTCTTGGAGCTGTTAAGAAAAGAACAGGAGCCGGTATGGGACGATGTTTAGGTGGATTCTGTGGTCCAAAAGTATTAGATATTATTTCAAGAGAATTAAATATTCCTCCTGAAGAAGTCTATAATACAAATTTTGGAAGTTATATAATAACAGGAAGAACAAAAGAAGGGGAGAAAAATGTCTAATATAGAAAATTATGATTTGGTGGTTATTGGAGGCGGACCTGCTGGACTTGCAGCTGCTTGTGAAGCCAAGAAAAATGGAATAGATAAAGTATTAATTTTAGAAAGAGATAAAGAAGCAGGGGGAATTTTAAATCAATGTATTCATAATGGTTTTGGATTACATTATTTTAAAGAAGAATTAACAGGACCAGAATATGCTCAAAGATTTATAGATTTAGCAAAAGAATACAATGTTGAGATTAGATTAAATTCAATGGTTCTTGATTTTGATGAAAATAAAATTATTCATGCGATAAGTAAAGATTATGGATATCAAGTAATACAAGCAAAAGCAATTATACTTGCAATGGGATGTAGAGAAAGAACTAGAGGGGCTATCTCTATTCCAGGTGATAGACCTTCTGGAGTTTTAACTGCAGGATCTGCTCAGATGTATGTTAATATGCAAGGACTTATGTGTGGGAAAAAGGTTGTAATTTTAGGATCTGGAGATATTGGATTGATTATGGCAAGAAGGCTATCTCTAGAAGGTGCAGAAGTCATTGCATGTGTTGAACTTATGCCATATTCAAATGGGCTAGCAAGAAATATAGTTCAATGTTTGAATGATTATAACATCCCTTTGTTACTTTCACATACAGTTACTGATATAATAGGAAAAGATAGACTTGAAAAAGTCGTTATTAGTAAAGTTGATGATAATAGAATACCTATAAAAGGTACTGAAATAGAATTGGAATGTGATACATTGTTACTTTCTGTCGGACTAATTCCAGAAAATGAAATTACTCGTGAAATTGGGATTGATATTGATTCAAGAACTAAAGGAGCTTTTGTATTTGAAAATATGGAAACAAGTATGGATGGAGTTTTTGCTTGTGGAAATGTATGTCATGTCCATGATTTAGTTGATTTTGTTACAGGAGAAAGTCAAAAAGCAGGAAGAGCTGCCACAAAATATATTTTAGAAAATTCTAATTCTAATTTTAGAAAAATTGAAATTCTAAATGGAGAAGGAATTTTTTATACTGTTCCTCAAAATATAAGAGTTGAAAATATGGAAAATAGATTGGAAATATTTTTCAGAGTTAAAAGTGTTGAAAAAAATATTGTAATTTCAGTTGCGGATGAGAATGGAAATCTTATAAAAGAATTTAAAAGACCTCATGTTGCACCTGCAGAAATGGAAAAAATTGCCTTAACAAAAAAGCAAGTAGAGTCTGTTACTACTGATAAGATTGTTATTTCAATGATAAAGGGAGATGAATAATAATGAAGGATATAGTATGTATTGTTTGTCCGGTTGGTTGTAGAATATCTGTTGATGAAGAAAATGATTATAAAGTAATCGGAAATAAATGTCCAAAAGGTTCAAATTATGGAAAGAAAGAATTAACTTTTCCAACTAGAACTATCACTTCTACTGTGAAGATAAAGAATGCCATTCACAATAGATTACCTGTTAAGACTTCATCAGAAATTCCTAAAAATATGATTTTTGATATTATGAGAGAATTAAATAAAATTGAAGTTATTTCTCCAATAAAAGTTGGCGATGTTATTTTAGAAAATGTATTAGATACTGGTGCAAATATAGTTGCAAGTAGAGATATGTAATTTATTATAAAATTAGTTGAAAATAAAAATAATATATGTTATAATAAATAAAAATATTCTTTTAAGTTAAGAGTGGGTCATCCCACTCTTTCGTTTTAGTTTAATTAGTAGTTGAAAGGAGATAAAATTGAAAAAAGAAACTGAATTATTAAACACTATTAAAGACACATTTACAAATATATTTTTAGAAAAAGGTATATATTTTGTAGATGTAGAATATGTTAAAGAACCAAGGGGATATGTGCTCAGAATTTTTATTGATAAAGATGGTGGAGTTGATTTGGATTCTTGTGAAATTGCAAGTAATTTAATTAGTGATTGGCTTGATGAAGTAGATCCTATAGAAGATTCATATTTTTTAGAAGTTTCATCTCCTGGAGCAGAAAGAGAAATTAAAAATGATGAACAACTAAAAACATTTATTGGGAAAAAAATTTTAGTAAAAAGTTATAAAAAGATAAACAATGAGAAAGAATTTATAGGAAATTTGAAATCTTTTGATAATGAAAAATTAACTTTAATAATTGGCAAATCAAGTTTTGATTTTTTGAGAAAAGATATTGCTATAATTAAATCACAAATTGAAATTTAAGGAGAAGATAATGAAAGGAACAACAGATTTTTTAAGAGCATTAGATGAAATTGAACGTGAAAAAGGAGTTTCTAAAGAAATAATTTTTGATTCTTTAGAAAAAGCACTTTTAAAAAGTTATGAAAAAAATTTTGGTGAATATGAAAATGTAAAAATAAATATAAATAGAACAACAGGTAAAGTCGAACTATTTGCTATTAAGAAGGTAGTTGAGGTAGTTGATGATAATATAACTGAAATTTCTTTGGATGATGCTAAATCCATTAGTACAAAATATTCACTTGGTGACGATGTTTCTATAAAATTGAAAACAATGGACTTTGGGAGAGTTGCTGCTCAAACCGCAAGAAATATTGTTATACAAAAGATTAAAGATGCTGAAAGAGAAGTAATATATAATGACTTTCAAGACAAAGAAAGAGAGCTTATATCAGGACAAATTCAAAGAATTGATAGAAACAATTTATTTATAAATTTAGGAAAACTTGAAGCTATTGTAACTCCTCCAGAACAAATAAAAACAGAAGTTTATCGTGTTGGTGAAAGATTAAAATTTTATGTTAAAGAGGTAAAGAATACTACTAAAGGAGCACAAGTATTACTTTCAAGATCTGATGTTAATTTTGTTCTAAGATTATTTGAATTGGAAGTTCCTGAAATTTTAGATGGAACTGTAGAGATTCAATCAATTGCAAGAGAACCTGGAAGTAGAACAAAAATTTCAGTTTTTTCTAAAAATGATGATGTAGATCCGGTAGGGGCTTGTGTTGGTTATAAAAGATCTAGGGTAAGTTCAATTATTAATGAGCTAAAAGGAGAAAAAATTGATATAATAGTTTACAGCAAAGATGTAAAAGAATATTTATCAAACTCACTTAGTCCGTCTGAAGTTGTTGCTGTATTTACTAATGAAAGTGAAAATAGAGCAAGAATAATTGTTCCTGATTCACAATTATCGTTGGCTATAGGTAAAGAAGGTCAAAATGCTAGACTTGCAGCTAAACTTACAAATTGGAGAATAGATATTAAAGGTTTAGAAAAGTATAAAGAAGATATAAAAAACGGATTGATAGAAGTCGGTTTTGATGGGGAACAAGATTTTATAGATAATGGTTTTAAGCTATAGGAGATTGTATGAAAACGAAAAAAATTCCTATGAGAAAATGTGTTGCTTGTGGAGAGCAAAAAGAAAAAAAGAGTTAATACGAATTGTAAATAATAAAGAAGAAGGAGTTTTATTAGACATTTCAGGAAAGAAAAACGGAAGAGGTGCTTATATCTGTATTTCTAATAAATGTGTTGATAAAGCTAAGAAAAATAAAAGATTAAATGTTGCATTAGAATCAGAAATTAGTAAAGAATTTTATGAAGAATTGAAAGAATATGTAGATTCTATTAAATAGCAAAGGGGTGCTAGTATGAGTAAAGTTAGAGTACATGAACTTGCAAAAGGATTAAATCTTCAAAGCAAGGAATTAATAAATATAATAAACGGATTGGGAGTAGAAGTTAAGAGTCATATGTCTATTCTTGAAGGAAAAGATTTAGAAGTTGTAATTGGACACTTTAGAAAAATTGAATCTGAAAAGTCTAAAAAAGAAGAAAAAAAGTAGTTAAATCAGAAAATAAAGTTGATGAAAAGAAAACTAACGTAAATAAAGAAAGAAAAGATAATTTTAATAAAGACAATAGAAATTTAAAAGAAGATTATAATAGAGATAATAAACCTTTTAATAAAGACAAAAAAGAAGGTTTCAACAAAGATAATAAAGGATATAGTAAAGATAAAAAAGAAGGTTATAACAAAGATAAAAAACAAAATTTCAATAAAGATAACAGACCTTTTAATAGAGATAAAAAAGAAGGCTTTAACAAAGATAATAAAGGATATAGTAAGGATAAAAAAGAAGGCTTTAATAGGGATAAAAAACAAAATTTCAATAAAGATAATAGACCTTTTAACAAAGATAAAAAAGATGGTTTTGGTAAAGATAGTAAGAATTTTACAAAGGATAAAAAAGATTTTGGAAGAAAGTTTGATGATAGAAATAGAGAATTTTTAGATGATGTTGTTGAAGTTGTTGATCCATCAATAGAAAAAAGGGATGCAAGAAAAACCCATCTTCAAGGTCAAGAAAAAATAAAAAGAATAAGTCATTAAATGAACATAAAATGAGAGAAGACAGAAATCCAAATCTTATTTTAAAACCTGCAAAAAAGAAAATAAAGCCAATCATAAAACTAAAAGTGATAGTGATTTAGAATTTGAAAACAAAATAGAAAATGTTGGAGAAATAAAAATTCCTGAAAGTATAACTGTAAAGGATTTTTCAGAACTTTTAGGAGTAAGTGGTTCCCAAGTAATTTCAAAATTGATTGCTCTTGGAATAATGGCAGGATTAAATCAAGAAATTGATTTTGACTGTGCAAGTTTAATTGCAGAAGAATTTGGAAAAACAGTAGTATTAGAAACTCCTGAAATTACAGATGAAAATGAAATTTTATCACTTGACTATGAAGATAAAAAAGAAGACTTGGTAACTAGACCGCCTGTTGTAACTGTAATGGGTCATGTTGACCATGGTAAGACTTCTTTATTAGACTATATTAGAAAGTCTAAAGTTACAACTCAAGAAGCCGGAGGCATTACACAACATATAGGAGCTTATACTGTAAATATTAATAATAGTAAAATTGTATTTTTAGATACTCCTGGACACGAAGCATTTACAGCTATGCGTTCAAGAGGTGCAAAGGTTACAGATATATCAATTCTTGTAGTTGCAGCTGATGATGGTGTTATGCCACAAACTATTGAAGCTATTAATCACTCAAAGGCTGCAGGAGTTCCAATTATTGTAGCTATTAATAAAATAGATAAAGATGGAGCCAATCCTGAAAGAGTAAAGACTGAACTTGCTGATAATGGACTATTACCTGAAGATTGGGGTGGAGATGTAATTACGATGCCTGTATCAGCTAAAACGGGAGAAGGAATTGATGAACTATTAGAAATGGTTCTAATGGTTGCTGAAGTTGAAGAATTAAAAGCAAATCCAAATAGAATGGCTATTGGTACTGTAATAGAAGCTCAACTTGACAAGGGTAGAGGTCCTGTTGCTACAATTTTAGTACAAAAAGGTACTTTAAATTCAGGAGATATAGTTATTTCAGGAACATCTACCGGTAGAATTAGAGCTATGTTTGATGATAAAGGAAAGAAAATTAAAAAAGCTACACCTTCAATGCCTGCTGTTATTTTAGGACTTTCGGAAGTCCCTGAAGCTGGAAGCTTTATATATGCAGTTAAAGATGAAAAAACTGCAAGAGGATATGCTCAAAGAATTATAAATGTACAAAAAGAAAATATGATTGCTTCCGGAAATAAAGTTTCTCTAGATGATTTATTTGATAAAATTCAAGATGGTAATTTAAAAGAAATTAAAATTATTGTTAAAACAGATGTTAGAGGAACAATTGATGCAGTTAAGAATTCTTTAGAAAAATTAAGTAATGAAGAAGTTAAGGTTAATATAATCCATGGTGCAGTTGGAGGTATTAATGAATCTGATGTAATGCTTGCAGCAGCTAGTAATGCAATAATAATTGGATTTAATGTTAGACCTTCACAAGGTGCAATTGATTTATCAAGACATGAAAATGTTGATGTCAGAACATATAGAGTAATTTATGATGCAATTGAAGATATTAAATTAGCTGTAAAAGGTATGTTAGCTCCTACATTTGTTGAAGAAGTAATTGGAAGAGCAGAGGTTAGAGCAACATTTAAAGTTCCTGGAATTGGTACTGTAGCTGGAGTTTATGTTTTAAATGGGAAAATTACCAGAAATGCAAAAGTAAGACTTCTTAGAGATGGAATAATTTTACATGAGGGTGAAATTAGTTCATTGAAGAGATTTAAAGATGATGCTAAAGAACTTTTAACCGGATATGAAGGTGGATTGGGAATTGCAAATTATAATGATTTGAAAGAAACTGATATAATTGAAGCCTATATTGATAAGGAAGTTGAAAGATAGAGGTTTTTTATGAATGAAAAAAGATTAGGAAGAATAGAATCTGAAATAAATAGAGTATTATCAGATGCTATTTATAATGGAATAAAAGATAACAGAATAAATCCATCAATAACAAATATAACTAAAGTTAGCGTAACAAATGATTTAGGCATTTGTTACGTTAACATAGGTATTTTTGGAGATGAAAAAACTAAAGAAAAAACTATGAAAGGTTTAGAAAGTGCAACCGGATATATGAAGAAAAAAATTTCAGAATCTTTAGATTTAAGACACACTCCAAAATTAATTTTTAAATTAGATGAATCTTTTGAAAAAGCAGCATTAATGAATGAATTAATCATAAAAGTTTCAAAAGAGGACAGAGAAAAGAGAGAATTATATGGTAATGTTGATGAAGAAGAACAATAGTCCGGAAGAGATTTTAAATATAATAAAATCATCTGAAAAAATTGGAGTTATTTCCCATAAAAATCCTGATGGAGACAATATAGGGTCTACAATATCAGTAATACTCGGTATTAGAGAAAATCTAAATAAAAATATATTTGGAATAAAGGTTGATAACTTTCCAAAAAATTTATTATTTCTAGACACTCTTGAAAATATAAAAGAAATTGAGGAGCTAGATTTAGATTTATTAATTTATGTAGATTGTGGAGAAATAGATAGACCCGGAGAAGTTGGTGAGCTTTTTAAAACAAGAGCAAAAAAAATTATAAATATAGATCATCATAAAACTAATGATTATTTTGGAGACTTAAATTATGTGTTTCCTAATATGAGTTCAACTTGTGAAATAGTTTATAATTTGTTTAAAGAATTTAATTTTAATATTTCAAAAGATGTAGCGAATGCTTTATTAGTAGGAATAAATACTGATACTTATAGATTTTTATACGAAACTTCAACAGCTTCTACATTAAGAGCTTGTGCAGACCTTTATGATTTAGGAGCGGATAAAGATTTTATTTATAAAAAACTTTATCAAAATAACAGTTTTGAAGTAGAAATGCTTAAGAATAAATTAATAAATAGAGCAAGATTATATTTTGATAATAAAGTTGCTGTAATCGGAATGTTTAAATCGGATTTTGAAGGTACAGATTTAACAATGGATATGCTTGATGATATAGTAAATTATTATAGAGATATAAATGGATTTGAAGTTTCTATACTATTTAAAGAATTAAAAGATAATCAATTTAAAGGTAGTGTAAGAAGTAAAGAATTTGTTGATGTATCTAAAGTATGTAAACATCTTAATGGTGGGGGACATACAAAAGCAGCTGGTTGTCTTATAGATGGTAATTTTGATTGTGTTGTTGATTTGTTTTTAGAAAAATTGAAAAGTGAGTATCCAAATGAATTTTAATGGTATATTAAATGTTTATAAGCCAAAAGGATTTACAAGTAGAGATGTAGTAAATGTTGTTAGAAAGTTATATAAAACTAAAAAGGTTGGACATGCCGGAACACTTGATCCTAATGCAACAGGGGTTTTACCTATTGCTATTGGCAATGCTACAAAGATTGTTGACTATATTCAAAGTATGGGGAAATGTTATATAGGAGAAATGACTTTAGGGATAGAGACTGATACTTTAGATATTTGGGGAGAAAGTCTAAATTCTAAGGAAATCTTTTTGGATAAGAATAAATTTTTTGAAGTTATAAAATGCTATAATAACAAAACAATTTTGCAAACACCACCAATGTATTCTGCTTTGAAAAAAGATGGAAAAAGATTATATGAATATGCAAGGTTAGGAATTGAAGTAGAACGAGAGAAAAGAGAAGTTGAAATTGATTCGCTCATAATTCTTAATTTTTATGATAATAAAATACGTTTTGAAGTAAATTGTTCTAAAGGAACATATATTCGCTCATTGTTTAATGATATAGCGTTAGATACTGATAATTTTGCCTATATGAGTTCTCTATGTAGAAATAAATATGGAATTTTTAAAATTGAAAATGCTTTTTCTTTGGAAAGACTTAAAAAGTTTGATGAAAAACAATTATATAATTCATTGGTGAAAATAGAGGATGTACTTGAATATAAAAGAATAAATTTTGATAAAAAGTATTTTAAACATATTGTAAATGGACTTCGAAAAACATTCGATATTGAACAAGAAGGAATATTTAAAATATACTGTGATAATATTTTTATTGGTATTGGAGAGCTTATTCCACAAGTAAATGGGAAATTATTAAAAATGACAAATATATTCTATAAAGTTGATGATATCTAGTATTTCAAATTTTTAATTGAATAATATTATATAATAAATTGAAAAAATCTAGTGTTTAGTCACTAGATTTTTTAATATATAATTTCTAATAATTTTCTATTCAGTTTTGAAATTGGAAGTCCAACGATATTAAAATAGTCACCATTTATGTGTTTTATTAAAAGACTAGCACCATCTTGTATTCCATATCCACCAGCTTTATCATATGGATTTTCATTTTTTATATAAGATTCAATTGTTTCTTTTTGAATATCGTCTAAGTCATAAAATGATACATAACTTTTTTCACAAAATGTTGAGAAAGTATCATTAAAGTATATTGTAACTGAGGTTTGTACAATATGTTCTTTTCCGGATAAATACTCTAACATATATTTGGCTTCATCCAGATTGTTAGGTTTTCCAAATAAATATTTATCATCATAAACAATAGTATCAGCTGAAATGATTAGAGAATTACTATGTTTTTTACTTACGTCCTTACATTTTTCGAAAGATAGCATATCACATAATTCACTAAATTTTGATTTATTATCTTTAAATGTTTTACTTAAAAATTTTTGTTCTAATTTTCTTTCATCAATATTAGCAGGAATTACTTTGAATTCATTGTATATGAATTTTAAAAGCTCTTTTCTCCTTTGTGAGTTACTTGCTAAAATGATATCATAATTTCTCATAAAATCCTCCTAATATATATATATATTATAAAAATTATAACAAAAATAAAGAAACATCTCAATATTTTCAATATTGAAATGTTTCTTTAATCCAGTATTGCTCAACAATTAATAAAATAAAAATTATTTCTTAATAATTAAAATTTATATTAAATCAATTTTCCAGTTACTCCATACATTATCATGAAAAAACAGGATAAAGTAAAAGTTGTGAAAGTTAATAGTAATTTAACCATTTCTAAAGTATTTATATCTTGATTCTTATTTTTTCTCTTTTGCATAATTGTTTCCTCCAATCAAAAAATCACTTTTTAAGTTACTAATATTATATACTATAAAAAATAACTTGTCAAGATACTTTTGATAAAAATTTTAAAAATATAAAAAATAAATTGCTTTTTAAGTTATTTTATTGTATAATTATTATAGAATAGTAGAGGTGATAGTATGACTACAGGTGAAAGATTAAAAGAGCTCAGACAAAAAGCAAATCTTACATTACAAGATGCGGGTGAACTAATAGGTACAAGTAAACAAAATTTATTTAAATATGAAAATGATATAATTACTAATATTCCAATTGATCGTTTAGTAAAGTTAGCTGAAATTTATAATTCAAGTCCAATAGAAATTTTGGGATGGGAACATTATTCAAATACACCTAATTCTACAAAGGCATCATTATATAATTATTTGCCTTATGGAGTATCAGCGGGAAGTCCAGATGGACCTAATTATGAGGTTGATTTTGAGAAAATTGAAATAAGTGATTCTGTTATGGGACCATACGCAAACGATGATAATATTTTAATAATGCATGTTAACGGGGAGAGTATGAATAAAATAATACCTAATGGAAGTTATATTGCTGTTAAGTTAAATTATCCTATTTACAACTTGGAAGATGAGGATATTGTTGTATTTTCTGATAATGGGGAGTATAGTTTAAAATTGTTTTTTAGAGATGGAGATGATATAATTTTTAGACCCGCTTCTACTTATCATTCATTTACAGATTTTAAATTTTCAAAAGACGATGAATTTAATATACTAGGTAAGGTTGTTATGTATTGTGTTAATTTATAGTTTTAAAAATAATATAAATGGTAAATACAAAAAGTGTAGATGTTTTATAAATTCATCTACACTTTTTTCTGTATATTATAAATATTAGAATAATATCTAAACTATGAGTTTTTAAATTTTTAGTATTACTATTGCTAACATAAAATATATTATTAAACTTGTTGCATCAACTATAGTCGTAATAAGGGGAGCAGCTGCACTCGCAGGATCCATTTTTAATTTTTTTGCAAGTAAAGGAAGAACTCCACCTGCTATGTTAGCAGAAACTAAAGATATCGTTATAGTTAGGCTAACTACTAAACTTATATTAAATGTTGTGTTTTTTGATCCAAATATAAATAACCTTATAAAATTAGTAATAAATAATATCGCCCCACAAAGCAAACCAACAAAAAGTTCTTTTCTCAAGACAATAAATATGTCGTTTATACTTAAGTCATCAACAGCTATACCTCTTATAACCATTGTTGAACTTTGTGCTCCTGCATTTCCTGCAGTGGACATTATAATTGGAATTGATGCAGATAAAATAGCTACTGCGCTTAGTTTATCTTCAAAATACTGTAAAATATATCCTGTGAAAGTAGCAGAAATCATTAAAATTAAAAGCCATGATATTCTGGATTTAACCATTTCTTTAGTTCCTGTTTTTAAGTATGAACCATCTGTTGGAATAATACCGCTCATTTTATGAATGTCTTCAGTTGCTTCTTCAGTCAAAATATCCAAAACATCATCAGCGGTAACAATCCCAATCAAGCAATGTTGATCATTCAACACACAAATAGTTGTTAAGTCATATTTGCTTAGTAATCGAGCTACTTCTTCTTGATCGGTATTGGTGTAAACATAGTGAATGTTTTTGTCCATTATTTCTGAAATAAGTTTATCATTTTTTGCAATAATTATATCTCTTAAGTTTACTACACCAACAAGAACTCTTTTTTTATCAATTACAAAACAAACATTTATCGTTTCAGCAATTTCAGCTTGTTTTTTATTTTTATTATTGCCTCTTCAACAGTATCCTCTTCATGAAGTTCTACAAAATCTGTACTCATTACAGAACCGGCAGTGTTTTCTTCGTAACTTAAAAGGGTATTAATTTCTTTCCTGTGATCTGCAGGGACATTTTCTAAAATATATTTTATTACATTTGCAGGCATTTCTTCAAGAAAATCTATTATATCATCACTAAACATATTGTCGAGAATGTTTTTTACTTCCATAGATGACAATGCTGAAATTAATCTCTCTTGATGTTCGGAATCTAGATAGGTAAACAATTCTGCAGAAATATCTTTTGGTAAAATTTTAAATACAAATATTGCTTCATCTAGTTCTAATTCGCTAAATATTTCACTTAAGTCAACTATATTATATTCATCAAATATTTCTCTTATTAACAATACTTTTTTGTTTTTAATTAATTCAGGAAGTAGGGAAGATAATTGTTCTTTGCTGTATTCTAAAAAGTTATATTCCATATAGTCCACCCCCTAAAAATAATGAAGCTAAAGAAAAATATATTGTAAGAGAAATAGCATCACAAACAGTTGTCAAAATCGGTCCGCTCATTGAAGCCGGATCTTGTTTCAATGTACTTGCCAATAATGGCAGAATTCCTCCAATTAAATTAGCAATAGTGACAATTATATAAATTGTTGCTGAAATTAAAATAGCAATAGACATTGAAATTTTTGGCATAAATACTAAAATTCTTAGAATATTTACAGCAAATAAAATAGCACCTAAAATCAAAGAATTTAAAAATTCAGTTTTAATAACATATTTAAAATCACCTATGTTTAAATTGTCAACAGCAATTCCTCTAACAACCATTGCACTTGATTGACTTCCTGCGTTTCCGGCAGTATCCATTAACATAGGAATAAAAATAACCAAAGATGGGATTTTTAAAGTTAAATCACTATTTTTTGATAAAATTAGTCCAGAAACAGTTGCTGATATCATTAAAATTAAAAGCCAAGTTATTCTACTTTTAACCATTTCAATAATTGACATATTTATGTAAGAGCCTTCTATTGGAGTGATACCTCCCATCTTTTGTAAGTCTTCTGTAACTTCATCTTGAATAATATCATATACATCATCAATTGTAATAATTCCAATAAGTCTATGTTGATCATTTACAACAGGCAAAACTAACAGGTCATATTTAGTAAAAATTTTAGCGACTTCTTCTTGGTCTTCATCACATTCTACTGATATGACATCTGTTTCCATTATATCAGAAATCAAAGTATTAGCAGAAGCTAATAATATACTTTTCATTGAAACAAAGCCTAAAAGTATATGTTGATTATTAGTTATATAACAATAAGAAATTGTTTCTGCAAGCCTTTCCTTATCTTTAATCATTTTTAAAGCTTCATCTGCTGTAATTTCCGGATCTAATTCAACATAATCAGTACTCATTACAGACCCAGCACTATTTTCTTTAAAGTTTAAAATCATATTAATTTCACTACGTCTTTGATTAGATGCAGAATTTAAAACTCTTTTTACTATATTAGCAGGTAATTCTTCTAAAAACTCACTAATATCATCTGTAAACATATAATCTAACATAACTTTTATTTCGTGATCTTGTAAGCCATTTATTACTTGTTGTTTCATATTTTGAGGAAGATAGGCAAAAATTTCAGCAGTTTTTTCTTTTTTTATAACTTTAAACATAAATAGGATGTCTTTAATTTCAAAATATTCTTCAAATATATTTGCAAGGGTTACTTCATTTGTATCATAAATTATATCTCTTAAATGAAAAATATTTTTTTCTTCTAAAGAAGTTTTTAACTCATTAGCAATAATTTTGCTTTTTTCTAAAGAATTTTCTCTTAAGTCCATATATCTCCTCCTATTATAATATTTTAGTAAATTATATCTTAGTACATTATATCATATTTTTCCTTTTATAAAAAATTATTTTTAATTTAAAAATATTTTATTTACAAAAAAGTTTGAATTTTTATAATATTTTACATAAAAGTTTTTTAATAAAATGTTGAAAATTTAATCTTTTTATGGTATAATTCAGTATGAATATATTTGTTTGAATATTATTTTTATTTCATATATATTATAAGTAAAAAATATTAAGATTAGGGTTGGAAAATGAGAATAATATCTGGTAAAAAGAGGGGATTGAAATTATTATCACCTGTAGATTATAGTGTTAGACCAACTACAGACAAAATTAAGGAATCTATTTTTAATATTCTGTTTGAAATAGATTATAATTCTATTGTTTTAGATTTGTTTTGTGGAAGTGGAGCAATTGGTATTGAATTTTTAAGTAGAGGAGCTAAAAAAGTATATTTTTGTGATTTTTCAGAAGATAGTTTGAAAACCACAAAAAAAAACCTTGAAAATTCTGAATTCTTAGATAAATCAATAATCATAAATAAGGATTATATGGATTGTTTGAACTATTTTTATAATAATGGTTTGAAATTTGATTATATATTTTTGGACCCGCCTTATAAATATGAGTATATAAAAAAGGCTTTGGATTTTATTTGGAATAATAATATTTTAAAAGAAGATGGAATAATTATTATAGAAACGGATAAAGATATTTCTATAGAAAATTTTGAAATAATAAAAGAAAAGAAATATTCAAAAATTAAAGTGATTTTTTTAGGAAGGAAAAAATAATTATGAAGGTGATTTTTCCGGGAAGCTTTGATCCTTTAACAAATGGACATAAGAATATTATTTTAAAAGCATTAGATATTTTCGGTTATGTAGATATTGTAATTTTAAATAATTTCAATAAAAAAGCTCTTTTTTCTCTTGAAGAAAGAAAAAATATTATTTCAGATATATTTAAAAAATATAAAAATATTGACGTACATATTCATTATGGATTATTATGTGATTATATTAGTAATAATAATGTCAGTGTTTTGGTAAGAGGGGTTAGAAATACTTTAGACTTTGAATCTGAAAAGATAAATGCTAAAGTTAATAAGGAACTTTGTGGTGTGGAAACAATTTTGTTTTTCTCTGATAAATCAGATGAACATATAAGTTCAACTGTTGTTAAGGATGTGTATTTTAATGGTGGCAATATCGAATTATATGTAGACAAAGTTGTTTTAGATATATTAGGTGAAAAATTTAGGAGGAATGAGTAATGGAAATTTTAGAATTAATTGATCGTATTGAAGACTTAGTAGAAGAAAGTTCAAGTTTACCTTTTTCAAAGAAAGTTATGGTAGATTCTGAAGCTTTATTTTTTATATTGAAAGAAATGAGAGAAAATATTCCAGAAGAAATTAAACAAGCAGAATGGATTCACGAAGAAAAAGATAGAATTTTAAATGATGCAACTAAAGATGCAAATCAAATTTTAGAACAAGCAAATAAAGAAGCTTCTAAAATTAAAGCTGATGCTGAAGCAAGATATCAAAAGATGATTAATGAAAATGATGTTGTTGTTGCTGCTGAAAGTAAAGCAAATGAAATATTATTGAAAGCTGAACAAAACGCTAAAACTATAAAAATGCAAACTAATACTTATGTAGATGATGTTTTATCTAAAACTCAAGAAAAATTGAGAGATTTAATTACTGTTTTGGATAATAACAGAAGTGAGTTAAGGAAATAATTGGAGAAAGAATGAATAAAGTTACTGAAAATTTGATTTTAGATATTGATGATATTCGGAATTTATTTGGAAATTTAGATTCTAATATAGATTTTATTTCTAAAAAATTTGATGTATCTATAAAAAATAGTGAGGAAGGTTTATCTATTACAGGAGATGAAAAAATGGTTTTATTATGTGTTAAGACTATTGAGTTTTTAGTTAAAGATAATCCTTCCGAAAATTTAGATAAGCAAAAAATTTCTTATATAATTGAAAAAGTAAAATCTGAAAATAAAGAGATATTAAATGATTGGTTAGATTATGTTATTTGTTTGAATGCAAAATTAAAACCTATAAAGCCAAAAACCTTAGGACAAAGAAAATATATCTCTGCGATTGAAGATAATATAATTACTTTCGGTATTGGTCCTGCAGGAACAGGAAAAACTTTTTTAGCTATTGCAATGGCTGCTAAAGCATTAAAAAACAATACTGTTTCAAAAATAATATTAACAAGACCTGCTGTTGAAGCAGGTGAAAATTTAGGATTTTTACCAGGAGATCTACAAGAAAAAATAGATCCGTATTTAAGACCTTTATATGATTCATTATATAATATATTAGGTTATGATAATTTCCTTAGACTAAAAGAAAAAGGTATCATTGAAGTTGCACCTTTAGCATATATGAGAGGGAGAACTTTAGATGATGCTTTTATAATTCTTGATGAAGCTCAAAATGCAACCAATGAACAAATGAAGATGTTTTTAACAAGAATAGGTTTTGAGTCTAAAGCTGTTATAACTGGAGATATTACTCAAATTGACTTAGGTAGAAGAAAAATTTCAGGTCTTGTTTCAGTAAGTAAAATTTTAAATAATATTAAGGGAATTAATTTTAATTATTTTGATAGTTCTGATGTTGTAAGGCATAGTATAGTAATGAAAATAATAGATGCCTATACAAAATATGAAGATAGCTTAGCGGAGAAAAAATAATGAATGTTCTTTTTGATGATAGGCAAGATGCGTTCATAGTTACAGATAATCTTAAAGAAAAAATTATAGAATGTATCGAAACAGCTCTAAAAGTTGAAAATAAAATGATAGATAATATTGAGGTATCAGTTTCTTTTGTTACAAATGAAGAAATAAAGAGTATAAATTCTGAATTTAGAAATATTGATAGGGAAACGGATGTGCTTTCTTTTCCGATGGAGTTTGAATTTTCAGAAGAAGGTATGCCTTTTATTCTAGGAGATATTATAATTTCTACAGAAAAATCAATTGAACAGGCCCAAGAGTTTGGACATAGTATTGAAAGAGAAATTTTATATTTAGTTTGTCATTCTGTATTTCACTTATTAGGATATGATCATATTGATGAGTCTGAAAAAATAATTATGAGAAATAAGGAAAAAGAAACTATGAAATTAATGGAAGTTTTTAAAAATGAAAAAGAATTCTAGTTTTATGGAAAGTTTTTTTTGTGCCTTTAAAGGTATAATATACATTTTCAAAACAGAGAGAAATTTTAGATTTCATATAATGTTTTCTGTGTTAGTATTGTTGTGTTCTTTAATTTTTAATTTATCTTATGTAGAATTATCTGTAATATTAATTATGATAGCAGTTGTTTTGACTTTAGAAATTATTAATACTATCATTGAAAATATTATGGATTTTTTATGTAAAGACTATAATTTAAATATAAAAATTATTAAAGACATGGCATCGGGTGCAGTTTTAGTTTCAGCTTTTATATCTATAATAGTTGGACTTTTAATATTTATTCCTAAAATATTAGTTATAGTTGGTGGTTAAATGAATATTTATGAAAAAATGATTAAATGTGCTTTAGATAGCCAAAAAAGAGCATATACACCATATTCTAAATTTAATGTAGGAGCGGCTGTATTAACAGAATCAGGTAAAATATATGGTGGTTGTAATATTGAAAATGCTTCATATACTCCTACAATTTGTGCAGAACGCGTGGCTATATTCAAAGCAATATATGATGGAGAAAAAAGATAAAAAAAATCGCAGTTGTCGGTAAAGAAAATTCTTTGACATTTCCTTGTGGGGTTTGTAGACAGGTAATTAGAGAATTTTGCACTATTGATTGTGAAATAATTGTAATAAAAAACGAACAAGAATATAAGATAATAAAATTTTCTGAGTTATTACCTTATAGTTTTGGTCCAGAGGATTTATAATATGAATGACATAAAATCGGGATTTGTAAGTTTGGTTGGAAGGTCTAATGTCGGTAAGTCAACTTTGTTAAATAGGATTATTGGAGAAAAAATTTCAATTATTTCTAACAAGCCACAAACGACGAGATCAAATTTAAAATTAATATATAATTCATTGGATTCTCAAATAGTATTTTTAGATACTCCCGGAATACAAAATCCCAAAAATAAATTAGGAGAATTTATGCTAAAAGAAGCACGAAATTCTCTAAAAGATGTTGATTTAATTTTATACATGGTGGATGTTAATTTTGAAATTGGAGAGTTGGATAAATTAATAATTGATATGTTAAAGAAGATAAATCTTCCAAAACTTTGCATTATAAATAAAATAGATACTTTGGATTCAGAGGAGATATGTAAACTTGTTTCAAAATATAAAGATATGAAATTATTTGAAAAAATTATCCCTATATCCGCTTCAGAAGGAACAAATGTATATAATTTAATAGATTGTATAAAATCTTATTTGCCTTATGGACCTAAATACTACTCAGATGATATGATAACAGATCAAACTGAAAGAGAAATAGTTGGAGAAATAATTAGAGAGAAAACTCTTACTTTCTTAAGAGATGAAATACCACATGGAATTAATGTATTAATTGAAAAATTTTCAATAAGAAAAACAAACCAATAATTGATATAGACGCAATTATTTGTGTTGAAAAAAAATCACATAAAGGTATGGTAATTGGGAAAAATGGAGATATGATTTTAAAGATTGGAAAATCTGCAAGATTAGATATAGAAAAGTTTTTAGATTCAAAAGTCAATTTAAAATTATTTGTTAAGATAGATGATGACTGGAGAAATAAATCATTTAAGGTGAAAGAGTTTGGATATTTTAGAAAATAATATTTATAATAACATAAATGGATATATTATTTCAGAAAGCACATATTTGAATAAAGGAAAAATATTCAAAGTTTATACTGATGAGTTTGGACTTATTTCAATTTATAGTAAAAGTATTGAAATGTATTTATCTATGTACTCTAATTATAATTTTAAATTAAATTATCGAAATGAATTTTTTTATTGTAATGAATATGAACTTGTAGATTTTATTTCTTTTGAATCAAAAGAACATATTTTGTTTTTGAATATTCTCTCAGAAATAATTTTAAAAACAAGTGTGCAAGAGCTTAAAAATTTAGAGATTTATAATTTAATAAAAGAAGTATTGAGTATTAAAAAAACTGATTATAAAATGTTATTAACTTATTTTATAATTAAATATTTACTTTTTAACGGTTATCATCTACTATTTGATAATGATAAAAATGCGAAAGCTTTTAATTTTGATATATATGAATTAGTTATAAATTCAAGCTTAAAATTAAATTCTAAATACAATTATGTATTGGATAAATATGAATTTGATTTTATTTACTTATTATACAATTTAGATTGTTTTGAAAAATCTGAATTAAACAATATTAAATATGATTTTTCAAGAGTTCTTGGAATAATGATAAATGCACTCTGTTTGAATTTTAACATATACAAATTAAACAGTTTTAACTTAAGGTGATGAAAAATGTCTTATATAAAAAAAGAGAAAATAGAGGAAATAAAGGAAAAAGCGGACATTATTTCTGTTGTTAGTGACTATTTATCTGTGAAAAAAAGCGGAAGATATTATATGGGAAATTGTCCTTTCCATAGTGAAAAAACTCCTTCTTTTTTTCTTTATCCTGAAACTAATACTTTCCATTGTTTTGGATGTGGTAAACATGGAGATAGCATTTCATTTGTTATGGAATTGGAATCTTTGGATTATGTTAGTGCTTTAAAAAAATTAGCTGAAAAATTTGGAATAGAATTAGAGTATGAGAACTCTTTTAATTATATAGATAAAAAAAATCTTGATAAATATTATGAAATGAATGAATTTGTCGCAAGGTTTTATTATAAAAAGATGATGGAAAATTCTGTTCCTAAACAGTATTTACTAAAAAGAGGTATTAATCAAAAATCAATTAATCTTTTTTTATTGGTTATGCTGATGAAAATTGGAAAGCTCTTTATAATGAGTTAAAATTTAAAAAAATGGATATTGAAATTGCAGAAGAGCTTGGACTTATAATCAAAACTAAGACTGGCGATTATGTTGATAGGTTTAGAAATAGGATTATGTTTCCTATTTTAAATAAAAATAAAAAAGTAATAGGTTTTGGAGGAAGAACTATTGTTGATGATAGTGCGAAATATTTAAATTCTCCTGAAAGTGTAATTTTTAAAAAGGGTGATAATATTTATGCTCTTGATAAAATAATAGAAAATAATATAAGAGATAAAGTTTTAATTGTTGAAGGATATATGGATGTTATATCTTTGTATCAAAATGGAATTAATTATGTTGTTGCAGGGCTGGGAACTGCATTTACTGAAAACCAGGCAAGACTTATAAAAAGATATTTCAGAAACAATGTTTATTTATGTTATGATGGTGATAATGCAGGAATAAGTGCAACAAATAAAACAAGTTCTGTTTTTAATGAAATTTCTGTTAAACCTAATATTATAATGCTTCCTGATAAATTGGATCCTGATGATTATATAAAAAAATATGGATTGAATGACTTTAATAAACTTTTAGAGTCACCATATGATATTAATGGTTTTAACTATGAAATTTTGAAAAAAAGCAAAAAAAATAGTAATTCTATTACTGATAATACAATTTTTTATGAAAGTATTTTAGACTTTTTAACAAAAATAGATACTAATATACTGAGAGATTTGTATATAAATAAAATATCTAGTGAGTTTGGAATAGATAAAAATTCGTTAAAAGAAGATTTTCTAAATTTTGATAAAAAAGATAAAATAATTGAAAAAAAGAAAAGAAATTGAAATGGATTATAAATCGGAAAATTTATTATTAAATTCTGACAAAAAAGTTTTAATAATGGGTATTATACTATTGATGAGATGTGAAAATAATGTAGTAGATATAAGTAATAAATTAGAAGATTTATGTAAAACTTCTAATTTATATGATATTTTTTGGTATGTCAAAAATAATGTAAAGAATAATACGATAACTGTTCCATCAGCTCTAATTGAGAAATTTAAGAATAATGTTGATAATTTAAAAATAGTAGAATATATTGTTAAATGTTATAATGAGCAAATTAAATTATCAACTTTAGATTATATTAAGTTACTTGATATAACTATTTTAAATTATGAAATTAGAAAAACAACTAGAAATATTGAAAAATTAAGGCAAATGGATAAAAATAATGAAGCAGTAATTTCTAATTTAAATTTTAATGTTGAAAAGTTAATGGAATTAAACAGAAATCTTAAAAATATTGAGAAAGGGGTTCATCATGAATAATAAATTAAATGATATTGAATATGATGAAGTAAAAATTCTAATAGTAGAGGAACTTACTAAATACGCTAATGAACATAATGGTTTTGTTAATAATAAGTATCTTGAATCGTTAGATTTATTTAATTTTATTGATATTGATGATATTGAAGAAATAAAATCTAAGTTAGCTGAAAATCAGGTAGAGTTTATCGATGAAATTGAAAATTTAGAAGATATTGAAATTACTGATGATTTAATAGACCTAGAGGATGAAAAAGAAGATTCTGAAGATGAAGAAATAAAATTAGAAGATTTTTCTGATTTAAAAGGTTTTAATATAGATGATCCCGTTAAGATGTATTTAAAAGAAATTGGGAAAATACCATTACTTAGTGCTGACGAAGAAAGAATTTTAGCGGAAAATATGGAAACCGGAGATATTGAAGCTAAGAAAAAATTAGCTGAAACAAATTTAAGACTTGTAGTTAGTATTGCAAAAAGATATGTTGGTAGAGGAATGCAATTTCTTGACTTAATACAAGAAGGAAATATGGGCCTTATGAAAGCAGTTGAAAAATTTGATTTTAGAAGAGGTTTTAAGTTTAGTACTTATGCTACTTGGTGGATAAGACAAGCAATTACAAGATCCATAGCTGATCAAGCTAGAACAATAAGAATTCCCGTTCATATGGTTGAAACTATAAATAAATTAGTTAGAATTGAAAGACAATTAGTTCAAGAACTAGGAAGAGAACCGACTAATGAAGAAATATCAGAACATATGGGAATTGAAGTTGATAAAGTAAATGAAATTAGAAAAATTGCTCAAGAACCTGTTAGTTTAGAAACTCCTATTGGTGAAGAAGATGATAGTCATTTAGGAGATTTTATTGAAGATGAGACAGCAATCGCTCCTGATGAAGCAGCTAATTTTTCAATGTTAAAAGAGCAATTAAACCAAGTTTTAAGTACACTTTCCGATAGAGAGAAAAAAGTTTTAGAACTTAGATTTGGTCTTAATGATGGTACACCTAGAACTTTGGAAGAAGTTGGTAAAGAATTTGAGGTTACTAGAGAAAGAATAAGACAAATAGAAGCCAAAGCGCTTAGAAAATTAAAGCATCCTAGTAGAAGTCAAAAACTAAAAGATTTCTTGGAATAAAGATATGGTTAGTTTAAGATTAAAGAAGATTTGCAATTTAGTTGATATAAATTCCATTGTGGCAGATATAGGAACAGATCATGGTATAATTCCTATAGAATTATCAAAAAGTTGTATATCAAAAAAAATTATTGCAACTGATATTAGTAAAAATTCTTTGGAAAAATTAGAGCATAAACTAATATATAACAGTAACATAGTAAATATTGAAACCAGAGTATCTGATGGACTATACTGTTTTGATGAATTTGAAGTTGATACTATAATTATTTCAGGTATGGGTGGTATACTAATTAAAGAAATTTTAGAAAAAAATTTGTCTGTTGCAAAGACAGCAAACAGTTTAATTCTATCACCAAATAATTCATTGGATATTTTAAGAAAGTTTTTATTGCAAAATAATTTTGTTATTGAAAAAGAAGATGATGTAATAGAAAATAAAAAATATTATCAAATTTTGAAAGTAAAAAGAGGCAAAGACTTTTATAGAAATGCTTATGAATTCCTATATGGTAAGTTGCTTATAAAAAACAAATCTGAAAATTTAAGAATATTTTTAGAAAATGAATTAAAAAAGTATGAGAATATTTTAGATAAAATAAATTTAGCAAGCAAAAGTAACGAAAGAATTTTAGAAATAACTAATTTAATCAATGAAATTAGAGGTATTTTAAATGAATTTTAAAGTAAGTGATTTAGTAGAATTATTAAATACTGAATATTCATTCTATTTGCAAGAAGATTGGGACAATTCAGGTTTTCAGATTGGAAATTACGAAGATGAAGTTGGAGGAATTTTATTAGCACTTGATTTAACAGTTGATTCTATAAATTATGCAATACAAAATAATATTAATTGTATTTTGACACATCATCCTTTATTTTTTGAAAAAATTCAAAATTTGCAAGTCAATTCTGACTTATATAAAAAGCTTGAACTGTTGATGCAAAATGATGTTAATGTAATTTCTATACATACACCATTAGATATTCATCCAAATGGGGTTAATAAATTTTTGGCTGATAAATGTTTTTTAAGTAATAAGGAAGTTTTCATTGATTATAAAGAAGGATATGGTTACGGAATAATTGGAAGTATTGAAAATGATACATTTAAAAACTATCTTGCAAAGTTAAAAAATAGTTTTAAATTTCCAATGTTATATTATGGGAATACTGATAATATCATTTCAAAAATTGCTGTTTTGGGCGGTTCAGGTGCGTTTTCTATAAAGAATGCAATTTCTAAGAAAGCTGATTTATTAATCAGTTCAGATTTTAAGTATCATGATATTCAATTAGCTTTAGAAAATAATTTAAAGATAATTGATTTAGGACATTATGAATCTGAAATTTTTGGTTTGTTATCTTTAAAAGAATTTTTTATAAATAAAAATATTGATTTAAAGATATTAATTTATGAAAATAACATTTTTAAAAGAAATATATTTTAATTTAATTAAGTAAGACAGACAATCGCGTGGATATTCCACGAGGAAAGTCCGTGCACCATAGAGCAGAATGCTGGATAACGTCCAGTGGGGGCGACCCTAAGGCTAGTGCAACAGAGATATACCGCCATTATAATGGTAAGGGTGGAAAGGTGAGGTAAGAGCTTACCAGCATATAGGAGACTATGTGGCTATGTAAACCCCATTCGGTGCAAGATCAAGATTGAACTTTTGTAGTTGCTCGCTACGTTCATAGGTAGATTGCTTGAACAAATTGGCAACAATTTGTCTAGATAGATGATTGTCAAATACAGAACACGGCTTATAGTTTTGCTTAATATATATAATTAAATATAAGGTATTACCTTATATTTTTTACTTTTACATATAGGGAGATTTTAATGAATTTAGAAAAACAAATATTAAATTTTATGAAAAAAAGAATTATATTCCATTAACAAAGGAAGAACTTGCTGTTGCATTAAATGTTCATTTTAATAGTTTAAAAAATTTTTTAAAATATTAGATTCTCTTGTTAATAGTAAAAAAATATCATTAAATGATTTTAGATATAGTATCTATGAAAAAAAGGAAACATTAAAAGGAAAGATTACTTTTACTCCAAAAGGCAATGCGTTTTTTGTTTCAGAAGAAGACATAGATGATATTTTTATTCCAAAAAAGGAATTAAATCATGCTAATCATAATGATGATGTAGAAATAGAAATTATAAAAGAAAAGCGAGTAAATTCAAAAGCCGAAGGAAGAGTAATAAAAGTTTTAAATAGAAATAGTAATTTAATAGTTGGTACATTTACTGAAAATAAAAATTTTGGATTTGTAGTTCCTGATGATATTAAATGTAATTATGATATTTTTATAAAAAAAGGCGATAAGAATGGAGCAAAAACTGATGATAAGGTTGTATGTAAATTAGTTGAATTTCCAGATAAAAAGAAAAATCCTGAGGGAGTAATAATTGAAATAATAGGAAATAAAAATGATAAAAAAGCTCAAATAATTTCTTTATTAAAAGATATGGAAATTCCATATAAATTTTCAAATAAGATTAATAAAGAATTAGAAGAATTATCTCAAATGGATTTAAAAAAAGAATTCAAAAATAGAGTAGATTTTAGGAACTTGTTTACTGTTACAATCGATGGAGCTGATGCAAAGGACTTTGATGATGCTATTTCTATTGATAAAAAAGGGAACGATTATGTTCTTTATGTTCATATAGCAGATGTATCTCATTATGTTAAAAAAGATAGCAAGTTGGATAGGGAAGCATATAAAAGAGGTAATAGTGTATATTTATTTGATTATGTAGTCCCTATGTTACCGGAAGTACTTTCTAATAATCTTTGTTCATTAAATCCAAATACAGAAAAACTAACTTTATCTGTAAAAATGATTATAGATAAAAATGGTAATGTTAAAGAATATAAATTTTATGAATCTGTAATAAACAGTAATTATAGACTAGTTTATGACGATGTAACTAATTTTTTAGAAGGTAAAAAGCATTTTTATGATGATGAAATACTAAAAGAAAAGTTATTTGTTATGAAAGAATTAGATGAGATATTAACTACTAAAAGAATCAATAGAGGAACTATAGATTTTAATTTTCCTGAAATTGACATTACTTTCAATAAAGATGGTGAAGTAGAAAATATAACAAAAAAAGAAGACGGTCTTGCAAATAGAATAATAGAATCATTTATGATTTGTACTAATGAAGTGGTAGGTAAGCATTTTGGAGATCTTGATATACCAATTATATATAGAATACATTCTAAACCACCTGAAGATAAATTGGAAATATTAAGAAATCACTTAAATCGTTTGAATATAAAAATGAAATCAATAGATATGATTTCTTCAAAATATTTAAGTGAAATTGTAGATCAATTTAAAGATACAAATAAATCTGAATTTATAAACTATTCTATTTTACGATCTATGACTAAGGCTAGATATTCTCCGAATATTGATATTCATTTTGGATTATCAACATTTTTATATTGCCATTTTACTTCTCCAATAAGAAGATATGCAGATTTAACCGTTCATAGAACTTTAAAAAATTATTTACATTCAAATAATGAAATACCAAAAAATTATATAAGTTACCTAGATATAACTTCTAATCATATAAATGATACTGAAATACTAGCTATAGATGCAGAAAGAAAGTTGGAAGATATTAAAAAAGTGGAATTTATGAAAAATAAAATAGGACAAATTTTCAAAGGGATTATAGTTTCAGTTACTTCATACGGGCTTTTTGTGCAATTAGAAAATACTGTTGAAGGATTAGTTAAATATGAAGATATTATGGATGATTATTATGAATTTGATGAACAAACTTTGACTGCTGTTGGTAGAAGAACAAAAAAATTATTTGATATAGGAATGGATGTAGAAGTTATTGTTTCTAAAGTTAATGAGATAACTAATGAAATTAATTTTTATTTAAATAGGTGATATTATGAGAGATAAAACAACTATAAAAATAATAGCTAATAATAAAAAGGCAAGACATGACTATTTTTTAGAAGATATCTATGAAGTTGGAATTTCTTTATCAGGTACTGAAGTCAAAAGTATTAGACAGGGAAAAGTTTCTATTAAGGAAAGTTATTGTTCAATTAAGAATGGAGAAGTTTTTATTCTTGGAATGAATATTACACCTTATGATTATGGGAATATATATAATTTAGACCCTACAAGAGAAAGAAAGTTACTTTTAAATAAAAGAGAAATTAATAAATTAATTGGACAAACTAAAGAAAAAGGTTATTCATTAATTCCTTTAAATGTTCATATTAAAAACGGATGGATAAAACTTGATATTGCACTCGCTCGTGGTAAAAAAAATTATGATAAGAGAGACAGTATGCTTGAAAAAGAACACGAGAGAAAGATACAGTATGCACTAAAAAATAAATATAAATAGAGGTGAATTTTTTGAGCAAAAAATATACAATTATAACTTATGGTTGTCAAATGAATCATCATGATTCAGAAAAAATATCATATTTACTAGAAACTTTAGGTTATACAAAAGAAGATGATTTAGAAAAATCAGATTTTATTATATATAATACATGCTTAGTCAGAGAGAATGCAGAACTTAAAGTTTATGGACAACTTGGTGCTTTGAAAAATTTAAAAAGAAAGAAACCGGAAATGATTATAGCCGTTTGTGGTTGTATGATGCAAACAGGTGATGCAAGAGCTACTATAATTTCAAAATATAAACATGTAGATATAATTTTTGGAACGAAAAATATCTCAAGATTGCCTTCTCTTATCTCAAGACATAGAAGTACAGGAGAAGTTGTCGTAGATATTGAAGAAGAAGACATACTTGATGATGAAACTCCTATAAATAGAGAACATCCATTTATTGCTTATGTAAATATAATGACAGGTTGTAATAATTATTGTACTTTTTGTATAGTTCCTTATGCCAGGGGAAAAGAAATTAGTAGAACCCCTGAAAGCATAATTAATGAAATAAAAGAATTGGCAAAAAAGGGATATAAAGAAATAACATTATTAGGACAAAATGTTAATTCATATGGAAAAACTTTAAGACCTAAAGTGACATTTCCAGAATTATTAAAAATGGTTAATGAGATAGAAGGAATTGAAAGGATTAGATTCTTGACAAGTCATCCGAAAGACTGTTCTGATGAATTAATAGATGCCATAGCAAATTTGGATAAAGTTTGTGAAAATATTCATTTACCATTCCAGTCTGGTAGTAATAAGATACTAAAGGATATGCATAGAGTATATACTAGAGAACATTATTTGGAATTAATCAGAAAATTAAAAGAGAAAGTACCTAATATTACTCTTTCTACTGATATAATTGTTGGATTTCCAGGTGAAACGGAAGAAGATTTTGAAGATACATTAAGCATGGTGGAAAAGGTTAAATATGACCAAGGATTTACTTTTCTATATTCTATAAGAAAAGGTACAAAAGCTGCTGAAATGCAAAATCAAATACCACATGAAGTAAAACAAGAAAGATTTCAGCGACTAATAGATTCTATGTATAAAATTTTTTATGAAAAAAACAAAGAATGTTTAGGACAAACTCTTGAAGTGTTAGTTGAAGGAATTAGTAAAAATAATCCAGATATTCTTACAGGTAGAACAAGAGGATATAAATTAGTACATTTTAAAGGTGGAAAAAGAAATATTGGACAGTTAGTTAACGTTAAAATAACTGGACATAATTCATTCGCACTTGAAGGAGAGATAGTTTAGTAAGGAGTAATTATGAGCGATTTTACACCAATGATGAAACAATATCTAGAAGTTAAATCTAATTATAGTGATTGTATTATATTTTATAGACTAGGTGATTTTTATGAAATGTTTTTTGATGATGCAAAAATAGTTTCAAAAATATTGGATTTAGCTTTGACTAAAAGAGATTGTGGTGGTGGAAAAACTGCACCAATGTGTGGTATTCCTCATCATGTTGTAAATCAATATTTGTATAAGCTGGTTTCTGAAGGTTTTAAAGTTGCTATTTGTGAACAAGTTCAAGATCCAAAACTTGCTAAAGGAATTGTAAAGAGAGAAGTTATTAAATTAGTAACTCCGGGAACTATTGATGAATTTGATGAATTAGCTACTAATAAAAATAATTATATTATGAGTATCTATATGGATTCTACAAATTTAAGTATCACATATTCTGATATTTCAACCAGTGAAATATTCTGTACAAGTATTTTTGAAATGAACAGAGATAATTTAATTACCGCTTTAGAGGAAGAAGTAATTCGTACAACTCCGTCAGAAGTTATAATAAATTCAAATATATTAAAATCATTAGAAAAAAGTGTTGTTAAATTATTAAAAAATTTAAGAATTATTTATACAAAAGTAGATATAGATCAAGATTTTAAATCTTTAAGAGAGAATAATGAAGAATTTTATTCTAATAATCTTAGTAATAAAATATTACTTTTTTCAATAGATAACTTTTATAAATATGTTTGCAGATTTAATGTTAAATTGAATGATTTTAAAAAAGTTAATTTATATAAATTAAGCGATTATCTAAGAATTGATGCTAATTCAAGAATTAATTTGGAACTTAAAAAAATAATTTTAGTAATGACATAAATGGCTCTTTATTATCAGTTATAAATTATACTAAAACTCCTATGGGATTTAGGCTACTTAATAAATGGTTAGATCAACCGCTTATAGAAATAGAAAAAATTCAAAGAAGGCAATCGTTGGTTGAAGATTTAGTTTTAAACTCAAATTTAAGAAATGAATTAGAAGAACTATTAGCAAGTATTTCTGATATAGAAAGAATAAATTCAAAAATTTCTTTTGGAAATTGTAATGCAAGAGATTTAATTCATTTAAAAAATTCTTTATCAGCTGTTCCAAAGATTAAAAGATTATTTTTAGATAGTAATACTTTATTTTCTAATATAGCTTTAAATATTCCTGATACCGAATATATCTATAATCTTATAAATTCAGCTATTCTTGAAGACGTAGGAATTTTATTGAAAGAAGGAAATTTGATAAAGATTGGTTATGATGACGAACTTGATTTAATAAGAAATAATAAAATAGTTGGAAAACAAAAGCTAATTAAATATGAAGTTGATCAAAGAAATATTACCGGAATTAAAAATTTAAGATTAATATTTAATAAGAAAACAGGTTATTTTTTTGAAGTTACAAAATCATATCAAAATTTAGTTCCTGAATATTTTGAATTAAAACAAACTTTAACTAATGCAAATAGGTATAAAACAAATGAGCTTCTAACTATTGAAAATATGATATTCGGATCTGAAAGTGATATTATAGAAAAAGAATATGAATTATTTATTTCAATAAGAAATACAATAAAAATGAATATTAAAACATTACAAAAATTATCAGATATAATTTCATTCATAGATTCTATATTTTCTTTATCAATAGTTGCATTTAAAAATAATTATTGTAAACCGACTTTAAATTCAGAAGGGATAATAGATATAAAAAATGGTAGACATCCTGTTATTGAAAGCTTTTTAAGTTCAATAAATGAATTTATCCCTAATGATACAAATATTGGGCAAAGTGATAATTTAATTCAGATTATAACAGGACCTAATATGAGTGGAAAATCAACTTATATAAGACAGATAGCTCTCATAGTTATATTAGCTCAGATTGGTTCATTCGTACCTGCTGATAGTGCAAATATTTCGATAGTAGATAAGATATTTACTCGTATTGGAGCTTCAGATAATCTATATAAAGGAGAAAGTACCTTTATGGTAGAAATGAAAGAAGTTAATAATATTTTAAGATATGCTACTAAAAATAGTTTACTTATACTTGATGAGGTTGGAAGAGGAACTTCAACTTTTGATGGATTAAGTCTCGCTTGGGCAATTCTTGAGTATATTACAAAAAATATAAAATCGAAAACATTATTTGCTACACATTATCACGAATTAATTGACTTAGAACATACTTTTGCTTGCATAAAAAATAAACATATTCAAGTTATTGAAGATAAAGAAAATGATGAAATAGTCTTTTTAAGAAAAATAATGGATGGCGGAGCTAATAAGAGTTATGGTATTGCAGTTGCAAAACTTGCGGGACTTCCTATGGAAGTTATAAATCGTTCAAAAATTATTTTAGATAGCATTGAAAAGAAGGAAATTCAAATAGAAAAAGATATTATTGATAGTTCAAATGTAATAAAAACTAAGGTCAATGATAAAATAATTACTAATCTAAATAGTATAAATATTGAAAAAATAAGCCCAATGGAAGCTTTTGGTATATTAAATGATTTAATAAATATAGCTAAAAGTGATAATGAATAGATAGGAGATTTATATGTCTATAAAATTATTGTCAGAAGATACAATTCAAAAAATTGCAGCAGGAGAAGTTATAGAAAATCCTTATTCTGTAATAAAAGAGTTGGTTGAAAATTCAATAGATTCAGGTGCAACATTTATTAAGGTTGAAATTAAAAATGCAGGTAAAAAAGAAATTATGATTTCTGATAACGGCTGTGGAATTGAAGAAGATGATATAGAGTTGGCATTTACCAAACATGCTACATCTAAATTAAATAATTTTGAAGATATATATTCTATTCTTTCTTATGGATTTAGAGGAGAGGCATTAGCTAGTATATCTGCAATTTCAAAAGTTGACATTAATACAAGAACAAAGAACAGTGAATTCGGAATTCACTGTTATCTTGAAAATAATAAGATTATTAGAAAAAATAAGATAGGGATGAATTTAGGAACAACAATTTACATTAGAGATTTATTTTACAATGTTCCTATTAGAAAGAAATTTTTAAAATCAGATGCGTATGAAAACTCAATCATAACAACATTGATGTACTCTTTTGCATTGGCTAATCAAAAAATATCTTTTAAATATATAAAAGATTCGAAAGTTGTATTCGAAACAAGTGAAAAAAATACTTTAAAAGATAATATAAAACATATTTTTAAAGATGATTTTTATAAGAATTTAATTTCTGTAAATATTGAGGACTCAGATTATAAGATTTATGGATATATTTCAAATAATCACTTTTATAAAGGTAGTAGAGCATCACAATTTTTATTTGTTAATGGAAGATATATTTTTGATGAAAAGATTAGAAATATAATAGAAAAATCAATTGCTACATTAATACCAAAAGGAAAGTTTCCTACATTTGTAATATTTATCGAAGTAAATCCCAGCTTAATAGATATAAACGTTCATCCAAATAAAAGAAAGATTAAATTTATTTTTGAAGACAAGTTACTAAATTTACTTAATAATAACATTACTGACATCGTTCTAAAAAATACTACAAGTGATTTTATATCTGTAAAGGAAGAACAAAAAGAAAAAATCTTATACAACGAAGAAAAGATTAATAACGAACAATCTTCAGAAGAAGATATTATTGAAACTATAATTTATGATGATGATTATAATACACAAAATATTGTAAATAAGTTTTCTTATGATGATTTATTTAAAGTAAATAAAGATGATATAAAAACGATAAATGAAGAAGATAATATTGAAAATTATATTGTTGAGGACGAAAAAGTAGAAAATACTCCAGTATTGGAACAAATAAAACTTGATGATAATACTGAAACTTCAAAAAATATTTTAGATTATGAAATTATAGGTAAAATTTTTTCAAAATATATTTTATTGTCCGATAAGGATGAGTTTATAATTATAGATATACTAAATGCTAAATATAGACTGTTGTATGAAAATTTATTGGATAATTACAATAATTGTACTATTACAAAACAGATACTTTTATTTCCTATAATTTTGGAATTAAATGAATATAAATTGAGTGTTTTTAATACTATTAAAGATAAGTTGAATAATTTAGGTATAGAAGCTGATATTTTTGATGAAAATTCTATAGCAATAAGGACAATGCCTAATTTATTAAATGATAATTTAGATAAAGAAGATATTAGAGAAATGATTGATGAACTGTTATTTAAAGATAATAGAGTGTTTGAAGATTCATTATACAAAATGGTTTCTAAAAAACGAATAAATATCGGTTTAACGGATTTTGAAGTAGAAGAATTATTGTCACAGTTATCTAAAATAAATCTAGATATAAATTTCTATGATAAAAAATATTAAGAAAAATATCTAAAGAAGATTTTGATAAATTATTTTTTAAGGAATAAAAATGAAGAAAAAATAATATTTATTGTTGGCCCTACGTCTGTCGGAAAAACAAAGTTAAGCGTTGACATAGCAAAAGAATTTTCAGGAGAAATTATTTCTTGTGATTCCATGCAAATATATAAAGAATTTAATATTGGAACTGCAAAGATAACAGAAGAGGAAGTAAGAGGAATTAATCATTATATGATTGATATTTTAGATGGAAATCAAAAATTTAATGTTTCTGAATATAAAAAAATGGCAGAGAACTACATTGAAGAAATTTATTCTCATAATAGCCTTCCTATTTTTGTTGGAGGAACAGGACTTTATGTAAATTCTATATTATATGATTTTAAATTTACTGAATCTGAAGAATCGAATAATCTAAGAGAACAAATTACAGAATTTTACGAAAAAAATGGGGCAAATTTGCTTTATGATTTATTATTATATCTAGACTATTCAAGTAGAGAAAAAATTCATAAAAACAATATAAAAAGAGTAATTAGAGCAATAGAAGTTTGTGTAAATACAAAAAAAGAATTTTCCAAACAATGCAAAGATTATGAAAATAATAATTGTAAGTATGATTACTTAATAATAGGATTAACTTTAGATAGAAAAATATTATATGATAAAATAAATTCTAGAGTCGATATAATGATTAATAATGGACTTGTTGAAGAAGCATCAAGTCTATATAAAAAATATGGCGAGTATTCACAACCATTTACTGCTATTGGATACAAAGAGTTTATTCCATATTTTAAGAGAGAAATTACTCTGGAATCTTGTATTGATAATATAAAACAAAATTCAAGAAAATACGCTAAAAGACAATTTACTTGGTTTAATAAGAATGAAAATATACATTGGATTGATGTTGAAAATGGATATGATGAAGTTCTATTTAAATCTAAAAAATTAGTAAAAGATTTTTTAACTAAAGGAGAATTATAAATTGGAAAAATATTTAGATACTGATTTTAATTTTGATTCTAAAATTATTAATTTTGTAAACAAATGTTCTAAGGAAATAGAAATAGAATTTGAAACTTTAAAAGAAATAGAAGAATATAATCAATTAAAAGTTTTAAATGCATTTAAAAAGCAAAAATTATCTGCTACTGATTTTTCTTGGACAACAGGATATGGATACGGTGATGTTGGAAGAGAGAAATTAGAAAGGATATATTGCGACATCTTTAAAGCAAAAGATGCTATAGTAAGGCAAGAAATAACATGTGGAACTCATGCAATATCTTTAGCATTGCAAGGAAATTTATTACCAGGAGACGAGTTTATTTATATAACTGGAACTCCTTATGACACACTTTTAAAGGTTATAGGTATTAGTGGAGATGAAAAGGGAACACTACTTGATTATGGAATAAAGTATAATAAGGTTGATTTAGTAAATAATGAAATTGATGTAGAAACTGTATTATCTAAAATCAATTCAAAGACTAAATTATTAGCTATTCAAAGATCTCCTGGATATAGTAGCAGAAGATGTATTTCCATTAATGAATTAGAAGTAGTTATTAAGAAAATAAAAGAAAAATTCCCTAATATAATTATAATGATTGATAATTGCTACTGTGAATTTGTAGAAAAAAAGGAACCTCTAGAAGTTGGTGCCGACATAGTTGTAGGATCATTATTAAAAAATTTAGGTGCAGGAATAACTTTAAACGGTGGATATATAGTTTCAAATTCAACTGAAATTATAGAATCTATTTCTAATAGACTAACATCTCCAGGACTTGGAAGGCATGTAGGTGTAAGTTTTGGTACTACAAGAGCAATTATTCAAGGATTATACTTTGCACCTCGTGTGGTTTTAGAGGCAGTAAAAAGTGCAATATTAGTGTCATATATATTTGAAAAGTTAGGATATGAAACAATACCTAAATATAATGAAAATAGAAGTGATATTATTCAAGTGATTACTATGAATGATGAAAATAAAGTTATAGACTTTTGTAGATCTATACAGGAATTTTGTTGTGTAGATAGTCATGTTGTTCCTTATCCGTGGGATATGCCAGGATATTCAGATAAAGTTATAATGGCTTCAGGAAGCTTTATAGATGGTTCAAGTATTGAATTAAGTGCAGATGGACCTTTAAGAGAACCATATAATGTATATTATCAAGGTGGACTGAATTTTTATCAAACTAAGATAGCATTAATTAATGTTTTAAATACTTTTTATAATAAAAAATATATAGACTTATAGTAAATAAAAATATTTTTAAAAAGTTTAGCTTATTTTTATATTATTTATGGTATAATAGTAGTAGTTTTTCGCATTTTGTGTTAAATATAAATGTACAAAAAATTGAAATAATTAATAATTTTATATTAATTATATATTAATTATATATGATATTGGAGTGAATGATTTGAAATGTTTATCAAAAGAAAAAATAAACATTGTAATGGAAAAATTAGAAAAATTATATCCTGATGCAAAACCAGAACTTAATTTTTCTAACAGTTTCGAACTATTGATAGCAACCATTTTATCTGCTCAATGTACTGATGTTAGAGTCAATAAAGTTACGGAAAAATTATTTAAGGATTTTAAGACTCCTGAAGATTTTTTAACTTTAGGTGTAGATGAATTGTCTAAATATATACATAGTTGTGGTTTTTATAATTCAAAAAGTAAAAATATTTTAGAAACTTGTAGAATTTTAGTAGAAAAATATAATTCTAAAGTTCCAAGTGATATGGAATCTTTAACAATATTACCTGGAGTTGGAAGAAAGACAGCAAATGTAGTTAGATCTTGTGCTTTTAATATACCTTCACTAGCAGTTGATACTCATGTTTTTAGAGTTACAAACAGAATAGGAATTATTAATGAAAATAATGTTCTAGATTCTGAATTATCACTAATGAAGAAGTTAAAGAAAGATACATGGAACAAGGCACATCATCTATTTATTTTTCATGGAAGAAGAATTTGTAAATCAAGAAAACCGGATTGTGAAAAATGCATAATAAATTCTGAGTGTTTATATTATAAAAATTTGTAGGAGGATATATGAAAAATATCTTAAGGTATTTAGTATTGTATCGGGAGTATTAGGAATATTGATAATAGGTACAATAGTAGGTTATTTTTACTTAATAGACATCCATTAAGTAATGCGGCTGGAGAGACAAAAAACTTAAAAAAAGAAGAACTTTTAGCATATGACAAATTTTATGAAGGAATTTTTATTAATGATGTTGATTTAAAAGGTCTAACAAAAGAAGAGGCTATAAGTAAGATAAAAGAAAGTTTAGGAATAAATAATGAATTTACTTTAACACGAGACAATTATACTAAGAAATTTCTTCCTAAAGATATTAACTTTTCATATGATTATGAAAATCTAGTTAATCAAGCATTTAATATAGGTAGATTTGGTACTGATGATGAAAGAATAGAAACATTAAAAAATTTATTAAAAAATCCTAAGAAATTCGAAGTTAAAGCTACTTATGATTTATCAAAATTAAATGAAATTATTTCTGAAATATCAGAAAAACTAAATTCCAATCCAATAGATGAAAAATTTTCTTTTTCTGATGACAAGATATCAATTGTTGAAGGTAAAATTGGACTTAAAGTTGAAAATGAAAAAATAGTAGATAATTTTAAAAGGGTTCCGGTAAAATTTAATTTTGAAATACCTGCTATTGTTACAGAATATAAAAAAATTGATAAAACTTTGTTGTCTTCAATAAAGGGAGTGATAGGGGAAGCTACTACTAAATTTGATAATCAGCCTAATAGAAATACAAATATTAAAATTGCTGCAGGGAAAGTTAATGAATTTGTAGTTAATCCCGGAGAAACTTTTTCTTTTTCTAAAGAATTAGGCGAAGTGTCTAAAAATACAGGTTATAAACCTGCAGGAACTTTTCTAAATCATAAGATAGTGGATTCAATTGGTGGAGGAATCTGTCAAGTCACATCTACCTTATATCAAGCATTAGTAAAATCTGATTTAAAAATAGTTGAAAGAAATCAGCATTCTATGAGAGTACCTTATTGTACTATTGGATTAGATGCGATGTATTATGAAGGACAAAGTGATTTGAAGTTTCAAAATACTTTTGATTTTCCTATAGTTATAAAAAGTTATGTTTCTAACGGAGAATTAACCTTTAAAATTTTCGGTGATACAGATAAAAAAATTATAATATTAAATTATTTACATCTGATGTATCTAAAATACCAATGCCCGTCGAAGAAATTCAAGATCCTAGTTTACCTGAAGGCAAAAGAGTTATTGTTGAAAAGGGATTCCCTGGTTATAGAGGCTCTTCTTATAAGCAAAAAGAAAATGAGAAACCAATATTATTAAATAGTGATTATTATAAACCAAAGAAACAAATAGTTAAAGTTGGAACAAAAAAAGCAGATACAGAAGAATCTGTTAATAACGATTAAAATCATATAAAAATATGGATATTTTTTTAATATTATGATATAATATTTGTTGAATTATTCATAAAAATAGGAGGAAAATTAATGATTTCAGCAGGAGATTTTAGAAAAGGTACAACATTTGAAATGGATGGTGATGTATACCAAATAATAGATTTTCAACACGTAAAACCTGGTAAAGGTGCAGCGTTTGTAAGAACAAAAATTAAATCTGTAAAGAGTGGTGGTTCAAGAGAAATGACTTTTAACCCAAATGATAAATATGAAGTGGCTAAGATAGAAACTAAAGAAATGCAATACTTGTATTCAGATGGTGAACTATACTACTTTATGGATACAGAAACTTATGAACAATTACCATTAAATTTTGATGTTGTTGAAGATGCGCTTTTATATTTAAGAGAGAATGATAATGCAACTATTAGATTTCATGATGGAAAGGCGTTTCAAGTAAACGCTCCAAACTTTGTAGAATTAGAAGTTGTTGAAACTGAACCAGGTGTTAAAGGGGATTCTGCAACAGGAGCAAATAAACCTGCAAAAGTAGAAACAGGTGCTGTTGTTACTGTTCCATTATTTATCAATAATGGAGATAAAATAAAAATTGATACTAGAACTAATGAATATTTATCAAGAGTTTAATAAAAGACAAGTTTTATAACTTGTCTTTTTTATTGAAAATTATATTTTTAGCTTTGAAATTGGATTTTTTGAAATTCCTTTTTTTATATCGTCATCATCTAAATGAGTGTATATTTGTGTTGTAGCAACACTTGTATGTCCTAAAATACTCTGAATTGTTCTTATGTCAACATCTCCATATTTATACATAAGAGTTGCTGCGGTATGTCTTAATTTATGTGGTGTATATATTTTGGGATTTAGTCCTGATAATTCTATATATTTTTAATCTCAATTGTATAGACCTATTAGAAATTCTTTTTTATGTGAACTTATGAATAAGGCATTTGTATCTCTTGTTATCGGTCTAAGTTTCATATAACATTTTATAGCATAAATACAGTTTTCATTTAAAAAAACTGTCCTTTCTTTATTACCTTTACCAATAACACTTAATTTATCATCTTTAATTGATTCTATATTAATTCCAGTAAGTTCAGATATCCTAAGACCACATGTTAAAAAAATTAATACTATACATAAATCTCGAGCTCTGTTAAATTCATTCTTTTCCTCCTTTATAGAATTTAATACTTTTTCTGATTCTGATAATGTTAAATAAACTGGATTTCTTTTTTGTAATTTTGGTAATTCTAATTTTTCTGAAGGATTTTTATCTATAAGTTCAACTGTATTATGCAAATATTTAAACCATGATTTTATTGCTGAAATTTTTCTTGCTTTTGTTTTAGTTGAATCGTTATAGTTAGAATCACAAAAAGATATATATGCATGTAAATCAGTTATATCTATATCAGAAATATCCTTTTTACTAATTGATAAAATAGAAACGGAGTTTATATCAGAATCTAAATTATATCCAAATAATTTTTTCTCATTATAATAAATTTTAAAAATCGTTTCAAATCATAATAATATTCTTTAACTGTTAGATTAGATCTGCCTTTAATTGTTAATAAATAATTTAAATAGTCATCTAAAATTGTTGGACAATCATTAAAATGCATCATATTTCACTCCTTAAATATTTGTACCATTATTATTATACTATAATTTGGGTAATAAGTCATTGTAAAGTAAATTTCAAATTAAAGTTATATAAAAGTACTTTTGATTAATATTTTATGATATAATATAATATTATATCATATTATGAAGTTTTTTATGAACATATTTGAAGTAATAGGTAAAAATTTGTAATAATAATCTTTTATTAAAATAAAGATAAAAAGTTAAGTATACTATTTAAAATGAATATGCTAGATTTAACGGTTTAAAAGGAGTTTAAAATGAAATCAAATTTAAAAAAATTTTTTAACTCAAACTTTGGTAAAATTATATCTTTTTTAATTGTTTGTATAACTTTTTTTGTGTTAATACTGTATTTTAGAAACTACAAAATTTATAAACAGGAAAAAGAGAAACTTGAACAACAAAAAACAAATTATAATAAAAATAAGGAAAATCAAAAAATGAAAGAAGAAAAAGAAAAAAATAAAGATACTGAAATCGAAGAAAAGAAATCAAATATAGAAGATAAGAAGATAGATATCGATGAAAGAGAGATAGATAATTTTAACGAAAAGAAACCTAAATAATTTTTTAAAATAATTATAATTTTTAAATTAATATAAATTTATATTAGATTAATTTAAGTATTTAATCAAAAATAGAAATTATTTTATATTATGAGTTTTTTGTGTTATTTTCGCAAAACTATAATTTTGCGAAAATAATTATTTAAAAATATAGAGTAGAGATTAAAATATAATCTCTACTCTATTTACATATAAATGTATTTCAATTTATTAATTAAATCAAAATTAACAATTTTAAATTTAAAATTTTTCTAAGTCCTCTTTATATAACTCTTGTAAGTATAATATATCATTCATTATAGAATTATCTAAGTCTTCGTACAATAACAATTTATCCATATCTTCTTTCGCTTTTTTATATTTTTTTAGCTTTAGTTCTAATATTATCTTATTAAATAGCAATTTTTCATCATCTATATATATAGATAGTCCTCTTTCGAAAATTTTAAGCGATTTTTCGATTTTTTGCATTTTGTAATATAATAACCCTAGTTCTATAAAAATATTTAAAAAATCAGCGTTTAAATCCAATGATTTTTCGTAGTACTCTATAGCTTTTTCGTTTTCGTTTAATTTATTATATATATATCCAATCCAATAAGAATCTTCTTTATCTAGATTAAAATTATCAATATTTTTTAATATTTTATAACAGTCTTCAAACTTAAATCTATCTACCAGTTGTAGTAGCTCTTCAATTTTAACTTTTACATTAATATCTTGTATTTTTTTATTGATAATATTATCAATTATCTTATTTGAATTTGTTATAGATTTTTTATAGAATATATTAGCTTTAATATAAAATTTTTCTTTTACATATAAATCACCATAAAGCATATTTAGCAAATAATCATCTTCATTTTTTCTTTCCAAATCAGATAATAGAATCTTGATTTCATTTAAGAATATATTATAATAACTATTATCATAATCTAAAATCATTAAAAGATATTTAGTATATACTTTTAAAATAAAATCATCATTTTTTCTAAATTAATTAATCCTCTAATAATTAATAAATTATATATTATAGTATCATAATTATTATCATTAAAATTAATTTTAGATTTTACAAAATGTAATAAGTTAACATTTTTTGACTTGATAAAATCATTTAAAAATTCAATATTTTCAAAGTTTGAATCTATTCCATTTAACAATAAAATTCCTTCTAAAAAGTATGTCAAATTAATATTTTCATTAAATTTATTATTTTTTATATTTTCTAAAAGGACATTTGAACTGATTGGAAAATCAATATTTTCGTATTTTTTTTCATTAAATTTAATATTTTTCACTGTAAGAAAATATACTTTATCAGAAAATTTTTTAAAATAATTATATAAATTATCCATATTCACCTACATTTTTTTAGGAGTATCCATACCTAAAAGGGTCAATCCAATTTCAATAAGTAATCTTGTACAATATGTTAATACAAGTCTAAATTCTTTAATATTTTCTTCTTGATTGTTTATAGGACAAGAATTATAAAATTTATTAAATAATTTTGAAACTTCAGTTATATATCTTGCAAGTATTGAAGGTTCATATTTTTTTGCTGAATCTAATAAAATATCTTCAAATTTATAGATTGATTTAATTAAAGATAATTCATCTATATTCATTTCATAATTTGAAACTTTTGAAATATCAATACTATCTAATTTTGAATAAAAATCATTCTTTTCTAATATACTATTAGCTCTTGCAGCAGAATATTGAATATATGGACCAGTTTCTCCTTCGAAATTAAGAACATTATTCCAATCAAAAGAATAATCTTTAATTCTAGTATTGAATAGTTCTTGAAATATAACAGCACCAATACCAACTTCTTTAGCAATTTCTTCTTTGTTTTCAAGAGAATTGTTTCTTTCATTTATAATTTCTAGAGTTTTTTCTACACTTTTCTCAAGTACATCGTTTAAAAATATAACATTTCCTTCTCTTGTACTTAACTTTGCTGAAGTTCCTAGAAAGTCATCTTTTACACTTACCATCCCAAATGAAACATGAATGCAATCTTTAGCCCATTCATATCCCATTTCTTCTAAAACAGCTTTTAATTGTTGAAAATGTAATTTTTGTTGAGTTGCAACTACATAAATATTTTTATAAAAATTATAGTCTTTTTTTCTAGTTAATGCAGTTGCAATATCTCTTGTTATATAAGTACTGGAAGAGTTACTTTTTAAAATCAAAGCAGGTGGTAAATCATATTTATCTAGATTAACTATTTTACATCCGTCACTTTCAATTAATAAATTTTTATCTTCTAGTTCTTTAACAACATCATCAATAAACTGAGAATGATAAGCTTCACCTCTGTATGAATCAAATTCAACTTTTAATTTATCATAAACTTTTTGAAATTCCATTAAACTAATATCTTTAAACCAGTTCCAAAGTCTGACAGACTCTTCATCTCCATTCTCTAATTTATTAAAATAGTCTCTGGCAGTTTCTAACATTTTTTCATCAGTTTTACATAGATTATTAAAATCAACATACAATTTTAGTAACTGATTTATTGGATCAGCATTTATCTCTTCATCATTCCCCCACAATTTGTATGCAGCAATTATTTTTCCAAACTGAGTTCCATAATCTCCAAGATGATTTACACCAACTGTATTATAGCCTAAAAATTTGTATATATTTTTAATTACATTTCCAATTAATGTACTTCTTATATGTCCAATATGAAACGGTTTAGCTATATTTGTTGAAGAGTAATCTATAACAATAGTTTTATCTAAATTATCTTGTGTAGATCCATATTTTTCTTTTTTATCAAGTATTTCTTTTATAACATTTTTAGAAAATTCCAAATTTTTAATAAAGAAATTAATATAGGGACCAACATTTTTCACATTTGAGAATATACTATTATCTATATTAATTCTATTTACCAATTCTTCAGAAATTAAATTTGGTGCTTTTCTTAAAGTTTTAGATAATTTAAAACAAGGAAATGAAAAATCTCCCATTTCTGGATTAGGGGGAATTTCTATCAATTCTTTAATTTCTTCTTTATTTAAATTTATATCTAAATCATAAATAGTATCTATAACTATATCCTTAAAGTTTATCATAATTTTCTCCTATTTTAGTTTTACAACGGTAGCTCCATCTCCACCTTCATTAAATTTACCAAAGCTAAAAGACTTAACCAACTTATGTTTTCTCAGAAAATCTGAAATATTTTTTCTTAAAACTCCAGTTCCCTTACCATGAACAATTGTTACTTCGTTTAAATTAGCTATAAAAGAATCATCTAAAAATTTATCAATTTCATAAATTGCATCTTCAGTATTATATCCTCTTACATCTATCTTATTATTAAACATTTTATCACTTTTAATAAAATTAGATTTTGAATAAGATATTTTATCTTTAGAATGATCTATAATTTTTCAATTCTAATGATATCACTAATATTTGCATTTACTTTTAAAATACCTATTTTAACTTGTAAATTTCCATTTTTATCCGGTAATGTCTGTACATATCCATTTTCATTTAAACTTAGAACTTTAACTTCTTCGCCTAACATTAATGGTTCATTTAATATATTAGATTCATTTTCTTTTTTAATCATTTTAGAATGATTAATTTTATCTATTTTCTTCAATATTTCTTCAGATATTTTTTTCAACTTAGTAGATTGCTCTTTTGATCTGGCTTTGTTTATATGATTAATTGTTTCTCTACAAAATTTTTCTGTTTCATATATTGAATTTTCAATATATTCATCCAATTTTTTTATCTTTTTTCTTTTTGTTTATTAAATTTTTCAAGTTTTTCTTCATATTCTTCTTTAATTTTCTTGTTAAAACTTAATATTTTTCTTTGTTCAATAATAAGCTCTTCATATTCTTTACGCCTATTATCAACATTACTGACCAATTTATCAAAAGATAATTCATTATTTGATATAAACTTTTTAGCATTAATTATAAAGCTTTCATCAAGACCTAATTTTTTTGAAATCTCAAAAGCATTTGATTTCCCGGAAATACCAATGATTAATTTATAAGTGGGTTCTAACTTTTCAACATCAAATTCCATTGCAGCATTTTGAACGTTTTCAGTTGTCATAGCATACATCTTTAATTGACTATAATGAGTTGTTGCAATAGTTCTAATGTTTTTTCTAAGAAATAATTTAATATAGAAATTGAAAGTCCCGAACCTTCTTCGGGATCAGTTCCAGATCCTAGTTCATCAAATAGAATCAAAGAATTTTCTTTTGCATTATTTATTATTTCTATTATATTTTTCATATGTGATGAAAAAGTACTTAAAGATTGCTCTATACTTTGTTCATCACCAATATCTGCAAATAATTCATCAAATACAGCCACTTCTGAATTATCTGCACAAGGTATCATAAGTCCATATTGAGTCATTAAAGTTAAAATGCCTACAGTTTTTAAAGTTACAGTCTTACCTCCGGTATTCGGACCTGTAATAACTAAAGTATTAAAACTATTACCAAGGGAAATATCAATTGGAACTACTTTATCCTTATCAATTAGAGGATGCCTTGCTGATTTTAATGAAATGATTCCATTATTGTTTATTATAGGTTTAATAGCTTCCATATCATATGCCAATTTTCCTCTTGAAAATATAAAATCTATATTAGCAATTACATTTAAATTTGAAATTAATTCTGGTAAAATTTCTAAAACACGTTTAGAAAATTCCATTAAAATTCTTTCGATTTCTTTTTCTTCATCAATTTCTAACTTTTTTAAATCATTATTTAAATCAACTACAAACATAGGTTCTATAAAAACTGTTTGACCTGATGCAGATTGATCATGAACAATACCTTTAAAAGAATTTTTAAATTCACTTCTTACAGGAACTACATATCTACCATCCCTTAAAGTATATAAATTATCCATTAACTTATCAGATGTTGAAATCAATTGATTTAATCTATCTCTAATCAAATCATTTTTTGATTTAATCATTCTTCTAATTCTTTTTAAATCAGAACTTGCATCATCAGAAATCTCATCTTCAGATATTATAGATATTTCTAAATCTCTTTCTAACTGAACAGCTGTATTTAATGAATTTAAAAGTTCAAAAATATTTTTAAATTCTAAAGACTCATCATAAGAAATTATATTTTTCAAAAATCTCGAAGTGTTAAGAAGTTTCCATACTTCTAAAAGCTTTCTAGGAGAAAAAAATTGTCCTATTTCTAAAAGTTTAAAGTCTTCTTCTAAGTCTTGAATATTGGAAATTCCTGGTAATCTATGCTTTACTATAAATCTATAGGCTTCATCTGTTTCATCTAATAGTCTTTGTACTTCAATCATATCTGTAGAAACTTCAGAATTTTTAATAACTTTTTTACCTATAATGCTTTGAGAACGGTCTGATAACATATTTATAATTTTATAAAATTCTAAAGTTTTTAGTACTTTATTATTCATTATTATTATTTTTCTCCAAATTTAATAATTCTATTAATGTATTCATTTTTTATTTTAACAATTTCATTTTGTAATTCTATAATTTTTTCATTTTTTTGTTTTAACTCATAGAAATTATCATAAGAAATTTTTTCTAAATTTTCATACCTTTTTTCAAGTGTACTTATTGTACGAACTAAAACATTATTTTTATCTGTTAGTTCTTTTACAGTTTGTTTTAATTCTTCTTTCTCTTTTTCAATTTTTTGATTATTTTTTATAAATTCTTCTTGTTTTTTAAAGGAAATTCACTATCTTCACTCAATAAGTTAATTTCTTTTTTAAATCAAAATAATCACTAGAAACATTTAATGCAACTAAAGTAGCAGCCATAGTTGAATTTAATAAATAATTTTGAGATGTAATTTTTTTATTTCTTCATCCACAAAATTAGCAATATCTTCTACTTCAGTCTTTGTTTTTCACCTATTATTGTATAAACCGTGCCGGCTATATTAACTTTTATTTTATTAGCATCCATAATATTCTCCTAATTAAAACCTTAGATATGCACCCAATTTCTCATTTAAATCTTTCAACATGCCATCAATGACGGTATTAATATCTTCATCAACTAATGTTTTATCTTTAGATTGAAAAGTTAATTTATAAGCCATTGATTTTTTTCCTTCATCAATTTGATTTCCGGTATAAATGTCAAAAAGTTCCACATTCTTTAATAAATTATTTGAATTATCTCTAAATATTTTTTCAATCATACCACTATCAATATTTTTATCTACAATTATAGCTAAATCTCTTTTTACAGCAGGGTATTTAATAAGTGGCTCATATATTCTAACTAAACTAGATTTATCTCTAATTTTTTCAATATCTATTTCACATACAAATATTTTTTTCTTTATAGAAAAATTCTTACAAACCTCATAAGATATTTGTCCAATTTCACCAATTTTTTCTCCATTTACAATTATATCAGCACATACACCAGGATGAAAATAATCAATTGAAGCATTCTTTACAAACTCATAATTTTCAATATTTAAAATACTTAATAAATTTACTACTATATCCTTAACATAATAAAAATCATATTTCCCATAACAACCAATCACTACTTTTTTCTTTTCTAAAGGAACTTTATTACCATTAACAATGTGAAAAGTATTACCAAGTTCATAAATTAATAAATCTTCATTTTTATAATTTAAATTTTTAGCTAAAACATCAATAACATTTGGAATTAATGATTTTCTCATGATGCTAAATTCTTCTCCTAACGGATTTAAAATTTTAACTGTATTATGAGTATTCATCTTTGATTTTCCAATAATATTACCACCTATAAATGAATAAGTTGTAATTTCATACAATCCTAAATTTAATAAAATATTCTTAATCTTATCTTCATAAATTCTCTTCTTGCTTTTTCTACCTATCGTATTTGGGGCTAAAATAGGCATAGGATTAAGATTAGAGAATCCATATAGTCTTCCTATCTCTTCAACTATATCCTCCTGAATAGACAAATCTGTTCTAAAATAAGGAATAGTACAATATATATAATTATTTTTACTTCTGTTTTAATTTCTAATAATTCTAAGTAGTTAAGAATTTCTGAATTATCTATTTCAACTCCCAATAACCTTTTTACTAAATTAGGATCAAATTCTATTTTTGTAGGAATAAATTCCTCTCTCTTAACATCAAATACAGATTCAATTTTACAATCAACATATCTTTCTAATAAATATAAAAATCTAGATAATACATTTACTGTATGTTCCGGTGTTAGTCCCTTTTCATATCTAATTGAAGCTTCAGATTTTAATCCTAATCTCTTTGATGTCAATTTAATTGCTTTCTTTGTAAAAAAGGCTGACTCAATTAAAATGTTTTTTGTATTAGAATCTATTTCAGAATTTTTAAGTCCCATTACTCCTGCGATAGCTATAGGCTTTACATCATCACATATTAGCATATCATCGCTAGAAAGAGTTCTTTCTATATCATCTAAAGTAACTACTTTTTCTCCTTCAAAAGCATTTCTAATAGTAATATTTCCTTCTAATTTATCTAAATCAAATGCATGAAGAGGTTGTCCTAATTCTAGCATTAAAAAATTTGTTAAATCAACTATATTATTAATAGGTCTTATACCAGAATTTAATAAATAATTTTGCATTTTTCTATTTGATTCTTCAATTTTAACATCTTTAATTATACTAGCAGAATATCTTTTACAGTTATCTGAAGATATGTTGATTTCCAATAAACTACTATTATTAATATTTTTTAAATCTTTAATATTAATTTCATTTAATTTTTTATTAAAGCTTGCAGCAATTTCTCTAGACATTCCTACAATAGATAGGCAATCAGGTCTATTTGGAGTAATTTCAAATTCTACAACAGTATCATCTAAATCTAGAATTTCTCTAATATCAGTTCCAAGAACTATATTTTCATCAAAAATTCTAAGAACACCGTCTTTATATTCTTTAGGAATAACAGAATCAGGATATCCTAATTCTTTGTAACTACAAAACATCCCTTGTGAAATTTCTCCAGCAAGTTTTGCTTCCTTGATTTGTGTATTATCAGCAAGTGTAGAGTTAACTTTAGCAACCGGTACATAATCAAATTGTTGTAAATTTTGAGCAGCTGTAACAATTTGTACAATTTCATTTCCTATATCAACTTTTGTAATCCAAAGTTTTTTTGAATTTTCATGTCTATATATTTCTAAAATTTTTCCAATAACTATATTTTTAATATTTGTTCCTAATTTTTCAATAGACTCAACATGAGAACCTGTTAGAGTAACTTTATCACATATATCCATTATATAATTATCTATATCAACGTATTCTTTTGCCCATTTTATTGGTAATAACATATAATCCCCCTTAAAATTGTTCTAAAAATCTCTTATCATTATCATATAATAATCTAATATTATTTATTTTATGTTTAACCATTGTTATTCTATCTATTCCCATACCAAAAGCAAAACCTGAATATTTTTTGGAATCAATACCACATGCTTCTAGAACATTTGGATGTACCATTCCACAACCTAATAATTCCATGCTCCATCCTGTTCCATTGCAAACTTTACAACCTTTCCCTTTACAATTAAAACAAGATACGTCAACTTCTGCACTAGGTTCTGTGAATGGAAAATAATGAGGTCTATATCTAGTTTGCATATCTTCTCCAAAGAACTCTTTAATAAAAGTATTAAGTGTATCTATTAAATTACTCATATTTATATTTTCATCCACAACAAGTCCTTCTATTTGGTGGAACATCGGTGAATGTGTATCATCAACTTCATCAAATCTAAATGTCCTACCAGCAGAAACCATTTTTATAGGCGGTTTAGTTGATAGCATAGTCCTAATTTGAACTGGTGAAGTATGAGTTCTTAATAGCAATTCTTTATCTATATAAAATGTATCTGACATATCTCTTGAAGGATGATCCATTGGAGAGTTTAACTTATTAAAATTATTTTCAACAGTTTCAATTTCAGGACCTTCAATTACTGAAAATCCCATTGAAATAAAGAAATTTTCAAGTTCTTCCATAGTTTGATTTAAAGGATGTCTATGTCCAATATCTACAATTTTTTTATTTATAGTGACATCTATAGTTTCTTCCTTAATTCTTTTTTCAAGCTCAATTTTATTAAACATTTCAATTTTTTCGTTTATTATATTCTCAATTTCTTGCTTTGTTAGATTAATTAGCTCTCCAATTTTTGGTCTTTCTTCTTTTGAAACATTTGCCATGTTTCTAAGCACACTGGTAAATTCACCTTTTTTACCTAAATACTTTATTCTAAGTTCTTCTAAACTATTTTTATCTGAATCTTTAATTTCATTTATAATTTTATCTCTTAATTTACTAATTAATTCTTTCATATTTTTCTCCTAGTTAACCTTGTATTTTTTATAATAGTATCCTTCTCCCCATTTAGTTTGGATGTATGTAACATCACCTTTATTTATTTTTCTCTTAACCTTCGTATATGAACATCAATTTTTCTATAATCGCTAACATGCTCTTCTTTCCAAACAATTTTAGCAATGTCTTCTCTACTAAATATTTTTTCTGAATTAATAGCCATTATATATAAAATATCAAATTCTTTCCCAGTTAAATCTACTTCTTCGCCCTTTAATTTTACTGTTCTTCCAACAATGTTAAACTCTAAATCATCTGCAAATATTAAATTATCAATATCCGTTCTTCTTTGACCAAATCTCCTCATTATAGCACGAATTCTTGCTTTTAATTCAAGAATATTAAAAGGATAAATTAAGTAATCATCAGCACCATATTCAAAAATTAAAATCTTTTGCATATCATCTTTTAATGTTGTAGTAACTATTGTTGGTACATCACAAAATTCATTTAATTTTCTCTTTAAATCCAATCCGGTGCCATCTTTAAAATACATATCCATAATAATAATATCAAAATTCTTTTGGTCCGCCAAAATTATAGTATCCTCAATATTATTGGCTGTAGTAATTTCATAATTTTCATCATCTAGCATTGAATACATCAAATCATTTATTTGCGAATCTATAGGTAAAGCCATTAATATTTTTAATTTCATAAAACAACTCCTATTTCACTAATATTCTCTCATTATCTTTTCTTAAAGTTATTTTTTCTTTATCTAAAAATTCAAGTAATTCCATAGTTGATTTCCTATTTGAATTTAATAAATCTCTTGCATCTGAAACAGAAATAGAACCATTTTTAATTATAAATTCTTTAATCATACTTACAGCTAAATCATAATTATCTTTAAGCATATAGCCTGAATCCAATTTTATAACTTCTTTATTAATTATTAAAAACAAAATAAGTTCTCTTAAATGTTCAATAGTTAATGTAAGATTGAAATCTTCAAAATTCATAATTGAAAATTTATCAGAATTAAATTTACTTTTTAGTATTTGAATATTTTTAAAATCCTCATCATCTAGTGAAACTTTAAAACCAAGAGTAGAAATATATTCATCAGAAACATTAAATCTATCAGAAATTAAGTAATTCATAAATTCATTTTTTATTTTTCCGCTCAACGAATCAAAAAATTTTGATTTTAAAGTTTCTTTTAAAACTCCAATTCTTTTAGGATATTTTTCGTGAAAATTTTCAATAAATTCAGTAATGCTTTTAATAAGTTTTTTCATAAAATTATCAGAAACAACAAGTCTGTCAGAATTATTTCCAAATGATATAATTTTCTTTTCTTCAATTAAGTCATCAATTAATTTTGAAATGTTTTTAGCTGAATCCGATAAAAAATTATAATAATTTTTTTCAAGATAAAATTTATCACTAAATCTGTCAATATAATTATAAATATATTCTTTAAAATTACAATTATCAAGAGTTTTAATTCGGTCTATATCAAAACTATTAAATCTTTTTTTCTTAGTAGCATTTGGATCAATTATATATCCTCCACCAATAGTATAAAGTGGTGAAAATAATCTTAATATAAATCTGTCATTTCTTTTACTAATTATAGGTTCTTCCAATCTTAACTGAACAATATATTCCTTATTAGATTCTAATTCTTCGTTTTCTAACAAAATTGCTCTACATAAGACTTCTCTTGATCCAATATATAAGTGAAATCTTGTCCTATTAGTTATAGAAAATGGTAAATTTATAGTATTCAATTTAACATCAATTAAACTACTTTCAGTAAAAGTGTTGCTCGGAACTAACACTGAGCCTTTAGGTACATCTTCTTTTTTTACATTCGCTAGATTTATTGCAACACGCTGTCCTGCATATGCGATATTAACATTATTATCATGTACTTGTAAATTTCTTACCTTTGTTAATTTATTTGATGGATAAATCAATATTTCTTCATCAAGATTTAATGTTCCAGAAATTAATGTACCTGTAACAACAGTCCCAAATCCAGTTATAGAAAAAGATCTGTCAACATATAATCTAGGATTTGAATTTAAATCTTTTTCCGGTAAAGTATCGACGATTCTTATTATTTCATCTTTTAAATTGTCAATTCCTTTTTTTTCTGTTGAAGATATTTCTATAATTTTTGCAGCTTCTAAGAATGTTCCTTTTACTTCATCTGTAATATCTAATTTAACAAGTTCAGTCCATTCTTTATCTACTAAGTCACATTTTGTTAATGCAATTATTCCATTTTTAATACCTATTAAATTTAAAATATCTAAATGTTCTTTAGTTTGCGCCATAATTCCTTCATCAGCAGCTACAACTAAAATAATCATATCCATACCACAAACACCGGATAACATATTTTTTATAAATTTTTCATGGCCAGGAACATCTATAATCCCAACTCTAAGGTTATTGTTTAAATCAAAATGAGTAAAACCTAATTCAATAGAAATACCTCTATTTTGCTCTTCTTTTAATCTATCCGTATTTCTTCCCGTTAATGCTCTTATTAAAGTTGTTTTACCATGATCTATATGTCCTGCAGTTCCAACGATAATATTTTTCTTATTATCCATATTATTCTCCTATTAATGAATTTATTGCATCTTTAATTATAGAAAATTCATTTTCAAAAATAGTTCTAACATCAAAAATCAAGTTTCCCTTATAAATTCTCGTAATTATAGGAATTTCATAATTTCTTAACTTTTCTTCTAATTCATTTTCTGTAAATGATTTTGAAATCACTTTTACAGCTTTAGATGGTAATTTTTGAGTTGGAAGTGATCCTGCACCAACTTCTGAATCAATATCTATAATTTCATATGCAAAATCATTGTTTTCTCCCAAACATTCTATAAGTTTCTGAGCTTTATTATATAGTTTTTCAATTTTTATAGTCAACATATTTAATGTTGGTATTTTCGAAATAGCTAACTCATCATCAATATAATATGAAAAAACAGCTTCAAGTGCAGAAAGAGTAAATTTATCAACCCTTAAAGCTCTTGTTAATTGATTTTTTTTCATCTTTTCAATATATTCTTTCTTTCCAACAATAATCCCAGCCTGAACTCCACCTAGCAATTTATCTCCACTAAAACTTACAACATCAACTCCATTTTTGATACATTCTTGTACAGTTGGCTCGTGAGATAATCCATACTTTGATAAATCTATGAGAACTCCAGATCCTAAATCTTCAATAATAGGAATATTATATTTTTCTTTCAAACAATTTAATTCAAAAGAAGTTACTGATTCAGTAAAACCTAAAATTTTAAAATTACTTTGATGAACTTTAAATAATGCAGCGGTTTTTTCATCAATTGCATTTTCATAATCGCTAAGATGTGTTTTATTGGTTGTTCCTACTTCTTTAAGTTCTGCTCCACTTTCTCTACAAACATCAGGTATTCTAAAAGAACCTCCAATTTCTACTAGTTCACTTCTACTCGTAATTACATTCTTCCCCTTTGCCATAGTTGATAGTATTAACATAACTGCAGCTGCATTATTATTAACAACCATACAATCTTCAGCTCCGGTTATTTTCTTTATAATATTACTTAAATGAGAATATCTTGATCCACGTTCACCTTTTTCCAAATCATACTCAAGATTTGAATATCCAACTGAAATGCTTTTTATATTTTCTAAAATTTCATCATTTAAAACAGATCTGCCAAGATTAGTATGTATAACAACCCCAGATGCATTTATAACTTTTCTTAAATTGTATGTTTTCTTATTTACTAAATTGTTCCTGATATTTTCAATTAAATTTGTAATTCTATTTGATATTACATCTTCAGCACAACCATTAGATATATTTTTTCTTATATCATCTAGTTCTTCGTGAATTGACTCCATAACTAGATTTTTAGAATTTTCCTTTAAAAGAATTTTAATCATATCATTTTCTAAAATTTGGTCAACTTTAGGTATCATTTTATATAAATTCATAAATTTCTCCATTATCTAATTATATTACTTAACTATTAAATACTTTTCTCTTTTTTCTTCAACTTTTCCTATAACAGCAAATCTTGTAGGAATATTTTTTAGTTTATTTAAAATTTCATCAACTTCATTTTCTGGAACTGTAATTAGAAGCCCCCCTGAAGTTTCAGGATTAAACATTACATTAAGTAATGCTTCATCTACCTCATTTTGAAGAATATAATTATTTCCAACAAATTTCTTGTTATCATAACATCCTTTAGGGATAAGTCCCATATTAGCATAATCAATAGCTCCTTTTAAAATAGGTAAATTAGAGCTATTAAGTACAAAAGTTGTACCTGATCCTTTTGCCATTTCATAACAATGTCCCATAAGTCCAAATCCTGTAATATCCGTACAGGAATTAATAGTGTTATCTTCTACAGCTCTTTTTGCATATTTATTAAGAGTTTCCATAGTGTGAACAGCATCTGTAATTTCTTCTTTAGTTGCAAGTCCACCTTTTATAGCAGTATTTATTAAACCAAGTCCTATTGGTTTAGTAAGTATAAGAACATCTCCAACTTTTGCAGATGAATTTTTCCAAACTTTATTTGGATGAACAAAACCTGAAACACTTAATCCATACTTAGGTTCATCATCTTGTACAGTATGCCCACCTATAAGTAAACATTCCGCCTCTTTCATTTTTTCTAAGCCACCCTTTAAAATTTCAGTTAAAATTTTTGGTGGTAGACAATTTGGAAAACATACTATATTCATAGCCATGCTAGGTTCTCCACCCATAGCATAGACATCAGAAAGTGAATTAGTAGCTGCTATTTTCCCAAAAGTATATGGATCATCAACTATTGGAGTAAAAAAGTCCAAAGTTTCTATTAGAGCTAATTCATCATTAATTTTATAAACTGCAGCATCATCAGATGTTTCTATCCCTACAAGTAAATTTTCACTAACGGAAGTTGTATTATCCAACCCGGATAAAACCTCGTCCAGAATATCTGGACCAACTTTAGCTGCTCATCCTGAAGTTTTAGCATATGAAGTTAACTTTATATCTTTTATATCAATATTTTTCATTTTATTTTCCTATTCTACTGTTATATCATTTTTTATTTTTCAAAAGTTTTCTTTCCAATACCTGAAACTTTTGTTATATCTTCTATTTTTGTAAATTTTTTCTTTTCTCTATATTGAATAATAAGTTTAGCTTTGTTTTCTCCAATTCCATTTAATTTACAAAGTTCGTCCTTACTTGCAGTATTAATATTAATCAATTTAGTATTATTTAAATTAGAATTTGCATTTTCATCCAATGATTTTGAATTGGAATTGTTTTTATCTTCTCCTATTTTATAAATGTGTATTTTCATTTCATCTTTTATCTTTATAGCTAAATTAATTTTACTTTTATCTGCATTATCAGTTAGTCCTCCTGCAGCTTGAATGACATCATTAACTCTATCTCCGTTTTTCATCTTGTATACACCCGGATTTTTTACTTCACCATCTATATGTATATAAATTTCAGAACTTTGTTTATTATTCTCTAAAGAATCATCTTCTTTCTGTTGTTTATTCTCACTATTAATATTTTCTACTATCTTGTTCTGTTTATTAGATGACAAATATTTATAACCAAAACCTAAAATAGTTAATCCTAAAAACATAGAAGTAATTAAAATAATTTCTTTTTTATTTTTTATCATAACACACCTCAATTATTGCATTTACGAAATAAAAATACATCATAATTATATCATATTATTACAAAAAAATCTAATTTTAATAATTAAAAAGATTATTTATTAAAATTATTTAATATATACTAAATTTTTAAAATTAATTATATTTTAACCATATTTTTACACTTATCTATATTATTAACATACTATTTTATTGTTATTGTTCAATAAAAAATGAGATGTTTTAAACACCTCATCAATATTCTTTTTATTAAATTAAAATTCACATAGTCCAACTGTTCTTGGAAAAGGTAATACGTCTCTTATATTTTGCATTCCTGTTAAATACATCAACATTCTTTCAAATCCTAATCCATATCCACCGTGTTTTGTTCCGCCAAATCTTCTTAAATCTAAATACCAAGAATAATCTTCAATATTCATATTTGAATCTCTCATTTTTTGTTCCAATATATCTAATCTTTCTTCTCTTTGACTTCCGCCTATCAATTCACCTATTCCCGGAACTAACATATCAGTAGCGGCAACAGTTTTATTATCATCATTTAATCTCATATAAAAAGCTTTAATTTCTTTTGGATAATCGGTTAAAAATACAGGACCTTTAACAATTTTTTCGCAAATATATCTCTCATGTTCTGTTTTTAAATCAACTCCCCATTCAACAGGGTATTTGAAATTTTCTTTAGACGATTTTAAAATTTCAATTGCTTCTGTATATGTCATAACCTTAAATTCGGAATTAACAACAGAATTCAGTCTTTCAATCAATCCTTTATCTATAAAATCATTAAAAAATTTCATTTCATCCGGTGCATTTTCCAAAACAAATTTAATAATATACTTAACCATATCTTCTGATAATTTTATTACGTCATTTAAATCAGCAAATGCTATTTCTGGTTCTATCATCCAAAATTCTGCAGCATGTCTCGTAGTATTAGAATTTTCAGCTCTAAATGTCGGTCCAAAAGTATAAATATTTCTATATGCCATAGCAAAGGCTTCCCCTTCTAATTGCCCACTAACTGTTAAGTTTGTAGGTTTTGAGAAAAAATCCTGAGAAAAATCAACTTCTCCATTAATTGTTTTTGGAAGATTATCTACATCTAAATTTGTAACTCTAAACATTTCTCCTGCACCTTCTGCATCACTTGCTGTAATGATTGGTGTATGTGCATAGACAAATCCTCTTTCAAAAAGAACTTATGTAAAGCATAGCTTAAAATTGATCTAACTCTAAAAACTGCATTAAATGTATTTGCTCTTGGTCTTAAATGTTGTATAGTCCTTAAAAATTCAAATGTATGTCTTTTCTTTTGAAGAGGATATTTATCAGTAGATTCTCCTTCAACAACTATTTCAGAAGCATTAATTTCAAAATTTTGTTTTCCGCCTGGACTTTTAACAAGTTTACCTTTAACTATAATTGCAGAAGGTAATAATAATTTTGATATAGCTTGAAAATTATCTAATTTTGACTCAACCACAATTTGAATACTCTTGAATGTAGTTCCGTCATTAAGTTCTATAAAACCAATATTATTGTTAAAACGACTATTTTTTATCCAGCCTGCTACTTCAACTTCTTTGTCAATAAAATCTTTTTCATTTGCAAAAATATCTTTTAATAAAAACATATTATTCCTCCTCTAATTTATCAAAAAAATTTTTTCAAATCCAATATTTTTAGGATTATAAAATTTTAAATCTTTAATTTTTTCAGGTAAATATTCTTGACCTGTAAACATATTTTCATAGTTATGAGGATATTTATATTCCTCATTTTTCTTTGAAATAGTTTTTGAACTTCTTAAAAAATCAGGAACTTCTTCAAGTCCATTTTCTTTAATATATTTTAATGCTTTATTTATAGCTAAATAAGATGTATTGCTTTTCTCACTACACGCAAGATAAATTGCGCATTGTGATAAAATTATTCTTGCTTCAGGCATTCCAATTTTCTTTACTGACTCCGCACAAGAATTTGCCAAAACTAATGCATTTGGATTAGCATTTCCTATGTCCTCAGACGCAAAAATAATCATTCTTCTAGCAATAAAATTAATGTCTTCTCCAGAAATTAGCATTGATGCTAAATAGTATACTACCGCATCAGGATCTCCAATCCTCATAGACTTTATAAAAGCAGAGATAAAATTATAATGTTTATCTGAATTTTTATCATAATAGATTTTTACTTTATCAAAATATTTTTTATTATATCCTCAGAAATTATTTTTTCGTCTGATTCTATATTGTCAACAATTAGTTCAAAATAATTTAAAGCTGTTCTTGCATCTCCATTTGACATTTTTATTAAATAGCTAATACCATCTTCAGTATAACTGATTTTCTTGCTTTTTAAAATTTCATCATTTAAAATAGCATTATCAATTATATCTTTTAAATTTTCAAAACTAAGTGTTTGTAACTCAAAAACTATAACTCTTGATAATAATGCGTTATTTACCTCATAAGTAGGATTTTCAGTAGTAGCTCCAATAAAAATTATATCTCCATTTTCTACATACTCAAGTAAATAATCTTGTTGCATTTTATTAAATCTATGTATTTCATCTATAAATAGTATGGTTCTCTTATTATACATTGATAAATTATCTTTTGCAAGTTCAACAATTTCTTTTATTTCCTTTGTTCCAGAAGTCACTGCAGAAATTTTTACAAAATAATTATCAGTACTACTAGAAATAATATTTGCAAGTGATGTTTTCCCCGATCCTGGAGGACCATATAATATCATTGAAGAAAATCTATTATTCTTAATCATATTTTTAAGCACAGAATTGTTTTTTATTATATTATCTTGACCAACAAAAAAAGACAAATCTTTCGGTCTCATTCTTTCGGCCAACGGTTTTGATAATTTAGAAAATAAATTGTAATTCATTTTAAATAAATCCATATTTTCCTCTTTTCTATAAAATTAGTACCTCGAAAAATCGAGGTACTTAATTTTTAATATTTCTTTAATTCTTTAACTTTTGAAGCTTTACCTACTCTATCTCTTAAGTAATATAATTTTGCACGTCTTACCTTACCACGTCTAACTACTTTTAAGCTTTCGATTCTTGGAGAATGAATTGGGAATGTTCTTTCTACCCCAACTCCTTGTAATACTCTTCTTACAGTAAAAGTTGCTCTTGAACCTTTTCCTTGAATTTTAATTACAGTTCCTTCAAATGCTTGAACTCTTTCTCTATTTCCTTCTTTGATTTTATATCCGATAACAACTGTATCACCAACATTAAAATCAAATTTTTCTTGTCTTAATTGTTCATTTTCAATTTGTTTTATTATATCCACAACAATTCCTCCTAATATCAATGTTCTTAATTTATTTTAATAAACTAGCGGAACATCCTATTTCTTTTTAAAATGTACTTTTCATATAAGTCAGGTCTTTTTTTCTTCGTATTTTCTAATGAAGATTTTTCTCTCCACTTTTCAATTTCTTTATGATTTCCATTAAGTAAAACTTCCGGAACTTCTAATCCTTTGAAATTTCTAGGTCTTGTAAAAACATCATATTGTAATAAATCACTATAATGTGAATCCGTAGGAGCGCTATCTGAATTTCCTAATACTCCATCTACCATTCTACAAACAGCATCCATAAGTAACATGGCAGGAATTTCTCCTCCAGTAACAACATAATCACCTACAGAAATTTCTTCATCAACAAAATTATTTATAATTCTGGAATCAATACCTTCATAATGACCACATAAAAATATTAAATGTTCATCTTTAGATAACTCTTTACATTTATTTTGTGTCAAAACTTCTCCCTGTGGAGATAGAAATATAACTTTAGAATTATCATTCTTACTAAAATTTATGGCATCAAAAACCGGTTGAACAGTCATCAACATACCTGCTCCACCACCATATATTTCATCATCAACTTTATTATGCTTATCAACAGAAAAATCTCTAATATTCAAAATTTCAAACTCTATAATACCTTTTTCAATAGCTTTCCCTAAAACACCATAATTTCTTATTGATTCGATGAATTCAGGGAATAAAGTCAAAATTGTAATCTTAATCATCTAACATACCATCAATTATATTTACTTTCATTATAGATTTTTCAATATTAACATCTTTTATAAATTCTTTTACTGCTGGTATATATACACTTTTTCCATTATAATCAATCTCATAAACATCATTAGCCAATGTTGTCAAAACATTTTTTAATTTTCCAATAAATTTATTATTTTGATCATATACATCCATTCCAATTAGTTTGTATATATAATACTCATCATCAGGAAGCTTCAATAAATTACTTTCTTCAACGAAAAGTCCTTTATTCTTAAATTCTAATACTTGATTTATATTATCATACTCATTAAAAGTTAATAAAGCAAGTTCTGAACTTAATTCCCTTATAGATTTAACAGTAACAGGTATTTTTTTGTCAATATAAAATTTACAATCATCCTTAAATCTGTCAATATTTGAAGTCAATGAATATATTTTTACAGTTCCTTTTATTCCGTGAACATTTATAATTTTTGCAACTTCTATAAATTCCATAATACTAATTTATTTCTACGATTACCTTCTTACCTAACTTCATTGCAGAAGATCTAACAATTGTTCTAATAGCCTTAGCAATTTTACCTTGCTTTCCTATAATTTTCCCAATATCATTTTCATCCGCTTTAATAATAATCTTTAATATCTCACCATCTTCTTCAGTGGTTATAACTAAATTTTCAGGATTGTCAACTAAAGATTTAACCATAAATTCTACTAATTCTTTCATATATACAGTCCTTATTTATTTTCAGAATATATGTTATTATTTTTAAATAGTCTATTTACAGTATCAGTTGGTTTTGCACCATTTTTAATCCAAGCATTTACCTTTTCAGCATCAACTTTAATTTCTTTTGATTCTGTTAGTGGATTATAATATCCAATTTCCTCAATAAATTTACCATCTCTTGGTGCTCTTGAATCGGCAACAACTATTCTATAAAATGGTTTCTTCTTTGAACCCATTCTTTTTAATCTAATTTTAACTGCCATATTGTCCTCCTTAAAATTTATTTAAAAAAAGGTAAACCAAATTTTCCTTTTTTCTTAGCTCCTTTAGTCATTTCTTGCATTTTTTTCATCATTTTTTTACTATCCTTAAATTGTTTAAGCAATTTATTAAGATTAGTGATACTAGTACCGGAACCTTTAACAATTCTTTGCTTTCTTGAGTTGTCAATTATGTCCGGATTTTCTCTTTCTTTCTTTGTCATTGATAAAATCATAGCTTCTATTTTATCAAGTTCTTTTTCATCAATGTTAACATCTTTTAGCATTTTAGAATTTACACCGGGCATCATTGAAAGTAAATCTTGCAATGGACCCATATTTCTAACCTGTTGCATTTGACTTAAAAAATCATCTAATGTAAAACTTTGCTTTCTAATTTTTTCTTCAAGTTCTTTTGTTTGTTTTAAATCAAATTGTTTTTGAACCTTATCTATTACAGATAAAATATCCCCCATTCCTAAAATTCTTGATGCCATCCTATCAGGATAGAATTGTTCTAAATCATCTAATTTTTCACCAACACCAATAAATTTAATAGGTTTTCCTGTTATTGCCTTTATAGATAAAGCAGCTCCACCTCTGGCGTCTCCATCTAATTTGGTCATTATTACTCCTGTAATATCCAATTCATTATTAAAACTTTCAGCAACATTTACAGCATCTTGTCCAGTCATGGAATCTACTACTAATAAAATTTCTATCGGTTTAACTGATAATTTTATAGATTTCAATTCTTCCATAAGAATATCATCTATATGCAATCTACCAGCAGTATCCAAAATAACTATATCTTTAGCATTAAAATTAGCAAATTTTATTGATTCATTTGCTATTTTGGTAACATCCTTACAATCATCAATAGTAAACACCGGAACATCAACTGATTTACCAACAACTTGTAATTGTTTTATTGCTGCCGGCCTATAAACATCACATGCAACTAACAAAGGCCTTTTGTTTTGTTTTAAAAAATATCTTGCAAGTTTCCCTGCATGTGTAGTCTTTCCTGCACCCTGTAATCCACAAAGCATAATAACAGTAGGAGGATTGGAATCAATTTGAATCTTTTCTTCCTTTTTCCCCATAAGAGCAGTAAGTTCTTCGTTTACAATTTTGATAACTTGTTGTGCTGGAGTTAGACTCTCCATAACTTCTTTACCAATAGCACGTTCTTTTACATTACTTATAAACTGTTTTACAACTTTGAAATTAACATCTGATTCTAAAAGTGCGAGTTTAACTTCCCTCATGGCAAGATCTACATCTTTTTCAGATAATTTTCCTTTGCCTCTTAATTTATTTAATGCTCCTTGAAGTTTTTCAGATAAATTCTCAAATATCATTCTTACCACATCCTATAAATCATTTTCGATAATTTCGTTATTTTTCTTTTGAATAACATCTAGAATATTAAGCAAAGTGGAATCAACATTTTTTGAACTTTCAATTAATAAGTTAATTTCTTTTAAACTATTATTTATTTTTTCAAATTTAGAAATTAATTTTAATTCAGCTTCATAAAATCTTAATTTTTTTCTGCTCTACTTAAAATATCTGATATACCTTGTTTAGAAATTCCATTTAATTCAGCAATTTCTCTAAGAGATAAATCTTCATTACAATGTTGATCAACAACATTATATTGCTTATCGCTAAGAAGTTTACCATAATAATCAAACAGAACAGCTATCTCAACTATTTTTTCCATAATCACCTCTTAAATGGGTCAAGTTTTTTTCTTGACCTTAATATTATATCATTAAATACAGATTTGTCAATACTTTTTTTATAAATTTTGTAATATTTTTCAAAAAAAATTAACGCATATTTCAACGTTAATTTTTAATAATTACCTAAAAATTGCATTTACAAAATCCTCATCATTATAATCTTGTAAATCATCTATTTTTTCTCCAATACCTATTTGTTTAACAGGTATCCCCATTTCGAGTTGAATTGTAAATACAACGCCACCTTTAGCAGTTCCATCTAACTTCGTTAGAGTTACACTATCAATATTTGCAGTTTCTCTAAATTCTTTCGCTTGAACAATAGCATTCTGTCCTGTAGTAGCATCAAGAACAAGAGTTACCTCTTTGTTAGCTTCAGGAAATTCTCTATCAATTACTCTTGTAATTTTATTTAACTCATTCATTAAATTCTTTTTATTATGAAGTCTACCAGCTGTATCACAAATTAAAATGTCAATTTTTTTACTTTTTGCGCTTTGAATTCCATCATATACAACAGATGCAGGATCAGCTCCTTCTTCATTGGAAATTATTGGAACTCCTGATCGGATAGCCCATTCTGTTAGTTGTTCAGTTGCGGCTGCCCTAAAAGTATCTGCTGCAACAAGCATTACGTTCTTACCTTTTGTCTTAAATTTATTTGCCAATTTTCCTATTGATGTAGTTTTTCCAACTCCATTTACTCCAACAACCAATATAATTGTTGGAACCCCTTCTGTAATATTAAAATTATGATTTAATTTTTTAGAAATTAATTTTGAGTTCATAAGTTCAATTAATTTGTCTTTAATTAATGACGGATCGTTAATTTTTTCACTTTTAACAATATCTTTTAAATCATCTATTAACTCCATAGTAACATTGGCACCAATATCAGCAGAAACTAAAATATATTCTAATTCTTCAAATAATTCTTCATCTATTTTTGTATACATAGATAGTAAATTATCTATCTTGCTTGATAAATTATTTCTCGTATTTACTAATCCTTTTTTTAGTTTTCAAAAAAACTATGTTTTTTTTCAATAACTTCTTCTGTTTCATTTTCTTCTTTTTTCTTCCCAAAAAAATTAACATATTATTCATTCTCCTTATTAAAAGTCATAGAAACAATCTTACTAACTCCTTTTTGTTCCATAGTTACACCATAAATCATATCTGCCATTTCCATAGTAGGTTTTCTATGGGTTATCATTATAAACTGAGTTTCCGTTAAATAATTCTTTAAATATTCAACATATCTTAATATATTTGAATCATCTAATGCGGCATCAACTTCGTCTAAAATACAAAATGGTGATGGTCTTGTTTCAAAAATAGCAAACAATAAAGCTACAGCTGTTAATGATTTTTCACCTCCAGACATTAAAGACAATGTCTGCATTTTCTTTCCTATAGGTTTTGCAACAATATCTATTCCACAATTTAAAATATCATCACTATCAAGCTCAAGTCTTGCCTCTCCACCATTAAATAGAATTTTAAAAATATTTGAAAAATTTTCATTTATATTTTTAAATTCATTAACAAAAGTTTTTTCATCGTATTTTCTAATTTTAATATAATTTTGTTTATATCTTCTATAGAATTTTGTAAATCAATTTCCTGATTTTTTTGAAATTCGAGTTCAGTTTTTACTTTTTCAAATTCTTCAATAGAATCATAACTAAAAGAACCTAATTCTCTTAAACTTTCTTTTAATTTTTTCAATTCTTCTTTATTAAAATGCTCATTTTTATACAATTGCATTTTTTTCTCACAATTTTCTAAAGTTAAAGAATACTCTTCACACAGTCTATTAATTAAACTCGAAAATTGTTCTTTTATATTTGAAATTCTAAGATCATTTTTCTCAATTTCTTTTTCTAAAGTTAAAGATTTTTCACTTAATTCAGAATATCTTTTTGAGATTTCTTCATTATCAAACACCAATCTTTTCTTTAAGTCAATATTAAAGCCTATTGAATTAGTTAATTTATCAATTTTAATGTCTAAATCATCATTAATTTTTTCTATTCTTTTTATTTCAGATAAATTATTTTTTAATTGCTCTTCAAATTCTTCTAATTCTGTTACTTTAAGTTTTAACTTATTTTCATTTGAATTTTTATTTTCCAATAAAATATTTCTAGAATTATCTAAAACATTTATATCTCTTTCTATTGAGTCCAAGTTATTTATTACAATAATCTCATCTTTTTCCAATTCTGAAATAAAATTCTTTATTTCATTAATTTCTAAATTAATTCTACTAATTGTATCATTGATATCTGCACTCTTATCATGATATAAAAGTAATTCCTTTTCCTTATCCGAATTAAACCCATAATGATTTTCTTTATAATTAGCAATTTCATCAATCTTTTCAGAAATATTATTTATATCAAATTCATTCTTATATATTAGTTTTTGCAATGAATCGATTTTTAAGTTAGTATCATCTTTTTCTGATTTTAAATTAAGTAAATTTTCTTTATTAAGATTTATATTATTTTTTATATCAGAAATTCTATTTGAATTTTTTTTCAAATTATTTTCTAAATTTTCAATAACTGATAAAGTTTCATTTAATTGTTGTTTTCTTCCGATTATTGAAAAAGAACTTTTACTTGACTTATAGCCACCTGATATAGAACCCCAGCTATTTATTACATCACCATCTAATGTAACAATCCTAAATCTATTTTTATACTTGTTTGATAATTTCAAAGCAATATCCAAATCATCACATATTACAGTATTTGCCAAAAAATAATTGATTATGTTTTTGTACTCATCATCACAAGTTATTACATCATTTGCAAAAGATAATATGTTATTATCAATTAAATTGCTATTTTCTCTTTTAAATAATATTTTTGAAATTGGAAAAAAGTTAATCCTTCCAATTTTATTATTTTTTATTCTTTCAATAATTTTTTTAGCTTCTAAATCATTATGAACGACAATCCCTTGTAAGTTAGAAGATAATACTGTATCAATGGCTTTTTTATACTTTTCTTCTACAGAAATAAGCTCTCCTAGAGTACCACAAATCATCGATTTCAATTCAATTTCTTTATCACAAAGTTTAAACAAATCTTGTACGGATTTTCCGTATCCTTCATAATTTCTAATATAATTTTTAAGCATAACTACCTCTTTATTTTTATAGTTAATTTCATTATTTATATTAGAATTTTGATTGTTCAATAAGTTAAGCTCATTTTCTAAATTTGCTATAAATAGTTCCTTTTCAGAGATATCTAGCTTTAAATATTCTATTTTTTGTATATTAGACTCTAAAAGGAATTTATTTTCAGATAAATTTTTTTCTAAATTCTGTTTTTCAATATTTAATCTTGAAATTTCTTCAGTATTTTCTTCGATTTTCTTTTTATATTATCTGTTACAATTTCATTAGCTCTTTTTTCAGTTTCTAAATCATTTATCTTATTTTCAATTTCATTTTTTTCTAAAATAAACTTATCCAAAACTTGTAATTTAGAATCTAATGTTTCCCTTTTTTCTGATAATTTATTTTTTACTTTATTTTTATCATCTATATATTTTTTTAAAAATAATTGTTTTTCAGAAATATTTTTTTCTTTTCTATAATTTCAAGATTAATTTTTTCTAAATTATTAATATACTCCTGTTTTAAATTTAAAGATTGTTGATTATTTAAATTTATAAACTTGTTTCTTTCAATTAAAACATTCTTTTTATTAATAATATCATTTTTCTTATTTGTTATTTTATTCAATTCAGCAGAATCAGTTTCAATTAAATTTGTTATACTATTTAGCTCATCTCTAAGTGGAGAAATTTTTAACTTAACATCTTCAAATTCTTTATTTATATCAGATAATTCCTCTTTATTTATTTCCAAAGTCTCAGAATATTTGTTAAAATTACTACTTAAATTATTATAATCTTTATATGATATAGAAAATTCAGCTTTTTCAATGCTATCTAATAGAGCTATCCCTCTTTTAGCCTTAGTAGATTGCCCTTTTAAAAAACCATATCGATTTTCATTTTGAATAATTATATCTCTAAGTCTCGTTAAATTATCCTTTGCTCTGAATAACTTCTTTTGGGACTCATTCTTCTGATATTTAATTTTTGATATACCTGAAGCTTCTTCAAAAATAGCTCGTCTATCTTCTGATTTTCCATTTATAATTTCTTCAATTCTACCTTGACCAATTATTGAGTAACCTTCTCTTCCTATGCCGGTATCTAAAAATAATTCTCTAACTTCTTTCAATCTAACATTTGATTTATTTATAAAATAATCACTTTCTCCTGTTCTATATAATTTCCTTGAAATAGTTACTTCTTTAAAATCAATAGGTATTATGTTATCTGAATTATCGAAAGTTATACTCACAATTGAATAATTTTTTTAATTTTATTATCGGTTCCGGAAAAATAACATCCTCCATTTTGCTTCCTCTTAAGGTTTTAGCACTTTGTTCTCCCAAAACCCATCTGACAGCATCTGCAACATTACTTTTTCCACTACCATTTGGACCTATTATCGCCGTGATATTTGTCTCAAAATCTAATTTTATCTTATCTGCAAATGATTTAAAACCATTTATTTCAATGCTTTTAAGTCTCATCAATTCTCCTTAAAATATTATTCTTAAAATAATAATCTATAAAATTATTCATATAAACTATATTTTCATCTAATTTCAAAATATTTTTATCTAAAATATGAGTTTTTATCTTTATATTGATATCAAATTTTTCTTTAAAATAATATAAATTTAATTTTTTGTTTCCTATTATTTTTGAAACTTCAGTTTTATTACATTCAATGATAAAATTATCTTTAATATCAAAAATACTCATATAATATTCTATAAATTCCCTATAAATAGAACTTTCAACAAGTTCTCTAAAGGATGGATGGTAAGGTCCTGCAACTACATCTCCATCTTCTGAAATATTATCACTACTTTGTAACCCTAATCTAATTATAGGTATATGATAATATTCAAATAATATATAAATATACTTACACAAATAAATAGAATCTTCAAGACTCATTGGTATATATTTTTTAAAATAATAAAGTCTTTCCAATTCTGTATCTCTTATAGTAAGTGTAGGATATACTCTAACAAAATCTGGTTTAATTTTACATAACTCAAAAGCTGTATTCAATGTAGTTTGAAAAGTGTCTCCATACAGTCCGACCATCATTTGTAGACCTAATTTAATATCATATTCTTTTATAAGCAAAGATGATTCATATACACATTCTACATTATGTCCTCTGTTATTTAAGTCTAATGTTGTTTTGGTCATAGATTGAACACCTAATTCTATAGTTCCAACTTCATATTTTTTTAATATATCCAAAATTTCTCTACTTATATAATCAGGCCTAGTTGATAATCTTATAGATTTAATTAAACCTTTATTTATATAATCTTTGGCTATATTAAGATAAGCTATCATTAAATTTTTATCTAATCCTGTAAAACTACCTCCATAAAAAGCAATTTCAATAGGAATTGATTTGCTTTTAAAATACGAAAGATATTTTTCGATATTTCTGCGCATATCAATTTCATCAAGAACATCTACAAAATTAGTAATTTTTCTCTGATTACAAAAGATACAATCATGTGGACATCCCATATGTGGAACAAAAATAGGAATTATATTACATTTATTCACTTATTGCTCCTGACTTTATAAGAGCATCTCTTGCTGCTTGTTGTTCAGCCTGTTTTTTATTTTTACCCGTTCCATATCCCATAATAACTTCATCAATATTAACACACATATCAAACTCTTTGTCGTGGTCTGGACCCCTTTCTGAAACTAGTGTGTACGTAATTTTAGTTGAAGAACCTTTGTGAAAATATTCCTGTAAATAACTTTTATAGTCTTTTATAAAAATATTTTTATTTATTCCATAAACAACAGTATCAAAGAAGAATTTATTAGCTATATCTGTAACTACTTCCAACCCACCATCAAGATATAAAGCACCAAAAAGAGCTTCAAAAGTATCTGCTAAAATACTATTCCTATCTCGACCTCCAAAATTGTCTTCTCCTTTCCCTAATAAAAGATATTTTCCTAGATTAAAAGTTCTTGCAGCATTAGAAAAAGATTCTTCACATACAACTTTACTTCTAATTTTAGTCAAATATCCTTCATCAGAATTAGGAAATTGCTCATATAGTTCAACACTAACTATAAAACCAAGAACAACATCTCCTAAAAATTCAAGTCTTTCATTAGATAATTTAAAATCCTTGTATTCATTTATATACGATCTATGAACAAATGCTAAATTCAATAATTCTAAATCCTTAAATTGATATCCTAGTATTTCCATTAACTCATCCAATAATTTTTTTCTTTCATTTGTAATCATTGAATTGCCTCTTAGATATTTTTTTCTATATATTCTACTAAATCTCTAACTGTTACAATTGAACGAATAGTTTCTTCATCTAATTCTAGGTTATATTCATCTTCAATGTCCATAATAACACTTAAAACTTTTATAGAATCAGCTTGTAAATCTTCTCTAAATTTAGTATCTAAATTTATCTCTTTTCCTTTAAATGAATTTTGTAAAAATTCTTTAACTTTTTCAAAAACCATTACTTTTCTCCTCTCTCAATTTCTTTTTCAATTTTTGAATTTATGTCTTTTCTTATATAATCAACCATCGAAACAATACCTGAAACAACAGCTTTCTCATCACTACTTCCATGACCTTTAAATACAACTCTTTTTAATCCCAACATAGGACATGCTCCGTATTCTTTATAATCTAAAGTCTTTTTTAGTTTCTTCATTGGAGACTTTATTAAAAGTCCTCCAATTTTTCCAATTGTTGAAGACATCAAAGTTTTCTTCATATTATCCAATATGAATTTGACAGATCCCTCAATAGTTTTGAGTAATATATTTCCGTGAAATCCGTCACATACCACTACATCAACATCCCCATTAAAAATATCTCTTGACTCAATATTTCCAATGAAATTCATATCTTCATTCTCTAAAATTGAATATGTTTCTTTTAAAATTTTTGTTCCTTTACCATTTTCGCTTCCAATATTTAATAAAGCAATCATTGGATTTTCTTTATTTAAAGTTTCTTTGGCGTAAATATTTCCCATTATTGCAAATTGTTTTAGTATTTCGACAGTACATTCAATATTTGCTCCAATATCCAATAAAATCATTTTATCTTCATTAGTTGGCAATGTTATTGTCAATGCAGGTCTTTCAACATTTTCCATTCTTTTCACTATAAGAAGTCCGGAAACGAGAACCGCACCTGTACTTCCAAAAGAAATTAAACCATCTGCATTTCCTTTATCTAAATACTTCATTCCTAAAACTATAGATGCATCTTTTTTCTTTCTTACTGCAAAAGTTGGTTCTTCTGTATTTAAAATATATTCTTTGGTATCTATAATTTCCAATCTATTCTTTAAATCGTCATCAATATCTATTTTATCTATTATTTCTTTTGGACCAATAACTACAAAAGCCAAATCTTTAATCAATTTACTTGTTTCAATTACCCCTTTAAAAATTGTTTCAGCACCTTTATCTGACCCCAATAAATCCACTATTATTTTCATAATTACCTCCAATATTAGTACACTTTAGTATATCATATTTATAACTTTTATACAAATTTTTATTTTAAAATTAATAATTATTTTATTATGTATTTATGTAATAAAAAACAGTAAATTTATTATAATTTAGTTAAAATTTACTGTTTAATATTTTAATATATTGTATATTTGCAGCTATAAATTTTTATAATAGTCTTTAACTGCTAAAATGAAAATTTCATTATCTTCAATATTTCTAACAGCTACTCTAATAAATTCTCTATCTTTTAAATTAATTTTTGAAGTCAAGTCTTTTATAAATATATTATATTTTTCAAGCATTTTAGAACATAACTCTTTAGAATTTCCCTTTTTCAATTCAATAGTAAAATAATTGGCTTGAGATGGTATAACTCTAAATTCTCCAATTTTGTTTAATTCATTTAAAAAAATCTTTCTAGCATTTTTTATTTCAGTTAATGCATTAGCATAAACTTTTTTATATTTATCATATATTTGAAGATAATATTCTCCAAATGAATTTATATTCCAAATTGAAACATCTTTTTTAACCATAGAAATTAAATGTGAATTTGAAGTTGCAACAATCCCAAGTCGAATACCCGGAACTCCATAAGATTTTGAAATACTTTTTACAACAATAAAATCATCATATAAACTTAACAACTCATTATCTAAAAATGTAGAATTTTCTTCTTCTGCAAAATCAACAAAACTCTCGTCTAAGATAAATTTAATTTTTTTATCCTTTGCCCAATCAATTAGAGTAAAAACATCTTTTTTACAGATATAATTACCTGTAGGGTTATCAGGGTTAATTAAAATCAATGCTTCTATATCTTTATTAGAATAAAATTCAATTATATCTTTAGCGGTATATGAAAAATTATCATTTTTTGGAATAAATACTATTGATTTTTCGCTATTATGTCTATTAGGGTATTCCTCGAAGGTAGGCCTTATAAAACCAATATTTCCATCAATTTTTTCGATGACTGATTTTATAAGTTCAGCAGCTCCATTTCCAACAACAATATTTTCTTTCTTTATATCAAAAATTTTAGCCACAAGACTCGAATTGACATTAAGTCCTGAAGGATATTGTTCAAGAAGCACTTTAAAATTATATTTTAATTCATCTATCATTTTTTAGGTGGAAAATATGGATTTACTAAATAACAAAAGTCCAGTAATTTAGGATATCTCCAATAACCACCATATCTTATTTGGTATTTTTCAAGTTTTTCATCTCCTGTTGAAAATATTGAAGAAGCAATATCTAAATCTTGTTCATCATCAATTTCATACCATTTAATATCTTCTGATATCACTTTTGCATATATATGATTTTTACCTAAATCAATTATTGTCTTTAAAACCGCTTCGTAATAATCATTTTTTCCATTAGCACTCATATATGCTTCTAAAAAAGGAAAATAAATATTTTTTGAAAATTCTTTAGAAAATTTATAAATATTTATAGTTTTGAAATAATTATTTGCATCTTTAAAATTAAAATCTTTTCCAGGAATAAAATCTAATATTTCCTCATCCTCATTTATCTTTAAACAAGTTCCATCCATCCAACGTTCATATTTTGCAACCAAAGCTAAATTTTTTCGTTTATCTTCTAAGATTTCTGTAATCATTTTATCATCAAAAATCAAATCAGATTCAAGTAAAATACTATCTTCATTAATCATTTCATTTTTAGCAAGAAACATTGAATAAATATTATTCGTTTTATCATAAATTTCATTGTTTATAAACGTCAATTTAGTATTTATATTTAGAGACTTTATATAATTAATAAAAAACTCACTCTTATATCCTGTAACGACAACAATATTTGAAAGAGATTTTTTATCTAATATTCTAAGCATTCTTTCCATTAAAGAAATGCCATTTACTTCTACCATTGATTTTGTATTATTTTCAGTAAGTTTCTTTAATCTGCTACCAAGTCCTGCGGCTAATATAACTGCTTGCATTTAAGTACCTCCTATTTATACTTTTTAAAAACTAAAAATGATGGAAACTTTGGAATAAAAAATGTAGATTTCGGTGGAAGTACACAGACTTCATTAGCTAATTCCATAAATTCATCAGAATCTAATGGACAAATTTCAATTAATACTTCATTTTTACCAAGATTTTTCTTCGTTGAATCTAAATCACAATCTCCAATATATTCAACATTTGAAAAATTTAAAATTCTAAAAAGCCGTTGAAATAATTTGAGTATTCATTCTAAAAACATCATTATTCCAAAACAAATCCTTTTCTGTATCTTTTAACTTTACAAGAAAAGAATCTCCTTGATATGATATTCTGACAAATCCTTTTTTCAATTCTCCCTCATCAAAAACTTCTAAAAAGCTATCCATAAATATTCTTGCCTTTTCAAAAGAAGTAGCATCTATATTTTTTATTACTCTATGAATAGGAGAAATTTTTACTTGTGAAAAACTTAAAAAACAAGAAAAAACAGTATTTTTGTTTTTTAACATGGAAGATGTATATAATCTATGGTGACCATCAGCTACATACATTTGCTCTATACCTGAAAATTTTTCTAGAATTTCTTTTGCTTCATCTCTAAAATATACATATAAATCAATATTATCAAAATGATATTCTTTTTCGTATTTTTTTCTTCAATAATACTTTCATAATCAATTTCTTCTTTATGCACAATGAAAGAAGGAGCGGTTTCGGAATTGTAAATATGATAATTTGCAATCATCCCTTGAATAACATCCGGTAAAACAAGTTCATGACATTTTATTTTCTCAGAAATATATTCTTCAATTGGCAAATCAGCTAGTATCCCATAAGAATCAAAATACTTAAAAATATAAATACATTCTTTGTTATTTTCTATCGGTTGAGAATTTAGTTTATTTTTACTACTTTTAGAAAGAAACAGAGTGTTATCATCAAAACATATTTTTCCACAATTAATTTTTGCTAAATTAATAAAATCAGAATCATAAATATTTTTAGAAATATTTATAAAACTGTCTTTCAATAAATCTATTTTCATAAAACCTCCTAAAAAATAATTATTTTATATCATAATTAAATTAAAACGACTATTATATAAAAAATATCGCTTTAATATATGGAATAAAATCATATTTATTATATCATAATAATAAATAAAAATCATCTTATATAGAATCCACATAAAAAAGATGAGCATCTAATCTCATCTTTAATATAAAAATTATTCAATTATTAAATCATCCAACAATAATTCTTCTGAATTTTCGATTTCTTCATCTACTAAAGTCGTTGTCTCAATTTCTTCCGGAACATCTTTTTTCTCATAATCAATGCCATAAGCTGCATATATTTTTTCTTTTATTTCTTCTAAAAATGCTGGATGTTCTTCTAAATAAGCTTTTGCTTTTTCTTTTCCTTGTCCTAATTTAATATCTCCACAACTATACCATGCACCTGACTTTTTAATAATATTTTTATCTGCTGCCATATCAACTATAATTCCAAGTTTTGATATTCCTTCACCAAAAATTATATCAAATTCACATGTTTTAAATGGAGGTGCCATTTTGTTTTTAACTACTTTTACTTTAGTTTTTGCTCCATATGGTTCTCCATCACCTTGTTTTAATTGTTCAGCACGTCTTATATCGATTCTTACACTCGCATAGAATTTTAAAGCTCTACCTCCTGTTGTAGTTTCAGCAGGACCTCCACCGGCATAAGGATTAGTTGAAATATTTGATCTTAATTGATTAATAAATACAACAGTTGTATTTGACTTTGAGATTATCCCTGCTAACTTTCTCAATGCTTGACTCATAAGTCTTGCATGTAATCCCATATGAGAATCTCCCATATTTCCTTCAATTTCCGCTCTAGGAACAAGTGCCGCAACAGAGTCAACTATAACTAAGTCAATTCCAGAACTTCTAACCAATGCTTCCACAATAGCTAGTGCTTGTTCTCCTGTATCAGGTTGTGAAATAAGCAAATTATCAACATCCACTCCTAATTTTCTGGCATATTCAGGATCCAAAGCATGCTCTGCATCAATGAATGCCGCTACTCCTCCAATTTTTTGGGCTTCTGCTATTATATGCAATGTTAATGTAGTTTTACCGGAAGATTCCGGACCATAAATTTCAACAATTCTTCCTTTAGGTATTCCTCCAATTCCTAAAGCAATATCCAAGTTCATTGCTCCTGTGCTTATTGATTCTATATTTACTTTAGGGGCATCACCCATTCTCATTATTATTCCTTTTCCAAAATCTTTTTCAATTTTTTCAAGTGCAATGGATAGAGCTTTTTTTCTTTCATCTTTATCTTCTATTCTTTCAAACTTATCAGTTTTCTTTATTGCCATTATTTCCTCCTATTTTAAATATTGTTTAAATCTAATACTTTTATGTTTTTCCAAATATAATCAACTGCTGAAATTACAGTAAATATAACAGATATATACCACAATACAACATCAATATTCAGTGGAATTTTTATTAAATTCGTAGAATTTAAGAGAATAAAACTTATAGCAAAAAGTTGTGTTATAGTTTTTATTTTTCCATAAATGCTAGCTGATATAACTATTCCATTTGATGCTGCAATTAGTCTAAACCCTGAAATTATGAACTCTCTTGCCAAAACTATACAAACCATCCAAGCTTCAACTTTTCCAAATTGTACAAGCATTACAAGTGCTGAACATGCTAATATTTTATCCGCTAAAGGATCCATAAATTTCCCAAATGTAGTAACTAAATTTCTACTTCTTGCTAAATATCCATCTAACATATCAGTTAAAGAGGCAATTACAAAAATTAGAAAGCCTAAAATATTATCAATCCCTAAAAATAACAAACTCATTATAAAAACTGGTACTAAAAATATTCTAAACAAAGTTAATTTATTTGCTATATTCATTATTGTCCCCTTTCATTTTATCTAAATAATCAAATCCAACTAAAATTTTTCTAGGCTTACTTCCTTCTTGTTTTCCAACAATCATTCTACTTTCCATTTCATCAATTATTCTTCCGGCTCTAGCATATCCAATTTTCATCTTACGTTGTAATAGAGATATTGAAGCGGAATTTTCCTCCAGAACTATTCTGACTGCATCATAAAATAAATCATCAACATCTTCGTCGTCACTATTATCCATATTTGAAACCTCAGATTCAATATTTTTAATAATTTCTTCATCATAAAACACTTCTTGCATTTGTTCTTTAATATTATTAACAACTGCTTCAACTTCACTATCAGAAACAAAACAACCTTGAATTCTAATAGGTTTTGAAAGCCCGGAAGGATTAAACAACATATCACCTTTTCCCAACAGTGTTTCTGCTCCGGAAGAATCTAAAATAGTTCTTGAATCTATCTGTGAAGATACTTGGAAAGATATTCTAGAAGGAATATTAGCTTTTATTGTTCCTGTTATAACATCAACAGATGGTCTTTGAGTTGCAACTATTAAATGAATACCACATGCTCTTGCCATTTGAGCAAGTCTACAAATATATGACTCTACTTCATTTGCACTTACCATCATTAAATCAGAAAGCTCATCTATAATTATAACTAAATATGGTAATTTTTCCAATTTATCAGTCTTTTGTTTTTCATTATAGCCTTTAATATCTCTAACTTGGTTATCAGAAAATAAAGTATAACGTCTTTCCATTTCTCTAACAGCCCAATTTAAAGCTGCACTTGCTTTCTTTGAATCTGTTACGACCGGTATAGCAAGATGTGGAATATTATTATATATTTTTAGTTCAACAACCTTTGGATCTATTAAAATCATCTTTACGTCATCAGGAGAAGATTTATATAAAATACTCATAATTAATGTATTAATACAAACAGATTTTCCTGAACCTGTTGCACCTGCAATTAACATATGTGGCATTTTATCAATTGAAGAAACAATAATTTCACCTGAAATCGTCTTTCCTAAAGCCATAGGCATCTTAGAAGTACAACTTTGATACTCTCTTGAAGACAATATCTCTTTCAAAGACACATTCTCTTTTAAAGTGTTGGCAACCTCTATTCCTATAACAGATTTACCCGGAATTGGAGCTTCAATTCTTATATCCGATGATGCTAATGCTAAAGATAAATCATCTGCTAGATTTACAATTTTATTAACTTTAACTCCCATATCAGGTTGTAATTCAAAACAAGTTACAGTTGGTCCTTTATTTATTCTAACAACTTTTGCTCCTACTCCAAAACTTTTTAAAGTTGTTTCTATTTTTTTAGCTCTTTGTTTTAAAGTTAATTCCGATTCAGTTTCTTTAGTTTTACTTCCCTTTAATAAACTTAATGATGGAATTTTATATTCTATCTTTTTCACTTCTGAAGTAGTAATCTTTATATCTAAATCATCTGATTTTTTTTCAGTAATATCATCTTTTTTATCTAAATTACCTATATTATCATCAGGAAATAAATTAAAACTGTCTAATAAATGCTCTTTTTCCATCTCTACAATCTCAATATCATTTTTATTAGATACGCTATCATTGTGATTTGAAACAACAATTTCTCTTTCTTCAAAATTATCTACATTTTCAATAATTTCTAAAGTTTCTACATTATTTGCTTCATTTGTTTTATCTTTTAGTGCTTTTTCTTCTTTATATTTTAAATATTTATTATTTATATTTTCATAAGCTTTTAAAATATAACTTTTCATAATCTTTAAAAAGTCAACAAATGTTATATCTAAAAATGATAATATCAAAAATAATCCTATTAAAAAAGTAAAAATATAAAGGCCTATTGTTCCAATCATAATATTATAAAAATATCCTAAAATAGCACCAATATAACCACTTCCTTTCGGAGTGATACTTTTTACAACTGCAAATTTTATTGACAAATTATTAGAGGTGTTATTTGATAAATCAACTATAGCCATATAATTAAAAAACAATAATAAAGACATAATGCTACGATTTTTATTCTTTTTATTTAGTTTTCCAAGAAGTACGACTATATAAATTATTTCCATAATAACTAAGAATATAAAATATGTACTACCAAATAACTTTTGAAAAATATTTTTTACAAAATTTCCTAAAAATCCTGTATTAGCAAAAAAAGAAAATATAATAAAAAAAGAATTCAGTAAAAACAATCCCAAAATAATATTCTTAAATAGTTTATAATCTTTATTAAAATTAGTTTTTTTGTCTTAGACCTTGTTTTTCTCTTATTTTCCATATTTTCCCCTACTAATAACCTGTATGACCAAACCCACCTTTATCTCTGGATGTATCTGAAAGTTCCTCTACAAGTTTAAAATCAACTCTTTCATACTTTGTAATTATCATTTGTGCAATTCTATCATTATTTTTTATAACATATTCTCTATCAGAAATATTAACAATTAGAACTTTTATTTCTCCTCTATAATCACTATCTATAGTACCAACACCATTTGCCATAGTTATGCCATGCTTTAAACTCATTCCACTTCTAGCTCTTATTTGACCTTCATATCCTAAAGGTATTTCTATAAATATACCAGTTGGTACTGCCAATCTCTCCATAGGCTTAATCACTAAATCTTCTTCCAAATTGGCTCTTAAATCAAATCCTGAAGCTCCTTCTGTAGCATAAGTAGGATTTTCGTTCTTACTTCTATTTATAATTTTAATTTGCACTTAATTATCCTCCAAAAAATAAACTTTAACAGGTATAGTATATCAAATTTATCACTTTTAATCAAACTACTTAATATCATTATTATCTATTTTTTCCAAGTAAAAATCTTCACTTATTTTTATAAATCTTGCAGTCACATCTAAGACTTCCGGCAAAAATTTATATTTACTTGTTAATTTGTTTTTTGAAAACAAAATCCCTTCAAAATTAAAATCAAACTTTTCTTTATTTGAATTATTTACAAAAACTCCCTGAATTTTAAGTCTGTTATCAGTAACAATAACCTCACCTTTATCTTCTATTTTTAAATTACTAAAAACTTTTACCTCTTTACTTAAATCAAAATATAGCTTATTTTTAATATTAATGTTTATAATATTATATTTATAATCCTTAATATATTCTGAATTTTCTATTAGCAAAGTTTTAATGAAATCATCTCTAGAACAATTCAGTAAATTATGCTTATTTGCAAAATTATCAATATCACATAAGTTTAAGTCTATATTTTCTGCTTCAAATCCCTTGTATAAGAGATAATTTTTCAATAATTTGATATATTGTTCGTTATACATAAAATATATCTTATCTTTATAATCATAAATTCTTAAATCTTCAGAATATGTATTTTGTATTTCATCACTAAAAATTCTATCATATAATTTAGAATAATCTTTATTTAAATCAAAATAAAAATCATTACTTAACATTTTAAGTTTCCCATCAATAAAATTCTTAACTTGCAAATCAAATAAATAATTTTCTATTCTATTTTTATCAACAATCTTATATTCAACAAGATTATTATTATTCCTTACTTCAAAAAAAATTTCATATTGATGAACAAAATAAGATACAGCCCCACTTCTTTTATCATAAAAATTTAATTTTTTCTTAATCTTCTTACTATTTAAGGTTAAATTGTATTTTTCAAAATATTTTGAATAGTCATTGATATTATTAACTTTCAACAATTCACTAATATTTATCCTTAAATTAAAATTCTCCCTATTGTTTAATTTACTATTTATAAAATTTAAAGTATTCTTCGTACCTAGAATATCTTCCAAACCTATTTCTTCCAATTTTTTATGAATAGATTTTTCTTTTGAATTTTTATGATTATGAGTATTAATCGTTCTATGATAAATCGAAAAAAATGCAACAACAACTAAAGAAAATATTAACAGAACAATCGGCATAATATAAGATTTACATTTCATATCAATTTTCTCCCGTAAGATATTCAATTTTTTTATTCTTCAAAAAAATGTATTTAGTATATTCTTTACTATTAAAAGAAAACCTTAAAATCAAATAATCACCAGATTTTTCCACATTAAAAAAATCTAAATCTTTTATCAACAAATTACTACCATAATATGTTGAATTTAAAATGTCTTTAGATATCCTGCGAATTTCATATCTATTCCCATATTTTACTTTTTTATATGCTATTTCATTTACTTTCGATATTGTATGATTTGAATTTTCGCTTATAAAAGAATTATATCTATACCTTTTTATCTTTATTCCATCTGAATCAACTTTAGTTTCTACCGAATCAGAAATTTCATTTTCCATATATTCCATTGCATAATTTATTTGTTCTAATTTTGAATAATTTTTTCTTTGATTCAAATTTGCAAAGTATGTTCCATAAAAAATATACACACAGCAAATAACAATAATACTTGAAACTACAATTGTAATTAAAAGCTCTAACAATGTAAATGATTTTAATTTATTTGGATATATAAAATTCATATACTTTCTCCATGTCATCTTTTAAAAAAATCTTTATATTATATAATTCACCTAAATCTGAAATTTTAACATCATATTTTTTAGTATTCACTTCATTTAAAATAGACTTATTAGTTTTTATATTATTTCTTATAAGAACAACTGTATTTTCAATACCTAACAATTTTTCATTATTATTTATATTGACATTTTGAATTCGTAAAAAAGTATTAATTCCAAAAATTATATAAATACTTATAACAGATAAAATAAAAATTGCAAAAATACATTCTATCATTGTAAATGCTCTATTTCTAAAAAAATTATTTTTCATCTTTAATCACATTAACAAAACCTGTTACAGGTCTTATTCTAATTTCATAATTCTCTTTTTTATATGAAAATTTAAAAGTCTTTCCTTCACTTGGAATTCCGTTTGTGTTAAATTCCAATTTAATACTATTCAATATATTCAAGTTTTTACAATAAAATTTTTTAAAAATATATCCTTCTGATGAAATATTAAAAGTATCATTTTTTGAATCAGATTCTAAAACAACATTTTCCCTGTTTTCTATAGAAAAGACTTTTGCGTTTTCAATACTTTCAGCTATCAAATTCAGTTCTTCAAGGGCAATTGATTTTTTGTTATTCACAAAATTTACTTTAATAATCATAACCATAACAGAAATTATAGCTAAACAGACAATTAATTCTATAAGAGTAAATGATTTTCTTTTAATCATCTTTTTCAACTGCCGGTGTTACTATAATATCACCATTTTTGATTTCAACTTTATAATTTGTTCCTTTTATAGACTTAGGTAATTTAGGCATTTCTTTTATATACTTTTTATTTACCAATTCTTCAGTAATATCCATATCAGTTTCAACTTTTTCCTCAGTTAAATATCTAAGCCCTGCAACCTCTAAAACTCTAACATTTGCGGAATGAGCAGTTTTATCAGCCTTAACTCTTGAATTATTATATCTAGGAACCGCGATTAAAATCAAAATTGCTAGTATAGCAATAACAACTAAAAGTTCAATAAGTGTAAATGCTTTTTTCTTCATCTTATTCATATTATAAATCCTCCTAAAAATTAAATTCAA